>CAWBBQ010000012.1:0-151737 GCA_963787065.1 uncultured Actinomycetes bacterium
GCCGCTGGAGCCGGAGGCGTCGCGGCCGTGGTCGACTCCGGCGGAGTCGCGGGAGCCGGCGCTGGCGCTGACGCTGACGCGGTCACGCCCGGGTCGTCCGGCCCCGTGGTGGATGCCGCGGGCTGCGGTGGCTCCTCGGCCACGGCGCGGGCCTGGCCCGCTGCTTCAACCGTCGCCCCCTGGAGGTCCTGGGCCATGGCCGGGTTCGCGTTCAGGAGGGCAACGGCGGCCGCAGCGGCGACGAGCCCGAGCACCCGGCCCCGGCCCCGGCCCTGGTCGCGCACCTCTCCGGCCACGGGCCCGGCGGCGTGTGATGGGTCACTCACGGTGAGCATGCCAAGTCGACTGGTCGCGCGGTCCGGCACGCGGATCATCTCAATCGGGCTGTTCCGCGTCGGACCGGCTCCCCCTGCTTGGCCGTCACCTCAAGGAGATGTTGGACCAACCGGAGCACCCCGTGCCGGCCAAACCGCCCGCCGAAGCGCCAAATTCGGGCGTACGCGGAAACCCGGGAGCGTCCGACGGAGCTTAACCGCGTCGATGATCCTGCGTATCAGGCGTCGACGAGGCGTTCGCCCACGTCCGCGCGGGCGTTGACTCCCGGTGAGCCGGGGGCATCGGGCCGCCACGCAACGGCTTGTCCTGCGGCACGCGTGACTCGTTGTCGCGCAGCCGCGGCTCGTAGTAGGCGAAGAAGACCTTGCCCACGAGATCGCGGCGACTGTGCACGCCGGTCTTCTCGAAGATGCTCTTCAGGTGCTGTTGGACGGTGTGCGCCGACACGACCAGCCGCTCGGCGATGGTCGCCGTCGACTCGCCCTGGAGGACCAGGCGGGTCACGTCCTGCTCGCGCTCTGTGAGCCCGTAGGCCGACATCAGCAGCGGCGCGATGCGCGCGGGGTGGGCGGGCTCGACGATCACGGCGATGCGCCGGCCGCCGTCGCTGACGAGCGTCGCGCCGTGCAGGACGACCCACGTCCCCGAACGCGTGAGCACCCGCGCCAGCGCGACCTCTCCCGGCTCGTCCCGGCCCTCCGCCGAGCGCAGGGCCCTCCCCGCGACGGCCAGCACGGCGGGCGGCAGCCGTCCGCGGTCCCAGTCGCCGTCGGGAAGGTCGGACAGCCAGCGCTCGACGCCCGGCGTCGCCGATTCGACCTCCCACGTCGCGGACAGGACGAGCAGCCCCGGGGCCTGCGGGCCCTCCGGCTCCATCGCCTCGCCGAGCAGCAGCGCCCGCCTGGCGCCCTCGGCCAGCGATGGGGTGATCGCGCGCACGAAGCCGAGCTCGTCGGGATCGAACATCGGCGCTCCCGGCTCGCGGTAGAGCCCGAGGCCGCCCCAGGCGTGGCCCGAGGCCGTGCGCAGGCCGGCGATCAGCTCCTGGTCGCCGCCCAGCTGCATGTTCGCCCGCCATCGCGGGCTCGAGCTCGGATCGCCTCCCGTCGCCTCGTGGAGCGTCGAGAGCCCGCTCCGGGAGCGAACGACGTCGGCCAGCTTGTTGACGTCGTCCTCGTAGTACTCGAGCGCCAGCGACTCCGGCGGCAGTTCGGGCATCTCGTCGTTGAAGTGACTCGTGATGAGCAGCGACGCGGGATCCAGCGTGTACCAGCACGGGCCCATGAGGTGCGGGATCACCGGCTCGATGATCGCGGTCGCCTCGCGCCAGAAGCTCACGAGATCGAGCCCGCGACCCGCCAGCGCGACGACCCGATCGTGCGCGCGCTCGATCGCGTACGACGTCATGACGAGGAATCTACGTCTGCGGCGCGCCCGAGGGAACACCAGCTTCCTGGTATGGCCCGGCTCGGCGGCGCCGCCTAGCTTGGGCCCATGACCGCCGGAGCGCGAACGCCCGAGGAGCTGGACAACCTGTTGGAGGACGCCTTCGTGCTGCGCGATCGCGCGGGATTCGACGCGGTGTTCGACGACGGCGCGGTGCTCATGGGGAGCGCGGGCCTGGAGGCCCGCGGCCGCGAGGCGATCGGCCACGCGATCGCCGAGCTGTGGGCTCGCGGATGCACCTACGTCGCGCGGCCCGGGCGGGTGCTCCAGACGCGCGACACGGCACTCGTCGTCGCCGAGGGCGGCATCCACGTCCTGCGGCGCGGAAGCGACGGAGCGTGGCGCTCGACGATCTCGCTCCTGAACCTCGACACGTCAAGAACGGAGGGCGCATGACCCAGGACACGAAGGTGCTGGAGCCGATGGCGACACGCCGCGGAGAGGGCGAGGCGAGGTGGTGGTTCGGCGCTCTGGCGGAGATCAAGGTGACCGCCGAGCAGACTGACGGCCTGCTGAGCGTCATCGAGATCACCGAGCCGCCGAACATGGCCGGGCCGCTGCACGTCCACCATCGCGAGGACGAGGGCTTCTGGATCCTCGAGGGCGACGTCACGTTCGAGGTCGGCGACACCACGATCGAGGCGACCGCCGGCGACTTCGCGTTCGGCCCACGCGACATCCCACACCGCTACACGGTCGGCGACGCCGGCTGCCGGATGCTGTTCATCATGACCCCGGGCGGCTTCGAGGAGCTCATCCGCGGGATGAGCGTCCCCGCGGAGCACCGAACGCTGCCGCCTCCGTCGGACGAGGAGCCCGATTGGGAGCACGTCGCGGCCGTCGCCAAGGCCAACGGCTGCGAGCTGCTCGAGTGAGGGCGGGGCGCGGTCGGCCGGCAGCCCGTGGCCGGTGCGACCGCGCACGACCGGGACGGACGAGCCCGGCCCGCCAGAACATGGTCATCGCCGCACGCGGAGACGACCAGCAGCACCAGCGGCTGATCGAGCCCGGCGAGCAGGACGAGGATGCCGACGGTCTCGAGGACGCGCGACGCTGCGGGCGCCGTTCCCGATCACGATCGGGAACGGGCCCGGGTGTCAGGACACCGGCGCCGTGGCCCCCACCGCCTGCCGCCGGTGCACCGAGCGCAGCGCGCGGGCCAGGCGGCGGACGCCCTCGTCGAACAGCTCCGGATCGACGTAGGAGAACGACAGGCGGAGGCTGGTGCGCGCCGCCGGCTCGGGCTGCGTGGCCCCGCCGGGCAGGAAGGCCACGCCGGCGCGCAGCGCCTCGCCGTAGAGGGCGCGCTCGTCGATCGCGCGGCGCAGGGTCACCCAGACGTGCTGGCCGCCCCCGGGCACGATCCAGGTCGCCTCGTCGCCGAGGTGGCGCTCGAGCGCTTCGAGGAGCACGTCGCGCCGCCGGCGGTAGATCGGGATGACGCGTCGCAGGTGCTCGCCGTGGCGGCCGCCGGCCAGCCAGGCCGCGGCCAGGCGCTGGGGCAGCCCCGCACTGTGCAGGTCGGAGTCCATCTTCAGGCGCACGAGGCGGGCGTGGATCGGGCCACGCGCGGCGATCCAGCCGACGCGCAGGCCGCCGCCGAGCGTCTTGGACAGCGAGTCGACGTAGATGACGTGGGCCGGCGCCAGCGCACGCAGCCGCGTCGCCTCGGAGCCCTCGAACGGCATCGTCGCGTAGACGCCGTCCTCGAGGATGAAGAAGCCGCGCTCGCGCGCGAGCGCCGCCAGCCGCGTGCGGCGCGCATCGGACAGGGTCAGGCCCGTCGGGTTCTGGCATGCGGTCTGGAGCACGACGAGGCGGATCTCGTGACGGGCGAGCAGCCGCTCCAGGGCCGACACGTCGAAGCCATCGTCGTCGACGGCGACCGGCAGGACGCGCGCGCCGGTGGCCTGCAGAGAGGTCAGCGCGCCGGCGAACGCGGGTGACTCGATGACGGCGACGTCGCCCGGCCCGAGCACCGCGCGGGCGACGAGGTCGAGTCCCTGCCGCGCGCCGGTGGTGACGACGATCTCCTCGGGGTCCCGGGCCCAGCCGGTCGGTGCGCCCAGCTCGGCCAGGCGCGCGCGCAGCTCCGGCAGCCCCTCGACGGGCAGATACTGGAGGCCGGCATCCCCGTCGGCGGCGATCGCCGCCGCCAGCTCGGCGAACTCCGGCGCGGGCAGCAGGGAGTCGGCTGGGAAGCCGGTGGCCAGGGGGATCGCGTCGCGCCCGATGCCGAGCGACTCGGCGAGCATCTGCTCGGAGTAGCTGCCCGGCCGCGCGGGAAGCGCGCCGAGCTGCCAGTCGTCGTCGTCGGCGCCGCCCTCGACGCGCGGGTGCGCGCGGACGAACGTGCCGCGACCGACGTGGGCGGCGACGTACCCCTGCTCGGCCAGTCGCCGGTACACGCGCGCCGCGGTGAGGTGATTGATCGACGCGGCCGCGGCCAGCTCGCGCGTGGTCGGCAGCTTTGCGCCGGGCTCGAGGATGCCGCGCTCGATGTCGGCGGCGATGCGCTCGGCCAGCGTCGCGGTCAGCGTGCCGTCGTCCCGCCTGAGGTCGGTCAGATCAACTTTGTATGACATTGATTCAGTCGTACAGGGCCATAGAATGAGGAGCAGATCGACAAGAGGATCGCACAATGCCATACATTCCTGCAACACAAACTGACCTTCTCTCATCGTCCGTCGTGATTCACCGCGGTGTGGCGAGCGACGACCCGGCCGTCGCGCGCCTGGCCGCGCTGGACTCGGCCCGCCCGCTGCGCGGCGAGGTGCTCGTGGCCGTCGTCGCCGACGAGCCGTGGGCCGCGCTCGCCCTCGACGACGGCCGCGTGGTCGCCGACCCGTTCCGGCCCTCGGCCATCGCCGTCGAGCTCCTGCGCCTGCGCGCCCGGCACCTGAGCGCCGCCACCGGCGAGCGCCGCGCCGCGCGGCACGGGCTGCGGCTCCCCCGCCGCGCGTCGGCCTGACGCGGCCTGACCGCTCTCGCCGGTCAGGCGCCGCGGGGGGCTGCGACGGCCAGCACCGCCTCCGCGTGCCGGCGCTCCTGGGCGTCGGTCAGCCGCCCGGCCGCCAGCTCGACGACGATCGAGCTGCCCGGCCGCACGCGCGCGTTCTGCCAGCGCGACAGGCTGCCGGGGATCGTCCCGAGTGAGCGTGCGGCCAACCCCGTCAGGCTCGCGTACCTGCGCGCGAGCGCGTTGCCGCCAATCTCGGGCAGCACGACGAGCGCCAGCGGCTGGTGGTACCAGATCGTCGCCACCGGGCGCTCGTCGAGGATCAGCGCGCGGATGGCGCGGCTCTCGGGCTCCGAGAACGGGCGCGCGCCGGCGTGGTAGCGCGTTCCACGCGGCCCCAGGAAGCGCCAGTCCTGGGACGAGTTGCGGTTGAGGTCCACCCCGCGCGCGTTCTGGCGCGTGCCGCGCCGCAGCCCGTCTGGGTTCAGGTTGCGCACGAGCAGCAGCTCGACGCCGGCGGGCGCCGCGCCGCGCCCGCGCAGGCGCTCGACCACGTCGCGTCCGGCGCACTCGTCGCCGTGGATGCACCCGACCACGAGCAACTTGCGCGGGGCGGCCGGGTCACCGATCCGCACCACGCCGATCGGCCGACCCTCCACCGAGCGGCCGATCCGCTCCGCCCGCGGGGCGGGCACGCCTCCGTCGTGCGCGAGCGCCGCCGGCGCGCCGGCCAGTGCGGCGCCCACGGCCGCGACGGCGAGCAGCCCCACCCGCCTCATCGCGCCTCGGCCAGCGTGGTGATGACCGCCTCGTACACCCCGGGGCCGTAGCCGTCCTCGGTGATGCGCACGGTGGCCACGCGCGGGTCGATCGCCTCGCGGATCGTCGGATCGCGCTCGAGCGCGTTGGCCACGAGCCAGAACGTGCCCACCCGCGCGCCCACCGACAGGTCCTCGCGCGAGTCGCCGATCGCGATGCAGTCGGCGCGCTCGTACCCACGAGCGCGCATGTGCGCGGCCACGGCGCCGGCCTTGGTCGCACCGGCCGGCAGCAGGTGGTAGGCGCGCGGGCGCTCGAGGTCGGCCAGCGTCGGCGAGCGGTAGTGGGCCTCGCCGTTGTCGACGAGGCGCAGCGCGCCGTGGCCGTGGGCGTCGAGCACGTCGTCGGCCTCGAAGGCGTCGACCTGCCCGCGGAACAGGTGCGAGACCTCGCGGCCCTCGTGCCAGGGCGCGTGGTACTCGAGGCGGCCGGCGAAGTGCTCGAGCAGCAGGTCGGGAGCGCCCGACGCAGCGATCTGCGCGTGGATCGAGCCGCGCTCACCGGGCAGCAGGTCGCCCGTCAGCCAGTGCTCCTCCCCGTCGAGCACCAGGCACGCGCCGACCTCGAAGATGTACGACCGCTGGCCGAACAGCCGCGCGGGCACGGCCACGCCGTCCTTGCGCCGGCCGGACATGAGGACGACCTCGACGTCGGCGCGCAGGCACGCCTCGATGGCCCGCGCGCCGAGCAGCGACACCGCGCCCTCGCCGTCGAGCAGCAGCGAGCCGCGCTCGCCGAGCAGCGTGGCGTCGAGGTCGAGGTACACGCAGCGCACCGCGGGGCATCATCGCGCGGGCGGGCGGATGACGGCGAAGCGGCGCGTCCCGAGCAGCAGGCCGTAGCGGCGTTGCGCCCGCCGGCCGTAGCCCGGCCAGACGTACCACTGGTAGGTGTCGGGCCCGAGGCGCAAGCGCCTGCCCGCGTACCGCCAGCGGCGGTGCAGCCGCAGGCGCGGCCGGCTCGGCCAGGCGCTCAGCACCTTCCGGGTGCCCCGGTAGAGCTGAACGTTGTAGTAGCGGGCGCCGCGCACACGCTTCCAGCGCAGGAGCGGGGGTTGGGTGACCCGCGCGCCGGGGCGCGGCCCGCGCAGCCGCGACACGGTCTGCGCGACCGTGCTGGCCGAGGTCGCGTTGCCGGCCGCATCGATCGCCGCGACGGTGTACGTGTAGCGCGTGCGGTTGCGCAGCCCGGTGTCCTCGAACCGGGCCGCCGCGGCGAGCGGGCCGTGGTACACGACGCTGGAGGCCTCGCCGCGCAGGCCGGGCGACCGGGCGACCGTCACCCCGACCGCGTCGGCGGCCGCCCGCCAGCGCACGGTGGCGACGGTGTCGCCACCGGCGGCCGTGACGGCCGACAGCCCCGGCCGGGTCACGTCATAGCGCAACGCGAAGGACGTCGGGGCGCTCGCGTTGCCGGCGTTGTCGCGACACGAGCCGGGCACCGACGTCGACCCGTCGGGCCCGCCGTAGGTGAGCGTCGTGCAGTCCGCGAGGCCGGACAGCGCGTCGGTGCCCGACCAGCGGACGGCGACCGGCGCGCGGTACCAGCCGTTGGCGTCGGGCGGCCGGGCGGCCGCCGCGCCGGTCACCGTGGGCGGCGTCAGGTCGATGCGGATCAGCCGGGTCTGGACGATGGTCGAGCCCTCGAGGTTGTCGGCGCGGCAGCTCAGCGTCGTCCCGCTGGTCTCGCGCGTGAGCCGCACGGCCGGCTCGCAGCCGGCGCTGCTCACCGCGTCGCCGTTGAAGTTCACCGCCCAGGAGACCGTGACGGCACTGCGGTGCCACCCGTTGTCGCCAGCGGTGCCGGACAGCGTGTAGGTGATGGTCGGCGTGGCCGCGTGCGCCGCGGAGGGGAGGCCCGCGCCCGCGGACGCCATCGCGGCGAGTGCGGCGAGCAGGGCAGCGCGCCGGCCCACGGCTCAGCCTCCCGGGCGCAGCCGCTCGCCGACGCGGGCGGCGACGAGCAGGCCGAGGCTCGACAGGGACAGCAGCAGCAGGGCGCCGCCGGCCAGGGCGAGCCGCCGCGACCGCCCGTCGTCTCCGCCGCTCACGGCGGCGACCCTCGCGAGTGGGCGCTTCGCGGCGGCGGCGACCTCGCCGAGCCGGGCGTTCATGAGGGCCATGTCGGCTCGCCTGCGACGGCTCGCCGACCTCCGCGCCTCCGCGCGCTCGGCGGCAGTGAGGCGGGTCGAGCGGGCGGCGCGTCGCCGCCGGGCGGCGGAGGTCGAGCCCCGGGTCCCGCGGGCGGGCCCCGACTCCGCCGGGTGCGAGGACCGCGGCGTGGACGGCGGCGGCGGCGACGGCGACGGCGATTTGCCCACCGGCGCCGGCGCGGGACGCGCGCGGACCGTCGCCGGCGCCGGCTCGGCCTTGACGACCGGGCCGGACGAACTGGCCGCGGAGGATCCGGACGACCGCTCGGGCAGCGGCGCGGGGTCGGGCTCGGGCACCGGCGTTCCCGTCTCGGGGACCGCGGGCGCGCCCGAGGCGGGCGTGGCCACCGGGGGCGCCAGCGGCTCCTGGCCGGCAGCGGGGGCGGCGAGCAGCAGCACTCCGCAGGCCGTGGCGGCGACGATGCGACGCCACCGCTGAGCCGTGGCCATGGCCACGCGGTGGACCTGATCTCGGTCGAGCTCTCCGGCTCGCGCCTCCATGCTCCTCCCCCAGACGTTCCTTCCCGGCGACCGTACTGCGGCCCGCCGAGGCGTGTCAACGCGCCGATCGGCCGTGCCGGCCGGCGCGGCGGGCGCCGCCCGCCGGCCGCTCATGCGAGCCGGCCGGCGGAGCGGCGTGCGTCACCCGCGACGGGTGCCCGCGCACCCGTTGCGGGCCCTAGACCTCGAAGGCGAGCTGCCCGGTCCAGCCGCTGTTGAGCCCTGCGGCGAACGCCGCAGAGTCGTTGGACTGCTCGACCGAGCCATCACCTCCCTTCGACGGGTCGTGGCCGGTGGCGTGGCGTCCCTTGCCGTCCTCCGGGCGCGCTGGAGCCTTCCCGTCCTCCCCGCCGTGGCCGGGCTCGTGGCCCTTGCCATGTCCGACGTGGACGGGCGCGTCCACGTTCGCCGGCCACAGCTGGTTCGACGTCGCGTCCGCATCGGCGTCCTGCCGGTTGAACGCCGCCTGCCCGATCGCCTGGATGGCCAGCGGGCCGGAGCCGTCACCCATGTCCTGGGAGGCGGCCTGCTTCGTGGCGTTCTCATTCAGCGCCAGCGCATCCGCGAACGAGCGGTTGCTCTGGTCGACGTCGCCGCCGTCACCGTCGCTGAACACGCGGACCGGTGCGCTGACGTTCTTCGCACCGACCTGCTTCGACTCGGCGTCCGCCTCGGCGTCCTGATCGCTCTTGGCGAGCTGGCCGATGGCCTGGATGCCCACGCCGCCGTGGCGGTCGTCGCCCTGCGCCTGCTGGGCGAACTGGCCGGTGGCGTTCTCGTTGGCGGCGATCGCGCCGGCGAACGACTCGTTGCTCTGGCGGACGTCGCCATCGTCGCCGTCGCCGTGCACGCGGACCGGTGCGTTGAGGTTCTTCGCACCGACCTGCTTGGACTCCGCGTCGGCCTCGGCCTGCTGGCGGCTGTCCGCCTTCTGGCCGATCGCCTGGATCGCGACTCCGTGCTTCGAGCCGCAGCCGCAGCCGTGCTCGCGCTCGCCCTTCTCCGCGCCGCCGTCGCCCTGGTCCTGGGCGGCCTTCTGCAGCGTGTCGTTGTCGTTGAGCGCGGCCGACTCGGCCGTCGAGCGGTTGGCCTGCTCGACGTCGCCGCCGTCGCCCTCGCTGAGGACGCGCACGGGAGCGTTGACGTTGCTCGGGTGGTCCTGGACCGAGGTCGCGTCAGCGTCGGCTTCCTGCTCGCTCTTGGCCTTCTGGGCGACGGCCTGCGTGCCGCCGTCGTCCCCGCCGTCCTGGTCGGCCTTCTGGGCCGTCCGGTTGGCGTTGGCCGCCAGTGCGGCCGCCGACGACGTGTTGTCCTGCTGCACCGACCCGTCGTCGCCCTCGCTGAGCACACGAACCGAGATGTTCCGGTTCGTCGGCTCGTGCTGCTTGGACTGCGCGTCGGCGTCCGCCGCCTGCGTGTTCTGGGCCTCCTGCCCGACCGCCTGCGTCCCGCTGCCGGCCGCGTCCTGGGACGCCGCCTGCTGGGTCGCGTTGTCGTTCGCGGCGACCGCTTCGGCCGCCGAGGTGTTGCTCTGCGAGACCGCGCCGTTGTCGCCCGGGCTCAGCACGCGAACCGAGATGTTCTGGTTCGTCGGCTGTACCTGGGTCGAGCTCGCGCCGGCATCCGCCGCCTGCTCACTGGCTGCCGTCTGACCGACGGCCTGGCCGGAAGCGACGTCGTCTGCCATCGCCGTGCCCGTCCCGGTGAGGGACAGCAGCACGACGGTCGCGGTCCACGCGAGAAGACGACTCCTCATCGTGGTTGCTCCTTCGTCGATTTGCCTTGACGCGCCGGGGCGAGCCCCGGCGCTGGTGGATGACCGGCGGAGGCGCTACCCCGGGCGCTCGGGCCGGGACGACCCGGCCCTGAGCCTCGCGACGGCCGTCATGGCGAGACGCCCGCCCTGCGCTGCCGGACCGAGCAGCGGGGCGGCGACCATGACGGCGAGGACGAAGAAGATCAGCCCTGAGCCCGACGAGCCGACGGCCTGCGCCGTTGCCGCGGGACCGGGCCACGGAGCGGGCCACGGAGCGGGCAGCGGCGGCGCGGGCGGCCGGGCGGGATGGGCGCTCTCGTGGGCGGCGCGGGGGCGGTCGTGCGCCGCGGCGCTCGGCGCCACAGCGCCGCTGGCCGCGACGGCGATGACCGGCGGGCGGGCGCGCCCGAGCCGCGCCGGCCACGTCGTCGGGAGGCCGCTGGGCCGGGCGGCCGGCGCGCGGGGCTGCGCGGGCCCGTTGCGGTGGGCTCGCCCGGACCGGTCGCGCCGGCCGGTGCGCGCGGCGGGCGCCGGCACCGCCGAGATCACGGCGGCCGGGGGGCTCGAGCCGGCGACCGCCGCCGCAGGCGTGGCGACGATGGGCGACGGAGCATCCCCTGGCGGATCACACGCCGACGTCCACGTCCACGTCCAGTCCCATGCGGCCACCGCCGGCGCGGGCGGCGGCGGCGCGCCGGAGGGTGGCCCGCCGCACCCCGACCACGTCCAGGTCCACGTCCACGCCGGGAGGGACGCGAGCGCCTCGGCGGGCGCCGGCTCGCGTTCGATGCTCCGCGTCCCGGCCTGGAGGACCGGGCCGCTGTCGCCGGGGCTGAGGATCCGCACCGCGATGTTCTCGTTGGGCGCGCCGGGTGCTGCGACCTGCGTGACCGGGCCGGCGTCGCCCGGGCTGAGGATCCGGACCGAGACGTTGAGGTTGCCCGGGGGCGCGGGGTCCTCGGGCCCGGAGGCAGCGGGCGAAGCGGCGGCGGCGGAACGCTGCGCGGGGTGGGCCCGGCCGAGGACGACGGCTCGACCGGGGCGGACGGCGGCTCGGCGGGAACGCGCTGCGGCGGGGGCGGGGGCGCGGGCGGCTCGGACGGAGGCGCCTCGGCCTCCGCCTCCGCGGCTGGAGCCAGGGCCGCGCCGGCGGCGACGGGCAGATCCGCCGTCGCCGATGCCGCGGACGTGGGCGCCGCGCCCGCCTGGCCCGCCCCGCTCGCCTCACCCGGCGCCGGCGCAGGGACGGCCGCGGCGGCCGGCTCGAGCGACGCGGGTGGCATCGGCTCGGCCGCCGCCGGCTCGGCCACCGCCGGCTCCGTCAGCCCGGCTCCGCGCGCGGCGCCACCGCGCCCGACACCTCGACGCCCGCGCCCTCGGCCACCGCGACCGCGTCCGCCATCGGGTCCGCGTGTGCCGCCCGGGCGAGGACCAGCGCCGCCAGCCCGGCCAGGGCGAGGACCGAAACGATCCGGGTGCGTGACGACGCCATCGTCCTTCACTGCCATCCGGGCGGCCTGGCGATCCGCCTCTGCACGACATCACTCCTGACATCACGCTGATATCGCCCTTCTCCTCCCGGCCGCGCGGTCGCCGTGAGATACATGACGGCAATGGGGGGCGCCGCACCGGACCGGCGCGCCGGGCCCGACTCGCGCGCGCGCGTCATCGAGGAGCACCTGTCGCTCGTCCAGTCGATCGCGCGCCGCCATGCCCGGCGCGGCGAGCCGCTCGACGACCTCGTGCAGGCCGGGTGCATCGGGCTCATCAAGGCCGTCGATCGCTTCGACCCCGGCCGCGGCACCGCGCTGTCCGCGTTCGCCGGGCCGTTCATCGAGGGCGAGATCCGCCATCACCTGCGAAGCGGCCGGCGACACGGCGCGCGCGAGGGCCCGGCGTCGCTGGAGGCGGTCGAGGACGCCGACGACGCCCAGGCGCGCAGCCAGGCCCGCCTGCTGCTGGCGCGCGGCTGGCCGGCGCTGTCGCCGCGCCAGCGCCGTCTGCTCGAGCTGCGCTACTTCGGCGACCTCACCCAGGCGCAGATCGCGCGCGAGATGGGGCTCTCCCAGGCCCAGGTCTCGCGTCTGCTGCGCTCCTCGCTCGACCGCCTGCGCTCGGAGCTGGGCGACGACGTTGCCGCCCAGCAGGACCGCGCGTACAGTGAGTCCGAGATGGCCATGCCCGAGGGCCAGCCGGAAGCGCGACCGACCCACAGCGGCCGGCTGCTGGTGCGCATGCCCTCCTCGCTGCACACCGAGCTCGCGCGCACGGCCGAGCGCGAGGGCGTGAGCCTCAACTCGCTGGTCACCGGAGCGCTGGCCGGCGCGGTCGGCTGGCGCGACGGCGCCGCGCCGGAGGACGGGCCGGACGGGCGACCGGCCGGCGAGTCACGCTCCGCCGACGAGCCCGGGCGGCGCGGCTGGCTCCGGCTCGCGCTGGCCGCCAACTTCGCGATCGTCGCGCTGGCCGCGGTGCTCGCCATCGTGCTGCTCGTGGTGGCCTGGCAGGGCGGCTGATCCGCGGCTCGTAGCATGGGCCGGGATGGCCGTCACGCGCACCACCGAGCCGTGGTCGGAGCTCCTCGACGCCGGCCGCGCCGACGAGCGGCTCGTGCGCGAGGCCTTCGAGGGCGCCCGCGACCCGAGCATCGAGCCGATCCCCGGCGAGCTGCACCCCGCCGTGCGAAAGGGGCTCGCCGCGGCCGGGATCGGCGAGCTCTACGCCCACCAGGCGCAGGCGCTGCACGCCGCCTGGGCCGGGCCGACGATCGTCACCACCGGGACCGCATCGGGCAAGTCGCTGTGCTTCAACCTGCCCACGCTCGACGTGCTGTGCACCGACGCGCGCGCCCGCGCGCTGTACCTCTATCCGACCAAGGCCCTGGCACAGGACCAGGCGCGCGCGCTGAACGCCTTCGGCCTGCACAAGCAGGTGCGCCCGGCGATCTACGACGGCGACACCCGCCGCGAGGAGCGGCTGGCCATCCGGCGGCGATCGAACCTCGTGCTCACCAACCCCGACATGCTGCACGTCGGGATCCTGCCCAACCACGGCGCCTGGGGCGACTTCTTCTCCAACCTGGCCGTCGTCGTCGTCGACGAGGCACACGTCTACCGCGGGGTGTTCGGCGCGCACGTGGCCAACGTGCTGCGCCGCCTGCGCCGCGTGGCCGGCGCCTACGGCACGCAGCCGCGCTTCCTGCTGGCCAGCGCGACGGTGGCCAACCCCGTCGAGCTCGCCGAGCGCCTCACCGGCTTCGACGACGTCGCGCTCGTCGACCGCGACGGCTCGCCCGGCGCGCGGCGGCAGATCGCCATGTGGAACCCGCCGGTGGTCGACGAGGCGCTGCAGATCCGTCGCAGCGCGCTGGCCGAGGCGGCCGAGCTCGTGGCCGGGCTCGTGCGCAAGGGCGCGCGCACGATCTGCTTCATCAAGTCGCGCAAGGCGGTCGAGCTCGTCGCCCGGCTCGCGCGCCTCGAGCTCGAGGGCTCGGACCACCCCGAGCTGGCCGAGCTCGTCGCGCCCTACCGCGCGGGCTACACCGCCCAGCAGCGCCGCGAGCTCGAGGCCCGGCTGACGTCGGGCGAGCTGCGCGCGGTGATCACCACCGACGCGCTCGAGCTCGGCATCGACATCGGGGCGCTCGACGCCGCGGTCTGCGTGACCTTCCCGGGCACCGTGGCCTCGCTGCGCCAGATGTGGGGCCGCGCCGGCCGGCGCGGCCGCGGGCTGGCGGTCTACGTGGCCGGCGAGGACGCGCTCGACCAGTTCTTCTGCCGCCACCCCGACGAGTTCCTCGAGCGTCCCGTCGAGGCGGCGATCGTGTGGCACGAGAACGAGCCGATCCACCTCGCCCACCTGCTGTGCGCGGCCCACGAGGGCCCGCTCGACGCGGCCGACGCCGAGGTGCTCGGCCCGCGCTGGCAGGCCTACGCCGACCTGCTCGTCTCGCAGGGCGAGCTGGTCCAGCGCGACGGGCGCTACCTCCTGCGCCACCCCGAGGACTACCCCGCCGCGCGCGTCTCGCTGCGCTCGGCCTCGCCCGACAGCTACGCGGTGGTCGACGTCAGCGGCGGCGAGCTGCTCGGCACGGTCGAGTCCGCGCGCGCGCACTCGACCGTCCACGACGGGGCGGTCTACCTGCACGGCGGTCGCTCGTTCGAGGTCCGCGAGCTGGACGTCGACGCGCGCCGCGCGCTCGTCACCCCGTTCGACGGCAACTGGTACACGCAGCCCAAGCGCGAGACCGACATGGAGATCGAGCGGCTGCTCGACCGCCGGGCGACGCTCGGGGTGACGCTCAGCTTCGGGATGGTCACGGTGACCGAGCAGGTCCACGCCTACCAGCGCAAGCGTCTTCCCGACCACGAGGTCATCGACCTGCAGGCGCTCGACCTGCCGCCGCAGTCGTTCTCCACGCAGGCGCTGTGGTACGAGCTCGACCCCGACCTGCTGGCCGAGGACTTCCCGATCGAGATCCTGCTCGGCTCGCTGCACGCCGCCGAGCACACCCAGATCGCGGTGCTGCCGCTGCTGGCCATGTGCGACCGCTGGGACATCGGCGGGCTGTCGACCAACCTGCATCCCCAGACCGGCGGCCCGACGATCTTCATCTACGACGGCCATCCCGGCGGCGTGGGGATCACACGACAGGGCTTCATGCGCTTCGAGTCGCTCGTCGGCGACGCACACCGCCTGATCGCCGAGTGCCCGTGCGAGTCGGGCTGCCCGTCGTGCGTGCAGTCACCGAAGTGCGGCAACCTCAACGAGCCGCTGGAGAAGGCGGGCGCGCTGGAGATGATGGCGCGCATGCTGCAGCGCTGAGACGGCTCAGCGCGGCGGCGCGGGTCACTCGACGGTGACTGCGCGCGACGTCTCGTACGCGACCAGCACCGCGCAGACGGCGGCCAGCGCGGCCAGCGCGATCAGGGCCGTGGCCTCTGTCGCGAGCGGGATGAGCGCCGCGCACGCCCCCGCGGCCACCAGTCGGGCAGCGGACACGGGGACCGCGCAGCGCAGCCGGAACGCCACCTGCGACACGAGGTAGAGCGCCGTGCCGCCGCACAGCGCGACGGCGGGGACGAGCTTGAGCGGCTCGTCGACGTCGCCGAGGGTCTTCTTGACCCCGAGCGCGAGCAGGACGATGCCCGTGACCATCGGCATGTGGAGGAAGCTGTAGGCGTCGCGCGCCGTGGTGTTGCGCGTGCGGCCGCTGAGCGTGCGCAGACGGTGTTCGGCGCGAGCACCGGCGTCGTCGAAGTAGCTCCACCAGAGCGCGGCGGCAACGGCCACTCCGAGCGTGACGGCCAGAAGGACCTGCGCGGTGAGCGGGATGTCCGACGCGCCCACGCCGATCGCGACGATCGACTCGCCGATGGCGATGATGATGATCAGGCCGTGGCGCTCGGCGAAGTGCCCGGGCGACAGGCGCCAGCCCTCGATGCCGCGCAAGCCGCCGCCGACGTAGTCCAGGGCCAGGGCGGCCGCCCACAGGCCGAGCTGCGCCGTGCCGTCCAGCGCGCTCGCGCCGAGGATCAGCAGGGGCGAGATGAGCGCGGTCGGCGCGAGCGCGCGGGCCGCACGGTGGACGTCGACGTCGTCGCTGCCGGCGGCGAACAGGGCGATGTGCAACGCGCGAACGAGGAGGTACGCGGCCCCGAACACGAACGCGTCATCCTCGAACGCGCCGGGGATGGCGAGCGCCGCCACCATCATCGCCGCCATCGAGGCGAACACGGCGAGGCGCACTCCCCGGCGCCGGGCGTCGACCTCGTTGGTCAGCCAGGCGTACGCGGCCCAGGCCCACCAGATCGCCGCCAGCACGAACACGCCCTCGACAAGGCCGATCCAGCTCGGATCGCCGGCGAGCCGGGCGGTGACCTGCGTGAGCGCGAACACGAAAACCAGGTCGAAGAACAGCTCGAGAGGCTCGACCTTCTTGTCGCGGTCGGCGGGCTGCGACGGCTCGGTCACCCCGGGATCGTTGCGCGTGTGGCTGCTCATCATCAGCGCACGACGAGGCGCAGCTCACCGCGCACGCCGTCGGTCTGCGCGCGCGCCCAGCCGGTGAGGTCGCCGACGCGGGTGAGCAGCGGCGCGGCCTCGGCCGGGAGCGCGAGCGTACGGGTCAGCCACGAGCGCACGATCGCCCCCTGGAGGCGGACCGTGAGCCCGCCGGCCGCGCCCGCCGGGGCGGGCGAGACCGGCGCGCGAGCCGTCCCCGGGACGTCCGCCCGCGGGTCGTTGGTGGCCACGAGCGTCGGGCCGTAGATGCCGGCGCGCAGCACCAGGCGGCCGCCGACGCGCAGGCGGTAGACCTCGCCCGGCTCCTCGTCGACCTCGATGCCGTCGATGCCGAGCCGGTCGAGGACGCTCGACAGCGTGGCGCCGGCCTGAATCGCCGTCCGCCACGTCCCGGCGTCGCGCGGGTCGGTGCGCACCACGAGCATGCTCAGGTCGCGGCTGGTGACCGTCGCGTCGTTTCGCAGCCCGGCGAGCAGGTCATCGACGTCGAGGTTCAGGAAGGCGGGCAGGTCGTCCTGGAGCCGATCGATGTCGGCGAAGCGCTCGGGATCGGACGCCCGCAGGAAGGCGATCAGGCGGTCGAGGCGGCGCACGCCGAGGACGAGCGGCGCCCGCCCGCGAGCGATCGGGGTGCGGGCGCCAGGGCCGAACGGCAGGTCGGCGTCGTTGAGCCCGGGGGCGGTGTCCAGCCGGAACGGGATCCGCAGGCCGTCGCCGGCCGCCGCGAGCACCGCCGCGCCGCCGCGCAGCGCGCGGCCCCAGCGCGTGCGCGTGATCCCCGGCTCCTGGGCGGCGAGGACGGCGCGCGCGTCGAACACGGCGCGCACGGGCGCCCGGCGCGACAGGTCGCCCAGGCGCTCGTCGAAGGCTCGCGGCGTGAGGTGCGCGCGCGCATCGGCGCGGACGTCGAGCGCACGTCGCACGGCGCCCGCGTCGGGGGCGGCGACGACGGCGCGGCCGCGGACGGCGACGGCAGCCTCGTTGCGGCCGGTCGCGTAGAGGCGCGCGCCGCGATAGCGGCCGGTGGGCCGCAGGCGCTGCGTGAGCGTTCGCAGGTCGGTGCGCTGCCGCGCGACGAAGCTGACCTGCCCGCGCCGAGCGCGCGGGTCGAGCAGCGCGACGACGGCCTCCTCGCCGAGCAGCGGCCCGACGTCGCGGGCGCTCAGCGCGCCGCCGGTCAGCCGCGGCACGAGCTCCTGCAGGACGAGGCCGGCCGCGGGCGCGCCCGTGTCCACGGCGATGATCGCCGGCGCGCCGCGCGAGGCGAACGCGAGCGCCTCGCCGCGCGCCGCGGACGGCCGCCGCGCCGGCTCGTCGTCGCCCGTGAGGACCACGATCGCGACCACTCCGGCCACGACCGCGATCAGGGCAGCGAGGGCCGGCAGGAGGCGGCGCACGCCCCCACGGTAGCCGTCGTCGCCGGTCACGCAGGCGGTACCCTCAGCCCTCCATCACGGCGAGATAGCTCAGTTGGTAGAGCACACGACTGAAAATCGTGGTGTCCCCGGTTCGAGTCCGGGTCTCGCCACTCGGGGATCTGCCCGCACCAACTGTGGCGAACCCTCGGTTGCGGGCGCGGGCATTTCCGGCCCGCCAATGGGCCATGAGGGGTCTCGTGGCCCAACCCGTGGCCCAAACGCCCTCTCGGGTGCCTCCAGCTCGATCGGGGCGTAGACGAAGGCGACGCCAACCGCCAACAGCGCTGGGACCTCATACGCGCGAATCCGTGGGTCGCCGTGGCCGGGGGTGGTGACGGCGGCGTGGCCGATGGGCTGGCGCTTGATGGTGTCGGGGTCACGACGAACTCGCGGTCCTTGTGCGCCGGCCCTCGCCGGTGGGGGCGCCGGCGCCGAGGAACGTCTTGGTGCGCCCGGTGCGCGTCCACGCCCTCGCGCGTGCCCATCGCGCCGGCCAGCGCCTCGGCCGAGGGGACGACCTGGCGGTGGGGGATCAGCATGGTGACGTTGCCGAGGACCTGGTCGACGAGCGAAGGGTTGTCCGGTGGGCGCAGGTCGGCGAGCTCCTGCGTGCCGAGCAGCAGGCTCAGGCCAGCGGAGCGACCGCGACCGAACAGCCGCACGACCCCGGCGGAGCGATCGCGACCGAACAGCCGCACGACCCCGGCGGGAGCGACCGCGGAGAACTCGTCGACGAGCACGAGCGTCGGGACGGGTTGGCGTTGGAGCTCGGCGGCGATCGTTAGGAGGTCTTGGACGATCGCGGCTGCGAGCATCCCGGCGAGCAGGGGGCCCCGATTGGCGTCGAGGCGGAGCAGGTCGACGTCGGGCCGTTTGACGGCGGCGCGCAGGTTGATGTGGTGGCGGGTCGGCTTGGGGCGGTGGAGGAGCGGGCGACGTCGGATTCGGCGAGGATCGCCAGGCGACCGCGGGTGCCGGCCAGCCCGCGGCGCTGTTCGCCGGACAGCGATTCGAGGTAATCGTGGATGCGCTTGGCCTGCTCGTCGGGCAGCGCGTCCGCCCAGACCTCGAACGCGATCTCGCACACCCAGGCTCAGCCGGCCGGCGCCCAGCAGGCGGGTTCGTCACGCCCCGCTGGCCGTCCAGCCGGCGCTGAAGAAGCAAGCCCGGCCAGCCAACGCCCTCGGAATGTCCCCGCCCAGTTGGCGACCCCCGGGGCGCCCGCGGTGTCTCACCTGATCGCCACGGCTACCCCGCCCCGACGACGCCGGCGCGGAGTTCCTTGAACCACCCGTCGCGGAACGCGGTGAGTCCTTCGAGGTCTGGTTTCGAGCAGCGAAGCTCGCGCTGGGCGGTCACCACGCGCAGCGGTTGGGTCTGCTTCGGGTCGGGTGCGGCGACGATGTAGGGGTTCGGGGCCGTCCTGATCCACTCCTCGAGCGCGCGGTGATCGGCCTGCGACAAGCTCGGGCGATAGAGCACGACGACATAGCCGTGTCCGATGCCGTGACCGAGTTCCTCACGCGGTGGGGTCTCCCGCGGCCCGTAGAACCTCTTGCCCGGGTGGCGGCCGTCACCTTCCGGAAACGCCGGTGGTTGCGACGTGAGGACCGAGCACGCGGTCGGAGAGCCGCCGTTGCCCGCGACCCGTTGGGCCCTTGGCTCCTCGGACGGGAAGGAGATCACCGCCGCCGCGACGAGACCCGTGGCCAGGAGGAAACCGAAGGCCGGACGCCGGGCCCTGGCCGGAACACGCAGTCCCCGCATCGCGAGCGTGCCGAGCCCGACGATGACCGACAGGGCGACGAGCTGTCCGATCTCTACGCCGACGTTGAACAGCAGGATGCGCTCCACGAGCCCGCTCTCGGGCAGGCCCAGCGCCTGCAAGCGAGTCGACAGCCCGAGTCCGTGGACGAGTCCGAAGCCGAAGACGATCGCACCGGTCAATCTCAGATCGTTGGGGCGCCCGCGCCACCCCTGCACGCCGACATAGACGAGGCTCAGCGCGATCACGACATCTACGGCCGTCGCATTGAGCCGCCAGCCGGCGAGGGTCGCGATCAGCAGCGTGAGGCTGTGGCCGGCGACGAACAGCGAGATCAGCTTCGCGGCGCTCCGCCAGTTGCCGGCGAGCAAGACGACACCCGTGATGAACAGCAGGTGGTCCCAGCCGCCGACCATGTGGAAGAACCCCAGCGAGAGGTAGTCGGCCAGCGGTCGGTTCGGATCAAGGTCGCCGAACAGCGCGTGCGCCGCCGCGGCCGCCGGGGTGAGCAAGAAGGCCACGACGCCGACTGCGAGCGCCGGAGGGAAGCAGCTGCGACACAGGGTTCTCGGACCCGAGATAACTGTCCCATCATGCCGAAATCGCCGCTCGGTGGGTGAGCGCTTCGTCACGCCGCAGCGCTGCGCTGACACCGCGAAGCGTTGCCTACGAGCTGTCGGTGGAAGCCCACTCACGACGTGACTACCTCGCCCTTGACCGCTGCGGCTATCTCCTACAATATGTCGGACTTATGGTTCGCCACTCATACAGCCATCGCGCCGGACGGCGCGGCAGTTGGTCCCGCCCATGACGGCGACCGCCGACAACCGCCGGATCTACGAAGAGACCGTCTTCGACTTGTGGGCGTCGCGCACCGCCCTGACCGCAGTCGAGGAGGTGCTGGTCGAGCGCTTCCTCGACAAGGACGCCAAGACGGTGGAGGCCGGGACCGGTGCGGGGCGGATCCTGTTCGCTCTCGATGAGCGGGGCTTCGGCGATCTCCACGGGTACGACTACGTACCCGGGTTCATCGAGGTCGCCCGCCGCCGCGATCAGGCCGGCTCGATCGAGTTCACGGTCCAGGACGCGATCGACCTCGACTATCGCGACGCCGAGTTCGACCAGGCGATCTACCTGCAGCAGGTCCTGTGCTTCATCGAGGACCCGGCCGATCGCATGCGCGCGATGGGCGAGGCGGCCAGGGTGCTGAAGCCCGGAGCCACCGCGCTGTTCAGCTTCCTCTGCTACGAGGCGCGGATGAACCGGCCGCTGTACGCCGGCTTTACCCAGTACCTGCGGTTCCAGCGGCGACTTCGGCGCCGGGACGTCAGCCTCCAGTACCAGCCGTGGCTCAAGACGGTCAAGCCGAATCTCGCCGCGCTCGCGGACAGAAGGCCCCACGTCTACTGGTACAGGTTCCACGAGGCGCTCGATCTGCTCGACCACGCCGGGTTCGACGTGAGATGGACCGCGTCGACCGCTCAGGTCGAGCGCGACGACGACACCGGGTTCGACCCACGGCGCGGGGACCTCGCCGCGCTCGACGGCATGCTCTACGTCGCCTGCCGCCGGCGATAGCGGCCTCGGCGGTTCCCGCAGTCCCGGGTGCTTGCAGGCCGATCTGCAGCGTCGCCGCGCATCGCACGTTCTGGGTGCTGGCTCGCCAACACCCAGACCGAGCGGGGGTGCGGCCCGTCCTCATCCTTCCGATCGGTTCTCCCAGCGCCCGTTCGGCGAGACTTGCCGACGCCAATGAGCAAGCGGGCGCTGGACGACGAAGGCAGGGCGGTCTTGGATGCGCCTGGCGCGATCTTCGTACGGTTCCTGAAGTTCGGCGCCCTGGCGTGGGGCGGGCCGGCCGCCCAGATCGCCATGCTGAAGCGCGAGTGCGTCGACGAGGAGGGTTGGGTCGACGAGGAGACGTTCATGAAGACTCTCGCCGTCTACCAGGTGCTGCCCGGCCCCGAGGCGCACGAGCTGTGCGTCTACCTGGGCCGGATCAGGGGCGGCAGGCTGGGAGCGCTCCTCGCCGGGCTCGGGTTCATGCTGCCCGGCTTCGCGCTGATGCTCACCCTGTCGGTCCTCTACGTGGAGGCCGACATCGCCGAGCGTCTCGATGTTCTGTTCTACGGGCTCAAGGCGGCCGTCGTCGCGTTGATCGCGAGAGCCCTCATCCGCCTGGGGCGGTCGTTCGTCACCGACCTGCCACTGGCGCTGATCGCGGTCGGTGCCTTCGCGCTCACCGTGTTGGCCTCGGCCAGCTTCTTCTTGGTGTTGCTGGGGGTCGGAATCGCTTACACGCTGTGGACCAAGGCTCGGCACTGGACGCATCGGACGCACTCGATGTCGTTCGCTCCGCCGACGATCCTGGGCATGACGGCGGGAGCTCTCACGGTCGGGCTCGACTTCGAGATCTTCTGGGAGGGCCTCAAGGCCGGGCTCGTCACGTTCGGCGGGGCGTTCACGGTGATCCCGTACCTGCAGGACGTCGCCGTCGAGGGCAAGCACTGGCTGAGCCAGGGCGAGTTCGTCGACGGCCTCGCGATGAGCGGCGTGCTGCCTGCGCCGCTGATCATCTTCTCGACCTTCGTGGGCTACATGGCCGGTGGGCTGACCGGCGCGCTCGTGATGACCCTCGGCATCTTCCTGCCGGCGTTCGTCTTCCCGATTTTCATGCACCGCTGGCTCGTGGCGATCGCCGAGGATGTGCGTGTCCGGCCGTTCCTGCTCGGCGTCGCCGCGGGCGTCATCGGACTCATCGCTGCGGTCACGGTCGGCATCATCGATGCGAGCGTCGTTGACGTGCCCACGGCGGTCCTCGCCGCTGGCGCGTTCCTGGCGCTCAACCGGTGGCACGGCAAGCTCACCGTGCTGTACGTCGTCCTCGCTTGCGGCGCGACCGGTGCGCTCCTCCAGCTCGCCGGCCTGGTGTAACGGGATGGCGCAGCCCAAGTCACCTTGCCGTGCCGCTCCGCCTTCGACGAGAGGTCGACGCCGCCTGGGGCCGCCGGCAAGCCGGCGAGTGCCAGGGGGATGGCGGCCGTGCGACTCCTCGCGCGCAGAACGAAGCGCGTCGACCGTCCGCCTCTTGGCTCGCCGAAACGGCGTGGCGACCGCGGAGGTCCCGGCCGACCGCTCCTGGCGGTCTGCCGCATCCAAGCGCACAACGGCCCCAAGGCTTGGTCGCGACCTGCCGATGTTGATCGCGCGCGTGAGCGATCCCGCACGCCGATCCGCCGCACATGACGCTCTTGTCCGACGACGCTCCCTCCTACCCTCGGTGACGATGCGACGGTCGGCCTTTCTGCGGGTGACGACCCTGCTTTCGCTGGGGGCCGGTTGCGTGCACGAGTTGCGCTACCTGCTCGCCTACGGCGGCGACGCAGGGCGTGTCATGGATCACGAGGGGCACGCCTACCTGTCTGTCGGGACTCCGCTGCTCGGCGTCCTGGTGGCCGCGGCGCTGGCGCAGCTCATCATCCGCGCGCTCGGCGCCACCGGGTCACACCGCCCCGGGATTGCTCCTCTGCGGTCGCTGTGGGCGGCCGTATCCGCGGCGCTGATGCTGATCTACAGCGTCCAGGAGCTCGGCGAGGGCTGGATCGCCGCCGCCCACCCGGCCGGACTGACCGGCGTGGTCGGCAATGGCGGATGGATCGCGCTGCCGCTGACGATCGTCGTCGGCGGCCTCATCTCCCTGCTCGTCCGCGCAGCGCGACGCATCGACGAGGCATCGCCGCCCGTCGCAGCGACGTGCGCGAGAGCGCCCCCGGCTCACGGCGAGGGCGTCCTGCGCCGGAAGACGTACACGGCCGGTTCGAGCTCGGGCGGCAGGACGAGGCGACGCAGTCTCTCGTCGTTCTCGAAGTCGAACTGCCGCTGCTGGTCGTAGGCGCTCCAGTCACCAGCGGCAAACCGATGCCGGCTGCCGATGACGATGTACAGCTCCACGCTCGCGATCTTGAACACGTGGCGCTCGAACGGATTCGCCGGCGGGGGCCAGGAGCAGATGACGACCTCGGGGCGGTGTATGCGAAGCGCGTCGCGGGCGTCCTGCCGGAGCACCGTGCCGGGGAAGGCGATGCTCTGCCGCCAGCTGTGGTCGTCGGTCGCGACAACCCGCGCCCCCTCGTCCGCCAACAGCCGAGTGAGCGTGCCGTCCCCTGCGGCGATCTCGAGACACGGCCGGTCGCCGATCATCGCGGCCAACTCCCGCACCAGCGGCTTGGAGTAGAAGCAGAAGATGCCCTTCGGCTCGACGAGCGGCATCAGGAGCCGCCGCTGCCAGAGCAGGGGCCAGATCAGCCGGAACCAGAACAGGGACACCGGCTTGCGCACGAGTGAGCGCTCGAACAAGAGCTTCTGCGCGACCCAGCCGTTGAGCAGGTTGAACCGCCGCTTGCCCTCCGGTGCCCCGGTCGCCGCTGCACGCAAGGCCTGGCGCAGCGCCGTCGCGGCCATGTGCCTGCGCACCTGGGCCGAGATCAGCGCGTCCTCGCGGTCACGGCGGCGCGGATTGGCGAGGTCGGCCGACGGGCTCGACAGGTCGCGCACATAGGCCTTGATCTCCTCCAGATCGCCGCGAGCCACCAAGGGCGCGAGCTCGCGCTCGACGGCGTCCCACTCGGCCGGATAGACCTCTCGCAGCTCGGCCAGCGAAGGCTGCCCGGCCAGCCAGCTCTGGACTTCCCGTGGTCCTCGTCGAGCCATCGCTCTCAGCGGCCATGCCCTACGGCACGGGCGTCTTCACGTCCGTAGGCAAAAGACTGAACAGGTCTTCATGCGTACACTGAGAGTACATGCCTCACCCATCCGAGCATCATCACCCCGGTCGGCCGCTGGCACCCGACGAGGCCGAGCTGCTGGCCGACGCGATGCGGTCGTTCGGGACCGCCAGTCGGCTTCGGCTGCTGTGGGCGATGTTCGACGGCGAGCGAACGGTCGATCAGCTGTGCAGGGCGACGGGGATCGAACACAGCGCCGCGTCGCACCAGCTGCGGCTGCTGCGCCACACGCGGCTCGTCGCCGTGCGCCGGTCCGGTCGCCACGCGTACTATCGGCTGCACAACCATCACGTGGCCGACCTGTTGGCCGCGATCCGCCACCACCACGAGCACGTTCACCCGCCGGACCCGGTCGTGCTGACAGGGCCCGTCCGCAGCGCGGAGATCCGGTCGTGAGCGCGCACGCGCACTCGCACCCGCATGGCGGGCACGGCGGGCACGGCCACAGCCACGGGCTGGTCGACGCTTCGGTCAAGCGCTCCAGGGAGGGTCTTCGCGCGGTCGGGCTGGCGCTGGGGGTCCTCGGCGTGTCGGCCGTCGCCCAGACGCTCGTGTTCGTCGCGTCGGGCAGCGTGGCGCTGCTGGCCGATCTCATCCACAACTTCGGCGACGCCGCGACGGCGGTCCCGCTCGGGGTCGCCTTTGCGCTGCGCAGCGCGCGCGCCGAGCGGGTCGCCGGCCTCTTCGTGGTGCTGGCCATCTTCGTCTCGGCCTGCGTCGCCGGCTACGAGGCGATCCTGCGACTCATCGATCCGCGCGAGCCCGAGCACCTGCTCGCGGTCGCGGTCGCGGGGGGGATCGGCTTTGCCGGGAACTGGGTCGCGGCGGCGATCCGCACGCGCGCCGGGCGGCGGCTGGGCAGCCCGGCGTTGATCGCCGACGGCGCCCATGCCCGCGCCGACGCGTACGTCAGCCTGGCCGTCGTCGCCTCGGCGATCGTCGTCGGGCTCGGCCTCGACATCGCCGATCCGCTCATCGGCCTGGCGATCACGCTGGTGATCCTGCGCATCACCCGGGACTCGTGGCGCACCGTGCGGGCGAGCGACGCTCACTAGCCGACCTCACCCGCGCGACCGGTCGCTACCGGTCGCACCCTCGGCGGTCGCGGCACCCGCATGAGCGAGGGCGTCGCCCACGACTCCGCTTGGGCTGGATGGCGCTTGGGCTGGATGGTCGCCCGCGCGTGGCCAAGGACGGGGCGGTCATGCGGCCTGACGCTCCAGCGAGAGGCGGGTCGGCGGCGCCGATCACGTAGAGCCGCAGGGACAACGCACTGCGCCACGCCCGGTCCAGGCGCGGCGGAAGCGCCCTGCGGGCAAGCTCGACGCGTCCGGTGCCCGACAGGCGGTCATGGTGGACGGCATTGCGGTAGAGATCTCCTACATGTTGTAGGAGTTTGCCCCATCGCGCAAGTCCGAAGCGAACCACGTGCCGGTCCGCCGCGGTCTTCCCCCGTTGTGCCGACGGCCGCTGGGTGCACGCGCTCGGGCGGCAGCGCTCACGGCGCCAGGATGGCCGGACGCCGCGAGTGCGTTGTCGGACCGGATGGCGGATGCGAGTGCGGTCCAGTCCGGGCCACCGGTGATGCGCCGCCACGGACCTCAACGGCGCGACCATCAGGTCTGCCTTGGACAGGCACCGCGGAGATTCGCTCGGTCTGCTCAGGTCAGGCGGCGGCGCCTCGGCCGCTGTGCCTTCGTCCGCATGGCGCGGTAGGCGCCGAGCACCACCAGTGCGCCCGCGCCACCGGCCATGACGCCATCCGCGCGGAAGGCGTGCAGCTCATGCAGGCCCAGCGCCTCGCGGAAGACGAGGTATCCGACGACCCAACCCAACAGGCTCGCGACAACGACGACCAGCGCCCCCTCGCGTTCGCGGCCCGGCCACGCGGCCTTGGCGAGCAGACCGGGAACCACTGCGACGCAGATCGCCTCGACCATGAGCACGATCCTAGTGCGCGAGCGCAACGCCGGCTCCGGCGCCGACCGGACTCCTGTTCGACAGACCGTAGGAGTTCCGCGATACTGCTGTCGATGATGGACATGACGCCGATCCACGGCGAGCTGCAGGGCCAGGTCATGGGTGCGCTGTGGCGGCTGGGAGGGGGGACGGTCGAGCAGGTGCGCGGCGAACTGCCGTCGCGCTACCGCGGTGCGTACACCACGGTTCAGACCGTGCTCAACCGCCTCGCCGAGCGCGGGCTACTCGACCGCGCGCGCGAGGGCCGCGGGATCGTCTATCGACCGGCGCTGACGGAGGCCGAGTACCTCTCGGGGACGATCCGGCGAACGCTCGCCGGGGCGTCGAGCGACGCTCGCCAGACCGCGCTGGCCAACATCCTGGGCGGTCTGGGTCCCGACGAGCTCTCGCACCTGCAGGAGCTCGCCAAGGAAGCGCAGACGCGGCGACGCCGGTCATGACCTACCTGCTGGAGAGCTTCGTCTTGGCCGCCATCGCGGTGCCGCACCTCCTGCGTCTGGACAAGGCGCCTCCGGGCCTCTCGGCACTGATCTGGCTCGCCGCGCTGATGCTGCGCGCGATGGCCGCCGTATTCGGGGCTATTCTCGTCGTGCTGTATCTGCCGACGACCGCGCCCTTCGACCTGCTCACGCATTCCCACTGGGAGATCGGGATTCCGGGCGTCGGCGCCGAGGTGTCCGTCGACGGGCACGTGCCGGGCGCCCTCGCGCTCGCGCTGCCCGGGGTGCTGCTCGCCGTGTCGTTTCTGTGGGCCGTCGCCCGGCTGTGGCGGTCGTCGCGGGGTGCCGCTCGCCTGCTTCGCGCCGCCACCGTGGGGGCTGGGCCCAGGGACAGCCTCGTGCTGGCCGACCGCGAGGTCCTCATCGCCGTGGCGGGTGTGCGGCGCCCCCGCATCGTCGTCTCCGCGGGCGCTCTGCTCCTCCTCGATGACGCCGAGCTGGCCGCCAGCCTCGAGCACGAACGCGGGCACATCGCCCGACGTCACCGCTATGTCCTGCTCCTCGGCGAATTGTGCGCCGCCCTCGCACTCCCGCTGCCCGGCACACGGTCGGCAGGCCGCGAGCTGCTGTTCCACGTGGAGCGAGACGCCGACCAGTACGCGATCCGCGAGCACGACCCGGCGACACTGGCCAGCGCAATCTGCAAGGCGGCACAGGCCAACCTGGGATCGTTTGCGATGGCGCTGGGCGGCGGCGTCGTCAGCCGCCGCGTCCATCAGCTTCTCGAGCTGCCGCCACGTTCGCGCGCAGCGCACAAAGTTCCGTTGCAGGCGCTCGCAGCGGCGATGGTCACGCTCGCGTTGCTCAGCGCCTCGTCGCTGCCCTCCGCCGCCCACACCAGCTACCACGAGGCCGGCCACGCCAGCGCGATCCACGACTGAGTAAGCGCGCGATGCCTCGGGTCGCGTCCGAGTGCTCGCGTGCGGCTCGCGACATGAGCCGTCGGGTGGATGTCTCGGCGCCACGGATCGATTCCGGCCGAAGCCGGCGACGTGGCGCGCCCGATCGCAGTCGGGTCCGTCTCCCTCGACGCCGCGCTCGGGGAGCCAGGTTCCCTGTGCCTCGCTCGGCGCGCACTGGCGCCGGCACCTGGAAGGACCGTTCGGCCCACGCCTTCGCGCCACCGTACGTCGCGCTCGTTCAACCCACTCCTGCGCGGCGAGCTCGGGTTCCGGGTTCGCGGATCAGCAGGGGCGATTGCGTAGCCGATGGGTCCTCCGGCCTGTCTGGAAATCGTGGTGTCCCCGGTTCGAGTCCGGGTCTCGCCATCGGCCGAAACGATGGCTTCCGAATTCGGGGCTGTCGGCGTGCTGGATGCGATCCTCGAGCTGGGCCTGGGATCGGCCCGAATAGGGCCTGGCCCGGCTGAAACGTCGGCAATCCCGCGCAAGGTATGCGGCGCTCGGCAGTCCCGAGAGCGCACTCGCCATCAGCACCGCAAGTGAGCTGCGCGGCCGCGCAGACTCTCGCAACCGCGCGCGCATGCGAAAGCTCGCGCCCAGCGGATTTCGCTAGTCGACGAGCGCGCCGCAGCTGACGTTCACAATCGCCGCCGTCATGCTGCGCGCCCAGTCGGAGGCGGCGAAGACGGCGGCGTTGCCCACGTCCTCGAGCGTCGCGGCCCGCCCAGCAGCGTCTGCCGCTCGATCATGTCGACGATCTCCTCGCGGCCGTCGAAGCCCTCGGGGAGCGACTCGGGAACCCCTCCGCTCGCGAGCGTGACCACCCGGATTCCGTGCGGCCCCAGCTCGACGGCGAGCTGCCGCCGGATCGTCTCGATCGCGTCGAACGCCACCTGGGTGCCTCCCAGGTGGTAGTCGCGCATCGGCCCGCTGCGGTCCCCGGGACCGCCGAAGGCGAGGATCACGCCCGAGCGCCTGGGGATCATGTGGCGCGCGGCCGCTCTCGCGGTTAGGAAGGTCGTCCGCGCGGCCGTCTCGAGCGGCGCGAGGAAGTCGTCGACCGCCATCTCGGCGAGCGGGGTTCCGTGGGTGTGCGGGTGCGTGATCAGGTTGAAGGAGATGTCGATCCCGCCGGCCTCCGCCGCGACCGCGTCGGCGTGCCGGTCGACCGCCTCCTCGTCGAGCGCGTCGACCTCCGCGGTCTCGGCCGCTCCTCCGCTTGCACGGATCGCCTCGGCGACCTCGTCGAGCGTCGTGGAGGTGCGCCCCGCGAGGAACACCCTCGCCCCCTCGCGAGCGAAGGCCCGGGCCACTGCCCCGCCAATCGATCCGCCGCCTCCGTAGATGACGGCGCTCTTGTCGTCCAGCAACACCGGATGCCTCCTTCTGTTCAGCCGCCGTTCCGGGGCGAGCAGGCCGCCATCCGTTCGAGCAGCACTGCCCGCTCGCGGGCGTTGTGGGTGAGCGAGGCGGCGCGGTCGAACTCCGCCCGCGCCTCGTCGTCGCGGCCGAGCTTCGCGAGCAGGTCTCCGCGCACGGTCGGCAGCAGGTGGTAGCCGCGCAGGGCAGGCTCGGACGTGAGGGCGTCAACCAGCTCGAGCCCCGCCTCGGGGCCGAACGCCATTCCGACGGCAACCGCGCGGTTGAGCTCGACGACCGGCGAAGGCAGCAGCTGGGCGAGCCCGTCGTAGAGAGCGACGATGCGTTCCCAGTCCGTGTTCTCGGCGACCCGGGCGCGCGCATGGCAGGCGGCGATGGCCGCCTGGAGCGTGTACGGCCCAAGGGCGCCGCCGGTGCGCTGCGCGCGATCGAGCGCGGCGAGGCCGCGGCCGACCAGCAGCCAGTCCCAGCGCGACCGGTCTTGGTCGAGCAGCAGCACCGCTTCTCCGGAGGGGCCGATCCGCGCGCGGGAGCGCGATGCGTGCAGCTCCATCAGGGCGACGAGGCCGTGCACCTCCGGCTCCGAGGGGAGCAGCTCGGCGAGGATGCGGCCGAGCCGGAGCGCCTCCTCGATCAGCTCGGGCCGGATCCAGTCGTCGCCGGCCGTTGCCGCGTAGCCCTCGTTGAAGATGAGGTAGATCGCCTCGAGCACGGCGGCGAGGCGCTCGGCGAGCTCGCCGCGCTCGGGGGCGTCGAAGGGCACTCGCGCCTCAGAGAGCGTGCGCTTGGCGCGCACGATCCGCTGCGCGATCGTCGCCTCCGAGACCAGGTAGGCGCGGGCGATCTCCCTGGTCGTCAGGCCGGCGAGGAGGCGCAGCGTGAGCGCGACACGCGCTTCGGTCGAGAGCACCGGATGGCAGGCCGTGAAGATGAGGCGCAGGAGATCGTCATCGAACGGATCGTCGATCCCCGCCTCGAGATCCGGACGCTCGACCTCGGCGCGGATCTCGATCTCCAAACCGAGCTCCCGCGTCTTACGCTCGTGCACCTCGGCTCGGCGCAGGCGGTCGACCGCCCGGTGCTTGGCCGTGCCCATGAGCCAGGCGCCCGGGTTGTCCGGTACGCCTGACTCCGGCCACTGCTCGAGGGCGGCAACGAGCGCCTCCTGCGCGAGGTCCTCGGCGACGCCGACATCGCGCACGATCCGGGCCACGCCGGCGATCAGCCGCGGCGACTCGATTCGCCAGACGGCGTCGATCGTGCGGTTGACGTCGCTCGCCGGCACGCTGGATCGTCGGGCGCCGCGCCGCCGGCTACCGGTTCGCCTCGGTCTGCTCCCGCAGGCGCGCCTCCTGCTCGCGCAGCTCAGGGGTGAGCGAGTCGCCGAAGTCGTCGGGCTCGAAGACCGGGCGGACCTCGACCTCGGCCTCGGTGCCGTCGTCGGGGTTAGGGATGCGCTTGACCCACTCGATCGCCTCCTCCAGGGACTTCACCTGCCACACCCAGTAGCCCGCGAGGAGCTCCTTGGTCTCGGCGAACGGGCCGTCGATCACCTTGCGCTCGCTGCCCGAGAACGCCACCCGCACGCCCTTGGAGCTCGGGTGCAGCCCGTCCCCGGCGAGCATCACGCCGGCCTTGACGAGCTCCTCGTTGAAGTTGCCCATCTGCGTGAGCAGCTCCTGGCTCGGCATGACCCCGGCCTCGCTCTCCTCCGTCGCCTTGATCAGGACCATGACTCGCATCTCCTGCCTCCTGTTCGTTGTGGTCTGTGCTTCTACCAATGCGTCGAGCGAGCGCAGCAGAAATCGACATGCCACTCATAAATGCTTGGGCCGTGCCGGCTGCGACCAGGGCGAGAGCATCGCTGCCCTATCAAACCTGCATGCGGCGTGACCGGTCAGTCGCGCTCACCGATCCCCGGGCCCACCCGTGTGACCTCGGGCGTCGGCTGGTGCGCCCGCGACGGTGGGTCGACCCCGGCCTGGTCGGCGGGCGCGGCGGGCGAAGTAGCGCTCGAAGCCGGCCGGCGTGCAGACGAGCACGTAGCGCGCGGGCGCGTCGGTTCGGTTGGTGAACGTGTGCGGGACGCCGCGCGGCGCGAACCGAGGTCACCCGCGCGCGCAGCGGGCTGGCCGGCTACGCGGTCGGCGAGCGGGACTAGTATCGCCGCCGTCCCCCGAGGAGGTACGAATGGCAGCGCTCGCGACGCTCGGTGACTGGACGGCTCTCGCGTCCGACGTCGATGTGCCACACCAGGCGTTCATCGACGGACGGTACGTCGATGCCCACAGCGGCGACACGTTCGAATGCCGGAGCCCGATCGACGGGCGGCTGCTGGCCCAGGTCGCGGCGTGCCAGGCGGCCGACGTCGACCGCGCGGTCGCGGGAGCGCGGGCGGCGTTCGAGTCCGGCGCGTGGGCACGGGCCGCTCCCAAGGAGCGCAAGCGCGTCCTGCTCAGGCTGGCGGAGCTGATGCGCGAGCACGCCGACGAGCTTGCGCTGCTCGAGACGCTCGACATGGGCAAGCCGATCCGCGAGTCGCGCGACACCGACGTGCGCCTCGCCGCCGAGTGCGTGCAGTACTACGGCGAGGCGGTGGACAAGGTCTACGACGAGATCGCGCCAACGGCGCGCGACGCGGTCGCGATGATCTACCGGGAGCCGCTGGGCGTCGTGGGCGCGGTCGTCCCGTGGAACTTCCCGATGATGATGGCCTCGTGGAAGCTCGCGCCGGCGCTCGCGGTCGGCAACAGCGTCGTGCTCAAGCCGGCCGAGCAGTCACCGCTCACGGCGCTGCGCATCGGCGCGCTCGCGCTCGAGGCGGGCCTTCCAGCGGGCGCGCTGCAGGTCGTGCCCGGCGACGGCCCCGGCGCGGGGCGTCCGCTCGGACTGCACCCCGACGTCGACATGATCGCGTTCACCGGCTCGACCGAGGTGGGCAAGCTGTTCCTGCGCTACGCGGGCGAGTCGAACATGAAGCGCGTCTCGCTGGAGTGCGGCGGCAAGAGCCCGCACGTCATCCTTCCCGACTGCCACGACCTCTCGGCGGCGGCGTCGGCCGCCGCATGGGGCGTGTTCTACAACCAGGGCGAGGTCTGCAACGCCGGGACGCGCGTCGTCGTGCACGAGCAGGTCAAGGACGAGTTCATGGACCTCATGCTCGCCGCGGCGCGAGACATCGAGCCGGGCAACCCGCTCGATCCGCAGACGACGCTCGGGGCGATGGTCGACGAGACGCAGACCGGACGCGTGCTCGGCTACATCGAGACGGGCCGGAACGAGGGCGCCGACCTCGTTCTGGGCGGGCGGCGCATCCGGACGGACAGCGGCGGCTGCTACATCGAGCCGACCGTCTTCGATCGCGTGAGCAACGACATGACGATCGCGCGCGAGGAGATCTTCGGGCCCGTCCTGGCGACCATCGAGGTGGCCTCGGAGGGGGAGGCGATCGCCGTGGCCAACGACACGATGTACGGGCTCGCGGCCGCGGTCTGGACCGACAGCGTTGACGCGGCCCACCGCGTCGCTCGGGCGATCCGCGCGGGCGTGGTCTGGGTCAACACCTTCGATGCGGGCGACATCACCAGCCCGTTCGGCGGGTTCAAGCAGTCGGGGTTCGGTCGCGACAAGTCCATCCACGCGCTCGAGAAGTACGCCGACCTCAAGACGGTCTGGATCGGGCTGCGCAGCTAGCGGCGTCGCCGCCGCGAGGCGACTGCTCGGTCCGCTTCAGCCGCTGCGAGCGCCGACACTCCCGCCATGCCGCTTCAGAACCGCGTGACGCCGCTGAGCGAGCTCGTCGCCGACCCGGGACGGGGGCTGGTCTACGGAAATCGCGGCTGCCTCCACGACGACCACGGCCGCGTTCGCCGGCGCTTCGCGGGGCGCCGCTGGATCGCGTGCCGGCTGCGCTGGCGCGGCTGGCACCGTGAGCCGCTGATGCAGCCGGGCCGCTTCACCGAGCTGTTCTTCCTCGACGAGGCGACCGCCTTCGCCGGCGGCCATCGCCCGTGCGCACTCTGCCGGCGCGCCGACTACGACGCGCTGGCCGCGGCCTGGCGCGACCTGCACCCGGACCACCTCGGCGCCGGCGCGATCGACGCACGGCTGCACGCCGAGCGGGTCGATCCCGCGACACGCTCGCAGCGGCGCCATCGGGCCTCGCCGGCCGAGCTGCCCGACGGCGCGTTCGTCATGCACCGGGGTCAGCCCTGGCTGGTGGTCGGCTCGGAGCTGTTGCTGTGGACGGCACGGGGCTACGCACAGCGCGAGCCACGCCCCGTGCGGGGGCCGGTCGAGGTCCTCACCCCTCCCACGCTGGTCGAGGTCCTCCGTCGCGGCTGGCGCCCCTCCGTGCCCTTGTTGCATCCGTCGGCCGAGCGGCCCTGATCGCACGGGCCGCTTCCCTGCGGTTCACGCACACCGCGCGGACGTGCCGGTGACCAGGCGCCCGTGATCGTCGGTGTGCGGCTGCGCCGCATCATCGTGGTGGTCCCGAGCTCCGGCGCGGGCGAGACGCCCCAGCGTCGCTGACCGAGCGATTGCGCGACCGGCGCCGGGCGGTGGCGCCGGTCGTCGCAGGCCGTGCCCGGAAGCGGACTACGATCGGGTGATGCCCGCGGTTCGCGTCGTCGCGATGACTCCCGTCGCTCCCGAGCGGGTCCTCGCGGCCGCGCGGGACTTCTCCGAGCGGCGGGCCGAGATGTGGCCTGACGTGCACGTCGAGCACCTTCAGGTCCACGAGGCGGGCGAGACGTTCGCCGAGGTCACTGAGGGCAACCCGTGGCCGATCGGTTATGTCTGGGAGCGCCTGCGCTATGACTGGTCACAGCCCGGATCGGTCAAGGCCGTCGTCACCGACTCGAACATCTTCAAGCCCGGGAGCACGTGGGAGATCAGGGCCACGCCGGCAGACGGCGGTAGCCGCGTGGAGGTGATCGGAGTTCGCCACCTCCGGGGCCTCAAGGGCAGGCTGCTTGCCCCCGCGTTCCCTCTCGGGCTCGCCAAGCGGACGGTGGCCGACCACCTGCGCCACTTCCTCTCCAAGGTCGAGGAGCAGGAGCCCAGGTCTCGATAGGGGGAGGGCTGTGCTCGACTTCGGATAGCCCGCGAGAGCGACCGGGTGACCTCGACCGGCTCAGGTCTCCCCCGGGAAGCGCAGCTCGAGACCGTCGAGAAGGACCGCAAGCCGCTCGAAGTGGCGGTCTGCGGTCCACAGCGTGGCGCCCGCGGTGTGAGCGGCCACAGCGATCTCGAGATCGGTCAGCGGGAGAACCAGGCCCCGATCGCGAAGCTCGGCGGCGAGGAGCCCGACGCTCTGCCAGGCCCGACGATCGAGATCCGCCCATGGCAGGCCTCCGAACGATGCCAGCAGCGTCGGCCGATCGTGTGGCCGCGCGCGCGCGACGATCTCTGCGACGACCGGGCCGCACGCCAGGACCTCGCGACGTTCCAGCGCGGAGCTCAGCTCGCGCGTGATGGCCTCGGCGCCTGCCCGAAGGTAGGCGATCCAGATAGAGGTGTCCGGGAGGACCACCGCTCAGGTCGTGCGGTCGAGCCGGCGCATCTCGTCGGAGAGGTCGTCGATCTCGAGGGTGCCGGCCAGCGCCCTCAGGCGCTCCACGGCATCGGTCGCCAGATATGCGCTGATGGCATGTTCGACGGCCTCCGTCTTCGACCGCCCCGGAAGTCGACCAAGGAGCGACGTCATCAAGTCGTCGTCGATATCGAGCGTCGTGCGTATGCATCGGTATGGCAGACCGGCTCAGCCCCACGCGGCTACGAGCCCGACGTACACGGCGACCTCGACCACCTTGGTCGCGGCGCCGTGCACGTCGCCCGTGACGCCGCCGAGGATCCGCATGGCCAGCGCGCCGAAGCCCACGCCGGCGACCAGCGCGGCTCCGAGTGCCGCCGCGCCCGCGACGGGGCCGGCCAGCGTGACCACGAAGGCGGCGCCCGCCACCACGACGACCAGTGCCGCCGGCGTGCCCGCGCGCAGGAGCGCCCCGGACCCGCCCGCGCGGGCCGGCGGCAGCAGGCGCGACTGGAGGACGGGCGCGCAACGTCCGAGCACGTGGGCGCAGAGCACCGCCTCGGCGAAGCGACCGGCGTCGAGCGGGGCGAGCAGCGAGAACGGCAGCAGCAGGGCGAAGCCGATGGCCATCGCGCCGTACGCCCCCACGCGCGGGTCGCGCATGATCTCCAGCCGGCGTTCGCGGGTCGTGTGCGCGCCGAACGCGTCGGCCACGTCGGCCAGCCCGTCCTCGTGCAGGCCGCCGGTCACGAGCACGCCAGCGAGCAGGGCCAGCGCGGTGGCGGGCGCGGCGGGCACGATCTCGCCGGCGCCGAGACGGACGAGCGCCACGAGCCCGCCGACGAGCGCGCCGACGACCGGGAACCAGATCGCCGCGCGCGACAGGCGCCGGACGTCGAGCTCTCCGCCGGCGACCGGCAGGCGGGTCAGGAAGCCGATCGCCGCGCGCACGGCTCGCGCTCAGGCGGGCCCGGCGACGCCGGCCTCGGCGAAGGTCGCCATCTCGCCGTGCAGCGCGCAGGCCAGCTTGAGCACGGCCAGCGCCGCGGTGGCGCCGCTGGCCTCGCCGAGGCGCATGTCGAGGTCGAGGAGCGGCTGCAGGCCGAGGTGCTCGAGCAGCGCGTCGTGCGCGGGCTCGGGCGAGCGGTGGCCGGCGAGCATCCTGGCCCGCAGGTCGGGTTCGAGCTCGACCGCCACGGCGGCGGCGGCCGTGGCGATGACGCCGTCGCACAGGTACGCCAGCCCGTGCTCTCCGGCGCCGAGAGCCAGGCCGCAGAGCACGGCGATCTCGCCGCCACCGAGCCGCGCAAGCGCGGACAGCGGCCCGTCCAGCTCCGGCCCATGGAGGGCCAAGGCGCGCCCGACGACCGCGCGCTTGCGCTCCATCCCGGCCTCGTCGAGCCCCGTCCCGGGCCCCACGAGCGCGGCGACGTCGCGCCCGGTGAGCGCGGCGGCGAGGCAGGTCGCCGGCGTCGTGTTGCCGATCCCCATCTCGCCGCCCACCAGCACGGTGACGCCATCGCGGGCCGCCGCCGCCGCCAGCGAGCGGCCGGCGTCGATCGCGAGCGCGACGTCCGCCCTCGACAGCGCGGGCTCGACGGCCAGGTTGGCGCTGGGCGCGGGCAGCCCCACGCGCACGATCGACTCCTCGTCGGGCACCGGGCCGGCCACGCCCGCGTCGACGAGCCGGAGCTCCGCGCCGGTCTCGCGGGCCAGCACCGCGACCGCCCCGCGCCCCGAGCAGAACGCGGCGAGCATCTGCGCGGTGACGGCCGGCGGGTAGGCGGAGACCCCTTCGGCAGCGACACCGTGGTCGGCGGCGGCGACGATGACGCGCGCGCGGACGACGGGTCGCTCCTCGCCCGTGCAGCCGGCCAGCCAGACCGCGAGGTCCTCCATCCGGCCCAGGCTGCGGGCCGGCTTGATGAGCTGCGCCTGGCGCGCGGCCGCCGCGGCGCGAGCGTCCTCGTCGAGCGGGCGGACCGCGATCGACGGCCGGGGGGAGAGGTCCAGGGCCACGGGGCTGCGGACCCTATCGACAACATGGCGCCGCGCCGGCGCGCGGTGTAGGGTGGCCCGCGTCAGCGCGGCGGCGCGAGGAACCCGGTGAGAGTCCGGGACGGTCGCGCCACTGTGACCGGGGAGCGAGCCCCAAGAGCCACGGCCTGCGGAGGCGGGAAGGTGGGAGGAGCGGCGATCCGGAAGTCAGGACACTCGTCCGCCGCGGCACCTTCGCACCGGGACGCCGAATCCCGAGGAGGCCCCGCATGAACGAATCCGCCGCCGCCCAGCCGATCCCCCTCCGGGAGCTCGGGCCCGCGCTGCTGCTCGCCGGCCTGCTGCTGCTGGCGATCTACCTCGTGCAGTTCGACCAGGGGGCGATCTCCCAGACGGGGGGCTTCCTCCACGAGCTGATGCACGACGGTCGCCATCTCCTCGGCGTCCCCTGCCACTAGCGCCGGGGCCGATCACCGTGGTCTGGAGCCTCGTCCGCCGGGGGCTCGTCGTCGGCGTCTTCGCCGGGCTGCTCGCCGGCCTGTTCGCGTTCGTCTTCGGTGAGCCGCGCGTCCAGGACGCGATCGACATCGAGAAGGCCGCCGCCGCGCACGCGAGCCTGTCGCTCACCCCGCTCCCGGCCCACGTCACCGACTGGGTGGTCAGCCGGCCCGAGCAGCGCGGCGGCCTGTTCCTGGCCACCGCGCTGTACGGCGTGGCCGCCGGCGGGCTGTTCGCCATCGCCTTCGCCGTCCTGCGCGGCCGCGGCGCCAAGCGCGACGACTGGCAGCTCTCGACGCGGCTGGCGGCGGCGATCTTCGTCGCCATCGTGCTCGTGCCGTTCGTCAAGTACCCGGCCAACCCGCCGGCCGTGGGCGATCCCGCCACCATCGGCGATCGCACGAGCTACTACGTGATCCTGCTCGCCGGCTCGGCGCTGGCCATGCTGGCCGCGGCGCGCGTCGTGTGGTCGGTGCGCGACGACGGCCCGCCATGGCAGCGGCCGCTGCTCGGCGCCGGGACGTTCATCGCCGTCGCCGGCGGGCTCGCGCTCGCGCTGCCCGGCGTGCAGGAGATCCCCGACGACTTCCCGGCCTGGCTGATCTGGCAGTTCCGACTGAGCTCGCTCGGCACGCAGGCCGTGCTGTGGGCGGCCCTCGGGATCGGCTTCGGCATCGCCTCGCACCGCGCCGCCCGGCGGCCGGCGCGCGGCTGAGCGGTGCGCCGGCTGCTGCTCATGCGCCACGCGCGCACCGACGCCGTCCAGCGGGCCGCGTTTCCGCTGGACGAGGCGCTCGACGCGGCCGGCCTGGAGGCGGCCGGCGAGCTGGCCGGCCGGCTCGGCCGCGGCGAGGCGCTCTGCGGCCCGTCACGGCGGGCGTGCGAGACGGCGGCTGCCGCCGGGCTGCGGGCCGAGGTGGTGCCCGCGCTGAGCGAGTGCGACTTCGGCACGTGGGCCGGACGCACGCTCGCCGAGGTCAGCGAGCAGGACCCCGAGGGCACGCGCGCATGGATGACCGATCCCGACGCCCGCCCGCACGGCGGCGAGACGCTGGCCGAGCTGCGCAAGCGCGTCGGCGACTGGCTGGACGAGCAGGCCCCGCTCGAGGGGCGCGCGATCGCCGTGACGCACGGCGGCGTGGTCAAGGCGGCCGTCGTCCACGCGCTGGCCGCGCCGCCGCTCGCGTTCTGGCGCGTCGACGTCGCTCCGCTCACGGCGACCGAGCTGCACGCCCACGACGGCCGCTGGACGCTCGTGCGCGTCAACGCGCCGCTCGTCTTCGTCCCCGAACGCGCGACGGCGGCGGCGTGAGCGCGATCGCGCTCGTGGTCGGCTACGGCGCGGACCTCGCGCTCGGCGATCCGCGGCGGGGTCATCCGGTCGCCGCCTTCGGCCGGCTCGCCCTCGCCGCCGAGCGCGTCCTGTACGCGCCGCGGCGGGCGCGCGGCGCCGCCTTCGCCGCCGTCCTCGTCGCGGGCGCAGCGCTCGCCGGAGAGCTGCTGGCGCGCGTCGCCCGGCGCGCCGGGCTGGGCCGCGGGGCTGCGCTCGCCGCGCTCAGCTGGGCCGCCCTCGGCGGTCGCTCGCTCCGGCACGAGGCGAGCGCGATCGCCGCGCACCTCGATGCCGGCGACCTCGACGCCGCGCGGCGCGCACTGCCCGCGCTGGCCGGACGCGACCCGGATGCGCTCGACGACCACGGGATCGCGCGCGCGGTCGTGGAGTCGGTGGCCGAGAACACCAGCGACGCCGTGGTGGGCACGCTGCTGTGGGGGGCGCTCGGCGGGCCGGCCGGCGTGGCCGCCTTCCGCGCCGCGAACACGCTCGACGCGATGGTCGGCCACCGCTCGGCGCGCTACCGCGAGTTCGGCTGGGCGCCGGCCAAGCTCGACGACGCGCTGTGCTGGCCCGCCGCGCGGGCGGGCGCCCTCCTCGCCGTGCTCTGCGCGCCGCTGGCCGGCGGCTCGCGGGCGCGGGCGTGGCGCACGCTGCGCCGCGACGGCGCCGCGCACCCGAGCCCGAACGCCGGGCGCATGGAGGCCGCCTTCGCGGGCGCCCTCGACCTGCGCCTGGGTGGGCCGCTGGCCTACGACGGGCGCGTCGAGGACCGGCCCGACGCTCGGCGACGGCCACGCGCCGGCCAGCTCCGACGTGCGCCGGGCGACGCGCCTGTCGAGCACGGTCGGCGCGGCGGCGCTCGCGGCCGGTGGGCTCGCACGCGCCGGCCTGCGGAGGGCGCGATGAGCGGCGCGCTGCTCGTCTGCGGGACGCACTCCGACGCGGGCAAGTCGGTGATCACGGCGGGTCTGTGCCGCTGGCTGAAGCGCCGCGGCGTGCGCGTCGCGCCGTTCAAGGCCCAGAACATGGCGCTCAACTCGGTCGTGACGCCCGGCGGCGCCGAGATCGGGCGCGCCCAGGCGGTGCAGGCGGCCGCGGCCGGCGTCGAGCCCGAGGCGGCCATGAACCCCGTGCTGATCAAGCCCTCGGGCGAGCGCCACAGCCAGGTGATCGTCATGGGCCGGCCCTACGCCGACGTCGACGCGCGCTCGCTACCAGCCGCTGAAGAGCGAGCTGCGCGACGTGGTGGCGGGCGCCCTGGCCGACCTGCGCGCGCGCTACGACGTGGTCATCTGCGAGGGCGCGGGCAGCCCGGCCGAGATCAACCTGCGCGCCGGCGACATCGCCAACCTCGGCCTCGCGCGGGCGGCGGGCCTGCCGGTGCTCGTCGTCGGCGACATCGACCGCGGCGGCGTGTTCGCGTCGCTGTTCGGGACGCTCGCGCTGCTCGAGCCCGCCGACCAGGCGCTGATCGCCGGCTTCGTGATCAACAAGTTCCGCGGCGACCCGGGCATCCTCGCCCCCGGCCTCGACGACCTGCGCGCGCGCACCGGGCGCGCCGTGCTCGGCGTGCTGCCGTTCGTCGAGGACCTGTGGATGGACGTCGAGGACTCGCTCGGCCTCGAGGCGCCCGCCCCCGAGGCGCCCGACCGGCGCCGACACGCTCGACGTCGCCGTCGTGCGGCTGCGCTGGATGAGCAACTTCACCGACCTCGACGCGCTCGGCACCGAGCCGGGCGTCCGCGTGCGCTTCACGCGCTCGCCCGCCGACGTCGAGCGCGCCGACCTCGTCGTCGTCCCCGGCACGAAGGCGACCGTCGCCGACCTGCAGCGCCTGCGGGCGACGGGGCTCGACCGGGCGCTCGCCGACCGCGCCGCCGCGCAGGCGCCGATCCTCGGCATCTGCGGCGGCTACCAGCTGCTCGGCGGGCGCATCGACGACGACGTGGAGTCGCGCGCCGGCAGCGTCGACGGCCTCGGGCTGCTGCCGGTCGCCACCGTCTTCGAGCCGGACAAGGTCCTGCGGCGCCGGGCGGGCGAGTGCGCGTGGCTCGGCGGCGCGCAGCGCGACCGGCTACGAGATCCGCCACGGCCGCGTGGCGCGCCACGGCGGCGAGCCGCTGCTGCTCGGCCGACGACGGCGAGCCCGACGGCTGCCGGAGCGGGCTGGACGCTGGGGACCTCGTGGCACGGCGCGCTCGAGGACGACGGGCTGCGCCGCGCGCTGCTGCGCGCGGTCGCCGCCGCGCGCGGACGCGAGCTGACGCCCGGTACCGCACTCGTTCGCCGCGCTGCGCGAGCGGCGCCTCGACGCGCTCGGCGACCTCGTCGAGGCGCCACCTCGACGGCGACGCCGTGCTCGACCTGCTCGATACGGGCGCGCCCGCCGAGCTGCCCGCGATCCAGGCGGAGGTGACGGCGTGCTTGCCTTCGTGACGACCGCCGACACCGAGATCCTCGCCGCCGCGGCCGCCGTGGCCCGGCTCGGCCCGGACTTCCCGGACGGTGCGCTGCGCCAACCCGGGCGGCGCGATCGACCAGGCGAGCTTCGTCGACGACGTGCTCGACGGCGCCCGCGTCGTCCTGTGCCGCGTGCTCGGCGGCCGGCGCGGCTGGCCCGAGGGCTTCGACCTGCTGCGCGCGCGCTGCGACCAGCGCGGGATCGCGCTGCTCGCGCTGGGCGGCGAGATCGAGCCCGACGCCGAGATGACGGCGCTGTCGCTGGCGCCCGCCGGCGCCGTCGCCCAGGCCGGCGAGTACCTGCGCCACGGCGACGTCGACAACGTGGAGCAGCTCCTGCGCTTCCTGGCCGACACGTTCCTGCTCGCAGGGCCACGGCTTCGAGCCGCCGCACGAGGTCGCCGACCTCGGCGTCTACCTCCCCGGCGTCGGCGACGTGGAGATCGAGCAGGCGACCGCGCGCCACGATCGCGGCGCGGCCCACGGTCGGCGTGTGCTTCTACCGCTCGCACCGCATCACCGGCAACGCCGCCTGGGTCGACGAGCTGTGCGCGGCGATCGAGGCCGCCGGGGCCAACGCGATCGCCGTCTGGAGCACGACGCTGCGCCGCCGCGACGACGGGACCGTCCCCGCGCTCGACCTGCTCGACGGCCGCGTCGACGCGCTGATCACCACGATGCTGGCCACCGGCGGCTCGAACGCGGGCGACGCGGCGGCCGCGGCGACGGCAGCGACGAGCAGGCGTGGGACGCCGCGGCGATCGAGGCGCTCGACGTGCCGGTCATCCAGGCCGTCTGCGCGACCGTCGTCGCGCGCGAGCTGGGAGGCGAGCGACAGCGGGCCTGGCGCCGCTCGACGCCGCCACGCAGGTCGCGATCCCCGAGTTCGACGGGCGGCTGCTCGGCGGCGTCGTCTCGTTCAAGGAGCGCGACGCGGAGGGCTCGCCGGTCGGCGTGGCCGGTCCCGCGCTACGTCGCCGACCCCGAGCGCTGCGCGCACGTCGCGCGCCTCGCCGTCCGCCACGCCGCGCTGCGCGCGACGCCGAACGCCGCCAAGCGGATCGCGCTGCTGCTGACGAGCTTCCCGACCAAGCACGCGCGCGTGGGCATGGCCGTCGGCCTCGACACGCCGGCCAGCGCGCTGGGCCTGCTCGACGCGCTGCACGAGGCCGGCTACGCGCGTCCAGCGGCCGTTCGCACCACGGCGACGAGCTGATGCACGCGCTCGTGGCCGGCGGCGGCCACGACCCCGAGTTCCTCACCGACGAGCAGCTCGCCGGGCGCGACGCTGCGCCTGCCCGTCGCGCGACTACCTGCGGCTGGTACGCGACGCTGCCCGCCGCGCTGCGCGAGGCCATCGAGGGGCGCTGGGGCCCGCCGCCCGGCGACCAGTTCGTCGACGGCGGCGACTTCGTCGTGGCCGGCCTGGAGCTCGGCAACGTGCTCGTGGCCATCCAGCCGCCGCGCGGCTACGGCGACGATCCGGTCGGGATCTACCACGACCCGCAGCTGCCGCCGACCCACCACTACCTCGCCTGCTACCGCTTCTTCGACGCGGCCTGGGGCGCGGACGCGATCGTCCACCTGGGCAAGCACGGCACGCTCGAGTGGCTGCCGGGCAAGATGCTCGCGCTGTCGGCCGTCGTGCGCGCCCGACGCGGCGCTCGGCGACGTGCCGCTCGTCTACCCGTTCGTGGTCAACGACCCGGGCGAGGGCGTGCAGGCCAAGCGCCGCGCGCACGCGGTGATCGTCGACCACCTCGTCCCGCCGATGATGCGCGCCGAGACCTACGACGAGCTGGCCGAGCTCGAGGCGCTGCTCGACGAGTACGCGCGCCTGGAGATCCTCGACCCGCCCAAGCTGCCCGGGCTGGCGGCGCGCATCTGGGACGCGATCGAGCGCGCGAACCTGCAGTCCGACCTCGGCGTGAGCGAGCGTCCCGACGACCTCGGCGCGCTCGTCGAGCACATCGACGGCTACCTGTGCGAGGTCAAGGACATCCAGGTCAAGGACGGGCTGCACGTGCTCGGCACGGCCCCGGGCGGCGAGCAGCTGCGCGGGCTGGTCAGCGCGATGCTGCGGCTCGGCTCGGGCGACGTGCCCGGTCTGCGCCGCGCCGTCGGGCGCGGCGTTCGGCCTCGACGAGCCGGCGCTGGTCGCCGCGCCGGGCGCGCCGGCCGCCGGCCGCGCCCGCGGGCCTGCTCGAGCGCTTCCGGGGGCCGGCGGCGCTCGGCCGGCGACCTGATCGACCGCCTCGAGGCGGCCCAGGCGGCGCTGCTCGACGCGCTGGCGCACGACGGCTGGAGCGCCGGCTCCGCGGGCGAGGTGTGCGCGCGGGTGCTCGGCCGCCGCGACGCCGGCGTCGAGCGCGCGCTGCGCTTCGCCGCCGAGGTCGTCGTCCCGCGGATCGCCGCCACGGGCGGCGAGCTGCGCGCCGTGCTCGGCGCGCTCGACGGCCGCCACGTCCCCTCCGGGCCCGTCGGGCAGCCCGACGCGCGGGCGCGTCGACGTGCTGCCGACCGGGCGCAACTTCTACTCGGTCGACCCGCGCGCGCTGCCCTCCGAGCTGTCCTGGGAGACCGGGCAGCGGCTCGCGCAGGCGCTGCTCGACCGCCACCGGGCCGAGCACGGCGAGCTGCCGAGCGATGGTCGGGCTCGTCGCCTGGGGCACATCGGCCATGCGCACGCAGGGCGACGACGTGGCCGAGATCCTCGCCCTGCTCGGCGTGCGCCCGGTGTGGGCGCGCGAGTCGCGCCGCGTGACCGGCATCGAGGTCGTCCCGCTGGAGGAGCTGGGCCGCCCGCGGATCGACGTCACCGTGCGCATCTCGGGCTTCTTCCGCGACGCCTTCCCGCACCTCGTGCGGCTGCTCGACGACGCGTTCGCGGCCGTCGCCGCGCTCGACGAGCCGGCCGAGCGCAACTACGTCGCCGCGCACGCGCGCGAGGACGCCGAGCGGCTGGCCGGCGAGCTCGGCACGGACGACGCCTGGCGGCGGGCGACGACGCGCATCTTCGGCTCCAAGCCCGGCGCCTACGGCGCCGGCCTGCTCCAGCTCCTCGACGCGCGCGACTGGCGCGACGACGGCGACATCGCCGAGGTCTACGAGGCGTGGGGCGGCTACGCCTACGGGCGCGGGCTCGACGGCGCCCAGGCGCGCTCGGCCATGCGCGACTGCTTCGCGCGCATCGACGTCGCGGTCAAGAACGTCGACAGCCGCGAGAACGACATCCTCGACTCCGACGACTACTACCAGTACCACGGCGGCATGGTCGCGGCCGTGCGGGCGATCAGCGGGCGCGAGCCCGACGCCGTGCTCGGCGACTCCTCCGACCCGTCGCGCGTGGTCACGCGCTCGCTGGGCGAGGAGGCGCGCCGCGTGTTCCGCGCGCGCGTGGCCAACCCGCGCTGGATCGCCTCGATGATCCGCCACGGCTACAAGGGCGCGGCCGAGCTCGCGGCGACCGTCGACTACCTGTTCGGCTACGACGCGACGACCGGCGTGGCCGAGGACTGGATGTACGAGCGCCTGGCCGAGCGCTACCTGCTCGACGCCGACGTGGCGCGCTTCATGGGCCGGTCGAACCCGTGGGCCGCGCGGTCGATCGCCGAGCGGCTGCTGGAGGCGGCCGAGCGCGGCATGTGGGAGGCGCCCGACGGAGGGCACGCTCGACGCGGTCCGCGCGCGCTACCTGGAGCTCGAGGGCGAGCTCGAGGAGGCGCAGGCGTGAGGCCGGCCTACCCGTTCTCGGCGATCGTCGGCCAGGAGGGGCTGCTCGAGGCGCTGCTCGTCAACGCGGTCAGCCCGGAGGTCGGCGGCGTGCTCGTGCGCGGCGAGCGCGGGACGGCGAAGTCGACCGCGGTGCGCGGGCTCGCGCCGCTGCTGCCCGCCGTGCCCGCCGCCGCCGGACAGGCGTTCTGCTTCGCGCCCGGCGACCTGGCGCCCGAGGGGCCGCTCGAGGCGGGCATGGCGATCGAGGAGCGCCCCGCCCCGCTGGTCGAGCTGCCGGTCGGCGCGACGATCGACCGGCTCGTCGGCGCGCTCGACCTCGGCCGGGCGCTGGCCGGCCAGCGCGCCTTCGAGGCCGGGCTGCTGGCCCGCGCGCATCGCGGCGTGCTCTACGTCGACGAGGTCAACCTGCTGCCCGACCACCTCGTCGACGTCCTGCTCGACGCCGCCGCGATGGGCGTCTGCCACGTCGAGCGCGACGCCGTCTCCGTCCGCCACGACGCGCGCTTCCTGCTCGTCGGCACGATGAACCCCGAGGAGGGCGAGCTGCGCCCGCAGCTGCTGGACCGCTTCGGCCTCGGGGTCGACGTGCGCAGCCCGCAGCGAGCCGGAGGCCCGGGCCGAGATCGTCCGCCGCCGGCTGGCCTACGAGGCCGATCCGGTCGCGTTCGCGGCGGCCTACGCGGCCGCCGACGCCGCGATCGCCGCGCGGATCGCCGCGGCGCGCGAGCGCCTGCCCGGCGTGCGGCTGCCCGAGCGCGAGCTGCGGGCGGATCGTCCGCGCGTGCGCACAGGTCGGCGTCGACGGCGTGCGCGGCGACGTCGTCACCGCCCGCGCGGCGCGCACGCTGGCCGCGCTCGAGGGCTGCGACGAGGTCGACGCCGAGCACGTCCGGCGCGCCGCGCACCTCGCGCTGGCCCACCGTCGCCGGCGCGATCCGCTCGACGGCTCAGCGCCCGATCCGAGCGACGTCGACGGCGCGCTGGAGGACGGCGAGGACGAGCCGCCGGACGAGCCCGCCGCCGCCGGACGGCGCCACCGCCGGGCGGCGCGCAGCGTCGCCCGCCGACCGACGGCCCCGGCCCGCGACGCCGACGGCGACGGCGACGGCGCCCAGGCGCCCCCACGAGGCCCCCGACCTCGCCGCGCCCGCCCCTCGCGACCGTCTCGACGCCCCCGAGCGCGCGCCGGCCATCGCGCTGCCCGCGCCGCCGCGCGGCGGCGGCGACGGGCGCTCCGGCCGCCGCGCGCGCGTGCACGGAGCGCGGCCGCGCCGATCGACAGCCGCGCGACCTTCGAGGACGACGACGTCGCCCTGATCGCCACGCTGCGCGAGCGGATCGCCACCGGCGACCCGCAGGCGCGGCGCGCCCACGTGCGCGCCGGGCGCGAGGGCGCGCTGCTGTGCCTGGTCGTCGACACGAGCGGCTCGATGGGGGCACGCCGGCGCATGGCGCGCGTCAAGGGCGCGCTGCTCGGGCTGCTGCGCGACGCCTACGCCCGCCGCGACCGCGTGGCCATCGTCGCCTTCGGCGCCGCGCGAGCACAGGTCGTCCACGAGCCGGGCCGCCCGCTCGAGCACGCCGCCGCCGCGGTGCGCGCGCTGCGCACCGGCGGGCGCACGCCGCTGGCCGCCGGCCTCGACGCGGCCGCCGAGCTGATCCGGGGCGAGCGACGCGCGCGACGGCCGCCGCTCGCTGGCCGTGGTGCTGACCGACGGGCGCGCGCTCGACCCCGACGGCGCCGTCGCCCGGGCCGCCGCGCGCCTCGGCGCCAGCGCCGACGCCGTCCACGTGATCGACACCGAGGAGGGCGCCGTGCGCCTCGGGCTGGCGCGCGCGCTGGCCGCGGCCGCCGGCGCGCAGGTCGTCACGCTCGGCCCCGTCCCCCGACCCGGCAGGAGCGCCGCATGAGCGACACCCGCGCCACGCCGCCCGTCGACGAGCCGCTCGCCCGCCACGGCGGCGCCGACGTCGACGTCCCGCACCAGCCCGGCGACCGCGGCAGCGCCGAGCCCAAGCGCCGCAAGCCGCGCGACCGCCCGCTGCTGATCGTCGTGACGGGCGAGGGCAAGGGGAAGAGCACGTCCGCCTTCGGGATGCTGCTGCGCGCCTGGGCACGCGGCTATCGCTGCGGCGTCTTCCAGTTCGTCAAGTCGGGCAAGTGGAAGGTCGGCGAGGCGAAGGCCGCGCGCGCGCTCGGCGGGATCGACTGGGAGAAGATGGGCGACGGCTGGTCGTGGCTGTCCAAGGACCTCGACGAGTCGGCCGACCTCGCTCGCGCGGGCTGGGAGGGCGTGAGCGACGCGATCACGGCCGAGCGCTACGAGTTCCTGCTCCTCGACGAGATGACCTACCCGCTGAAGTGGGGCTGGATCGACGTCGACGAGGTCGTCGCGACGCTGCGCGACCGTCCGGGCTTCCAGCACGTGGTCGTCACCGGCCGCGACGCGCCCCCGGCGCTGATCGCGGCGGCCGACCTGGTCAGCGAGGTCGTCAAGGTCAAGCACCCGATGGACGAGGGCATCCGCGCCCAGCAGGGGATCGAGTGGTAGCCGTCCTGCTCGTCCTCGACGGTGCCAGCGAACCGCTGCGCACCCGCCCGACCAGCCTCGAGCGCGCCCACACGCCCGTCCTCGACGCGCTCGGCCGGGAGGGCGCGCTCGGGCGGCTGCGGACGGTGCCGGCCGGGTTGCCCGCCGGGTCGGAGTGCGCGCTGCCGGGCCTGCTCGGGTGGGTCCCCGCCGGCCCCGTCGACCGCGGCATGCTCGAGGCGGCTGCGGCCGGCGTCGAGGTCCCGCCGGGCGAGCGCGCGTGGCGGGTCGACGCGCTCGCGCCCGGCGGGGAGCGCGCGGACGCGGGCGTCACGGCCGCGACCGCCCGGCGGCTCGCGGCGCGACTGCCGTCGCACCGGGTGCTGGCCCTGGCCGGGCACCGGCTGCTCGTCGTCGGTCCGCCGCCGCTGCCCGCCGCTGGCCGGCGGGCAGCGCGCGTGGCCCGAGGGCGAGTCGCTTCCGTCGCTGCTCGACGAGCGCACGGTCGTGGTCGCGGCCTCCGGCGCGGCCGTCGGCGCCGCGCGCCTGCTCGGGCGCGCGCGCCGTCACGCCGCCGGGCACGACCGGCGGGCTCGACACCGACCTACGCGCCAAGGCGGCCGCCGCCGGGCGGCGATCGCGGATGGCCGCGCGCGCGTGATGGTCCACGTCGGCGCGCCCGACGAGGCGGCCCACGCCCGCGACCCAGCGGCCAAGGTCGCCGCGCTCGAGCGCATCGACGCCGAGCTCGTCGGCCCCCTCGCCGACGCGGTGGCCGCGGCCGGCGGCAGGCTGCGGATCTGCCCCGACCACGGCTGCGACCCGGCCAGCGGCGAGCACGACGGCGCGCCCGTGCCGGTCCTCGACTGGCCCGGCGACGGCCCCCGCGGCCGGCTGACCGAGCGCGCGGCGGCCACGCTCCCGGTCCGCGAGCTCGAGCCACTCCTGGAGGCGGTCGCGTGATCCCCCGGATCGTCGTCGCGGGGACGAGCTCGGGCGCGGGCAAGACGTCCGTCGCGTGCGGCCTGATCGCCGCGCTGCGCGCCCGCGGCCTCGTCGTGCAGGGCTTCAAGGTCGGCCCTGACTACATCGACCCCAGCTACCACGCGCTGGCCTCCGGCCGCCCGGGCCGCAACCTCGACGCGTTCCTGTGCGGCCCCGACCTGATCGCCCCGCTCGTCCGCCATGGCTCGGCGGGCGCCGACGTCGCCGTCATCGAGGGCGTCATGGGCCTGTTCGACGGCGCCTCCGGCCGCGGCGAGCTGGCCTCCACCGGCCATGTGGCCAAGCTGCTGCGGGCCCCCGTCGTGCTCGTGATCGACGCCGCCTCGATGGCCCGCTCGGTGGCCGCCGTCGTGCACGGCTACCGCAGCTACGACCCGGCCATCGACATCGCCGGCGTCGTGCTCAACAAGGTCGGCTCCGACGTCCACGAGCAGCTCCTGCGCGAGGCGATCGAGCCGCTCGGCGTGCCGGTGGTCGGCGCGCTGCGCCGCGACGAGCGCGTCGTCCGCGCCCGAGCGCCATCTCGGCCTCGTCCCGGCGGGCGAGCGCGAGGCGCGCGCCCGTGCGGCGATCGAGGCGCTGGCCGCGGCGACCGCCGAGCGCGTCGACCTCGACGGCGGTGCTCGCGCTGGCGCGCGCGGCGCCCGCCGCGCCGGGCCCGGCCTGGTCGCCCGACCCGCCCGACGGCCCGCGCGTCGCAGGCGCCCGTGTCGCGATCGCGCGCGGCCCGGCGTTCTCGTTCCACTACGAGGAGAACCTCGAGCTGCTGCGCGCGGCCGGGGCCGAGCTCGCCGCGTTCGACCCGATCGCCGACGAGCGCGCTGCCCGAGGGCGCCGGCGCGCTGGTGCTCGCCGGCGGCTTCCCCGAGGTCTTCGGCGAGGAGCTCTCGGCCAACGCGGCGCTGCGCGAGCGCGTCGCGGCGTTCGCGCGCAGCGGTCGGCCGGTCGTGGCCGAATGCGGCGGGCTGCTGTACCTGTGCGAGGAGCTCGACGGCCGGCCGATGTGCGGCGCGCTGCCCGCGAGGGCGCGCATGGCCGGGCGCCTGTCGATCGGCTACCGGGAGGCGACCGCGATCGCCCCGTCGGCCTGCTGGACCGGCGGCGAGCCGCTGCGCGGGCACGAGTTCCACTACTCGCAGGTCGAGCCCCGCGACGGCGGCGACGCCGCGGCCTGGACGCTGGCCGCACGCGGACGCGCGTGGCCGGAGGGCTTCGCCGTCGGCGGCGTCCATGCCAGCTTCCTCCACGTCCACTGGGCGGCGTTCCCGCAGGCGGCCCGGCGGCTCGTGGCCGCGGCCGCGCGCTCGGGCGACCGCGTGCCGGCCGGGACATGGGCCTGACGCTCGTCCTCGGCGGGACGCGCTCGGGCAAGAGCGCGCACGCGGAGCGCCTGGCGCGCGCCAGCGGCCTGCCCGTGCGCTACGTGGCGACAGCCGATCCGGGCGACTCTGCAATGGCGGCCCGCATCGCGGCCCACGCCGCGCGGCGGCCGGCCGGGTGGCAGACCGTCACCGCGGCCGACCGCCTGACCGCCGCCCGCGACGACCGCGACGACCGCTGCGTGCTGATCGACGGGCTCGGGACGTGGATCGCGGGCGTCATGCACCGCGCCGGGGCGTTCGAGGACGGCGGTTCGCGCGCGGCCTCCCTCGCCGCCGTCCGGGTCGAGGTCGAGGCGCTGGCCGAGGCCGCGGCGAGCGCGCCGGAGCCGACGATCGTCGTGGCCGAGCAGGCGGGCGCGGGCCTGCTGCCCGCCGACGCCGGCTCGCGCGCGTGGCTCGATGCGCTCGGCGAGGCGACACAGCGCCTGTCGGGCGTGGCCGAGCACGCGGTGCTGGTCGTCGCCGGCCGTCCGCTCGAGCTGCCGGCCCCGGCCGAGGCCGGCACGCCGAGCGAGCCGGCGCTGCGCCACCACGGCGACACGCTCGTCCAGCCCGGCGACGCCGACCACGCCGTCAACGTCCTCGCCGGAGGGCCGCCCGCCTGGTTGCGCGAGGCGCTGCGCCGCGCGCTCGAAGAGGACGCCGGGCGCTACCCGCGCGAGCCCGGCGCCGTGGCCGCGCTCGCCGCGCTCCACGGCCGCGCGCCGGAGGAGATCGTCCCGACCAACGGCGCCGCCCACGCGCTGTGGCTGCTGCCCGCCGCGCTGCGCCCGCGGCTCGCGGCCTGCGTGCACCCGGGCTTCACCGAGGCCGAGGCGGCGCTGCGCGCGCACGGCGTCGCCGTGGCGCGTGTGCTGCGCGACCCGGAGGCCGGCTTCGCGCTGGACCCCGACGCCGTGCCGGCGGCCGCGGACGTGGTCGTCGTCGGCAACCCCGCGTCGCCGAGCGGCACGCTCGATCCCGCCGCGGCGATCCTCGCGCTGCGACGCCCGGGGCGCACGCTCGTCGTCGACGAGGCGTTCATGGACCTCGTGCCCGGCGAGCCCGGGAGCCTCGTCCGCGAGCCGCTGCGCGACGTGATCGTGATCCGCTCGCTGACCAAGTCGCTGGCCATCCCCGGCCTGCGCGCGGGCTACGCGGTGGCGCCCGCCGCGCTGGCCGACCGCCTGCGCGCGGTCCGCCCGCCGTGGTCGTGCAACGCGCTCGCGCTCGTCGCGCTCGAGGAGAGCGCGCGGCGGCCCGAGGCGCTCGCGGCGGCCGCGGCCCGGGCCCAGGAGGAGCGCGGCGACCTCGAGGCCCGCCTGCGCGAGCTGCCCGGGCTGCGGGTCTGGCCGGGGTCGGCGAACTTCGTGCTCGTACGCGCGCCCGACGGCCGCGCGGTGGCCGAACGGCTGCGCGCCGCGGGGATCGCCGTGCGCCCGGCGGGCTCGTTCCCGGGGCTGACCGGCGACGACCTGCGCGTCACCGCGCGCGGCCCGCAGGACAACGCGCGCCTGGCGGCGGCACTGCTCGACGCCGTCGCGGCCGGGGCGCGATGAGCGGCGCGCCGGTCACCGTGGTCGGCATCGGCGCCGACGGCTGGGCCGGGCTCGGCGAGCGGGCGCGCGCGGCCGTGCTCGCGGCCGAGCTGCTCGTCGGCGGCGAGCGTCAGCTCGCGCTCGTGCCCGTCGGGCACGCGGAGCGCCGCACGTGGCCCTCGCCGCTCACCGACCTCGTCGACGAGCTCGCCGCGCGCGACGAGGGGGCGGTCTGCGTGCTGGCCAGCGGCGACCCGATGCTGCACGGCGTCGGCGCGACGTTCGCCCGCCGGCTGCCGCCCGAACGCCTGCGCGTGATCCCGCAGGCCTCGGCGCACGCGCTGGCCTGCGCGCGCCTGGGCTGGCCCGCGTCCGAGGTCGAGCTCGTGTCCGCGGTCGCGCGCCCCGCCGAGGTCATCGCCCCGGCGCTGCAGCCCGGCCGGCGGCTCGTGGTCTACGTCTCCGGGCCCGGCGGCGCGGCCGATGTCGCGCGCGTCGCCCGCGAGCGCGGCTGCGGCCCGAGCCGGCTGGTCGTGCTCGCGGAGCTCGGCGGCCCGGGCGAGCGGATCGAGGAGTCGACCGCCGACGCGTGGGGCGAGCGGACCGCTGCGCCGCTGCACGCCGTCGCCCTCGAGGTCCGCGCCGAACCCGGCGCGCCGCTGCTCGGCCGCACGCCGGGGCTGCCCGACGAGGCCTACGAGAGCGACGGCCAGCTCACCAAGCGCGACGTGCGCGCGATCACGCTCGCCGCGCTCGTGCCCGTGCCCGGGCAGCTCCTGTGGGACGTCGGCGCGGGCAGCGGCTCGATCGCCATCGAGTGGCTGCGCGCCGCGCCCGGCGCGCGCGCGATCGCCATCGAGCGCGATCCCGAGCGTGCGGAGCGGATCGCGCGCAACGCGCTGAGCCTGGGCGTGCCCGCGCTCGAGGTCGTGAGCGGCACCGCGCCGCAGGCGCTCGCGGGCCTGCCGCCGCCCGACGCCGTCTTCGTCGGCGGCGGCCTGGGCTCCGTGGAGCTGCTGGACCGTTGCCGCGACGCGCTCGGCCCCGGCGGGCGGCTGGTGGCCAACGTGGTCACCGTCGAGGGCGAGGCCGTGCTGGCGGGCGCGCACGCACGCCACGGCGGGCGCCTCGTGCGCATCGCGGTGGAGCACGCCGAGCCGCTCGGCGGCCTCACCGGCTGGCGGCCGGCGCGCACGGTCACGCACTGGGAGCTGCGCGCGTGACGGTCCACTTCGTCGGCGCCGGGCCCGGCGCGCCCGACCTGCTCACCGTGCGCGCCCAGCGCCTGATCGCAACGTCGCCGGTGTGCCTGTACGCCGGAGCGCTCGTCCCCGACGAGGTGCTCGCCCACGCGCCCGCGGGCGCCCGCCTGATCGACACGCAGCACCTCGACCTCGACGCGATCGTCGGCGAGCTCCGCGCCGCGCACGACCGCGGTGAGGACGTCGCCCGCCTGCACTCGGGCGACATCTCGATCTGGAGCGCCGCCGCGGAGCAGATGCGCCGCCTCGACGAGCTGGGCATCCCGTGGGACGTCACGCCCGGCGTGCCCGCCTTCGCCGCCGCCGCCGCCAGCCTGGGTCGCGAGCTCACCCTGCCCGGCGTCACGCAGACCGTGATCCTCACGCGCCACGCCCGCCGGGCGACGCCGATGCCGCCGGGCGAGGAGCTCGCCGGCCTCGCCGCGCACGGTGCGACGCTCGTGCTCCACCTCGCGGTCCAGGCGATCGACGAGCTCGCCCCGGCGCTGGCCGAGCACTACGGGGCCGACGGGCCGGTCGCCGTCGTGGCCCGCGCCAGCCACCCCGACGAGGTCGTGCTGCGCGGGACGCTGCGCACGATCGCCGAGCGCGTGCGCGAGGCCGGCGTGCGCCGCACGGCGGTGATCTTCGTCGGCCCCGCGCTCGGGGACGCGCGGTTCGGCGACAGCCACCTGTACTCGGTCGCGCGCGAGCGGCCGGCGGCCGGTCAGGCGTGACCCTCGCCGCGGTCCGGCCGGCGCAGCAGGTAGCTGTCCATGATCCAGCCCTTGCGCTCGCGCGCCTTCGCCCGCACGCGCTCGATCTCACCGGCCACCTCGTGCAGCTTGCCGGCGATCAGGATCTCATCGTCGGTCCCGACGTACGCTCCCCAGAAGATCTCCGTGTCGCCGTCGTCGACGTGCTTGAACGCGCAGTTCGCGTCGAGCATCACGACGACGTCGTCGGCGTCCTGCGGGAGGCCCTGGGCCAGGCGGCGCCCGGTCGTGATCTGGATCGCGCCGCCGACCCGGTTCAGGGCGACGCGGTGGCGCGCGGCGAGCGCCTGCACGCTGCTGATCCCGGGGATGACCTCGTGCTCGAACGCCACGCGGCCCCGCGCGAGGATCTCGTCGATCACGCTCAGGGTGCTGTCGTAGAGGGCGGGGTCGCCCCAGACCAGGAACGCGCCGCAGCCGCGCTCGCCGAGCTCGTCGCGGATCAGCGCCTCCCACACGTCGGCCCGCTGCGAGCGCCAGGCGTGCACCGCCGCCCGGTAGGCGGGGGCGGCCCGGTCGCGCTGCGGGTCGGGGACGTCGACCATCCGCGGGGCGCCGGTCTTGATGAAGCGGTCGCAGATCTCCTGGCGCAGGCGCACGAGCTCGCGGCGCTCGCCGGGCTTGTCGATCACGAAGATCACGTCGGCCGCGTTGAGCGCGCCGATGGCCTGCACGGTGAGGTGCTCGGGATCGCCGGCGCCGATGCCGACGACGAGGACCCGTCTCATCGCGACGCGGCCCCGCCGCGATGAGCCGGACCGTGCTCGTCCTCGGCGGCACGGCCGAGGCCCGCGAGCTCGCGTCCGCGTTGCACGAGCGGCCCGACACGCGCGTGATCTCGACGCTCGCCGGCCGCGTCGCGCGCCCGCGGCTGCCCGCTGGTGAGGTCAGGGTCGGCGGGTTCGGCGGCGCGGACGGGCTCGCGGCCTACCTCGCCCGGGAGCGCGTCGAAGCGGTCGTCGACGCCACGCACCCGTTCGCCGAGCGCATCTCCGCGTCGGCCGCGGCGGCCTGCGCACGGGCCGGCGTGCCGCTGGTGCGCGTCGAGCGCGCGCCGTTCGGCAGCGAGCCGGGTGACGACTGGCGCCGCGTGGCCACGCTCGAGGAGGCGGCCGCGCTGATCCCACAGGCCGGGCGGCGCGTCTTCCTGACCACCGGCCGCCAGGGCCTGGCCGCGTTCGCCGGCGCGGGCGTCGGCGAGGCGTTCTTCCTCGTGCGCTGCGTCGACCCGCCCGAGCCGCCCCTCCCGACCGACCACGTGCTGCTGCTCGACCGCGGCCCGTTCACGATCGACGGCGAGCTGGAGCTGATCGACGAGCATCGGCTCGACGTGCTCGTCACCAAGGACTCCGGCGGCCCGCACACCGCGGCCAAGCTCGAGGCCGCGCGGGCGCGCGGCCTGGCCGTGATCGTCGTCTCGCGCCCGCCGCGCCCCGGCGGGCTCGCGGTGGCGAGCGTCGGACAGGCGCTCGAGTGGCTCGACCGGCCCGCTCACGACGGGTAGCTGCGCGGCGTGTAGACCTGCGGGCGACCGTCCGGCGCGTGGATCACGCGCGTGGTCGAGGAGCCGATCACGAGCAGCGTGCGCATGTCGACGCGCTCGGCCTCGAAGCCTCCGAGGGTCGAGATCGTCACCTCCTCGGACGGGCCGCCGACGTCGCGCGCGACGACGACCGGGCACGCGGGGCTGCGGTGGCGCAGCAGCACCTCGCGGGCGCGCTCGAGCTGCGCGCGGCGGGTGCGCGAGGCGGGGTTGTAGAGCGCGAGCGCGAGGTCCGCGGCGCCGGCCGCCTCGAGCCGGCGCTCGATCACCGCCCACGGCTTGCGCTGGTCCGACAGCGACACGACGGCGAAGTCGTGGCCGAGCGGGGCGCCCACCCGGGCCGCCGCGGCGTGCATGGCCGACAGCCCGGGCACCACGCGCACGTCGACCCCCGCGAACCGCCCGTTGCCCGCCTCGACGGCCTCGAGCACGGCGGTGGCCATGGCGAAGATGCCCGGGTCGCCGGACGAGACGACCGCGACGTGCGCGCCGTCGGCGGCGAGCGCCAGCGCGTGACGGGCGCGGTCGAGCTCGACGCGGTTGTCGCTGCGGTGCCGGCGCTGCCCGGCGCGATGGGGGACGCGGTCGAGGTAGGGGCCGTAGCCGACGAGCTCGTCCGACTCGGCGAGGACCGCGCTGGCCTCGGGGGTCAGCCACTGGGCGCCGGCCGGCCCCAGCCCGACGACGGCCAGCGACCCGCGCCCGTTGTGCTGCTCCACGCCGACCTGCCTGCGCGTGGGCACGAGCACGAGCGACATGTAGGGCACGTCGCCGTCGACCTCGTCGAGCGCCGCCACGCGCTGGTCCTCGGCGCTGGCGCGCTCGACGTAGACACTGCGCTCGGCCACGCCGGCGAGGCCGGCCGCGTCGCGCACGGCACCGAAGCGCCGGCCGAGCTTCATCACCACGGCGGCGTCGGCGCCGCGCAGGCGCTCGGCCAGGACATCGGCCGGGAGCGTCCCGGGGAGCACGGTGAGCACGTCGTCGCGCTTGGCCAGCGGCGCGCCGGCCGCGGCGGCGGCGGCCGAGAACGCGGTCACGCCGGGGATGACGTCGGTCGCGTAGCGCGGCGCGAGCCGCTCGTGGAGGTACATGTACGAGCCGTAGAAGAACGGGTCGCCCTCGCACAGCACGGCCACGTCGCGCCCCGCATCCAGGCGCGCCGCGAGCTGCCGCGCGGCCGCGTCGTAGAAGTCGCGCAGCGCGCCCTCGTAGCCACCCGGGTGGTCGGTCGCTCCCGTCGTCACCGGATAGACGAGCGCCAGCTCCTCCTGGCCCTCCGCGAGCCACGGCTCCGCGGCCCGGCGGGCGATCGACCCGCCGTGGTGCTTGGCCGGGTAGGCGACCACGTGCGCGGCGGCGATCACGCGCTGCGCCTTTACGGTGACGAGCTCGGGGTCGCCGGGTCCGACACCGACGCCGAACAGTCGCCCGGCGCCGCTCACTCCGCCTCCGTGGCCAGCGCGTTGACCGCGGCGGCGGCCAGTGCGCTGCCGCCGCGCCGGCCGTGGACGACGAGGTGCTCGAGCCCGGCGGGGTGCTCGGCCAGCGCGAGCTTGGACTCGGCCGCCCCGACGAAGCCGACCGGCACGCCGATCACCGCGGCCGGCCGCGGCGCGCCCTCCGCCACCAGCTCGAGCAGGCGGAACAGCGCCGTCGGCGCGTTGCCGATGACCGCGACGGCGCCGCCGAGCCGAGCGCGCCAGTGCTCGAGCGCAGCCGCGCTGCGCGTCGTCCCCAGCCTCTCGGCCAGCGCCGGGACGTCGGGCTCGCCCAGGGTGCAGACGACCTCGTTGCCCGCCGGAAGCCGCGCGCGGGTCACGCCGGCCGCGACCATCGCGGTGTCGCACAGGATCGGAGCGCCCGCGCGCAACGCCGTCCGGGCCACCTCGCCGAAGCGCGGCGACGCGACGACGTCGTCGGTCAGGTCGACCATGCCGCAGGCGTGGATCATCCGCACCGCGACGCGCTCGAGCACCGGGTCGAGCCCGCTGAGGTCGGCCTCGGCGCGGATGGTGGCGAACGACTCGCGGTAGATCGCCGCCCCGTCGCGCTCGTAGGTGATCACACGCCGCCTCGCAGCATGCCGAGCGCCGCGTCGACGTCGGCCACGAGCCCCTCGCCGGCCCCGTGGCGCACGGCGACGCCCGCGTCGACGACGGCGACGGCGACCGGCGTCCCGGGCCGCTCGCCGCAGCGCCGCGGGCACGCGGACCAGTGTTCGGCGGGCGCCGCGGGCCCGCGAGCCGCGGCGCGCGCGGTCGCCGCCGCGCGGACGTCGGCCCGGGCCGACGTGCACGCGCCAAGGCCGGCGCAGGCGGACAGGCCGGCCCAGCCCGAGTCGGCCTCGAGCACGAGCCCGAGGTCGCGCAGCGCGCGCTCGACGCCCGCCGCCTCGCCGTCGTCCTCGCGAACGTCGAGCACGGTGATCGTGCGCCAGGGCGAGACGCGGACCTCGGGCGCGAGCTCGCCGAGCGTCCGCACCTGAAGCTCCGACAGACGCCCGAGCGGCGCGAGCGCCGTGACGGCGACGCGCCCGTCGCGCTGCCGCGCGCGGCCGGGCGGCAGCCCAGCGGCGGGGGCCGACGGCCACGACACGTGGCCGGCCGCGCCGTCCGCACGGGGCGCGCCGTCCAGCCGGGCGATGACCTCCGTCGCGCCCGCGGGCAGCTCGCGCACCGACCACGCGCGACCCCCGTGGTCGCGTGCGGCGGCCAGGAACGCGTGCGCGGCGCGCAGGGCCAGCGCGGCGGCCGCCTCGGCGCCCGACGCGCGCAGGCCGCTGTCGACGCCGTCGACGATCAGCGCGGCGTCCCCGGACGGCGCAGGGGCGAGCGCGACGTCGTGGGCGACCCCGCGCAGGGCGCCGCTCCCGTCCTCCACGAGGAAGAGGACGCGCCCGGGCAGTTCGGCCAGCGCGGGGTCGGCGCACAGGCCGCGATCGAGCGCGGACACGATCTCGTCGGCGGCCAGCCGCGCGCGCGGGTGACGGCCCGCCAGCGGGCCGGCGAGCACGTTGCGCACGCGCTCGTGCTCCGGTGAGGGCAGCAGCCCGACGGCCGCGAGCGACGGGGCGAGCTCGTCCGGGGCGTCGTCGGCGAGCCCGCGGACCTGGACGTTGGCCCGCGAGGTGAGCTCGACGATCCCGTTGCCGCGCGCCGCGAGCCCGCCGATCGCGGCCAGCTGCGCGCGCGTCACCCGCCCGCCGGGCAGCCGCAGGCGCGCGAGCATCCCGTCGGCGGCCGGGTGCAGCTCGAGCAGGCCGGGGCAGCGATCGCGTGCGGCGCCCCCTTCGGGACGTCCGTGCACCGGCGGTCTGCAGGTTTGCGGACCGGGGTTTTCGAGCAGCGTGCCGTCCACCGGCGTCTCCCATCCCTCGAGGAATCTGACGCGCGGCGAGTCTCCTGGCTCCCGGATCTCCGCTCCCCCCGCCTTCCCAGGCACCCGGCCCAGTGGCTTCGATGGGGCTTGCTCCCCGGTCACAGTGGCGAGGACCGCGCCGGACTCGCACCGGCTTCCTCGTTCGCGCAGCGCGATCCTATTCCACCCGAGGGCCAGCGGGCGGTCCCGAGCTACCCGCCGCGCCGACGAGGTCGGCCGGCCGCAGTCGACAGTCCACCGCGTGCTGCGGCGCGGCGGCTGCTCGCGCCCGCCGGCCAGCGAGCGCCCGCCGATCATCCGCTATGAGTGGCCGTGCCCCGGCAACCTGCTGCACATGGACACCAAGCGCTTCGGGCGCTTCGACGCGCCCCGCCACGCGCTGACCGCTGATCGCACCAAGCGCTCGCGACGCGTCGGCTGGGAGTCCGTGCACTCGATCGTCGACGACTGCAGTCGCCTGGCCTACAGCGAGATCCACGACGACGAGAAGGCCGCCACGGTGACGGCGTTCACCGAGCGGGCGCTGGACTGGTTCCTCGAGCGTGGCATCGTCGCCGAGCGTCTGACCGATAACGCATTCACCTACGTCCACAACCGCTCGCTGCGCGCCTGCTGCGCGCCCTGCTGCGCGCGCGGGCGCTCGAGCACCTCCGCACGCGCCCCTACACGCCGCGCACCAACGGCAAGGTCGAGCGATACCAAAGCTCCAACGGGGGTCAGCCGCACGTCGCAGGTGGAGGGCCGCCCCGCGGGGTGCGGGCAGCCGCCTTCTCACCCCCGACTGACGACTCGCGCCCGGGATCCGCGGCCGGCTCGGGGCGCCCCTCGAAGAAGCAGAGTCGGTGATCCATGAGCGACCGTCAGGACCGGGCACGCAGACTGCGCGAGCTCGCGCTCGACGGCCTGCCCGTCGGGGTAGTGGCGCCCGCCGATCCCGTGGGCGACGCCGAGCGCGACGGTCGGGCGACGTGACTGCCGCCCCTCGGCATGTGCGGTTTGCTGCTATGGTCGGTGGTCCGGGAGCCTCAGTTTGACGCGGCTCGGCCTGCCCTCGACGGCTGGTCTTGTAGCGCCTCGTCTGGTTCTCCAATCAATCGCCGCAAACCCCGTGCGGCCCTTTCGAGGGCTGACTTCAGGGGTTGGACGGGATCAAATATGACTGTTGCAGAGCTCGACCACCGGGTTCAGGACCTCGTCGGCAAGACGGGCAAGCTCCTGATCGACGGCGAATGGGTGGAGGGAGCGTCCGGAAGGACCTTCGAGACGTTCAACCCCGCGACGGAGGAGAGCCTCGGTTCGGTCGCGCACGGCGCGGCCGAGGACATCGACCGCGCCGTCCGCGCGGCGCGTCGGTGCTTCGACGACGAGCGCTCGGACTGGCGGCGGATGACGCCGTCGGAGCGCGGCAAGGTCATCCACCGCATCGGCGATCTGATCGAGCGCCACGCCGACGAGCTGGCGATGCTCGAGACGCTCGACAACGGCAAGCCGCTGACGGTCGCAAAGGCGGCGGACGTCGCCCTGGCCGCCGACCTGTTCCATTACATGTCGGGCTGGGCGACGAAGATCGAGGGCAACACCGTCCCGTTCTCGCACGTCACATCGCCGGGGTCGGAGTTCCTCGCCTACACGCGCAAGGAGCCGGTCGGCGTCGTCGGGCAGATCATCCCGTGGAATTTCCCGCTGCTGATGGCGGCGTGGAAGCTCGGCCCGGCGCTGGCGGCCGGCGTGACCGTGGTGCTCAAGCCCGCCGAGCAGACGCCGCTGTCGGCGCTGCGACTCGGTGAGCTGATGCTGGAGGCGGGGCTGCCCGCCGGCGTGGTCAACATCGTGACCGGGTTCGGGGACGCGGGTGCGGCGCTCGCGGCCCACGACGCGGTCGACAAGGTCGCCTTCACCGGCTCGACGGAGGTCGGCCGGCTGATCGTGCAGGCCGCGGTGGGCAACCTGAAGAAGGTCACGCTCGAGCTCGGCGGCAAGAGCCCGCAGGTGCTCTACAAGGATGCCGACATGGACGTGGCGATTCCCGGCGCGGCCAACGGGATCTTCTTCAACCAGGGACAGTGCTGCAACGCCGGCTCGCGCCTGTACATCGAGAGGGACGTCTTCGATGACGTGGTCCAGGGCATCTCCGACGAGGCCAAGAAGATCACGGTCGGCCCGGGGATCGACCCCGACACCCAGATGGGGCCGCTGACCTCCGAGGAGCAGCGCGACAAGGTGCTCGGCTACATGTCGTCGGGCCTCGACGCAAGGGGCCCACGCATCGGCCGGCGGCGGCCGGGTGGGCGACCGCGGGTACTTCGTCGAGCCGACCGTGCTCACCGACACCACGCCCGACATGAAGGTCGTGCGCGAGGAGATCTTCGGACCGGTGGTGTGCGCGATCCCCTTCAATTCGGAGGAGGACGTGGTCCACAGCGGCAACGAGACGAGCTTCGGCCTGGCATCGGGGATCTGGACGCGCGACATCAACAAGGCCCACCGGACCGCCCACCGCCTGCGCGCCGGCACGGTGTGGATCAACTGCTACAGCGTGTTCGACGCCGCGATGCCGTTCGGCGGCTACAAGGAGTCGGGCTGGGGCCGCGAGATGGGCCACCAGGCGCTCGACAACTACCTCGAGACCAAGTCCGTGGTCGCCCAGCTCGCATAGCGGGGCGACCCTGCAATTGACCGGGGCCGCGCGCCGCGCCGCGCGGCCCCGCAACCACCTAGCAAGAGCAGGCGGTAGCAAGAGGCAGGCGGCGGCACCATGAAGGCCGCCGTCGTTCATGACTTCACCCAGCCGCAGCATCGACAACGTCCCCACGCCCGTACCGGGCGACGGCCAGGTGCTCGTCAGGATCGACGTCTGTGGCCTCTGCCACACCGACATCCACGCCGCGCACGGCGACTGGCCGATCAAGCCTCCCTGCCGCTGATCCCGGGCCACGAGGGGCGTGTGGATCGTCGAGGCGCTCGTGCCCCGGCGCCGGCAAGGAGAGCAGCGTGGGCGACCGGGTCGCCATCCCGTGGCTCGGCTTCGCATGCGGACACTGCCGCTACTGCAACGCGGACCGGGAGACGCTCTACGAGGCGCAGATCAACACCGGCCATTCCATCGACGGCGGGTACGCCGAGTACGCCGCCGCCTATGAGCGCCACGTCGTGAAGGTGCCCGACGGTGTGGACTCGCTCGACGCGGCGCCGCTGTCTGCGCCGGCGTGACGGGCCGGCGTGACGGTCTACAAGGCGGTCAAGCGCTCCGGGGTCGGCCCTTCGCGGCCGTGCGCGATCTTCGGTGTTGGCGGCCTGGGTCATCTGGCGGTGCAGTACGCCAAGATCCAGGGCGCGACCGAAGTCGCCGTCGACCCGGAGGACGACAAGCTGGAGATGGCCTGGGACCTCGGCGCCGATTACGGTGGTCAACGCCGCCGAGCAGGATCCCGCATCGCCGCCTCGCTCTCGCCGAGGTCGAGCACGCTGACCGTGCGCCACGGTGAGATGCGAACCACGGGCGCGAGCTCGCCGAGCGCGCGCACCCGCGACCCCCGACAGCCACCCGGCGATGACGTCAGACGCACCCGCGCTACGCCCTCCGCGCCTCGTCGAGCCCGGGCACCACGGCGCCGGCGGGCACGCCGGCGGCGACGTAGCCCTCGTAACGCGCGAGCCACTCCGGCGAGGGCCCCGACGGCGCCTCGTACATCGTGCTCGCCTGCGAGCCGGCGCGCCATGGCGTCGAGGCACAGGTGCCAGCCGGCGGCGACCTTCGCCGCGGCGGGCTCGCCCTCCTCGTTGAGCACGTGGAGCATCGTCAGCCGGGTGCCGTCGCCGTCGGGCGCAAGCTCGAAGCGCAGCAGGTCCACGCCCCACAGGAAGGCGAACAGGTGCGGCGGGTCGAGCTCGACCACCTCGCCGTCGTAGACGGCGCCGGGGCCGAACGTGAAGCGCATCGCGCCGCCGGCGCGCAGCTCGACGACGACCTCGCTGGGGAACCAGTGCGCGAGCTCGGCGGGATCGGTCACGACCCGCCAGACGGCGTCGACGGGGTGGGCGAGGCGCCGTTCGAAGCGCACGGCGGGGCGGCCGTCGATGGTCATGTAGGTGCCGTGGGTGCTCATCGGTCCTCCCGGTCGTCGATCTCGTCCAGGCGTCGCTCCAACACGTCGAGCCGCTCATCCCACAGCCGCCGGTAGCGCGCGAGCCAGGCGTGCAGCTCGGCCATCGGCTGCGGGTCGACCGCGTAGACGCGGCGCTGCCCGTCCTGGCGCACCGTGACGAGCCCGGCCTCGCGCAGCACGCGCAGGTGCTTCGACGTGCTGGGCTGGCTGAGCTCGAGCTGCTCGACGAGCTCGGTGACCGAGCGCGGGCGGTCGAGCAGCAGCTCGAGCGCGGCGCGCCGATGGGGGTCTGCGAGTGCGGTCCACGCGGCCGGGGAGACGATGCGACAAAGATGCCTGAGCCGGTATATGCTGTCAAGTGCATACGCCGACCCGCGGCTGGATGCCCCAGCGGTGGCCGCTACGAGACCGCGTTCCGACCGGCATTGCCCCTACGATGCGCGCCGCAGATGCCGTCAATCCGGAGGATCGCATGACGAAGAATGAGCTGGTCGAGCAGATCGCCGACCGAGCGGGCCTGAGCAAGGCCCAGGCGGGAGAGGCGCTGGGCGCCGTTCTCGAGGCGATCGAGCAGGGCCTCGCCCGCGGCGAGGACGTCAGCATCACGGGCTTCGGGAAGTTCTCCGTCGCTCACCGCAGCGCGCGCCAGGGCGTGAACCCGGCGACCGGCGAGCCGATGCAGATCGCCGCCTCCCGCAGCCCGCGCTTCTCGGCGGGCGCCAAGCTGAAGGACGCGGTCAAGGCCTAGCCGGCCCCGGGGCTCGGCGGGCGGGAGACCATGGGCCGCGCCCGCCCGCGCGAGTTCACCCCCCTCGTCGAGGGCGGTACCAGCCCCTCCGACCCTGGTCCGATCGCGACGGGCGCCGTCAGTTCGCCGCCGGCTGAGACGCGGGCATCACGGTTTCGTGGACCCGGCCCGCTCGAGGTCCACGATCATGTGCGTGACGGGAACGTCGAGCTCCTCGCGCAGGCGCTCGACGATGCCCGTCGCGAGCCAGTTGGACCGGCCGGGCGGATGGGTGGAGATGATCACCTCGTCGGCGCCGAAGACGCGCAGGGAGTCTTCGATCGCGCCGAGCGCGGCGTTGGGATCGCCGACCGTCGCGGCAGCGGCGATGCCCTCCGCGTGCGCCCAGGCGAGCGCGGCGGCGAGGCGCTCGCGCGCCTCGCCGAGCTCCTTGTCGACGTCTGAGGCGATGTAGTGGGCGCGCGAGGCAAGGATCGGCGCGACGATGTTGAGCTCGGCTCCCGCCGCAGCGCGGAGGCGGAGCTCTGACCGCAGCTCGTCGCCCTCCAGCGTGCGGTTCGCGATGACGAGCACCCTCCGCCGCGCAGCCGGCGGGCCATGACGGCGTTCGGACGCTGCCTCGCGCAGCGGCCGGCGGCGCTCGGGATCCTTCGTCGAGATCTCCCAGAAGAACGCGCCGAGCAGGCTGCCCACGAACAACGCAACGCCGACGAGCGGGGCGACGAGCGCGCCCGCCGCGAGTGAGGCGCCGACCACCGCAGCGCCGCCGTAGGCCAGGTAGAAGGCGTCGGTCTCGCTGCGGACGGGGTTGCGCATGGGACCTCCTTCCGAGCGTCGTGCGCGCAACGTAGACCCGCGGCGCATCGGGTGTCAACGCCCATGGCCGGGGCGGCGCCCGCGTGGGCGCCGGTGTCCCCGCGGCGGCGACCGTGGGACCGGCTTACGACCCGGCGGCCAGCGGCGCCGGCTCGTCGGAGGCGAAGCGGTCGAGCACGTTCTTGGTCAACCTCGAGATGTTGTTGTCGTAGTTGTCGTGGGAGAGGGCGCCGCAGTAGGCGATCGAGCTCGCCGACCACACGGCGCCGCCGTTGGTGGTGGGGAAGTAGACGATGTCGCCGCGGACGCGGCCGTTCTGGCTCCCTCCGGCTCCGGGGATGTTGAAGTACAGCTCCTCGAGCACCTCGAGGTAGATGTCGGTGTGGTCCTCCGAGGTGGCGACGATCATCGCCTCGGGCGGCGTTCCCAGGCTCGCGTCGTAGATGTCGAGCTCCAGCCCTGCGGCGCCATCGCCGACGAGCCCGAAGTCGCCGATCCGCTCGCCGCGCTCGATCCCCTCGAACATCCACGCCATGCGCTCGTCGTCGCTGTCGCCCGTGCGCCGGTAGTACGAGGAGACGTCGAAGCCCTCCGAGCCGAAGCCGACACCGACCAGCCGCTGCGGCGCACGCCCGCGGTGGCGCCACAGGGTGCCGTACTCGCCGGTGAACGACAGGTGGAACTCGCCGGGCCGGCACCGCCACGCGTTCGAGCCGTGCCCCTTGCGCACCTCGATGACGTTCTTGGTCTCGGGGTCGTAGTTGATCACCCAGTAGAAGCCGTTGGCGCCCATGTACATGAGCCGCCCGCCGCCCTCGACGTAGGCGTGCAGGTGGTCGAGCATCTGCTCCGAGTAGTACTCGGGATGCGATCCGGTGAGCACGGCGCGGTAGGGGCGCAGCACGTCGACGCCCTCGTGGTGCAGGTCCTGGTCGGTGACCACGTCGAACTCGTAGCCCATCTCGGTCAGCCAGTCGATCAGGTGCAGATCGGCGTTGAACTGCCACAGGGACGGGGACAGCCAGTGCCTGAAGCCGGGCCGCATGTTGAGGATCGGCCGCAGCCGCGTCGAGTACGCCACGCCCGAGGCGTCGCTGTGCACGTCGTAGGTCGAGAGCCCGAGCTCGCGGCGTCCCGATAGCACGATGTTGGCCTCCCACAGCACCGGCGCGCGCGCGACGAAGAGCTGCGCGAGCGGCGCCCAGAGCGTCACGTGGTCGTTCGCGTAGGCCATGTAGCTCGCGGTCGGCGCAAGGAAGCAGATGCGCTTCTCGTCCCCGCCCCGCGGGCGCACGTAGAACGGCACGTAGTCCGTGTCGTCGTCGGCCCGCAGGCGGGCCGCGTAGAGCCCCGACGGGAGCTCGTCGGGGACCGTGAGCGTGAAGTCGACCTGCCAGCGAACGTCATCGAGGTCGTCGTCGTGGAAGTGGATCGCACCGTACTGGTCCGGTGCATGGATGAAGTTCTGCTCGCGGGCCTGCCAGTTGTAGCCGGTGACCGCGCGGGTCGGCACGTTCACCGTGCGACCGTGCAGGCGGTTCGCCGACACGTCGGTGATCCGCCGGGTCTCGCGGATGCCGTGGCGCGTGATCTCCTGCTGGAAGTCCCATGCGGCGACCAGCGCCGGCCCGGTGGGCGCCTCGATCTGAAGGCCGACCTGCTCGCGCCCGAGCGCCGCGGCGTGAGCGCGCGGGCGGTCGAGCTTGCCGTTGTAGTGCCCGCCGACGACCACGCCCACGGGTTCGTCGGTAAGCCGCTCGACGAACCCCGCCATCACGAGCGGCACCGCGTTGTCGGCGAGCGCCGTCACGCGCGCCTGCTCGGAGACGATCGCGGCGGTCGACTCCAAGGACGTGGCGAGGGCGAAGCGGCCATTCGCCGCAGTCACGATCGGCTCCTGGTGCAGCGTGACGCTCCCCCCGCCGACCGATACGGCGGCGAGGTACCAGCAGCCCGCCAGCAGCGGCTTGCCCGACGAGACGCGCTGAACGTTCCCTGCGCCGTCGCCGAGCCACGCCTCCAGACAGCCGTCCTCGCCGGCGAAGAGCCCGTAGCCGGCGCCGCGCGAGCCGTCCCACTTCGTGACCAGACCCTGGGCCCCTGGCCTCCAGTAGCCCTCGGCCTTGGTCGGCATCGTCGGCCAGAGCAGGACCTGCAGGGTGAACTCGGTGCTCAAGCGCAGGCGGGGATGATCGTCGACGAGCACATGGGAGCCGGCGTACACCTGTTGCACCCGCCCCGGGAAGTCGGCGTCGACATCCGTTCGGACAGACTCGATCTTCAACCCCGGCCCATCCGGGTTCGTGTCGCCGTGGATGAGCTTGACGACGTCGGCGTGGTAGCCCTCGGTGTCGCAGCTCACCAAGAAGTTCACCCGGTCGCCGGGAAACGCGCTCAGCTCGTCGCTGTATCCGATGACCTTCATCTCCGCCCCCGTTTTCTCACGGGCGCGAGCCCGCTGTCTGCCAGCCGCTTCAGGAACAGGCCGTGCTCGGCCTCATACCGGTCCGGGAAGCTGTCGGGCAGCAGTTCGGGTGGCGCGCTCGGCTTGCCCGACAGCGTCGCGACGCGCCACTCCTCATGCGGCTTGGTGCACACGAGGATGTACTTGCCCGGCATCTCGAGATGGTGCTTGCGCAGGTAGATGAGGACCCGCTCGAGCTCGTCGCTGTGCTTGCCGATCGGCCGCTCGCGATGCTCGTCGATGATCGCCCGCGTGACGCGTGGCTTGACGTCGGTCTCGAAGATGTGCCGCTCGACCTGGAGGTATGCCGCGTGCTCGCGCGCGATCTGCTCCTCCATGGACGGGAGTTGGACGGCCATGCGATCTCCTCCTTCAGATCCCTGTGCCGAGTCTCGCTTCACAACGCGTTGAGCTTTCCAGCAGCCGGAGCCCGAACACCCACGCCGTTCCGATCCCCTCCCGCGGCCTCGGGGGCCGGCGCCCGCCGCAGCGCAGCGAGCAGGGCGGCGGTGCGGTGCGGGTCGGGCGTGAGGGCGTCGATGAGCGGTGCCGGGCACGGCGCAGGACCGATCCCGATCAGCAGCCGCCCCGAGCCGCTGTCGGGGGAGAAGATGCCGCGCGGCAGCTCGAGCAGGAACTGGAGGGACAGCCCGAACCGCTCGAGGCTCGCGAACGCGGTTCCCCGCCCGGGTCGCATGACGAAGCCGGGGCCGACGATGAACAGGCCGATGCCGTCCGACGCCAGCCGCGCGCACGCCTCGAGCAGCGCGACGTTGGCCGGGTCCTCGGCCAGGACGAGGGGACCGTCCGCGGTATCGATGCGGAACGGCCTTGGCTGCCACCGCCACGGCGGGCAGCCGAGGACGACGTCCACGCCGGGCTCGAGGGCGGCTGCGCCAGCGGGTGCATCCGTACGCCATACGATCCGGCCCGTGGGGTGGAGCAGCTCGGCGAGCTCGACGCTGCGACCGTCGGGGAGGATCCCGATCGCCCGCGCGGGCCGCAGCGCGTCCACCAGCGGAGGCAGCATCCAGCCCGCCGCCGCCCAGAGGTCGACGATGAGGCGCGGTCGCACGCGCCGCGCGCGCAGGTGTGCGCACAGGAAATCGGCGATGAACGCGGGGGCGGCGAAGACCTCGGGCGCCCCGGCCAGGGCGAGGAGCACGCGCAGGTCCTCGCGCCCGAGGCCAATCCGCCGCGACCGCGCATGGCGAAGCGCCACGACGGGGTCCGGCACGCCACGGCGGCTGGCTCCGGCGACGATTTCGCGCAGCGCGGGCTCCATCGGGTTCCTCAGGTCGGCGTGGCCGCCCCGCCGATGCCCCACTCGTCGGCGAGGCGGGCGCGTGCATCCATGAGGATCGGCGAGCCGCTTCCGGGGCCCAAGGCCCGTGAACGGGCGCGCGCCTCACCGATGACCGCGCGCCAGCCGGCGACGAGCGCGGTCACCGCCTCCTCGTCCTGCGCCGTGTCCCCCCGGCGACGCGCGAACAGCGCGACCACGAGGGTCACGCCGTGAAGCCTCGTCGGCTTGACGACGATGGCGGCCGCGTGGTTGGGGAGCACGGCCAGCACAACGTTCGGGAATGCGCGCAACAGCCGTATGTCGCCCTCGCCCTCGCCGTCGCGGCGGCTCCGGCGCCGGCGCTGCGCCCGCTTCCCAAAGCTCGCAGTGGCTGGTGGCCGTGCCCGGCACGACCGTAGCCGCCGGCCAGGCGATACTCCGACCGCCCGCCGTCCGCCGGCGCACCCAGCGCCTCGAACAGCGCGTCGCTCGCGAGCTTCCAGTTGCAGTCGAGCTCGGCCCAGAAGCGCGCGACGTGGGCAGCCGCCCGAGAGCCCCGAGCCGGGCCGCTGCCCCCAGCCCGCCGAGCTGCTCGTCCAGCGCCGGCGCCGGATCGGCGAGGGTCAGGAAGATCAGCGGGCCCACGGTCCGGACCGGCACATCGGCGACCTTGAGCGGGTTGAAGCCGATGAACTGACGCATCTCCGGCGTGGGCGCGCCGTCCTGCGCCAGCAGGGCATCGGTGTCGAGCGAGTGGGCACAGGAGACGTACGGGCAGTCCGTCTTGTGACCGTGGCCGCACTGCGCGGGGATCGTCCAGCACGAGCCGTACTGGAGCACGTTGAACGCCGCCCGCAGCCCACCGTCGGGCAGGCGCTGGACGTGCAGCCCATGGTGGCCGACGGTGGCTGGTAGGAGGTCGCCCGCGCTCGGGATCTGCTGCTCCGACCCCGGCGCACACCCAGCGGCGCGTCCAGATGCGCTCGTCCTCGAGGGCGAGCTCGCGCAGCTCAGTCTGGGCCGGCGCAGGCGGACTCGCCATCGGCAGCACGGTGACCGACATCGCGATGGCCCCCCACGCCCCGCGCTACGAGCCCCTCGGCGCGAGCGCGGCGACGCGCTTTCGGTTGAGCTCCGGGTCGTAGGCGAGCCGGCCGCGGTGGATCACGGCGTCGGCGGGCGGCTCGGGCAGCGGCCCGTCCTGCATGAAGCGGTCGAGCACGTTCTTGGTCAGTCGCGAGATGTTGTTCTCGTAGTTGTTGTGTGACAGCGAGCCGCAGTAGGCGATCGAGCTGAACGCGAAGCAGGCGCCGCCGTTCGGCGTCTCGTGGTAGGCGATGTCGGCCCGCACGCGCGGATGCTCGGTGCCGGTCAGGCCGGCCTGGTTGAAGCCGAAGTCCTCCATCACGAGCAGGTAGCCGTCGGTGTGGCGGCCGGCCGAGGTCGCGACGAGCAGCGTGTGCGGTGGCGAGCCGAGCGTGGTGTCGACGATGTCCAGCTCGGTGCCGGCGGCGCCGCCGCCGACGAGGCCGAAGTCGCCCAGGCGCTCGTCGTAGCCGATGCCCTCGAACGCCCACGAGACGCGCGGGTCGTTGGACTCCGGCGTGCGCGTGTAGTACGAGCCGATGTCGAAGCCCTCGCTCGACATGCCGGTGCCCGCGACGGAGTGCAGGTAGCGGCCGACGTAGCGCCACATGCCGCCGAGCTGGCCATTGGACTGGTGGTGGTACTCGCCCGGATCGGCGCGCCAGGTGCGGATGCCGGACTCGCAGCGGCGCATCTCGGTGACCTCGCCGCGTCCGTAGGCCGGGTGGAAGGTGTGGATCCAGTAGAAGCCGTCGGCGCCCATGTACATGAAGCGCCCGCCGCGCTCCTTGTAGGCGTGGATCGCGTCGAGGTAGTTGGCGTCCTTGTGCTCGGGGTGGCTCCCGGTGATCAGGACGTTGTAGCCCTCGATCCGCTCGAGCCCGTCGTAGCTGATGTCCTCGTCGGTGATGACGTCGAACTCGTAGCCCATCTCGGTGAGCCAGTCGATCAGGTGCAGGTCGGCCGGGAACTGCCACGGGGCCTGCATGAGGAAGTGGTCGTACTTCGGTCGCATGCTGAGCACCGGGCGCAGGCGCGAGGAAAGGCAGAGGCCGCTCGTGTCGGTGTGGGTGTCGTAGATCGAGCCGCCGTACTCCCGGTGCTCGGCCAGGAACATGTTCTGGGCCTGCATGATCGGGATCCGGTAGACGAGCAGCTCGGCGCCGGCAGCGTTGGCCGCCAGGTGCTCGTTGGCGTAGGCCATGTAGTCGATCGTCGACATGATCACGGCGATCTTGGCCGTGTAGACGCCCAGCGGCGGGCGCACGAAGAACGGGACATAGTCCTCGTCGCCCTCGCCCGAGGTCAGCTTGACCGCGTAGACGGCGCTCCTGAGGTCCTCGGGCACCTGGAACTCGAAGTCGACGTCCCAGCGCGCGTTGTCGAGGTCGTCGTCGTGGAAGTGGATCGCCCCGTACTCCTCCGGGGCGTGCTGCCAGTTGGTCTCGATCGCCCCGCCAGTTGAAGCCGGTCATCGCGCGCGTGGGGCAGATTGACCACGTCGCCGTGCAGCTTGTACGGCCCCTTGTCGACCGCCTGGCGGGTGGAGATGCCGTCGGAGAAGTCCCACGACGCGACCAGGCAGGTCGACAGGTCGCCGGTCGGGCCCGGCCCGCGGCGCTCGTCGAGCTCCGGGCGCGCGCCGAGCTTCAACGTCTCGATCTCCAGCCGGCTCAGCGCGCGGTCGCACAGGCGCGGGCTGTCGAGCTTGCCGTTGTAGTCGCCGCCGAGGATCACGCCCGGGACGGGCGAGGAGCGCCCGAGCGGGCCGGTGTCGCGGCGCTCGACGTAGCCGGCGATGACCAGCGGCACATCGGAGTGCTCGATCCGCGCGTCGAAGGTCGCCTCGGCGGGCTCGACCACCGGATCGAGCGCGTAGCGGACCTGCGGCTCATGGTGGAGGACCGCGCGCCCGGTCTCCGCGTCGAAGGTCGCGGCCACGAAGTGCCAGGCACGATCGCGCACGGGCACGCCGGTGGTGAGGCGCTGGCCGTTGACGCGCAGCTCGAGCGCCCCGTCCTCGTCGAGGAAGAGCCCGTAACCGCGATTCTCCGACCACTTCGCCACCAGGCCCTGCGCTCCCGGCTTCCAGTAGCCCTCGGGCTTGGTGGGCATCGTGGGCCAGATCCAGCACTGCAGCGTGAAGCTGTTCAGCCTCAGCGGGCGGCGGTCGGCGACGATCACGTGCGAGCCGCTGTGGATGACCTGCCGGCGGCCGTCGTGGCGACCGTTGAACGGCGCATCCAGCGGGATCTCCTTGAACCCCGGGCCGGCGGGGTTCGTGTCGCCGTGGATGAGCTGCACGAGCTGGGCGTCGTACACCGGCGGCCCATCGCAGTTGACGTGGAAGCGGATCGTGTCGCCCTGCTGCACGGACCACTTGTCACCGTAGGCGGTGATCCGCATGAAGGCCTTGCCGTTGCCGGTGCTCATCAGGTGCTCCTCGAGGAGGTCGCTCGTCCTGGTCAGACGCTGCTAGCTGACCGCCCAGTGGTCGTCGTGGCGCTTCCAGCCCTCATGGAAGTCCTTGGGCATCCCGTCGGTCTCGGGGTACTGCTCGAGCCGCAGCAGGAAGATGTCGTGCTGGATCTCGTTCTCGTCGGTATAAACCGAGTCGTTCACGAACGAGGGTGGGACGCCGCGGACCCCGGAGAGCCGGCCGATACGCCACTTCTTGTCGACGTCGGTGCAGACGACGACGTACTTGCCGCCATAGGACCCGGGCGCCATCGCCCGCATGCGCACGAGCACCTTGGCCAGATCCATCTGCTCATGGATGCCGCCGTAGGGCTCGATCGCGCTCCCCGGCCGCTCGGTGCGCAGAATCGAGCAGCCGGCGACGCCCTTCATGAAATCGATGCACGCGCGATGCTCGGCGATCATGCGCTCGCGCGCCTCGCTTCCCTTCGCGGGGATGGGGAACATCGATGCCTCCTCCGCCGCCGACCGTGGACGGACGGCCGGCTGCTCGTGAATCGGGGGACCGTTGGGACCAACGTCCTGCGCTCCGGCCACTCGGTCAACGCGCCCGGTGCGGACCGCACTCCCGGGCCGCGACACCCGACGTGAGGGGCAGCGCGGCGACGGCGGTTGAACGCGCTGGTATGCGCCCCTGCGACCCATGCCGCGCAAGCGAGGGCGCGATCGAATCGTGTCAGCGAACGCGGTGCAAACCGCACCCCAATCGGCACAGCCATGGGACTAGGATCGCCATCAGCGCGAGTCCGCGACCCACGGAGGGAGCGCGCGTGCCCTCGACACCGTCGGACGAGCTGGTTCAACGATTCAGCAGTCTTGCTCGGCTCCACTCGAGCTCCGACTCTCCCGGAGACTTCGTCGCAGCGGCCGGACGCGAGCTCGGCCAGCCGCTGCTGCTTCTGGACTCCGACGGCTCGCGTCTCGCGCAAAGGCCCGCGTCCGCCCCCGGCGGTCCACCGCTGGCCGCGCTACGCAGCGTCGGCGAGGAGCCCGTCGTGGTCGCGCCAGGCTGGCTCGTGTTCCCGATCGACGGCGAGTGCGAGCGGCTGGCCTTCCTCGCCGCGCGTACGCCCGGCCCTGCTCAGCGCGCAGTGCTGGAGCTCGTCGTCTCGCTCGTGGGCGAGCAGCTGCGGCGCGCCGCGCTGACCAGCGCCGTCCGCGGTGAGCGCCGCGCCGCGCTCGCGCGCCGGCTCGTCACCGACCGTGCGATGAGTCCGATGACGGTCCGCCGGGAGGCCCGGGCCGCGGGCATGGCGATGGCCGGCTGCTACTGGCCGGCGCTCCTGGTCTGGATGGTGGGCCACCCGGGGCCCAGGACGCTGCGTGAGGTCGACCTGCTGGCCCGGCGACACGCGCCCGGGAGTGTCACGGTGCCGTTCGACAACGCGACCGTCGTCGCGCTGTTCCCGGATCGCGCGTCGGGTGCGGCCAGCCGGCCCGGCGTTCACCGCTGGCTCGGCGACCTCGTCGGCCACGCCCGCGAGCTCGGCCATCGCGACGTCCGCGCGATCGCCGGCGACGAGAGCGTCGGAGTGGCCCGGCTCCCGGGACGCGTGGCCGAGCTCCAGCGACTCCGGCGCTACCTGCCGCACGTTCCCGACGCGACGCTCGTGCTGCCGGCGAGGTGGTTCGCCCTCGACCACCTGCTGAGCGAGGGCCTCGACCGCTCTCGGGCGGTGAGCTTCGCCAAGGGCTGCATCGGACGCCTGCTCACCTACGACGGCGAGAACGGGACCGACCTCGCGAACGTGCTCGAGCTGGCGCTGGACTTCCCTCGACGCGACGATGCGGCGCACGCGGGCTATATGCACCGCAACACCTTCCGCCGCCATCTGAAGCATGCGGTCGAGCTCGTCGACGCAGACCTCGAGGACCCCGAGGACCGGCTGGCCCTTCATGTCGCGCTCCGGCTCCGACGCCTGGTCGACGCGCGCGATCGCCCGGCCGACCATGAGCCGGGCCGGGCCGAGCGCTTTGGAGGTCGCCGCGGCGCCACGATCGGCGCGTGATCGCGCCGGCGCTCCTCGCACGCTTCCGCCGTGGGAGGACACCCTCGCGCACCTCGCGGGCGTTTGGCTTTAGCACGAACCGCCCGGCCCCAACGCGACCGGTACCCAAATGGGTGTATCCGTGTGACATTTGAGTCATGCTATTGGCATGGCGACAACGTTCCCGAGCGGCTACAGCCGGTGCGCCGACTGCGCGGTGACACTGTCGCCTGCCCAGAGGCGTGGCCACACGTGCCATCCGGAGGTCCTGGCCGCCCACTGGACGGTGAGCCTCAGGCGCGAGCTCGAAGGCGACTTCCTCGCCAGCCTCAACGAGTGGTCCACCAGCCCGAAGGTCCAGGCCTGGCTGGCGTTCATGCGCTGGCGCGAGGCCAACGGCTGACGTGCGCCGTCAGTTGACGCCGGATGCGGCCAGGTCGCGGGGAATGTCGATGGAGCGACCCTCGATCCTGTCGGCGTCGGCGCGCTGCTTGCTGAGCAGCTCGCGCAGCAGCCGCTCGACATCTCCAACACGCTCAGCCAGCACCTCGGTCTTCTCCTTGAGTGAGACGACCTCCTGCGCCAACTGCTCGAGCGTGAGGTCGCGTTCCACGTCCTGGATGAAGTAGGACTTCGGCACGTCCAGCGCGTCGGCGAGCCGGACGAGGTTCGGCAGGCGCGGCGACTCGCCCCTGCGCCATCGCAGAACCGTCCGCAGCGCAACCCCGGTGCGCCTGGCGAGCTCCTCGTTGGTCAGTCCCCGGGCGCGCTGCGCCTCGCGAATCCGGCCAGCGGTCTCGACGAGGGTTCCCTCTACCGGCACGGTAGGCCCAGTCTGCCTGAATGCGCGGTGCACCGCCACCCCGAGGCACGCATCGCCGCCCGCTGCGGGTGCGGGCGACCGGGGCGGACGCCGTCACCCCGCCCGGACCTCAGTGCACAGCGGGCTCGAACGCGGGCGTCACCTGCTCGGCCACGAGCCGGAGCTGTCCGTTGATGTCCGGCACGCCGGCGACGTCCTCGCCCGAGAAGAGCTTCACGAGCCCGGCGTCGGAGAGCGCGAGGATCATGTGGTTGACCCCGGCCGGCTGGATGTCCGTGCGGATCTTCTCCACCACCTCCTCCGGCGTCCCGGCCAGCGACAGCTTCTCGGCGTACTCGGGCTTGAACAGCTCGACGGCCTTGGGGATATCGCCCGCGCCCAGCGCCTCGACGACCGGCTTGAGCTCGTCGGGATCGATCCCGTGGCGCTCGAGCTGCTCCGGGGGCATGGACGAGATGTAGAACGAGACGAGGATGCGCGCGGCCCGCTTGGCCGCCGCGCCGTCCTCGGAGACGACCGTTACGACCCACGCGCCGAGGTCGAAGGAGTCGAAGTCGCGGCCCGCGCGGTCGGTCCCCACGCGCACGTGCTCGGCCACGTAGTCGTAGGCCTCGCGCGAGTAGGACAGCGCGTGGTGCAGCCCGTCGGCGATCTCGCCCGCTGTCTCGAACGAGCGCGGGCCCTTCATGCCGCCCATCCGCAGCGGGATCTTCTCCTGGACCGGCCGCGCGAACGTGTACAGCCCGTTGTAGGAGAAGAAGTCGCCGTCGAACGTGATGGCGCCCTCGTCGAGGAACGTGCGCATCACGTGCAGCGCCTCCTTGAGCCGCGACAGCGGCTTCTGTCGGGCCCAGTCGATGCCGTACTGCGCCAGCAGGCCGAAGTTCCCGGTCGAGACCACCGCCTCGGCGCGTCCGCCGGTCAGCTCGTCGAGGGTGGCCAGCTGCTGGCAGATCAGCGTCGGCTCGCGCAGGAAGACGTGCGTCACGTTCGGGCCGAACCGGATCCGCTCGGTCTTGTCGGCAGCCGCGGCGAACACCACCCACAGGTCCTTGTGCCACGTCTCGTCGACGGAGTAGCAGGCGTAGAAGCCCAGCTCGTCGGCCGTGCGGATCATCTCGATCGACTCCGCCAGCGGGTAGTCGGGGAGCATGCAGTAGCTGAAGCGCATGCCGTTGGCCATCGTCGGGTCCTTTCGTCGCGTCTTTCGCTCGGTGTCAGTGGCCAGGCTCGGGCGGCATCGTCTCGGACTCCTCGCCGGCCAGCAACACGTCGTCGGCGAAGTGGCTGTGCATCCAGTCCAGGTGCTCCCAGCGGCTGTCGACGATGCGCCTCGTGTCCCACGCAGGCAGCTCCTGCTGACCGGTGAGCCGCATGAGCTCCGGGTCGACCTCGTAGACGTGCTCGAAGCGCATGACCACGCTGTCGGTGATGCGCTGGGACTCGGGCGGCGTCTGCTCGCCCAGGCGGAAGATGCTCATGGCCCACCTCCGTCCCCGACCTCGTAGGCCTCGTCGAGCGACTGCTTGCCCGGGTTCATGACGTTGTTGGGGTCCAGCGCGCGCTTGATCGCCTTCACGACCTGCCAGGCGCTGCCCATCTCGGTGGGCACGAGCTCGGCGTCGCCCTCCCGCGTCGCGCCGTGGCAGGCGGTGATCGAGCCGCCGTGCTTGAGCGTCACCTCGGAGATCTCGCGCTTGCACGACACCCACGCGCGCCAGTTCTCCTCGTCCATCCGCGCCTCCCAGATGCCCACGTCGATCTCGACGAGGTAGTCGGCCCACGGCTTGCCCGGCCCGCTCGTGTAGGCGAACATCCCCCAGTCGTCGAAGATGTCCCAGCGCTCCCGGTAACGGGCGACGATCGCGTGCCATTCCTCGCGGACCTGCGGCAGCACCGAGTAGTTCAGCGCCGCGTCCTCGCAGTGCCAGGACATCATCACCGCCTGGCCGTCCTTGGAGCGGCCGTGCAGCGGCGTCGCGTAGCGGTCGTGGCGCGAGGCCCAGTCGCCGGAGGAGATCTCGTCGCCGAGGTAGCGCCCGCCGTCGCTTCGCCCGAGCTCCATGACGCGCCTGGACGCCGGCGTCACCTCGGCCCGGCTGCCGTACATCGCGGCCGCGACGACCGCCCTGACCGACTCGGGCTGCGGGATGTAGGCCTCGTCGTCGCGGCGCAGATAGGCGACCTTCCACTCGTCGAAGAGCACCACGCCGGCGAGCGTGGCCAGCCCCGACTTGGTCAGCGTGCCGGTCGTCCGCCAGGCCTTCATGTAGTCGTCGAAGGCGAAGAACGCGGCGAACTCGACCTCCGGGCGCGGCGCCAGCTCGAGCGTCGCCTCGGTGCAGATGCCCAGCGTGCCCTGATGGCCCGTGAAAAGCTGCTTGAGGTTGAAGCCCGTCGACGAGCGGCGCAGCTTGCGACCGCCGCCCTCGCCGATCTCGACGATCTCGCCGGTGGGCAGGACGACCTCCATCGAGATCACCAGGTCGCGCGTGTGGCCGAAGCGCGCGCCGAGCAGCGACCACCCACCGGTGCCGATCCGCCCGCCGACGAGCGAGCACGGATAGGACGCCGGGTCGTCGGGATAGAAGACGCCGTAGGGCCTGAGCTCCTCGTTGAGCTTGAGCATGTTGATGCCCGGCCCGACGGTCACCGTGCGGTCCACGAGGTCGATCTCGTGGATGCGGTTCATCAGCTTGACGTCGACGAGGATCCCCCCTCGCAGCGGGACGGCGCCGTCCGACAGCCCGGTTCCGCCGGCGCGCGGGACGACCGGGATGCGCAGGCGGTTGGCGAGCTTGACGACCTCGGACACCTCCTGCGCGGTGCGCGGCAGGACGGCGACGTCCGGCATGTGGTCGGCCCAGCGGTGCACCGGGAACGGCGCCGGCACGCGGGTGCGGTTGACCCGCGAGCTGAGGTTGTCGAGCACGCGGTCGTCGTCGCCGATGATCGCGCGCAGCTCGTCGATCACCGCCTCGTCGATCGCGCTCTTGAAGGCGACGGTCATGTGCGAGCCTCCCGCGCCGGCCCGTGCGTGTGCCCGCCGGCCTCGATCCCGGCCGACTCGGCCACGAGCTCGAACAGGTCGAGCACGTCGAGCGGCTGCTCGGCGTCGGCGCCGGCCTTCGACAGCGGGCGCTCCGACCACGGGCACGCGCTGACCAGCGTGTCGACCTCGAGCGCCTGCGCGCGCGCCACGCGGCGGCGGCTGATCTCCTCGGTGATCTCCGGCTTCTCGATCGGCAGCCCGCCGCCGCCGCCCGAGCAGTACGACCACTGCGTGACGTGGTCGACGTCCTTGAAGGTCAGCCCGGGCACCGCCCGCAGCAGCTCGCGCGGCGCCGCGTGGACGCCCTTGCGCTTGTTCAGCCGGCACGGGTCGTGGTAGGTGACGACGCGGTCCACCGGGCGCGTGAGCTCCAGGCGCCCCTCCTTGACCAGGTCGTTGACCAGCTCGACCCCGAGGACGATCTCGAACTCGTAGTCCTCGCCGTAGTAGCGCGGGTAGTCCTCGGTGAAGGCGATGAAGTCGTGCGGGTCGGGCGCGATGATCCGCTTGGCCCCGACCGCGCGCCAGTCGGCGACGTTGTGGTCGGCGTGCTTGCGGGCCAGGTCGACGTAGCCCATCTCGGCCGCCGGCCCGCCGCAGCACCACTGCTCGCGCATCAGCCCGAACTCCACGCCCGCGCGCTGCAGGAGCTGCGCGAAGGCGCGTGTGTAGGAGGTCCGGTAGAACGCCGCCTCGCAGTCGACGAACAGGATCGTCTCGCCGCCCACGGGGATGTCGAGCCCGTCGGCCCAGTCGGCGACGTGCTCCTGGGAGACCGGAACGTCGCCGAGCACCGGCTCGTTGTGGCCCTCGGCCAGGCGCTCGTTCCACAGCTTCCAGCCATCGCGCTCGTTGCCGGTCTGGACCATGAGCGCGCGCATCGCCTTGACGACGTCGACCGTGCGCGTCCGGTGGCGGTAGAAGTCGCCGGTGAACAGCGTGTTGGGGCAGCGCAGCTCGCACGCCCCGCACTGCGTGCAGTGGACGTAGTCGTCGGCCACGTCCTCCACGTCGACGAGGCCCTTCTCCATCGCGACGATGTTCGCGTGGAAGGCCGTCGGCGTGTGGTTCTCGTTACGCGTGACCTGCATCACCGGGCACACCTCGCGGCAGAACTTGTGCCCCGAGGAGAAGCAGCCGTAGGCGTTGGTCCGCCAGCGCTCGACGAACTCGTCCTGGAGACCCCGGTCGCCGTTGGGCTCGTAGCCGTCCTGCCGTCCGTCGTCGCCCACTGCGCTCCCTTCCGTCGGTCGCCAACCGGTCGTCGGCCTCACCATCGCCGGTCGCCGAGACCGAGGTCAAGTCCAAAGCGCGCCAGCCCGGTCGGCGACTGCGACGCACGGAGATCGCCGACGCCCTAGTCTCGCGGCGTGGCGGCGCCCATTCTGCTGATCGGTGACGAGGACCTGGCCGAGGAGGTGTGGCGGGGCCTGGAGGCGCTCGAGGCCGAGGTCGTGCGCCTGCCGCATCCGAGCGACCGCGAGGTGGCGGCCGTGTTCGAGCGCGGGGAGGTCGCGCGCGCCGTCGTCGTGTCGCGCGACGACGCGTTCGCGCTGCGGATGGCGCTCATGGTCCGCGACATCTCGTCCGAGGTCGGCCTGCTGGTCACGATCTTCGACCCCACGACAGCCGAGCAGCTGCGCACCCAGCTCGACAACTGCGAGACCACCTCGATGGCCGACATCGTCGCGCCGACGCTCGCCGGACCGTGCCTGGACGAGTCGCTCGGTGCGGTGCGCATGGACGGCGACACGCCGGTCGGCGTGCGCACCGACGGCAGCGAGGTCCAGGAGCACCCGGTGGAGATCCCGGGCCGGCGCCACGGCGAGGCCCTCGTGCGCGCGCTGCTCACCCCCTACGACAAGAGCGCCGCGCTGCTGCTGTTCGGGGCGATCGGCCTGGGCGTCGTCCTGCTCGTCGAGACCGCCGGTGGCGTCATCGTGCTCGGCCAGAACGTGATCGACTCGTTCTACGGCGCGACGAAGACGCTCGTCACCGTGGACCCCAACGACAAGGTGAGCGGCGGCCCGGGCTGGTTCAAGGTCTTCATCAGCGTGAGCATGCTGTTCGCGCTCGTGTTCGAGGCGTTCTTCACCGCCGGCATCGTCAACCGCCTCATCGACCGCCGCCTGACCGGCCTGGTCGGCCGGCGCGCGGTCCCGCGGCGCGACCACGTCGTCGTGGTCGGCATGGGCCAGGTCGGCCTGCGGCTGTGCCTGCTGCTGCGAGATTGCGGGATCGGCGTGGTGGCCGTCGACAACCACGCCGACGGCGAGAACGTCGGCCAGGCCCGCGAGGCCGGCCTGCCCGTGGTCATCGGCCGCGGCGCGGACCCCTCGCTGCTGCGGCGCCTGTCGCTCGAACGCGCCTTCGCGCTGGCCGCGGTCACCGACGACGACCTCGAGAACGTCTCGATCGCCATGGCCGTGAAGTCGGTCTGCCCAGAGTTGCGCGTCGTGCTGCGCGTCGGCGACGGCCGGCTGGCCAACGAGACCCGCTCGCTGTTCCGCTTCGGGCTCGTCCGCGACGTGCACCGGATCGCCGCCGCGCTGATCGCCGCCCAGGCCACTGGGTCGAGCGCCGCGCGCGTGATCTGCCGCGAGGACGACGCCCATCTCGTGCACGCGGACGGGCGGGTGGAGAAGGCGACGCTGGCCGCGGCGGCGTAGGGGCGTGAGGCGGCGCCCGGTCTCGCCGCGAACGCTCCGCGTGGGTGCCGGCCAGGGCGGCGAGGGGGAGGATGCCCTCGCGGCGCGTCTTTGCGCGGTCCGAGGGCGGTAGCGACGGCATGCGGCACCAGTCGCCTCGCGTGGGCATGGCCTCGCCCGAGGGCGTATGGCTTGACCTCCCTCGGTGCGGCGGTTCAACCCACCGCGAGCCCCGACCACCGCGAGCGCCGGGCGCCGACCTCACCGGCGCCGCGCGTGATACGCGTCCAGCCACGCCACGTCGCGCGACAGGGTCTCCCCCGCGGTGACGAGGTCGGGCAGGATCTCCGCGCGGCGGGCCGGGGTCAGGCGGGACGTGGGGATGCAGACGGTCACCGCGGCGAGCACGGTGCCGGCCTCGTTGGTCACGGGCACGGACGCGGTGTAGAGGCCGAGCGCGGTCTCCTCGTGGTTCTCGGCCAGGCCGTCTCGGCGGACGCGCGCGAGGATGCGCTCGAGCTCGGCCGGCCCGCGCAGCCGGCGGCCGGTGGGGGTGACGAGCTCGACGTCGCCCAGCGTCGGCGGCGACGTCGGCGGCGGGCAGGCCGGCGAGCAGGACCCGCCCGCTGGCCGATGCGTAGGCGGGCGTCCGGCGCCCGACCCAGGTGATCAGGCGCACGGCCTGCGTCGTCTCCTCGATGGCGATGAAGACCGAGTCGCCGCCGTCGAGCACGGCCAGGCAGACCGTCTCGTCGTGGCGGCTCATCACCTCGGCCACCACGCGGCGGAAGCCGGTGACGATCGGCAGGTCGCTCGCCCTCGTGCCCAGCCCGATGGCGCGCACGCCGGGCTCGTAGCGGCCCGCGTCGTCGCGGATGACCCAGCCGCGCTCGACGAGGATGGCGCAGCTGCGGTGCAGCGTGCTCTTGGGCAGGTCGAGCCGGCGCGCCATGTCGCCCAGCGGCAGCGGGCCCTCGGCCACCAGCAGCTCGATCACGGCGAGCGCGGCGTGCACGCCTGGGGACCGGGCGGCCCGCCCGTTGGCGGCGCTCGGGGACTGGATCGCAGTCGGCTGATGGGACATCGGCGGCCCTTCTCGTCGGACGTTGCGGGCCTCTGGACCCGGCCCTTGACCACCACGGATGACGGGCTATACGCTAGCCGCCGTTCCACCTGCGGAACAAGGGTCCATCTAGAGGATGGGGGCGACAGTGGGCGACGTCCAGCGCCAGGTCGACGAGGTCCGGGCGCGCAGCAGCCCGCTCGAGAACCACCTGATCGACGAGCTGCGCGCGGGCAAGATCAACCGTCGCGAGTTCGTCCGCCGCGGCTCGATGGTCGGCATGTCGCTCCCGATGCTCGGCTTCCTGGCCTCCGCTTGCGGGGTGAGCAAGGAGGAGATCGAGCGGGTCGACAAGCCGCAGACGGGCACGCCGAAGCCCGGCGGCACGGTCCGCATGGGCCTGATCGCCCCGGCCGGCGCGCTGGATCCGGTGACGGTCAACAACCAGGGCGGCCTCGTCGTCCTCGGGCAGACCGGCGAGTACCTCGTGTGGTCCGACCGCGAGCTGAACACCAAGCCGCGCCTGGCCGAGAGCTGGAAGCCCAACGAGGACGGCAGCGAGTGGACGTTCAAGATCCGCCAGGGCGTCAAGTTCCACGACGGCCAGCCGCATGACCGCCGAGGACGTCGGCGACGTCGCTCGACCGCCTGGCCGATCCCGACAACGGCTCCAACGCGCTGTCGGCCCTCGCCGGCGTGCTGTCCAAGGGCAACAGCAAGGCGATCGACGACAGCACGGTGCGCTTCGAGCTCGACGCGCCGAACGGCAACTTCCCCAACATCGTCAGCTCGGACAACTACAACGCGATCATCCTGCCGAAGAACTACGACGGCGACTGGGAGAAGACGTTCATCGGGACCGGGCCGTGGAAGCTCGACCGCTTCCGCCCAGCCGTCGGCGTCTCGCTCGTGAAGAACCCCGAGTACTGGGACCGCAGCCGCCTGCCGATCGCCGACAAGGCCGAGGTCGTCTTCTACTCCGACGAGCAGGCCCAGGTGCTCGGCTTCCAGGGCAACGAGGTCGACGTCCTCGTCCAGTTCTCGGTCTCGGGCGGCAAGGCGCTGCTCACCGACGACAGCGTGATCACCACCGAGCTCCCGGCCTCCGCGCACCGCCAGGTCCACATGCGCACCGACAAGGAGCCGTTCCGCGACAAGCGCGTGCGCCAGGCGATGGCGCTGCTCGTCAACCGGCGCGCGCTCGTCGACGGCCTGCTCGACACGAAGTCCGACTTCGGCAACGACAGCCCGTTCGCCCCGGTCTACAAGTCGACGGCCAAGGTCGCCCAGCGCGCAGCAGGACGTGGCCAAGGCCAAGCAGCTGCTCGAGGCCGCGGGCAAGGGCGACGGCTTCGACGTCACGCTCGAGACCTGGCAGGGCTTCGAGATGCCCGACCTCGCTCAGCTCATCCAGCAGGACGCGCGGGCCGCCGGCATCCGCGTCCGGCTCAGCGTCACCGACGCGGCCACCTACTACGGCGACGCCGTGTTCGGCAAGTCGCGCTGGCTGGACTCGACGATGGGCATCACCGAGTACGGCCACCGCGGCGTGCCCAACGTGCTGCTCGGCGCCCCGCTGCTGAGCAAAGGCACGTGGAACGGTGCGCACTTCAAGAACGAGCGTTACGACAAGCTCGTCAAGGACTACACCGCCGCGCTCGACCTCGACACCCAGCGCCGCGTGTCGCGGCAGATCCAGGAGCTGCTGCTCGACGAGACGCCGATCATGTTCACGTACTTCTACTACTTCCTGTCGGGTGCGAAGGACCACATCGCCGGCGTGGAGACGAACGCCATGGGCCACACCGACGTCAGCCGCGCCGGGCTGCTCGAGGCCTAGCGACTCGTCATGCGACGCTTCATCGCCAGGCGCCTCGTGCTCAGCGTCGTCACGCTGCTGCTGCTGAGCATCCTCGTCTTCGTCAGCGCCCAGGTGCTCCCGGGCGACGTCGCGCGCAGCATCCTCGGCCCGCTCGCCGACCAGAAGTCGGTCGACGCGCTGAACGAGCAGCTGGGGACGAACCGCTCGCTGTTCGTGCAGTACGGCGACTGGATCACGAGCGCCGTCACCGGCGACATGGGCGAGTCGCTCGCCTTCCGCCGCCCGGTCGTCGACGTGATCGGGGACGCGCTGGTCAACTCGGCCAAGCTCGCCGTGCTGGCGTTCATCATCGTCGTCCCGCTGGCCGTCGTCGGCGGCGTCTACGCGGCTCTCAACGAGGGCAGCGTCCGCGACCGGATCATCTCGATCGGCGGCCTGTCGGCGACCGCCGTGCCCGACTTCGTGTGGGCCGTGCTGCTGATCCTGGTCTTCGCCCTGACCCTGGGGATCTTCCCCGCCACGGCGACGGCGCCGCCGGGATCGGGCTTCCTCAAGCAGCTCAGCCACCTGATCCTGCCCGCCATCTGCCTGGTGTTCGTGCTCTTCGGCTACATCGCCCGGATGGCGCGCGCGGGCACGATCGAGTCGCTCGACGCCGACTACACGCGCACCGCGATCATCAAGGGGCTGCCGCGGCGGACGGTCGTTCGCCGTCACGTCCTGCGCAACTCGCTGCTGCCGACGATCGCCGTCGTGGCCACCCAGCTCGGCTACCTGATCGGCGGCCTGGTGGTGATCGAGGTGATCTTCAACTACAACGGCCTCGGCCAGGCGCTGTTCCGCGCCGCCCAGCAGCACGACTACCCGTTGCTGCAGAGCGCGATCCTGGTCGTCGGCATCGTCTACCTCGTGGCCACGCTGCTGGCCGACATCGCCTACTCCGTCCTCAACCCGCGCGTGCGCCTGGGGAGCCAGGAATGACCGCCTCCGACACCTCGGCCGATCCCCGAGGCGCCCGTCGCCTCGCCGACCCCCGCCGCCGATCAGGACCGCGCCGCCCAGCGCGACCGTCTGCGGCTGCTGACGCACTCGGGGACGTTCATCGCCGGCGCTCTGATCGTCGGGTTCTGGGTCCTGTGCGCGATCCTCGGCGAGACGCTCGCGCCCGACGACCCGTACGCCACCGACCCGCTCAACGACCTCGCCGCCCCGTCGTCCGAGCACCTGTTCGGCACCGACCGCGTCGGGCGCGACGTGCTGTCACGCGTGATCGTCGGAGCCCGCGACATCCTGATCGTCGCCCCCGCCGCCACCGTCCTGGGCACCGTCGTGGGCACCACGCTCGGCCTGGTCACCGGCTACTTCCGCGGCCTGGTCGACGACGTGCTCAGCCGCTTCATCGACGCCATCCTGGCGCTCCCGACCGTCATCATCGCGCTGCTGGCGATCGTCGCCCTCGGCACCTCGAAGTGGGCCGTGATCATCGTCGTCGGCATGGTGTTCGCGCCGATCATCGCCCGCACCGTCCGCGCCGCGGTGCTGCAGGAGCGCGAGATGGAGTACGTCGCGGCGGCGCAGCTGCGCAGCGAGAGGACGTCCTACGTGCTGTTCGCCGAGATCCTGCCCAACGTCATGGGTCCGGTGCTCGTCGAGTTCACCGTGCGCCTCGGCTACGCGATCTTCACGGTGGCCACACTGAGCTTCCTCGGCTTCGGCATCCAGCCGCCGGCGCCCGACTGGGGCCTGCAGGTCTACGAGCACTACGGAGTCCTGAGCGGCGGCTACTGGTGGCCGGTGCTGTTCCCGTCGCTGGCCATCGCCAGCCTCGTCATCGGCGTGAACCTGCTCGCCGACGGCATCGCCAAGGCGTTCGAGCGATGAGCGCGACCGCCCCACCGACCACCGCCCACGCGCTCGAGCTCGACGGAGCTCGAGGTCGAGTACCGGGTCGCCGGGCAACTGGAAGCGGGTGCTGCGCGGCGTCACCCTGCACATCGCCGAGGGCGAGTCCTACGGGCTCGTCGGGGAGTCGGGCTGCGGCAAGTCGACCGCCGCGTTCGCCGCGTTGCGCTACCTGCCGCGCAACGGCCGCGTGAGCAGCGGCTCGATCCACGTGGCCGGCGAGGACCTGCTGGCCATGAGCGAGGCCGACGTCCGCAAGCTGCGAGCCGACCGGGTCTCGATGGTCTACCAGAACCCGACCTCGGCGCTGAACCCGACGATCCACATCGGCGACCAGGTGGCGGAGGTGTTCACGATCCAGGGCGTAGCCGACGACGAGGCCTCCGACCGCGCCCGGGCGATGCTCGAGAAGGTGCAGATCTCCGACCCGTCGGGCGTCATGCGGCGCTACCCGCACCAGCTCTCGGGGGGCATGAACCAGCGCGTGGTCATCGCCATGGCGCTGGCCAAGGACCCCACGCTGCTCGTACTCGACGAGCCGACCACGGGACTCGACGCTACGGTCGAGGGCGAGGTGCTCGACCTCGTCGCCGCGCTGCGCAAGCGAGTTCAGCACGAGCGTGCTGTTCATCAGCCACAGCCTCGACGTGATCGCGCGCATGTGCGACCGCGTCGGCGTGCTCTACGCCGGGCGCCTGGTCGAGGAGGGGCCGGTCGACGAGGTCTTCCACAACCCGCGCCACCCCTACGCCGTCGGCCTGCTGCGCTGCATCCCGCGCGGCGGCGCGCGCAAGGACCAGGGCCGGCTCGACAGCATCCCGGGCTTCCTGCCCGGCCTGGGCGAGGAGCTGCCGGCGTGCGTGTTCGCCGAGCGCTGCGGGCTGGCTGAGGACATCTGCCGCCAGCGAGGAGCCGCCGCCCTACGACGTCGGCAAGGGCCACTTCAGCCGCTGCCACTTCCACGAGAAGGCGCACACGCTGCCGCGCACCGTGCCGGAGGCCGGTGTCACCGCCGAACGCCACCAGAACGGCGACGCGATCCCGATCATCCGCACCCAGAACGTCCGCAAGACCTTCCACCAGGAGGGCACAGAGGTGCAGGGCCGTAGAGGACGTGACCTTCGCGCTGGCGCCGGGCGAGACGCTCGGCCTGGTGGGCGAGTCGGGCAGCGGCAAGACGACTCTGGCCCGCCTGCTGCTCGGGCTCACCGAGCCCGACGAGGGCTCCGTGGTCGAGCTCGACGGCACGCCGTTGGCGGGCACCATCGGTCGCCGCGACCGCGAGCAGGTGCGCGCGGTGCAGATCGTCTTCCAGAACCCCGACTCGGCCCTGAACCGGCGCTTCTCGATCCAGCGCATCATCGCCCGCGCGCTGACCATGCTCGTCGGGACGAAGGGCACGCAACTCGACACCCGCCTGAAGGACCTCGCGCACTCGGTGCGCTTCGACGTGCGGCTGATCCGCGCCAAGCCGTCGCAGCTGTCGGGCGGGCTCAAGCAGCGCGTGGCCATCGCGCGCGCGTTCGCGGGCGACCCCAAGGTCGTCGTCTGCGACGAGCCGACCTCGGCCCTCGACGTCTCGGTGCAGGCCGCGATCCTCAACCTGCTGGTCGAGCTGCAGGCCGACAAGAACGTCGCCTACGTGTTCATCTCCCACGATCTCGGGGTCGTCCGTTACCTGTCGGACCGGATCGCCGTGCTCTACCTCGGGCGCCTGATGGAGCTCGGCTCGGCCGAGACCGTCTTCGGCCCGCCGCAGCATCCGTACACCGAGGCGCTGCTGTCCGCCGTGCCCGACGCCGAGGGCGGGGAGCGCCCGCGGATCCGGCTCGAGGGCGAGATCCCCAGCCACGCCGACCCGCCGTCGGGCTGCGTCTTCCACACGCGCTGCCCGCGCTACATCGGCGACATATGCCGCGACGAGGTGCCCGAGCTGCGCGAGGTCGAGCCGGGGCACTTCTGGCACTGCCACTACGAGGTCGACGATCTGCGCGAGCTGCAGAAGACGCCGCCGGAGGGTGCGGTGGCCCGGCCGTCCGGATCGGCGCCCGCCTCGGCGACGGACGAGAGCTGCTCCGTCCGACGCCACCCGGGCGCAGGCCCCGCTGACGCCGGGCACCGCCGTCGCCCCGCCGCCCCAGCGACCCGGAGAGGTCGAGCCCTGAGGATCCGCGCCGCTGTGCTGGAGCGCACCGGCGCGGCGCTCGAGGTCACCGAGCTGGACCTGGCCCCGCCCGCCGCGGGCGAGGCGCTCGTGCGCCTGCACGCGTGCGGCGTCTGCCACTCGGACCTCAACGCGATCGACGGCACGGCCGAGACCCGCTGCCCGGCCGTGCTCGGCCACGAGGGCGCGGGCGTGGTCGAGGCGGTCGGCGCCGGCGTCGACCTCGCGCCCGGGACGCACGTCGTGCTGTCGTGGATGCCGTCGTGCGGGCGCTGCCCCGAGTGCCTGCGCGAGCTGCCCGCACCTGTGCACGGCGGCGTGGAGCGCGATGGACGCGCGGCGGGCTGGCCGACGGCACGTCGCGGATGTCGCGCGACGGCGAGCCGGTGTTCCACTACTCGTTCCTGTCGGCCTTCGCCGAGCACGCGGTCGTGCCCGCCCGCTGCTGCGTGCCGATCCCCGACGACGTGCCGTTCGAGATCGCCGCGCTCGTCGGCTGCGCGATCACCACGGGCACCGGCGCGGTGTGGCGCACGGCCGGCGTGCGCCCGGGCGAGCGGGTGGCCGTGCTCGGCTGCGGCGGGGTCGGGCTGAGCGCCGTGCTCGGCGCCGCGGCCGTCGGCGCCGAGCCGATCGTCGCCGTCGACCCGCTGGCCGCCAAGCGCGAGGCGGCGCTCGCGCTCGGGGCGACGAGCGCCGTTCCGTGGGCCGGCGACGCCGAGGCGACGGCCGCGCTGGTGTGGGAGGCCGAGCGGCGGCGGGGTCGACTACGCCGTCGAGGCCACCGGGCGCCCCGAGGTCGCGCTCGCCGCGTTCCTGTCCACGCGCGCGCGCGGCGCCGCGGTCCTGATCGGGATCCCGCGCGCCGACGCCACCCTGACCCTGCCCGCGCTGCCGATCCCGCGCATGGAGCGCCGCGTGCTCGGCTCGCTGTACGGCTCGGCGCGGCCGGAGCGCGACTTCCCGGCGCTGCTGGCCCTGTACCGCAACGGACGGCTCCCGCTGGACCGGCTCGTCTCCGCGCGCCTGCCGCTGGACGCGGTCGAGGAGGGCGTGCGGCGCCTGCGCGCCGGCGCGGACGTGCGCGTGGTCCTCGACCTGGCCGGCGACGGGCTCGACGGGGCGGAGCCGTGATCATCACCGGGGTGGAGGTGCGCCGCTACGCGATCGACCTCGAGCCCCCGTTCCGCGCCGCGTGGGACCCGGTCGATCGGGCGACGGTCACGGCGAGCCTGGTCATCGTGCGCTCCGACGACGGGACGGCGGGCTACGCCAGCGGCGACGAGCTGCCCGACGCCGCGCTGCTCGAGCGGCTGCTCGTCGGCCTGGACCCGCGGCGGACCGAGGTCGTGCGCGAGATCTGCGAGACCGTCGACTTCCACGGCGGGCGGCCGTGGACGGTCGAGGTGGCGATCTGGGACCTCGTCGGGCGCGCGCTCGGCGAGCCGCTGTGGCGGCTGCTCGGCGGCCGCTCGGAGCGGCTGCTGGCCTATGCCTCGAGCGGGGAGCGCGTCGACGCGGACGAACGCGCGCGCCGCGTGATCGCGCTGCGCGACCGCGGGGTGCGGGCCGTCAAGCTGCGCTTCGCCGACACCGACTGGCGCCGCGACGTCGAGCTCGTCGAGCACGTCCGCGACGCCGCGGGGCCGGGCGTCGAGCTGATGGTCGACGCCAACCACGGCTGGCGGATGGCCGGCGATCGCTCGGCCCGCTGGGATGTGGCCACAGCGACCCAGTGCGCGCGGGCGCTCGAGCCGCTGGACGTGTACTGGCTCGAGGAGCCGCTGCCCACCGACGACGTCGAGGGCTACGCGCTCCTGCGCCGCCGCACCTCGCTGCGGATCGCGGCGGGCGAGATGGTGCGCGAGCTGCGCCAGGCGCGGGAGCTGATCGTGCGCGGCGGCGTCGACGTCGTCCAGCCCGACGTCGTGCTGGCCGGCGGGCTCGGCGGCTGCCGCCGGATCGCCGCGCTTGGCCGACCTGTGCGGGCGCGCGTTCTCGCCGCACACGTGGTCCAACGGGCTCGGCCTGGTGGCCAACCTGCACCTCGCGCTCGCCGTCTCCACGTGCCCGTACGTCGAGGTCCCGCTCGACCCGCCGGGCTGGACGGCTGCCCGCCGCGACTGGCTGCTGCCCGCCGAGATCGAGATCGCGGCGGACGGGACGATCGCCCCGCCGCCGGGGCCCGGCCTCGGGGTGACCCCCGACCTCGACGCGCTCGAGGCGCGCCGCGTGGCGTGATGCGCACGACGGCCGCCGTCCTGCGCGAGGCCGCGGGCGCCGCTGAGCGTCGAGACCGTCGAGCTCGAGGCGCCGCGGGCCGGCGAGGTGCTCGTGCGCGTCGCCGCGGCCGGCGTGTGCCACACCGACCTGCACCTGGTCGACGGCCACCTCGGCGACGGCCGCTGGCCGACCGTCCTCGGCCACGAGGGCGCCGGCGTCGTCGAGGCCGTCGGCGACGGCGTCGACCAGCTCGGGCCGGGCGACCCGGTCGCCTTCTGCTTCGTCCCGTCGTGCGGCGGCTGCCGGGCATGCGTCGCGGGGCGCGTGAACCTGTGCGAGACGGCGGGCGACGCACGCGTGGGCCGGGACGCTGCTGGATGGGACGTCGCGGCTGCGCACGGCCGACGGCGTGGCGCTGAAGCACTTCAACTTCGTCTCGTGCTTCGCGCAGCACGCGGTCGTCCCCGCGGCCTGCGCGGTGCCGATCCCGCCCGAGCTCGAGTTGTGGCAGGCGGCGCTGCTGGGCTGCGGCGTCGTCACCGGGGTCGGCGCGGTCCGCAACGCGGCGCGTGTGACCATCGGCGAGAGCGTGTGCGTGGTCGGCTGCGGCGGGATCGGCCTGCAGATCGTGGCCGCCGCGCGGCTGGCCGGCGCGGGCCGGATCGTCGCCGTCGACCTCGACGAGGCCAAGCTCGAGCTTGCGCTGGCGCGCGGCGCCACCCACGCCGTCCACGGCGGGCGCGAGGACGCCGTCGCCGGCGTGCTCGCGGCCTGCCCGGGGGGCGTCGACCACGCCTTCGAGGCGGTCGGCCGGCCGCAGACCATCCGCCAGGCGTGGGATGTGCTGCGCCCCGGGGCGACCGCGATCGTCGTCGGGATCGCTCCGCGCGGCGTCGAGGTGACGCTGCCGGCGTTCGAGCTGCTTTCCGAGAAGGGCCTGAAGGGCAGCTACTACGGGTCGGCCAATCCGGCGGCCGAGCTCGGCATGCTGGCGCGCCTCGTCGCCTCGGGGCGATTGGATGTGGCCGACGTGGTGACCCACCTGACCGACCTGGACGGGATCGACGCGGCGCTGGAGCGGCTGCGCGCCGGCGTCGGAGCGCGCACCGTCGTCGTGGTCGACGCCGGCCTGGCCGGCGCCCCGCCGCTGCCCGTCGGCGAGGCCGGGATCGGCTCGTGATGACCTTCCTGCTCTCCACCCGTGCCGACATCGACCTCGACGCCGTGCGCCCGGTGGCCGTGGCCGGGATCGGCTCGCGATGACCTTCCTGCTCTCCACCCGTGCCGACATCGACCTCGACGCCGTGCGCCGGGTGGCCTGGGAAGGCGAGGGTGTGCAGCTGTCGGCCGACGCCGTGCAGCGCATGGACCGCGCGCACGCCGCGCTTCAGGCCTACGTCGACGCGACGGTGGCCGCCGACCCGGACGCGCTGATCTACGGCGTGACCACGGCGCCGGGCGACGGGGCGGCGATCGCGCTGACCGCCGAGGCGGCCGCCCGCCGCCCGACACGCCTGTGGACCGCGCTGTCGTTCGGCGCGCCGCTGCCCGAGCGCGTGGTGCGGGCGATCGTGCTGGCCCGGCTGGCCAACCTCGTCGACGGGCACGCCGCCGCCCGCGCGCGGCTGGCGCAGACCGTCACCGGGATGCTCGACGACGGTCCCCTGCCCGCGGTGCCCGGGCAGGGCAACGGCGGCGCCGGCGAGATCCTCGCCCTCGGTCACCTGTTCTTCGCGCTGACCGAGGCGCACGAGCTCACGCCCAAGGAGCGCATGGCGCTCATCAACGGCTCGCCGTGCGCGGCCGCCCTGGTCGCCGACGCGGCGCTCGCCGGGCGCGCGCGGCTGGCGCTGGCAGAGCAGGTGCTCGCCCTTTCGGCCGAGGCCATCGGCGCCCCGCTCGAGCACTTCGCGGCCGACCTCGAGCCGCTGTGGGACGACGAGCACGAGATCGCCGCGCTGCGCTCGCTGCGCGCGCTGCTGGCCGGCGGCCGCGACCAGCGCCAGACCCATCAGGCCCCCGTGAGCTACCGCATCCTGCCCCGGGTGCTGGGCCAGTCGCGCCGGGCCCAGGCCGAGGCCGAGCGCGCGGCCGAGGTCTCGCTGCGCTCGGTTACCGACAATCCGGTGTTCGTCCCGCCCGACGAGGCGCGTCCGCTGGGGGCGGTGCTGTCGACCGGTGGCTTCCACAACGCGCGCGCCCCGGCGGCCCTCGACGGGCTGGGCTTCGCCTGGGCGGACCTGTGCCAGCTGCTCCAGCGCCACAGCGACCGCCTGTTCCAGCACGCGGCCACGCTGCCCCAGCTGGCCCGCGATGAGTGGACGATGAAACCGCTGCACATGGTCCAGTCGGGGTGGGCCGAGGAGGCGCGCGCGCTGGCCGGGCCGTCGCTGCTCGGGCTCGGCGGCTTCGGCCAGAACGACGTGCCCGCGCCGAGCTTCCTGGCCTGGCGCCGGGCGATGGCCGTCGGCCGCTGCCTCGACGCCGCGCTCGCCGGGCTGGCGACAATCGCCTGGCAGGCGCTGCGCGGCTCGGCCGGGCCGCTGCCGCCCGCGCTGGCCGGCCTCGGCAGCGAGGTCGAAACGCACGTGCCGCCGCCCGACGGGCGGCGCATGGGGACCGACGTGCAGGCGCTGGCCGACGCGCTCAGCCGCAGTGTGTTCACGGGCGCGGTCGCCGCCCGCGACGCGACGGCGACGTCTGCTCCGCCCGCGCCGTAGAGCGGCCGCCCGCGACGCGACGGCCGGCGCGGCTCAGCCCGCGCCGTAGAACGGGTTGGTCAGTGTGTCGCGCTCGCGCACGAGACGCTGCGCAGCCTCGGACGATGGGCCGCGGACGGCCGCCTCGATCCCGGCGCGCATCGCCTCGCGGTTGGCCGCTCGCACCGCCGCCTCGTCGTCGGCGCCGGGGTCGACCCAGACGGCGACGAGCACGACGGTCTCGAGGTCGCCGGCCAGCAGGCCGTCGGCCACCGCGTCGAGCACTCCCTGCCCGATCCCGAGCTGCGCCGCGCCCCACGTGATCGTCTGGTGGCGCTCGTCGGTCGCCGTCGCCTTGTTCGTCATGATCGTCGGCGGCACCACCGCCTCGTAGGAGGCCTGGTCGGGCCCCACGCAGACGAGCACCGGCGTGTGGCCGGGGGCCGGCGAGGCGAACGCCGTCGTCGCGGCGGCCGAGGTTGCGCTGCCGCGCCGCGCGAGCACCACGTTCACGTGGCTCCCGTTGGGAGCGACCCCGCCCCAGCCCTGCCCGATGCGCCCGTCGAGGTCCTCGACCATGGCGCCGGAGTCTACGTCCGGGCGCCTGGGCACGAATGGGTGCGGCCGTGCATCCGCCGTTAGCGTCCGCACCTCGAGCGCCGGCGGCGATACGCGGCCAGGGCATCGAGGAAGGAGTCCACGGATGGCCGGTGCGGGCCCTCCCGAACGCCGAGACCGAACTTAAGCATCCATGACGTGCTTATGTTCGGTCTCGACGTGGTTCGGCCAGGACGATGGAGGTTGCCGGGACCTCCGGGCGACCCCTCCCTCGATGCCCTGGCCGAGGCCCTCGCCGGCGATCGAAGGCGAGACCGACCGCTACCCGCCCCCCGCGCCCGCCCGCCGCGCCGCCAACTCCGCTCGCTGCGCCGCGTTCGCGCTGCACGCGATCGCTCGGGCGTAGGCGTCGTCGGCGCCGGCCAGATCGCCGGCGCGGCGCAGGAGGTCGGCGCGGGCGGCGTGGAGCGGGACGTAGCGCTGCAGCGCGGGCTCGTCTCGCAGCGGCTCGAGGACGGCGAGGCCGGCCGCGGGCCCGTCGGCGAAGCCGGCGGCTACCGCGCGGTTGACGGCGATCACCGGCGTCGGGTCGCGGCGGTGCAGCTCGCAGTACAGCGCGGCGATCTGCGGCCAGTCGGTCGCCTCGAGGCTTGGCGCGCGGGCGTGCAGCGCGGCGATCGCGGCCTGGAGCTGGTACGGGCCCGGGCGACGCAGGCGCAGCGCGCGGTCGACGAGCGCGAGCCCGTCGACGATGCACTCGGCGTCCCAGCGCGTGCGGTCCTGGTGGGCGAGGTCGATCGCCTGTCCGCCCGGCCCCGTCCGCGCGGGGCGCCGCGCATCGGTGAGCAGCATCAGGGCGAGCAGGCCGATGGTCTCGGCGTCGTCGGGCATCAGCTCGGTTAGCAGGCGGCCGAGCCGGATCGCCTCCACGCACAGGTCCGGGCGCGTCAGCGCCTCGCCCTCGGAGGCGGTGTGGCCCTCGGTGAAGATCAGGTACACGACGGCCAGGACACCGCGCAGGCGATCGGGCAGCAACGCGTCGGGCGGCACGCGGTACGGGATCCCCGCCGCTGCGATCTTGCGCCGAGCGCGCAGGAGGCGCTGGTGCATGGTCGGCTCGGGCACGAGGAACGCCCGCGCGGTCTGTGCGGTGCTCAGGCCGCCGAGCGACTTGACGGTCAGCGCCACGCGCGCAGGCAGCGCGAGGGCGGGATGGCAGCACGTGAAGATCAGGCGCAGCCGGTCGTCGGCGAGTGAGGAGCGGTCGTCCATGGCGTCGGAGTCCGGGGCCGCCGCCACGCCCGACCCGTCGCGCGCGGCGAGGGCCTCGAGCGTGCGGATCCGCTCGTCCAGCGCGCGGGCCCGGCGCAGCCGGTCGATGGCCTTGCGGCGCGCCGTGGTGGTCAGCCAGGCCGCGGGGACGGCCGGGATGCCGTCGCGCGGCCACGTGGACAGCGCGACGGCGCAGGCGTCCTGCAGGGCGTCCTCGGCCAGCTCGAACTCGCCGCCGAGGTGGCGGATGAGCGTGGCCAGGACGCCCGGGCCGTCCTCGCGGACGGCGCGGTCCAGCGCGGCGGCGGCGTCGGTCGTCAATCGAAGGTCATCACCGGGCGAACCTCGACCGAGCCGTAGCCGACGTTCGGCATCCGCCCGGCCCAGTCCAGCGCGGCGTCGAGGTCGGCGACGTCGATGAGGTAGAAGCCGCCGAGGATCTCCTTCGTCTCGGCGAACGGGCCGTCGGTGGTCAGCGTGTCGCCGTTGCGTGCGCGCACGGTGGTGGCCGTCGGCGCCGGCTGCAGTGCCGCGCCGGCGCTGTAGGCCCCGGACTCCCTGATCGACTTGTCGAAGGCCATCCATCGCTGGAAGTCGGCCTGGCCCTCGGGCGACTCCATGTCCGGCGCGTCCGCCGGGTCGCCGTAGATGAGCAACGTGTAGAACACAGCCGCACCTTTCGTTCGCTGCCCCGGCTCGGCGCCGGAGCGGTTCGCCTGGATGACGCGCGGGTCGGCGCAGATTCGACACCTTCAGGCGCTCGGCGTCCAGTTTGGCGCGTTGGCAGTCTATGGCCCACCGGTCCAGCCGATCTGGCCGATCTGCGGCGAGCGGTCCATGGCACCCCGGTGCCGCCTGGGCGAGACTCGTGGTCCTTGAAGCATCGCAAGTGAGGCAGACCGTGACGCACCACCCGGAGCCGCCCCCCGGCGCCCTGGCGCGCGGGCCGGCGAAGTCCACCGACATCACGCGGATCCGGCTCGAGCTCGGCGCCGCCGAGCGTTCCGCGGCACGCCGCCTGCAGTCCGCGGCGGCCCGCCACCGCCGGCACGCCGCACGCGCGGAGAGCGACGCCGCACGCCGCTGACGTGCAGGTGACGAGCGCGCGGCCCTGAAGTAGGGTCGGTCACAGCTCGTTCACAAGGAGGCGGAGTGGCAGCGATCATCGCGTACCTGGACCCGGCCAGCGGAAGCCTCATCGTCCAGCTCATCCTCGGCGGCGCGGCAGCGGCGGCGGTGACGATCAGGCTCTGGTGGCACCGGCTCCTGCGCATCCTGCACCTGCGGCCCCGCGAGCCGCGCGAGAGCGAGGCCGGGCCCGCCGCGCACGACTGACCGCGATGGCGCTCGACCCCGGGTCGTTCCGCGACCCCGACAGCCGTGTCTTCGTCACGGATGATGCCGTCTATCGCGTGCTCAGCGAGCGCGGGCGCGACGACTGGCTCAAGCTGCGCTCGGCCTCCGTGTTCGCCGAGGCCACGGCCGGCGGCACGCTCGTCGCCACCGAGGCGGTCGCGCCCGAGACGGTGCCTGCGCTCGACGGCCTCGACCCCGCCGCCGTGCTGCGCCACGAGCGCGTCCCGTTCGTCTCCTACCCGTACGAGTGGACCTTCGGGATGCTGCGCGACGCCGCGCTGCTGCAGCTCGACCTGCTCGAGCGCTCGCTCGAGGAGGGGCTGATGCTCAAGGACAGCTCGCCCTACAACGTGCAGTGGCACGGGTCCTCGCCGGTGTTCATCGACGTCGGCTCGTTCGAGCGGCTGCGCGAGGGCGAGCCGTGGATCGGCTACCGGCAGTTCTGCATGCTGTTCCTCTATCCGCTGATGCTGCAGGCCTACCGCGGCGTGCCCTTCCAGCCCTGGCTGCGCGGGTCGATCGAGGGGATCACGCCGGCCCACGCCGCCGGGCTGCTGTCCGGGCGCGACCGGCTGCGCCGCGGCGTCCTGACCAACGTGGTCCTGCACGCGCGGATGGAGCGGCGCTACTCGGCCGCCGACGGGCGCACCGTCAAGCGCGACCTGCGCTCGGCCGGGTTCGGCACCGAGCTGGTCAAGGCCAACGTGCGCCGGATGGGCAAGCTCGTGACCCGGCTGGGCTGGTCGCCGGGCGAGTCGGCGTGGACCGGATACGGCGAGGACGACGGCTACGCCGACGCCGACCGCCAGGCCAAGGCGGCCTTCGTCCGCGAGGCCGCGGGCCGGCGGCGACGGCGCCTGGCCTGGGACCTGGGCGCCAACGACGGCGCCTACTCGCGCATCGCCGCGGCGACGTGCGACTGCGTGGTGGCCATGGACGCCGACCACGCCACGGTCGAGACGCTCTATCGCGGGCTCCGCGAAGGGGGCGAGCGCCGCATCCTGCCGCTCGTGGTCGACGTCTGCGACCCGTCGCCCGGCCTGGGCTGGCGCGGCCGCGAACGCCTGCCCGGTCTCGAGCGCGGCCGCCCCGAGCTGACGCTCTGCCTGGCCGTCGTGCACCACCTGGCCATCACCCGCAACGTCCCGATGGAGCAGCTCGTCGCCTGGCTGGCCGGCCTCGGCGGCGAGCTCGTGGTCGAGTTCCCGACCCGCGAGGACCCGATGGTCCGGCGCCTGCTGGCCGCCAAGCTCGAGGGCGCGCACGCCGACTACGACCTGGAGCGCTTCGCATCGCTGCTTCGGAGACGCATTCGACGTCCGCCGCCGCGAGCGGCTGCCGTCGGGGACGCGCGTGCTGTTCGAGGCGGCCTCACGGCAGGCATGAGCAGCGCCGCGCCGCCGTCCGCGGCGCGCGCGCCGTCGTGGCCGATCGCCGCGCTGCACCTCGCGGCGCTCTGGGCGTTCGCGTTCGTCCAGCCGCTGTTCGACCTGCTGTCGCGCAACGCCGACTTCTTCATCGCCCGCGGCAACACGGCGGGCGACATCCTGCGCTTCGCCGTCGTGCTGGTGATCGTGCCGCCGACGCTGATGATCGCGGCCGAGGGCCTCGTCGGTCTCGTCTCGCGCCGCGCACGGGCCGGGCTGCACCTCGTCCTCGTGGCCGGGCTGGCGGGCGCGTTCGCGCTCGAGCTGCTCGAGCGGGTCGCCCCGGTCGGCGCCGCCGTGCTGCTCCCCGCGGCCGCGCTGGCGGGCGCGGCGTTCGCCCTGGCCTACGCGCGCGTCGCCGGCGTGCGGTCGTTCGTCACCGTGCTCGGCGCCGCCCCGGTGATCTTCCTCGCGCTGTTCCTCGCCTTCTCGCCGATCTCCGAGCTGCTGCAGCCCGAGCCCACGGTGCGAGCGGCAACCGGGGCGCCGGCGCGGACACCGGTCGTCCTCGTCGTGTTCGACGAGCTGCCGACGACCTCGCTGATGGCGGCCCGCGGGCACATCGACGCCGAGCGCTACCCGAGCTTCGCGCGGCTGGCGCGGACTTCGACCTGGTACGCGAACGCGACGACCGTCTCCGACAGCACGACGCGCGCGATCCCCGCGATCCTCAGCGGCCTGCGCCCCAGCCCGCGCCGGCTACTGCCGACGAGCCGCACGTACCCGCGCAGCCTGTTCAGCCTGCTCGGCTCGCGTTGGAAGCAGAACGTGACCGAACCGCTGACCGACGTGTGCCCGCCGGCCATCTGCCGCGAGGGCTCCGACGAGAGCGCCGCACAGCGAATGCGCGCCCTCGCCTCCGACCTCGGCATCGTCACCGGTCACCTGCTGCTGCCCTCCGACCTGGCCACGTCGCTGCCGCCGATCGACCGCGGCTGGGCCGACTTCGGGGAGCGCGACCGGCCGATCAACCGCGGGCTGGGGACCGTCCGCCCCCGCGAGCGCCCGGCCGGCGACTGGTGGGCCGAGCGCGTCGCCGAGGCCGAGCGCGGGATCGCCGCGATCGGCCCGCAGCGCGGCCGCGCGCCGCTGCACGTCATCCACGTGATCACGCCGCACGTCCCGTGGCGCTACTTCCCGTCGGGGATGCGCTATCCCGAGCCCGGACCCGGGGTCATCCCCGGGACGATCCCGCTCGAGGGCTGGGACGACGACGCCTACCTCGTGCGCCAGGGGTGGCAGCGCCACCTCTTGCAGGTCGGGTTCGCCGACCGGCTGCTCGGCCGCGTGCTGCGCAACCTGCGGCGGGCGGGGCTGTGGGACCGCGCCCTGGTCGTGGTCGCGGCCGACCACGGCGGCGCCTTCAGGCCCGGGGTCCAGCGCCGCCCCGTGCTGTCGACGAACTTCGCCGACATCGCCGGCGTCCCGCTGTTCGTCAAGCGGCCGGGCCAGCGCACGGGCCGGGTCGATCCGCGGGCGGCGCGCACGATCGACGTGCTCCCGACGATCGCCCGCACGATCGGCGCCGGCACGCGGTGGCGCTTCGACGGCCGCCCGCTCGACGAGCGCAGTCCCGAGCGCACGCTGCGGGTGACGAACCAGGACGAGCGTCGCGACGTGACGATGGACGTGCGGCAGTTCGTGCGCATGCGCGACGCCCAGCTCGCCCGGCAGCTGCGGCTGTTCGCGCCCGGCCGGGCGTCGCTCATGCGGCTCGGGCCCAACGCGCGGCTGATCGGCCGTCCGGTCTCCGCGCTCCCGCGCGGCCCGGATGCCGACGGCGGCGCCATCGACCGCGCCGCGGCATACCGCCGGGTGCAGCCCCACACCGGTGTCGTGCCCGCCTTCGTCACCGGTCGCCTGCCGGCCCGCGAGCCCGCCGGGGTACCGCTCGCCGTGGCCATCGACGGGCGCATCCGCGCGGTGGCCCAGAGCTGGCGCCAGGCCGGGCAGGCCCGCTTCTCGGCGATCGTGCCGCCGTCGTCCCTGACCGCGGGCGGCCACACGGTCGAGGTCTTCGGGGTCGGTCGCGGCGACCGGCTGCGGCTGCTGGCGCGGCTGCCGGGGTCGTAGGGCACCGCGAACGAATAGAGTCGAGCCCAGTGATGCGTCGTCGTCCCAGGCCCGTTCCGATCGTCGTGGGCCTCGTCGGCCTCGTCCTGCTCTGGCTGGTACGGCCGATGTGGCACGGCATCGCGATGATGTTCTGGACGGCGCCGCTGGTCTGGCTGCCGCCGATCCTGCTGCTCGCGGCGGGCGCGTACATGCTGCGCCGCTCGCGCCGCGGCTGGACCACGCTCGAGGACCTGCGCGAAGGCGTCCGCCCACCGACCTGGCTGCTCGTCTTCCCCGTGCTCGCGTTCTTCACGTTCGTGTTCGGCGCAGCCCTGCAGGCCCCGCTCGTCGGACGGGCGATCGTCAAGAACACGACCTACGAGCCGATCGGTGGGCTGCCCGCCGGCGGCCAGGTCCGGCTCGTCCCGCGCGAGGTCGCCGAGGCCAACGCGTCGAGCGCGTTCAACTCGCCGACCGAGCGGCTCACGGACTTCAACATCGTCAACACCGAGAAGGGCCTGAGCTGGACCGCGCTGCGCACCCCGCAGGGGGCCTTCCGGGTCTTCTCGCGCAAGAGCCAGGGGCTCGTCGAGCTCGACGCCCAGCAGACGGCGCGCTCGCTGCGCCAGGTCGACGCCGAGCTCCAGGTCGCCCCCGGCCTGCAGATCACCGACAACCTCCGCTGGCGGCTGCTCAAGCGCCGTTTCCTGATCCGGATCGAGGAGCCGGTCGGCATCGAGACGCCGCGCGGCCCGCGGATCGTCGTGCCCTACCTCGAGTACAAGGGCATTCTCGTGCGCCGGCCGGTGCTGGGCGGTGTCTTCGTCGTCGCCCCGAACGGGACGATCGAGGACCTCGAGCCCGCGGAGGCCGCCCGCCGGCCCGAGCTTGCGCTCAGCGGCCGGATCTTCTCCGACACCCAGGCGCGTCGCGTCCAGGACGCCTTCCAGTACGACCGCGGCCTGTGGAACGCCTGGTTCGTCCACGAGAACCAGACGCAGATCACCGACACCGAGATCAACCGCCAGCCCTACCTGATCGACTTCGAGCGCCTCGGCCCGCAGTGGGTCACGGTGGCCGAGCCCTACGGTCGCGGCTTCGCGGCCAGCGCGATCTTCCTGACCGACGCGGTGACCGGCCGCACGCGCATCTGGCGCGTGCCGCGGCGCACGTCGCTGAGCGGCAACCGCCGCGCGCTGCAGGCCGTGCGCGCGGTGTCGATCCCCGGCATCGACTTCGGCGACGGGACCCCCGGGTCGGGCAACTTCCGCGTCGTCGAGCCGCGGCCGGTGTTCGTCAAGGGCCGTGTGGTGTACGTCACCTCGATCATCCCCAACAGCGCCAACGCGGTCTCCAAGACGGTCGTCGTCGACGCCGAGACGAACAAGCTCGTGGCCATCTTCGACAACGATCGCGACCCGCGCGCCGAGGAGAAGACGCTGCGCTACGCGACCACCGGCGAGATCCCCGACGAGGCCGCCGCGCCGGGCGCCGACACGACCACCACGACCGAGGACCAGCAGAGCGGATCGGGCGGCGGCAGTTCGACCCCGCCCGCCACGACGCCGTCGGGCGGCGGCTCGCGCGACGTCGGCGAGCGCCTCGACGACGTCCTGCGCCGCCAGCGCGAGCTGCTCGACGAGATCGAGCAGCTGCGCGACGCGGTCCGCCGCGAACAGGGCGGCGGCTGATGGCGACGCCCGCCGCCACCGTGGCCTGACCGAACCCGCGCGCCGTATCCCCACCGTGATCGCCGCCTCGCCCGGCTTCTCGTTCGGCGACCCGTACGCCGTCGGGCTCCTGTTCCTCGGCCTCGCGGTCTTCGCCGCCGTGGGCGCGCTGTCCCACCAGCACGAGCGTGCGTTCTCGGCCAGCGCGATCTACCTCGCGGTGGGCGTGGCCGCGGCGGCCGGCATCAACATCCTGGAGCTGTCGTGGCTGGACCCGGTGGCCGACGCCGCCGTGTTCGAGAAGGCCAGCGAGTTCGCGGTCGTCGTGGCGCTGTTCGGCACGGGCCTGAAGCTCGAGCGCGAGCTCAGCCTGCACGCGTGGTCGGGCGTCGGCCGGCTGCTGCTGATCGCCATGCCGCTGACGATCGCCGCCGTCGCCGCCTTCGGCCAGCTCGTCATGGGGCTGTCGCTCGGCGCGGCGATCGTGCTGGGCAGCGTCCTCGCCCCGACCGACCCCGTGCTGGCCGGCGACCTCGGCGTCGGCCCGCCCGGCGACGAGGACGAGCACGAGCCGAACTTCTCCGTCACCGGCGAGGCCGGCCTGAACGACGGCCTGGCGTTCCCGTTCGTGCTGCTCGGCGTGTTCATCGCGAGCGAGGACGGCTGGGGCTGGCTGGGCGAATGGGCGCTGGCCGACGTGGCCTACGCGATCCCCGCCGGCGTCGTCATCGGCGCGGCGATCGGCTACGGGATCGCCGCGCTGGCCGTTCGCCTGCGCGACCGCGAGCTGCTCTCGCACGACCTCGACGGCTGGCTGGCCATCGCGGCGGTGCTGACCATCTACGGGATCACCGAGATCTCCGGCGCCTACGGCTTCCTGGCCGCCTTCGCCGGGGGCGTGGCCTTCCGCCGCTACGAGCACGGGCACGAGTACAACAAGCGCGTCCACGACGGCGCCGAGGTCGTCGAGAAGTTCTGCGAGCTGGCGCTGGTCCTGATGCTCGGCAGCACCCTGACCATCACCGGCCTGGGCGAGCCGGGCCTGACCGGCTGGCTGCTGGCGCCGCTGCTGCTGCTGCTCGTCCGCCCGCTGGCCGTCGCCGTGGCGCTCGTGCGCACCGACCTGCCCCGCGGCGAGCGCGCGTTCGTGGGCTGGTTCGGCGTGCGCGGAATCGGCTCGCTGTACTACGTGGCCTTCGCGATCGGCATCGGCGTGATCGCGCCGGACGAGGCGGTCACATTGTTCTGGACCGTGGCGATCTGCGTCGTCGTGTCGATCGTCGTCCACGGACTGACCGCGTCGCCGCTCAGCCGGCGCTGGCTGCCGGCGCCGCGAGTCGAGCAGCTCTGACCGGCGCCTACTCCGGCGTCACGTACGCGCCCGAGATGCCGCCGTCGACCAGGAACGTCGACGCGGTCACGTAGGACGACTCGTCTCCGGCCAGGAAGAGCGCGGCGTTGGCGATCTCGCGCGCCTGCGCGAAGCGGCCCATCGGCAGGTGCACGTACCGGCGCTGGGCCTTCTCGGGGTCCTTGGCGAACAGCTCCCGCAGGAGCGGCGTGTCGACCGGGCCGGGGCACAGCGCGTTGACGCGCACGCCGCGGCGTGCGAGCTCGACGCCGAGCTCGCGCGACAGGGCGAGCACGCCGCCCTTGGACGCCGTGTAGGAGATCTGCGAGGTGGCCGCCCCCATGACGGCGACGAACGAGGCGGTGTTGATCACCGAGCCGCGCAGCGGCCCGTCGTTGTCGAGCAGGTGCGGGATGCCGTGCTTGCAGCACAGGAAGACCGACGTGAGGTTGACGTCCTGCACGCGGCGCCAGGACTCGAGCGAGGTGTCGAGGACCGAGGCGTCGTCGGGCGGCGAGATGCCGGCGTTGTTGAACAGGACGTCGATGTGGCCGTAGGCCTCGCGCGCGCGCGCGAAGGCCGACTCAGACCTGCTCGGGGTCGGTGACATCGGCCCGGACGAAGAGGTCGCCGTCGCCGCCCTCGTGCAGGTCGACCCCGACCACCGTCGCCCCCTCGTCGGCGAACAGTCGCGCCGACTCGCCGCCGATCCCGCCGGCGATCCCCGTGATCACCGCCACCTTGCCGTCCAGCCGCCCCATCGTCGACCACACCCGTCGCGTAGTAGACGCTCTTGACCTCGCTGTAGTGCTCGAGCGCGTGCGGCCCGAGCTCGCGGCCGACGCCCGACTGCTTGAAGCCGCCGAACGGCGTGGCCACGCGCACCGAGGTGTTCGAGTTGACCGAGATCACGCCCGCCTCGAGCGCACGCGAGCACGCGCAGCGCGCGGGCCCCGTCGCGCGTCCAGACCGAGGCCGACAGGCCGTAGATCGTGTCGTTGGCCAGCGCCACCGCCTCGCGCTCGTCCTCGAACGGGATCACGCAGGCCACCGGACCGAAGATCTCCTCGGTGGCCGCGCGCGCGTCGTTGGCCACGGGCGCGAGCACGGTCGGCGGGTACCAGAACCCCGGCCCGTCCGGCGCGCTGCCGCGCACGGCGACGGGCGCGTCGTCGTCCACGTAGGACGCCACCTGCTCGCGCTGGGCGGCTCGGAGATGAGCGGGCCCATCTGGGTCTCGGGGAGCAGCGGGTCACCGACCCGCAGCTCGCGGACACCCTCGCCGAGCAGGCCCACGAAGCGCTCCATGACCGAGCGCTCCACGAGGATCCGCGAGCGCGCGCAGCAGTCCTGCCCGGCGTTGCCGAACACGGCCGACGGCGCGGCCCGCGCGGCGGCCTCGAGGTCGGCGTCGGCGAACACCAGGTTGGGCGACTTGCCGCCGAGCTCGAGCGTGACCCGCTTGATCCCGGCCGCCGCGCCGGCGGCGATCGTCCGCCCGACCTCGGTCGAGCCGGTGAAGGCGATCTTGGCCACGTCGGGATGCTCGACCAGCCGCGAGCCGCACACGCTGCCGGGCCCGGCGACGACGTTGACCACGCCGCCGGGGACGCCTGCGTCGAAGGCGATCCGCGCGAACTCCAGCGCGGTCAAGCGGCGTCAGCTCCGCGGGCTTGAGGACCACCGTGTTGCCGGCGGCCAGGGCGGGTGCCAGCTTCCAGGCGGCGATCGTCAGCGGGAAGTTCCAGGGCACGATCAGCCCGACGACGCCGAGCGGCTCGCGGAAGGTCATGGCCACGCCGCCGGCCACCGGGATCGTGTCGCCGAGCAGCCGCTGCGGCTCGCTGGCGTAGTAGCGGAACGTGGCGGCGACCATGTCCATCTCGCCGCGCGCGTCTCTGATCGGCTTGCCGGCGTTGCGCGCCTCGAGGCGCGCCAGGTCCTCGCGGCGGTCGGTCAGCGCCGCGGCCAGCGCGTGCAGGATCTCGGCGCGCTCCTCGGGGGCCAGCGCCCGCCACGCCGGAAATGCCTCGCGCGCCCGCGCGACAGCCGTCGTCGGTCTCGTCCACCCCGGCGCGCGGCACCTCGGCCATGACCTGGGCCGTCGCCGGCTCGACGACCGCGATCACAGGCGCTCGAAGCCCCGCACGCGCTCCCAGTCGGTGACCGCGGACTCGAAGGCGGCCAGCTCGACGTCGGCGCGGTTGAGGTAGTGGTCGACGACCTCCTGGCCGAACGCCTCGCGCGCCACCGCGCTGTCGGCGAACAGGCCGCGGGCCATCGGCAGCGTGTGCGGCACCTGCGGCTTGTCGGCCTCGTAGGCGCTGCCCTCGAGCGCCGGCTCGAGCTCGAGGCCCTGGTCGATGCCGTGCAGGCCCGAGGCGATCAGCGCGGCCAGCGCGAGGTAGGGGTTCGTGTCGGCGCCCGCGACGCGGTTCTCCAGGCGCAGCGACGGGCCGTGGCCGACGACGCGCAGCGCGCAGGTGCGGTTGTCGCGGCCCCAGGCCACGGCGGTCGGCGCGAACGACCCGCGCACGTAGCGCTTGTAGGAGTTGACCTGCGGCGCCAGGAACAGCGTGAGCTCGCGCAGGCAGGCGAGCTGACCGGCCATGAAGGCCCGGAAGGTGGCCTCGTCGGCGGCGAAGACGTTGTCGCCGGCCTCGTCGACCAGCGAGCAGTGGACGTGGCACGAGTTGCCCTCGCGCTCGTTGAACTTCGCCATGAAGGTGATGGCCATGTCCTCCAGGGCGGCGATCTCCTTGGCGCCGTTCTTGAAGAAGACGTGGTCGTCGGCCGTGGCCAGCGCATCGTCGTAGCGGAAGTTGATCTCGTGCTGGCCGAAGTTGCACTCGCCCTTGGAGTTCTCGACGGCCAGGCCCGCGGCCTCCATGGCCCGGCGGATGCGCCCGATCAGCGGCTCGACCCGCGCCGTGCCCAGCAGCGAGTAGTCGACGTTGTAGAGGTTCGCCGGGTCGAGGTCGCGATAGCCCTTGTGCCAGGCCGCCTCGTAGGTGTCGCGAAAGACCATGAACTCGAGCTCGGTCGCCGCATTGGCCGTCCAGCCGCGCTCGGCCAGCCGGTCGAGCTGGCGGCGCAGGATCTGGCGCGGCGAGGCGACGACCGGCGAGCCGTCCTCCCACTCCACGTCGCCGAGCAGGAACACCGTGCCGTGCTGCCACGGGACCGGTCGCAGGGTGTCCAGGTCGGGCTTCATCACGAAGTCGCCGTAGCCCTGCTGCCACGAGGACATCGCGTAGCCGTCGACCGTGTTCATGTCCACGTCGACGGCGAGCAGGTAGTTGCAGCCCTCGGCCGCGTGGGTGGTCACCTCCTCCAGGAAGTGGCGCCCGGACATGCGCTTGCCCTGCAGGCGGCCCTCCATGTCGGCGATGGCCAGCAGCACCGTGTCGACCGTGCCGTCGGCGACCGCTCGCTCGAGCTCCTCCAGCTTCATGTCAGCGGGTGGTGCTGAGCTCGGCCTCGGCACGCTCGATCGCCTCGAACTCCTCCTCGGGAGCGTCGGCGACGAGGTTGATGGCGACTGTAGAACCAGAAGTAGGCGATCGCGATGACGAAGATGATCGCGGTGATGCCGGCCGCCTGCTCGTCGACCGAAGAACGTGGCCGCCACGGCCGCGAGCGCGAGCACGAAGGCGACGCCCGACGTCGCCGTCCCGCCCGGCGTCACGTACGGCCGCTCGAGGTCGGGCTCACGGCGGCGCAGGACGATGTGCGAGAGCGTCATGAGCACGTAGGAGACCGTCGCGCCGAACACCGCGATGTTGATCATCTTGGCGCCGTCCTCGGTGATCGCCGCGAGCAGGAAGCCGATGATGCCGGGCACGATCAGCGCGACGTGCGGCGTCTTGCGCGCGCTCGTCACCGACAGCCCGCGCGGCAGGTAGCCCGCCCGCGAGAGCGCGAAGAGCTGGCGCGAGTAGGCGAAGATGATCGAGAAGAAGCTGGCGATCAGGCCGGCGAGGCCGACGTAGTTGACGAAGTCGCCGAGCACGTTGCCGCCGCCGTACGCCGTCTCCACGGCCAGCGGCAGCGGGTTGTCGGAGTCCATGATCGCCTTCGAGCCGGCGCCACCGGGCGCGGCGAACAGGATCAGCGCGGCGAAGACGAGCAGCGCCGCCATGCCCGCGATCGAGGCCGCGAGGCAGGTCGCGCTTGGGGTCACGCGTCTCCTCGGCGGCCAGCGGGACGCCCTCGATGGCCAGGAAGAACCAGATCCCGTAGACGAAGGCCGACAGCACGCCGGCGATGCCGAAGGGCAGGAAGTCGCTCGCGCCGGCCGCGTCGGTCGCGGCGGGATGTCGGTCAGGTTGCCGGGGTCGAACTTCGGCAGCATCCCGATCGACGAACACGAGCAGCGCCACGACCGCGATCGCCGTGATGGCGAACATCACCTTGAGCGCCTCGCCGACGCCGAACAGGTGGATGCCGACGAACACGGCGTAGAAGGCGAGGTAGACCGGCCAGCCCGAGGTGATCCCGAAGATGTCCAGCGCCTCGATGTAGCCGCCGATGAAGACGACGATCGCCGCCGGCGCGATCGCGTACTCGATGAGGATCGCGGTGCCGGTGGCGAAGCCGCCGAGCGGGCCGAGCGCGCGTCGCGCGAAGCCGTATCCGCCGCCCGCCGTGGGGATCGTCGAGGACAGCTCGGCCAGGGCGAAGACCATGCACGTGTACATGATCGCCATGAAGATGGTGGCGATCAGCAGGCCGCCCCAGCCGCCCTCGGCCAGCCCGAAGTTCCAGCCCGCGAAGTCGCCCGAGATCACGTAGGCGACGCCGAGGCCCGCGAGCAGCACCCAGCCCGCCGCCCCCGAGCGCAGCTGGCGCTGCTCGAGATAGCCCTCGTCCGCGCGCTGGTAGCCCGCTCCGTGGACCTGTCGCCGCTCGGTCGACACCGTGTCACCCTCTCTCTGCCGCCCGCGGAGGGCAGCGCCGACGTGGACGGGGGCCAGCCTAACGCGCCGTCCGGTCGGCGTGTGACGAACAGCATCTGCGCCGTTCGCCGGTCCGATTCCCCCCCAAATCGGTTGGCATTTGCTCTCGGCGAGCGTCAGCAGCTACCGTGGTGGGCAACGGTGGCTCTTGGATTGTGAGCACCGGGAACGGAGGCCATGGGGGAATGAACGCTCGTCAGCGCGCCATCAAGCGCGGGTTCGATGTCGTCGTCGCGACGGTGGTCCTGGTGGGCACGATGCCGCTGATGGCGCTGGTCGCGCTCGCGGTCGTCATCGAGTCACCCGGATCGATCTTCTACCGGGCCGAGCGGGTCGGCTTTCGCGGTCGCCGGCTGCGGATGCTGAAGTTCCGCAAGATGCCACCGCAGGCCAAGGGCATCGGCCTGACGCTGCACGGTGACGCCCGCCTGACGCGCATCGGCGCGCTGATGGCCAAGACGCGCATCGACGAGCTGCCCCAGTTCTGGCACGTGCTGCGCGGCGAGATGAGCCTCATCGGCCCTCGGCCCGAGTCGCCGGAGTTCGTCGCCCGCCGCGGCGCGGACTACGACGAGATCCTGACCGTGCGCCCGGGCATCGCCGGGCTGTCGCAGCTCGCCTTCGCCGAGGAGGGCGCCATCCTCCATCGCGAGGACCCGGTCGCCCACTACGTCGAGCGGATCTTCCCGCAGAAGTGCTCGATCGACCGCCTCTACGTGCGCCAGGGCTCGCTGCGCATGGACGCGCGGATCCTGTTCTGGACGGTGGCCACCGTGATCCTGCGCGAGCCGGTCGCGGTGGATCGCCAGACCGGCCGCATGTCGCGGCGCCGGCGTCCGACCAAGGCGTCACAAGCGCAGGTCGAGGCGCAGGTCGCGGCACGCATGGGCCCGCGCTTCGCCAGCCGCACGCGGCCGGCGAACGGCAGCGCCAACGGCTCGACCAACGGCCACGCCGCCGGCGCCGAGGACACGCAGCCCGCGCGGTCGACGCGCGAGGCGTGAGCCGTCAGTCGGGGCGCGGCCGGGCCGGCTGGAGGCCGTAGCGGACCACGACCCAGGCGACCCCGAGCGTCACCCAGAACTCGCGGTTGTCGTTGATGTCGCCGGAGACCTGCACGGCGAACAGCGAGAACAGGAAGACGCCCGTGAGGATGTAGACCAACCGACGGCTCGGGCCTTCGGGTAGTCGCCAGGCCGCCTGGTAGAGCCCCGCGAGCACGGCGACGACCGCGGCCGCGACGAGCGTCAGGGCCAGGAACCCGAGCTCGGACCACAGCTCCAGGAACAGGTTGTGCGGGTAGTCCGCGGGGCTGACGTTGCTGAACGCGCCGGCGCCGGCGCCGCGCAGCGGGTGCTGGTCGACGAGCTCGAGGGCCTGCCGGTAGATGGTCGAGCGAGCGTCGCGCTCGAACGCGGCGACCGGATCGCTCGTGACCGCCGAGAGGCGTTCGGACGAGCCCTCCGGGAGCGAGACGAACGGCGTCACGGCCAGGCCCGCGAGCGACACGAGCAGCACGGGCCACACCTTGCGCGGCACGCGCAGGAGCCACACGGCACCCGTGGCGCCCAGCGCGAGCGCCAGGCTGAGGATCGGGCCGCGCGAGCCGACGGCCGCGGCCAGCACGATGAGCCCGACGCCTCCGGCGGTCGCCCACAGCCGCTTGTCGCCGCTCCCCAGGGCCGTCAGCAGGAGGATGATGGCCGCCGCGCAGAGCAGGCGCGAGACCGCGATCGTGCTGCCTCCCGCGCCGACCTCGAGCTGGGCCGCTCCCTCGGCAGGGGGGTTGGCTATGGCGATGCCGGCGGCGAGGACGGCCAGGGAGACGATCCACAGCCCCAGGCGCCGCAGGTCGGAGGCGTCCTCGATGAGGAAGAACGGGGCCACCGCGCCGAGCAGGGTCAGGGTGAGGAACTTCGATGTCTTCTCGGCGCCGTAGTCGGCGACCGGAGTCCAGTTCAGGCTGACCACGAGGCTGATGCCGACGGCCACCAGGGCGAGCGCGAGGAGCGGCGGGATCGGGCGCGCCCGTCCCGACACCAGGCGGGACGCGCAGACGGCCGCGAGCAGCGCGCCGAGCCCCAGGGTGGCGTCGAACGGGAGCGCCTGGACGACCGCCTCCTCCTTGAACAGGCCGATGTAGACGTACAGCGTGAGCAGCGCGAGCGGTTCGCGCACGAGCAGGACGACGCCCGCCACGGCCACGGGGATGGCCAGGGCGGCCGGTCCCACGAACACCGCGCCGACCGCGGCCAGGACGGCCACGGCGGCTATTCCCAGCCCCAGCGTGGCGACCTGCGTCTCGAAGCCGCGCCGACCGGCGACCCGCGGCCGCAGGACGTTCGTCGTCATCGCGCCACGCGCCGATCACGCCCGACGTCCGTGTCCGACCGCCTCGTGCCCGAGTCACGCATCATCCGACCTCGGAGGATAGGCGCCGGGAGCCGCCCTGGCGCGGTTCGGCGTCCGATCCCCCCCGTTCGGCGTGGCCGGAAGAAGCGGCGCCTATCCTGTGATGCCCGACGAGCGGCTGCCCGGGCAGGGACGTCCGAAGGTCGTCGGACGGCGTCGGGACCCGGCGCGAGATCATCGGCGCGCGAGCACGCGCGCTCCCGCCGCGTTCATCTTCCAATGCCCCAGCCATCCGCCAGCGCCGCCGCCGAGCCGCACGACGAGAAGGCCGCGACGTTCCGGCCGCCCTCGATCGCCGCCGGCGGCCTCGATGCCCTGATCTTCCGCGGGATCGAGCTGGTCTCGAAGGTGCTGCTGGTCGTCGTGACCGGCCGCCTCATGGAGCCGGCCGGCCGCGGGCTGTACGCGCTGGCGTCGCTGTCGATGAGCATCTGCGGACTGCCGTTCGGCGCGGTCTGGCTGGCCAATGCCGTCGAGGTCGCGCGCCGGCGGGTCGTCGTCCGCGAGCTGCTCGGCGCGTCGATCGTGATCGCCATGGCCGGCGGGCTGGCCACCGGCCTCGTGGCCCTGGCCATCGCTCCGCTGCTCGGCGACCGCTGGTGGGTGGTGGCCCTGCCCGCGGCGGTGACGCCGTTCGTGCTGCTCTCGCGCTACCAGGAGGGGCTGTTCACCAGCCTCGGTCACGTGCGAGCGGTCAACCTCATCAGGGTTGGGCGCTCCGTGCTGCCGTTGCTGTTCATCGCCCCGCCCCTGCTGGCCGGCGCGTCGCCGAGCCAGGCGATCGCGATCTGGACGCTGGCCTTCGTGACCCTCCCGGCGCTCGTGTTCTTCCCGCTGCGCGCGCTCGTGGGCGCCCCGCGAGCGCCCCGGGATCGAGGCGTGTACCGGCGCGTCCTGTCCTACGGGACGCGCATCGCGCTGTTCGACGTCGTGCCCGTGCTCAACGACCGCGTCGCGCTGCTCGCTCTCGCCCTGTTCGCCACCGACGCCGCCGTGGGCGTGTTCTCGATCGCGATCGCCGCGACCGAGGTCGTGCTGCTGGCAACGCAGGCGCTCGTGCTGAGCACGTTCCGGCGGATCGGGAGCGACTCGCGCGAGGCCTCGGCCGTGCTGACCGCCCGCACGATCCGCCACTCCGTCCTGCTCGCCGCGACAGGCAGCCTGCTGCTCGTCCCGGCCGTGTACGTGGCGATCCCGCCGGTCCTCGGACCCGGGTACGAGCAGGTCCCGCGACTGCTCCTGATCCTCCTGCCGAGCATGGTGTACATGGCGGCGGTGTCGCCGCTGTACACCTTCTTCTCGGTGCAGGCGGAGAAGCCGACGCGCATGCTCAGGGTCACGAGCGTCGCGCTGACCGTCAACGTCGCGCTCGCGCTGGCCCTGGCCCCGGGGTGGGGCGTCACCGGCGTGGCCGTCGCCGCGTCCCTGGCCGGCTCGCTGGGGCTGGTCGTCGCCTTTCGGACGTTCATCGCCGAGTCGGGGACGCGCCTGCGCGACCTGCGTCCCGGCCGCCGCGAGCTGCACGACTACGCCCGCATCGCAGCGTCGCTCGCCGCCAGGGCCCAGCGCCGCTCGTGACCCTGCTGGTGCAGGCGCCGCCCGGCTACGAGGCCGAGCGTCGCTACGTCCTCGACGTCGTGCTGTCGGACTGGCTGGGCCTTGACTGGCGACTGCGCACCGAGGAGCGCTCGGACGTGCGCATCGGCCTGGAGGGCGAGCCGTCCGGTCCGAGCGTGGTCCTCCCCGACGTGCTCTTCGCGACGAGCCCGGACCAGTGGCTCACCGCGGCCTCGCTGCCCTCGATGCCGCTGGCCTCGGGGACGGTCGAGGACGGGCTCGGCGCGCTGGCCCGCGGGGGACGCATGCCGGTCCTCTACGGATCCCCGACGGCCGGCCCGCTGCTCTCCTCCGACGCGCAGGGCGCCCGCCTGGAGGTCGACGTGTTCGGCAGCGCGTTCTTCATGCTCAGCCGCTACGAGGAGCTCGTCGTCGCAGACCGCGACCGCTTCGGACGGTTCCCGGCGTCGTCGTCGCTCGCCGCCCGGGCGGGGTTCCTGCGCTGGCCGGTCGTCGACGCCTACGTCGAGCTGCTGTGGAGCGCCATCGAGCGCGTGTGGCCGCGGCTCGCGCGCCGTCGCCGGGCCTACGAGGTGATCGTCAGCCACGACGTCGACGACCCGCTGGCCGCGCTCGGCCGCGGCCCGCGGCTGATCGCGCGGCAGTTCGCCGGCGACCTGGCCCGCCGGCGCGACCCCGGCCTGGCCGTCCGGCGAGCGCGCTCGCTGGCCGCCGCCCGCCGGGGAGATCGCCGGCTCGACCCCCACAACACGTTCGGGCTCCTGATGGACGCCAGCGAGCGTCACGGCCTGCGCAGCGCCTTCTACTTCATGTCCCACCGCGACGTCAGCGCCAGGGACGGCGCCTACTACGTGCTCGAGCACCCGTGGATCCGGTCCCTGATCGGGTCCATCCACGGCCGCGGCCACGAGATCGGCTACCACGCGGGCTTCGACACATACCTCGATCCCGCGCGCACGGCGGAGGAGTTCACCCGCCTGCGGGCCGTGGCTGAGGCCCAGGGCGTCGAGCAGGACGAATGGGGTGGCCGGCAGCACTTCCTGCGGTGGGCGAGCCCCGTGACCTGGAGCAACTGGGAGCAGGCGGGGCTGAGCTATGACTGCACGCTCGCCTACGCGGAGGCGGTGGGCTTCCGCACCGGAACCTGTCATCCGTACCGGGTGTACGACCTCAACGAGCGCCGGCCGCTTGCGCTGCGCGAGCGTCCCTTCCAGGTGATGGACGTGACGCTGTTCGTGTACATGTCACTGTCTCCGGACGCCGCGCATGCGGCGGTCATGGACATCGCCGGCCAGTGCCGGCGCTTCCGGGGCTCGCTCGGGATCCTGTGGCACAACAACGAGCTGCTGCGGACGGTCCGCGAGCAGCGCTGGTATGAGTCGCTCCTGCGCGCCGTGAGCACAGCGTGACACTCGTCTCCATCGTCATTCCCTGCCGCAACGAGGAGCGCTTCATCGAGGGCTGCCTGGACAGCGTGCTCGCGTTCACCCTCCCGGCCGGCGTGGAGATCGAGGTCTTCGTCATGGACGGGATGTCCGAGGATCGCACGACGGAGATCGTCCGGTCGCTGGCCGCCCGCGACGAGAGGGTGAGGCTGCGGCCCAACCCCGGCCGGATCCAGTCCACGGGGCTGAACATCGCGCTGGGCGAGACCAGCGGCGAGTGGATCATGCGCCTGGACGCGCATTCGTTCTATCCACCCGATTATCTGCGGCTCTGCCTCGAGACGGCACAGCGCACGGGCGCGGACAATGTCGGCGGGCTCTTCGTCACCCGAGCCGGCGACGACAGCTATCAGGCCGCCCTGGTGCAGGCCGTGACAACGCATCGCTTCGGCGTGGGCAACTCGGGGTTCCGCGTGGGAGAGGGTGACGGGCCGGCCGACACGGTGCCCTACGGGTTCTTCCGCCGCGATCTCTTCGATCGCATCGGCGGCTTCGACGAGCGCCTGCTGCGCGCGCAGGACTACGAGCTCAACCGGCGCATCATCGCCCACGGTGGAAGCGTGTGGCGCAATCCCGAGATTCGCGTGCTGTACCACAATCTCCCCACCCTGGCCGGCTTTTACCGAAAGCAGTTCGCCAAGGAGGGGCCGGCGAACGTGTACATGTGGTACGTCGCGCCCTATGCCTTTGCGCCGCGGCATGGGATCACCGGCGCGTTCGCGGCCGGCGTGATCGCCGGCGGCGGCCTGGCCGTGGGGCACCGCCGCCTGCGGAGGGCCTACGCCGGCACCCTCGGGCTCTACGCGCTGCTCGCGGTCGTCTCGGCGGCCCAGCAGGCGGTGCGCTACCGCGACGCGCGTCACGCGCTGTGCCTGCCGTGGTGCTTCGCCGGCTTCCATCTCTCCCATGGACTCGGCGTCCTCGCCGGCCTCGGGCGGTTGGCCACCCGCAGCTCGCCGATCCACCGGGGATCCGCGCGGGCGCCCGCGGCGCCCCCGAGCGACGGCTCGGCCTAGCCCGCGGCGCGGCGCCGGTCGGCCCTGACGATCCGCTCGAGCTCGTAGAGCGCGCGCACGCGCTCGTCGAGTCGGCCGAGCACGCGGCGCGCAGGGAACGTCGCCTTGACGAGCGCTCCGACGGGCGCCCGATAGGTCACGTCAACGCTCGTGTACGCCTTCTCGAAGGCGAAGGTTCGTTCCAGGAAGTCCTGCAGGTCGGTTTCGTGCAGGATGGAACGGAACCCGTCGTTGACATAGGTGAACCCCTGGTCTTCCAGATAATGACGGTTCATCTCGTGCAGCAGCGCGTACGAGCTGTACCTCTTCAGGAACGCCGGATGGAACTTCAGCACGGCGTAGGAGGCCTCCACCCGGCCCATGACGTAGGTGGTGCTGTACCCGGCCAGCTGTTCATCGCAGAAGACGCCCCAGTGGTGGACGATGTCCTCGAAGCCCTCCGTGGCCAGCGCCTGGGTCGCGAACGTCGAGGGGCTCATCCGCGCGGCAGCGCCCTGGTATCGCTCGTGGGCGTTGAGGTAGACGTCGTGGCCCCATCGTGCGAGCTCCTCGGCGGTCAGCCTGCGCACCGTGCAGTTCTTCAGCGCGCGCCGCAGCTTGCTCCGCGTGTTGGACGACGGGTGCTCGCCGACGTCGGTGAACCGGCGGCAGATCACGGCGTACCAGTCGCCTCCGTCGGCCGGCGGCTCGAACCCGCCCGTCGTGCGCACGAGCGCGCCGCCGAGGCGTTTCAGGGCGGCGGCCGCGTCGCCCTCGGACAGCGAGTACCCGGCCTCGGCCGGGCCGAAGGGCACCACCATCGTGCCGTAGCGGCGAAGGATGACCCCATCCAGGACCATGGCCGAGTCGCCCCGCTGCGCGAACAGGTCCATGAAGCGCTGCGGATAGCCGGGGATCATGGAGTGCGGGACCATCCTGGTCGTCGGACTGACGCTGATCGCCATGGGCCGCAGGATGACAGCCCGAGCCTGCGCCGGCACCGATCGCGGCGCGCGTGCCCCCCATCCGACCAGGCTCATGCCCGCCGGCCCCGGTGTATCGTCGCGGCATCGGCGTGAGGCGCCCCCGGACATGCCACAGGTGAGCCGCCACGACGACTTCCGCCGCGCCGTGTCGGAGCACGTCGGCGTCCCGCCGGAGCACATAACCCTGTTCTGGAAGGGCCGCGTCGCGCTGTACGCGATCCTCCGCGCGCTGGGCATCGGGCGCGGCGACGAGGTCATCGTGCCCGCCTTCACGTGCGTGGCCGTGCCCAACGCGGTCCTGTACACGGGCGCCGTGCCGGTCTACGCCGACATCGACGAGGCCACCTACACGCTGGACCCCGCGTCGGCGGCGGCTGCGATGAGCCCGCGGACTCGGGCGGTCCTGGCCCAGAACACCTTCGGCCTGTCGTCGGACATCGAGGCGCTCTCGGCGCTCGCCGCCCCCCGCGGGGCGGTGGTGATCGACGACTGCACGCACGGGCTCGGCGGCGCGTACCGCGGACAGCCCAACGGCGCGGCGGCGGACGCCGCGTTCTACTCCACGCAGTGGAGCAAGCCGGTCTCGACCGGCCTCGGCGGGATCGCCGTCGCCCGCGACGCCGCCCTGGCCGAGGAGCTGCGCGCGCTCGAGCGCACGGCCCAGGAGCCCACCGCCGTCGATCAGGCCCTGCTCCGGACGATGGTGCTGGCTCGCGAGCGGATCGCCACGCCACGGACCCTGACGGCCGGGCGCGCCGCCTACCGGCTGGTCAGTCGTGCCGGCCTCGTGCCCGGCTCCTCGAGCCGCGACGAGCTCGAGGGGCCCTCGATGCCGGACGGGTTCCTGACGGGCATGTCCGCCTTCCAGGCCGGCCTCGGCACCGACCGGCTGGCGACGCTGCGCGACGCCGTGGCGCGGCGGCGGGAGACCGCGCGGCGCTACTCGGACTGGCTCGTGGCCCACGGCCGCACGCCCGCGCACGAGCCGCCCTCGGCCACCCACGCGTTCCTGCGCTACCCGCTCCGCGTCCGCGAGCGCGATGCCTTCGTGCAGGACGCCCGCAGCCGGGGCCTCGACCTGGGCGACTGGTTCCACTCGCCGCTGTACCCGCTCGCCGGGGACCTGACCTCGTGGGGATACCGCCGTGGCTCGAATCCGGTCGCCGAGCGGGTCACGGGCGAGATCGTCAACCTGCCGACCGAGCCGGCCGGGAACGGACGCGAGCTGCGCGCGGTGCAGGAACTGCTCGATGCCTCGATCGACCGCGTCATCTGAGGGGGCGGCCAGCCCAACGCGGCTGTCCCTGGACGAACGGCCGTGGGGGCCGCGGACGCCCGGCGCTAGGCTCGACCGCCGTGACGCGCGTCTGCCACATCACCACGGTGCACCAGGCCGACGACGCCCGCATCCTGCACAAGGAGTGCGTCTCGCTCCGCGAGGCGGGCTACGACGTGACGCTGATCGCGCCGCACCCGCAGGACACCGTGATCGAAGGCGTGACGGTCGTCGCGCTGCGCGAGGCGGCACGCAACCGGGTCCACCGGTGGGCCCGGCGCCCGCTCGCCGCGTACCGGGCCGCGATCGCGGTCGACGCCGAGCTGTACCACTTCCACGACCCCGACTTCCTGCCCTACGCCGTGCGCCTCGCCCGGGCGGGCAAGCGCGTCGTCTACGACGTCCACGAGGACGTCCCGGTGCAGATCCGCCACAAGGACTACATCCCCGCGCCCGCGCGCGCGGCGATCGCGAGGGCGTTCGCGGCGCTCGAGGCGGCCTGCGTCGCGCGGATCGACGCCGTCGTGGCCGTCAACGAGGCGATCGCCGAGCGCCTCGGCCGGCACCAGCCGCTCACCGCGGTCGTCGCGAACTTCCCGCGTCTCGACGAGATCGCACCGGCCTCCTCCTGGGACGACCGGACCCGGGCCGCCGGCTACGTGGGCAGCATCACCCGCGTGCGCGGCGCCCGCGAGCTCGTCGACGCGATGGCGCATACCGACACCGAGCTCCACCTCGGCGGAGACATCTGGCCGGCGGAGCTGCGCACGGAGCTCGAAGGGTCCCCCGGATGGCATCGCGTCCGCTACCTGGGGCGGCTCGAGCGCAAGCGCGTGGGCGAGCTGCTGGCCGGGATCAAGGTCGGGGTGATCCCGCTGCATCCGATCGAGAACTACGTCGAGGCCTATCCGGTCAAGCTGTTCGAGTACATGGCGGCCGGGCTGCCCGTGGTGGCGACCGACATCCCCCGCTGGCGCGAGATCCTCGAGGCCAACGACTGCGGGGTGTGCGTCCCCCACGGCTCACCTGAGCAGCTCGCGGCGGCCATCACCGCCGTGCTCGAGGACGACGATCGCGCCCGGGCCATGGGCGAGCGCGGGCGCCAGGCGGCCGTCGAGCGCTACTCGTGGCAGACGCAGGCCGACGCGCTGACGCGCCTCTACGCGCAGCTGCTGGCCTGACGGCGCGCGCCCGCGCGGAGGCCCGCTACGCGCCGTCGGTGTCGAGCGCGAACTGCAGGTCCCCGTCGCGCCGGTCGCGGGCGCCCCACTGGTCCCATCCCACCCAGTCGTCGCCGACGGAGAACTGGGCGTAGCCGCCGTTGAACACGGTCCCCGAGCCGAAGCCGAACTCGGTGCCCTGCCGGATCGGGAAGGCCTCGTAGGCAGCGGTGTCCCGCGACACGGCGGTCAGGGCAAGGGCGGTGCCGGCGGGCAGCGAGACGGGCTGGGCGAAGCGCACGCGCACCCATCCGTGGCCGCTGCTCGGGACGTCGCGGGCGCTCACGTCCGCCGCGGCGACCGTCCCCGTGCCCGGCCGGTCGATCCGCAGCTGCAGGGGAGCGCTCGTGCGCCGCGTGCGGCGAACGCGCAGCCAGGCTCCCGTGATCCGCCGCCCCGTGGGGGCCCGGAACGTCTGGCGCACGCCGGCCTCGCCGCCGATCGGCTTGGGGTTGTTGACCCAGACCTCCATGTAGCCCATTCCCGAGTGCCGGCTTCCGTCCACCAGGTCGAGGATCGGCACGTAGCGCTCGCCGGGCCCATCGCCCCGCGGGTGCCAGCGGCCGGGCGGGCCGCCGCCGCGCGCGCTGCCCAGGAGCGTCGCCAGGTCGCCGGGGACGCTGCGCCTGAGCTGACCGCGCTCCTTGGCGAGCAGCGCGTTGACCGAGACGTAGTTCTGGCGCGGATCGGGATCGACGTTCGTGAAGACGACGTGGTACAGGCGACCCGCGACGAGGCTGGCCGGCTCGGAGAAGCTGACCAGCGGCCAGCCCTTGCGATTGGGCGTCCGCACGGTGGCGCTGGCCAGCGGCCGGCCCGCCGGCACGTGCCGGCTCCCGCCCGCGTCCGGGACGAGCGCCACGCGCATCCGGCCGCCGGTGCCACCGCTGTAGCCGCTGCGGCCCGTGCGGTTGGCGACGATGTAGAAGCGCACCCCCGACACCGAGCCGGTCCGCCCCGCGCGGAAGCGAAAGGCCAGCGCTGTGCTGGACGGGCCGCCGATCCGGGTGTTGGCCAGCGTGTCGGCTGAGACGAAGGACCCCTGTCGCAGGACGCGCGCCGACGGCGGCGCGGCGTCCTCGGCGACGCGCGCATCGCCCGGGCCCGAACACGCCCAGACGACCGCGGTCAGGGCGACCGCGGCACAGGCCACGGCAAGGCGCCGGCGACCATCCAGCCGCTCAGCCATCGAACGTCCCGCCGGTTGGTGGAGTCCCCTCATGAGCCGGGCACCCTAGCGGCCGGAAGCGGCCCCTCGCGCCGGTGTTCGAACCACCCCGTATGGGGGAGGTGGGCGCCGCGCGCGCCTCTATGCTCCGGCGCGATGAACCTTTCCGACGTGGCCCGGCCGGAGCCCGCCGCCCCGCGCCGGGCGGGAGAGCGGGCGATCGCCGACGCGACCGGTGAGCCCGCGCCCGAGCGCCCTGATGCGGCCGTGACGCCGGTTGGCTCGAGGCGCGAGGGCACGTGCACGCACTCGATCTTCGAGGAGGCGTGGTGGCTGGAGGCGGTCGCCCCGGGCTCCTGGGGCGAGGCGATCGTCAAGCGTGGCGACGAGGTGTTCGCGCGGCTGCCGTACGTCCTCAAGCATCGCCTGGGGGTCAAGGTCGTCACCCAGCCGCCGCTGACGCCGTCGCTCGGCCCATGGATCCGCGAGACCCCGGGCAAGTACGCCAAGCAGCTCGAGACCGAGAAGGACCTGATGTCCGGGCTCATCGAGCAGCTCCCGCCGTTCGACGCGTTCCGCCAGAACTTCTCGCCGGCGGTGACCAACTGGCTGCCGTTCTACTGGGCGGGCTTCGACGCCACCCCGCGCTACACGTACCGCATCCCGGACCTGAGTGACCTCGACGCGGTCTGGAACGACCTGGCCCCCAACGTCCGCCGTCACGTCCGCAAGGCCGAGAAGGAGCTCACGCTGCGCACCGACCTCGGCGTGGACGTCCTGGTCGAGCTCAACCGCCAGATCTTCGAACGCCAGGGGCTGCCCGCTCCCTACGACGCGCAGCTCCTGGGCCGGCTCGACCGCGCCTGCGCCGAGCGCGGAGCGAACACGACGCTGTTCGCCGTCGACACGCGAGGGCGCATCCAGGCGGCGGCCTTCGTCGTGCACGACGGGGACGTCAGCTACCTGCTCACGAGCGGCGTCGACACCGCGCTGCGCGGCAGCGGCGCGCAGTCGTTCCTGACCTGGGCGGCGATCCGCCATTCCGCCGCCGTCTCCCGGAGCTTCGACTTCGCCGGATCGATGCTGGAGCCGGTCGAGCGCTTCAACCGTGCCTTCGGCGCCCGCCAGCGCCCCTATCTCTTCGTCCAGCGCACGCGAGCCCAGATCAAGCCGCTGCTCATGGCCCAGGATCGTGTGCGCTCCCTGACGCGCAGCGCCCGGCGGCGGGCAACGGCCGGGCGCCGAGCCGTCCCGGGTGCAGTCTCAGGCTCAACCTCAGGATGAGCTTCATGATCGATCGCCACGGAAGGAAGGTCGTCGCAGCATGCTGGAGTCGATGAACGGATCGGGATGGACGGGCCGCCGGGTGCTGGTCACCGGCGCGGGCGGCTTCATCGGGAGCCACCTCACGCGCCTGCTCGTCGAGCTCGGGGCCGAGGTGCGCGCGTACGTGCACTACAACTCGCGCAACGACCCGGCGAACCTGCGGGAGCTGGACCCCGAGGTGCGCAGCGCCATCGACGTGGTGGCCGGGGAGATCCAGGACCCGTTCAGCGTCGCGCGCGCCGTGGCGGGGTGCGACACCGTCTTCCACCTGGCCGCGCTCATCGGCATCCCCTACTCCTATGTCGCGCCCCAGAGCTACGTCGCCACGAACGTCACGGGCACGCTCAACGTGCTCGAGGCGGCGCGCGGCGAGGGCGTGCGGCGGGTAGTGCACACGTCCACGAGCGAGACCTACGGCACCGCGCTGTACACCCCGATCGACGAGCGCCATCCGCTCCAGGGCCAGTCCCCCTACAGCGCGAGCAAGATCGGCGCGGACAAGCTCGCCGAGAGCTACTGGCGGTCGTTCGACGTGCCCGTCGCGACGCTGCGCCCCTTCAACACCTACGGGCCGCGCCAGTCGCTGCGGGCCGTCATCCCGACGATCATCGCCCAGGCGCTCGCCGGCGGGCCGCTGCGCCTCGGCTCGCTGACCCCCGTGCGGGACTTCACCTTCGTGACCGACACCGCGCGCGCGTTCGTCGCGGTGGCCGAGGCCCGCGATGCTGTCGGGCAGACGCTGAACGCCGGCACCGGCAAGGGGATCACGGTCGGCGACCTCGCCGGCGTCATCCTCGACATCGTGGGCGCCGACATCGCGATCGAGACCGACGAGGACCGCATCCGGCCCGAGGCCAGCGAGGTCTTCGAGCTCCTGTGCGACAACCGCGCGCTGCGCGAGGCCACCGGCTGGAAGCCGGAGGTGCCGCTCCGCGACGGCCTGGCTCAGGTCGTGGAATGGGTGCGCGGGCGACTGTCGGACGTGGACAGCCACGCCTACCACGTGTAGGACGATCCGCGGCGCAGCTACGCGGCGCGCGACAGCGCCGCGGACAGACCGCCGGCCACCGCGGCGATGACCATCGTGCCGATCACGAGGGTCGGGCGATCGGGCGGGGGGAACAGCGAGACGGCCTCGCGGCTCGCCGCGAGCACCAGCAGGGCGCTCAGCGCGGTGCCGCCGACGACGCCGAAGACCACGTCGCGGACCGGTCCACGCGGGCGCTCGTGCGCCTCGTCCTTCTCGATCGCATGCAGGCCGGCGAGCGCCAGCGCCGTCCACATGCCGGCCATGAGGTAGCCCCCGAGCACGTCCGAGGGGTAGTGCCAGCTCAGCACGAGCAGGGCGTACCCCATGCCGGCCGCGAACGCCCAGCCCACGAGCACGGTGAGCGTCCGCCACGCCGCGGGCGCCACGAGCACGGCGCACAGCGCAAGCGTCATCGCCGCCGTGGCATGGCCGCTCGGGAACGCTGCGTCGCCCACCTGGCCATCGCCGAAGTCCTCTAGGAAGGCGTCGAAGCGCGGGGTGGCCAGGCCGTACTTGAGGACCTGCGTGGCCAGGCCGGTGACCGGCAGGAGCACTGCGACGGCCACGGCCCGCCCGGTCCGCCCCTGCTGCAGCGCGACGGCCACGAGCCCCAGCCCGGCGACGGCGTAGGGCAGAGGATCGCCGAGATGGATGACGAACAGCAGCGGATCGTGGAGCCGCGTGCGATCGAACGCCATGAAGCTCTGCAGCAGCGTGGCGTCGTGCTCGTGCGCGGCCGAGACCGTGAGCCCGAGCACCGCCGTGACCACGAAGGCGGCGAGGCACGCCAGCGCGGCGAGCAGGGGGACGGTCACACGGGCAGGCACCGTGGTCAGGGTAGACCTCCGCCTCTCAGCTCCGCATAAGCTGCGGCCCAGCCACGCCGCCGGCGGGCCGCCCGCGGGTGACCGTTCCGGGCCGCTCAGACGGCGACGAGCGTCGAGCTGAGCGTGTGGACCACGAGCTCGCGCTGCTCGTCGGTCATGTGCGGGAACATCGGCAATGTCACGGCGCGGCTCGCGTAGAGCTCGGTCAACGGCAACGGCGGGGCCGTGCCGTCGGCGAACGTCGAGAAGCGGTGGACGGGCGGGTAGTGGACGCTCGTCTGCACACCGGCCTCGGAGAGGTGCCGCCGGAGGTCGTCGCGGTCGATGCCCTCGTCGAGCACGACGGTGAACAGGTGATACGCCGGCTCCACGCCCGGCTGCGGCGGCAGCGCACAGCGCACGGTGCCCTCGAGCGATTCGCGGTAGGCGGCGTCGTGCCCGGCACGCGCGGCGTTCTCGACGTCCAGGCGCGCGAGCCGATGCCGGCCCAGCGCGGCGCGCGGGTCGTCGAGCCGGTAGTTGTAGCCGAGCGCGACGACGTCGTAGCCGGCGGCGTGGCCCCGCTGGCGGTCCCAGCTGATGGCCGTCATGCCGTGCGATCGCAGGAGGCGCAGCCGGTCGGCGAGCTCGTCGTCGTCCGTGACGATCATGCCCCCCTCGCCGATGGCGAGGTTCTTGTTGGAGAAGAAGCTGAACGCCGAGGCGTTGCCGATCGTGCCGAGGTGGCGCCCGTCGAGCCGGGCGCCGATGGCGTGGGCGGCGTCCTGGAGGAGCAGCAGGCCGTGCCGATCGGCGATCTCCTCCAGCTCGCGCAGCGATCCGGGATGGCCGCCGTAGGGCATGTGGACGATCGCCCGGGTCCGAGGACCGATGGCGCGCTCGACGGCGTCGGGGTCGAGCCATGGCTCGAGCTCGCCGGCGATGTCCGCGAAGACGGGCGTCGCGCCGACGTAGCGCACGGCGTTGACCGTGGCCACGAAGGTCAGCGACGGGACGATGACCTCGTCGCCCTCGCCCAGGCCGCAGGCCGCGTACATCAGGTGCAGCGCCGCGGTGCCGTTGGCCACGGCCACCGCCCGGGAGACGCCGACGTAGGCGGCGACGGCCTCTTCGAAGTCCGCCGTTCGCGGGCCCATGCTGAGCCATCCCGATCGATAGGCGTCGACGACGACCTCCACGTCGGCGTCCGTCATCGTCACGTCCGCGAGCGGCACCATCCATGGCATGGGCCGGACCATACGTCAGGTGAGCCGCCTCCGCCTCCGGTACCCGTCGAATGCCATACGTCGGGCCGCCGGTCGCTGTGCGACCATCCGGCCCGTTGAGGCTGCCACCCGTCGCACCGTGTTCGCCGTCTGACACAGGTCGGAATGATCACCCAACCGGGTCACTCATAGGTGGAGAGTCTGTAGCGCAGAGGCGTGCTGAGTGAGGGGGGCGAAACCGTCTGGCCCGCAGGATCGCGGGGAGCGGGGCACCATGAACGCCGGACCGACATATGCCGGGGGACCGGCTCGCCGGACGGCCAGGATCGGAGCCATCGCCGTTCTGGCTCTGGCATTCCTCGACGCCCCAGCGATCGCGATGGATCGCGACGTCGCCGTCGCCTCGGTCATCGTGAGCTCCACCGAGGTCGCGGCATCGCCCGCCACCACCGCAGCCGCGGCCGGCGCGACCACGACCTCCAGCACGACGACCTCCCCGACCGTCGCCGAGACCTCGACCGCCGTGGGCGCGACCAACCTGCCCGCGGCCGGAGCGGCCACGCCCGCCTCGACCCCCGCGGGCGGCGCCACCGCCACGACGACGACCGGCGAGACGGCCACGCCTCGCGTCGCGCCGGCCGACCCGAGCCCGGCGGTCACCACCGCGCCCGCGGCCGGCACGTCCACGCCCACGGCCGCGACCACGGGTGCCGGCACGACCTCCGTGAAGGGCTCTGGCACGACCTCGGCGAAGGGCTCTGGCACGACCTCGGCGAAGGGCTCCGGGTCAGCTGACACGTCCACCACGGGCGGAGACGAGACCCCGCTGCCGGAGGATGCGGCGGCAACGGCGAAGAACGGCGAGCGCTCGACCGCGCCGCCCGTGCGCACGCGCCGGAGCGATCGCCCCCGCTCCGCGCGCGGCGCTTCGCCGGGCCGGGGTCCCGCCGCAGGCGGCGGCCGGCGTCCCACGCCGACGCCGGTGACCGGCAACCCACGCGTCCCCGTGGTCGGCGTGCCGGCCGACCACGGCACGGCCACGCCGGGGCCGGCGACGGTCGCGCCGGCGACGCTCCCGGCCACCCCCGCCGCCGCGACATCCGACGCGCTCGCCGCCGCGTATGCCGCCGTCGCGCCGCCACCCCCCATCTTCGCGCCCGCCGCCCCGGCGAGCCGCGCGCCCGTCGCGCTGGCCACGCTGGCCGCGACCCCACACGATCCCTTCCCGTGGGACTTCGCGGCGCTGCGCGCCCCGCAGCGATCCGCCGGGTCCGGCGCCGACCCCGCCGCCGGCCGCGCCGATTCGCGCAGCGGCGGCCACGCCCCCGCGCAGCCCGAGCTCGCCGCGACGCCCACCACGCCGTGGGCGAGCGCTCCACCTTCCCCGCAGCATGAGGTCACGGGACCCCTCGGAACCGACGCCCGGCGGGAGGCATCCTCCCATCCGCCGGATGCGCCGCCGGCACCGCCCGAGGCGCCCGTCTCCCCGCCGATCCCCACCGGGACCGGCGCGGACGGCGCACTCGGAGGGACCTCGTCCCCGACCGGCGCCCCGGTCATCGCGCTGCTGTTCGCCGCCGCGACACTGGCCGCGGCCAGTGCTTGGCGGCCGATCGGCGCACGCGAGGCACGGCTTCCGCAGATCCTCGCGGGGATGGCGATCGAACGTCCTGACTAACTCCCCCCCGGCGACCAATCAAGGCTTCGCCGTGCTCGGATACGGCGGAGCAAGATCGGATTTTGGGGGAAGTACATGTTCGACACGCAGAGCCGTCACCACAAGCAGAACAACTTCAGACCATTCGCGCACCACGGTTCCGGCACGATCGCGCAGCACGCTGCGCGCGCCGCCGAGCGCCGTCGGGCCATCAACGGCGACACCGACCTGCCTGGGCAGGCCGTCATCCTGGCCGGCGGCTTGGGGACCCGTCTGCGCCCGTACACCACAGTCATCCCCAAGCCGCTGGTGCCGATCGGCGACCGGCCCGTGCTCCAGCACATCGTCGACAGCCTCAGCCGCGACGGCGTGCGGCGCGTCGACCTTTGCGTGAGCCACCTCGGCGAGCTGATCAAGCTCTACTTCGCGCAGACGCGCTCGCCCGACGACCTCGACGTCGTGTTCCACCCGGAGGACGAGCCTCTGGGGACGGCGGGGGCGCTGCGGCTGATCCCGGACCTCGAGGACACCTTCATCGTCATGAACGGCGACGTGCTCACGAGCCTGGACTACGGCGCGCTGTGGGAGTACCACCGCGAGCAGGGGGCGACGGTCACCGTCGCCATGCAGTCCAAGCGCGTGCAGATCGACCTCGGGGTGATCCAGCACTCCGGCGGCTACGTCTCGGACTACATCGAGAAGCCGACGATGGACTACCACGTCAGCATGGGCATCTACGTCTACGAGCGGCGGGCGATCGACTTCCTGCCCGACGGCCCGTGCCAGTTCCCCGAGCTCGTCTGGCGCCTGCTCGCGGCCAACGAGCCCGTGGCCGCGTACCTCACCGAGGCCGACTGGTACGACATCGGCACGATCGACGAGTACGAGCGCGCGTCGCAGGCCGTCGAGCTCGAGCCCGAGAAGTTCGGGATGGAGCCGGCGTGCGTTCCGGCACAGTCGCCGGTGCACGAGACCGACGAGTTCGCGGACGAGCCGTCCCGCCAGCCGTCCGACGACCCGACGCCGCTGGAGTTCCCGCTGCGCGCCGTCCTCGACCCCAGCCGCATCTAAGGGGTCGAGGATGGCGTCGGCGCCCAGCCGCGGGCACCGCAGTGGTCGGGGAACGCAAGTTCCGACCGCTGCGGAACGTAGTTCGATGATGGAGCACCCATTTGCAGGGACGTCGATCCGCCCGTCCCGATACGCGGGTGTCGTAGCATCGCCCCAGCGGACTCGCCGGCCGAGGACGCCGAATCGGGCGAGGGCATCGCTCACGGCTCGAGTCGCGGCGCCCAGGTACGTCAGCCCCGGAGGTAGCCTTGTCACAATCTGAAGACACTTGGCCGTCACCGCTCGCGACCCTCGCGAGCGGCGTCCGCAGGCGGCCGTGGCTGATCCCGCTCGTCGCGATCATCGCCGGGGCGCTCGCCCTCGGCATCTCGACGCTCGTGCCCGACAAGTACGAGGCGAGCTCGAAGCTGCTGTTCCAGCCGACCGATCCGCCGCCTCGCATCGACCCGGCCTCGCCGGGCCCGGACTCGCCGTCCACGCCCGAGCGCACCGCGGCCACCAACCTCGCGCTCGCCTCGGCAGCGGCCGACGCGACGACCGTGCGCGTCAAGCGCAGCCTGCGCACCGACCTCGTTCTCGGCGAGCTGCGCGACCGCGTCGTCCTCGTGCCCGAGGGAGAGGCGGACATCGTCACGATCACCGCGACCGGAGCGACGGCGAACGAGTCGGCGGTGATCGCCAACACGTACGCCCGAGAGATCGTCGAGCTCCGCCGCCGGCAGGCGCAGGAGCGCGTACAGCGCGTCATCGACGCGATCAAGGTCCGGCTGGCGGCGCTGCGGACCACCGATTCGACCTACGCCGGGCTGCAGACGCGAGAGAGCCAGCTGCAGGTCGAGAAGGGCCTGCAGACCGGCAACGTGGAGGTCGTCGAGCTGGCCGTCCCGCCCACCGCGCCGAGCTCGCCGCGCCCGATGCTCAACGGCTTCATCGGAGGCGTCCTCGGCGTCTTCCTCGCGCTCGCGCTGGCCGTCGTGCTGCGCCGCCTCGACCGCCCGGTCGAGGACGAGGAGCACCTCGAGACGATCGTCGGGGCCGACGTCCTGGCGCGTGTTCCGTACCGCAGCGACTCGGCGCGTGACCGCGAGGGCTTCCGCGAGGCGCTGCACTTCCTGCGCACGAACCTCCAGCTGCGTGAGGACGCCAAGCGCGCCCGCGTCATCGGGCTCGTCAGCCCGACACCCGGGCACGGCAAGAGCGTCGTGGCCGTCGGCCTGGCGGATGCCCTGGCCACCAGCGGCTCCGACGTCGTGGTGATCGACTGCGACCTGCGCCGGCCCGCGCTGCACCGCTACCTCCACGCCGAGCTGTCGCCCGGCGTCGTCGCCGTCATCGCCGGCAGCGACGAGACCTCGGGTCTCCTGCAGGAGACCTCGCACGAGGGCGTACGGCTCGTGGCCGCGGGCGGAGCGCTCTCGGAGTCGACCTCCTCGGCCGTCAGCCTCGGCCGGATCGCGCGCCTGCTCAAGCAGATGCGCCACACCGCGGACTACGTGATCGTCGACACCTCGGCGGTCGCGATGGGTGCCGACTCGACCGTGGTGGCCAAGGCCCTGGACGGCGTGATCATGGTCGTCGACCTCAAGGTCGTCGATCGCGACGTGCTCTCCGCCGCCACGGACCAGCTCCGCGGGGCGGGCGTGCGGATCTTCGGGATCGTGCTCAACCGCGCGGAGGGCATGCAGCCGAGATGGCGCAGCGGTGGCGGCGGCCACAGCAGCGGGCCGGACCTGTTCACGGCCCCTCGCGGGAACCGCGAGTCGTCGGGGCGCGATGTGCCGTCCACGCGCGCATCGGGCGGCCGGCGCAAGGCGCCGGCGCTCCGCGAGGCGGCCGTCGAGCGCCGCGCGGCCGCGTCCAACGGGGGGGCGCCCGTGCCGGACGGCGGGGCGGTGCCGTCCCGCAGCGCCCGCGCCAAGCAGGACGGCGGGGGACCGCCCTCATCCGCCGGCCGCCCCGGGGCCCCGCGGCCCGGTCAGCGGCGCTCTTGACGCGCGGCGGCCGTCCGGCCGCGCGTCAGAGATAGCGATACGTCAGGCCGCCGGCCAGCCCCATGAGCGGGAGCGGCGTCTGCTCCCACACGGTGGCGGCCAGACGGCGCTCCCACACGTTCGTCACGACGTGGGTCCCCGGACCCCGCGGCGCGACGCCCGCTGCGCTCCTCGGGGGATACGTCAGGTCGAACGCGTCGACGGGCTCGGCGCCCCACTGCGCCTTGAACGCCCCCTGAGAGCCGCCGCGCCGGGCGGTGCCGAAGTTCACGAAGCGCAGGCCGGTGGCGCGGGCGTTGCGCAGCGCCTCCCAATGCAGCAGATGACTTGCGTGCAGGTCCGGGCAGCGATCGTCGACCCCGAAGAAGAGCGCCTCGACGACCTCGCGCCAAACGAGGTTCAGGGCACCGGCGACGGTCTCCTCGCCGCGCTGGATGAGCACGAGCTGGAACGCTCCGGCCGGGGTGAGCCCGCGGCGCAACCGCTCGAACAGGCGCAGGCTGTGGGGAACGGCGCGGTGCTTCTTGGCGGTCCGCAGGTACACGGCGTAGAAGGCGCGCAGGTCCTCCTCGCTGTTCTTCTGGCGTGCGACCAGCCCCGCCGCCTGCGCCTTGCGGATGTAACGGGCGAGATTGGCCTTGCGCTTCCCGCGCCCGGGCGGCTCGGAGACGTCGTCCGGGACCGGGGCCACCCATGCGGGCGACGCCGGCGTCCGTTCCAGGGCGGGCAGCAGGCCCTGGTAGGACGACCGCGCATGGACGCGCAGGACGGCGCCGCTCTCGTCCGCCAGGCGGCAGGCCGCGGCGATCAGCGCCGCCTCCATCTCGCCTGTCTCGGCGAGCGGCCCCCCGCGGCCGACCATCGGCAGCGACACCAGCCGCCGCCCCGAGATCCGACCGGCCTTGTAGGCCAGCGGCAGGATCCCGCGCAGGCGACCGTCGCGATCCTCCAGCGCGAGATAGGTCGGCCTGAAGCGATAGGCATCGTCGAGGATGCCGCCCCACGCGGCGAGGTGGTAGACGGACGCCCGGGGCTCGGCCGCGACGAACGCGTCCCACCGCGCATCGGCCAGCGGGTCGACGACGCGGACGGCGAGGCCCTGGCCGGCCGGCGCGGCCTCGACGACCTGGGCTATCTCTTCGATCACGGGCATGGCGGGCGCTGACCGGGCTGCACCCTCTCACGTTCCCGCGCGCGGCGGCGGGTACCCGCAGGTCCTCTGACAACGCTCCTCGAAATCACGCGGCCGGGTGATCCGCGGCGGCGTGTGCTGCGAATCAGCCCTTGGCAACGCCCCCAGTCGAAAGGATCGACAACCGTGAGCCATCTCTCGCTCGAGCAGCTCGACCCGTCCGGGACCATCCGCACCGTCGCGGCTGACGCCGGCGCCCTGGACCCGACCGGCGAGTCGCGCCGGGACCTGTTCAAGAAGGCCGGGATCGGCGGTGCCGGCCTGGTCGCCGGCAGCTCGATGCTCGGCCTGCTCTCCCCGTTCGAGGCGTGGGCGCAGTCGTCCACCGGCGCCTACTCGCGGACGCGCAAGTCAGCCGCCAACGACGTCAAGATCGGCAACTTCGCGCTGACCCTGGAGTACCTCGAGGCCGCGTTCTACGCCCAGGCCGTCGCCAACGGCAAGCTGACCGACCTTGACATCCTCGAGTTCGCCCGCGTCGTGGCCAGCCACGAGCAGACGCACGTCGACCAGCTCAAGGAGGTGCTCGGCCGCCGGGCGGTCTCGGCGCCCGAGGTGAGCTTCGGCGCCGCGGTCACCGACCAGTCGACGTTCCTCAAGACGGCCGGCGTGCTCGAGCCCGTCGGCGTCGCCGCCTACGCGGGCGCCGGGCCGTACATCAAGAGCTTCCCGATCCTGCGGGCCGCGCTCTCGATCCACTCGGTCGAGGCCAACCACGCGGCCTGGGCGGCCACGCTGCTCAAGCTCAAGCGGATCGACACCACCGTCAGCCCCGCGCCGTTTGCCAACAACCCCGTCTTCGGCTACAGGAAGACGCTGCAGGTCGTCGGCGACACCGGCTTCGTACAGGGGCTCTAGCGCCGTACCCGCGGGGGCCGTCCCAAGGGACGGACAGCGGCAGCCTCGCGGTCAGCGTGGCCCGGCCCGCAGCGCGTCGTCAGCGGCGCGTGCGAGTCGGGCGCGCTGGCCCGCGGCGGTCGCGTCCGGGAGCTTGGCCGCGATCTCGTAGAGCACGCCGCGCCGGCGGAACTGGAGCACGGCCGGCGAGCATGACGCGCCGCAGGTCAGCGGCTTGAACCACCCGGGGATGCCGCCGCGCAGCCGCACGCGCGCGCGCAAGGCGGGCTCGCCGCCCCGCTCCGCGCTGAACGACGCCAGGAAGCAGGCGGTCGCCCCGCCACAGTTGGGCGCGCCGGCGAGCGCGAACGACCAGCGGCGTCGCCCAGCCGAGCTGGAGGCGTACACGCGCCCGTCGAAGTCGAGCTCGAGCGTGTCCGGCACGGGCACGGCCAGCGGGGTCCGCTCGCTGGCACGCGCCGTCGCGCACACGATCGCCCGCCGCGCCCGCACGCAGCACGGCGCGTGACCGCGACGGCGGCGGTCAGCTCTCGGACGGCGAGCGCAGCACGGCGTTGCCGTCGGCCAGCGCCGGTGTCTCGCCGCCGGCGCCGTTGGACGACGCGTGCGCCGCCTGGCGGCGCACCCACAGCGAGCGGCACGGGATCTTGTCGGGGTCGCAGCGATGCATGTAGCGCTGAGCGACCTCCGTCACCTCGCGCAGCAGGGCGTCCTCGAGGCGGACCGGGTCCAGGCCGAGGTCGAGCAGCGACCGGTTGTCGACCAGCAGGTCGTTGTGGCTGGCCTCCTTGCGCGGGTTGCCGACGAGGTCGATCTCCGCGCCGGTCATCCCGGCCACGAGCTCGGCCAGGTCGATCACGCGATGGACCTCGGTCATCTGGTTGAAGATCCGCACGCGCTCGCCGCGGACCGGCGGGTGCTCGATGGCAAGCTGGACGCACCTCACCGTGTCGCGGATGTGGATGAAGGCACGCGTCTGGCCGCCGGTCCCGTGCACGGTCAGCGGATAGCCGATCGACGCCTGCATGAGGAAGCGGTTGAGCACGGTGCCGTAGTCGCCGTCGTAGTCGAAGCGGTTGATGAGCCGCTCGTCGAGCGACGTCTCCGGGGTCTGGGTGCCCCACACGATGCCCTGGTGCAGGTCGGTGACCCGGATCTCGTCGTTCTTGCGGTAGAAGGCGAACAGGAGCTGGTCCTGCGTCTTCGTCATGTGGTAGACGCTGCCCGGGTCGGTCGGGTAGAGGATCTCCTGCTCGACCTCGTAGCCGTCGTCGCCCAGCATCTTCACGCGCTGGTAGCCCTCGGGGATCCTCACGCCGGCCGTCCCGTAGCCGTACACGCCCATCGTCCCGAGATGCACGACGTGGCTGTCGATCCCGGCCTCCACGATCGCGGCGAGCAGGTTGTGCGTCGCGTTGACGTTGTTGTCGACCGTGTAGCGCTTGTGGGCCGAGCTCTTCATCGAGTACGGCGCCGCGCGCTGCTGGGCGAAGTGCACCACCGCGTCGGGCCGGGTGCGGCGCAGTACGTCGAGCAGCCGCTCGTAGTCCTTGGCCACGTCGAGCCGGTGGAAGCCGATCTCGCGTCCCGTCGCCTCGCGCCAGGCGGCACGGCGCCCGTCGAGGTCCTCGATCGGCGTCAGCGACTGCACGCCGAGCTCGAGGTCGGCGTCGCGGCGCGCGAAGTTGTCGACGATCTCGACGTCGTGGCCGGCGGCCGAGAGATGCAGCGCCGTGGGCCATCCACAGAAGCCGTCACCGCCCAGGATGAGGATGCGCAGGGGTACTCCTTCACTCATGTGGTCCTGGTACTTACCCGAACCGACCGCAATTCGACAGGCTGGCTAACAAACGCTCATGTGCGCAAGTGAGGCTGAGAACCGGGTTTCGCGGCCCCGCCGGGCCGTCCCGCGGCGAGCAGCACGGCCAGCTCGGCCACCACGGTCACCGCCCGCATGGTGAGCGCCGCGGCGGCCAGGTCAGCTCGGTCCAGGCTGCCGGACAGCAGCGCGACGTAGGCCAGCTCGCGCACGCCGACGCCGCCCGGCGCGATGATGACGACGAGCCCGGCGCCCCAGGCCACGGCCGCCGCGCCGGCGATCTGCAGCGGGTCGCCGTCGCCGGTCACGGCGCGCTGGACGAGCAGGGCGCAGACCGCGTAGGCCACGAAGGCGATGGCGTAGTCGGCCGTGGCCAGCACGGTCCGCCGCGCGCCCACGCGCGTGCGCCCGCCGGTGAAGCTCGCCGCCAAGCGCGGCAGGGCCAGCAGCGCGAGCAGCCCCAGCCACGCCGGCCGGCCGCTGGCGGCCAGCGCCAGCCCGCCGACGGCCAGCGCGGTGCACAGCACGGTCACGTTCTCGGCCGCGACGGTCACGAGCCGGTCGGCCGCGGCGCCGCGCACCGCGGCCACGCGCGAGGCCGGCGCCCAGATCCCGCCGGGCAGGTAGCGCAGCACCTGTGTCCGGCACCAGACGCTGACGTCGTGGCGCGTCACGCGCCCGCTGGCGAAGATCGCCCAGCCGCAGGCGAGCAGGGCGTACCAGGTGACGGCGGCGAGCACGGCAGGGACCAGCGGCCACGGGTCGAGGTCGCGCGCGGGCACCTCGCGCACGGCGATCACGGCCATCCCGACGACGATCCCGACGGCGACCACGAAGCCGATCGCCCGCAGCACCGGCAACGCGCGCGCGATCGCCGCGCGCAGCCGCGCGCGGCGTCCCGGCTCGCCGGCGGCGATCACCGCGGGCGGGCGACGACGCGCCGCGCGAGCCAAGCGACGCCGCGCTCGCGCCACCAGGTGGCGAGGATCACGCGTGCATAGCGCAGCCCGTAGAGGACGTTGTGGCCCTTCTTGCTCTGGCCGGCGGTGCGCCGGCGCATGACGATCGGCCGCTCGGCGATCCGGTATCCCTGGGCGATCGCGCCGATCAGCAGCTCCGAGGTCTGGTACTGCACCTGGCGCTGGCGCACCGTGTGGGTCACCTCGGCGCGCATCGCCCGGAAGCCACTGGACGTGTCGGTCACCCGCACGCCGGTCAGCAGGCGCACGAGCGCGGCGAAGACGTGCACGCCGGTCTGGCGGAAGCCGTCGTCGGTCTCGGTCGAGCCGAGGACGCGCGATCCGATCACGAAGTCGGCCTCGCCGCGGACGACCGGCTCGAGCACGCCCTCGAGCTCGGCCGGGTTCCACTGACCGTCGGCGTCGAGCGTGACGATGTAGCGGGCGCCGTGGCGGCGCGCCAGCTCGTAGCCCACGCGCAGCGCCACCCCGTGGCCGCAGTTGCGCGCCAGCCGCGCGACGTGCACGCCGCAGCGCTCGGCCACCTCGCTCGTCCGATCGTGGCTGCCGTCGTCGACGACGAGCGTTTCGATCCGCAGCCCGCAGGCGGCCGGCGGGATCTCGCGCAGGACGCCGGCGATCGCCTCCTGCTCGTCGAGCGCCGCGATGATCACGACGACCGGCGCGAGCTCGAGGCCTCGGTGGCGCTCCTCGAACGCGGCCAGGGCCCGCGCGCGCACCTCGGCGGTGTAGGGCGCACGCGCCTTGGCACTCGGGCTCACGGCCTCCCATCTTCGCCGGTCGCCGAGGTGGCGGTCGGCTCGTGCCCATCCGCTACCGTCGCGCCGTCCGTGCGCCCGATCCCGCCGCCCGTGCTCGACCTCCGCTCCGGCGAGGACCCGCTGACCGCCGGGGCGGGACGGGCCGCGGCGCGCCCGCGTCCGCCGCTCCGGGCGCTCGTGCCGGCCTGCGTGGCCGTCGCCGCGCTGTCGCTGCTCGGCCCGCACGAGCTGACCTACGACCCGACCGCGTGGCTGATCTGGGGTCGCGAGATCGTCGACGGCCAGCTCGAGACGAGGTACGGGCCGTCGTGGAAGCCGCTGCCCCTGCTCTTCACCACGCCCTTCGCGCTGCTCGGCGACGACGCCGCGCAGCTGCTGTGGCTCGTGATCGCGCGCGCCGGCGGGCTCATGGCCGTCGTGCTCGCGTACCGTCTCGCCGCGCGCGTGGCCGGACCGGTGGCAGGGGCGATCGCCGCGACGGGCCTGCTGCTCGCCGACGCGTTCGTCTCCTACGCGATGCGCGGCAACTCCGAGGGCCTGCTCGCCGCGGTGACGCTCGGCGCGGTCGACCGCCACGTCGAGCGCCGCCCCGGGCAGGCGTTCGCGCTCGCCGTCGTGGCCGCGCTGCTGCGCCCGGAGGTGTGGCCGATCGTCGGCCTGTACGGGCTCTGGCTCGTGTGGGAGCGCCGGCGCGCGCGCGGCGGCATGCCGTGGCGGACGGCCGCGATCGTCGCGGGCAGCGGCGTGGCCATCCTTGCGCTGTGGGTGGTCCCCGAGTACATCGGCTCGGGGAACCTGCTGCGTGCCGCGTCGCGGGCCCGCCTGCCTGTCGAGGGGATGCCCGGCGAGGCCGCGTTCCCGTTCCTGGCCGTGTTCACGAACGCCGTGCCGGTGATCTGGTGGCCGCTGTACGCGGGCGGCGTGTTCGCGGTGCTGCTGGCCTGGCGAGCGCGCGGGCGGGACCCGCAGGCCCGGCTGCTGCTCGGACTCGCCGTCATGGCCACCGTCGTCATGGTGATCGTGGCGCTGCTCAGCCAGACCGTCGGCTTCACCGGCAACGCGCGCTACCTGACCGTGCCGATCGCGATCGTCTGCGTGCTCGGCGGCATCGGCCTGGTGCGGGGCTTCCGCCTGGGCCGGGAGCGCCTGACGCCCGGCCGGGGCCGCGCGCTGCTCGCGCTGGCGGTGGTGGTCGGCGCCCCGTTCGTGGTCGGCAACGTGCTGCGCCTGGGCGACTCCTGGGGCGATCTGCGACGCGAGGCGCGCGACTACGGCGCGCTCGAGGACCTGTTCGCGCGCGCGGGCGGCGAGGCGGCGGTGCGCCGCTGCGGGCTCGTCTTCACGCGCGGCTTCCACACCCAGGCCGTGGCCTGGGAGCTGGAGGTCCACGAGAGCGGCGTCTCGCTGCGGCCGGAGCCGCCCGGGTCGATCGTCGCGCTGCACGGATCGGAGCTGCTGGCCGACGACCGCTTCCCCGAACGCGTGTCGAACAGCGAGTGGACGCTTGCCTCGTCGTGCCCGCTCGGGGCATGACGGGCTCAGGCGAGCTCGGCGGCCAGCTCCTCGCTGACCCTCCAGGCCAGCGCGAGGATGGTGAGCACCGGGTTGACGCCGCCGTTTGTCACGTTCAGCGACCCGTCGGCGATCGTCAGCCCGCGGTGTCCCCAGACCCGCCCGGACGGGTCGGTGACCGACGCGCGCGGGTCCCGCCCCATCCGGCAGGTGCCGGCCTGGTGCTGCCCGGCGCTCGGCCCGACGGCCGGGGCGAGGACCACGCGGTGGGTGCGCCGCGCCCCGCTGGCGCGCAGCCAGTCGTCTGCGCGCGCGACGAGGAAGTCCGCCGTGCGGCCGTCCTCCGGCTCGGGGCGACCGGCCACCAGTCGCGCGGCCGCCACGCCTTGGTTGTCGACGACGCGCGGCTCGATCGTCACGCGCGAGGCCGTGGAGGGGACCTCCTGCAGCGGGCCGACGACGAACGCGGCCCGGCTGTAGGCCTCGCGCATCGCCTCCAGCCCCCGCTGCCCCCACGCGGGCACGACGCCGAACGTGCTCAGCCGCGCCCACGCCTCGATCGGCGTCGGCACGAACTCGTTGACGAGGATGCCGCCGCCGAGCACCCCGTCGTTGTGGTGACGGTGATCGGTGGTGGCGATCGACGGCCCCGGGCCGATGCAGTCCTGCACGACCTCGTCGAAGACCCCGACCGCGCCGGCGTAGACATGGCCCTGCAGGTAGCGCCCGACCTGGTCGTGGTCGTTTCCCACGCCGCTGGCCAGCAGCAGGCGAGCGGTCTCGATCGCCCCGCCGGCCACGACGACGTGCCGCGCGCGCACCTCGCGACGCCAGCCCGGGCCCGCGAGCGCGACGCCGACCACCGCGCCGCCGCCGTCGGTCAGCAGCCCGCGGGCCACCGTGGCGGTCAGCAGGTCGCAGCGGCCGCCGGCCAGCGCGCGCTGGATGACCGTGTTGTCGGTGCCGTTCTTGGCGTCGGCGTGACAGGCGAAGCCGACGCACGTGCCGCACCCCACGCACGCCGGGCGCCCGCCATAGGGCGCCGAGTTGATCAGCAGCGGCACGGCGTCGGTGGCGACGCCAAGCGCGCGGGCCCCGCGCTCGAGCACCGGCTGGGCCGCGTTGGGTGGAAGCGGCGCCATCGGGTAGCCCCGCCGGCGGGGACCGTCGTGAGGGCGCGGCGTGTCGGGACCGCAGACACCGAGCTCCCATTCGACGCGGTCGTAGTAGGGCTCGAGATCCTCGTAGGCGATCGGCCAGTCGACGAACGGCTCGCCGTACGTCGAGCGCATGCGGAAATCCTCGGGGCAGAACCGCCACGCCTGCGCGCCGTACACGCGCGTGCCGCCGCCGACGACCATCGCGTTGGCGTTCCACAGCGAATCGCCGGGCAGCACGAGCCGGTTGCCGACGAGCCGCGGGTTGCCGGCGGCCGGCGGGTCGACCTGGCGCGCCACGCCGGTGAAGACGCGCGCGTTGCGCAGGTGGTCGCGTGGCAGGTCGGCGAGCGCCAGCGACTCGCCGCGCTCGACGAGCAGGACGCGATGGCCGGCGTGTGCGAGGACGAAGGCCGCGACGCCGCCGCCCGCTCCGGCCCCGACGACGACGACGTCGTAGCGCCCGGCCAGCTGGTCGACGGCGATCGGCGCAGGCGCGTCGCCGGGCGTGGCGGGCCAGCTCGCGCCGGGCGGGAGCGGCCGATAGCCGAGCTCCGCCCACGAGCCCGGGGCGCCGTAGAACGAGCGGGCGGCCACCGGCAGCACGCGCCGCAGGGCGTCGGCTGCGGGTGAGGTCGGGTCGGCCAGCAGGTCGCCGACGAGCGCCTCGCGCTCGCCACGGCTCCAGGCGGCGAACTCGCTTCCCGGTCGGCGCGCCTGGACCGCGCGAGCGACAGGGGCGAGCGCGGCGCGCAGCCCCGCATCGTCCTCGACGGCGACGCCGGGGACGAGCGTGTCGCTGACGGCGGCGAGCAGGTCGCTGTGCTCGTCGAGGGTCGCCACGCCATGGATTGTCGCCGCTCAGGCCGCCACCTCGTAGAGCGTCCCGGAGCTCGAGGTCACGTCGGTCACCTCCGACCCGCGCTCCTGGACCCAGGTCGTCAGCTCCTGGGAGGCGCCGCCGACTCGCCGGCCGGTCCGCGGCGGGTGCTAGGCGTCGAGGGCGAGCGGGACGACACACGCGCGCTCGACGTCGACCAGGCCCTGGTCGGTCACCTTGAGCTCCGGGATGACCGACAGCGCGAGGAAGCTCAGCGTCATGAACGGCGTCGGCGTGGTGACGCCCTGCTCGGCGAGCAGCGCCTCGAGCTCGCCCATCCGCGCCGCCACCACAGCCAGCGGCTCCTCGCAGAGAAGGCCGGCGACGGGCAGCGCCAGCTCGCCGCGCACCGCCCCGTCGCGAGCGACGATCACGCCACCGCCGATCTCGGCCAGCCGGGCGATGCACGCGAGCATGCTGGCGTCGTCGACCCCGGTCACGACGATGTTGTGGGCGTCATGGGCGACGGTCGATGCGAATGCGCCGGCGCGCAGCCCGAAGCCGCGCACGAGCCCGCGGCCGACCTGGCCGCTCGAGTGATGGCGCTCGACGACGACGATCTTGGCCAGGTCGCGGGCCGGGTCGGTGACGACCGAGCCATCGCGCACGGCCGGCTCGTCATCGAGGGCCCGCGTGAGGAGCTGGCCGGGGACGATCTCGATCACGCGCACGCGCGACGCGGCCGGGCCGAGCGCGAGGTCGTCGGCGCTCACCGGCGCCGGACGCACCGTGTCGCGCACCCAGTCCGGCGCCGGCGCGGCCTCGAACGGCGACGCCACCCCGTCGCGGGCCACGACGACGCCGTCGGCGAGCACGAGCCGGGCCCGGAAGCCGGTGAGGTCGTCGAGCAGCAGCAGGTCGGCGCGGAACCCGGGCGCGATCGCGCCGAGGTCGTCCAGGCCGTGACAGCGCGCGCCGTGCAGCGTGGCGAGCAGCAGCACGTCCTCGGCGGCGATCCCGTCGGCCACCGCGGCGCGGCACATCGCATCGATGTGACCCTCGTCGACCAGCGTGGACGGCTCCCGGTCATCGGTGCAGAAGGCGCAGTGCTCGGGCCCGAAGCGGCGCACGAGCTCCAGCCCGGCGCGCAGGTTGCGCGCGTTGGACGCCTCGCGAACGAGCACCCACAGCCCGCGGCGGCGCTTGTCCAGCGCCTCGTCGGCCGTCGTCGACTCGTGGTCGCTGCGGATCCCGGCGGCGGCGTAGGCGTCGAGCGCGCGGCCGCGGACGCCGGGGGCGTGGCCGTCGACGTGCGTGGCGCCGCCTACCGCGATCCGCCCGAGCACGGCCGGGTCGCCCGCGATGACGCCGGGGAAGTTCATCATCTCGGCCACGCCGAGCGCGCGGTCATGGCGCAGGATCGACTCCATGTCCCGCGCGGTGAGCTCCTGCTGTGCCGTCTCCAGCGGGCTGGCGGGCACGCACGACGGGGCCATGACGAGCACACGCAGCGGGAGGCCCTCGGTGGCGTCGAGCATCCAGCGGACGCCGTCGGCGCCGAGCACGTTGGCCAGCTCGTGCGGGTCGGCCACCACCGTCGTCGTGCCCATCGGCACGACGGCGCGGGCGAACTCGGCCGGCGCCAGCTTGGAGGACTCGACGTGCATGTGCGCGTCGATGAAGCCCGGCACCAGGAAGCGGCCGCGGCCGTCGATCCGCTCGCCGCCGTCGAAGCGGCCCACCCCGGCGACGCGCCCACCGGCGATCGCCACGTCGCCGTCGAGCCACTCGCGCGTGAACACGCAGAACACGCTCGCGCCCTCGATGACCAGGTCGGGCGCCGCGTCACCGCGGGCGACGGCGATCAGGTGGGCGCGGTCGCCGGTCGGCACCCGTCGAGCGTAGTGGGTGGTCCCCGGGGAGGTGGCGCGTTGCGCAGCGGCGGCTCGAACAGCGGCACCGAGGGAGGGAGGGTGCGGGCGGGCAGCGCAGGGTCTCCTGCCTACCGCATGGGTGGGCAGAAGACCCCGGACGGCGGGCGCGAGCCATGAGAGGTCTCCTGCCTACCGTATGGGTGGGTGGGAGACCGCGGCCCCCGGGGTCGACGTTCACCTCGGTGCGCTGGCCGCAGATCGCCGCCCGCGCCGGAAGCCTGCGCGGCGGGCCGTCGACGCCTCACGACCCCCGGCGCACCACCCGCCCCGCCGGCTCCCCCACCGGCGCCCCGTCCACCGCGATCGTCCGCCCGCGCAGCCAGGTGCGCACCACCCGGCCGCGCAGCCGGCGGCCGAGGTAGGGGCTGAGGCGATGGCGGTCGTGGAGGTCACCGGCCGCGACCGTCCACGTGCCCGCCGGGTCGACGAGCACGAGGTCGGCGTCGGCGCCGACCCGCAGCGCGCCCTTGGCCGGCGCCAGCCCGAAGCGCTCGGCCGCCGCCGTCGCGCACAGCCGCGCGCGCGGGGGGCAGCCCGCGGGCCGCGGCACCCTCGGACCACACGAGCGCCAGCAGCAGCTGGGCGCCGGCGATCCCGCCCCAGGCCGCGAACAGGTCGTCGACGGCCCGCAGCTCGGGCGGCGCGGGCGAGTGGTCGCTGGCCACGAGGTCGATCTCCCCGCCGGCCAGCTGCGACCACAGCGCGTCGGCCTCCCCGCGCGGGCGCAGCGGCGGCGCGCACTTGGCCACGGCGCCGAGCCCGGCGGCGTCGTCCTCGTCGAGGACGAGGAAGTGCGGGCACGTCTCGCACGTCACGTCGACCCCGCGCGCCCGCGCGCGCGAGATCGCCGCCACGCCCCGACCGCTCGACACGTGCACCACGTGCAGCGCGCAGCCGGTCTCCTCGGCCAGCGCGATCGCGCGGCCGATCGCCTCGAGCTCGGCCACGACCGGGCGCGAGTCCAGGTAGTCGCGCATCGTCGTGCGGCCTGCGGCGACGGCGCGAGCGGCCAGCCCGGCCGTGATCGCGTCGCTCTCGGCGTGGACGGCGACCGGCAGCCCGAGGCGCGCCGCGCGCGCCATGCCGTCGAGCAGCGTGAGGTCGTCGGCGCGCTCGAACTCGGGCGTGCCCGTGGCCGACATGAACGCCTTGAAGCCGACCACGCCGCGCGCCGCGAGCTCGTCGAGGCGGTCGGCGTCGCCGGGCACGAGCCCGCCCCACAGTGCCACGTCGACGTGCGCGGTGCCCGTCGCGGCGGCCACCTTGGCGTCGAAGCTCTGTCCGTCGAGCGTCGGGGGCAGCGCGTTGAGCGGCATGTCGACGCAGCACGTCGTCCCGCCCGCGGCCAGGGCACGCGTGCCCGTGGCGAACCCCTCCCACTCCTCGCGCCCCGGGTCGTTGAGGTGGACGTGCGGGGTGCGGACATTGGCGTGGTCGTCGCCCTCACCAGGTCCGTTTTCCTGTGCATCGACGTTCACGCTCATCCCGCCGAGATTGACCGACACATGGCCGTCGCCGCCGTCCTTGGTTTCATCGCCGCTCGCGCGTAGCGAAAAGCCGGGCGCCTGGATCGACACGTCGTTGGCGCCTGGCGGGGCGCATGCGGCGGTGGGGCAAGTTATTAGATCGGCCGCGCCAAGCAAGGTAGAAACACCGCTCGCCGTGCGGCCCGCGACGCGCTCGCCCTCCGGGCTCGTGACGATGTACACCTGCTGGCCTTCGTCGGCGCGGACTTCGAGCGTGTAGCCGCCGGCGCCGCTGTTGCCGCCGTCACTTTTTCCCGACGGGCCTACGTCCACCGAGCAGGCCGACAGACCCAACACAGCCAAAGCCGCGATCGCACCACGCATGTACGCCTCCATCCGGCGGCGAACTTATCGGCTTACAGCCGCGCTGGCGAGGCGCGTGTTCAGCGCGTGCGTTCGAAGCGGACGACCTTTTCTCCCGGTCGACATAAGCGACGCGGTAGCCGGCCTTCATCCAGGCGCGGGCGTGGGAATGGTGGTCGGCATTGTCGTTGGCCCAGAAGGATCGGTGCTTCACCGCGCTCTGCGGCAGCGTTTTGCCGATAATGGCCTCGATGTCCTCGAAGCAGAGCATTTCCGGGCGCCCCTGGCGCCGTTCGAGGTGCTTTTGCAGCGCAGCGTATTTCCGCATTTCCCTTCCCGCTTCACGCATCGGTGTTGCGGCAAAGGAACGTAAACTGATTTGCGACGCCTTGCGCTGGGCAGTTTTTGCCGGGTTCTGCTAGGTTCGCGCCGCCGAGGCACGGCCCAGGTGGAGTAGTTCAAGATGCATCTCAATCGCCGCGCCTTGTTGCAAGGGAGCGCCGCGGCGCTCGCGCTGCGGCTGTGCGCCAGCGATCAGCCCGGACCGGCTGCTGGCGCGCGTCACCGAGCAATTGCTGAGCGATTATCCCGAAAGCGCCACCGGCGCCGGCGTCGACAAGGAAGCGCGCGCGGTTGCGCTCGCGGCTGCTCGACCGCTCCGCCTCTGGGCAGAACGCGATCGAGAGGCACGTGCGCGCGACGTTGGCGCAATTGCAGCGGCATCGATGCGAAGGCGCTGAGCGGCGAAAACCGCTCGATGTCGACGTGGTGCGGAGCGTGTATGAACTCGCGGCGGAGGGTTTCGACTTCCCGTACGGCGATGTCGCCATCCTCAACCGAACCTGTCCTATCGCAACACGCCGTACGTCGTGGCGCAGAACGTCGGCGCGTTCGTCGAGATTCCCTCGTTCCTGGATTCCAGCCACTCGATCACCACGGCGGCTGACGCCGACGCCTATCTCGCGCGCATGGAAGCTATGCCCGCCAACTCGACGGCGAAACCGAGCGCGTGCGCGCCGATGCGGGCGCGGCGTGGTGCTGCCGGACTTCTTGCTCGACAAGCACGCTCAACCAGCTGCGCACCAGCCGCGCCGCGCCGGTGGAGCAATGGGGCATCGTCACGTCGCTGGCGACGCGCGCGCAGCGCGCGAACTCACGCGCGATCTACGCCGCGAACGCGCGCGCATCGCGCGCGACACGCATCGCGCCTGCGCTCGACCGGCAGATCGCGGCGCTGGAAGCGACGCGCGCACGCGCGACGAGCGACGCGGGCGTGTGGAAGCTGCCGCGCGGCGAGGAATACTACGCCTGGGCGCTGCGCGCGGGCACGACGACGACATGACGCCGGACGAAGTGCACCAGATGGGCCTCGAGGAGCTGCGCGCGCTGCACGGGCAGCATGGACCCGATCCTGCGCTCCATCGGCTACACGGAAGGCAGCGTCGGCGCGCGCATGACGGCGCTGGGCGACGATCCGCGCTACCAGTTCGCCGACGGCGATGCGGGCCGCGCCGAGATCATGGCGTTCATCGAGGAGCGCATCGCCGACATTCGCGCGCGCTTGCCGCGCGCGTTCAACACGTTGGTGCGCGGCTATCTCGAAGTCGTGCGCATTTCGCCCGACGTCGAAGACGGCGCGCCGGGCGCTTATGGCGGCGCGGGCACGATCGACGGCAGCGAGCCCGGGCATTTCTGGATCAATCTGCGCACGCCGGCGCTGCACACCAAATTCGATCTCGCCGACCTCACCTATCACGAAGCGATCCCCGGCCACGTCTGGCAAGGCGAATACACGTTCCGCCAGCCGCTGATCCGCTCGCTGCTCGGTTTCAACGCCTACTCCGAAGGCTGGGCGCTCTATGCGCAGCAGATCGCCGACGAACTCGGCGTCTATGACGACTTCCCTGTCGGCCGCCTCGGCTATCTGCAATCGCTCGCGTTCCGCGCGTGCCGCTTGGTTGTCGATACCGGCATCTGCGTCCAAGCGCTGGACGCGCGATCAAGGCGTGGACTTCTTCGTGCGCGAAAACGGCTCAAACGCCGAAGACGTGCGAGGCGAAGTCAACCGCTATTGCTCCTGGCCCGGTCAAGCGTGCGGCTACAAGGTGGGCCACTCGACGATCAATCGCCTGCGCGAAGGGGCGCACACCGCGCTGGGCGATCGGTATGATTTCGGCGTTCAACGATGCGATCATCACCGGCGGCAACGTGCCGATGACGGTGCTGGGGCGCGTGGTGGATCGCGTACGTGGCAAGGGCGCGGGGTTAGGCTATTCAGTCTCTCGCCGAAATCGTTGAAATAGGACCGCGATGGCAGAGCGCAAACTGATCGCTGAAGCGTCTACAAACTCCATGATGGTGCCCCTGGATTTCATCGACGCCCCTGGAGTTCCCGGACACCTCAGTGTCAAAGCCGAGTTCAGCGATGATCGCTATCAAAACAAGGATCGCCTGAATGACGTCAGTCCACGGCCGTTCGAAATCAAAGCAAGCCTCTCAAAGACCCGCCCGACCTGAGCGAAATTCGCGGCGATATCAAACCAGAACAAGGGTCATCGTTTCTTTCCGTGAACGCGCCAAGCGAGGGGACTCGAATTGAAACACCAGATTGCGTCCTGCGATTTTTCGTCAATTCACAGAGAGAATTATCGATGGTTTCGACAACGCTGCAAGCGCGGTCCGCGGACGAAGCCCGCTATCTGTTCGGTAGAGGCCTAACAAGCTGCATTGACCATCTCAGTTTCGTGCACGCCGTTCCGGTGTTTGTCGCCATGGTTGCGGCCCGCGACGTTATCAACGAAGTTCAATACATCTTCTTCCAGGCACCTCCGAGACCCGTGTCGCTGGCGCCGTACGAGCAAACGCTCCATGAGGAAATGAGACCTGTTTACGCGCTATATCGCGAGTTTCAGAACGCCACGAGTTCGTACTATCGAGTGCCCACGTTGTATAAAACAATGGAAGGGCTTCTGGGGACGATGAGGGTCTCCGTGCGACTTCGCGGAAAGAATCGGGCGCACTCTGAATACCCCAAAGGCGATCGTTCCGGATCACCCCGATATCGCCACACACTTGAAGCAGTACGTCGGCGCGCCCTTGAAGAAATTCTTCGATGGCTTTCTGACAAAGCAGTACCGCGATGCCGTTGCCCACTTTGAACTACGTAGCAAGCATCAACTCGATGTAAGCTCAGTCGTTGACGCCGAGCGATTTGCTCAAGTCTCCTTTCTTGCGGATCTCTGCGTACGCGCGCTGGTCGAGCGACATGAGGAAACGCTCGCCAACTGAAATAGCGAACCACAAACGGCCGGCTGCGATCCGCGCCCAGTCGCCCTAGCCCACGCCGCGCTTGTAGGACGCGACGTTGAGCATGCGCGCTCCCGCTCCGGTTAGCGCGGCGCGGACGCACCGAAATCTCCTAGGGTTTTACCCGATCGAAGCTATCCGGTCAGCGCCTTAGCTTCCGCCCCGCGGAGGAGAAGATGCGCCGACGGGAAAGCTTGAAGCTTGCGTTCGATCTCATCAATCAAACGGTGAGGGCCTGCTACGATGGGGAGGCGAGTATCCGCGTGCTCGGCCCATTGCTGGTGGCGAAGCAGAACCTACGTGCTGAGGTGAGCCCCGAGGCGATCGAAGCCGGCGCACGCGCCATGGCGCCCGAACAGTTAGCGTTCGCGAGCGTCCCCGGCTCCTGCCAACATTCCTTGACGAACTGCAGTGGAGGTCTGCGGCTGTCTACGCGTCTGCCGCAGACTGGATCAACAAACTCATATCCGCTGTGCGGCGCGAGACACGTGGCGGGAGTTCAGGATGGGCGCGAGGCGTGGCCCTCACCGCCGCCGCTTTTGCCGGGTACATCGTGTTGACGGCGCCCTCGCCTCAACCGCGCGAGGAAGCGCAGCTCAACGTCACACCTATTCAAGCCGAACCTGTCGCGCCTCCAGCGCCGGTTGCCAAGCCGAGCGACAACGCTGTCGTCGCAGCTGCGCCGCCGCCACGACCCCGACGGGCCCGCACGCGCCGCCCCCCGCGTGCTGCGCCGGTTGCTGAAGCGAAATTCGACACAAGCGTCCAAGAGAGCGAAGAAGTCGTGGTGCGCCCAGCATCGCGCCCGGTGTGGGCAAGAATGCCGAGCGAGCGGCAGTTGGCGGACTTATCCGCCGCGCGCGCTCGAGCACGGACGAGAAGGCGAAGCGCGGCTTCATTGCGTGGTGATCGATAAGCGCGACTCCATTGCGCCCGTGTTGATGCGACGTCGCGCAGTTTTGGATACGCCGCGATGCTCGTCTCACGCACGCTTCGCCACGTGCGGCGGCGCGCCGACGGCAGCACCACCATCGGCACGCCGGTTCATTTGCGCGTCGTTTTCCTTCTGGAAGACCGAGGGCGCGACGGGGAAGACCCGCGCCCGCGTCTTATCGTTCGAACTTCTGAGACTTGATCCGAAGGCTTGTCAGTCAGCGTCCGCGAAAGCAACAGCGCCGCGGGTCCGGATCTTCCATCCGAACCGCCCGACGCGCTTCGTCCGGAATTGCCGCTTCGGCCAGGATGAAAGTCCGGGCATTGCGGTTGCCCGTGGGCGCCGCCACCAGCGCCTCCACCGCCAGCTGATCCCGCTTGACCGCCCCGCCCGGCTGTTCCGCCCGCGGTGTCGATTGGCCAAAACGTCATCTGCCTTGCAATGCCACGGCGTCCAAGAAGGACAACTCTCGCGCCGTCTTGGCCGCTTGCACCGTCGCCGCCACGCCCGCGGCGCCGCCGTTTCCACCGCGCCCGCCATTGGTTCGATTCCGAGAGCACACGGTTTCCCACGGCTCGTCGGGCCCGCTTCGTTCGCGACGCGTAGCGCCCGGATCGGCGCCTGCGCCTTTGCCGCCTGCGCCGCCGTTGCCGCCATTGCCGCCGTTGCCACCGTTGATGCCGCGGCCAACAACACTGAAGCGCAACCGCGCGATCTGTTCAGCCGACAGCGGGCCGGATCGATCCCGGATCGAACCTGCGAAGATGACAATCTGCGGCCGAGCGCGGGTCGCGCTCCTTCCGCTGCCACCGTCTCCGCCGTTTCCGCCATCGCCGCCGGGTTGTCCGTCCTGGGCCATCGGGGAAGGACGAACCATTGCCGCCGTTTGCGCCGTTGCGACCGTCCATCGCCGCACGCGACGCCGCCAACTCGATAGAATAGGACGCGCTCGGAGAAGCGAGCTGTAGTCAATCAGTGACGACAAGGACATCCGTCGTCGTCGCCGGCACGTCGAAGATTATCGAGGCGCCGGCTTGAAAGCTGATGACATCGTACTTCAGCGCGGGCTCGGTCACAACTTGCCGGCCCGATACGCTGTAGAGCGTTCCCGAACTTGGAAGGGACGCAATCCGTGCAAGCAATTGCGCCCGCGCTTCCGAACCAAGTTCTTCAGCGCCGGCCGGCTGTCCAAATGCGCTGCCTTGGCCAACGCAAAGCAAAATCGCAGCTCCACTTAGAAGCGTGCGCCGACCAACCGTTAGACAAGCCATAGCCATCCCCTCCGTTGCCCGTCGGCATTGTTATCGTTCACGGAGACAGGGCGCAACTCGTGCTAGAATAATCGCGATTACGGGCGTGAGGTCTCAGCGCCCGAATTCGGAAAATTGGTGGCAAAGCAGTCTGAGTTCGTTTTCCGAGGGTGCCGGCGCTTGCTTGCAATGGGAACGAAAATTCTGCTCGTTATCGTGCAACTGGTGAGCTGATCGCGACCGCTGTCGCGTTTTCATATTACCTTCCAGATTTTCACTCGCTTGGCGTAGGAATCGTCAGCGCTAAACATGCGGAAAAAGTCCGACATGGCAGGAACGTCCAAGTTTCGGCGCTCCGCTTCAAATCCTAACGACTTGAGTTGCTCGGTGAGGCTTTGGATCTCCCAACGGCTTAGACTTTCCGTTCGTTAGGTAGTCCAGATTGTAATAGCGAGATAGCCGAGCGAAATCAGTTAGCGCGTCGACCATTCGATCGACGATTGCGTTACTTGGAAACGGATTTTGCAACTTTATCGATCGGCGTGCGACGATTGCCCGCGCTTCGGCAATCAGGACCCCTATGTCATGTCCTTTCGATCTCAAATATTTGTCGTCAGGCAGCGAGCCCGGCATTATCAGCATGAAGTCGATTACGAGAATTAGCTTCAAGACTCGTTCAATGCCGATCGTCAGCTGAAAAAATGCGAGCGGGTAAGTTCCGGTATTTCCGATCTGCGCCTTCCGCAACGCTGTTAGTCCTGCCGCGACGGATTCAGCGGCGAGGCTCGCCTCGCGCGCGAGCGCAATCCACTGCGCGCTCTGTTTCACCGTCCAAACTTCTGGAACTTGATCCGGTCGGCAGATCTCGCTCACGCCGAGGCGGCGCTTCTTGTCTTCTTCGTAGCTCTCGAAGTTGCCCTCGAACCACTCGACGTGGCTGTCGCCTTCGAAAGCCAGGATGTGGGTGGCCAGGCGGTCAGGAACCAGCGGTCGTGGCTGATGACCACGGCGCAGCCGGCGAAGTCCTCGAGCGCCTCTTCGAGCGTCTGCAGGGTCTCGATGTCGAGGTCGTTGGTCGGTTCGTCGAGCAGGATGACGTTGCCGCCGGTGGTCAGCGTCTTGGCGAGGTGGACGCGGTTGCGCTCACCGCCCGAGAGCTGGCCGACCTTCTTCTGCTGGTCGCCGCCCTTGAAGTTGAAGCGCGCCGACGTAGGCGCGGATGGATCTCGCGATTGCCGACCTTCGATGATGTCGAGGCCGCCGGAGATTTCCTGCCAGACGGTCTTGTTGGGATCGAGCGCGTCGCGGCTCTGGTCGACGATAGGCGAGCTTCACCGTCTCGCCGACCTTGAACGTGCCGGCGTCGGGCTTCTCCTGGCCGGTGATCATGCTTGAACAGGGTGGACTTGCCGGCGCCGTTCGGGCCGATGACGCCGACGATGCCGCCGGGCGGCAGCTTGAACGACAGGTCCTCGAACAGCAGCTTGTCGCCGAAAGCCTTCTTCCAGGCCCTCGACCTCGATGACGTTTGCCAGGCGCGGGCCGGGCGGGATCTGGATGGTGGCGAAGCGTCTGCTTTTCGCGCTCGGCCTCGCGCGGCCATTTCGTCGTAGGCGGCCAGGCGCGCCTTGGACTTGGCCTGGCGGGCCTTCGGCGACGGCGCGCACCCATTCCAGTTCGCGCGTCGAGCGCTTCTGGCGGCCTTCGCTCTCGCGCTGCTCCTGCGCGACGCGCTTGGTCTTCTGCTCCAGCCAGGCGGAGTAGTTGCCCTCGTAGGGGATGCCCTTGCCGCGATCGAGCTCCAGCGTCCACTTGGTGACCTGGTCGAGGAAGTAGCGGTCGTGGGTGACCAGGATCACGCAGCCCGGGAAAGGCCTCCAGGTGGTGCTGCAGCCAGGCCACGCTCTCGGCGTCGAGGTGGTTGGTCGGCTCGTCGAGCAGCAGCATGTCGGGCTTGGAGAGCAGCAGGCCGGCGAGCGCGACGCGGCGGCTTTCACCGCCCGACAGCTTGTCACGCCGGCAGTCGTCGGGCGGGCAGCGCAGGGCGTCCATCGCCATCTCGATTGCGGTCGATGTCCCACAGGTCGCCGGCGTCGATCTTCTCCTGGAGCGTCGGTCATCTCCTCCATCAGCTCGTCGGTGTAGTTCTCGCCCATGCTCGGCGCGACGGCGTTGTAGCGGTCGAAGATCTGCTTCTCCTCGCACCAGCGATGACGTTGCCCCGGACGTTGAGCTTCTCGTCGAGGTGCGGCTCCTGCTCCAGGTAGCCCATCTTGATGCCGGCGGCCTTGGCCTCGCCGGTGAACTCCTTGTCGATGCCCGGCCATGATCTTCAGCAGGGTCGACTTGCCCGAGCCGTTGACGCCGACGACGCCGATCTTGGCGTCCGGGTAGAACGACAGCCAGATGTTCTCGAAGACCTTCTTGCCGCCCGGATAGGCCTTGGTCAGGCCCTGCATCTGGAAAATGTACTGCGCCGGCTGAGCAGCCATGGGTCCGCCTCGAATCCTCTGGGAAGCGCGGGATATAGCGACGGCGCCCCTACCCGTCCACGTCTCGCGGGCGCTCTGGCCATCAATCTCACGTTGTGACAGGATGTCCAAGTTTCAACGTGGGGGCTACCATGATCTCCAATCCGTTTGACGATTTCGTCTCGGCCGACGAAGCGAAAATGTTCGAGGACGCAACCAGCAAGAAGCGGGTCACGTCCCTGCTCTGGGGCGACGGCGTGCGTGTGACGGGCGCGGCGAAGAACGGGCGCGTGCCGGTGAAGGCGCGCGGCTTCGAAGGTTGGGTTGAGAAAGCGGCGCTCGGTGGTGAAGCGCTCCTCGAAGTGTACTTCATCGATGTGGGTCAAGGCGACGGAACGTTGATCCGCACGCCGGACTTCCGCCACGTCCTGATCGACGGCGGCCATCCTCGCATCTCGCAGCCCAGCGGCAAGAATGCCGCCGATTTCGTCGATTGGAAGTTCTTCAAAGACTACGGCAAGCAGCGCATTTCGCTCGACGCCATGATCATCTCGCACAACGACATCGACCATTATGGCGGCTTGTCCGATCTGCTCGATGTCGCGCAGGAGGATGAGCTCGACAGCCGAGGCGTCGACATCGAGGCGTTCTACCACGCAGGGGTGTCGTGGTGGCTGAACGAGAGCGACAACCGCACGCTCGGTGAATTCGAAACCTTGGATGGAGAAACCTTCTTCACGCAATTGCTCGAGGACCGCAAAAGCGTCGTGCGCGCGCTTGACGGCGCGTCGGGCGAGCCGCAGCTGCAAGGCGCCTGGCGCATCTTCTTCGAGCGCGTGCGCGCAGCGAAAAAGAAGGAAGGCGGCCCAACACCCATTCGCCGCTTGTCCGACAAAGCCGGCTTCGTGCCGGATTTTGACGATCCCGAGACCGGCGCGATTTACGTGCTCGGCCCGGTGGAGTTCGACATCAACGGCGCGCCTGGCGTGCGCCGCTTCACCGGCGGCGACGCGCAGAACACCAACGGCAACAGCGTCCTGTTGCGGCTGGACTTCCACAAAGTGCGCATCCTGCTGACCGGCGATCTGAATAAGGCAAGCCAAACCGCGCTGATGCACGACTACGAAGGCCGCAGGCTTGAGTTCAAGTGCGACGTGGCGAAGGCGTGCCACCACGGTAGTGAGGATGTCTCCTACGCCTTTATGCAGGCGATGGAGCCGGCCGCGACCGTCATCAGCTCGGGCGACGGCGAAGGCCACGATCACCCGCGCCCGCGCATCGTCGCGGCGAGCGGCGCCTCAGGCTATCTCAGCGTGCAGGACGATGAAATCATCACCCCGCTTGTCTACTGCACCGAACTCGCCCGCAGCCACAAGCTCGGCCGCACCAAGGAGATGCATGTGCCCGCCGAAGGCGGTTCTCCAGCGCTTGATGTGACCGACGCGCGCCTCGGCAACACCGAAGTCGAACTCGAAGTGCGTACGCCTGGCGGACTACGTCCTGGCCGCGCAACCAAGATGCTCGGCTCGTCATATGTCGTCGCTGGATTGACCTACGGCCTTGTCAATCTGCGCACCGATGGCGAGACCATCATGCTCGCCACGATGGACGAGAGCGGCGCGGGCTGGAGCATCAAGAAAATCCAGTCTCGCTTCTAGGGCGGCGCGGCTTCCCTAACCTCGCGTTCATCCGGTGGCGGCCGCCGGATTGATTTTTTCCGCGACGGGTTCCGCACGCGTACACGTTTCATCTTGCGAGGGGCGTTCACCGAATTGAGGAGCCCGACATGGTGCGAATTGGAAAAATGCTGGCCCTGGGCGCATTCGCGGCGCTGACGGCGTTAGCCCTCCCCGCCAGCGCGCATCCACGCCACCCAAACTGGGACCGGATCGAAGATCGCTTCGACCGCGCCGAGAACCGCCGCGACCGGCGCGAGGATCGTTGGGACCGCCGTGAAGACGTGCGCGACGCGCGTCATTTCACCGGCCGCCGCGATCTGATCGAGGATCGTTGGGATCGCCGCGAGGACCGGTGGGACCGGCGCGAAGACCGCTGGGATCGCCGCGAAAACCGGCGCGACCTGCGCCACTGAGCACCGCAATTGTTGCGTGTGATTTTCAGAAGGAACAGTTGGGCGGCGTTGCGGTTTTCTGAACGCAATTTCAGGAGCTCGCGATGCCGTCCACACAATCTGAAGCCGCCGCCAAACGCGCCAAGGCAAAATCCGAAACGCCAGACGCGATCGCGCTTCTGAAAGCGGATCACAAGGAAGTCGAAGGCTGGTTCGAGGAATTCGAAAAAACCAAAAGCGACTAAAGAAGCAGAAACTCGCCGATCAGATCTGTCTGGCGCTGAGGGTTCACACCCAGATCGAGGAAGAAATCTTCTATCCGGCATGCCGTGAGGCGGGCATCGAAGAAGACATGATGGACGAAGCCGACGTCGAGCACCAAGGCGCCAAGAACCTGATCAAGGAAATCGAGGCCGGCAAAGTCGGCGGCGATCATTGGGAAGCGAAAGTGCACGTGCTCAGCGAGATGATCCAACATCACGTGAAGGAAGAAGAGCAACGCGACGGCATGTTCGCCAAGGCGAAGAAGGCCGATCTCGACCTCGACGAACTCGGCGCGGAGATGAAGGCGCGCAAGAACGAGTTGATGCGCAAAGCCAAGAACGGCAAGCGCTGACGCCTCGATCCCCCAGGCGCAGCCTTAGCGCTGCGCCTGGGGACCGATCTGTTGGCCCAGAAACGTCTCCAGCTCGCGCAGCATCTGCACGCGGGTCGGGCCATCCGACAGCCAGTGATCGTCATTCTGCAGACGGACAAAGCGCACGTTCTTACCCGCGCCAACCAAGCGGTCGTGCATGCGCTGCGATTGCGCGATCGGCACCACCGTATCGTCGGCCCCGTGCACCAAAAGCACGGGAATGCGCACGCGCTCCGCGAGGTTCACCGGCGACACAGCCCGGATGGCGTCGCGATCGGCGACCGGATCGCCCACTGAAAGCCGGAGGTAGTCGGCCGACATGCTGTCGCGGCCGTCCTGCGCGACGGTCTCGCGCAGCATTTCGTTGAGATCGGACACACCGGAGATGCTAGCCGCGCACTTGTAGCGATCAGGCGTCAGTGTCGCGCCGGCCAAAGCGGCATATCCGCCATAAGAAGCCCCGACGATGCAGACCCGCGCCGGGTCCGCGATACGCGCGCGAACCAAAGCCGCCACGCCGTCTTCGACATCGGTTTGCATGAGGCCGCCCCATTGGCGCCGCCCCGCCCACTCCCACTCCCGGCCGAGCCCGCCCGAGCCGCGATAGTTGGGTTGCAGCACGGCGTAACCGCGTGACGCGAGAAACGCCGCCCAGTAATCGAACGACAAGTTCTCACGTACGCCGTGTGGCCCGCCGTGAACGAGCAAAACGAGCGGCAGATTTTGCGCGTTCTCGACGGCGGGGATGGTGAGATAAGCCGGTATCGTCGTGCCGTCGCGCGAGCGATAAGTGATCGATTGGCGCTGTCCGCCGAGCTGCGCTTGCGCCAGTTCGGGATATCGCATCGCGATGCGGGCCAAAGGCTCGCCCCGCCCGCGATACAGGTAGTAGCCGCCGCCGTCGAAATTGTGCTCGCCGTACACGAGTATGCGGCTGCGGTCGCGCGACCAGGACGACAGCGACGCCGCGCCATCCGCGAACGTCGCCTGGATCGACTTCATACGCGGCTTGCAGCATGGGATCGAAGAAGTGCTGCTTCACCTCGTCTTCGGTCCACCTGACCCCGACGACCTGGTGTGTCCATGGATCGTTGATGGCGCCGCTGATTTCGATACGCGGACGCTCGAACAGCAGCTCGCGCGCGCCGGTGGTGACGTTGACAGCGTAGAGCCGATAGAACGCGTCTTCTTGTTCGTCATCGAGCACGACCAGCCGGCCGTCCGGCAAAAATCCTTCGACGTTAATCGGCGAGCCGGTTTGCGAGACATCTTCCATCAACTTGCGCGGCTGATCGCCGTCATAGATGAACAATTGCCAGCGATTGGTGGCGCGATCGGAGTTGACGCGCACGGCCGGAGCGCCCGTTTCGCTCAACAGGTAGAACAGCGTATCGGCGTTGCCCCCGCGCGGGCTGGCCGGCATCGAGCGGCCTGTGGTCAGGTTCACACGAAAGACGGTGGGCTGATAACGTTCCGCGCCGGGCACGCGGCCGATCATGCGCGCATAGCCGTCATCGCCGACGATCGGGGCGACAAGATACGACCCCTGATCCTGCCAAGCTTCCTCGCTGGTGGAGAGAATACGCGAGCGTTGGGTGGCGAGATCGACGAGACCAGTGCGCCAGTAGTCCACGCGCCGCGGACGGCCGCGAAAACGCACGTTGGCAGGAAGCACCTCGCCGGGATGGAATGTCCGGCTAACGACGAACGAAACGCGCCCGTCGTCCGCCCAGCCGACGCCGCGCAATTGCGTGTCTTCGTCGACGCTGCCGGTGTAGACGACGCGCCCTGCGTTGAGATCGACCACCCGGATCGCCGAGGCGCTGTCTTGGTACAGCGCGAGCGCCACCTTGTTTCCGTCCGGCGAAATCGCAGCGTCGGCGACAGCGGGCAGCCGGCCGAACGCTTCAACCGGCAACAGTGTGGCGGGCGCGGTTTGCGCGCGACTATGCGGAGCGAGCGCGCACAGCGCGCACGCTACAGCGATCTGGGACCACGAACGCATGCCCGGTCTCCGATGCCCCTCATCGCGGCCCGATGTGTTGGGCCAGGAAAGTCTCCATCTCGCGCAGCATCTGGATGCGCGTCGGTCCGTCCGAGAGCCAATGGTCGTCGTTCTGCAGCGTGATGAGACGCACGTTCTTGCCGGCGGAGCGCATGCGGCTATCCATCAGCGTGGATTGCTCATACGGCACCACCGTGTCGTCGCGCCCGTGGATCAGCAGCACCGGAATGCGCACGCGGTCGGCGAGGTTGGCCGGCGACACGCTGCGGATGCGGTCGAGATCTTCGACGCGGTCGCCAATGGACAGCCGCCAGAAGTCCGATGCGAAGCCGCGCCGCC
>CAWBBQ010000013.1:0-58129 GCA_963787065.1 uncultured Actinomycetes bacterium
GGCGGCACGGGCGAAGTCGAGCCCGGTCGGCGTGGCCACGTGCTCCTCGAAGGCGTCGGTCTGGGTGGCCACCGGGAGGAAGTCGAAGATCCCGCCGCCGCCGTTGTCCACGAGCACGATCGTCAGCGACAGCCCGAGCCTCGCCGCGCACAGCAGCGCGCCGAGGTCGTGGGCCAGCGCGACGTCGCCGATGTGCAGCACGACGGGCCCGCGGCCGCCGGCCGCGACGCCGAAGGAGGCGGCGATCGTGCCGTCGATGCCGTTGGCGCCGCGATGGGCGAGCACGCGCGGCGGCGCGTCGCGCACCGGCCAGAACGTCTCGACGTCGCGGACGGGCATCGACGACGCCGTGAACACCGTCGCCTCCGCCGGAAGGTCGGCCAGGGCGGCGGCGACGGCGGGCTCGGTGAGCTCCTCGCCCAGCGCGTCGCCGATCGCCTGCGCCGCCGCGGCATCGGCGGCGCGCCAGCCGGCCAGCCATCCGGGGTCGGCGCTCGGACGGTCGGAGATCGCCGCGGACAGCGCGGTGGCGGGGTCCAGCGGCAGCGATTCGGCGACCACGCCGGCGGGGTCCTGCCAGGCTCCCTCGGGGTGAAGCGCGACATGGTGCACGCCGGGGTCGGCGAGCCAGCCGCGCAGCGGCTTGGACGTCGGCAGGTCGCCGACGCGGATCACCAGGTCGGGGCGGTGCGTCGGCGGCGAACCGCTCGTCGCGCAGCAGCGCGTCGTAGTGGGCGATCGCCGCGTCGCCGCGGCGCGCACCCGACAGCGGGTCGGCCAGCAGCGGGAAGCCGGCCGCGCGCGCGAAGGCGGCGATCGCGTCGGGCCGCGCCCCCGCGCGCTCGTCGCGGCCGGCGACCACGACGCCGCGACTCGCCCCGTCGAGGATCCGGCGCAGCGCCTCGCCCTCGGCGCCCGGATTGCCCGGCGGCGCCGGACGGCGCAGCCACGGGCGGCCACCGGGGCGCCCGCCGCCACCGGGCTCGTCGTCGGGCAGCGGCCCGTCGAGCACGAGAGGCTCGCGCAGCGCGACGTTCAGGTGCACGGCCCCCGGGCGGTCGCCGAGCGCGGTCCACACCGCGCGGCAGGCCAGCGCGCGCATCCAGCGCAGCCGCTCGGGACTGGCCGTGTGGGTGCCGACCTCGAAGAACCACTTGGCGAAGCCGCCGTACAGCTTGAGCTGGTCGATCGCCTGGCCCGCGCCGACCTCGCGCAGCTCGGGCGGGCGGTCGGCGGTGAGCACGATGAGCGGCACGCGCGCCTCGTGGGCCTCGACGACGGCCGGCAGGTAGTGCGCCGCCGCGGTGCCGCTCGTGCAGGCCAGCACGGCGGGACGCCCGCTGGCCTTGGCCAGGCCGAGCGCGAAGAAGCCGGCCACGCGCTCGTCGACGTGCGACCAGCAGCTCAGCCGCGGGTCGCGGACGAGCGAGAGCACGAGCGGCGTGGAGCGCGAGCCGGGCGACGTGCACGCGCCCGCGACGTCGCAGCGCACGAGCTCGTCCACGAAGGCGCGCAGCAGCAGGTACGTGTCGGTCGTCTCGGTCAAGATCGTCGGAGATGGCGCAGACGGTCGTCCTCCTGCACGGCTTCGCTGGGACCCGCCGCGGGTGGGACCTCGTGGCCGACCGGCTCGCCGCCGAACGCTACCGGCCGCTCGCCCTCGACCTCCGCGGCCACGGCGACGCGCGCGACCGGCGGCCGATCGGCTTCGCCGAGTGCGCGGCCGACGTGGCCGCGGCGGCGCCCGACGGCTCGGTGCTGTGCGGGTACTCGATGGGCGGCCGGATCGCGCTGCACGTGGCCCTCGCGGACCCCGGGCGGGTGGCGCGCCTCGTGCTCGTGGCCACCACCGCCGGGATCGAGGACCCGGCCGCGCGGGCGCGGCGCCGCGCGGCCGACGAGCGCCTGGCGTCCGAGATCGAGGACGGCGCCATCGACGCCTTCGCCGACCGCTGGATGGCCCAGCCACTGTTCGCGGGCACGCCGCCCGAGGCGGCGCGGCGCTGGCGCGAGGACCTGCTGCGCAACGACCCATGCGCGCTGGCCGCCGCGTTGCGCGGCGTCGGCGCGGGGGCGATGGCGCCGCTCTGGGACCGGCTGGGCGAGATCGCGATGCCCGTCACCGTGGTGGCCGGAGCGCGCGACGGGCGCTACGTCGAGGTCGGGCGCCGGCTCGCGCAGGCGCTGCCCGCCGCGCGCCTGGAGATCGTCCCCGGCGCCGGCCACGGCCTGCCGCGCGAGGCGCCGGCCGCCGTCGCGGCGGCCATCGCCACGCCCTGAGCCGGGCGTCAGACCCCGAGCCCCGGAGCGTCGGGCACGGCGATGCGCCCGTCGCGGACGGCCAGCACGGTCAGCTCGTCGGCGAACAGCCCCAGCGTGGCCAGGCCGCAGGCGTCGGCCGGCCGCAGCGCGGCCGCGCAGTGGACCGCGGCAGCGATGCCGATCGGGCCGTCGAAGGTCGAGGAGACGTAGACGTCGGCGCCCGAGGCGCGGACGAGCGCCGCCTGCGCGAGCAGGCCGGAGATGCCGCCGCAGCGCGAGACCTTGAGGCAGACGGCGTCGGCGACGGCGGCGGTGAGCGAGCCGGGCTCCGCCGCGGTCTCGTCCATCGCCACCCGCACCGGCACGCGGTCGCGCACCGCGCGCATCGCCTCCACGCCGTGCACGGGCTCCTCGACGAGCTCGAGGCCGGCGGGCGCAAGCGCCTCGATCGCGGCGACGGCCTCGTCGACCCCCCAGGCGCCGTTGGCGTCCAACCGCAGCTCCATCTGGGGACCGGCCGCGGCCCGCACGGCGGCCACGCGTCCGGCGTCGTCGCCCAGGCCGACCTTGACCTTCACGCACGAGTAGCCCTCGCGCGCGGCGCGCTCGGCCGCGGCCGCCGCGCGCGCGCGATCCTCGGCGGCGATCGTGTCGTTGACGCGCACCGCGCTCGCCGGGTCGTCGGTGATGAGCGCGCTGACCGGCCGTCGCTCGCGGTTGCCGGCGCGATCCCACAGCGCGAGGTCGACGGCGGCCAGCGCCTGGGGAAGGTCCGCGACGGCGCGGCAGGCGTCGAGCAGCTCGCCGCCGCCGAGCCCGTCGCCGCCGCGCAGGATCGGCTCGTAGGCGGCGAGCGCCTCGCGCACGGCGTCGAGCGGCACGCCGTCGTAGGGCTCCAGCGGCGCCGCCTCCCCCCAGCCGACGACGCCGTCCTCGCCGCGCAGGCGCAGCAGCAGCAGCTCGCGTTCGCGCAGCTCCCCGTTGGCCATCTGCAGCGGCGCGGCGAACCGGAGGGTGAGCGAGGCGATTCGGACGTCCATCAGCTCAGCAGCAGTCCCACCGACAGGAGGATGCAGAATCCGAGCTGAAGCAGGCCGGTCCTGGCCAGCGCGCGGTTCAGGCTCGGGCCGTCGGTATGCGTGCGCACCAGGCGCACCAGCCCGACGGCGAGCGGCAGGATGACCAGCGGCAGCGCCAGCCACGGCGTGCCGGCCGGCGATCCGTCACCGAGCGCGCCGATGACCCACGGCATCGGCGCGGCGAGGAACGCGCCGTAGACCATCAGGCCGAACACGGTGCGCGTCCGCGGGCGACCGAGGCGCACGGCCAGCGTTCGCTTGCCGGCGCGGCGGTCGGTCTCGAGGTCGCGCACGTTGTTGACCACGAGGATCGAAGCGGCCAGCAGCCCGACCGGCACGGCGAGGACGAACGCCTCCCAGGCCACCTCCTCGGTCTGCACGTAGTACGAGCCGGCCACCGCGACCAGACCGAAGAACAGGAACACGAAGACCTCGCCGAGGCCCTCGTAGCCGTAGGGCCGGGGGCCGCCCGTGTAGAGCACGCCGGCCAGGATCGACGCGGCGCCGATGGCCAGCAGCACCGGGCCGGCCAGCGCGATCAGATAGGCGCCGCAGGCCACGGCGAGCGCGAAGCTGACGTAGGTGGCCACGAGCACCCGGCGCGGGGGGACGAGCCCGCCCGCGGTCACGCGCACGGGCCCGAGGCGATCCTCGGTGTCGGCGCCGCGGCGGGCGTCGGAGTAGTCGTTCGACAGGTTCGTGCCGACCTGGATGAACACGGCGCCGAGCAGCGCGGCGATGAAGCCCCCGACCCGCAGGTCGACGACGGTCATCGCCAGGGCGGTGCCCACGAGCACCGGCGCGACCGCCGCGGGCAGCGTCCGCGGGCGCGCGGCCATGAGCCAGATCCGCACGGCTGGCGACCCCGCTACGGCCGGCGCGGAAACTGGGAGAAGTCCGGTCGGCGCTTCTGCACGTAGGCGTCGCGGCCCTCCTGCGCCTCGTCGCTCATGTAGAAGAGCAGCGTCGCGTCGCCGGCGAGCTGCTGGACGCCGGCAAGACCGTCGTCTGCCGCGTTGAACGAGGCCTTGAGCATGCGCAGGGCCAGCGGTGACAGCGCGAGCATCTCGTCGCACCAGCTCACCGTCTCCTCCTCGAGCCGCTCGAGCGGCACGACCACGTTGACCAGACCCCAGTCGAGGGCCGTCCGGGCGTCGTACTGGCGGCACAGGAACCACACCTCCTTGGCCCGCTTCTGGCCGATCTGGCGGGCGAGCAGGCCCGAGCCGAAGCCGCCGTCGAACGAGCCGACGCGCGGGCCGGTCTGACCGAAGCGCGCGTTGTCGGCGGCGATCGACAGGTCGCAGCAGACGTGCAGCACGTGGCCGCCGCCGATCGCGTAGCCGGCGATCATGGCCACCACCGGCTTGGGGCAGCGGCGGATCTGGATCTGCAGGTCGAGCACGTTCAGGCGCCCGATGCCCTTCCGGGCGATGCTGTCGTCGCCGATGTAGCCGTCGTCGCCGCGAATCCGCTGGTCTCCGCCGGAGCAGAACGCGTCGGGGCCCTCGCCGGTGAGGACGATCACGCCGACCTGCGGGTCGTCCTGGGCCAGGGTGAACGCGTCGCGCAGCTCGAACAGGGTCTGCGGCCGGAAGGCGTTTCGGACCTCGGGGCGGTCGATGGTGATCTTGGCGATCCCGGGCTGGCCCTCCGGGCGCTCGTCGCGCTCATAGCGGATGTCGGAGTACTCGCCGGCCGAGGTCCACGTGACTGACATGCGCCGCAGGCTACTTTGAGCGCCGTGCTCGTCGACGCCTGGCTCCCGCGCGCTGCGGCGCGCCATCCCGACCGCCCCGCGGTCAACGCGCTGACCTACGCGCAGCTCGAGCGCGAGGCCGGGGCGGCGGCGCGCCGGCTGGCCGCGCGGGGCGTGCGCCCCGGCGATCGCGTGGGGCTCGCGCTGCCCGCGGGGGAGGCGTTCTGCATCGTCCTGCACGCCTGCCTGCTGCTCGGGGCGGCGGCCGTGCCCTTCGACCAGCGCCTCGGCGCCGAGGAGCGCCTGGCGATCGCGCGCGACGCGGTCCTCGTGGTCGACGGGCTGCTCGAGGGCGAGCAGGCCGACGTGGCGCTCCCGGGCCGGCACGACCTCGACGCGGTGGCCATCGTCGTGCACACCTCCGGCTCGAGCGGCGCCCCCAAGCCGATCGGGCTCACGTACGGCAACTGGCTGTGGAGCGCGCTCGGCTCGGCCGTGGCGCTGGGCCTGGACACCGACGAGCGCTGGCTGTGCGCCCTGCCGCTGTCCCACGTCGGCGGCCTGTCGATCGTCATGCGCAGCGCCATCGCGGCGACGACGGCGATCGTCCACGAGCGCTTCGACACCGAGCGCGTGCTCGCCGCGCTGGCCCGCCCCGACGGGCCGACCGTCGTCTCGCTCGTGCCCACCACGCTCCAGCGCCTGCTCGACGCCGGCCTGCGCCACCCGCCCGCGCTGCGCTGGGCGCTGCTCGGCGGCGCGCCGGCCGGCCCGGCACTCCTCGGGCGCGCCGCCGCGGCCGGCGTGCCCGTGGCCACGACCTACGGCCTGACCGAGGCGTGCTCGCAGGTCACCACGCTCGGCGCGCCGCTGTTCTGCACCGGCGTGCGCCTGGCTGCCGACGGCGAGATCCTCGTCAGCGGGCCCACCGTGGCGCCCGGCGCCGGCCCCGAACTGCGCACCGGCGACCTCGGCGCCTGGAACGCCGACGGCGCGCTGCACGTCGTCGGCCGCAAGGCCGACACGATCATCACCGGCGGTGAGAACGTGGCCCCGGTGGAGGTCGAGGCGGTGCTCGAGACGCATCCGGCGGTGGTCGAGGCCGCCGTCCACGCGCGCGGCGACCGCGAGTGGGGCGAGGCGGTCGTCGCCACCGTCGTGCTGCGCGCCGACGCCTCGGAGGACGAGCTGCGCGCGTACTGCGCCGCGCGCCTGGCGTCGTTCAAGGTCCCCAAGGCGATCCGCTTCGCCGACGTGCTGCCCCGCACGCGCTCGGGGAAGCTGGTGCGGGACCGGTTGTAGGGCGCCGCGTCCGCGGCGCGCGGTGACGTTCAGGTGCGGGCGGCGATCCCGGCCAGGGCATCGAGAAGGGAACCTCCGGGTGGCGGGTTTGGGCGCGGTCCGAGGGCGGTTGGCGACGGTATGCGGTGCCGGTCGCCCTCCGATGGATCATCAGCCTCGCCATCCGGCGCAAGCCCACGGCATGCGTGGGTTTCTGCCCGACGGTGTGGTCGACGCTCCCTTCGATGCCCTGGCCGGCGCCCGCGCAAGCGCGCGGTGCGCCCGCCGCGCCCGCAGGACCCCGGCCGGCACCGTGGTAGACCTCCCGCATGGATCCCGAGGCCTTCCGGGCCGACAGCCGCGACCGGTGGGAGGCGGCCGCCCCGGGCTGGGTGCAGGACCGCGCGTCGATGCAGCACGACGCGATGGAGGTCTCGCGCTGGATGCTCGACGCCGCCGCGCTGCAGCCGGGGCACACGGTGCTCGAGCTGGCGGCCGGCCCGGGGGACACGGGGCTGATGGCGGCCGAGCTCGTGGCCCCCGGTGGGCGGGCCATCATCACCGACGGCGCCGAGGCGATGGTCGAGGCGGCCAGGGCGCGCGCCGCCGAGGTCGGCGCGACCAACGTCGAGGTGCGCCCGATGGAGGCCGAGTGGATCGACCTGCCGACCGCATCGGTCGATGCGGTCCTGTGCCGCTGGGGCTACATGCTGCTCGCCGACCCCGAGGCGGCGCTGCGCGAGACGCGCCGCGTCCTGCGCCCGGGCGGGCGGCGTGGCGCTGGCCGCGTGGGCGGGCGGCGAGCACAACCCGTGGCTCACGCGGATCCGCGAGGTGTTCCAGCGGCAGGGACTGGGCGAGCCGCCTCCGCCCGGCACGCCCGAGCCGCTGGCCTTCGCCGCGCCCGGCCGGATCGAGGAGCTGCTCGACGCGGCCGGCTTCGACGACCCTGAGCTCGCGACGCTCGACTTCGCCTTTCGCGCGCCGAGCCTCGACGAATGGTGGGAGCACTCCGTGCGGACCTCGGGGACGACGATGCGCCTCGTCGCCGCGCTGTCCCCGGCCGAGCACTACGCGCTGCGCGACGCCTTCGATGACGCGTACGCGGAGTACGTCACCGACGACGGCGTCACGGTGCCCGCGCGGGCGCTCGTGGCCGCCGCGAGCGCGTGAGCGGCCGGATGGCGGGGCAACCCTCCGGCATGCGGCGCGGCGCCCAGCGGGTGTTCGAGTTCTACTGGGGCGACGGCATCGCCGACGACGTCCCCGCGCTGACCTACTACCTCGTGCTCTCGCTCGGCCCGTTCGCGCTCGGGCTCGCCGCGCTGCAGGCCCTGCTGCTGGACGACCTGCTGTCGGCCATCGAGGTCGCCGACCAGATCAACCGCTTCCTGCCCGACGCCGTGCACTCCGACATCACGTCGCTGGTGACCGGCACGCGCGACAACTCGCCGCTGCTGATCGCGATCGCCCTCATGGCGATGCTGTGGACGACGTCGGGCGCCATCGGCGTGATCGAGCGCTGCGAGTCGCGGATGCTCGACGCGCCGCGCCACTCGATCGTCGGCGGCCGGCTGCGGAACATGCTGCTCGGCGCCGGCGTGGCCGTGATGGTCGCCGCGGCCTCGGGCGGCGCGCCGGTCATCGGCGACGTGGCCGACGCCCTGAACCTGCGGGGCGCGCTGCCCGGCGGCGTGCTCCTCCCGGTCAACACCGCCGGCTCGGTCCTCGTGTTCGCGGCGATCTACCGCTGGGCGCCACGCGACCGGATGCGCTGGCGCTCGGCCGCGGTCGGCGCGATGCCGGCCGGGATCGCCATCCAGGCGATCCCCGCGCTCGTCGGCGTCTACGTCGGCGCGGTCGCGGGCTTCGCCGCCGTGCGGCTGTTCCTGCTGCTCGCGGTCGTCCTGCTCGGCCTGTACGTGATGGCGGCCGTCATCCTGGTCGGCTGCGGGCTCGCCGTCCGCCGCGAGCTGCGCCATCGCCGGCGCCTCGCGGCCAGCGCGCTGGCCGAGGTCGAGCGCTTCCGCCACGAGCGCGTGGCCGCGGAACGGTCGCCCGCATCGAGTGCATAGGATCACGCCGATGTTCTACGACGACGACGCTGACCTCACGCTCCTCGACGGCAAGACCGTCGCCATCATCGGCTTCGGCTCGCAGGGCCACGCGCATGCGCTGAACCTGCGCGACTCGGGCGTCGACGTCGTCGTCGGCCTGCGCGAGAGCTCCGCGTCGGCCGACCAGGCCCGTGAGCAGGGCCTCGCGGTGCTGCCCGTGGCCGAGGCGGCCTCGCGCGGCGATCTCGTCATGATGCTCGTCCCCGACGAGCTCCACCACGACGTCTACGAGAGCGACGTCCAGGACGGGATCGCGCAGGGCAACACGCTGCTCTTCGGGCACGGCTTCTCGGTGCACTACGGCGAGGTCGAGCCGCCGCCCGGCGTCGACGTGGCGCTGATCGCCCCCAAGGGCCCCGGGCACCTCGTGCGCCGCCAGTACAGGGAGGGCAGCGGCGTCCCCGGGCTGATCGCCGTGGCCCAGGACGCCAGCGGCAACGCCCAGCAGGTGGCGCTCGCCTACGCCCGCGGGATCGGATGCACGCGCGGGGGCGTCATCGAGACGACGTTCAAGGACGAGACCGAGACCGACCTGTTCGGCGAGCAGGCCGTGCTGTGCGGCGGGGCTTCGGAGCTCGTCCAGGCCGGCTTCGAGACGCTCGTCGAGGCTGGCTACGACCCGCAGATGGCCTACTTCGAGTGCCTGCACGAGCTCAAGCTGATCGTCGACCTCATGTACGAGAAGGGCCTGCAGGGCATGCGCTTCTCGATCTCCAACACCGCCGAGTACGGCGACTACACCCGCGGCAAGCGCGTGATCACCGACGAGACGCGCGAGCAGATGCGCGGGATCCTCAAGGAGATCCAGTCCGGGGACTTCGCGCGCGAGTGGATCGCCGAGAACCGCGCCGGCCAGGAGAACTTCAAGCGCATGCGCGCCGAGCAGGCGGGCAGCCAGATCGAGTCGACGGGCAAGGACCTGCGCTCGATGATGGACTGGATCAACCCCGAGTTCTAGGCTGCCGTCACCAGAAGCGAGGTGACACCATGAAGCTGCGTCGCAGATCCGATGCGCGGGACGTCCCGGCGCCCACCGGGTACGTCGGCGACCACGCGGACAAGCTCGGCCGCGTGCCGTCGATGCCACACGACGAGGACGACCGCCCGCGCCGCGAGGACCGTTCCTACGGGGAGACGATCTTCACCCGGCCGGCGGTCCCGTTGCCCCGCTTCCTGCGGAGCGGCAAGCGGCCGCGCGCGTAGGTCAGCGGCCCGGCAGGAGCAGCTCCACCACCGCGGCGTCGATCGTCGCGTCGCCGTGCGCGCGGGCGATCGAGACACGGTGGTGGCCGTCGCGCACGACGTGGTCGCCGTCCACGCGGTAGACGGAGATCGGCGGCAGCGACGCGCCGTTGGCCTGTGCGAGCCACAGCCGATTCCAGTGCTCGCGCGACGACGTGGGCGGGCGGAAGCGACGGTCGAACGTCCGCGCATGCGCCTCCTCGACCGTGCCGGTGATCGAGTCCAGCGCGATCGACTGGACGCCGAGCGCGCGCCGCGCCGCCGTCGCCGCCCAGCCCGCGCGGTCGTCGAGGACGCCGAGGCGCTCCGGGGGCAGCCGGCGCAGGCGGCGCCGCAGCGCGGCGTGGCGCCGCTCGCGCACCAGCCGGCGGAAGTGGTCGTCGGCCTCTGACCGCGTCCCGCCGGGCATCGGGATCAGGCAGTCGAGCAGGACGAGCGCGGCGAGGATGGCCAGCAGGGCGCCGACCGATCCGCGCAAGGCGGCGGCCGCCGCGACGAGCGCGAGCAGCATGCCCAGGCGCCAGCCGCGCAGCCCGGTCCTGCGCCGGAGCGAGGCGACGAAGCGACCGGCGGCCCTCAGCGAGATGGATGAGCGGAGCGCTTGGGAGGTCATCGCGTCGTTGCACCGGATCGGCCAACCATCACTTTCTCACCCCGGCACGGCGGTTGGATAGGGCTGACCGGCGTTCCGAGGTACGGTTCTCGCGACGGATCGGTCGACGGAGGACCCGATGGAGAACGCGAACCATCGCCGGCTGCTGATCGTGGCCAACCGGACCGCTTCGACGCCGCAGCTCCTCGACGAGGTCGAGCGCCGCGCCGCCGAACGACCGACGACGTTCGCGCTGCTCGTCCCGGGCGTCCCCGCGAGACGGCACGCCGACTGGACGCTCGAGCGCGCCGGGGAGCTGCTGGAGCGTGCCGCCGGGTCGCCGGTGCATCGCCTCACGGACGGAGGCGACCCGTTCGAGGCGATCAAGGCCGCGCTCGACGGCGGCACGTTCGACGAGGTGCTGATCTCGACGCTGCCACGGCGGACGTCCGAATGGCTGCGGCGCGACCTGCCACGCCGGGTCGAGCGCCTCGGCGTGCCGGTGACGGTCATCAGCCGCCAGGGGGTCGAGCAGGGGGCCTACGTCGAGGTCTCCGCCCGCCTGCCCTGATGAGCGCGACCGCGACCGCGGCGGGTCAGCCGCGGCGCAGCGGCGCGGTCAGCTCGTGCAGCCCGTGCTGGCGGATGAGCATCCCGTTGGGATAGAGGTCAGGCGGGGGCACAGGGTCCTCGAGCCGCGCTCGCTCCTCGGCGCTCAGACGCGAGCTCGACGCTGCCCAGCAGGTCCTCGAGGTGCTCGAACGTCCGCGGGCCGATGATCGGGGCCGTGATGCCCTCGACCGACAGCATCCACGCCAGCGCGACCTGCGGCACCGTCGCGCCGTGGTCCGCCGCGATCGCCTCGGCCGCGTCGAGCGCCTGGAAGTTGCGCTCGACCGCGCGGCGCTCCGGGGCCTCCTCGTAGGTGTCGCCGGCCTGCGCCATGCGGCTGCCCTCCGGCATCGCCTGCCCGCGGCGATAGCGGCCGGAGAGGAAGCCGGCGCCGAGCGGTCCCCAGGGCAGGACCCCGAGTCCGGCGGCACGGCAGAACGGCAGCGCGTCGACCTCGATCGAGCGCTCGACGAGCGAGTACTGCGCCTGCAGGCCCACGAACGGCGACCATCCGTGGCGATCCTGGAGGGCGACCGCCCAGGCCAGCAGCCACGCCGGGTAGTTCGAGGCGCCGAGCGCCCGTACCTTGCCCGCGCGCACGAGCCCGTCGAGGGCCTCGAGCGTCTCCTCGAGCGGCACCTGCGGATCCGGCGCGTGGACCTGGTAGAGGTCGATCACGTCGGTCCCCAGGCGCCGCAGGCTGGCGTCGCACGCCGCGCGGACGCGGTCGGGCGCGAGGCCCTGGCCCGGCGGATCGGACACCGTGAAGCGGACCTTGGTGGCCAGCACGACGTCGTCGCGGCGGCGGGCCAGCCACGGGGCGAGCACCCGCTCGGACTCTCCGTCGCCGTACACGTCGGCGGTGTCGACGAGGTTGCCGCCCGCGTCGACGAACGCGTCGAGCATCCGGTAGCGCCTCGTCGTTGGGCGTCTTGTCGCCCATCAGCATCGTGCCGAGGGCGAGGCGGCCGACGGTCAGCGGGCCGAGCGGGGCGGTGTCCATGGCGCGCCACGGTACCGCGCCGGCGGGTCAGGCCCCGTCGGCGCGCAGCGCCGACATGCCCGGCGTCGACAGGACCCGCCCGTCGGCCAGGATGCTCAGCGCCTGGAAGCCGGTCAGCGTCGCCGTCCACGACGGGCCATCTACGCCCATCGCGAAGGCCGCGGTCGCGTACGCGTCGGCCGTGCCCAGGTCGGGGCCGGCGACGGTGACCGAGAGCACGCCGCGCGGCGCTCGGCCGGAGCGCGGGTCGACGATGTGCGCGCCGCGCTCGTAGGCGCCGGAGGTGGCCACGGCCAGGTCGCGCGCGCCCAGCACGGCGGCCACGCGATCTTGCCGGGTCGGATGCTGGACCCCGATCCGCCAGGGCTGGCCGGGCGCGCGCTCGCCCCGGACGCGGACGTCGCCGCCGGCGTGCACGCACAGGTTGCGGGCTCCCGCCGCGGCCAGGATGGCCACCGCGCCGTCGACGGCCCAGCCCTTGACGAAGGCCGACGGGTCGAGCGTTCCCGTGGCCCGGACGTCGAAGCGGCCATCGGTCTGCTCGCGCAGCCGCTCGCAGCGGTCGAGGACCTCGCGAACCTCGGGGTCGGCCTCGGCCAGGGTCAGCGTGCCCGCCCCCAGTCGGCGGACCTCGCTGCCCGCGCGATGCGTGCTGAACGCCGCGTCGACCCGGCGCAGGTGCGAGTAGACCCGGTCGACCACAGCGGGATCGATGCCGTCGTCGCGCACGTCGACGCCCACCGGGATGCCCATGACCTGCTCGACGCGGTGCAGCCCGCCCGGAGTGTGCTCAGCGGCGCGCACGATCGATCGCCGACTGCAGCGACTGGATGTAGCTGCGGCTCGTGTAGGTCGCGCCGGTCACGACGTCGATGTCGGCGCTGCCGGCCCTCAGCGCCTCCTCGCGCAGGATCGGCTCGGCGCGCGCGTTGATCGCCTGGGTGCGGGCGCCGGTGCCGCTGAGCTCGATCGTCTCGACCCGCGTGAGCTCGTCGCCGGTCAGCGTGACCCGCACCGACACGTAGGAGAACGGCGTCGTCCCCGGCTCCCCTGTGGCCGTCCGGGTCGGGCCCTCCGAGGTCGCGCGCTTCGTGCTCACGCCGCTGATCACGAGCGGGGCGGCGTCGGCCTGGGCCGGCGCGGCCGCCGCGGGGCCGGCGACGTCGCGCGGGCGGGCTCGGACGTTGGCCAGCAGGGCGGCGACGGCCGCGGTCGCCACAACGGCCGGGACCGCGCGACGCACGACGCCGCGCGCGCTCACCACCCGAAGCCCTCGCTGACGATCTGGCCGGGCCCCACGCCGGCGCGCCCGAGGCTGACGCGCATCGCCGCGGTCATGCTCGACGGCCCGCACACGTACACGTCGCGCTCGGCGATGTCGGGGATGAGCTCGCGCAGGTGCTGGGGCGACAGCAGCGCACCGTTCCCGCGCTCGCCGAGCACGTAGTGCAGGTCCGCGCCGCGCCGCCGCGCGAGCTCGTCGAGCTCGTCGCGGAAGAGCACCGCGTCGGCCCGGCCGGCGCGGTAGATGACCGCGATGTCGCCCGGGTCGCCGGGCATGTCCTCGAGCAGGGCGCGGATCGGCGCGATGCCCACCCCGCCGGCGATGAGCGCGACACGCGGGCGGCGGCGGGCCGCGGCCGTCAGGCCTCCGCACGGGCCCTCGGCGATGACGCGTGTCCCCGGCCGCAGCGACGCCAGGCGGGCGGTGCGGTCGCTGGACTCCTTGACCGTGATGCGCAGGCGCCGCCCGTCGGGCGCGGCCGACAGCGAGAAGGGGCGCGCGTGGAGCCAGTGGCCGCGATCCAGGAACCGCCAGTGCAGGAACTGGCCGGAGCGCACCGGCAGGCGGTCGAGCCGGGCGCCGCTGATCTCCACGGACACCACGCCGGGCGCCTCCCGCACGACGCTCGCCACGCGCAGGTCGTGACGCAGCGAGCGGGCCACCGGCAGCACGAGCCGGAAGGCGACCAGCGCCCCGAGGGTCACCGCGTACAGGGACCACCAGTACGCGCGCGCCACGGGCTGGTCGACGAACTCGTGGCCTGTGGCCAGCTGGTGGCTGAACCCGAGCGCGACGGCCAGGTAGGCGAGGACGTGGATCGCGTGCCAGGCGCGGTAGCCGAGCCGCCGGCGCACGGCCACGACCGACGTCACCACCACGGCCACGAGCAGGCCGAGTGCGACCGTGGCCAGCGCCACGCCCGGGTAGCCCGTCAGCAGGTCGCCGAGCTCGCGGCCCACCGGGACGCCGTCGGCCAGCGCGTACCCGGCCGTGATCAGGGCGGTGTGCGCGGCGATCAGCGCGAAGCACGCGATCCCGGCGCGCCGGTGCCAGGCGCCGACACGCTCGGGCCCCAGCTCGTCGAGCACCGGCATGCGCGCCAGCAGCAGGAGCTGCACGAGCGCGAAGAACGCTCCGAGCAGTCCGGTCACGCGCCCCAGGCCGGTGAGCAGCCCGGCGAGGTCGTGGACCTCGCGGACGCCGCCCTGCCGCCACCAGAGCCCGATCACCGCGGCGGCGTTGGCGGCCACGAGCACGGCGAGGTCCCAACCGCCGATCCGGCGGCGCGGGGCATGGGCGCGCAGGGTGTGGCTCTCGGCGGCGATCGCGCATGGATACCGCGCCGGGGCGGGCGACCTCAAGCCGGTGCCGGAGCTGCTTGAGTACGGCGCGGGCATGACCAGCGACGCCGCAGCGGGCCGGATCGCCGTCGTCACCGGGGTCAGCCGGCGAGCCGGCATCGGCTTCGCCATCGCCCGGCGGCTGCTGGCCGATGGCGCGCGCGTGCTCATCCAGTCGTGGTCGGCGCACGACGCCGAGCAGCAGCCCGCACGCCGCGGAGCCCGGCGGCATGGCGGCGGTGATCGAGGAGCTCGGCGGCCTCGGGCCGCGCCTGGAGCACGTCGAGGCCGACCTCGCCGACCCGGCCGCCGGCCGCGCGGTGATCGCCCGCGCGGTCAGCGCGTTCGGCGCCGTCGACGTGCTCGTGGCCAACCACGCGCGCAGCTCGTTCGAGACGCTCGAGGCCGTCACCGTGCAGGAGCTCGACACGTCGTGGGCGGTCAACGCGCGCGCCGTCGTGCTGCTCGTCCAGGCCTACGCCGCCACGCACGACGACGCGCGCCCCGACGGGCGCATCGTGCTGTTCACGTCCGGTCAGCACCTGTCGTCCATGGCCGGCGAGCTGCCCTACGCGATCAGCAAGGGGGCCGTGCACCAGATGACGCGCTCGCTGTCCGACGCGCTGGCCGGCCGCGGCATCACCGTCAACGCGATCAACCCGGGCCCGGTCGACACCGGCTGGCCGTCCGAGGCGTTGCGCGAGCAGCTGCGCCCGGCCTTCCCGGGCGGACGCTGGGGCCGCCCCGACGACATCGCCGCCGTCGTCGCGTGGCTCAGCTCCGCGGACAGCGCGTGGGTGACCGGCCAGGTCATCGACGCCGAGGGCGGCTACCGTCGCGAATGGAAGGCGTGAGGGCGCTCACCGGACGGGTAGGGCCGCGCGCGAGGTCTCGGGGGCTGTTCGCTACGGTCCCTCGCAATGACGCCGAACGCCTTCATCAAGCAGTACCTCATGACCGCCGGCCCGACGCCGCTTCCGCCCAAGGTCAGCCAGGTGATGGCCGAGCCGATCCTCTACCACCGCGATCCCGCGGGCGTGGAGCTGTACGCGCGCGTGCTCGAGCGGCTGCCCGCCGTCTTCCGCACGCGCAACGACGTGCTCCTGTTCGCGGCCAGCGGCTCGGGCGCGATGGAGGCGGCGGTGGCCAACCTCGTGCGCCCCGGCGACCCGGTGCTGGCCTGCGCCGCGGGCAAGTTCGGCGAGCGCTGGATCGAGCTGTGCGACGCCTACGGCGCGAGCACGGTCCGCTACGAGCCGGGCTGGGGCAGGCGCCTGGACCCGGCCGACATCGACCGGCTGCTCGGCGAGAACCCCGACGTCGACGTCGTCTTCGCCACGCTGAGCGAGACGTCGACCGGCATCGTCCACGACATCCAGGCGATCGCCGAGGTCGTCCGCGGGCACGACGCGATCCTGGCCGTCGACGCCGTCTCGGGGCTCGGCGCGGTCGACCTGCGCCAGGACGAGTGGGGCGTCGACGTCGTCGCCGCCGGCTCGCAGAAGGCGCTCATGTGCCCGCCCGGGATCGCGCTGTGCTCGGTCTCGGACCGGGCGCTCGAGATGGCGGCGCGGCGCTCCGGCGGCCGCCATTACTTCGACTTCGACACGACGGCGCGCAACCAGCGCCAGAGCCCGCCGAACTCGCCGTTCACGCCGCCGGTCACGCTGCTCGCCGCCCTCGACGTCGCCCTGGACATGATCGCCGAGGAGGGCCTGGACGAGGTGTTCGCGCGCCACGCGCTGCTCGCCCAGGCCACCCGCGCCGGCGTCCAGGCCATCGGGCTCGAGCTCTACGGCGACCCGGACGAGCGCGCCAACGTGGTGACCGCCGTCGAGCTGCCCGACGACATCGACGGCGGCCAGGTGCCCAAGATCATGCGCGACCGCTACGGCATCACGGCCAACGGCGGCCAGGGCCAGCTCAAGGGCCGCATCCTGCGCATCGCCCACACGGGCTACTTCGGCGCCTTCGACATCATCGTCTCGCTCGCCGGCCTGGAGATGACGCTCGCTCAGCTCGGCCACGCGGTCGAGCTCGGGACGGGCGTGGGCGCGGCCCAGCAGGTCTTCCTGCAGGCGGGCGTCGCCGCCGCCCCGGCGTGAGCGCGCCCGCCGCGGCCAGCCGCCCGCGCGTCCTGGTCGCCGAGCGCATCGGCGAATCGGGCGTCGAGCTGCTGGGCGAGCACTTCGACGTCGATGTCGGGGTCGACTGGTCGGCCGACGAGCTGGCCGAGCGCATCGGCGCCTACGACGGCATCCTGATCCGCTCCTCGACGCGGCTCGACGCCGACCTGCTGGCGCGGGCGCAGCGGCTGAAGGTCGTGGGCCGCGCCGGCGTCGGGGTCGACAACGTCGACGTCGCCGCCGCGACCAAGCGCGGCGTGATGGTCGCCAACGCGCCGCAATCAAACGTCGTCACCGCCGCCGAGCACACCATGGCGCTGCTGCTCGCGCTCGCCCGCAACGTCCCGCAGGCGCACGCCAGCCTGGTCGCCGGGCGCTGGGAGCGCTCGCGCTTCTCCGGCGTGGAGCTGATGGACAAGACGCTCGGGGTGCTCGGGTTCGGGCGCATCGGCCAGCTCGTGGCCCAGCGCGCGATGGGCTTCGGCATGCGCGTCGTCGCCTTCGACCCGTACGTCAGCGCCGAGCGCTACCGCGAGCTGGGGGTGGAGAGGGCCGACTCGTCCGACGACCTGTACGCGCGCGCCGACTTCCTCACGCTGCACCTGCCCAAGACGGCCGACACCGAGGGCTGGCTCGACGCCGACGCCCTGGCCAAGTGCAAGGACGGCGTGCGGGTCCTCAACGTGGCCCGCGGGCCGCTGATCGTCGACGAGGCGCTGAAGGAGGCGCTGGACAGCGGCAAGGTCGCCGGCGCGGCGCTCGACGTGTTCCGCAGCGAGCCGGTGACCGACCACCCGCTGTTCGGCTATCCCAACGTGATCGTCACCCCTCACCTGGGCGCCTCGACGGCGGAGGCGACCGACCGCGCCGGCTACCAGGCGGCCGAGCAGGTCGTCGCCGCGCTGACCGGCGGCACCGTCACCAGCGCCGTCAACGTGCCCGCCGTCGCCCCCGAGGACATGGAGGTCCTCGGGCCGTTCCTGCCGCTGTGCCGGCGCCTGGGCCGGCTGGCCATCGGGCTGGCCGAGGCCTCGTCGATCGAGCGCGTCGAGGTCGAGTTCCAGGGGCGCATCGCCGAGCGCGACACGCGGCCGCTGGGCATCGCCACGCTGATGGGCGTGCTGAGTGGTCACGTCGAGGAGGACGTCAACCAGGTCAATGCGCCGGGCATCGCCGCCGAGCGCGGCATCGTCCTGTCCGAGACGACGCGCACCGTGGCCCGCGACTTCACCGACCTCGTGCGCGTGACCGTCGTCACCGGCGAGCGCGTCGAGCGCGTCGCGCGCGTGGCCGGGACCACGCTCGGGCGCCAGCACCTTCCCTACCTCGTCGAGGCCTGGGAGCAGCGCTTCAACGTGCAGATGACCGATCCCTACCTGGTCCTGCTGCGCTATCGCGACACGCCGGGGATGATCGGCAAGGCCGGGACGTGCTTCGGGCGCCACGGCGTGAACATCAACTCCGCCGCGGTCGGCCACGTCCCCGAGGACGCGGGCGGCAACGGCGGCCTCGCCGTGATGGCGCTGACCGTCGGCTCGCCGGTGCCCCGAGCGGTCCTGGACGAGATCCTCGCCACCGACGGGTTCATCGACGGCTACAGCGTCGCGCTGAGCTGACGACCGGCGTTCAGCCCCCCGGCGGGAGGGCGAGCAGCGCCTCGCGGCGATCGCGGACATACCCCGCGTCGGCCTCGTAGATGGCGACGTGCTCGGACCACGGGCCCGGGGGGCCGCCCGCCGCGCGGGCGCGCGTGAACGCGGCCAGCTCGTCGAGCCGGCCGGGCGCCACGTCGAGCACCGCCGCCGGGGTCGGGCCGTCGCCGTAGGCCGCGCACAGGCGCGCGAGGCGCGCCGCGCGCAGGTCGGCGGCCGTGGACGGGACGTCGGGGTTGGTCGGCGCGGTCAGCGGCACGAGCCGGTAGGCGAGGTAGGCGAGGTCCCATGCCCGCGGGCCAGGCGAAGCGTGCTCGAAGTCGATGACGCCGACGATCGCGCCGTCGCGGAAGACGAGGTTGTAGGGCGCGAAGTCGTTGTGGCAGACGACCTCGTCCGGCTCGTGCACGGGCGACTGCCAGCGCCGGCCCGAGCGCGCGAAGTCGACCGTCGCGTCGTGCAGGCGGCGCAGCAGGCTCGGCGCGGCGGCCAGCACCGCCTCGTCCCACACCCAGGCGCGGCATCGGGTAGGCGGGCACGACTCCCTCCAGGAAGCTCACGACGTCGCGATCGAGCTCGTCCCGGCCCGCGCGGCTCGGGCACGCAGTGAAGGCCGCGCTCGCGCACATGGCGCAGGAGCGCGTGGACGCTGTCGGTCCACGGCCCGGCGGGCCGCCTGACCGTGTCCCCGTCGTGGCCGACGGCGGTCATGGCCGGCCGTCCTGCGCGTCGACGCGCAGCGACCCGTCGCGCTGCACGGTCACCGCCATGGGGTCGCTCAGCTCGCCCACGAACGCGCCGCGCTCGTCGTGCAGGAGCCACGCGAAGAACCAGCCAGCGCCCGCGATGACGCAGCAGCCGGCCCGCGTAGCTGCGACCGAGCGGGTCGCCCGACCATGAAGTCGTCGCCGGCCAGCGCGTAGCGGGCCGAGCATCGCCTCGGAGGTCAGGTAGTGAGTGCCGGTCTGGGCGACGACCCCGCGCGCCAGCCGCGCCGCGCCATGGTCGCCCGTCGTGGCGCAGAACAGGATCCGCCACGCCCCGCCCACGTGCGCGAGCTGTGGGACCTCGAGCTGGGCGAGCTCACCCGGCCCCGACAGCGGCGGCCTGACCTCCCACGCCTGCAGGTCGCGCGAGCACGGCGTGCCCGATGACGCCGCGCGCGTCGAGCGGACCCTCGGCGGCGCGCGCGCAGAGCAGCATGTGGAAGCCGTCGCCGTCCGGGTCGGGGTGGACCCACGGATCGCGCCAGTGCACCCACGCGTCGCTCCATCCCGGCCCGCGCGGGCCGGACCTCCGCACCTCATACCAGCGCGGGTCGGCCTCCAGCACCAGGCCCTCGCGCACCCAGGACACGAGGTCTTCCGAGGTGGCCAGGCCGACGCGCTGCACCGCCCCGTCCTCGGCGCGCGAGATCGCGCTGTAGAGCATGTGCCAGCGACCGGCGTGCCGGACCACGCTGCCCGTCCACGTCGCCAGGTCGTCGAACGCGCCGGGCTCGCCGACGGCCAGCGCCGCGCTCCAGGACCTCCCACGTCAACAGGTCGCGCGACACCGCGTGCCCGATCGTCGCGTGGCGATGGCGCCGGTCGGGGTCGCCCAGCGATCGTGGGGCCTGGAGATGGAACAGGTGGACGTCGTCGCCGTCCTGGGCGAACCAGAAGTCCCACAGCCAGTGCTCGCGCAGTCGCAGCGCCACGGCGCGGGACGACCGACCGCTATGCGCGCGTGCGACGGTGGACGCGGGCCTCCCACGGCCCCAGACGCAAGCTGCCCGCCCCGCCCGCCGTGGGCTCGGCAGTTGGCGATCAGCACCTCGGCCCGCGCCCACTCGGCCGCGTCGAGCAACTCCACGGCCACCTCGCGATCGGAGAAGTTCCCGAGCACGAGCAGCTCGACGTCGTCCAGGCGGCGGCTGAACGCATAGACCCGCTCGTCGTCGGCCAGCAGCATGGTGAAGTCGCCGTGGGCGACGACCGGCTCGTCGTGGCGCAGCTCGATCAGCCGGCGGTAGTGATGGAAGACCGAGTCCGGGTCGGCCAGCGCGGCCTGGGCGTTGATCTGCGCGTGGTTGGGGTTGACGGCCAGCCACGGCTCGCCGCGCGTGAAGCCGGCGTGCTCGGTGGCGTCCCACTGCATCGGCGTGCGGGCGTTGTCGCGGCTCATGGCGAGCAGGCCGGACATGACCTCCTCGGCCGCGCGGCCGGCGGCCAGAGCCTCCGCGTGGTGGTTGAGCGACTCGATGTCGCGGAAGTCGTCGATCGCGGCGAAGGGCGCGTTGGTCATGCCGAGCTCCTCGCCCTGGTAGACGTACGGCGTGCCGCGGTGCAGGTGCAGGATCGTGCCCAGCAGCTTGGCCGAGCGCACGCGAAAGGCGCCGTCGTCGCCCAGCCGCGACACGATCCGCGGCTGGTCGTGGTTGTTCCAGTACAGGCTGTTCCAGCCGACCTCGGCCAGCCCCGCCTGCCAGCGACCGAACGAGGCCTTCAGGTCCAGCAGCCGCAGCGGGCGGACGTCGAACTTGGTGGCGCCGTGGTCGAGGTCGACGTGCTCGAACTGGAAGACCATGTCGACCTCGGTGCGCGCCGGGTCGGTGAACAGCACGGCCTCGTCGACGGTCACGCCGGGCATCTCGCCCACGGTCAGCAGCCGGTCGTCGCGTCCGGCGAAGACCTCGCGGTGCATCTCCTGTAGGAACTCGTGGATCCGCGGGCCGCAGATGTAGTGCTGCGTGCCGTGGGCGAACGGGCTGCCGCCGAGCTCGCGGCCGTCGGGCAGCGCCGGGTCCTTGGAGATCATGTTGATGACGTCCATGCGGAAGCCATCGACGCCGCGGTCCAGCCACCAGCGCATCATCGCGTGGATCGCGCGCCGGACCTCGGGGTTCTCCCAGTTGAGGTCGGGCTGCTTGGGCGAGAACAGGTGCAGGTAGTACTCGCCCGTCGCCTCGTCGAGGTCCCATGCCGGCCCGGAGAAGGCGGCGCGCCAGTTCGTCGGCTCCGCGCCGGGGGCGCCCACTTCCATGCCCGCGCGGGCCGGCCGCCACCAGTACCAGTCGCGCTTGGGGTTGTCGCGGCTCGCGCGCGACTGCACGAACCACGGGTGCTCGTCGGAGGTGTGGTTGACCACGAGGTCCATCACGAGCCTCATCCCGCGCTCGTGGACGGCGCCCAGCAGCCGGTCGAAGTCGGCGAGCGTGCCGAACGTCGGGTCGATGTCCTGGTAGTCGCTGATGTCGTAGCCGGCGTCGTCCTGGGGCGACGGGTAGATCGGCGAGAGCCACAGCACGTCGATGCCGAGCTCTGAGAGGTAGTCCAGCCGGTCAGCGATCCCGGCCAGGTCGCCGATGCCATCCCCGTCGGCGTCGGCGAAGCTGCGCGGGTAGACCTGGTAGACGACGGCGCGCTTCCACCACGGCTCGTCGGCGATGCCCGGGCTCATCGCCGGGGAGTATGAGACCGAGGGCAAGCGCAAGCCCGACCGGCTACGTCGTGCGGCGCTCCATCACGGTCAGCGGCTCGAGCGCGGCGACGGGCGACGGGGCGCCGCCGATCGCGGCCAGCAGCATGTCGACGCCGCGTGCGCCGCTCTCGCGCAGCGGCTGGCGCACCGTGCTCAGGCCGATCAGGCCGGCGATCTCGATGTCGTCGAAGCCGATCACCGCGACGTCCTCGGGGATGCGCAGGCCGAGCCCCTGAGCCGCCTCGAGGACGCCGAGGGCCTGCGTGTCGGAGGCCGCGAACACGGCCGTCGGCCGGTCGTCGCCGCGCAGCAGGCCGCGGGCCAGCACGCGCGCCTCGTGGCGCCCGTGGCGCCCGCAGCGCTCGAGGCCCGCGTCCGGTGCGATCCCCGCTCGCTCGAGGGCCCGATGCAGGCCCTGCCGGCGACGCTCGCTGGACGTGAAGCCGAACGGGTTGGTGGGCAGGTCGCCGACGAAGCCGATCCGGCGGTGGCCGCGGGCCAGCAGGTGCTCGGCGGCCAGCTCGCCGCCGCGGACATCGTCGATCAGCACGTGGGGGAGCTCGACGTGCCCGATGTCGACCATGACCACGGGCAGCTTGTCGCGGCGCAGCGCGCCGACCTCGTCGTCGAGCAGCGGCAGCGAGATGACGAGCAGGCCGTCGACGCGGTCCAGGCGCGCGAAGTCGCGCAGCGCCCCGGTCCGCTGGTCGGGGGTCTCGACGTCGAACAGCATCAGGTCGTAGCCGCGCTGCCCGGCGCGCTGGGCGACCCCGCGCAGGCGCTCGACGACCGACGACGTGGTGAAGAACGGGGCGACGACGCCGATCGTCTGCGAGCGCCCGAGCGACAGGCTGCGCGCCGTCGAGCTCGGCCGGTAGCCGAGCTCCTCGATCGCGCGCAGGACCCGGCCGCGCATCTCCGGGCGCACGATCGGGATGTCGTTGAGCACGCGCGAGACGGTGGCCACGCTGACGCCCGCCGAGCGCGCGACGTCGCGGATCGTGGTCGCCCGCTGGCGGACCGGCGCCGAGACCTCCTCCATGCGCCGAGACTACCCGCAGCGGGGCGGGCACCCCTTGACACGTTCCGCGCAAGCTGAAAGGTTCCCGCCCGCGGTAGCCGGTCGCATGCGTTGATCTTGAAACCGGTTACAGATGCTGGTCGGATCCTTTGGAGGAGGGGTCGCATGATGAGAGGTCGTCTTCGGTTCGGCGCGTCGGTCGCGCTCGCCTCGTGCACGCTGCTGTTCGCCGCCTGTGGTGGCGACGACGAGGGTGGCGGGAGCGGCGGCGGCGATGAGGCCGCGACGAACCAGACGGAGGGCGTCAAGAAGATCGATCCCGCCTCGCTGAACGGCGCCAAGGGCACGATGACGTACTGCACCGGCAAGGACACGAGCGGTAACGCGACGGCTGCTGTCAAGGACTTCAACGACAAGTTCGGCTCCCAGGGCCTGCGCGCCAAGCTGCTCGAGTTCCCGGCCTCGGCCGACGCTCAGCGCCAGCAGTTCATCCAGCGCCAGCAGGCGAAGTCGGGCGAATGCGACGTCTTTTCCTCCGACGTGATCTGGACGGCGGAGTTCGCCTCGCAGAAGTGGCTGTACGACATGACCCCGTATGTCGAGCAGCGCAAGTCGGAGTTCATCCAGGCGCCGATCGAGACCGTCACCTTCGAGAACAAGCAGTTCGGCGTGCCCGAGACGACCGACGCGGGCTTCCTCTACTACCGCACCGACAAGATCGACAAGGTCCCGGCGACCTGGCAGGAGGTCTACTCGACGGCCGCCGACCAGGGCGGCATCGTGTACCAGGGCGCGGCCTATGAGGGTTTGACCTGCGACTTCCTCGAGTTGTCCTTCGCGGCCGGCGGCAAGGTCGTCTCCGACGACGGCACGAAGGCGGAGATCGACTCGCCCCAGAACGTCAAGGCGCTGCAGCTCATGGTCGACGGCATCAAGAACGGGGCCGCCCCGAAGGCCGTGACGACGTACATGGAGCCGGAGTCGCTCGCCGCATGGCAGACCGGCGAGTACGCGTACATGCGCAACTGGCCCTACGCCTACACGCTCAGCGCCAAGGACTCCGACCTCAAGGGCAAGTTCGAGGTCGTGCCGCAGCCGAGCTTCGAGGGCGGCGGCAAGGCCGGCATCCTCGGCGGCCACAACTCGGTCATCTCGATCTACTCCAAGAACCCGGGCGCGGCGCTGGCGTTCGTCGACTTCTTCACGGGGGCCGAGTACGAGACCAAGGAGGCGGCGGAGTTCTCGCTGGCGCCCGTCCTCAACGCGACCTACGACGACGCGGCGGTCAAGAAGGCGTTGCCGTTCTCGGCCGAGCTCAAGCAGGCCGTCGCGCAGGCCAAGGCGCGCCCGGTCTCGCCGGTCTATCCGCAGATCTCCCAGGCTGTCTACAACAACGTCAACGACGCGCTGGCCGGGCGTCAGTCGCCGGCCGACGCCATGAAGAAGGCGCAGTCGGACATCGAGAAGGCCCTGGCGACCTTCTAGGCCATGGCTGACACCGCCGTACAAGCCGGCCCGCAGCCCGCCAAGAAGGCGCCTTCCAAGGGGATGTCGGAGAAGCGCCTGGCCTTCTGGATGGTCGCGCCGTCGATGCTGCTCATCGCGATCGTGGCGGCCTACCCGATCATCTACGGGATCTGGCTGTCGCTGCACGAGTACAGCGTGCGCGTGGCCGGCCTGTCGCGCTGGGCCGGCCTGAAGAACTACACCGACGCACTGAGCGACTCCGAGTGGTGGGCGGCGTTCACGCACACGATGGTGTTCACCGTCTCGTCGGTGTTCCTCGAGCTCGTCATCGGCCTGGGCATGGCGATGGCGATGCACGCGGCCTTCCGGGGTCAGGGCCTGCTGCGGACCGTCGTGCTCGTCCCCTGGGCGGTGCTCACCGTGGTCACCGCGGTCATGTGGCGGACGATGTTCGAGAGCCCGCTGGGCTTCGTGAACTCGTTGCTCGGCACCGAAACGGTCTGGCTGGGGGAGGAGCCCTACGCGCTGATCGTGATCATCCTGGCCGACGTGTGGAAGACGGCGCCGTTCATGGCGCTGCTGATCCTCGCCGGCCTGCAGGTGATCCCCGGGGAGGTGTACGAGGCGGCCAAGGTCGACGGCGCCACGGCGTGGCAGCGCTTCACCAAGATCACGATCCCGCTGGTCACCCCGGCGATCCTGATCGCGCTGATCTTCCGCACGCTCGACGCGCTGCGGATCTTCGACCTGCCGTTCGTGCTGACGAACGGCAAATCGGGCACCTCGACGCTGTCGACGATCGCTCAGGAGACGTTCGCCAGCAACCGCATCTACGGATTGGGCTCCGCCATGGCGGTGCTCACGTTCATCATCGTGATGATCGTCTCGTTCACCTACATCCGGACCGTGGGCGGCAACATCCGCGGAATGGCGGAGGACTAGGCCATGGGCGCGACCACCGCAGAGGTCCCCAAGGCGGCCGAGGAGACTCGCGCGGCCAAGCGGACGAAGAAGGGCCCGGCCGGGCCGGCGACGCCCTGGTGGATGTGGCTGGCCATCGCCGCCATCGTCCTGTTCTGCCTGTTCCCGTTCTACTGGCTGGTCAGCATCTCGCTGAAGACGGGCGAGGCGCTGCGCAGCGGGGGGATCATCCCCGAGAGCCCGTCGTTGGCCAACTACGAGTCGATCTTCCGCAACGACGACTTCGTCCGCGCGCTGCTCAACAGTGCGGTGGTCAGCATCGCGACGACGGTGCTCGCCCTGGTCGTCGGCTCGTTCTGCGCCTACGCGCTCGCGCGTCTGCGCTTCGGCGGGAAGTTCGTGATCCTGGCCCTCGTGCTCTCGATCACCACGTTCCCGGCGATCGCCATCGCCGCGCCGCTGTTCCGGCTGTGGTCGGACGTCGGGATCTACAACACGTGGATCGGCCTGATCATCCCCAACCTGACGTTCGCGCTGCCGTTGGCCATCTACATCCTGGTGTCGTTCTTCAAGGAGATCCCCAAGGACCTCGAGGAGGCCGCGCTCGTCGACGGGGCCACGTACTTCCAGGCGTTTCGCAAGGTCGTCGTCCCGCTGGCCGCGCCCGGGCTGGCCACCGCGGGGATCCTGACCTTCATCGGGACGTGGAACGAGTTCCTGTTCGCGATCACGCTGACCTCGTCGAGCAGCGCTCGCACCGTGCCGGCGGCGATCGCGTTCTTCACGGGGTCGACGCAGTTCGAGCTGCCGCTGGGCACGATCTCCGCGGCGTCGGTCGTCATCTCGATCCCGCTGATCTTCCTCGTCCTGTTCTTCCAGAAGCGCATCGTCGCGGGCCTGACCGCGGGCGCCGTCAAGGGCTAGCGCCCATCGAAAGGAGCTGACGTGGCCGAGATCCAGTTCGACGACATCGTCAAGCGGTATCCGGATGGTTTTGAGGCCGTCAAGCACATGGACCTCGACATCCGCGACGGCGAGCTGATGATCCTCGTCGGCCCGTCGGGCTGCGGGAAGTCGACGGCCCTGCGGATGATCGCCGGGCTGGAGGACATCTCCGAGGGCGACCTGAAGATCGGCGGCGAGGTCGTCAACGATCTGGCGCCGAAGGATCGCGACATCGCGATGGTCTTTCAGAACTACGCGCTGTACCCGCACATGACCGTCCGCGAGAACATGGGCTTCGCCCTGAAGCTGCGCAAGACCGACCAGGGCGAGATCGACCGCCGCGTCGACGAGGCGGCGAAGACGCTTGATCTTGAGCAGCATCTGGATCGTAAGCCGGCCAACCTGTCGGGTGGTCAGCGTCAGCGGGTGGCGATGGGGCGCGCGATCGTGCGTGAGCCGAAGGCGTTTTTGATGGATGAGCCGTTGTCGAACCTGGATGCCAAGCTGCGGGTGGAGATGCGCGCGGCGGTGTCGCGGTTGCAGCAGCGTCTGGAGACGACGACGGTCTATGTGACGCATGATCAGACCGAGGCGATGACGCTGGGTGATCGGGTGGCGGTGATGCGCGCGGGGATCTTGCAGCAGGTCGACGCGCCGCGCGAGCTGTATGACAGTCCGCGCAACATCTTCGTGGCGGGCTTCATCGGTTCGCCGGCGATGAACTTCTTCACCGGTGTGCTCGAGGGCGACAATGTGCGTACGCCGATGGGGGAGGTGCCGCTGCACGACGCGTTGCGCCGGTCGCTGGAGAGCCATGGGACGGGCAAGCGTGATGTGGTCATCGGGGTGCGCCCGGAGGACTTCGAGGACGCGCAGTTCGCGCCCGAGGGCCACGAGGGGTGGTCGTTCGAGGCGCCGATCGAGCTGACGGAGTCGATGGGGTCGGAGATCTACGCGCACTTCGACTTCGAGCAGGGCGAGCAGATCGAGTCTGAGGAGCTGCGCGATCTGGAGGCCGACGCGGGCACCAGCGACGTGCCCCAGAGCGGGGCCAGTGGCCACGCCGTCGCGCGCGTGGACGCGGGCAGCGACGTGCGCGCCGGCCAGCGGTCCAAGCTGTGGCTGAACACCGAGAAGATCCACATCTTCGACCCGTCCGACGGGCGCTCGCTGACCCGCGCGGACAAGGGCTCCGGCGGCACCTGACCCCGGTTCGCCTTTGACGACGCAGGGCCCGACGCCCGAGCCGGCGTGGTGGCAGCGTGGGGCGATCTACCAGATCTACCCGCGCTCGTTCGCCGACTCGGACGGTGACGGCGTCGGCGACCTGCCGGGGGTCGCCGGCCGGCTCGACTACCTGGCGAAGCTCGGGGTCGAGGCGCTGTGGCTGTCGCCGTTCTACCGGTCGCCGATGGCCGACTTCGGCTACGACGTCGCGGACTTCCGCGACGTCGACCCGACATTCGGCACGCTGGCCGACTTCGACCGCCTGCTGCGCGACTCCCACGCGCGCGGGATTAGGGTGATCGTCGACTGGGTGCCCAACCACAGCTCCGACCGCCACCCCTGGTTTCAGGCCTCCCGCTCGAGCCGCGAGGACCCCAAGCGCGACTGGTACGTGTGGCGCGACGGCGCCCCGGACGGCGGGCCGCCGAACGACTGGCGCTCGGAGTTCGAGGCCGTCGGCGCGGCGTGGACGTTCGACGAGCACACCGGCCAGTGGTACCTGCACTCGTTCATGGCGCAGCAGCCCGACCTCAACTGGGACAACCCCGAGGTCGAGGCGGCGATGCACGACGTGCTGCGCTTCTGGCTGGACCGCGGCGTCGACGGCTTTCGCATCGACGCGCTCCAGCGGCTGGCCCACGACCCGCTGCTGCGCCCCAACGCCGGCGCCACGCGCCGCCGCGACCAGGACTGGGAGACGATGCACGACCGCCTGCGGGGCATCCGCCGCGTCGTGGACGCCTACTCCGACCGGATGATCGTCGGCGAGGTGGCCCTGCAGGACCTGCCGCGCGTCGTCCAGTACCTGGACGGCGGCGACCAGCTGCACCTCGTGCACAACTTCGTCTTCGCCGAGCTGCCCTGGGACGCCGCGGCCTTCGCGACGTCGATCGACGACTTCGAGGCGCTGACCGACGAGCAGGCGTGGCCGGCCTGGTTCCTGTCCAACCACGACCTGCCGCGCGTGGCCAGCCGCTTCGACGAGGACGGCCAGGGCGCGGCGCGAGCGCGCGCGGCCGCGCTGATGCTCTACGCGCTGCGCGGCACGCCGTTCGTCTACCAGGGCGAGGAGCTCGGGCTGCCCGACGCCGAGATCCCGCCCGAGCGCGTCGTCGACGTCGACGGGCGCGACCCGGAGCGCGCGCCGATGCCGTGGCGGGCGCCGTCGGCCGATGGCCCGGGCGCCGGTTTCACGACCGGCGAGCCGTGGCTGCCGATCGTCGCCCAGGCCGAGGAGCTCAACGCCGAGCGCCAGGCAAGCGACCCACGCTCGACGTTGTCGCTCGTGCGGCGCCTGGCCGCGCTGCGGGCCTCCACGCCCGTCCTGCAGACCGGCGACCAGCGCCCCGTGGCGTGCGGAGCCGACGTGCTGTGCTGGCTGCGCGAGGGCGGAGGCGAGCGGATCCTGGCCGTGATGAACTTCGCCGCGCGGGAGGCGCGGACCGCGCTGCCGGCCGAGCTCGGCACGTCGGCCGCGCTGGTCCTGTCCACCGACGCCGACCGTCCGCCGGACGGCCGCGTCGACCCGGGCGACCTGCGGCTCGCGCCGGGCGAGGCGGTGCTGCTGCGGCTGGGGTGACCGGGGCTCAGGCGGCGCCGGCGCCAGTGCCGTCGTCGGGCGCCTCGCGCAGGCGGGCCAGCATGTCCCCGCTCCACTCGTGCGTGCGCATGACGCGGTAGCGCTGGCACGCCACCCGCAGGTAGGCGTCGGTCTCGGTGGCCGTGCCGATCAGATCGGCCTCGCGCAGCAGCTCGACCGCCGGCACGTACTCCTCGTCGAACCAGCGGCGGGCCGCGGTCGGGCGATCGAGGAACTCCGCGCGATCCTGCTCGGCACGGAAGGCCCAGGCCTCGACGTTCTCGGCCAGCACGCCGTACTCCCACGGGTCGGTGAGCCTGATCTGGCTGCGCGCGCGGCTCGGGAGCGGGATGCGCTCGTGGAACAGGCGCTCATGGCTCTTGAGCGGCAGCTCGCCGAGGCGCAGCGTGCGCTCGGCGCCGACCCGCGTGACGACCTCGACGACGTAGGCGTCGATCTCGGTGCGCCCCAATGCGCGGGCGACCGACACGCGGTGGTGGCCGTCGCGCACGAAGTAGACGTCGCCGATCCGGTAGACGGAGATCGGTGGCAGTGGCTCGCCGCGGCGCGCGGCGTTGGCGATCCGCTCCCAGCGCATCCGCACGCGCGCCGTGGTCGGGCGGAACTGGCGGTCGAAGCCGCCGCGGCCGCCGCGGTCGACCGTCCCCAGCACCTTGTCGAGCTCGATCGACTCCAGCCCGACGTAGCGCTCCTCGACGCGGCCGAGCGCCTCCACGACCTCCTCGAAGGGCAGGATGACGTCGACGTCGCCGGGCTCGCGCGCCAGCCGGCGGGCCAGGCGCGACATGACCTGCCGGCGCCGCGCGCGCTGGAAGTCGTCCTGGGCGTCGGAGGTCGGGAAGCCTGTGTCCTGCCTGCGCACGTATCGACGGTACTGGGAAGCTCTCGCGCCCACCACCCCGGATCACCGCATGGCCACCGACCGGGCGCATCCTGTCCATTGTGGCCCAGCGGTCCCCGCGCGCCCGGGCCCGCAGCCGCCACCGTTGTCCACAGCGGACAAACCGCCTCGTGCGTCGCGCGCCGGTCGGCCGCCCGCGCGGATACGCTGCGCGGCGCGCGCCCTCGGCGCGCATCAGAACGAGGAGGAGCACAGCGTGGAGAGTGGAGCGTTCACCGGCGAGAAGCCGGCCGCGACGTCAGGCGGATCGGGGCCCGGTGAGAAGGGCCTGAAGACCGGGGCGATCGGCTTCGTCTCGAACGTCGTCATCGGCGTCGCCTCGACGGCGCCCGGCTACAGCCTGGCCGCGTCGCTGGGCTTCGTGGTGGCGATCACCGGGATCGGGCTGCAGGCACCGGCCGTCCTGCTCGCCGCCTTCGTGCCGATGCTGTTCATCGCCGCGGCCTACTACTTCATGAACCGCGCCGACCCGGACTGCGGGACGACCTTCTCGTGGGTCACCCGGGCGATGGGCCCGTGGGCGGGCTGGATGGGCGGCTGGGCGATCGTCGTGGCCGACATCATCGTCATGGCCAACCTGGCCCAGATCGCCGGCCTCTACACGTTCCTGCTCGTCGACTGGGACGGCGCCGCCGGCTCGACCGCCGCGGTCACCCTCGTCGGCGTCGTCTGGATCGCCGTGATGACCGCGATCTGCGTGATCGGCATCGAGCTGTCGGCCCGGACCCAGGTCTTCCTGCTGGGCGCGGAGATCATCACGCTCGCCCTGTTCGCCATCGTCGCCCTGATCAAGGTCGCCACGGGCGACGCCGGCCCCGAGGCCGTCGACCCGAGCCTGAGCTGGCTCAACCCGTTCGCGGTCGACGGCTTCTCAGCCTTCGTCGAGGGGATCCTGATCTCCGTCTTCATCTACTGGGGGTGGGACAGCACGGTGACCGTCAACGAAGAGAGCCAGGACTCGAGCGAGACGCCGGGCAAGGCGGCGGTCGTCGCCACGATCATCCTGGTCGGCATCTACGTGCTCGTGGCCTACGCCGCCCAGGCCTACGGCGGCGCGCAGCAGCTGATCGACAACGCCGAGGACGTGCTCAGCGCGCTGGGCACCGACGTGTTCGGCTCGCCGCTGGACAAGATCCTCATCATCGCGGTGCTCACCTCGGCCGCCGCCTCCACACAGACGACGATTCTGCCCACGGCGCGCACGTCGCTGTCGATGGCCCGCCGCGGGGCGATGCCCCGCGCGCTGGGCGACGTCCACCCGCGCTACCTGACGCCGCACGTGTCGACGATCCTCATGGGCGCGTTCTCGATCGCCTGGTACGTCGGGCTGACGATCGTCAGCGAGAACATCCTGTTCGACTCGATCGCCGCGCTCGGCCTGATGATCGCCTTCTACTACGGGATCACCGGGTACGCGTGCGCGATCTACTACCGCAAGGTCCTGACGCGCAACATCAAGACCTTTTTCCTGATCGGCGTCGCGCCGCTGGCCGGCGCGCTGATGCTCACCGCGGTGTTCATCAAGTCGGTGGTCGACCTGTCCGACCCCGCCAACTCGGAATCGGGCGACTCGTGGCTGGGCGTCGGCCCGCCGCTGGTCATCGGCCTCGGCTTCCTGGTCTTCGGGGCGGTGCTGATGCTCATCTGGTACAGCGCCGGTCATCGCGAGTTCTTCCGGCGCAAGCCCGAGACCGCGCCGCCGTCGCTGCTCGAGCGCGCCCCGGCCACGCGGGAGCGCTGACGTGGGCCCCCTGGTCGTCGGCTACGACGGGACCCCCGGCGCCCGCGTCGCCCTCGCGCAGGCCGACCGCCTGTCCGGCGAGCTCGACACCGGCGTGGTGGTCGTCTTCTGCAGCCCGATCAGCCGGGTGGGCGGCGAGGTCCGCGACTACGAGGACGCGGTGCGCGAGCACGGCCGCGCGCAGCTCGAGGAGGCGCGCGGGATGCTCAGCAGCGAGCCCGAGCTCGTCATGCTCGAACGCCCGCCCGCCGAGGGTCTGATCGAGGCGGCCGAGGAGCACGACGCACGCATGATCGTCGTCGGCTGCTACGGCGAACGCCCGCTCAAGAGCGCCCTCGTCGGCTCGACCCCCACCCGCCTCCTGCACCTCTCCGAGCGCCCGGTCTTGGCGGTGCGGGTGGCGGAGTAGGGGTGACCGCGCGAGCGGCGGTCACCGGCCGGCCAGGGCCTCGCGGATCTGGCGGGCGATCTCGGCTGGGCGACGGGTCACGTCGGCGTGGGTGAAGCGAGCACCGCGTACCCGGCGAGCTGCAGGGCGTTGGAGGTGGCGCGGTCGGCTTGGAACGCGGTCGCGGTCGAATGGGCCCGCCAGCCATCAGCAGGTCGTCGTGGTTCAGTTCGTGCGCACGCTCGATCTGCGGCGCTCGAGGACCTCGCGGGCACTGCGCGAGGCGCAGTTCCGTCGCTTGGTGACCCCCTCCTCTATGCACGATGCCGTGGCGATCGCAGATCCGCAGCAGCGACGTCGGCCGCGGTGAGCCGCGTGGTGTGGGCGGCGATTCCGGGATGGCGGCGCGGGGATGGGGTGGTGACGTCCGGGTGCTTGCCCTCGCGATCGAGGATCTGCCACAGCCCCGCGGCGCTGCGGTGGCTCAGCGCGGCGCCGTCGCCGCACGCGAGCACCGCGGCCAGCCAATGCGCCTCCTTCCTCGGTGCCCGATGCCCGACCGCGTACACGCCGTGGTGCAGTCGCAGCAGGCGTCCCGTGGCGAGCCGCCGCTCGATCCGCCGGCGACTGACTCCGAGCGCTTCGAGCTGCGCCCGCGACACCACGCCGTACTGTCGCCCGGCGAGCGCCCCGATCGCGCGGTCGATCTCATCGATTGACTGAAACCCACCCATGTGGTGAATATCTGTCGACCCACCGGACTTCGCCCCCTACGTCCGCAGGCGCGCCTCGTCCAGGTCGAGGTCGCGCTCGATCTGGCGGACGGTGTCGACCCTTACGCGGCCGTTGTTGCGCAGGTGCAGCAGCGCGTCGCGCTCGGCGGCGATCAGGTCGCGACGCAGGTCGCCGTAGCGCGCCAGCCGTTCGTCCTCGGGCGGTACGCCGTCGCCCTCGCCGATGAGCACGGCCTGGCAGGCCCGGAAGCGGGCGCGGTAGAGCTCGCGCAGGCGCCGCAGGACCTCTTCGTCGGCGCCCTCGTCCTCGAGCTCGTCGAGCCGGTCGAGCGCCGCCTGCGCGGTCTCCAGGCGGGCGATCGCCTCGTCCGGCGACCACGGCCGCTCGCCGCGGATCCCGAGGGCCCGCAGCAGCCACGGCAGCGTCAGGCCCTGGCCGACGAGCGTGACGAGCATGACCACGAACGTGAGATACAGGATCACCGGGCGCTCGTCGACGGTCAGCGGGATCGACAGCGCCGCGGCCAGCGAGATCGCGCCGCGCATGCCGCTCCAGCTCACGACGACGCGCTCGCGCCAGCTCGCGCCCGGGAACGCGAACGGGACGAACTGCCCGACGAAGCGCGCGGCGATGACCGTCACGGTCACCAGCAGCGCGGCCCCGGTGAGGTCGGCCAGCGTGAGGTCGCGCTGCAGGTCGTCGACGATCGTCGGCAGCTGCAGGCCGAGCAGGATGAACAGCATCGTCTCCAGGCCGAAGACCAGCACCCGCCAGAAGGCGACCGCGCTCAGCCGGGTGTCGGCGTCGAAGGCGACGTGCGAGAACCAGCCGAGGTACACGCCGCTGACCACCGCGGCCAGGACGCCGGACGCGTGGAGCTCCTCGCCGAGGATGTAGGCGCCGTAGGCGGCGCCGACGGTCAGGAAGATGTCGAGCGTCGTGTCGGGCAGGCGCTGCAGCACGCGGACCTCGGCCCAGCCCACGGCCAGGCCCACGGCCACGCCGCCGGCGGCCGACACGACGAAGTCGACGGCCGCGTCGCCGGCCGAGAAGCTGCCGGTGACCGCGGCGGCGACGGCCACCCGATAGGCGACGAGCGCGGTGCCGTCGTTGATCATCGCCTCGCCCTCGACGACCAGTCGGACGCGCTCGGGGACCGGGATGCGGGCGAACGTCGCCACCGCCGAGACGGGGTCGGTGGGGGAGACGACGGCGCCGAGCACGAAAGCGGCCGGCCAGCTCATCCCGTCGACGATCCCGTGCGCCACGACCGCCACCGCGACCATGGTGACCAGCACTAGGCCGACCGACAGCCACGCGAGCGGGCTCTTCTCCGCGCGCAGCTCACGCGGCGAGGAACGGAACCCGGCCGCGTGCAGCAGGGGAGGCAGGAAGACCAGGAAGACGGTCTCGGGCTCGAGCACGATCTCCGGGAGGCCGGGCACCAGGCCCACGGCGAGCCCGCCGAGGACGAGCACGATCGGATAGGGGATGGCCACCAGCTCGGCAAGTCGGACGAGCGCCGCGGTGGCCAGGAGCAGCGCAATGAGGAACTCGATGTCGCCCACCGGGCGGCCGAGTCTACGATGGGCCGATGCCCGGCCTCGATCCTCCGGTCGGTCCCGGCGATCACGTGGCCGGGCCGCCGGACGCCCCGCTGGAGCTCGTCATGTACGGCGACTTCCAGTGCCCGTACTGCACTGCCGCGCAGGGCACCCTGCGGCGCGTGCGCGAGCGCCTCGGCGATCGTCTGCGCTTCGTCTTCCGTCACCTTCCGCTGAGCGCGATCCATCCCGACGCCCAGCGCGCGGCAGAGGCCTCCGAGGCGGCCGCCGCCCAGGACGCGTTCTGGCCGATGCACGACGCGCTCTACGCCGCGCGGGGCGCGCTCGGCGAGGACGACGTCGTGCGCGCCGCCGCCCGCCTCGGGCTCGACGCCGACCGCGTGCGCGCCGAGCTGCGCGACGGCACGCACACCGCGCGCGTGGAGCGCGACGCGCGGGACGCGGCGCGCATGGCCCTGCCCGGGACGCCGTCGTTCTTCGCCAACGGCACGCTCGTCGAGGGCGCGTTCGACGCGCGCTCACTGATCGACGCCCTCGAGGCGTGACCGCCGCGGTTGCGAGCCGGCGGCGCCGTCCGATAGCCTCAGCGGCGTCCATGACGTTCCTGCTCGCCCGGCGACTTCTCCTCCTCCCCCCTCGGGGGGAATAGCGCGTGGCGGCCGCCTGAGCCGCGAACCGAAGCCCGGAGAGCCGCAGGACCAAGCCGAAACGGAGGAGCGCCATGGAACCCGACCGAGTACTGATCTTCGACACCACGCTGCGCGACGGCGAGCAGTCGCCCGGCATCTCGCTGAACACGGCCGAGAAGCTGGAGATCGCCCACCAGCTCGCGCGCCTGGGCGTCGACGTCATCGAGGCGGGGTTCCCGATCGCCTCGCCCGGCGACTTCGAGGCCGTGCGGGCGATCGCCCGCGAGGTGCACGGCCCAGTCATCGCCGGCCTGGCGCGCGCTCACGCGGGTGACGTCGATAGAGCCTGGGAGGCCGTGCAGGACGCCGACCGACCTCGGATCCACACCTTCCTGTCCACCTCGGACATCCACATCGAGCACCAGCTGCAGTCCACGCGCGAGGACGTCAAGGGCCAGGCCCGCGCGGCCGTCGCCCACGCCAAGTCGCTGTGCGACGACGTCGAGTTCTCGCCGATGGACGCCACGCGGGCCGACGTCGCGTTCACCGCCGAGGTGCTGCGCATCGCCATCGACGAGGGCGCCACGACGATCAACGTGCCCGACACCGTCGGCTACGCGATGCCGCAGGAGTACGGCGCGTTCCTGACGCGCCTGTACGAGCTGACGCCCGGCCTGGAGGACGTCGTGCTGTCCGTGCACTGCCACGACGACCTCGGGCTGGCCGTGGCCAACTCGTTCGCCGGCGTGCTGGCCGGCGCGCGCCAGGTCGAGTGCGCGATCAACGGCATCGGCGAGCGCGCGGGCAACGCGTCGCTCGAGGAGATCGTGATGCTGCTGCACACGCGCCGCGAGGACGTGGGCCTGCGCACCGGCGTGGTCACCACCGAGCTGGCCCGCTCGAGCCGGCTCATCTCGCGCCTGACCGGCTACCCGGTGCAGCCCAACAAGGCGATCGTCGGGCGCAACGCGTTCGCGCACGAGTCGGGCATCCACCAGGACGGCGTGCTCAAGGAGCGCTCGACCTACGAGATCATGGACGCCGCGACGGTCGGCAACGACGCCAACCAGATCGTCCTGGGCAAGCACTCCGGCCGCCACGCCCTGAGCCAGGCGCTGGAGGAGCTCGGCTACCGGGTCGAGGGCCAGGCCCTGAACACCGCGTTCAAGCGCTTCAAGGAGATCGCGGACAAGAAGAAGCAGGTCACCGCCATGGACCTCGAGGCGCTCGCGACCGACGAGCTCCGCGAGGAGATCGCCGGCTACACGCTGCAGTGGTTCGACGTCGAGGCGTCCTCGCGCCGCCCGCCGCACGCGACGGTCGCCGTGCGCTCGCCCGCGGGCAAGGAGCTCGAGGGGACGTTCACGGGCGATGGCCCGGTCGACGCCATCTTCCGCGCCATCAACGCGGCCACCGGGCTCGACGCGCGGTTGCGCGAGTTCCGCGTCGAGGCCGTGACGGGCGGCGAGGACGCGCTCGGCGAGGTCTCCGTGGTGGTCGAGTACGAGGGCCAGTCCGCGTCCGGCCAGGGCGTCGCCACCGACATCCTGCAGGCGGCCGGCATGGCCTACGTGCGTGCGATCACCAACGGCGTGCGCCGGGCCGAGCTGGCTGCCCACGAGCCACCGGTGACGGCGCGCCCGCGTGAGCTGGCCGCGCCGTAGGGCCGGCGCTCTGATGCAGGATCTGGCTCCGGCGAATGTTCGATTGCAAGATCTGACCCCGGTGTGGGCGACGGGCTGACGGCGGCGCTGGGGCGCGTCGATGGCGCCGCGCTGGCCCGCGACGTCGCCGCGCTCGTGCAGGTCCCGAGCGTCACCGGCGACGAGCGCGCGGCGCTCGAGCGCCTGGGCGAGCTGGCCGGCGACCTGGGGCTGCGGGCGGACCTGCACCGCCACGATCTCGCGGCGCTGCGCACGAGCCCCGACCACCCGGGGGAGGAGGCGCAGCGCTCGGAGCTGTGGGGGCTGACCGTGGCCGTCCCCGGCTCGTCGCCCGACGGGCCGCGGCTCGCGCTCGACGGCCACGTCGACGTCGTGCCGCCGGGCTCGGTGGCGTGGCGCGACGGCCCGTGGTCGGGCCGGATCTCCGACGGCCGCGTGTGGGGCCGGGGCAGCGTGGACATGAAGGGCGGCGTCGTCGCCGCCCTGCACGCGCTGGCCGCGCTGGGGGCCACCGCGCCGCACGGCGAGGTCGTGCTCGTCGCCGTCGGCTCGGAGGAGGACGGCGGTCTGGGCACGTTCGCCGCGCTCGAGCGCGACGCCGCCTTCGACGCGTGCCTGATCCCCGAGCCCACCGGCCTGGACGTCGTCTGCGCGCAGGCCGGCGCGCTGACCTTCTCCGGCGTCGTCCACGGGCGCAGCGCGCACGCCGCCCAGCGGCTGGAGGGCGTGTCGGCGATCGATCGCTACCTGCCCGTGCACCACGCGCTGGCCGAGCACGAGCGGCGCCTGAACGCCGACGTCGAGCACCCGCTGATGCGCGAGCTCGAGCTGCCCTACCCGCTGCTCGTCGGCCGCCTCCAGGCGGGCGAGTGGTCGAGCAGCGTGCCCGATCGCCTGACCTTCGAGGGCCGCGCGCCGGTGCGCGTGGGCGAGCCGCCCGCCGCGGCGCGCGCGGCGGTGGAGGCGGCCGTGGCGGAGGCGGCGGACGGTGCGGTCGAGCTCACGTGGCCGGGCGGGCAGTTCGCCTCGGGCGAGACGCGCGCCGACAGCCCGTTCGCCCGCCTCGTCGGCGACGCGGTCGCCGGCCGAGACCGGCGCGTCCGCGCGCCTGGCGCGGCGTCCCGTGGGGAGCCGACATGCGCCTCTGGTGCGCGCGCGGCATCCCGTGCGTGATGTTCGGCCCGCGTGGGATCGAGCTGGCCCATGCGGTCGACGAGCGCGTGCGGATCGACGACCTCGTGACCGTCGCGCGCACGATCATCCGGGTCGCCTGGGGCTTCTCGTCCAAGCCCGGCTGAGCCCGGCCGGCACCCACCCCGGAACGCTCGCGGGGCCGCCTAACCATCTCCTAACCCGATCGTTGCCGAATCCTGGCCCGCCGATGGACGGCGGCTGGGGCGCCCCTCGGCAAGCTGCCTCCCATGCAGTCAAGCGAGCACAACGGGAGGCTCACCATGAACATCAGCAAGCTCACCGCCGTCACCGCCGTCCTTGGCGCCGTCGGCGCCGCCGGCGCCACCGCGGCCGTCGCCGCACAGCCGGCGACCACCAGCGCGCCGGCCACGCAGTCGGTCACGCGCCAGTACGAGGGCACCGTCCTGTCCGTCGACCGCGGCGCCCGCACGTTCCGCCTGCGCGACAGCGAGCGCGGCACGATCACGGTCCGGGTCACGGCCCGGACGAGCTTCGAGCGCGTCAGCGGCATGAGCGGACTGCGGGCCGGGATGCGGAACATCGAGGCCGACGTCCGCCGCTCCAACGGCCGCTGGGTCGCCAGCCACGTCGAGCGCTCCGGCGGCGGCGGGGAGCACGGCGGCGGCGGCAACGACGATCGCGGCGGCGACGACCGCGGCGGCAGCGGCCGCGACCACGCAGAGGACGACTGATGCGCGCCCTGCTGCTCGCCGCGCTGAGCGGCGCGCTGTTCGCGGGCGGCACGATCGCCGTGACCGGCGTCGGCGCCGACGGGGGGTCCTCGGACCCCTCGCCGGCCGCCGTGACCACGACGGCGACCTCGACCGCCCCGAGCACGACGACGAGCGAATCGACGACCACCGCTCCGAGCACGACGACGAGCGAGTCGACGACCACCCCGACGACTCCGAGCCAGACCACCACCGGCGCGGCGCGCCGCGACGACACTCCGTCGGCTGACGTCGACGTGAGCGGTCCGTGCGACGAGGCCGAGCACCGCGACGACCCGCGCTGCACCGGCACGGCGACGACCCGCAGCGACGACGACGGGCACCGGGGCCGCGGCTCCGATGACGCCGACGACGACAGCCGGGGCCGGGGCCGGGGTCGCGGCTCCGATGATGACGACGAAGACGACAGCAGCGGCCGTGGCAGCAGTGGCAGCGGATCCGACGACGTCGGCTTCGACGAGAGCGGCCACGGCGGCTCGGACGACTCCAGCGGCCACGGTGGCGGCGGGTCGGACGACTCCAGCGGCCACGGTGGCGGCTCCGACGACGACTGAGGCGCCCCCGGGGCACACGCGGCGCCCGCCCCGCACGGGCGGGCGCCGCGGCGTGTGCCCCGGGCCCGCACGATGACGCCCTACGATGTCCACATGGCAGCCGCCCGGCGGACGATCCTCCTGGTCGAGGACGAGCCCGCCATCGCGGAGCCGCTGGCCGAGTCCCTCACGCGCGAGGGCTTCGAGCTGCAGGTCGTGGGGACGGCCGCCGACGCCGTCGAGACGGCCACCCGGGTGCGCCCCGACCTGATCCTGCTCGACCTCATGCTCCCCGACGGCTCGGGCTTCGACGTCTGCCGCCAGGTGCGCCGCGACTCGCAGGTGCCGATCATCATGCTCACCGCGCGCGGCGACGAGACCGATCGCGTCATCGGCCTCGAGCTCGGGGCCGACGACTACGTCGTCAAGCCGTTCAGCGCGCGAGAGGTGGTCGCCCGCGTGCGCGCCGTCCTGCGCCGCGTGGCCACGCCGCCGCCGGACGGCGGCGACACCGATGCCAACGAGGCGATCGAGGTCGGCGATGTTCGGCTCGACCCGGCCACCCGGACCGTCGTGCACGGCGGCCAGGCGGTCGAGGTCACGCGCAAGGAGTTCGACCTGCTCGCGCTGCTGATGGCCAGCGCGGGCGCCGTGGTCACGCGCGAGCGGCTGATCGACGAGGTCTGGGACCCCAACTGGTTCGGCTCGACCAAGACGCTCGACGTCCACGTGAGCGGGCTGCGCAAGAAGCTGGGCGACGACTCGGCCTCGCCGCGCTACATCCACACCGTGCGCGGCGTCGGCTTCCTGTTCGGCGCGCCGGGCAGGGACGGGTCGCCATGAGCCTGCGCTGGTGGCAGCTGGCGGCCTTCGCCTACGTCCTCGTGCTCATGCTCGTCGCGCTCGAGGTGCCGCTCGCCCTGAACCTGTCGCGGCGGGTCGATGCCGAGGTCAAGGCCGAGGCGGCCAATCAGGCGCAGCTCGTCGCGGCCAGCGCCGTCGGTCGGCTCGAACGGGGCCAGGAGCTCGACGCCGTCACCCGCACGGCGGCGGGCTCGGTCGGCGGGCGCGTGATCGTCGTCGACGCGGCCGGCCGCCTGCTCGCCGACTCGACCGGCCCGGCCGCGGGCTCCTACGCGACCCGCCCCGAGATCCGCGAGGCGCTATCGGGCGGCGTGTCGCAGGGCACCCGCTTCAGCTCGTCGCTCAACGAGGAGCTGCTGTTCACTGCCGTCCCGATCCTCGACGAGGGCCGGCGCACCGGCGCGGTCCGCATCACGCAGTCCGTCGACGCGGTCGGCGCGGAGGTGCGGCGCGACACGCTGGCGCTCGTCGGGCTCGGCGTCGCCGCGCTCGTGCTCGGGCTGATCGTGGCCTGGCTGCTGGCCGGGTTTCTCACGCGCCCGCTGCGCGGGCTGACCGCGGCCGCGCGCCGTGTCGCCGCCGGCGACCTCGACGCGCGCGCCGAGGAGACCGGCGCGCGCGAGCACCGCGAGGTCGCCCACGCCTTCAACGACATGACCGAGCGCCTGGGCCAGGCGATCGACGCCCAGCGCGACTTCGTGGCCAACGCCGCCCACCAGCTGCGCACGCCGCTGACCGGCCTGCGCCTGCGGCTCGAGGCGGCCGGGCTGAAGACCGACGACGAGGGGCTCCGCCGCGACCTCGAGGCCGGCGAGCGCGAGGCCGTGCGCCTGGCCCAGACGGTGACCGACCTGCTCACCCTGGCGCGCGAGGGCCAGCGCCCGCACCCGGTCGCGCCGCTGCGGCTCGACGGGGCCGGTCGCGGCGCGCTCGAGCGCTGGCGCACGGTGGCCGTCGAGGAGCACGGCGCCGAGCTCGAGCTGCACGATCGCAGCGCCGGCGCCGCCGTCGACGCGTCGGCCCAGGACGTGTCGGTCATCCTCGACAACCTGGTCGAGAACGCGCTCGAGCACACGGCGCGGGGAACGACGGTCGGGATCGAGCTCGAGGCCATCGGCGACTGGGGCTCGATCGCCGTCAACGACGCGGGGCCGGGGCTGGCCGCGGGCGAGGAGGAGCGGGTCTTCGAGCGCTTCTTCCGAGGCAGCTCGCGCGGCGCGCGCCCGAGCGGCAGCGGGCTCGGCCTGACCATCGTGCGCGTCCTCGCCCGCCGCTGGGGCGGCGACGCACGGATCGCCAACCGGGCGGAGGGGGGAGCACGCGCCGAGGTGCGCCTGCCGCTCGTCGCCGGCGGCGCCGAGGACCCGGCGCCGCGCGAACGCGACCTCGACGAGGCGCTGACGGGGGAGAGCAGGCCATGAGGCGTACGAAGCTCCGGCAGGTCGCCATCCTCACCGCGCTCGCCGTCCTCGGCGTCGGCGCGGCGACCGGCATCGGCCTGGCCGCGAACGCGATCTCGGGCGACAGCATCGGCCTGTCGGCCGAGCCGCTGCGCGCCGGCGACGCGCTGTCGCTGGAGGGCACGACCGCGGAGGACCGCACCGAGACGACGACCCCGAGGACGACGACCACCGCGACCACGAAGCGCCGCGAGCGGACCACCCCGCGCACCACGACCTCGACGACCACCGGCACGACCACCACCGACGACAGCAGCGGCTCGGGCAGCGACGACCGCAGCGGCTCGGGGTCGTCCGGCGGCAGCGATGACAGCAGCGGCTCGGGGTCGTCCGGCGGCAGCGACGACAGCGGAGGCTCGGGCAGCGGCGACAGCAGTGGCCAGGGCCGCGGCCGCGGGCGTGGCGGCGAGGGAGAGGACGACTAGCAGGTCGCCCCCGGCAGCCCCGGCCGCGCCTCAGTCGTGTGCGCCGAGCGCCAGGCCCTGGCGATAGCCGCCCTCGAGCACGTCATTCGCGGGGCGCGGGTCCATCAGGTCGGCGCCCATCGTCGCCGCCATCTCGTCCTGCGGGCCGACGCGGCGCATGCGCGCGCCGCGACGGCGCAGCGCCTGGAGCTCGAGCTCGGTGGCCACCCGCAACGCCGCCCGCAGCGCTCCGACGCCGCGGCTGGACGTGCCGGCCAGCCCGGCGAGCGGGTCCAGGCACAGGATCTGCGTGCCGCGCCCGCCCGGCGCCGCATCGAGGTTCGTCGCGCTCCACACCGCGCCGTCGACGTACTCGTGATCGCCGATCCGCACCGGCGCGAACGACCACGGGAACGCGCACGACGCCACCACCGCCTCGGCAACGGAGGCCGGTGGCGCGCCCGGGGCGCCGAAGACGACGCGCCGTCCGCGGTCGCGCTCCACACAGCACACGCGCAGGCGCCCGTCGAAGCGTGTGCCCAGCACGCTCATCTCCTCGTGCAGCCCGTGCAGTCGCCGCGCCGGCGCCGGGGTGCGGGCGAGCAGCGCCGACCGGACCAGCGCCCCGCCGGGGGCGCCGACGGCCATCGCCGCCGAGGCCACCGGCGCCGTCGCCACCCACCCCGCTCCGGCGATCCCGCGCACGCCCGCGGCCAGCAGCGCGCGCGCCGAGCGCGGACCCGCGTCGTCCGCCGGCGGATCGCGCGGCCGGCGCCCCCGGCGGCCGCCGCGGCGAGCGGCCCGCGGCCAGGCGCGCCGCGACGATCGCGCCCGCCGACGTCCCCACGAAGGTCTCCGTGTCGCACAGCGCGACCCCGGCGGCGTCCTCCAGGCCGGAGAGCAAGCCGCTCATCCACGCCTCGCCGAGCACACCGCCCGCGCCGAGCACAAGCACGTCGGGAAGCTCGAACCGCGCCACCCCCGGCAGGCTAACCAGCCCCCGAGCCCGGTGTCAGATCTTGCATTCGCGCATCGTTCCAAGACGCGCGTATGCGATAACGTACAGCCGCTTCATGACGACCGCCGAGCAGCTCGACGCCCAGACCCAGATCGGCCCCCGCGTGCGCGCGCTGCGCGAGGCGATGGCGCTGTCGCTGCGCGACCTGGCCGAGCGCTCGGGCGTGTCGGCGCCGATGCTGAGCCAGGTCGAGCGCGGCGAGACGAGCCCGACGCTGTCGGTGGCCAGCCGCATCGCCGCCGGCCTCGAGCTGCGCCTCAGCCAGCTCCTGCGCCTGGACGAGTCGGGCACGGTGACGATCGTCCGCGCCGCCGACCGCCGCCGCGGCGGCTCGCCCGACCACGGTCACGCGATCGAGGTGCTGACCTCGCCGCTGCCCGGCCAGCGGGCCGAGCTCAGCCGCCACACGCTCGAGCGCGGGCTCGCGCACCGGCGGCCCCGGCGACCCGCCCATGCACGAGCCCGGCAGCCGCGAGATCGCGCTCGTCGAGCACGGCGACGTCGTGCTCGACATCGACGGCGACCGCCACGTCCTGGCCGCGGGCGACTGCGTCACCTTCGATGCCGACCTGCCCCACCACTTCGAGAACCCCGGCCCCGGCGACGCCGCGCTGCTGGCGGTCGTGTCCGCCGGGCTGCGCCGAAGCTGACGACGACCGACGACGAAGCCGACGAGGACCAGCCAGAGCACGAGGAGGCCACCCCGCGCATGCCGAGCACCCTGTTCGACAAGATCTGGGCCGCCCACGAGGTCGCGCCCGGCCTGCTGTACATCGACCTGCACCTCGTCCACGAGGTCACCAGCCCGCAGGCCTTCGACGGCCTGCGCCTGGCCGGGCGCCGCGTGCGCCGGCCCGACCGCACGCTGGCCACCGCCGACCACAACGTGCCGACCGACGGCACGCCGGTCGCCGCCCGCATCCGCGACGAGCTCAGCCGCGTGCAGGTGGAGACGCTCGAGGCGCAACTGCGCCGAGTTCGGGATCCCGCTCTACTCGCTCGGCTCCGATCGCCAGGGCATCGTCCACGTCATCGGCCCCGAGCTGGGCGTGACCCAGCCGGGCATGACCATCGTCTGCGGCGACAGCCACACCGCCACGCACGGCGCGTTCGGCGCGCTGGCCTTCGGCATCGGCACGAGCGAGGTCGAGCACGTCTTGGCCACCCAGACGCTCGTCCAGTCGCGGCCCAAGTCGATGCGCGTGCGCTACGAGGGCGAGCCCGGCTTCGGCGTCACGGCCAAGGACCTGATCCTCGGCACGATCGGCCAGGGTGGCGTCGACGGCGCCGTCGGCCACGCCGTGGAGTACGCCGGCCCGGCCATCGAGGCGCTGTCGATGGAGGGCCGCATGACGATCTGCAACATGACCATCGAGTGGGGCGGACGCGCCGGGATGATCGCCCCCGACGACACCACGTTCGCGTGGATGGACGGGCGCCCGGCCGCGCCGCAGGGCGCCGAGCTCGAAGGCCGCGGTCGAGCGCTGGCGCGAGCTGCCCACCGAGGACGGCGCAGCCTTCGACCGGGAGATCGTCGTCGACGCCGCGGGCGCTCAGCCCGATGGTGAGCTGGGGCACGAACCCGGCCCAGGTCGTCGGCGTCACCGAGGCCGTGCCCGATCCGCGCACCGAGGGCGAGCAGCGCGCGCTGGCCTACATGGCGCTCGAGCCCGGCACGCCGATGCAGCGACATCAAGCTCGACCGCGTCTTCATCGGCTCGTGCACCAACTCGCGGATCGGCGACCTGCGCGCGGCGGCCCGGGTCGTCGAGGGCCGCAAGGTGTCCGGCGACGTCTACGCGATGGTCGTCCCCGGCTCGGTGCAGGTCAAGCGCCAGGCCGAGGCCGAGGGCCTGGACGAGGTGTTCACGAGCGCCGGCTTCGACTGGCGCGGCGCGGGCTGCTCGATGTGCCTGGGCATGAACCCCGACATCCTTCAGCCGGGCGAGCGCTGCGCGTCGACCTCCAACCGCAACTTCGAGGGCCGCCAGGGACGCGGCGGGCGCACGCACCTCGTCTCGCCGGAGATGGCCGCCGCCGCGGCCATCGAGGGCCACTTCGTCGACATCCGCGACTGGAGCTAGAGCGAGGCATGGAGCCGATCACGATCGTCGAGGGCGCGGTCAGCGTGCTCGACCGCGACGACGTCGACACCGACCAGATCATCCCCAAGCAGTTCCTCAAGCGCGTCGAGCGCACCGGCTTCGGCGAGTTCCTGTTCTACGACTGGGCCAAGGAGCCGGGCTGGGAGCTCGAGCGCAATCCGATCCTCGCCACCGGGCGGAACTTCGGCTGCGGCTCCTCGCGCGAGCACGCGCCGTGGGCGCTCGAGGACTTCGGCTTCAAGGCGGTCATCGCGCCCTCGTTCGCCGACATCTTCTACGGCAACTCCACGAAGATCGGGCTGCTGCCGATCCCGCTGCCGGTCGACGACGTCAAGGCGATCATGGGCGCCGGCCGGGCGCGGATCGACCTCGAGGCCCAGGAGGTGGCCTTCGACGGGCGCTCGGCTGCGCTTCGAGATCGACCCCGACACAAGCACCGGCTGGTCAACGGACTCGACGAGATCGGGCTGACGCTCCAGCGCGAGGACGCGATCGGCGCCTACGAGCGCGACCGCGAGCGCCCCGGTCCGGTCACCACGTCGCTCTAGCGCCATGGCGCGCATCGTCACCCTGCCCGGCGACGGGATCGGCCCCGAGGTCATGGCGCCGACCATCGACGTCCTCAACACGCTGCGCGACGACCTCGCCTTCGAGGAGCACCTGCTCGGCGGCGCCTCGATCGACGCCCACGGCACCGCCCTGACCGACGACGTCCTGACCGCCTGCCGCGCCGCCGACGCGGTCCTCATCGGCGCCGTCGGCGGGCCGAAGTGGGACACCACGGATCCTGACCGGCCGCGTCCCGGAGCAGGGCCTGCTCGGCCTGCGCCGGGCCCTCGACCTGTTCGCCAACCTGCGCCCGGTGCGCCCGGCTGCGGCGCTGCTCGACGCCAGCCCGCTGCGCCGGGAGATCATCGAGGGCACCGACCTGATCGTCTTCCGCGAGCTCACGGGCGGCATCTACTTCGGTGAGAAGACCCGCACCGAGACGGAGGCCAGCGACCTCAACCGCTACACCGTCGCCGAGATCGAGCGCATCGCCCGCAGCGCCTTCCGGGCCGCGCGCCGGCGCGTGACGAGCGTCGACAAGGCCAACGTGCTCGAGGTCTCGCGGCTGTGGCGCGAGACCGTCCGCCGCGTCCACGGCGAGGAGTTCCCCAACATCCAGCTCGAGCACGTGCTCGTCGACAACGCGGCGATGAGCCTGATCGCCACGCCGCGCCACTTCGACGTGATCCTCACCGACAACATGTTCGGCGACATCCTCAGCGACGAGGCGGCGATGCTCACCGGCTCGATCGGGATGCTGCCCAGCGCCTCGCTCGGCGCGCCCGGGCGACCCCGGCGTGTTCGAGCCCGTCCACGGCTCGGCGCCAGACATCGCCGGCCAGGGGATCGCCAACCCGCTGGCCATGTTCCTGTCGGCGGCGATGATGCTCCGCCACGGGCTCGGTTTCGAAAACGAGGCCGCCGCCCTAGAATCGGCCGTGGACCGCGCCCTCGGAGAGGGCCTGCGGACCCGCGACCTCGGCGGCACGGCGAGCACGACCGAGGCCACCGGGGCAGTGCTCGCACACCTGCGATAAGGAGCTGGACGTGAACGGAGCGGACCTCATCTGGATGAACGGGGAGTTCGTCGCCTGGGAGGACGCGAAGGTCCACGTACTCACGCACGGCCTGCACTACGGCACCGGGGTGTTCGAGGGCATCCGCTGCTACGACACCGAGCTCGGCCCGGCCGTCTTCCGCCACGTCGACCACGTCGAGCGGCTCTACAAGTCGGCCGAGCTCTACTACATGCCGATCCCCTACGACCGCGACCAGCTCCGCCAGGCCACGCTCGAGCTGATCGCCCGCTGCGGGCTGCGCTCGTGCTACATCCGCCCGATCGTCTTCCGCGGCTACGGGACGATGGGGCTGTTCCCGCTCGACGCGCCCGTCGACGTGTCGATCGCCGTCTGGGAGTGGGGCTCCTACCTGGGCGACGAGGGCAAGCGCAACGGGATCCGGGCCAAGGTGTCCTCGTGGCGGCGGATCAGCCCCGACTCGCTGATCCCGCACGCCAAGGCCTCCGGGCAGTACCTCAACTCGGTGCTGGCCAAGATCGAGTCGCACAAGGCCGGCTACGAGGAGGCGATCCTGCTCGACGACCACGGCCACGTGTGCGAGGGCTCGGGCGAGAACGTCTTCGTCGTGCGCGACGGCAGGATCTTCACGCCGCCGCAGAGCGCCTCGATCCTCGACGGCGTGAACCGCCGCTCGATCATCCAGATCGCCCGCGACCTCGGCTTCGAGCTGGTCGAGCGCGACATCGCCCGGGCCGAGCTGTACCTGGGCGACGAGGTGTTCGTGAGCGGCACGGCGGCCGAGCTGACGCCGATCCGCGAGGTCGACGACCACGTGATCGGCGACGGCCGACCGGGCGAGGTCACGGTCGCGGTGCAGAGCGCGTTCGAGGACGCGCTGCACGGCCGCAGCGAGCGCTACCGCGAGTGGCTGGACCCCGTCCCCGCCGCGGCCGACGGCGACGGCACCATCGGCGTGGGCCGGCAGGTCGCGTGAGCGACGTCCAGCTCTACGACGCGACCCTGCGCGACGGCATGCAGGGGCAGGGGATGACGCTGTCCGCGCACGAGAAGGTGCGCGTGGCGCGCGGCCTGGACGAGCTGGGGGTCCACCTCATCGAGGCCGGCTTCCCGTCGTCGAACCCCAAGGAGCTCGAGCTCTTCGACCTGCTGGCCGCGGAGCGCTTCGAGCAGGCTCAGGTCGCCGCCTTCGGCATGACGCGCCGGCGCGACGCCACCGCCGCCGAGGACCCGGCGCTGGCCGTCCTGGCCGGCTGCTTTGCGCCGGTGTGCACGATCGTCGGCAAGACCTGGGGACTGCACCTCGACAAGGTCGTGCGCGTCGGTCGCGACGAGAACCTGGCCATGATCGCCGAGTCGGTCGCCCACCTGGTGGGCGCCGGCAAGCGCGTCATCTACGACGCCGAGCACTTCTTCGACGGCTTCCGCGACGATCCGGGCTATGCGCTGGCCTGCCTGGAGGCGGCGGCCGCCGCGGGGGCCGAGACGGTCGTCCTGTGCGACACGAACGGCTCGTCGCTGCCCTTCCAGGTCGCCGACGCGACGGCCGCGGTCGTCGCCGCGCTCGGCCGGCGCGTGCGCGTCGGCTTCCACGGCCACAACGACGCCGAGTGCGGCGTGGCCAACTCGCTGACCGCGGTGCAGGCCGGCGCGCGCCAGGTCCAGGCGACCATGAACGGCGTCGGCGAGCGCACGGGCAACGCCAACCTCGTCTCGATCATCGCCAACCTGCAGCTCAAGATGGGCCACGAGGTCGTCGCCCCCGAGCGTCTGGAGCGGCTGACCGAGGTCGCGCACTTCATCGACGAGCTGCTGAACATCACGCCCGACCCGAACCAGCCCTACGTGGGCAAGAACGCCTTCGCCCACAAGGGCGGGCTGCACGTTGCCGGCGTGCGCGCCGACGCCACGACGTTCGAGCACATCGTTCCCGAGCTGGTCGGCAACCGCCGCGAGCTGCTGATCTCCGAGCTGTCCGGGCGCGGGACGGCGGCCGAGAAGGCCGCCGCCGCCGGGCTGACCGTCGACGACGAGGCTGCCGCGCGGATCGTCGAGCGCGTCAAGGACCTCGAGCACACGGGCTATCACTTCGAGGCGGCCGACGGCTCGTTCGAGCTGCTCATGCGCCGGGAGGCGGGCGCGTACGAGCCGCTGTTCACGCTCGAGTCCTGGCGCGTGATCGTCGAGAAGCGCGCGGACGGGAAGGTCGAGACCGAGGCGACGATCAAGATCTGGGTCGACGGCGAGCGCTACGTGCGCACGGCCGAGGGCAACGGCCCTGTGAACGCGCTCGACGCCGCCCTGCGCGACGCGATCTCCGAGATCCACCCGCACCTGCGCGACATCGAGCTGGTCAACTACAAGGTGCGCATCCTCGACGAGAGCCACGGCACGGGCGCGGTGACGCGTGTGCTCATCGACGCCTCCGACGGACAGGAGATCTGGGGCGCCATCGGGGTCGACGAGAACGTCATCGCCGCCTCGTGGCAGGCGCTGGTCGACTCGCTCGAGCTGCCCGAGCAGCCGGGTCGCAGGACCCGCCGGCGGTCGCCCGAGGCGCCCGCCGCCCACGGCGCGTGAGCGTGGCGGGCGGGGACGGCTCGGCCGCCGCGGCCGCCGCGCAAGGCGGCTCGGCCGGGCTCGAGGAGATCCCGCTCGCCCGCCCGATGCTCGGCCCCGAGGAGGAGGCCGCGGTGCTCGAGGTGCTGCGCTCCGGGCAGCTCTCGCTCGGCCCGCGCGTCGCCGCCTTCGAAGGAGCGTTCGCCGGCCGGCTCCGCGTAGCCCACGCCAGCGCCGTCTCCAGCGGCACGGCCGGCCTGCACCTCGCGCTGCGGGCGGTCGGGGTCAGCGACGGCGACGAGGTCGTGACCTCGCCGTTCTCGTTCGTGGCCAGCGCCAACGCGGTCCTCTTCGAGCGCGCCCGCCCGGTCTTCGCCGACATCGACCCGGTGACCCTGAACCTGGATCCGGAGGCGGCGGCCGCGGCCATCACCGACCGCACGGCGGCGCTGCTGCCCGTCCACATCTTCGGCTACCCGGCCGACGTGCCCGTCCTCGAGCGGCTGGGCCCGCCGATCGTCGAGGACGCCTGCGAGGCGCTCGGCGCCATGCACGCCGACGGCACGGCGGTCGGCGCGCGCGGGCACCCGGCCGTGTTCGGCTTCTACGCCAACAAGCAGCTCACGACCGGCGAGGGCGGCATGGTCACGACGTCCCACGCCGGCCACAAGGCGCGCATCGACTCGGAGCGCAACCAGGGCCGCGCCCCGGACATGGGCTGGCTCGACCACGACCGGCTCGGCTTCAACTACCGCCTGAGCGACGTGGCGTGCGCGATCGGCCTGGCCCAGCTGCTGCGCCTCGACGACCTGCTCGCCGCCCGCTCGCGCGTGGCGGGCCGCTACCGCGAGGCACTGGCCGGCATCGAGGGCGTCGGGCTGCCGTGCCCGGACCGCGGAGGCGACGTGCGCGGCTGGTTCGTCTTCGTCGTCCAGGTGCCCCACGGCCACGACCGCGACGACGTCATCCGCGCGCTGCGGGCGCTGGGCGTGGCCAGCAAGCCCTACCTGCCCGCCATCCACCTGATGAGCTTCTATCGCGAGACGTTCGGCCATCGCGAGGGCGAGTTCCCGGTCTGCGAGGACGTCGCCGCGCGCTCGGTCGCGCTGCCCTTCTTCCCGGCCATGACCGACGGGCAGGTCGAGCGCGTGGCCGGCGCGCTGGCCCGGGTGCTGGGGCGTGCAGGGGTTCATAGATTCACCGCGCCGTGTCGCGCTTCTCCGAGCCCCAGGACCCAGCCTTCCAGCGCCTGAACGCCTCGATCGGCTTCGATCGCCGGCTGTGGCGCCACGACGTCGAGGGCGTCGCGCGCGCACGCCAGGATGCTCGCCGCGCAGGGCATCATCTCGGCCGAGGACCGCGACGCGCTGCTGGCCGGGCTGGACGCCGTCGCCGCCGAGCTCGCGGGCGGGCGCTTCCCGTTCGCCCCCGACGACGAGGACATCCACATGGCCGTGGAGCGGCGCCTGACCGAGATCGCCGGGCCGGTCGGCGGGCGGCTGCACACGGCGCGCTCGCGCAACGACCAGGTGGCCACCGACATGGCGCTGTTCACGCGCGACGCGGGGCGCTCGGCGGCGACCGACACGACGCGGCTGATGCGCGCGCTGATCGAGGTCGCCGAGGCGCACCTGGACTGGCCGATGCCGGGCTACACGCACCTGCAGCGCGCCCAGCCCGTGTACCTCTCCCATCACCTGCTGGCCTACGTCTGGATGCTCGCCCGCGACCGCGCGCGCTTTCGCTTCACGGTCGCGCAGACCGCGTCGCTGCCGCTCGGCGCCGGCGCGCTGGCCGGCGTCAACTTCGAGACCGATCGCGGGCTGGTGGCCGGCGAGCTCGGCTTCGGCGCCGGTCCGGCGCCGAACTCGATCGACGCGGTGTCCAATCGCGACTTCGTGCTCGACTACCTGGGGGCGGCGGCGACCTGCGCCACCCACCTGTCGCGCCTGGGGGCGGAGCTCGTGCTGTGGTCCAGCGAGGAGTTCGGCTTCGTCGAGCTGCCCGACTCGTGGACGAGCGGATCGTCGATCATGCCCCAGAAGAAGAACCCCGACGCGGCCGAGCTGCTGCGGGCCAAGGCGCCACGGATCGTCGGTCACCTCAGCGCGCTGCACGGGGTCATGCACGCCCTCCCGCTGACCTACAACAAGGACATGCAGGAGGACAAGGAGCACCTGTTCGACACCGCGGACACGCTCGAGCTGTGCCTGGCCGCCGCGCGCGGGATGCTCGTCGGCGCGCGCTTCCGCCGCGAGCGACTGGCCGCGGCGGCCTCGGACGAGCTGATCGCCGCCACCGACCTGGCGGACCTCCTGGTCAAGCGCGGCGTGCCGTTCCGCTCCGCGCACGGCGTGGTGGCCGGCCTCGTGCGCACGGCGGTCGACTCCGGGCGCGCGCTGTCGCAGCTCACCCCCGACGAGCTGCGCGACGCATCGGAGCATCTCGAACCCGCCGAGGTGGCCGAGGTGCTCCAGCAGCGCTCGTGGCTGGAGTCGAAGGTCAGCGAGGGCGGGACGGCCCTCGAGCGCGTGCGCGAGCAGCTCGTCGCCGCCCGCCGGGAGCTCGATCCGGCGTGAGGCTCGACGCCGCGTTCTACGCGCGACCCGGTGCTCGAGGTGGCGCGCGACCTCGTCGGCTGCACCGTCGGCCACGACGGCTGCAGCGGCGTGATCGTCGAGACCGAGGCCTACCACCACAGCGAGCCGGCCTGCCACGCCTACGTCGGCCTGACCGCGCGGACCTCGACGCTCTTCGGCCCGCCGGCCACCGCCTACGTCTACCGCTCCTACGGGATCCACGCCCTGCTCAACGCCGTCTGCGAGCCCGAGGACGTCGGCGCCGCCGTGCTGATACGCGCGCTCGAGCCGCTGGAGGGGATCGACCGCATGCGCGCTCGCCGCGGGCTCCAGCGCGTCGAGGACCTGTGCTCGGGCCCCGGCAAGCTGACCCAGGCGCTCGGCGTCGGCCTGCACCTGAACGCCACGTCGCTCATCGACGGGGCGATCTCGATCGGCCCGCCGCCGGCCGGCTCGCCGGCGCTCGGCATCGCCGCCGGCCCGCGGATCGGCATCACGCGCGCGGCCGAGCTGCCGTGGCGGTTCTGCGCACAGGGCAGCCGCTTCGTCTCGCGGCCGTGGCCACCCGGGCTGCGCGACTCCGTCGCGGCGTAGGCCCTACCCCCGGCCGCGCGCTCTCGCCGCGAGCGCTCCGCGTGGGGCCGGCCAGGCGGCGAGGGAGCGGGAACCTCGTCGCGGTGGGTTGGGAGCGATCCTCGGGCTCTTGACGACGCTATCCGGGGTAACCGCCCTCGGATGGCCGTCCGGCGCGATCCTCGGGCGCAAGTCCACGACATGCGTGGATCTCCGCCGGATCATGGCTCGCGACCTCACGTACGAACGCAAGCCCGCGCCATGCATGGGTTTCCGTACGTCCGTGGAGTTTGACCCCGCTCCCTCGGTGCCCGGCCGCGCATCGCCGACGCGACGCCTCCGCGCCCACGTCCACGGCCGCAAGCGGGGCCGCGGCCCGCGCCACCCGCCTCCCCCCGGCCTAGGCCGCGGGCGTGCCGCCGCTCTCGGGCGCGGGCGTGGCGGGCGCGGGCGTGGCCGGCGTGCTCTGGGGTGGGCGTGGCCGGGGCCGGCGTGTCGGGCGTCGCCGGGTTGGGCCGGCTCGGCGCGGTGGTCGCGCCGCCGGACCGGTCGTCGCCGCCGGGCGCCGGCGGAGTCGGCACGTCGCCGCCCTCGGCGGGCGCGGACGGCGCGACCGCCGGCGGCGGCGTGGGGGCCGTCGTCGTGGTCTTGGCCACCGGTTCCGGCGGCAGGCCGCGGCGCTCGCGCTCGCGCGCGATGCGCTCGTCGATGATCCGGTTGGAGGCGGTCATGAAGTCGTGCCACAGCAGCGCCGGGAACGTGCCGCCCTCCACCGGGCCGCCCTGGAACTCGTTCAGCATCGGCTTCAGCCGGTCGGGGTAGCCGACCCAGACCGCGACGGTCATGCGGTCGGTGAAGCCCACGAACCAGGCGTCGCCGCTGTTCTCGGTCGTGCCCGTCTTGCCCGCCGCGAACGTGCCGTCGCCGAGCGCGGCGCGCTTGCCCGTTCCGCGCTGCACGACGGTGGCCATGATGCCCATCGCCGTCTGGGCGGTCTCGCGCGAGAGCACCCGCGTCCGCCGCGCGCGGTTGCGCGCGATCAGGCCGCGCACCCCGCCGCTCGCGCTGAGCGTCTCGACGCGCCGGATGCCGACCGGGCCGCGGCGGCTGGCGCCGAGCGTGCCGCCGATGTGCAGCCCGTCGGCGGCGATCGTCCCGAAGGCATGCGCCATGTCGAGCGGCGTGACGCCCTCCTCGAGACCGCCCAGCGTCATCGACGGGTTGGTCGAGATCGGCGTGCGGATGCCCATCCGGTGCGCGAGCCGCGCGACCTTCCTGGTGCCCACCTTCAGCCCGACGGCAGCGAACACGGCGTTGTCGGAGGCGGTCAGCCCGCCGGCCAGCGTGCTCGTCCCCAGGTAGCGGTTCTCGAAGTTGTTGACCACGAACTTGTCGCGCCCGCCGGGGACGTCGAACGTCCGCTTGCGCGACGGCCACAGCGAGCTCGGGCTTATGCCCTGGCGCAGCGCCTCGGCGAGGATGAACGGCTTGATCGCCGAGCCGGGCTGACGCTGGCCCTGGGTGGCGAGGTTGAACGGCCGCACGTTGTAGTCGCGCCCGCCGACCATCGCCCGCACCTCGCCGCTGTCGTTGTCGATTGCGACGATCGCCGCGGCCGGGCCCCTGGGGTTGGAGAAGTACCGGCTGACCGTCGCCTCGGCCGTCTCCTGGAGGTCGACGTCGAGCGAGGTGGTGATCTTCAGGCCGCCCTCGAAGGCGCGTCGCGCGCCGTAGCGGTCGACGAGCTGCTGGCGCACCCAGGTCGTGAAGTACGGCGCGCGCGTCCCCACCCGCGGTGGCTCGACCTCGCCCGGGATCGCCTCCTGGCGGGCGTTGAAGTACTCGAGCCGGCCGAGCTTGCCCTGCTCGTACATGACCCGCAGCACGAGATCGCGGCGCTTGCGCGCCGCGAGCGGGTTGCCGACGGGGTCGAAGCCGCTCGGGTTGGCGACCATCCCGGCCAACATCGCGGCCTCGTGCGGACGCAGGACCTGCGCGCACGGGCGCCCGCCGCGGCGTGCCGCAGCCGGGGTGGTCGCGGCCGAAGTAGGTTCGCGCCGCCGACTCGACGCCGTAGGCGCCGTTGCCGAAGTAGATCGAGTTGAGGTACTGGGTGAGGATCTTGGGCTTGGACCACTTGCGCGTCAGGTGGTACGCCAGCGCCGCCTCGCGCAGCTTCTGGAAGACCGTGCGCTGGTCCTGGGCGCGCAGCGCGTTCTTGACGAACTGCTGCGTGATGGTCGAGCCGCCCTGGACGGCCTTCTGCTGGATGACGTCCTGGACGAAGGCGCGCCCGATGCCGCGGATGTCGACGCCGGAGTTGCGGAAGAAGCGACGGTCCTCGATGGCGATGATCGCGTCGCGCACGCTCGGCGAGACCTCGCTGTAGCGGATCAGCAGCCGGCTCTGGTTGTTGGTCAGGACGCCGAGCTGGCGGCCGTGCACGTCGTAGAGCACCGAGTTGCGCGCGTCCTGGTACTCCTTGCGGTTCTCCAGGTCGGGAAGGTCGGACGCGACGGCCATCATCATCCCGAACACCGTCGAGACGAGCGCGAGCAGCGCGACCGGGACGAGCACGACGAGCAGCCGCAGCTTCTTCAGGCGCGGCCGCCGGGCGGGCTCCCGGTCGAACAGGGGCGTGACGTTGTCAGATCCGTTCGCGTCGCTCATGCGGCGAAAGAGGTGGCCGCAGGCCGCGACGAATGGGGGGGCGGGCGGCGGCTCGCGACGGCGGACAACACTAGCATTCGGTCGGATGGCCGAAGACCCCGCGGACGCCGCCGCGTTCCTCACCCGCAACGCCGCCGATGCCCTGCCGCGGGGCGGCCTGGAGGCCAAGCTCGCCCAGGCCGCACGCGAGGGCCGCCAGCTGCGCGTCAAGCTCGGGCTGGACCCGACCGCGGCCGACATCCATCTCGGCCACACCGTCGTGCTGCAGAAACTGCGCGAGTTCCAGGACCTCGGCCACCGCGTCGTGCTCATCGTCGGCGACTTCACCGCGCGCGTCGGCGATCCCAGCGGCCGCTCGAGCACACGGCCGGTCCTGTCGGGCGAGGAGATCGACGCCAACGCGCGCACGTACCAGGAGCAGGCGTTCCGCGTGCTCCTCGACGACCCGCAGCGCTACGAGCTGCGCTTCAACTCCGAATGGCTCGACATGCGCATGGAGGAGCTGTTCAGGCTCACGCGCACGACGACCGTGGCCCAGATCCTCGAGCGCGACGACTTCGCCAAGCGCTGGGCGGCCGCGGCGCCGATCTCCGTGCTCGAGCTGCTCTATCCGCTCATGCAGGGCTACGACTCGGTCGCCGTGCGCTCGGACGTCGAGCTCGGCGGCACCGACCAGACGTTCAACCTGCTGCTCGCGCGCGACGTGCAGCGCGCGTACGGAGTCCCTGAGCAGACGATCCTGACCGTGCCGATCCTGCCGGGCACCGACGGAGTGGAGAAGATGTCCAAGTCGCTGGACAACCACGTCGGGGTGGCCGAGGCGCCCGAGGAGGCCTACGGACGCACGCTGTCGCTGCCCGACGACGCGATGGAGGGGTGGTTCCGCCTGCTCGCCATCGAGCGCCCGGGCGAGGGGACGTCGGCGCGCGACGCCAAGCGCGCACTGGCGCGAGGAGTGGTCGGGCGCTTCCACGGCGCCGAGGCCGCGCGCGCGGCAGAGGAGCACTTCGACCGCCTGCACATCCGCCGCGAGACCCCGGACGACGTCGAGGACCTGGCCGTCAGCGCCGACAACGGCGCCGTCCACGTGCCGGCCCTGCTGTCAGACGGCTTCGGCCTGACGCGCTCGGAGGCCCGCCGACTGCTCGGCGCAGGGCGGCGTCAAGCTCGACGGGCATCCGCTGGGGCCGGAGGACATCGACGTGGACCGGGGCCGCCTCGACGGCGCCGTGCTGCAGGTCGGAAAGCGCCAGTTCCGACGCCTGCGCGTGCGCAACTGATCCCGGAGGCGCTATGCTTCCGTGTCGGCCCGGATGCGTCGTCATCGGCCCCCCGTCTGGGGCGGGCACGGATCCGGCGCTATACTCACGAGTCCGCACTCGGGCCCTCGAGCCCGAGAGCGTCTTCGCAGGAGGAGTCCCCTCCCCGACCAGGCGCGACGGTCTTTGAAAACTCAACAGCATGCGCACCTCGGATCACCACGATCCGATGTGTGCGTCCAGGTTCGAACCGTCCGGCATCGTGTTCGCGATGTCGGCGGCCAGAATTGACCCGTCATGACCGTGGTGCCTGTGTACTCGCACCACAACAAGGTCACTGACGAACTCTTTGTGACGGTCCGCAGACCTTCGGGTCCGTGGGCCAGCAGTTCTTCACGGAGAGTTTGATCCTGGCTCAGGACGAACGCTGGCGGCGTGCTTAACACATGCAAGTGGAGCGACGAACCGGGCTTCGGCCCGGGGCAAAGCCGCGAACGGGTGAGTAACACGTGGGTAACCTGCCCCGATGATTGGGACAACCCCGGGAAACCGGGGCTAATACCAAATGTGCTCGCGTCCTCTGAGGGACGCGAGGAAAGGAAGCTTCGGCCTCCGCATTGGGATGGGCCCGCGGCGCATTAGCTTGTTGGTGGGGTAAAGGCCTACCAAGGCTTCGATGCGTAGCTGGTCTGAGAGGACGATCAGCCACACTGGGACTGAGACACGGCCCAGACTCCTACGGGAGGCAGCAGTGGGGAATCTTGCGCAATGCGCGAAAGCGTGACGCAGCAACGCCGCGTGCGGGAAGACGGCCTTCGGGTTGTAAACCGCTTTCAGTTGGGACGAAGCTTCGCCGGTGAATAGCCGGCTGGAGTGACGGTACCTTCAGAAGAAGCCCCGGCTAACTACGTGCCAGCAGCCGCGGTAATACGTAGGGGGCAAGCGTTGTCCGGAATCATTGGGCGTAAAGCGCGTGTAGGCGGCCCGATAAGTCCGCTGTGAAAGTCCAGGGCTCAACCCTGGGATGCCGGTGGATACTGTCGGGCTCGAGTCCGGAAGAGGCGAGTGGAATTCCTGGTGTAGCGGTGAAATGCGCAGATATCAGGAGGAACACCAATGGCGAAGGCAGCTCGCTGGGACGTGACTGACGCTGAGACGCGAAAGCGTGGGGAGCAAACAGGATTAGATACCCTGGTAGTCCACGCCGTAAACGATGGGCACTAGGTGTGGGGGGTGTCGACTCCCTCCGTGCCGAAGCTAACGCATTAAGTGCCCCGCCTGGGGAGTACGGCCGCAAGGCTAAAACTCAAAGGAATTGACGGGGGCCCGCACAAGCAGCGGAGCATGTGGTTTAATTCGACGCAACGCGAAGAACCTTACCTGGGCTTGACATGTTCCTGACCGCTCTGGAAACAGAGTTTCCCTTCGGGGCAGGATCACAGGTGGTGCATGGCTGTCGTCAGCTCGTGTCGTGAGATGTTGGGTTAAGTCCCGCAACGAGCGCAACCCCCGTCGCATGTTGCCAGCATTTAGTTGGGGACTCATGCGAGACTGCCGGTGACAAACCGGAGGAAGGTGGGGATGACGTCAAGTCATCATGCCCCTTATGTTCAGGGCTACACACGTGCTACATTGGCGCGTACAGAGGGCTGCGATACCGCGAGGTGGAGCGAATCCCTCAAAGCGCGTCTCGGTTCGGATTGCAGGCTGAAACTCGCCTGCATGAAGGTGGAGTTGCTAGTAATCGCGGATCAGCATTGCCGCGGTGAATACGTTCCCGGGCCTTGTACACACCGCCCGTCACACCACGGGAGTGAGCAACACCCGAAGCCGGTGGCCTAACCCTTTGGGAGGGAGCCGTCGAAGGTGGGGCTCGTGACTGGGGTGAAGTCGTAACAAGGTAGCCGTACCGGAAGGTGCGGCTGGATCACCTCCTTTCTAGGGAGCCCTGTATCAAGGGCCTGTACGGCACGGCGCCGTGCGGACGCTCGTGGCCTTCGTCGCCACGTCCGGCCCGCCCGGCCATCGACCGTGCAGC
>CAWBBQ010000014.1:0-169445 GCA_963787065.1 uncultured Actinomycetes bacterium
GCTACGCGCACGAGAGGTCGCGGATTATCTCGGCGTCCGCCTCCACGTGCAGTCCGACGACGAGCACCTCGAGACCGTCCGAGCCAGCCTCAAAGGCCCGGACTATTCCTAGGTACTCGCGGACCACGTCCAGCGGCGATCGGTGCAGTACTTCGTCGTCAAGCTTGACGCTCCAGGCCGGCCCCAGCACTGTCGGCCCCATTCAGGGCCTGACGCAGTCGCGCCGCGCCCGGGGACGGGCGCGGCGCGGCATGGCGGGGGCGTCAGGCGGTGTGGAGGGCCTGACGCAGGGTGGCGATGGCCTGGGCCACCGCGGCGCGCGTCGCGTGCGTGTCGCTGAGCGGGTTGAGCATCATGAAGTCGTGCGTGATGCCGTCGTAGCGCACGGTCGTGACCGCCACGTCGGCCGCGCGCAGGCGCGCCGCGTAGGCCTCGCCCTCGTCGCGCAGCACGTCGGCCTCGTCGACGATCAGCAGCGCCGGCGGCAGGCCGGCGAGCAGTTCGTCGCTCGCCCGTAGCGGCGACGCGAACGCCTCCGAGCGCCGCTCGAGATCGGGGCAGTAGCAGTCCCAGAACCGGCCATCGACTTGGCGGTGAGGAAGTAGCCCTCCGCGAACTGCGCGTAGGAGCCGGTGTCCATCGCCGCGTCGGTCACCGGGTAGTACATGGACTGGTGGACGAAGCGCACGTCGCCGCGCTCCCGTGCCATGAGCGTGATCGCCGCGGTCATGCCGCCGCCGACCGAGTCGCCGGCGATCGCCAGCCGCTCCGCGTCCAGCCCGTGCGCGGCCCCTCGCGGACGATCCAGCGCGCCGTCGCGTAGCCCTGCTCGATCGCGACCGGGTAGCGGGCCTCGGGCGAGCGGTCGTACTCCACGAACACGAGCGCGGCGCCCGCCCCGCAGGCCAGCTCGCGCACGAGCCGGTCGTGCGTGCCGGCGTTGCCGAGCACCCAGCCGCCGCCGTGCATGTACAGGATCACCGGCAGCGTGCCCTCGGCGCCGGCCGGGCGCACGATGCGCACCTGGACGTCGCCGACGTCGGCCGGAACGGTGATCCAGCGCTCGTCGACGGGCAGCTTGTCGATCGGCGCCGCCTGGACGTCGTCGAGCACCTTGCGCGCCTCAGCGGGGGTCAGCTCGTACAGGAACGGCGGCGCGGCGGTCGCCTCGACGAACGCCTGCGAGGCCGGCTCGAGCACGACGGCCGCGCGTGCTGTGCATGGCGGACATCTAGTCTCCTTCTTTTAGATGGGCCGGCGCCCCCCCCCCCCGGTTGGTGGGGCAGGCGGCACGGTAGCGAGACGGCTTCGAGGATCGGGTGCACCGTCGCGTCGGGACGCGAGACGGCGATGGCGTGCGACGCGCCCTCGACCGCGACCGTCCGCTTGCGGGGGCGCGTCGGCCATGTAGCGCTGCAGAGCGGCGGGGATGATGCGGTCCTCCTCGCCGATCAGGAACCATGACGGCACGCGCTTCCACAGCGGACGCTCGCCGGACGGCTCGACCAGCGCCTCCTGCGTGGCGGGGCGCTGCGTAACGGCCATCAGCGCGGCCTGCGGCGCGGGGAGTCCCGGCAGAACACGGCATGGAAGCTGTCGGGAGCCACGGCGATCACGCGGTGGCCCTCCGCCACCAGCGGATCGATCACGCGGTCCCAACTCGCCGACTCGGCGAACGCGCCGCGGACGAGCACGATGGTGGGGCGCATGTCAGTTCCCTTTCGGTCGGTGCGGAACGTCTGTCACGGTGGCGCTTGCGCCTCATCCGCCGCCTCCGTGTGAGGCCCTAGTCCGTGCCCGAGGCTTGCGATCCCAGTTGCCCGGGGACCGTCGCCGTGTAGGCCGGTGCCGCCGTCTCTTCCACGAGTGCCGCACGCAGCTCCTTGCGGGAGCGGATGCCGAGCTTGGTGAACACCTTGTGCAGGTGGTACTCGACGGTGCGCCGGCTGATGAACAGCTCGGCGCCGATCTCTGGGTTCGTGTGCCCCTCCTGCGCGAGCCGGGCCACCTGCGCCTCCTGCGGGGTGAGCAGGTCACGTGTCTCGACCGTGAGCCTGCGCACCGTCTCGCCTGTGGCCGTCAGCTCGCGTCGGGCGCGCTCGGCGAACGCCTCGGCGCCGATCCGGCTGAGGGTGTCGTGCGCGGCGCGAAGCTGACGGCGGGCGTCGAGCCGCCGGTTCTGGCGACGAAGCCATTCGCCATACACGAGCTGCGCGCGCGCCAGGTAGGGCGGGACGGACGCGCGAGCCAGGCGCTGCACCGCCTCTCGGTAGAGGGATTCGGCGGCCGGGCCTGGTGTCACCAGAGCGCGGGACCGCGCCTCCAGACCGAGCGCCCAGTCGCTGCCGCTTGCCTGGGTTCGAGCGGCGAGGCGATTCAGCCCCTCGGCCGCAGACTGCGGTTGGTCGCTTCGGACGGCCGACTCGATGAGCTCGACCAGGACGTTCGCGTACAGGGAATGTTCGCCGTGGGCGCAGGCCCGCTCGGCTGCGGCGAGCGCTTCCTCATAGCGGCCAAGACCGTTCATCAGCACCGCGTGCGCGTTGTCGATCATGCTGAGCGCCATTCCTTGCCCTCGGGCCGCCGCCAGCCGTCGGCCGCCTCCGATGAGCGCGAGGGCCTCCTCCTCGTTGCCTCGCCACGCGGCGACGATCGGCTTGGCTTGGACGAGCGGCGTGGTGCCGGTCGCCGCCGTCACCGCCGACGATTCCTCCAGCAGTGCCCACGCCGCGCGGAACTGGCCGGCGTGGACGTGAGCCCCGGCGCGGTAGCTGCCCGCCATGGGAAGGATGCTGAGCGCGCCTGACTCACGCGCGAGCCGCAGCCCGCGGGTCGCGAGCACTTCCCATGTTTCGTGGTCCCAGAGATCGGCGGCGATGCGGCACGCCACCCAGAGCCAGCGGTTGTCTGCGGTGTCGGCGTCATCTGCCTGGCGGAAGGCGTCCAGCGCCTCGCGAAGGGGTGCAACCGCCGCGGCGTACCCCTGCGTGACCCGCGTGGCCAAGCCGTCCAGGAGCAGGTCGTGCGGTTCGGGCGGTTGTGATGCGGGCGCTGTGTCACGAGCGATGACCGAGAACGTCCCGACTGTTCTGCAGTCCGTCGGCGAACACCCCGGCCGCGAGCGCTTCGAGGCAGGCCTCCCGGGCCAGCGGTGCGTCGAGGGAGACCAGGCGCCGGGCGGCGTCGAGGAGCAGCGACGGCGCGTCGCCGCCGTGACGGACGGCGAACGCGATCTGGGCCCCGAGCAGCTGAAGACGCGCGCGCTGGAGCTCGTCGAGCGGCGCAAGCTCGGCGGTCGAGAGCAGCGCCTCCGCCGCCTCGGGCGCCCCCGCGTGCAGCTTCGCCTGCGCGGCCGCCAGCGCGCGTGCTCCTCGGTGCGCAGGATCGGGGCTGAGCTCGGCGGCACGCTCCAGGAACGCGGCTGTCGCCGCCAGGCCCCCCCGTGCCTTCGCCCGGTCGGCCGACAGCTCCAGTTCGCGGGCCACCTCCTCGTCGAGGCCCGCTGTCGCGTGGGCGCGATGCCACGCACGGCGATCGGGATCGGCCTCGGGATCGGTCGCCTCGGCCAGGGCGTGATGGACCTGCCGGCGGTCGGGAGTGGCCGCTGCCCGGTAGATCGCCGACCGTACGAGCGGATGGCGAAATCGCACTCGTGCGCCGAGCTCGAACAGCCCGGTGGCTTCCGCGGGCCCGACTGCTTCCGGCGCGATCCCGAGTCGGTCGAGCGCGCGCCAGAGCAGGGGGACATCGCCAACCGGCTCCGCAGCGGCCGTGAGCAGGAGCCGCTGCGAGTCCGGCCCAAGCGATTCGAACCTGCGAAGGAAGCTCCCTTCCATGCGCCCCGACAGCGCCCCGGCGGCTGGCAAGCCGAACCCGCCGGCGAGCTCACCCGGCGTCAGGCCGCGCGGCAGCTCCAACAGCGCCAACGGGTTGCCACGCGTCTCGGCGATGATCCGGTCACGGACACGCTCGTCCAGAGGCCCACGGACCCCGGCGCCCAGGAGCCCTCGTGCGTCGCTGTCCGCGAGTCCTTCGACGGTCATCTCGGGCAGGCCACCGAGGTGCGCTTCGTCGCTGGGCTCGCGGACGGCGAAGACCATGGCGATCCTTTCCGCCAGCAGACGTCGCGCGACAAAGGCGAGCGCTTGGGCGGAAGCTCGATCCAGCCATTGCGCATCGTCGATCAGGCACACGAGGGGAAGCACCTCCGCCTCGTCGGCCAGCAGGCTCAAGACCGCGAGCGCCACCAGGAAGTGATCCGGGGCACCGCCGTCCTTGAGCCCGAACGCCTCGCGCAACGCGTCCCCTTGCGGGCCCGGAAGCCCACCCAGCCCGTCGAGCATCGGCGCGCACAGCTGATGCAGACCGGCGAACGCGAGCTCCATCTCGGACTGCACGCCGGCGGCCCGCACGATGCGGCAGCCCGACGCCCGCTCGACGACGCACTCCAGCAGCGCCGTCTTGCCGATCCCCGCCTCGCCGCGCAAGACCAGCACCCGGCTCTCACCCGACCGGACGCTTCGCAGCAGCCGATCCAGCGTCTCGCACTCGCTGGCTCGACCAAGCAGTCCGCGCTGAGGATCGCGGTTGGCCATTGCCAGAGCCGAGCCTACGGGCGACCCAGCGGCGTAGCAAGCTGGGGAGAGAGCCTGTCCCGATGCGCGTGGCGGGCGCCGCGAACGCCGAGCGGCTCGCGGTCGCCGTGGCGCCTACGACGTCCGCCGCGACCGACGTCGTCCTCGCGCGTCGTCGCGCCGCGTCAGCCCAGCAGCTCGCAGCCGTACTTCTGCGCGACGGCCGCGACCATCTCCATGTCCGGCTCCTCGTCCGACGCGGGCGGCAGGGTGCGGGTCTCGGCCGGCACGCTCATCTCGCGGACGAGGTTCTCGAAGCCGGCCGGCGTGCAGATGAACAGCATCCTGCAGCCGTTTCGGCCGACGACGTAGCGGTGCGGGACGTCGCGCGGGCCCCAGGCGAAGTCGCCGGCGCTCGCTTCGATCGTCTCGTCGCCGACCTGGAGAGTGACCTCCCCCTCGAGGATCCAGAAGCCCTCGTCCTCGCGGTGGTGGACGTGCAGCGGCGACTCCGCCCCCGGCGGCTCGGTCACCTCGACGATCGTCAGCCGGCCGCCGGTGTCCTGCGCGGTCGCTGTGATCTCCGCGAGCCCCCCGAACCACCAGCGTGCCTCGCCGTGGCCTGTCTGCGTCGCCATGGCCTGCGTCATCGCGCTACTCCTTCGCTCGAGGATCGATGGCCAACGCTAGGGCGGTGGGCGGCGCGCGGCCATTCCAGAAAGCTGGTACTCCACCCCCCGGACGGGCGTACGATCCGCCCATGAGCGCCTATGCGCGCGAGCGCGCGCTGGACCGGATCGCCGACCTGGCCCGACACGGTCACGACGTCGTGACGTTCTGGAGCGAGGTCACGAGGTCATCGGGCCAGTGGTCCCGTATTACGTGGGGCCGTGCTGGTACACGGTCGACCCGGCGTCGCTGCTGATGACGAGCCACTTCAACCCGGCCATGCCGGAGATCCCGCCGGAGTGGCTCGAGCTCGAGTACGCCGCCGACGACGTGCACGACCTCAGACGGTGGCTCGCTCCGCAGTCCGGGGTGTCGACGCTGCACGAGGCGACGGGCGGCGATCCCAGAACGAGCCCGCGCTGGCAGGCCAACATGGAGATGGGCGGCGATCAGGAGCTGATCGCCGCGCTGCGCACGCGATCCGGCGATCCCTGGGCGAGCCTCGGGCTCTACCGCGAGCCCGGCCAGCCGCTGTTCAGCGCGGACGAGGTCGCGTTCATCCGTGCCGCGGCGCCGTTCCTCGGCGAGGGAGCGCGGCGCGCCCTGCTCGTGGGCGAGGCGCGTGATCCCGAGGGGCCCGACGCACCCGGCCTGCTCGTGCTCTCAGCCGACGGCGAGGTCCAGTCGTCCACCCCCGGCGTGGAACGCTGGGTCTCCGAGCTGCCCGGCGGGGACTGGGACGCCGGGCGCCTGCCGACCGCGGCCCTCGCCGTCGCCCAGCGCGCGCTGCGCGACGCCGGCGCGGATGCGACCGCGGCGGTGGCGGTCGCGCGAGTGATGTCGGAGTCGGGCACCTGGGTCGTCCTGCACGGCGCGCCGCTCGTCGGCGACGGGCCGGCGCGCGTGGCGGTGATCGTCGAGCCCGCCCACCCGGCACGGATCTCGCCACTGCTCATGTCCGCCTACGGGCTGACCGAGCGCGAGCAGGAGGTGACGCGGCTCGTGCTCCAGGGCGACTCGACGGCGCTGATCGCCGAGCGTTTGGCGGTCTCACCCCACACCGTCCAGGAGCACCTGAAGAACGTCTTCGAGAAGACGGGCGTGCGCAGCCGACGGGACCTGGTCGGCAAGGTCTTCTTCGCACACTACGAGCCGCGACTGCGCGACAACGAGCAGCGGGCGATGGACGGCCTGCCGCTCCGGGGCGGGCCCGCCGACGGCCGGCCCCGCTCGTCGGACCACCTACCGCGGGCCGTGCCCAACGGCGCCCCTCACCGCTAGCGGTTCGGACTAGTGGTCCTCGCGGCGCTCGAGCAGCTGCTCGAGACGGCCGCGGCGCTCCGCGCTCTCGGCCTCGAGCGCGGCCAGCCGCTCCTTGTTCAGGCGACGCAGCTCCGCGCCGCGCTCCGGCGGCAACAGGTCGTACATGTCCCTGATCACGGTCCCGTTCCTTCCAGTAACCCACTGTGTAGGCCGTGTCCGGAAGGAGGGCCAGGCCCGCCGCCCATGTGCGCGGGGCCGATCCGTCCAGGCACGCGTCCGGTCCGGTGATCGACCTGGCGCGCTCGCGCTTGAGCCCGCATCCGCCCGGCGGCTGCCACGCACGCAGGGTCGGAGTGCGAACGCGCCGGCGCAGGCCACGGAAGCTGGGCGCGTGCGCGATCGTTCCTCGCGTGAAAGCCCAGTCGCGGCCGCGGCCTTGTCGCGGCCGGCCCACCCCCGGGAGGAGCACCCGTTGAGCGAGCATCCAACCCACGCCATCGCCGCCGCCGGCAACGGCCTGATGACCGAGCATCCGCCCCACTCTGAGCCGCACGCCGACGCGTACGTCGAATTGCGCCTGCCGCGGGCCGAGGCCGAGGGCCTGCTTATGGCCATCGACGCCCTGCAGCCGCTGTTCGAACGGCTCCGCGCGGAGGTCGCGCCCGAGCCCGAGCCCGAGCCCGCCATCGCGGCCGTCGAGGACGCCATCCAGGAGGACCACCTGCTGCGCGCCACCCGCCTGGCTCGCGAGTCGCTGCAGGAGGCCCGCTTCGCCATCGGTGAGCGCGGCCTGTCGGCCGACCAGCGCCGGGCCTGGCAGAGCGCCGCGCGTCGCTACGTCGCGGCCACGAAGCGCTCGGTCGCCGCCGGTCGTCGCAGCGGGCGCCGCTGAGCCGCTGGTGGCGCGGGCTCGGCGCGCGGTCCCGTCCGCACGGACCCGCGGACGCAACCACTAGCCTGCAGCGCATCGGCCCGGAGCACGACCTCGACGACGCGATCCGCGACCTGCTGTCGTCCCCGCGCACGTGGGCCGTGGTCGGCTGCTCTCCGCGCCCGGGCCGCGACAGCCACCGCATCGCCCGGCTGCTGCAGGAGCGGGGCAACCGGATCGTGCCCGTCAACCCGGACGCCGCCGGCGAGAGCATCCTCGGCGAGCAGGTGCACCCCACGCTCCACGCTCTCGGCGGCGACCCGCCCGTCGACGTGGTCGACGTCTTCCGTCGCGCCGACGCCGCCGGCGCGCACGTCGACGAGGCGATCGCGATCGGCGCCACGACGGTCTGGCTGCAGCTCGGCGTGATCGACGAGGCGGCGGCCGGACGCGCGCGGGCCGCGGGCCTGCAGGTCGTCATGGACCGATGCCCGGCGATCGAGATCCGGCGCCTGGGCCTGCGCTGACGCGCGCCCGTGTCGAGCGCGCGGCGCGCGAAATCCTCGGCTTCGAGGCGCTGCGTCCGGGCCAGGGCGAGGCGATCGCCGCCGTGCTCGACGGCCGCGACACGCTCGCCGTGCTCTCCACCGGCTCGGGCAAGTCGGCGATCTACCAGCTCGCCGGGCTGTTCCTGGAGCGCGCCACGCTCGTCGTCTCGCCGCTGATCGCCCTGCAGCGCGACCAGGTCGACAACCTGCGCGAGCGCGCGTTGGGCGCCGCGCCGCTGAACTCGAGCCTGACCGAGGGCGAGCGGGCCGGCGCGCTGGCCGACCTGGCCGACGACGCCCTCGAGTTCCTGTTCCTCGCCCCGGAGCAGCTCGCCAACGAGCGAGCTCGTCGACGAGCTGGCCGCCGGCCGGCCGTCGCTGATCGTCGTCGACGAGGCGCACTGCGTCTCGGAGTGGGGCCACGACTTCCGTCCCGACTACCTGCGGCTGGGCGCCGCGATCGAGGCGCTCGGTCAGCCCACCGTGCTGGCGCTGACCGCGACCGCGGCGCCGCCCGTGCGCGAGGAGATCGTCCGGCGCCTGGGCCTGCGCGAGCCCGAGATCGTCGTGCGCGGCTTCGACCGGCCGAACCTCGAGCTCGCCGTCAGCGCTTCCACGACGAGCGCCACAAGGACCGCGCGCTGCTCGACGCGGGTGGCCGCAGCGGCCAAGCCCGGGATCGTCTACGCCGCCACGCGCAAGCGCACGGAGCAACTCGCGCAGGCGCTGATCGAGCGCGGCGTCGACGCGGTCGCCTACCACGCCGGGCTGAAGGCCTCCCGGCGCGAGGCGACGCAGGAGCGCTTCATGGACGACGGCGACGGCCGGCGTGATCGTGGCCACGACCGCGTTCGGCATGGGCGTCGACAAGGCCGACGTGCGCTTCGTCTTCCACGCCGACGTGCCGGAGTCGGTCGACGCGTGGTACCAGGAGATCGGTCGTGCCGGCCGCGACGGACGGCCCGCCGACGCGGTGCTGTTCTACCGCCCGGAGGACCTCGGGCTGCGGCGGTTCTTCGCCGGCGGCGGCCAGGTCGGCGAGGACGATCTGCGCGACGTAGCCGTGGCCGTCGGAGCGGCGTCCGAGCCGGTGGCGCCCGCCGAGCTGCAGCGGCGCACCGAGCTCTCGCTGTCCAGGCTGGCGACGGCGGTGTCGCGCCTGACCGGCGCCGGAGCGGTCCAGGTGCTGCCCAGCGGCCACGTGGTGGCGGCGCCGGACGCTCCGCCGATCGACGACGCCGTGCGCGACGCGCTGCACGAGGAGGAGGATCGCCGCGAGCTCGAGCGACTCGCGCGTGGAGATGATGCGTGGCCTGGCCGAGACGCGCGGATGCCGGCGCGAGTTCGTCCTGTCCTACTTCGGCGAGCCGTTTCGAGGGTCCGTGCGGCCACTGCGACAACTGCCGCGCGGGCCGCGTCCGAGCCGGTGACGACGATGGCGAGGCGAGCCGTTCCCGGTCGGCTCGCGCGTCGCCCACGCCGAGTGGGGCGCGGGCGTGGTGCAGCGCTACGAGGACGACCACCACGCGCTCGTCGTCCTGTTCGACGACGTCGGCTACAAGGCGCTGGCGCTCGACGTGGTCGTGGCAGCGCGGGCTGCTGGAGCCGCCGCCGACTGACTCGCGGCCCGCCGCCCGTCGGCCTACAGGGTGACGCGGGCGAGCTCGGCGAACGACGTCACGCCGGCGCGGACCTTGTCCAGGCCCTCGTCGCGCAGGCCGCGCATCCCCGCGCGCATGCCCGCGTCGGCGATCTCGTCGGCCGAGGCACGCGAGACGGCCAGCGTGCGGATCTCCTCGTTGACCGGCATGACCTCGTAGAGGCCGACGCGTCCCTTGTAGCCGGTGCCGCCGCAGCGACCGCAGCCGACCGGCTCGTAGGCGACGACGCGGTCGTCGGCGATCCGGTAGCCGTTGGCGCGCACGGCGTCGCCGTCCACGATGACCTCGCGCTTGCACCCGTCGCACAGCCGGCGGGCCAGGCGCTGGGCGAGCACGCAGCTCACCGCGCTGGCCACCAGGAAGGGCTCGACACCCATCTCGATCAGGCGCGCGATCGCGCCCGGCGCGTCGTTGGTGTGCAGGGTGGAGAGGACGAGGTGGCCGGTCAGCGCGGCCTCGACCGCGATCTGCGCGGTCTCCTTGTCGCGGATCTCGCCGACCATGATGATGTCCGGGTCGGCGCGCATCATCGAGCGCAGCCCGTTGGCGAAGGTCAGGCCGGCGCGCGGGTTGATCTGCATCTGCTTGACCCCGGCCATCTCGTACTCGACGGGATCCTCGATCGTGATGATGTTCTTCTCCGGCGTGTGCAGCCGGCTCAGCGCGCCGTACAGGGTCGTCGTCTTGCCCGAGCCGGTCGGGCCGGTGACCAGCACCGCGCCGTGCGGCCGCGTGAAGGCGTCGACGAAGCGCTCGCGCTCGCGCTCGGCCATCCCGAGGTCGTCGAGGTCGACCGACATGCCCTCCTTGTCGAGGATCCGCAGCACCGCGCCCTCGCCCCCGACGAGCGGCAGCGTGGCGACGCGCACGTCGACGCGGCGGCGGTCGATGCTCAGCGCGGTGCGGCCGTCCTGCGGGATGCGCCGCTCGGCGATGTCCAGGTCGGACATGATCTTGATGCGCGAGACGACGCCGGGCACGAGCTTGCGCGGGACGCGCGTGGCCTCGCTGAGCACGCCGTCGATCCGAAAGCGGACCACGAGGTCGCCGCCGACAGGCTCGAAGTGGACGTCCGAGGCGCCCTGGTCGACGGCCTGGGCGACGAGCGAGTGGACGAGCTTGACCACCGGCGCATCGTCGCCGGACTCGCGCAGCTCGACGACCTCGGGGCCGTCGTCCTCCTCGACGACCTCCTCGACGCCCGCGTCCTCGAGCTGGTTCAGGCGCGCGATGAGCGCGGTGACGTCCTCCTGCACGGCCACGGCCGGGCGCACGTCGTAGGAGGTCATCAGGGAGATGTCGTCGATGGCCAGGACGTTGCCGGGGTCCACCATGGCGACGAGCAGCGTGGGCCCGTCGAGGAAGCCGACGGGCACGGCCGAGTAGCGCCGCGCGGCCGACGGCGGCAGCAGGTTGGCCGCGGTCATGTCGACGCGGAAGATGTCGAGGTCGACGTGGTCCACGCCGAATCGCTCCGCGATCACGCGCGCGAGCTGGTCGGGGGTCAGCACGCCGCGCTCGAGGAGCACCTCGCCGGTGCGCCCGCCCGTCGCCTGGGCCTCCTGGATCGCGGCGTCGACGGCCTCGTGGGAGGCGTAGCCGAACGCGACGACGATGTCGCCGATCTGCTTCGGGTTGCGACCCCGATGCGAAGGCTCGGTGATCCCGGAGGTGGACACGGACGCGGGCGCGGTCTGCATGTGCGACGTATCGGCAACCATGGCCCGGTTCCCTTAGCGCCGAGTGCGTCGCTCAGCGCACGGCGTCGAGCGCGGCGTTGACGAGCGCGTCGGCGTCCGCGTTCCTGGCCCGCGGGACGCTTCGCACCGTCCAGCGGTCGAACTGCCCCAGCGCCGACGTCGCCTCGGCGTGCAGCGGCTTCATGTCGGGGTGCTTGACCTTGTACTCGCCGTTGACCTGCTTGGCCACGAGCTCGGAGTCGTTGACGACCTCGACCTCGGTGGCGCCCAGCGCGCGGGCGCGCGCCAGCCCGAGCAGCAGGCCGCGGTACTCGGCCACGTTGTTCGTGGCCACGCCGAGCAGCTCGTGGGCCTCGTCGACGACGTCGCCGTCGGGGGTCGAGACGACGGCCGCCGCGGCCGCCGGCCCCGGGTTGCCGCGGGCGCCGCCGTCGACGTGGACGACGAGCTTCACCGGGCGCCCGCCCCGCGCCCGGAGTCACTCGGTGGTGTCGAGCGGCGGGAACTCGCCCGGCACCCGCGACCGGCGCCGGTCGCGGCGCTCGCGCTGCCCGCTGGTGTCGACGACGCCCTTCTCGCGCCGCTCGCTCTTGCGCCGGTCGATGATGACCTTCACGTTGGGGTCGTCCTTGTAGTACGCAACGAGGCGCTCGTACAGCTCGGGGGCGAGCTCTTCGGGCACGACCGAGTAGATCACTGGCGCTCCGGGGTGAGGACGGACGGGTTCACCGGCGCGAGAACTATGCCTGCTGGGCGACCACGTGCAAGCCGCCGTGGTCGTCGGCGGCCGCGTTGGCGATCTGGTCGACCGGCTCGAGCTCGCTGAGCTCGGCGCCCTGCCCGACCAGCCGCACGCCGGCGGCCTCGTCGCCGAGGTCGACCTCGTAGCGGTACCAGCTCAGCTCCCAGCCGACGACGATCGTCACCACGCTGCCCTCCGTGGGCGACGGGCGCACGGCGACGATCGGCGGGCCGAGCGAGCGCGACACGCCGGCCACGGTGCGCGGATGCCCGCTGGCGTTGAACAGGTCCAGCGCGCGGGCCATCTTCAGGTCGGCGTTGGTCGGGATGGCGTGGACCGAGCGCTGCTCGCGCTGCGGCGGGCGCTCGGGCGCCGGGGCGGCCGGGGGGTGGACGTGGCGGCTGTCGCGCGGCGCGTCGGCGTGGGCGTTCGTCGTCGTGCTCGCGCGCGGTGTGGCGCGGGCGCAGCCGCGACAGCAGCGACCGCGAGCGGCCGTTGTGCTCGGTCGCGCGCACGGTCGCCCCGTCGAGGCCCTCGCGGATCCAGCCCTCGTGCGAGGCACGCTGGGTGCACAGCTCGCAGACGTTCTTCTTCGAGCCCGCGGCGAGGAAGACGTCGGGCGTCTCGCCCCGCAGCAGCGTCCGGCCGCACACGTCGCAGTTGACGACGGGCTTGCTCGTGCTGATCGACTTCCGCGTCACGTGGCGACCGAGGGTACCAGCGAGGGCACCCCCGGCCGCACGCCCATCCGGGCGGGGGCGCCGCTCAGGCGCGCACCGCCTCGACTCCTCCCGGGCCTCGTCGACCACCTTCTGGGCCAGGTGGCCGGGCACCTCCTCGTAGCGCAGGAACTCCATCGTGTAGTCGCCCTGGCCGCCGGTCAGCGAGCGCAGGTCGGGCGCGTAGGTGAGCATCTCGGCCATCGGGACCTCGGCCTTGACCTCGGTCATGCCCGCCGGCCCGGGCTCCATGCCCGGCGGCCGCCCGCGGCGTGAGTTGAGGTCGCCGATGACGTCGCCGACGGCGTCCTCGGGCACGCTCAGCGTGACGAGCATGATCGGCTCCAGCAGCACCGGCCCGGCCTGCTCGAGCGCCTGCCGCATGGCCATCGAGCCGGCCAGCTTGAACGCCATCTCCGACGAGTCGACGGTGTGGTAGGAGCCGTCGTGCAGGCGCACCCGCACGCCCTTGACCGGGTAGCCGGCGACCGCGCCGTGGGCCATCGCCTCCAGGCAGCCCTTCTCGACCGCGGGGATGAAGCTGTGCGGGATCACGCCGCCCTTGATCGCGTTGACGAACTCGAAGCCGGTGCCCTCGGCCAGCGGCTCGATCTCGATGTGGCAGTCGCCGAACTGGCCGCGGCCGCCGGTCTGCTTCTTGTGGCGCCCGTGCGCCTTGGCCGGCTTGCGGATCGTCTCCTGGTAGGGGACGCGCGGCGGCTTGAGCGTGACCTCGGCGCCGAAGCGCTCCTTGAGGCGGTCGACGATGACCTCGACGTGGACCTGCGACAGCCCGGCGACGATCTGGTCGCCCGTCTGCTGGTCGCGGTGCAGGTCGATCGTCGGGTCCTCCTCCTGCAGGCGGCGCAGCGAGGTGAACACCTTGTCCTCGTCGCCCTTGGCCTTGGACTCGATCGCGAAGGCCATGACCGGCTGGGGCAGCTTGATCTGCGGGCATCGAGATCGGCTCGTCGCGCGCGGCCAGCCAGTCGCCGGCGCGCGTCTCCTTGAGCTTGGCCACCGCGCCGATGTCGCCCGGCCCGAAGGCGTCGGCGTGGCCGGTGTCCTTGCCCTGGAAGACGAGCAGCTTGCCGATGCGCTCCTTGGCGTGGGCGCGCGTGTTGAGCACGTGGCTGTCGGGGCGCATGGTGCCCTGGTAGACGCGGAAGAAGTTGATGCGCCCGGCGAACGGGTCGGCCTTGGTCTTGAAGACGTAGGCGAACAGCTCCGCGTCGTCGTCGGGCTCCAGCGTGACCTCGGGCAGCTCCAGCGCGCCGTGCTTGACCGTGCACGGCAGGTCCTCGACGATCGCGTCGAGCAGGCGGTTGGTGGCCAGGTTGCGCGTCGCGACGCCGCAGACCACGGGGAAGATGCCGCCGTGGTTCGTGCCGTCCTTGAGCGCGGTGACGATCTCCTCGTGGGAGATCTCCTCGCCCTCGAGGTAGCGCTCCATGAGCGACTCGGAGACCTCGGCGACCTCGTCCATGAGCTTCTCGCGGTACTCCTGCGCCAGGTCGGCGAGCTCGTCGGGGATCGGGATCTCGCGGCAGTTGTCGCGGCTGGCCGGGACGCGTCCTCGTACTCGTAGGCCTTCATGTCGACGAGGTCGATGACGCCGCGGACGTCGTGCTCGGCGCCGATCGGGATCTCGGTGGCCACGACGTGCGGGCCGAAGGCGCCCTTCAGGCCGTCCAGCGCGCGGAAGAAGTCGGCGCGCTCGCGGTCGAGCATGTTGACGAAGATCATCCGCGCCAGGTCGAGCTCCTCGGCGCGCTCCCACAGGCGGGTGGTCGTGACCTCGACGCCCATGACGGCGTTGACGACGAAGACCGCCGACTCGCACACGCGCATCGCGCCCAGCGCGTCGGCGACGAAGCTCGGCTCGCCCGGCGTGTCGATCAGGTTGATCTTGCGCTCCTCCCACTCGAACGAGCTCAGCGCCGCGCAGATCGACATCTGCCGCGCCTGCTCGTCGGGGTCCGCGTCCGACGACGTGGTGCCGTCGGTCACCGCGCCCAGCCGGTTGATCGCGCCGGCCTGGAAGAGCAGCGCCTCGTTCAGCGAGGTCTTCCCGCTGCCGCGATGGCCGACGAGGGCCACGTTGCGGATGCGGTCGGCCTTGTGCATGCCGTTGTCTCCTCTCCTCGGGGACCGTGGCGCCGGACCCTAGTGGGCCGTGCACCAACGTTCCACCTGAGATCCAGGCGGCTCGTGCCGTTCCTCAGACCTCGACGAGCCGCGAGCGCAGCCGCAGCACGGCCTTGGTGTGCAGCTGGGAGACGCGCGACTCGGTGACGCCGAGGACCTCGCCGATCTCGCGCAGCGTCAGGTTCTCGTAGTAGTAGAGCGCGACGACGAGCTTCTCGCGCTCGGGCAGCCGCGCGATCGCGTCGGCGACGCGGTCCTTGAGGTCGGTCTGGTCGATGACCTGGGCCGGGTCGGGCGCGTCGGGGTCGTGCAGCGTGTCCAGCAGCGAGACCTGCGTCGCCGCTGGAGTCGCTGACCGTCCACAGCTCGTCGAGCGCGGCGACGGTCGAGTTGGAGATCTGCACGCAGCGCGTCCTGGAAGTCCTCGACGCTGACCTTCAGCTCGACGGCCATCTCCTCGTCGGTCGGCGCGCGCTGGAGCTTGTGCTCGAGCTTGGCGTTGGCCTTCTCGATCTCGCGGGCGCGGGCGCGGACCGAGCGCGGCACCCAGTCCAGCGAGCGCAGCTCGTCGATGATCGCGCCCTTGATGCGGGTGATCGCGTAGGTCTCGAACTTGATCTCGCGCTCGAGCTCGAAGCGCTCGATCGCGTAGATCAGCCCGACCAGGCCGTAGGAGATGAGGTCGGCCTCGTCGACGTGGGCGGGCAGGCCGGAGGCCATGCGGCCCGAGACGTACTTGACCAGCGGCGAGTAGGCGACCGTCAGGCGCTCTCGCGCGTGAACGTCGCCGGACGCCTTGTAGCGGCGCCACAGGTCCCGCAGCTCGATCGCTTTGACGTTCGTCTCCACTCTGTCCGTTCAGGCCCGCGGATGGCTCTTGGCGTAGGCCGACTTGAGCCGCGCGGACTCTACCCGAGTGTAGATCTGCGTCGTGGAGATCGACGCGTGCCCGAGCAGCTCCTGGATCGCGCGCAGGTCCGCGCCGCCCTCGAGCAGATGGGTCGCGAACGAATGGCGCAGCGCGTGCGGGCGACACGCCGCCCTGGACGGCGGCCTGGCGCGTCCACACGCGCAGGCGCCGGCGCACGTCGGACGTCGACAGCCGCCGGCCGGACTTCGACAGGAACAGCGCGGGCTCGCCGTCACCGGCGGCGAGCGCCGGCCGGGCGCGCTCCAGGTAGCGGGCCAGCGCCCGCGAGCGCGGGCTCGCCGGCGGGCACGATGCGCGTCTTGGAGCCCTTGCCCTCGACGCGCAGCTCCTCGGCGTCGAAGTCGACCGACACCGAGGTCGAGCGTGACGAGCTCCTCGGCGCGCAGGCCGCTGGAGTAGGCCAGCTCGAACAGCGCGCGGTCGCGCAGCTCGAGCGGCGTGGAGGCGGGGATGCGGTCGAGCAGCGGCGGCCATCTCGTCGGGGCGCAGGACGCGCGGCAGGTGGCGCGGGCGCTTGGGCGACGGGACGAGCTCGGCCGGGTTGTGGGCGATCGTGCCGTGCTCGCGCAGCGTGCGGTAGAAGCGAGCGCAGCGCGGCGAGCTTGCGCGCGACGGTCGCGGGCTGCTGGCGGCGCTCGGAGAGCGTCGCGGCGTAGCGGCGCAGCGTCCGCGCGGTGACCTCCGCGGGCGCGACCGACTGCCGGCTGCACCACACGGCGAACTGGCCGATGTCGACGCCGTAGGCGTGGCGGGTCTTCTCGGCCGCGCCGTGGCGGCGCAGGTCGGCGTCGAACACGGCGAGCGCGCGGCGCCAGGGCCGTGCAGCTCGGGCTGGCGGGCGGCCCTATCCTCGATGTCGGTGGCGTCGTTCTTCATCGACACGAGCAGCGGTCAGGTGGCGACCCAGCGCCAGCTCATCGACGCCGGGATCTGCACCGACGCGGCGCCGCCGCCGCGGCCGTGGCTGCGGGTCCAGGGCAGCGGCGACGCGACGACGATGTGGTTCGCGGTGATGCGCAAGCGGGAGCGGGGCGTGTTCATCGGCACGCTCGTACTTCGCCACTCCGACCACCACGCCCTGCTCGCGGCTCGGGGCTGGGAGGAGGTCCCGATCGCGGAGATCGCTGCGTGGGGCTCGTCGGGCTAGCCGTGGAGGAGCGACCCGCGGCGACGCGTCGGCGACGCTAGGCGATGTAGACGGGGGCCCCGACGGGCACCTCGTCGTACAGCTCGATCACGTCCGGGATCCGCATCCGGATGCAGCCGTGGGACGCCGCCGTGCCGATCGAGCCGTCGGCGTCCGTGCCGTGGATGCCCGCGCCGTCGTAGATGCCCATCCAGCGCGCCTTGAGCGGGTTGGACGGGTCGTCGCCGGCGATGACCTTGCCGCGCAGCTCGCCGGCCCAGTCGCTGTCGGGCACGTGCCAGGCCGGGTTGACCGCCTTGTTCTGGATGTTGTAGAGGCCGGCCGGCGTCTCCAGGCCGACCTTGCCCACGGCGATCCGGAACGACTTCTCGACCCGCAGCTTCTTGTAGAGCGTGAGCTGGAACGAGTTGCGGTTGATGATCAGGACGGTGCGGTAGCGCTCGTCGAGCTCGGCTCGTGCTCACCTTGGGCTGGATCTTGCGGGTGCGCGCGACCATCGTCCGGTCCGCCGTGGTCGAGACGAGCGCCCGGCGGATCTTGCGGTGCAGCGAGCTGGCGCGGACGGCCAGGCCCGTGCGGCTCGAGCGCCGGTCGACGCCGCCGGCGTCGATCTTCACGGTGGCGTCGCGCGCCGGGCGGTCGATCGCGCGGCGGATCTTGTCGAGCATGCGGACGACCGCGCGGTCGGAGTAGCGCACGGTCGGCTCGAGGTCGGCGTCCAGCGACTCGCCCGTCAGGTTGCGCACCGTGCGGCTGAACATGTCGCCGCTGCGGCTGCGGGCCATCGCGTCGTCGACGATCGCGTCGAGGTCGACGGCGATGCGCGCCTCGCGCGCGCCGAGCTTCCAGGTCGACGTGTCGTGGTGCACGACGATCGGCCGCGCCAGCGGCTCCATGATGAGACGATCGAGCTTGGCCCGTGCCTGCGCACGCGTGAGGCCCTGCAGGGAGACCCCGCCTGCCCGGACGCCCTTGCCGATCACGTCCTTGCGGCTCTGGTCGTAGGCGTACGCGGCCCCGGACGCGATGACGAGCAGGCCGACGAGCACGACGGAGAGGATCAGGATTCTGGAACGCAAGCGCAGCGAGGAGAGGCGGACGGCTGAGCTCAGGATAAGAGGTCGGTCGAGCGGTTCCCACCATTGCAAGCGTTCAATCGCGCCGGCCTGGGCGTTTGAGACCGATGGACGATTTTCCGGGGTGAGCGGCGGCCCTCAGGCAACGCGGCGCCGAGGGCCTCCGTCGAGGACCGGCCCCAGGCGACGTGCGAGATCCGTCCAGTTCTCGGCGCAGATCACGTCCTCCTCGTCGCAGACGTCCGCGTTCCACGGATGGCGGAGCGTGGCGGCCGCCATTCCGGCCTCGAGCGCACCGGCGATGTTGACCGGGCTGTCGTCGATGAGCAGGTCGATCCCGATCTCGCGACAGCGGCTGAGCTTGTCGGCCGAGCAGTAGAGCTCGTCGTGACGCAGCCCGATGTCCTGGAGCCAGCGCGCGGTGGCGTCGTGGCAGCGGTCGGCGCGATGGCTGGTGATGTGGATGAAGTGGCCGGCCTCGTGCCAGGCGTTGACGGCCTCGACGGCGCCCGGGTAGGGCTTGGCGGCGGCGATCGCCGCGTCGCTGTGGGTGTCCTCGACGCACGCCCGCAGCTGCTCGGCGCGCAGCCGCGAGATCGCCCACGTGAGCTGGTGGTCGTAGGGCAGGTCGATGCCGAAGCGCCGCTTGGCCGACGCCGACAGCACGTCCCAGTAGTGGTGCAGCGTGGAGTCGATGTCGATGGCGATGCGCATGGGCGGTGCGGGCGCGGCCGGCGGTGCGGGGCGCGGCGGTGCGCTGCGGTGCGGGTCCCAGCGCGGGGCGCGGCCGACGACCGTCGGGCGTGGGTCAGCCGAGCGTGACCGCGCCCTCCGAGGCGCTGCCCACCAGCGCGGCGTACTTGGCCAGCACCCCGCTCGCGTCGCGGTTGGCCGGCGCCTCGTACGCGGCCACGCGGCGGGCGATCTCGTCGTCGTCGAGCGCGACGTCGAGCCGCCGGCGGTCGACGTCGATCGTGATCTCGTCGCCGTCGTGGACCGCCGCGATCGGCCCGCCGCGCGCGGCCTCGGGCGCGACGTGGCCGGCCATGAAGCCGTGGGTGGCGCCCGAGAAGCGCCCGTCGGTGAGCAGCGCCACGTGCTCGCCCAGGCCGGCGCCGTTGATCGCCGCGGTGACGGCGAGCATCTCGCGCATGCCGGGGCCGCCGGCGGGGCCCTCGTTGCGGATGACGACCACGTCGCCCTCGGTGATCCCACCGTGGGTCACGGCGTCCATGGCCGCCTCCTCGCCCTCGAAGACGCGCGCCGGGCCCTGGTGACGGCGCCGCTCGTGGCCGGCGAGCTTCACGACGCAGCCCTCGGGGGCGAGGTTGCCGCGCAGGATGGCCAGGCCGCCGGTGGCCTTGAGCGGGTCGGCGAGCGGGCGCACGACGCGCTGGCCCGGCGTCTCCCGCGCGCCGTCGGCGATCTCGCCCAGCGTCTGGCCGGTGACCGTGATGGCCTCCTCGTGCAGGACGCCGAGCTCGCGCAGCCGGTCGACGAGGACGGCGACGCCGCCGGCCTCGTGCAGGTCGACGGCCACGTAGCGCCCGCCGGGCTTGAGGTCGCACAGCAGCGGCGTGCGCTCGCTGATGCGGTCGAAGTCGTCGATCGACAGCTCGATCCCCGCCTCGCGCGCGACGGCGAGCAGGTGCAGCACGCCGTTGGTCGAGCCGCCGCTCGACGTGACGGCCGCGATCGCGTTCTCCAGCGCGTCGCGCGTGATGATGTCGCTCGGGCGCACGCCGCGCCGCAGGACGTCGATGACGAGCCGGCCCGCCTCGTAGGCGACCTCGGCCTTCGTGGCGTCCTGGGCGGGCACCATCGACGGCCCGATCGGCGAGATGCCGAGGACCTCGAAGGCCATCGCCATCGTGTTGGCGGTGAACTGGCCGCCGCACGCGCCGGCGCCCGGGCTGGCGACGCCCTCGAGCTCGTGCAGCCGCTCGTCGCTCATCTTGCCCGCGGCGTGCGCGCCGACGGCCTCGAAGACCTCCTGGATGGTGACGTCGTGGCCCTCGAAGCGCCCGGGCGGGATCGAGCCGCCGTAGAGCATCAGCGCGGGGACGTCGAGGCGCGCGAGCGCCATGACCGTGCCGGGGATCGTCTTGTCGCAGCCGCTGAGCGCGATCACGGCGTCGAACAGGTGGCCGCGGGCGACGAGCTCGATCGAGTCGGCGATCACCTCGCGCGAGACGAGCGACGTCTTCATCCCGCTCGTGCCCATCGTGATCCCGTCGGAGATCGCGATCGTGTTGAGCTCCATCGGCGTGCCGCCCGCGTCGCGGATGCCCTCCTTGACCTTGGCGGCCAGCGCGCGCAGGTGGAAGTTGCACGGCATCGTCTCGATCCAGGTCGAGGCCACGCCGATGATCGGCTTGGCCAGCGCCTCGTCGTCGAAGCCGATGCCCTTGAGGTAGGCGCGCGCCGGAGCGCGCGCCGGGCCTTCGGTGAGGGCGCGGCTGCGGTGCTTGGGGTCGAAGCCGTTGCTCGCGCCGCTGGTCACGGCGCGGGAACGCTCCCCTCCGGACGCTGGGAGCGCCGGAGGCGTTCGCGCTCCCACTGGCTCAGGCGCCAGAGGTCGCGACGGACCTGCTTGGGGTCGACCTGCCGGCCCGGGCAGGTGCATGTTGGCCGTGGCGATCAGCCGGCGCTCGTCGCCGGTCAGCGCCATCCACTTGGCCAGCACGTCGTCGGAGTCGGGCAGCCGGGCGCTGCCGTAGGGCCGCGTCTCGTCGGGGAAGGCGACGCAGTACTCGTTGAGCAGCTCGCGCGTCTGCGCCAGGTAGGCGACGATCGGCTTGTGCGGGTAGACGAGGTAGGCGTACGGGGCGCCGGCGCGCCGGTCCTCGCACGACCGTGACCCCAGGGCGCTTGGGCGCGCGGGCCAGGCCACCCCAGACGCGGATGAAGCCGAGGTCGCGGTACATCGCCCACTCCTCGTCGTTGACGCACGAGCGCAGCAGCTGGCGCGCGCGCTGCTCGGCGCGGCGCTCGCGCCCGGGGTCGTAGCCCCCGGTCGAGGGGACGATCGCGCGCCGCGCGCGATGGCGCTCGAGCGCGTCGCGTCAGCGGCGGCAGCAGGAGGTCCCAGAGCAGCGCGAGGATCACGACGCCGATGGCGATGGAGGCGAGCAGCATCGTGGCTCCGACCTGGCCCGCTCGCCATCTCAGCGCCGCCGGCGGCGCGGGGGAAGAAGATGACGCGGTCGGCGTCGCGCGGGATCTCGTCGAACGACCTGACCATGTGCGCCTGGCGCCGGCCGTCGCGCGAGCGGCTGGGCACCGCCGCCCACAGGCCCTCGTCGAGCTGCCGGCGGAACGCCTCGACGAGCAGCTCCTCGTCCGCGGCCACGTCGACGTCGCCCTCCGCGATGAGCACCTCCCCGTGCCCCGGCTTCATGCGCAGGAACCTCACCGGCCGATTATGTCAGAGCCCGCCGAGCTTCCAGGCCGGTCGCCGCGCCGACCCCGAGGACGTCAACCGGCCCCGCGCCCCGCCCGATCCCGCGCAGCCCGTCGCGGACCGCCTCGGCGGCCACGCGCTTGGCCTCGCGCGCCGCGTCGACCAGGTCGTCGCCGAGCGCCAGGCGCGCGGCGAGCGTCGACGAGTGCGTGCAGCCCGAGCCGTGCGCGGCGCCGTCGGCGAAGCGCTCGCCGGGGATCTCGACGATCCGCTCACCGTCGAAGAGCACGTCGGTGACCGTCTCGCGATGACCGCCGGTGACGACGACGGCGGCGGGCCCAGGGCGTGCACGGCGCGGGCCAGGTCGGCGACCTCGAGCTCGCCGTCGCCGGCCAGCACCCGCGCCTCCGGCAGGTTCGGGGTCACGACGGTCGCCCGCGACAGCACGAGGTCGACGAGCGCGTCCTGGGCGTCGGCGTCCAGCAGCCGCGCGCCGGACTCGGCCACCATCACCGGGTCGACGACGACCGGCGTGCCCGCGGGCAGCAGGTCCAGCGCGCGCCCGACGGCCTGCGCGCTGGCCACGGAGCCGAGCATGCCGACCTTCACCGCGTCCACGCCGATGTCCTCGACGACGGCGCGGACCTGCTCGACGATCATCGCCGGCGAGACCGCCTCGACGCCCAGCACCCCGACCGTGTTCTGCGCGGTGATCGCGGTGATCGCCGTCGTGCCGTGCACCCCCTGGCGGGCGAAGGCCTTGAGGTCGGCCTGGATGCCCGCTCCGCCGCCGGAGTCCGAGCCCGCGATCGACAGGCAGACGGGGATGCGCAGCTGCGAGGTGCCGGACACGGCGAGCAAGGATAGGGGTCCGTCGCGGTCCGGCCGGACAGCGCGTCGACACGGCCCCGGGCTCAGCATCGCCGGAGCACCACGTAGCGCCCGCCCGGCACGCGCCGCAGGTGGCCGCCGAGCTCGAGCTCGGTCAGGGCCCGCAGCGTGGCCTGCGCCTGATCGGGCGTTCCGGCCAGCGCGGCGAGCGTGTCGCGCCCGTCGCCGACGGCGCGCAGGATCGACGCGAGCCGCGGCTCGAGCGCCGGCGTCGGCGCGGCTGCGGTCGCCTCGGGCCGGACGCCGACGCCGACGACCGCGTCCAGGACGTCGCGGCTGTCGCGGATCAGCGTGGCGCCGTCGCGCAGCAGCGCGTTGGTGCCCGCCGCCCGCCACGCCGTCACCGGGCCGGGCACGGCGCCGAGGTCGCGGCCGAGGTCGGCCGCCACCTCGGCGGTGATCAGCGACCCCGAGCGCTCGGCGGCCTCGACCACGATCGTCATCTGGCCGAGCGCGGCGATGATCCGGTTGCGCGCCGGGAAGTTCCAGCGGAACGGCTCGAAGCCCGGCGGCAGCTCGGAGACGACGCAGCCCGTCGAGCGCGGATCCTCTGGTAGAGCCAGCGCTTGCTCGCCGGGTAGGGCACGTCCGCGCCGCCGGCCAGCACGGCGACCGTCGGCGCGCCGGCGTCGAGCGCGCCCGCGTGCGCCGCGCTGTCGACCCCCAGCGCCATCCCGCTGACCACGGTCACGCCCGCCGCACCCAGGCCCCGGCCCAGGCCCCGCGCGACCTCGACTGCCCTCGCCCGACGCCCGGCGGGTGCCGACGATCGCCACCGCGTTCGAGCCATCGTCCAGCGTGCCGCCCACGGTCCGCACGAGCCGCCGGGCCGCATCGCCGGCGCGTGGCCACGAAGAGCACGGCCGGGGCGTCCGCGAGATCGCGCAGGCGGTCGGGGTAGGCCGCGTCGTGGCGGCAGATCGCCTCGAGGCTCGCGCGCTCGACCGCCGCGCGCAGGTCGGGCGGGCGCAGGCGCTCGATCTCCTCGAGGATCGCGTGGTCCGCGCCGCGGCCGAGACCGGCGACGAGCCGCTCGGCCGGCAGGGCCAGGATCTCCCGGAGCGGACGGCGCCGGCGGCGCGCCACGTCGATGGCGCCGGCCAGCCGGGCGATGAGCCAGGTCCGCCGCAGGCAGGCGTCGCACGCGCGCGTCACGCCACCTCCCCGTCGGCCAGTTCCTGGTCGTGGCGGTAGCCGAGCGCGGCCACGACGTGCGCCCGCGCCATCCGCGCCGCACCGCACAGGTCGGCGATCGTGCGCGCCACGCGCAGCGCCCGGTCGCGCCCGCGGGCACTGAGCGTCCCGCGGCGGTAGGCGTCGAGCAGCGTGCGCTCCGCGGCCGACGAGACGTCGGCGTGCGTGCGCAGAAGGGCCGCGTCCATGTCCGCGTTGCAGGTCACGCCGGTGCCGTCCAGGCGCGCGCTCTGGCGCTCGCGCGCGGCCAGGACGCGCTCGCGCTCCTGCGCCGACGTCGTGACGGACGCGCCGGCCAGTTGCGCCGCGTCCGGCCGCTGCAGGTGCAGGAAGAGGTCGATGCGGTCGAGCAGCGGCCCGCTCAGCCTGCGGCGGTGGCGGACGAGGTCGGCCTCGGTGCAGCGGCACCGCCGGGTGGGCGCGTGCCCGCACGGGCACGGGTTGGTGGCCGCGACGAGCATGAAGCGCGTCGGGAAGATCGCGGTGCGCTGCCCGCGGACGATCGCGACGCGGCCGTCCTCGAGCGGCTCGCGGAGCGCCTCGAGCGTCGGGCGTGGGAACTCCGACAGCTCGTCGAGGAACAGCACGCCCCGGTGGGCGAGGCTGGCCTCGCCCGGGACCGGGACCGCGCCGCCGCCCACCAGCCCGGACGGCGACACCTGATGGTGCGGCGCGCGGAACGGCCGCTCGCCGATCAGCGCCATCCCGTCGTGCAAGCCCCGCGACGCTGTGGATCCGCGTGACCTCGAGCGCTTCGGCGCGCGTCAGCGGCGGCAGGATCGACGGCAGCCGCCGCGCGAGCATCGTCTTGCCCACGCCCGGCGGCCCGGACAGCAGCAGGTTGTGGCCGCCCGCGGCGGCGATCGTCAGCGCGCCGATCACGTCGGCGTGGCCGCGCACGTCGGCCAGGTCGGCGAGCGTGGACGGTGCCGCGCGCGCAGACGCGGCCGGCGGGCGCGCCGGCGGGCGGTCGCCGCCGCGCAGCAGCTCGGCGACCTCGGCCAGGGAACCGGCGCCGACCACGTCGAGCCCGTCGACCAGCGCCGCCTCGCGCGGCTCGCTCGTGGGGCACGACGAGCCCGCTCAGGCCCGCGCGCAGCGTGCCCTCGGCGACGGCCAGCACCCCGCGGCTCGGACGCAGCTCGCCGCCGAGCGACAGCTCGCCGAAGACGGCGAAGCGCTCCAGGGCCTCGGCGGGCAGCTGGCCGCTGGCGGCGAGGACCCCCGCCGCGATGGCCAGGTCGAAGCCCGGCCCGGCCTTGCGCAGCGACGCCGGCGCGAGGTTGACCGTGACCCGTCGCGCCGGGAACTCGAAGCCCGAGTTGAGGATCGCGGCATGGACGCGCTCGCGCGCCTCGCGCACGGCACGGTCGCCCAGGCCGACGATCGTGAACGTCGGCAGCCCGGCGCGCAGGTCGACCTCGACGGTGACGCGCCGGGGGTCGATGCCGGCGATGGCGAAGGTGGTGACGCGAGCAAGCACGGTGGCCACGCTAGGCCGGGGCTCGCTACGGCGAAACCGCGCATCCGTGCCGGATCTGCGACAGATCACGCACGCGTTCGCGCGACGGGCCAAGGCCGCGCAGAGCCGGCGCGATCCCTGCGCAGAATCGGCACAGACGCGGTGTCCGCTGTCACGCGCCGATCCCTAGCGTGGACTGACCGTGCCCGGCGATCCCCGACAGCTTCTCGGCCGAGCCGGCGAGGACCTCGCCCTCGCCCACCTGCAGCGCCTCGGCTACGACCTCGTCACGCGCAACCACCGCACGCGTTGGGGCGAGATCGACCTCATCGTCCACGACGGCGCCACGCTGGTGTTCGTCGAGGTCAAGACCCGTCGCGCATCGGCATCGGGTCGCGGGCCGTGGGAGGCGCTGCACGACGCGCAAGCAGGCGCAGGTGCGGCGGATGGCCGCCGCCTACCTGGCCGAGGTCCACGAGCGCCCGCGCGCGTCCGAGCTGCGCTTCGACGCCGTCGGCGTCGTCATCGACCCCCGCGGCCGCCTGCTGCGCCTCGACCACCTCGAGGCGGCGTTCTGATGGCGCGCGAGCGGAGGGCGTGTCCGCCGGCGGCGCTACAGCGCGAGCTGCTGGTAGGCCATGCTCTGGAACGACAGCCGGTGCAGGGGCGAGACGCCGAGGCGCTGGATGGCCTCGCGGTGCTCGGGCGTCGAGTAGCCGACGTGGGTGGCGAACTCCCAGCCGGGGTGCAATCGGTCGGCGCGGTGCATGTAGCGGTCGCGCGATGACCTTGGCCAGGATCGACGCGGCGGCGATCGCGGCGCTCGTCGCGTCGCCGTCGACGATCGGGCGCTGCTCGTAGCCGAACTCGGGCACGGCGAACCCGTCGACCAGGCACAGGCGTGCCGGGGCGGGCGACGCCGACGAGGGCGTCGCGCAGCGCCGCGAGGTTCGTGCGGTGCAGGCCGCGGCCGTCGATGCCGCGCACGCAGCGCGAGACGACGTTGACCTTGACCGCCGTGCGCAGCACGAGCGGGAACAGCGCCTCGCGCGCCGCGGCGTCGTGCTGCTTGGAGTCGTTCAGCGCGCTGAGCGCGCGGACCTCGCGGACGCCGAGCGCCTCGAGGTCGAAGAGGACGGCGGCCGCGACGAGCGGCCCGGCGAGGCAGCCGCGGCCGGCCTCGTCGGCGCCCGCCACCCAGCGGACGCCGAGGCCGCGGTCGAAGCGGAACAGGCGCCGGCCGGTGCCCCGCTTGGCGCGTGGCCGGCCGGCGCGGGGCGGCCTCAGAGGAGGCCGATGCGCTTCGGCGGCCAGTAGGTGGCAAAGGCTCCGCCGATGATCCACTTCTCGGGGACGGGGCCCCAGAACCGGCTGTCGTCGGACTCGCCACGATTGTCGCCCATCATGAACCAATGACCGGCGGGAACTTTGATCGGCGTCGTCAGATTGCAGCCGCGGCCGGCGTCGTCGGCGCACGTGTTGGCGATGAACGGCTCGGACTGGCGCTTGCCGTTGCGGACCACGTGGCCGTTCTGAACGGTGATCGTGTCGCCCGGGCCGGCCACGACGCGCTTGATGAAGTTCACGTCGGCGCGGTCGTCGTGGGACGGCTGCACGCCTCGCCCTCGCTGCGGTCGGGATCGCCGCACGTGTCGGTCTCCGATCCGGCCGGCGGGTGGAAGACGACGACGTCGCCGACCGACGGATCGCTGAAGCGGCTGCCGATCCGGTTGACGAGCACGCGCTGGCCGACCTCGAGGGTGGGCACCATCGACTCGCTCGGGATCCGGTAGGGCTTGACCAGGAAGGCCTGGATGCCGAGCGCGAGGCCGAGCGCGACGGCGACGATGACGACGAGCTCGACGAACGAGCCGCTCGCCGTCTTCTGCTTCGTCTTCACGCCCTGTCGTCGGCGGCGGGCTCAGCCGCGGCCGGCGCGTCGGCGTCGGCCGCCTCCGGCTCGGCGGGCGCAGCGTCGGCGGCCTCGGCTCGGCGGCCGGGAGCCGTCGCCGGCGGCCGCGGGCGGGGAGCCGTCGTCGTCGTCGCCGCCGCCGCGCCTCGGGCTCGGCCGAGGTGTCGGCCGCGCCACCGGCATCGACGACGTCCTCGGCGGTCTCCCCGCCGGCGTCGACCGCTCGGGCTCGGCCGCGGCCTCGGCCTCGAGCGCGGCGGCGGGATCGTGAACCAGGCCCGGCGTGACGGCCTCCTCGGGACCCGTGTAGCGGCGCTCCCGCACGCGGGCGCGCTTGCCGACGCGCTCGCGCAGGTAGTAGAGCTTGGCGCGCCGCACGTCACCGCGGGCGGCGACCTCGATCTTCTCGATCTTCGGCGAGTGCACCGGGAACGTCCGCTCCACGCCGACGCCGAAGGACTGCTTGCGCACGGTGAAGGTCTCGCGCACGCCGTGGCCCTGGCGCTTGATGACGACGCCCTCGAAGACCTGCGTCCTGCGGCGCGTGCCCTCGATGACCTGGAAGTGGACGCGCGACGCGGTCGCCGGCCGCGAACCGCGGGCACCCGGCGCAGCTGCGCGCGCTCGAGGGTTTCGATGACGGTGCTCATGGCGGAGAAGGCGCGCGACGACCGAGTGGCTCATGCCGCGCGGCGGCTCATGGTAGCGAACCCCCCGGCCCGGACGCCCCGCGCTCGCGGCTGCGCGCGCGCCTCCAGCGCGGATCTCCTCGTGGTGGCCGGACAGCAGCACCTCGGGCACGCGCCAGCCGCGGTACTCGGCCGGCCGCGTGTAGTGCGGGTACTCGGGATCGCCGCCCAGGGCGACGCTGAAGGACTCCTCGAGGGCCGAGTCCGAATGCCCGAGCGCGCCCGGCAGCTTGCGCAGCACCGCGTCGCAGACGACCATCGCCGCGAGCTCGCCCCCCGACAGGACGTAGCGGCCGATCGACACCGCGTCGGAGGCGAAGTGCTGGACGATGCGCTCGTCGAAGCCCTCGTAGCGCCCGCACAGCAGCGTGATCGCCGGCTCGGCGGCCAGCTCGTCGACGAACCGGTCGTCGAGCATGCGCCCGCCCGGGGTCAGGGCGAGCACGCGGCGCTGGGTCCGCAGCTCGACCGGGTCGACGCCGTAGAAGCCGCGCAGCGCCTGGTCCATCACGTCGACGCGCAGCACCATCCCGGCCCCGCCGCCGAACGGCGTGTCGTCGACCTGGCCGCCGCTGAGCGGCGTGTGCTCGCGCGGGTTGAGCGTCCGCAGCTCGTGGCCGCCGGCCAGCGCGTTGGCCACGTGGCGCTGGGGGCGGAACCAGTCGAACCACTCCGGGAACAGCGTGATGACGTCGAGCTGCACGGTCAGCCCGCGCCCTCGGGCGGGCCGAGGCGCGGGCCGGTGTCGCCCAGGAACGCGGCGTCGACGTCGATGACCTTCGCCTCCACGTCGACCGACCGCACGGCGTCGCGCACGAGCGGCACGAGGAACTCGGCGCCCCCGCCCGCGTCTCCGGGGTCGACCTCGAGCACCTCGCACGAGGGCAGCGCGAGCAGCCGGCGCACGCGCCCCAGGGCGCGATCGCCGTCGACCACGCGACAGCCCTCGAGGTCGGTGGCCCACCACTCGTCCTCCTCCAGCGGCGGCGCCGCCGCGCGCGGGATCAGCACCTCGGCGCCGCGCAGCGCCTCGGCGCCTTCGCGGTCGTCCACGCCGGCCAGGCGGACGATCGGGCGCTCGTCGGTGCCCGCGCGGCGGACGATCTCGACGTCGCGCTGCGGCGACCCGCACGACCAGGCCCGCGCGCAGGAGGTCGGCGCGGGCTCGCGCGACGTGGAACGAGCCGTCGAGCCCGTGCGGACGGCCCACCCGACCACCGGTGAGCCAGTCGTCGGACGTGGGCGCCACGTCAGTCGACGATGTCGACGAGGACACGGCGGTTCTCCTTGACCGCCGCGGCCTTGACCACGGTGCGCAGGGCGTTGGCGGTGCGCCCGCCGCGCCCGATGATCTTGCCGTAGTCGTCGTCGGCCACGGCGAGCTCGAGGACCACCGTGCCGTCGTCCTCCTCGAACTGCTCGACCGACACCTTCTCGGGCTCGTCGACGAGCGACCGCGCGAGATACTCGAGCAGCTCGCGCATGCCGCGCTAGCGCGACGGCGGGGTCGATGCCCTGCGTCTTCAGCAGCTTGCGCACCTGCGGCGTGGGCTGCGCGCCCTTGCTCAGCCAGTCGCGGATCCGCTCCTCGTTGAGGTGGATCGTCGACGGCTGCGTCTGCGGGTTGTACCGGCCCACGAGCTCGATGAAGCGCCCGTCGCGAGGCGAACGCTGGTCGGCCACGACGACACGCCACACCGGATCCTTCTTGCCGCCCACGCGGGTCAGCCTGAGTCGTACTGCCATTGGATCCTCTCCGATATCGGCGACGGCGCAGGTTAGCGGGCCTGGCGCATGAGCGCCCCGAGGTCGGGCATCTTGCCCCGCCCCATCTGCCGCATGAGCTTGCGCATCTGGTCGAACTGCTTGACGAGCTGGTTGACGGCCTGGACGCTGGTGCCCGACCCCTTGGCGATGCGCAGGCGGCGCGAGCCCTTGATCAGCTCGGGCCGGCGGCGCTCCTCCGGCGTCATCGACAGGATGATCGCCTCGACGCGGTCGAACTCTCGCTCGTCGACCTTCATCTGCGACATCTGGTGGCCCGACAGCCCGGGCAGCATGCCCAGGATCGACTGCAGCGGGCCCATCTTGCGCAGCGTCTTGAGCTGGTCGAGGAAGTCCTCGAGCGTGAACTCGTTGCGGCGCAGCTTGCGCTCGAGCTCCTTGGCCTGGTCGTCGTCGAACTGGCGCTCGGCCTTCTCGATGAGCGACATCACGTCGCCCATCCCGAGGATCCGCTGCGCCATGCGCTCGGGGTGGAAGCGCTCGAGCTGGTCGAGCTTCTCCCCCACGCTGGCGAACAGGATCGGCTTGCCGGTGACCGCCTTGACGCTCAGCGCCGCGCCACCGCGGGCGTCGCCGTCGAGCTTGCTCATCAGCACGCCGTCGAAGTCCACGGCGGCCGAGAACTGCTCGGCGACGTTCACCGCGTCCTGGCCGGTCATCGCGTCGACCACGAGCAGGATCGGACGTCGGGCGGACGGCCTTGCGGATGTCGACGAGCTCGGCCATCAGCGCCTCGTCGACGTGCAGGCGCCCCGAGGTGTCGACGATCAGGACGTCCTTGCCCTCGGACTTGGCCCGGTCCAGCGCCCAGCGCGCGATCTCCACCGGCGAGCGGTCGGTGCCCTGCTCGTAGACGTCGGCGCCGACCTGCGCCCCGACCTTGACGAGCTGGTCGACCGCCGCCGGGACGGTAGACGTCGCACGCGGCCAGCGCGACCGACGAGCCGTGCTCGGCCTTCAGGTGGCGCGCGAGCTTGGCGCTGGCCGTCGTCTTGCCCGAGCCCTGCAGGCCGGCCATGAGGATGACCGTCGGCGGGCGCGGCGCGAACGACAGGCCGACCGAGGCGCCGCCCATGAGCGCGGCGAGCTCCTCGTGGACGATCTTCACGACCTGCTGGCCCGGGTTGAGCTGGCCGACGACCTCGGCGCCGAGGCAGCGCTCCTTCACCGTCGTGGTGAACTGCTTGACGACCTTGAAGTTGACGTCGGCCTCGAGCAGCGCGAGCCGGATCTCGCGCATCGCCTTGGCGATGTCCTCCTCGGTCAGGGTCCCGCGGGCGCGGACGTCGGCCAGGGTCTCCTGGAGCTTCTCCGACAGCGCATCGAACACGGGATCCAGTGTAGGGCTCGCCGAGCGCTCGTCAGACCGCCGCCCGGAGTGTGGATCCCCGCACCGAGAGACGGTGGATCGCCCCCTGGGCCGGGGCCCGGCGACCGGGCACGCTGTCCGAGCCCCATCCCCGCCGCCGCAGAGCTGTCCGTGCGCACCTACACCGCCACCGCCCAGGCCACCGCCGCACCCGAGGCGATCCTCGACGTCCTCACCGACCCGGGCGCCGCCCGGCGCTGGGCGCCCGTCAGCTTCGACGTCGACGAGCTCGCCGGTCCGCGGCTCACCGTGGGCAGCACCGCCCGCGTGAGCGGCCGGCTCGCCGGACGCGAGGTCGGCTTCGACCTCGAGGTCCATCGCGCCGACGCGCAGCGCCTCGCGCTGTCGGCCGACGGCCCCGTCTCGCTCGACGTCGCCTACGAGCTGCGACCGGCGCGAACGGGCAGCGAGGTGCACGCCTCTGTCGCCGTCCGCCCGCGCTCGGGCCTGCGCGGCCGGCTGATCGCCGAGGCCACCGCCGCGGTGCTGGCCGGCGGTGCGCTGCAGGTGGCGCTGGGCCGGGTCGTGGCCGAGGCTGCGCTGGGCTGACGGCGCGACGTCGCCGGCCGAGCTCAGGCAGGCGGGCGGCGGATCGGTCGGGAGCACCGCCGCGTCGCCCGGGCCGAGCGCGCCGGGCGCGGCCGGCGGCGCGGGCGCGGCCGGCGGCGCGGGGCCGGAACGCGGCGCAGACGGCGAGGGCGCGTCCGCCCGGGCCGGCGCATCGCCCGCGTCGCCGCCGCCGAACACGCCGCCGAGCTGCCCGAGGGCACGCGTGAACTCGGTCGGGATGACCCAGATCTTGTTCGCCTCGCCCTGCGCGAGCTGCGGCAGCATCTGCAGGTACTGGTAGCTGAGCAGCTTGGGGTCGGGGTCGCCGTCGTGGATGGCCCGGAACACGGTGTCGATCGCCTGCGCCTCGCCCTGGGAGCGCAGGATCGCCGCCTCCTTGGCGCCCTGGGCGGTGAGGATCGCCGACTGGCGCTCGCCCTCCGCGGTGAGGATCTTCGACTGCTTGACGCCCTCGGCGGTGAGGATCGCGGCGCGGCGGTCGCGCTCGGCGCGCATCTGCTTCTCCATCGCCTCCTGGATCGTCGAGGGCGGGTCGATCGACTTGATCTCCACGCGATTGACGCGGATGCCCCACTTGCCCGTGGCCTCGTCGAGCACGACGCGCAGCTGCGTGTTGATCTCGTCGCGGCTGGTCAGCGTCTGCTCCAGGGTCAGGCCGCCGATGATGTTGCGCAGCGTGGTCACCGTGAGCTGCTCGATGGCCTGCAGCGGGTTGGCGACCTCGTAGGAGACCGACTTGGGGTCGGTGATCGTGAAGTACAGGACGGTGTCGATCCCGACCGAGACGTTGTCCTCGGTGATGACGGGCTGCGGCGGGAAGGCGACGACCTGCTCGCGGATGTCGATCAGCGGGCGCACGCGGTCGATGAAGGGGACGATCGACCGTCAGCCCCGGCTGCAGCGTGCGGCTGTAGCGGCCCAGTCGCTCGACCACGCCCGCGCGCGCCTGCGGGATGATCCGCACCGTCCGCGCGGCCACGAACAGCGCGAACAGGACGAGCACGGCGACGACGATCAGTCCAACCATTCCGTCCCGCTGACGTTACTCGGCGACGAGCGCGGTGGCGCCGCGGATCTCGATGACCTCGACCCGCGTGCCCGGCTCGATGACGCGGTCCTCGTCGTAGCTGCGCGCGGTCCACACCTCGCCCCCGATCCGCACGGAGCCGGAGGCCTCGTCGTTGGCGATCCGCTCCAACACCACGGCCGGCTGGCCGATCAGCGCGGCGGTGCCGGTGCGGATGGCCGGCGGCGTGCGCACGTGGCGCTTGGCGATCGGGCGCACGATCCCGAAGCTGACCGCGGTCAGGACGGCGAACACGACGACCGCAACCGGCGTGCCGGCGCCCGCCAGCTCGGCCACGGCCGCGCCCGCAGCCCCGATGGCGAACGGGAACAGGAAGAAGCTGAGGTTGAGCACCTCCGCCACCGCGAGGACCACCGCGGCGATGAGCCAGAGCACCCAGGCGTCCATGTCCACCCGAGACTAGTCGCGGCCTGCCCGCCCGTGTCGACCGGCCGCGACCGCCGGCAGCGCACCGCCGGCGACTCACGCGCGCGGCTCGATGAGCGCGCGCGCGAAGTCGTCGGCGTCGAACGGGCGCAGGTCCTCGAGCGCCTCGCCGATGCCGATCAGCTTGACCGGGATGCCGAGCTCGCCGGCGATGGCCAGCGCGATCCCGCCCTTGGCCGTGCCGTCGAGCTTGGTCAGCACGATGCCGTCGACCGGGACCGTCTCGGAGAACAGCTTGGCCTGGCGCAGGCCGTTCTGGCCGGTGGTCGCGTCGACGGTCAGCAGCGTCTCGTGCGGCGCGTCGGCGAGCTGCTTGGAGATCACGCGGCGCACCTTGGCCAGCTCGGCCATCAGGTCGTCCTGGGTGTGCAGGCGCCCGGCGGTGTCGACGATGATCACGTCGGCGCCGCGCTCGCGCCCGTGGCGGACGGCCTCGAAGGCGACCGATCCCGGGTCCGAGCCCTCCGGGCCGGTGACGATCTCGCAGCCCGCGCGCTGCGCCCAGGCCGCGAGCTGCTCGACGGCGGCGGCGCGGAACGTGTCGGCCGCCCCGAGCACGACCGACTTGCCGAGCTCGCGCTGGAGGTGCCAGGCGAGCTTGCCGATCGTCGTCGTCTTGCCCGTCCCGTTGACGCCGGCGACCATGATCACCGTCGGCTCGTGGGTCAGGTCGATGCGGCCCTCGCCCGGGCGCGCCAGGTCGGCGAGCAGCTCGCGCAGCCGGGAGGTGAGCGCCTCGCCGCCCTCGACCGCGCCCGACTCGGCCTCCATCTCGAGCTTGGAGACCACCTGCGCGGTGGTGCGCGCGCCGACGTCGGCCATGATCAGCGCCTCCTCCAGGCGCTCCCACGTCGCATCGTCGAGCTCGCCCTCGAACAGCGTGGCCTGGATCTCGGCGCCCAGCGCCTGCCGCGTCTTGGCCATGTTGTCGCGCAGGCGGGCGAAGAACCCGCGCCGGCGCTCGGCCGGGGGCTCGGAGACCGTGGTGGCGGGCCGGGCCGCTCCCGGTGATGAAGACGTCGGTCCACTCGCGCGGCATGCGGGCCGCGACGATAGCGATCGCGCGCGGCGCGACCGCTTGGGCGACCATGTCCGGATGCTGAGCTTCCGGACCTGCCGGCCGACTCGCCGCCGGCCTGCGAGCTGCTCGCCGCGATGGTCGCGGAGATGAACGCGATGTACGAGGGCACGATCGACGGCGACGACGCGCCGACGGCCACGCCGGCCGACTTCGGCCCGCCCGGTGGAGCGTTCGTGGTCGGCTTCCTCGGCGGCGAGGCGGTGTGCGCCGGGGGCGTGAAGCGGACTGGGCGACGACGTGGCCGAGATCAAGCGCATGTACGTCGTCCCGCATGCGCGGTCGCGCGGGCTGGGCCGCAGGCTGCTGGGAGCCCTGGAGGAAACCGCGCGCGAGCTCGGCTACGCCCGCGTGCGGCTCGACACGGGCGCGCGCCAGCCGGGCGCGCGGGCGCTGTACGTGTCGGCCGGCTACCGCGAGATCGACGACTACAACGACAACCCGTGGGCCTCGTTCTGGGCCGAGAAGCCGCTGGGAGGCGCGGCTAGGGTCGGGTCAGCGCCGCGCGGCGGCGACGATCGCCGCGGCGGCCCCAGCCAGGTCGGCGGCACGGACGTCGGGCTCGGGCGCGGTGGCCAGCAGCGCGCGCTCGTCCCGGGCGATCCAGACCGTGCGCAGCCCGGCCGCCTTGGCCCCGGCGACGTCCCACCAGTGGCCGGCGACGAACCACGCGTCACCGGCGGACAGGCGCAGGGCGTCCAGCGCATGGTCGTAGACGCGCCGGTCGGGCTTGTAGGCGCAGACCGCGTCGGCCCCGAGCACCGTGTCGAAGCTGCCGAGCAGGCCGGCATCGCCGAGCGCCGAGCGGGCCGCGTCGACCGGGCTGTTGGTCAGCGCGACCGGCGTGTGGCCGGCGGCCACGAGCTGTGAGAGGGCGCCGGCGGCGTCGGGGTAGGGCGGCAGCGCCGCCGCGGCCCGCATCCCGCGCTCGACGGCGTCGTCGCCGAGCCCGAGGCGGTCGGCGTGGTGGCTCAGCGCAGCGCGGATGTACTCGGGGAACGGCCGGAAGCCGCCGGTCATCGTCTCGACCATCGACTGCAGCACCGTCGTGTCCAGCACGCTCAGGCCGAGGTCGGCGGGCGCGCCGTCCCAGGCAGCGGTGAGCGCACGCGGGTCGAGCAGCGTGCCGTTGACGTCGAACAGGACGTGGGCCATCGCGGACGGCCTACCCGGTCGCGGCGGGCGAGTCGCCGGCCGTCGTGATCGCCGACGACGACCCGCCGATCGCCCAGCGCAGCCCGGCGCGCACGAGCGCGAGGCGCGGATCGCCGTCGGCCCAGGCGGCGCCGGGATGGCCGAGGGCGCTGAGGAAGATGCGCCCGCGGCCCTCGGACCGGCGCCACGCCAGCGGGCGGCGATCGCCGCCGACCTGGCGGGCCAGGACCCGGGCGCCCGACCGGCGCGGGTCGCGGTCGAACTCATAGCGTTCGTCCGGGACGCGGAAACGGCGCGGCACGCTCCGCGTGGCGGCGTCGGGCGTGACGCTCACCGTGACCGGACCGAACGGAGGATGGCGTACGAACCGCGCGCCGACCATCCGGCCCCACGCGGGCCAGCGCTCGAACGCGGTCGACGCCGCGTGCAGGAGGACGAGCCCGCCGCCGCCGCGGACGAAGCGCACGAGCCGCTCGCGCCCGCCGGGCCCGAGCGGCGGATCGCCGGAGGTCTGGACGAAGGCGATCGCCTCGGCGCCGCGCAGCCGCTCGGCGGTCAGCTCGCGGGCGAGCCTCAGGACGACGACGCGCCGCCCGTCGCGACGCCCGACGCGGACCAGCGCCCGCTGGGCGGCGGGGATCGAGTCGTGGACGAAGCCGCGGGCGTCGGCCACCAGCAGCACCACGGGGGCCGCCGCGGCGCGGACCGGCGCCGGAGGAGGGAGGTCGACCAGCACGGTGGCGCGCAGGCTACTCGACGGCCGCGGTTGGGCCGTGCCGGGGGCAGAGGCGTGCTCGAGAGCGGGGCCTGAAGCCGTGAGCGGTCCCGGCGGGCTTGGCGCGAAGCGCGGGTGCAGGTCGGCGGTCGGCTGCTGCCGATAGAGGGAATGTCAGACAGCGACGGCAACCAGAGGCTGAGACCTTCACCGAACGTCCCCTCCCCATAACCATCCGCCCGATCTTCTGATGGCCGAAGCCCGCCCGTGTGCGGGCTTCCGTCGTTCCCGGGCAGTGATCGCCTACGTCGTCGTGTCGGGCAGGTGGCGCCCGACGTGGCCGACGTAGAGGCCGCGGGGCACCTCGGCCGAGCCGTCCGCGACGTGCAGGTAGATCCGGGCGATGAAGCCGGCGCCCGAGCCGGAGCCGATGGCGACGTGCGGGCCGAGCTCGAGGCGGGCGCCGTCGTGGACGACGGTGTACCGGTCCGGGTGACGGCTGCGCGCCAGCTCGGAGACGTCCGAGCGCCAGGTCAGGCCGAGTGAGGCCGCCGCCTCGGCCAGCGAGGTGCCGAAGCCCGACGGGTCGGCGTACAGCGCGCCCAGGCGGTCGAGCCGCTCGAGCGTCTCCAGGATGTCGGCCGGGCGGCGAAACGGGCTGTCCTGCGCCGACTCGAACGCCGAGCGCGTGAAGGTCAGGTGCTCGAGCCGCGCGGCGGCGCGCTCCACGGCTTCGCGCACGGTGACCGGCGGGTCGGCCGGCTCCGCGGCGTCCTCGGCGCCATCGTCCCCGCGGGCGCCGGCCTCTGACAGCGCGGTGCTCAGCCGCGCCACGGCCTGGCGGTCGCGCTCGGCGCCCTCGCGCAGCTCCTCGACCTGGCTCAACAGGTCCTCGCGGTGGGTGCGGACCGCTTCGAGCTCGGCCAGCAGCGCCTCGTGGGCAGCCAGCCACTCGTCCGACGGCTCGCCCGCCGTCGAGCCCGCGGCGCTCTGCTCCGCGTCGTGGCGGCGCTCGGCCAGGCGCTCCTCGGCCTGCGCGGCGCGCGCCTCGGCCCGCGAGACCTCGCTCTGAAGCCGCGCGGCACGACGGGCCTCCTCGTCGCGCTCGGTCTCGGCCGCCTCGCGGCGCCGGCGCGCGGTCTCGACCTGGCGGCGGAGGTCGTCGGCGCGGGCCAGCTCGCGCTCGAGACGGGTCTCGCGGGCCTCGACGTCGCGGGCCTGGCGCTCGGCCTCCCGCAGCCGGCCGAGCAGCGGCGAGTCAGGGACCTCGCCCGCGGCCAGGAAGCGCTCCCACGAGCCGAAGACCTCGATGACGACGTCGGGGTGCGGCCACTCCTCGGTCTTCAGCCAGTCCTGCGCGCTCGGCGGCTCGCCGGCCAGCACGGTCCAGCGGTACAGGTGCAGGAGGTAGTCGGCCTCCTCGACGAGCAGCGACACCTCGCGCAGGCGCGGGTCGGCCTTCGGCCGCCCCGTTCGCGGCGGCCGCGCGGGCGACGGCGCGGCGGCGCCGTCGCCGTCGTCGGGCTTGGCGCGCCGGCTCGGCTTCTTGGCCATCCCGCGCCTCGGGCCGCCCTCAGGCCGCGGCCTCAGCCGGCGGGGCCTCGCGCGGCAGCCGGCGCGAGACGACCTTGGAGACGCCGTCGTCGCCCATCGACACGCCGTACAGCGTGTCGGCGGCCTCCATCGTTCGCTTCTGGTGGGTCACGACGATGAACTGCGCGCGGTCGGCGTAGGCGCGCAGCAGGTGCAGGAAGCGCCCGATGTTGACGTCGTCGAGCGCGGCCTCGACCTCGTCGAGGATGTAGAACGGGCACGGCCGCGCGAGGAACACGGCGAACAGGAAGGCGATCGCGGTCATCGACTTCTCGCCGCCGGAGAGCAGCGTGAGCCGCTTCATCGCCTTGCCCGCCGGCGTGATCTCGATCTCGACGCCCACGTCGTCGGCCGGGTCGATGCTGGTCTCGTCGACCCTCGCGCTCGACGTCGTCGCCGTCCCCGTCCGGGGAGCCGTCGGCCCCCGTCCCCGCGGCGCCGTGCTCGCCTCGAGCTCGGCGCCGCCGAGCACCGGCCGCGGGCCGCTGTCCTCCCGCACGAGCCGCAGCCGCCCGCGTCCGCCGGGGAACAGGCGCTCGGAGAGCTCCTCGAAGTTGCGCGCCGCGGCCGCGAACGTCGCCTCGAAGGTCTCGCGGATCTGACGGTCCGTGTCGCGGATCAGCGCACGCAGCTCGCGCAGCGCGGTCTCCAGGTCGGTGCGCTGGCGCTCGAGGTCCTCGACGTGGGCCAGCGCCTCGTCGTACTCGGCCTTGGCCAGCGGGTTGACCGGTCCGAGCTGCTCGCGGCGGCGGACGAGACGCTCGATGCGCCCGCGCAGCGCATCCGCGGCCTGCGGATCGAGCGGCTCGGAGGCCGGCTCGGCGTCGAGCCCGAGCCGGTCGGCCAGCGTGCGCAGCCCCCGCGTGGCGTCGGCCTCGTGGTCGCGCGCCTGCTGGGCACGGACCTCCGTCGTGGTCACCGCCTCGCCGCGCTCGCGCAGCCGGCCCTGGATCTGGGCCTCCTCGGAGGCGCACGCGCGGAGCTCCAGCGCCACGCCCTCGCCGGCCTGACGGTCGGCGGCCAGCTCGGCCTCGAGCGCCTCGACGCGCGCGCGCACGTGCTCCAGCGCGCCGGCCAGCGCCTGCACCAGCCGCTCGGCGACGGGCCGCAGCGCGCGGTCGCGGGCCAGCGCGGCGTCCAGGTGGCCGATTCGCGCGGCGCGCTCGGCGCGGTCGCGCGCGGCGCGCTCGGCCACCCGTCGCTCGGCCGCCAGCTCGCCATCGAGCTGCGCGCGACGCACGGCCGACGCGCCCTGGTCCGGCGCCCGGCGACGCTCGTCGATCAGCCACGCCGCGCGGCGCTCCGTCCTCCTGGGCGGCCGACCGCTCGCGCTCGACGGCGCGCAGCGCGCGCTCGGCGCCGTCGCGCGTGCCATCGGCGGCGAACACCGCCGAGCCCGCCTGCTCGACGGCGGCGAGCGCGGTCTGCTCGTCGCGCACCGCGGCCTCGGAATCGCGCACGAGCGCATCGCGCCGGTTGCGCTCGGCAAGACGCGCTCGCCGCCGCCCTCGGCGGCCTGGCGCAGCTCGCGGCCGGCGGCGAACCAGGCGCGACCGCCCTTCGTGACCGCGATGCCGTCGAAGCCGACCGGCGCAAGGCGTCGATGTCCTCCACCACCCAGACGTCCTCGAGCAGCCGGCGGGCCAGGGCGAGGGGCGCGGCCGGCCCGCGCACGAGCCCGGCCAGACGGCGCGCGCCCGCGGCGGGCGGACGCTCTGCGGCGCCGGCGTGGTCGGCGCCCGCAGCGTCCACGCCGCGGTCATCCGCGCCCGCAGCGTCCGCGCCGGCGTCGTCCGCGCCCGCAGCGTCCGTGGCGCGGTCATCCGCGCCCGAGCCCGTCGCACTCGAAGCGTCCGGGGCCTCTGGGCTTGCGGTGTCCGGAGCGCCCACCAGCGTGCGCCAGCCTTCGCGCCGGCGCGGTCGAGCAGCCCGCGCGCCGCGGGCAGGTCCTCGACGATCGCCGCGCGCAGGCGGCCGCCGAGCGCGGCCGCGAGCGCCAGCTCGCAGCCCGGCTCGACCTCGAGCTCGTCGGCCAGGGAGCGCACGCCGCCGGGCGCGCCGGCCTGGCTGCGCAGGAACGCGTTGACCGAGGCCAGCTCGCCGCCCACGCCCGCCGCCTCGCGCCTCGCCGCCTCGGCCGACGTCTCCGCCGCCCGGCGTGCGCGGCGCGCGACCTCGCACGCCTCGTCGGCCTCGCGCAGCTCGGCGCCGCGCAGCTCGATCGCGGTGGCCAGCTCGCGCACGCGTGCGGCGGCCTCCTCGCGCGCGGCGTTCAGCGCCCGGAGCTCGCGATCGAGCTCCTGCGCGCGCTCGGCGTCCAGGCGCCCCAGCTCGGCCTCGAGCGCCTCGATCCGCTCGCGCCCCGCCTCGTCGGGCCCCTCCTCCTGCGCCTGGGCGCGCAGCGCGCGCAGCTGGGCGCCGCGGTGCTCGGCGCGCTGCACGAGCGACGCCGCGGTCTCCCGCGTGCGCTCCAGGCGCAGCTCCACGCGCTCGGCCGACGAGCGGGCGGCGAACGCCCGGCGGGCCAGCGCCTCGCGCTGCTCCGTGCGCTCGGCCAGCGCGCGCTCGGCCCGCTCGCGCCGCGCGGCGACCGCGCCCAGCGCCTCCTGCGCCTCGTCGCGGGCGGCGCGCGCGGCCGTCGCCGCGTCCTGCGCCGCCGACAGCTCGGCGCGCCGCGCGCGGACCGTCGTCGCGCGCCAGCTCCCAGCGCGCCTCGGCGGTCTGGCGCTCGAGGCGCTCGTGCAGCTCGGCCGCCTCGGCCTGGCGCTTGAGCGGGCGCAGACGGGTGCGGGCCTCGCGCTCGACGTCGAGCGCGCGATCGAGGTTGTCCTGCGTGCGGTCGAGCTTGAGCTGCGCGCGGCGGCGGCGCTTGCGGTGCTTGCCGAGCCCCGCGGCCTCCTCGATGAGCAGCCGGCGGTCGCGCGGCTTGGAGGTGACGATCGCCTCCACGCGCCCCTGGGAGACGACGGAGTGCATCTCCTTGCCCAGGCCGGTGTCGGAGAGCACCTCGAGCACGTCGACGAGCCGGCAGCGGGCGCCGTTGAGGCGGTACTCGCCCTCCCCCGCGCGGTCCAGGCGGCGCACGATCGAAACCTCGCCGACGGGCAGGTCGACGACGCCGTCGGCGTTGTCGAGCACGATCTCGACCTCGGCCGCCGAGCGCGCCTGCACGCCGCGGCCGCCGCCGAAGATGACGTCCTGCATCGACTGGCCGCGGACGGCGAGCGGCGACTGCTCGCCCATCGCCCACAGCACGGCGTCGGTCACGTTCGACTTGCCCGAGCCGTTCGGTCCGACGATGACCGACACCCCGGGCGCGAACTCCAGGCGGGTGCGATCGGGGAACGACTTGAAGCCCTTCAGCGTGATCGAGCGCAGGTGCATGTTCGTCGTACTCGTCCTCGTCCTCGTCGTCATCCTCGTGCGCAGCGTCGAGCATGTCGAGCGCCGCGCGGGCGGCCTCCTGCTCGGCGTGCTTCTTGGAGCGTCCCGACCCGGTGCCGACCGGGCGCCCGTCGACGGAGGCCAGCACCTCGAAGGTGCGGTCGTGGGGCGGGCCGAGCTCGGCGGTCACGGCGTAGTCGACGAGCTCGCCGCGCTGGGCCAGGCGCTCCTGGAGCGTCGACTTGAAGTCCACGGGATGCTCGAGCGCATGCTCGATCTCGGGGGTGAACGCCTCGACGACGGCCTGCGCGGTGCGGTCGTAGCCGGCGTTGAGGTAGCAGGCGCCGATCACCGCCTCGATCACGGAGGCCAGAACGCGCTCGGTCGTGGTCAGGGTCGTCGCGCTCTGGCCGACGCCCGGCGGGCGCGGCGGCGGCGAGCCGCTCGGGCACGCCGAGGCGCTCGGCCACCGCGCGGCACGACAGCCCCGACACGGTCTGCGCCCGGATCTTCGTCAGGCGGCCGGCGCCGTAGCGCTCGGCCTCGAGGCGCGGGTAGAGATGCGCGGTTATGGCCAGCCCGAGCACGCTGTCGCCGAGGAAGGCCAGCCGCGAGTAGGAGTCGCTGCGCCGGTCGGTCCACGAGGCGTGGGTGAACACCTGATTGCGTAGCTCGTCGGGGAGCTCATCGAGGAGCTGTCGGAGCTGGTCCAGGGCGGACGGCCCTCTCTACGGGTTGGCGGGGGCATGGGCGACGACGAAGTCGACGGCCTGACCCACGGTGACGATCGTCGCCGCCTGCTCGTCGGACATCCGCACGCCGTAGGAGTCCTCGAGCTCCTGCACGAGCGTGAACAGGTCGAGCGAGTCGGCCTCGAGGTCCTCCCGGAGGCGCGTGCTGTCATCGATGCGCGCGGGATCGAGCTCGAGCTCGTCGGCGAGATGCGACTGGATGAGCGAGAAGACCTCTTCGCGAGTCATGGCGCGGGAACCGTAGACGCCGCCGCGGATGGCTCCGCGGAACGGCGCAGGGCGCCCGCGGCCTGCAGCGCCGTGTGCGTGCGGTCGATCAGGCCCTCCTCGCTGGCCCGCGCGGCGAGCAGGATCGCCTGTGCGATGCCACGGCGCGAGAAGCGCCCGTGAGGCACGACCCCGAGCCGGCGGAGCCCGAGCAGGTAGGCGCCGCCGGCGCTCTCGGGATCGATCAGGTCGCGGAACTCGAGCAACGCCGGGCGCAGCAGCATGCCGCCCGCCTTGGCGCGGCGCGAGGACGCCGAGACGTCTCCGATCGCCTCGAGCATCGCCTCCGAGACGCCCTCGACGACCTTCAGCGCGACGTTGCCGGTGAAGCCGTCGGTGACGATCACGTCGGCCCGGCCGAACGGGATCTCGTTGCCCTCGACGTTGCCGACGAAGTCGTAGGCGCCGCCCTCGGCGATGCGGTCGCGCAACGCGGCGTGCGCCTCGACGACGAGCGGCGTGCCCTTGGACGCCTCCCCGCCGATCGACAGCAGCCCGATGCGGACGCGGTCGACCTCGAGCAGCGACTCGGCCAGCGCGGCGCCCATGAAGCCGAACTGCACGAGGTGCTCGGCGCGCACCTCGGTGTTGGCGCCGACGTCGACGATGATCACCGGCCGGTCGGGGACCGGCAGCGGGATGGCCAGCGCCGGGCGGTGGATGCCGCGGGCGCGGCGGATGTTGAACAGCCCGGCGGCCAGCGCAGGCCCGGTCGAGCCGCCCGAGACGAACGCGTCGGCCTCGCCGTCGGCCACCGCGCGGGCGGCGCGCACGATCGACGCGTCCGGCGTGGCGCGGACGGCGGCCACCGGGTCGGCCGCCTTGGCGATCGAGACCGGCGCGTCGACGATCTCGACGCCCGCGGGCGCCGGCCCGAGCTCGTCGGCCGGGCCGAACAGGATGACCCTCACGCCCTGCGCCGCGGCATCGGCCGCGCCCGTCATGACCTCGGATGGCCCGAGATCGGCGCCGTTGGCGTCGACCGCGACCGTGATGCTCATCGGCGGAAGGGTACTCGGGCGGCGAGCTCGGGCCGTGGCGGCTGCTAGTGCTCGTGGTCGTGATCGTGGTCGTGCACGTGCACGACCTCGCGGCCCCCGTAGGAGCCGCACACCGGGCAGACCCGATGCGGCAGGCGCGGGCTGTGGCACGTCGGGCACGCGTTGTACGTCGGCGCGGAGATCTTGTGCTGCGCGCGGCGCTTGGACGTGCGGCTGTGCGACTGCTTCTGCTTGGGAACGGCCATGAGCGACCCGCAGGGTAGTGCATCACAGCGCTGCTTGACTGACCGGCCTGCCCGACCACGTCGACATCCGCCCGCTGCGCGACGACGACGTCGCCGTCGCCGAGGAGGTCTCGGCCGCCGCGATCTTCGGATCGGAGCGCGACCCCAGTCCCGCGCTCGTGCGGCGCGGGCGGGCGCGGATCCGCCATCTGGCCGACACCGATCCCGGCGGCGCGTGGGTCGCGGAGACCGGCGGGCGCCTCGTCGGCGTCGCCCTGGGGCTCGTCCGCGACGCGGTCTGGGGGCTGTCGCTGCTGGCCGTCGACGAGTCCCACCACGGCCGGGGCATCGGGCGGCGACTGCTGCGCGCGGCGTGGGAGCACGGACGCGAGGCCGACGGCCACATCATCCTGTCCAGCAGCCGACCCGGCGGCGATGCGCGGCTACGCGTCGCTGGGGCTCGACCTGCGCCCGTGCGTGGCCGCGGCGGGGATCGTCGATCGCGCCCGCATCCCCGACGTGGCCGGCGTGGAGGACGGCGGCGAGGCGGGCATCGCCACGGCGGACGCGATCGGCCGCGGCCGTGCGCGGCGCCGGCCACGGTCGCGACCTGCCCACCATGCTCGATCACCCCGGCACGCGCCTGCTGGTCTTCGAGGACCGCGCGTTCGCCGTGCTGCGCGACGCACAGGTCGCGCTGCTCGGCGCGCTGGACGACGAGGCGGCGAGCCGGGTGCTGTGGGCCGCGCTCGAGGCGACCGCCCCGGGGTCGACGGCCGAGGTCGAGTTCCTCACCGCAGGCCAGGACTGGGCGGTGCGCACGTGCCTGCGGGCCGGGCTGGCGCTGTCGCCCGACGGTCCCGTGTTCACCGGCGGGCAACTCGGCCCCCTGCGTCCGTACGTGCCAAGCGGGGCCTATCTTTGAATCGGGCGCCGACACACCTGGCACCGGCGCGTCGCGGCGTCGATATGGTCGCGCCATGCACGGCCTGATGATGGATCGACCCCTCCTGATCCGCGATGTCGCCGAGCGCGCCGAGCGGCTCTTCGGCGACCGCGAGATCGTCAGCCGCACCCACGGCGACGTCGAGCGGTCGAGCTATGGCGACGTGGTCCGCCGCGCCCGCCGGCTGGCCTCGTCGCTGGAGCGCCTGGGCGTCGAGCCGGGCGACCGCGTGGCCACCTTCGGGTGGAACTCGCGCCGCCACCTGGAGCTGTACCTGGCCGTGCCGTCGATGGGCGCGGTGCTGCATACGCTGAACATCCGCCTGTTCGAGGACGACCTGCGCTTCATCGTCGAGCACGCCGGCGACAAGGTCATCTGCCTCGACGCGTCGCTGGCCGAGGTCATGCCGCACTTCGACGGCGTCGAGCACGAGGTCCTGATGCCCGACGCCGACGGCGAGCGCGACGGCGCGCTCGAGTACGAGCAGCTCATCGAGGACGGCGACGAGGGCTTCGCCTTCCCCGACCTCGACGAGCGCACCGCAGCGGCCATGTGCTACACGAGCGGCACGACGGGCCAGCCCAAGGGCGTGCTCTACTCGCACCGCTCCACCGTGCTCCACTCGATCGGGGCCAACCAGGCCGACGGCCTCGGGACTGCGCCAGGTCGATTCCGTCATGCCCGTCGTGCCCATGTTCCACGTCAACGCCTGGGGCCTGCCCTACGCGGCCGCGACCAGCGGGTCGCGCCTCGTGCTCCCCGGCCCGCGCATGGCGCCCGGCGACCTGGGCGAGCTGATCGAGGCCGAGGGCGTGACGGTGACGGCCGGCGTGCCCACGATCTGGCAGGGCATGCTGCGGCTCGACCCGGCCCCCGACCTGTCGTCGCTGCGCGAGGTGATCTGCGGCGGCTCGGCCGTCCCCGAGACGCTGATCCGCGGCTTCGACGAGCAGTTCGGCGTGCCGATCGTCCAGGCGTGGGGGATGACCGAGACGAGCCCGCTGGCCACGATCAGCCGGATGCCGGCCGACGCGCCACAGGACGAGGACGAACGCTACGCGCTGCGCGCCACGCAGGGCCGCGTCGTGCCGCTCGTCGACTTCCGCATCGACGAGGAGGGCGGCGGCGAGCTCCAGGTCCGCGGGCCGTGGGTCACCGCCGGCTACTACGAGGACGACTCGGACGAGACGAAGATCACCGACGACGGCTGGTTCTGCACCGGCGACGTCGCCGAGCTCACCGACCGCGGCTACATCAACCTCGTCGACCGCACGAAGGACCTCGTCAAGTCCGGCGGCGAATGGATCTCCTCGGTGCAGCTCGAGAACGCGGTGATGGCCCATCCCGACGTCGTCGAGGCGGCGGTCGTCGCGGTCCACGACGACGAGTGGGGCGAGCGCCCATGCGCCTGCGTGGTGCGCCGCGAGGGCAGCGACGTCGACGCCGACGCGGTGCGCGACTTCCTGACCGAGCGGGTGGCCAAGTGGTGGGTGCCCGACCGCATCGAGTTCATCGACGAGGTGCCCAAGACGTCGGTGGGCAAGTTCGACAAGAAGGTGCTGCGCCGCCGGCTCGCTGAGGGCTCGACCAGCGAGCGAGCGTGAAGGCGATCGGGGAGGAGCACGAGCGGGGCGCGGGCATCGGAGGTCGACCGGCGCCCGCTGGGCGGATCGTCGCGCGTGAGGGCGACGTGAGCGTGCGGCTGCTCGCGTCCGCGGCCGAGATCGAGCCCCACCGCGGGCTGTGGAACGCACTCGGCGTCCGCAACGTCGCCGCCGACGTCGACTGGCTGCTGACCGCGTGCGAGGCCGCGCCCGAGATCGAGCGCCCGCACGTGCTCGTCGTCGAGGAGGACGGCGAGCCGGTCGGGCTGGCGGTCGGGCTCGTCGACGTGCAGCGGCGCCGCGTTGGGATCCGGGGCCGCAAGCTTTTCACCACGACGGCCCGCCGGCTGTTCGTCGCCCACGAGGGTGTGCTGGGCAGCGCCGCGGATCGCCACGCCGAGCTCGTCATGCGGGCCTGGCTCGAGGCCCTGCGCGCCGGCGAGGCGGACGCCGTCGTGCACCGCCTCGAGGCTGGGTCGCCGCTGCACGACGCGGCGCGCGCGCACGACAAGTTCTGGCAGCACAGCCGCATGGAGGTGCCGCTCACGCGCTGGATGCTGCGCCTGCCCGAGGACTACGAGGCGCTCATGGCCAGCCGCTCGAGCGACTCGCGTCGCAAGCTGCGCGGGGCCGACCGCCGCCGGCGCGAGCGCTTCGGCGAAGACCCCGTGATCCGCTGCTATCGCGACCCGGCCGACCACGCGCTGATCGTCCGCGAGCTCGAGCAGATCAGCGAGCGCTCGTCCCAGCACGCCGACGGGCTCGGGTTCGCATCGACCCCGTACACCCACGCGATGATCCGCCTGGCGCTGGAGAAGGGCTGGTACCGCGTCTGGATCATGTACGCGACCGGCACGCCGATCGCCTGGTGCGACGGCGAGCTGTACCGCGGGACGTTCTTCACCGCCGACGGCGTCGGCACCACGGGCTACGACGCGTCGCCCGAGTACCGCGACCTGTCGCTGGGCACCGCGGTGATGCTCGGCATGTTCGAGGACCTGTGCGCCGAGCCGGAGGCCGAGCTGCTCGACTTCGCCGCGGGCCCGTGGGAGTACAAGCAGCGCTGGAGCACCGAGTCGGCCGACGAGGTGCAGTTCGTCCTCTACGCGCCGCGCCCGTGGCCGATGGCCATCAGCCTCGCGCGCGAGGCGGGATCACGCGCGCGGCCGCTGATCGCCCGCGCCCGGGCTCGTCTCAGTCGAACCGGATCTCGCTGAGCTTGGCCCAGCGCGGGTCGCGGGACGCGTCGTGGTGGTGGTCGGGCCCGGCGTCGTTGAGGTTCGCCCCGCACTCCGGGCACAGCCCGGCGCAGTCGGGTCGGCACAGCACCTGGGCCGGCAACGCGAGCGCGTAGGCGTCGCGAGCCCAGCCGGCGAGGTCGAGCTCCTCGTCGGTGACGTAGGGGCTCTGGAGCTCCTCGCCGCCACCCGGCTGATCGACCTCGCGCACGTCGACCGCGACGACCGGCGCGGCCGCCTCCAGGCAGCGCATGCACGGCCCGGTCAGCGCCGCCTGGAAGCGCAGGCGCAGCGCATAGCCGCTGCCGGTCATGCGCGAGATCTCCAGCCGGACGTCGACCTGCGGCGGCGTCCGTCGCGTAGCGCTCGCCGCCGAAGTCGAAGTCGCCGAGCCGCACCCCGAGCACGAGCCGGCGGCCCTCGCCGGCGGTCAGGCGCAGGCGACCGAGGTCGAAGCTGTCGGTGCGTGCGGCCATGCCTTCCTCCGAGGGTAGATCATGACCCGATGCGCGCCATGGTCCTCGACGCGCCCGGCCGCCCGCTGCGGCCCGTCGCCGAGCCGGCCGACCCGGAGCCCGGCCCCGGCCAGGCGCTCGTGGCCGTCCGGGCGTGCGGCGTCTGCCGCACCGACCTGCACATCGTCGACGGCGAGCTGCGCGCGCCGCGCCTGCCGCTCGTGCCCGGTCACCAGATCGTCGGCACGGTGCTGGCCACGGGCGACGACGCCGAGGTCGAGGTCGGCGCGCGCGTCGGGATCCCGTGGCTGGGCTGGACGTGCGGCGCATGCCGGTACTGCCTCAGCGGCCGCGAGAACCTGTGCGTCGCGGGCGCGCTTCACGGGCCTGGACGTCGACGGCGGCTACGCCACGCGCACCGTGGCCGATGCGCGCTTCTGCTTCGCCGTGCCCGAGGCCTACGGCGACCTCGAGGCCGCGCCGCTGCTGTGCGCCGGCCTGATCGGCCACCGGGCGCTGCGGATGGCGGGCGACGCCGAGCGCCTCGGGCTCTACGGCTTCGGCGCGGCCGCGCACATCGTCTGCCAGGTCGCCCGCCACGAGGGCCGGCGCGTGTTCGCCTTCACGCGCGCCGACGACACCGCGGCGCAGGCCTTCGCGCGGTCGCTGGGCTGCGAGTGGGCGGGCGACGCGCTGGGCCCGGCGCCCGAGGAGCTCGACGCGGCGATCGTCTTCGCGCCGGTCGGCGAGCTCGTCCCGGCCGCGCTGCGCGCGCTGGCGCCGGGCGGGACGGTCGTCTGCGCCGGCATCCACATGAGCGACATCCCGTCGATCCCCTACGCCGACCTGTGGCGCGAGCGCTCGATCCGCTCGGTGGCCAACCTGACGCGCGCCGACGCCCGCGAGCTGCTGGCGCTCGCCCCGCTCGTGCCCGTGCGCACCCACGTGACGACCTATCCGCTCGAGGCCGCCGGCACGGCGCTCGACGACCTGCGCGCCGGGCGCGTCCAGGGAGCGGCGGTCGTGGTGCCGGAGGCCCACGGCTGACGACGGCTACCGTGACGGGCGACCGCCCACGCCGACCAGGGAGACGCCAGTGACGCTGAGCACCGACGATCGCGCCCCGGCCTTCGAGCTGCCCGACACGGAGGGGACGCCGCATGCACTCGAAGGACGCGGGCGGCCCGGTGACCGTGCTCGTGTTCACGTGCAACCACTGCCCGTACGCGCTGGCCTGGCACGACCGGCTGCTGGCCGTGGCGCGCGACTACGCCGACCGCGGCGTGCGCGTGCTGGCCATCAACCCCAACGACGGCGAGCGCTACCCGCGCGATTCCTACGAGGCGATGCAGGCGCGCGTGCGCGAGGACGGCGGCTGGCCGATGCCCTACCTGCGCGACGAGAGCCAGGAGGTGGCCCGCGCCTACGGCGCGCGGACGACGCCCGACGTCTTCGTCGTCGCCGCCGACGGCACGATCGCCTATCGCGGCGCCCCGGACGCCGATCACGGCGACCCGAGCCTGGACGCCGCGTGGCTGCGCGAGGCGCTCGACGACGTCCTGTCCGGCGAGCCGGTCCGCCGGGCCGAGACCAAGCCCGTCGGCTGCTCGATCAAGTGGCGATAGGCGACCGGTCGGGCTTGGGATCCGGCTCGGCCTAGACGGAGGCGGCGCCCGTCGCCGTCGTGAGCCGCACGCTGCGGACACGCCCGCCGCCGATCTCGAGCACTCGGCGCGGTGACCGTCGAGCTCCACGACGTCGCCGGGCTGCGGCATGCGGCCGAGGCGCTCGAGGACGTGACCGCCGATCGTCGCCTCGTGCAACTCGTCCTCCGGCTCGATGCCGAGCTCCTCGAGCACGTCGCGCAGCGGGGCCGACCCGCTGACCAGCATCGCGTCGCCGTCGCGGCGCAGCGGCTCGTCGCCGGAGGGGTCGAACTCGTCGTCGATATCGCCCACGAGCTGCTCGAGCAGGTTCTCCATCGTCACGAGGCCGATCACCGTCCGTGCTCGTCGGCCACCAGCGCGACGTGCTGGCGCGCCTCCTGCAGTGTCGCCAGCAACTCGGACAGCAGCAGAGACTCCGACACGCGCATGACCGGGCGTGCGAGCTCCCTGAGCGGTCGCTCCTCGCCGTGGAGCGCGGCGCGTAGGAGGTCCTTGACGTTGACGACGCCGATCGCGGCGTCGAGCCCGCCGTCGGGCTCGCAGAGCGGCAGCCGCGTGTAGCCGGTCTCCAGCGCGCGGTCGGCGGCGACGCGAACCGTGTCCTCCGTGGTAGCAGCACCACCTCGGGGCGCGGGCGCATGACCTCGCGAACGCGGCGTTCGTCGAAGGTGAGCGCCGCCTGGGTCACGCGCTGCTCTGCGCGCTCGAGCACGCCCTGCTCGCCGCTCTGGCGCACGAGCGCGTGCAGCTCGGCCTCGGAGTGCGGCGCGTGGCCGGCCTCGCGGGCGGGCGGGATCCCGAACGGCTTGAGGAGCAGGTTGCCCATGCCGTTGAACAGGTCCACCAGCGGCTTGGTCAGGAAGTAGAAGGCGCGCATGAGCGGCGCGACGACCAGCACCGTGGGCCCGGTGCGCGAGATCGCGACGCTCTTGGGCGACAGCTCGCCGATCACCACGTGCAGGACCGTGACGATCGAAAAGGCGATGGCGCCAGCGACGCCGACGCCGATCACGCTCGCGCCTCGCCGAACACGGGCTCGAGCAGGCCGTGGAAGAACGACTCGCCGATCACGCCGAGGCCCAGCGAGGCGATCGTGATGCCGAGCTGGCACGCGGCGAGGTACGCGTCGATGTGCTCGACGCCGTGGCGAACCGACTTCGCGCCGGGGCGGCCGGCCGCGAGCCACTCCTGAACCTGCGTGGGACGCACGCGCGCGAACGCGAACTCCGTGGCCACGAAGAAGCCGTTGGCCATCAGCAGGACGAGGGTGAGGGCGAGGTCGAGGGCCATGGCTCAGCGCACTCACAGTAGGGCACCGCCACCGCGACGCTCACGGCGTGCGCTCAGCCGGGAGCCGGTGCCGTGGTGTGGGCCATCGATCCCTGCTCGTGCCCGAGCGAACCGCGCCGGGAAGCGCCCTCCGCGGCGTGCCCGGCGAGGACTCAGTCGTCGCAGGATGGCCCAGCGGCGGGCCAGCAGCCACTCGTCGCTCATGCCCAGCGTGTCGGCCACCTCGGCCGGCGGCGTGCCGTGCAGCAGCATGCCCAGGATCGGGAGGTCGGCGGGCTCGAGCGCGGCGCCCACGGTGCTCAGGGCCGCGGCGGACGGGCGCGGCCGCACGGGCTCGCCAGCGGCGACGGCGAGCAGCGTGGCAGCAGCTGCTCGGGATCGGCCGACTTGGGCACGAGCGCGTCGGCACCGGCGACGGCGGCCAGGGCGGCCAGCAGATCGTCGGCGAACGCCGAGTAGAGGACGAGCCCGGGCGCCGGGGTCATCGAGGTCAGGCGCAGGCACAGGCTGAGGCCGTCCTCGCCGGGCAGGTGGAAGTCGATGATGACCAGGCGCGGTCGCATCGCCTCGGCCGCCGCGACGGCTGCCTCGGCGTCGGCCGCGGCGCCGACCACCGCAGGTCCTCCGCGCCGTGGAGGAGGGCGGTCAGCCGGCCCGCACGGCGGCGTGGTCGTCGACGATCAGGACGCTGTGCACGCCGATCAGCGTGCGCAGTCGGATTCGGGTCACCATGGGGCCGTCCCCAACGTGCGGCTCAGGGCTCGACGAGCCGCGGCGGACGGCGTAGCGCGTGAGCGCGACGCGGTGCGCAGCTCGAGCTTGTCGAGGATCCGCTCGCGATGGCGCTCGACGGTGTGCTCGCTGATGACCAGCTTCGCCGCGATTCGCGGCTGGTGTGCCCTCGGCGATGAGCTTGACGACCTGGGTCTCGCGCGGCGTGAGGACGTCGCGCTCACGGCTTCCCGCCTCGAGACGCTGGCGGACGAGCGTCGTGACGGCGTCGGGGTAGAGGAACGGCTCGCCTCGCATGGTCGCGCGGCAGGCGTCGATGAGTGTGTGGTCGGCGTCGGCTTGAGCACGTAGCGTTGGCGCGCCGCAGCGCCTCGAACAGGTACTGCTCGCTGTCGTGCATCGACAGCAGCAGCGTGCGCAGCTCGGGGCGCGGCGCGAGAGCTCCCGCGCACCTGAAGACCGGTCATGCCGGGCATCGCGAATGAGGACGGCCAGGTGGATGTCCTCGCGCAACCGAGCTCGAGCGCCGGAGGCCGTCGGTGGCCTCGACGCGACAGCCAGGTCCGGCTCGGCGTCGAGGACGAGGCGCAGGCCGCGGCGCACATGGCGTGGTCGTGGCGAGCAGGATGCGGATGGCAGCGGTGTCACGCGATGGCCTGCAGGCGCAGGCGCAGCGGACGACGGTGCGCACCGGGATGGCTGCTCACGTCGAGCCCCCGCCGACGAGCAGGCGCGCTCGCGCATACCGAGCATGCCGTTCTCGGCGGTGTGCGCGACTGAAGCCGCGACGCGGTCGTGCACCTCGAGGACCAGATCGTCGTCGCTGATCGAAGCGACAGCGCGCCGGTCGACGCGGCGTGGCGCAGGACTTGGTCAGCGCCTCCTGGGCGACGGTAGAGGACGAGCTCCTCCTCCTCGCTGAGCGGCGGCAGCACGGCTGCACGTCGCGCTCCACGGTCAGACGGCCTGCTGGCCAGCCGCTCGCACAGGGCGGCGAGCGCGGCGGGGAGGCCGAGGTCGTCGAGCGCCTCGGGGCGCAGCTCGCGCGCGACGCGGCGGATGTCCTCGAGTGCCCCGCGCGCGAGCCGTGCGTCTCGGCAAGCGCCGGCTGCAGCTGCGAGGCGCCTGGCGGCGCGCGCTGGAGAGCTGCAGCAGCAGAGCCGTGAGCTGCTGGCCCACCTCGTGTGGAGCTCGCGCGCGATCGCAGACGCTCGCCTTCCTGGCGCCGAGCGCGCGGCGCGTGCTTTCGCGGCGCTCGTCTCCAGGCGCGGCTGATCTGGTTGAAGGCGATCGCGAGGTCGCTGGCCTCGGAGGGCGTCGGGCTGGGGAGCGGCCGGGCCGGAGCGAGCGGGTCGGCCGCGCGCATGCCGCCGCGACGTGTAGCGGCGCGACTCGCGCGCGAGCAGCACCGGTTGACACGAGCATGACGGCATCGCGCGCGACGATGATGATCTCTTGTGGCCACGGAGAGCTGATCGTGCGGTGAGAAGACGACACGGCGACGCGCGCTGACCACGAGCACGCGCGTTGACGCGAACACGCCACGAGAGCGACAGGTAGCGGGGCGTCGTCTCGCGGGCTACGCGGACATTGTCGTCGCGCGAGTCACCGCGGCTGGCCTGGAGGGGGATGAAGCGCTGAGCGATGCAGCAGCGTGGGGGCTGCGCAGGTAGATGCGCGTGGAGATGGCTGTGCGGTGAAGGTGCGTTTACGTGCGCTGCGCGCAGGTGGGCACGCGGCGCACAGCACGAGCAACAGGGTTGGGATAACGGGGCTCCTGTTGGGTTCGTGTTCAGGATGGTGGGCGCGCGGCGCGCCGCGATAGGGAGCGGTCCCCATATCGCAGGCGCACCGGTATGGCTGATCCGGGTGGATCGGCAGCGCTACCGCGCACCAGCCGGGACCTCCTTCCGCTCGTGGAACTGCCTCGTCTCGCTCCGGCACCTGCTCCTCTCGCTCCGGCGCTCGGCCAGCCACGACGCGAACACGGCGGCGCCGAGCGACAGCACGATCACGCCGAGGGTGAGGACGATCGGCGGGTGCCAGAGGTCGGCCAGCAGCAGCTTGGCCGCCACGTAGCCGAGGATCGCGGCCAGGCCGACGTTCAGGTAGCGGAAGCGCTCCAGCAGCCCGTCCAGGAGGAAGAACAGGCTCACCATCCCGAGCAGGCTGAACGCGTTGGCGGCGAAGACGACGAACGTGTCGCGCGTGATGGCGAAGATCGCGGGGATCGAGTCGACCGCGAACATCACGTCGAACGCGGCGACCATGACGAGCGCCGCGGCCAGTGGCGTCGCGGCCCGCCGGCCGTCGACCCGGGTCGTCAGCCGGGAGCCGTCGTAGTCCTTGGACATCGGCATGACGCGGCGCATCAGGCGCATGACGAGCGTCTTGTCAGGCTCGACCTCGTCGCTGCTATGGCGCGCGATCTTGATCGCCGTGTAGGCGAGCAGGCCGCCGAGCAGGTACGTGACGAAGCCGAAGGCGTCGAGCGCCGCGGCGCCGACGACGATGAACATCGCGCGCAGCACGATCGCGCCGGCGATACCGAAGATCAGCACGCGATGGCGCTGGTCGGCGGGCACGGCGAAGAACGAGAACAGCACGGCGAAGACGAACAGGTTGTCCAGCGACAGCGACTTCTCGATCAGGAAGCCGGCGAGGTACTCGCCGGAGGCGGTGCTGTCGCCGGCGAGGGCGAGCACGCCGGCGAAGCCGACGCCGAGCGCCGTCCAGCCGAGCGACCAGATGAGCGCTGTGCGCATCGACGGGCGGTCCGGCTGCAGCCTGAAGTCGGCGGCGAGGGCGAGCACTGTGAACGCGCCGAGCGCGAGCCAGGGAAGCATTTGGGCTCCTTCGATCGATGGTCGAAGGTTTGGCCCGCCCGCACTCGGCCGGTGCGCCGGGCCCCAGGAGGGTCCGGTGTGACGACGCACCGTGTTGCAGGGCTACTTCCCTTGCGAAGCTGGAGGGTAGCGAACGGTGGCGCCGTGTTCCAGGGGCAACCGCGCCAGGTCCGTGGCGGCTCAGGCCGGCGGGGCCTGCAGCTCGCGCTTGAGGACCTTGCCCGTGGCGTTGCGCGGCAGGTCGTCCATGAAGATGATGTCGCGGGGCACCTTGAAGCGCGCGAGGTTGGCCCGCACGTGCTCGGTCAGCTCGTCGGCGGTCGGGTCGTGGCCCGGCTCGGCCACGACGAAGGCGACGAGGCGCTGGCCGAAGCGCTCGTCGTCGACGCCGATGACCGCCACCTCGCAGACGGCGGCGTGCCAGGCGAGCAGGTCCTCGACCTCGCGCGGGAAGACGTTCTCGCCCCCCGAGATGATCATCTCGTCGTTGCGGCCGGCCACGAACAAGCGCCCGTCGCTGTCGAAGCGGCCGATGTCGCCGGTGGACATGAGGCCGTCGAGCTCCTCCTTGCCGCCCCCGCCGGTGTAGCCCAGCATCCGCATCTCATTGCCGACGAAGATCCGGCCCGGCTCGCCCGGGGCGACCTCGGCGCCCTGCGCGTCGAGCAGCCTGACCACGGTGTCGCGCGGCGGACGGCCGGCCGTGCCGGGCGCGGCGCGCAGGTCGGCCGGGGTGGCCACCGACGCCCACGCCACCTCGGTCGAGCCGTAGAGGTTGTAGAGCACGTCGCCGAAGCGGTCCATGACGCGCGTGGCCAGCGCGCCGGGCAGCGAGCTGCCGCTGAGCGCGATGACGCGCAGCGCGCTCAGGTCGTAGGCGGGCGAAGACGTCGTCGGGCAGCTCGAGCATCCGCTGCAGCATCACCGGCACGGCGATGAACGCGCTGCAGCGCTCCTGGGCCAGCGTGCGCAGCGTGTCCTCGGGGTCGAACCGGCGCGGCAGGACGAGCGTCGAGCTCAGCGCCATCCCCAGCGTGAAGTGCGCCAGCCCCCAGGAGTGGAACAGCGGCGCGGCGATCAGCGTGCGCTCGCGGGCGCGCAGCGGGATGCGATCGAACAGCGCGGCCGCCGGGTCCAGTGACTTGGGCTGGTGGCGCCGGGCGCCCTTCGGCCGGCCGGTCGTGCCGCTGGTCAGGATGACGACGCGGCTGCGGTGCTTCGGGGCGCGCAGATCGGACGGGTCGCCGCGGGCGATGAGCTCGTCGAGCGTCGGGTCGTCGGCCGTCTCCCCGGGGTCGGCCCAGGCCACGAAGCGCCGGCGCCCCTGGCCCGCCTCGGCGATCAGGCCGCCGAACTCGGCGTCGTAGATGATCATCGCGGGGCTCTCGCGCTCGGCCACCTCGGTGATCTGCGGCGCGGCGAACGCGGTGTTCAGGAACAGGAGGTCGACGCCGAGCTTCGAGCAGGCGATCGTCGCATCGACGAAGCCGCGGTGGTTGCGGCACAGGATCGCCGCGCCATCGCCTTCCGACAGGCCCGCGTCGCGCAGCGCGTGGGACAGCGCGTTCGTGCGCCGGTGGACCTCGGCGAAGGTCAGCGTGCCGCGCTCGTCGACGATCGCCGGCGCGTCGGGATGGCGGATGGCGCTCACCGTGTAGCCGCCGGCCGGCGTCGGCCCGAGGCGGTGCAGGGCGAGGCCGACACGGGCCAGCCGGTCGGGCCGAATCGGCCGGATCGCGCCCGCGCCGATCAGCGTGCGCGCGGTGAAGAGCTTCTGCCCGAGCAGCGACCTGGCACCCACGGGGCGCAGGCTACTCGCGCTCGGGCTGGCGCGCTGGGGCCGTGCGGATCGGCGCCGGTCGCTCAGGCCGGCCGGGGCGCCCCACGTTCGCCCGGTCTCAGGGGAGGCGCAGCCCGTCGGGCACGGTGCCGCGTTCGATCAGCGCATGGATGTCACCGGCGCGGCGCGGGTTGAGGAAGACGTGGCGCTGACCGACGCTCGGCTTCTCCGCGAGCAGGCCCGCGGTGAGGAGCGCCTCGCCGACCGACTCGGCCAGCGCGCGCTCGTTGCCCGCGAAGCCGCGCGCGAGGTGGGCGAACTCGGTGTGGTAGCCGCCCCACTTGCCCATGCCGTCCAGGCGCTGGAGGATCCGTCGCGCCGCCCGGCGCGCGGGATCGGGGTCGTCGTGCGGTCGGGCGACGTCGGGCGCGGCGTCGCGCGCTGCGAGCACCGCCTCCTCGTGCTCGGCCAGCGAAGCGGGATCGGCCGGCCGGCCGCCGAGCGCGGCGACGGCCGCGGCCACGACGAGCGGGTGGGCGGCGCCGATCGGCGGGCGCAGCTCGCCGACGTCCTCGAGCACGAAGGCCGGCACCGCCAGCGCCCTGGCCCGCAGGCGATTGATCGTTGCGGCGTGGGCGTCGAAGGCCAGCGGAACGAGCTCGGCGTCGGCCGGATCGCCGGGGACGCGCAGGACGAGGTCTTCCCCGAGCGCGCCCGCGCTGACCTGACCGTGGCCGCCAAGCTCGACGAGCGCCCCGGTCAGCGCCGCGACGAGCAGCCAGGAGCGCTCGGGCACGACGTCCGGATCGACGCGCAGGGAGGCGGCCACCGGCGCCACCGCGCGGAGCCCGTCGGTGGCCGGCGCGACGGCGACCGTCACGGGCGCGTCCACGCCCGAGCGCGGCTTGGCCAGCTCGGCGGCGCCGCGCCGCAGCTCGTCCTGGAGCAGTCGGCGCAGTCGCGCCGCGCTCTCCGGCGCCGCGGCGACGCCCCCGGCGTCGTCAGTGCGGCGGCGAGCAGGTCCATGAGGCCAGGCTACGCGCCGCGCGAGCGCGTCCTGCCATGGGCGAGGTCGCGGCGGGCGGCCAGCCGGGACGCGTCAGCCCGCGGGCGGGCTCTCGGCCGGTGGTGAGGCCGGGGGCGCGCCGTCGCCGGCGGGCGGCGGGTCGGCGGGAGGTGGGTCTGCCGGCGGCGCCTGGTCGGGCGCCGGGTCAGCGGACGTGCTCCCGGCCGGCGGGGGGTCGGCCGGGGCCGGCGCCGCGGGCGGGCTCTCCGCCGGCGGCGGATCGGCCGGGGCCGGCGGCGCGGTCTCGCCGGGCGGCGGGTCCGCAGGCGTCGGGTCGGCCGGCGGCGTCTCGCCCGGCGGCGGGCCGGCGAGCTGCGACGCCCCGTAGACCGCAAGCTCGCTCAGGTCGACGAAGTTCACGCCCGCCCCGCCCGCTCCGGCCGGGCGCTGGTTGGAGAGCAGGGTCACGCGCACGAAGCGCACGCCGGTCGCCACGGCGGTGGCGTCGACCACGTTCAGGCGTCCGCGATCCTCGGTGCCGAAGCTGTGCTCGAGCGCCGTGGTGAACGTCGTCCCATCGCTCGAGACCTCGATGCGCAGGTCCTGCGTGGCCGAGGTCACGTCGTCGCCGCACGTGTTGGAGGGGTCGATGCCGAAGGCGGTCACGTCGACGGCCGCGGGCAACTCGATGGTCATCGTCGGCGCGACGCCGCGGTGCGGGTTGACGATCCCGAAGGCGCCGGCGCTCGTAGGCACGAAGGCCGACCAGCCCGTTCCCGGATCGCCGTCGATCGCCTCCTCGACGCCGCACCCGAACGGGCCCGAGCTGTCGTCGTTCGTCTCGCTCACCGTCGCTCCGCCGGCCAGCGCGGACCAGTTGCGCCGCAGCGTCATGTCGAGCGTCCGCGTCGCGCCGGCCTCGACCGTCACCGAGCGCGCGCTGCGGCGGTCATAGCCCGCGCCGCCGCGGAACGTGAGCACCGGGTAGGTGCCGGCGGGCAGCGGGCCGACCGTGTACGTGCCGTCGGCCGCAGTGGTGGCCGTGAACGCAGAGGGCGCCGTGGCCAGGCCGCCCACGCCGACCACGATGCCTTCCAGCGGCCGGCCCGAGTCGAGGTCCGTCACGCGGCCCGAGATCTGGCCGGTCGGCGCGTCGGCCGCGGGCGGCGGCGCGAAGCTCTCGACCGGCGCCACGTCGTACGCGTCCTCCGTGCCGGCGAAGAAGCCCATCCCGCGCGCGCGCGAACGACGTCCCAGATGCCGGCGGCGTCGGCGCCGCCGAACAGCGCCTGGTCGGCCTGCAGGATCGCGTTGCGCGCGTCCAGGAACGAGGGCTCGGGCGGCGACAGGCGCATGCCCTCGTGATGAGCCGCCTGCGCGCGTGGCCGAGCCCGATCGCGCGCGCGCAGGTCCCACAGCGTCTGCGCCCAGATCTCGCCGTCGCCGTGCACCTCGGGCGCCGCTGGCGAGGACCTTGCCGAAGTCGCCGTAGGTGTAGCCGCCGGACCCGCGGTCCCGCCGCGCGGGCGACCGCGCCGGGGCACGCGGCGGCGTCGGCGCCGACCGCGGCAGTCGATGCGCCTGGGTGCGGATCGGGTGCGGCACGGCGTCGACGTAGCGGCCATGTCGATCTCGCCCGGCGCCGCGGTGTCGAGCGTCGGGAACTGGCCGACGATGAAGTCCTCGCGTACCAGTCGCTCCAGCCCTCGCCCATCGCGCCCGCCTGGGGCGAGTTCAGCGCGCCGGCGCCGTCGGCGTCGGTGATCAGCCGGTTCGAGAGCCCGTGCGTGTACTCGTGGTAGACGATCGAGGCGTCGTCGCCGCCGTTGACGTCGCGGAACGGCGAGCTGCACCGATGCGGTCGGCGGCCGCAGAACAGGTACATCTGCATCGCGCGGCGACTGGCCGTCGGGCGGCGTGCATCAAGTTCGCGTTGTTGACGTGCGCGGCGTTGGGCGCCGCCGGCCGTGGTGGCGCCGTCGTCGGTCTGCAGCGAGCACGCCGGTCGGCGCCCTCGAAGTTGCCCGCCGCGCGGTGAAGCCGATCGGCGCCGCCGCCAGGTGGTCGTGGAAGCGGTTGGCGAAGTAGAAGGCCTGGACGGCGTTCTGGCGGCGGTTGGCCTGCCAGGAGTTGGGCACCGTGCGATTCCATGAGCAACGCGCTGTGGCCAGGCACGCCCCGCCCGCGTTCTCGGCGGTGAAGTCGGTCTGTGCGTAGGGCCCGGGCTCGACGTCCTCGCCAACGCTCGGCGCCTCCACCCCTGCGCTGCCCGACGAGTCGTTGACGTCCGACCACGTGTGCGCGAACGGGCCGAAGAGCCGGGTCGTGTCGCTCAGGTAGGCGTCGAGCGACACTGTGCGCTGCTCGCCGCCGCGCGGGGCCCCGGGATAGTTGTCGAAGACGCTCGCGTCGACGCCCTTGACCAGGTTCGCGCGGCGCAGGACACGACCCGTGGTCGCGTCGACGACCGCGTCGTACCACGCGGCCGGGCCCGCGTCGTAGGTGAGGTGCCAGGCCAGCCGGACCGAGCGGACGTCGCCGAAGAGCACGAGCCGGGCCATGTCGCCGGTGCTGAAACGCGTCGTGCGACGGGCGTTGGACGCGGTCGAGGTCACGCGAACGTCGCGCGCGACGCCGACGTTGCGCTGCAGCGCGTCGAGCGCCCGGGCGGCGCTCAGCGCCGGGCTGACCGAGTCGACCGATAGCCCGTGGCGCGGCGTGCCGAGCACGTTGATGACCCGCCCATCGCCGTCGACGTTGACGCGCAGGTCGTTGTCGTAGGCCGGGATGCCGCGCACGACCTGCTGCCAGCGCAGGTGGGTCACGCCGCGTGCGGTGTGCCGGTCGGCCAGCCTGAGCCCGGCGAGGTCGCCGTCGCTGAGGCCCAGGGCTCCGGCGCGGTCGCGCACGTAGTCCAGCGCGACGTCGGCCGGGTCGCCCGCGCGCGGGCCGCTGAGCGTCCCGTTGAGCTTGCCCAGGACGCGCGGCGTGCCGGTCAGCGGGTCGGCGTCGAGCACCGCCTGGCGGCCGAGCCCGCGCACGAGCCGGCGACGGGCCGCGCGATCGTCGGCCGGCAGCTCGCGCGGGGTCGTGGCGTTGGGTCGCGTCGCGCGGTCGATGGCCGGCTGGCGGACGTCGAGGAACGGGCGCGGACCGCCGCGTGCCGAGCCGCCCTGGTCGCTGGGCGGCGCGACGGCCCCCGCGACCGTCGGCAGGGCGACGAGCGCGAGGGGCGCGAGTAGCGCGGCGGTGGCGGCCAGGAGGCGGCGAGGGGCGAGATGCATGCGGGGAACGGGAGGGCTACGACGTTGACGATGCTCCGCCGGCCGTCGCGGTCGTCCAAACCACCCGCTTCGGCCTGCGTGCCGCGGCCACGGTACAGAAGCCCGCACCCTGCACCTGCGTTTTTGTCGGTTTTTGCACATTCACGCAACACTCTTCGCGCGATCCCGCAGCGGATTCGTGGCGGCGCGCAGCATCGGCGCGATTCCGTCGGGCGCCGGCACTACGGTCGTCGAACCTCTCGCCCATGCAAGCCACCGCCACCCCAACGACCTGCGCCGACGTACGCCGCATCGGCGACCAGTCGCGCCTCGAGGGCGACCGGCTCGGCGTCGACGACCTCGTCGAGCTCGACGCCGAAGCAGCGGCCACGTGAGCGAGCGTGTCGCGCGGCGCGTCGTCGTCCACGGCACCGTGCAGGGCGTGTTCTTCCGCGACTCGACGCGCCGCAAAGCCCAGTCGCGCGGCGTGACCGGCTGGGTGTCCAACCGCGGCGACGGCGCCGTCGAGGCGCACTTCGAGGGCGATCCTGAGGCGGTCGACTCGATGGTCGGCTTCGCCCGTGACGGGCCACGTGGCGCCCGGGTCGATCAGGTCGACGTCGAAGAGGTCGCGGTCGAGGGGCTCGAGGGCTTCGAGATTCGCTGAGCGCCAGGCGCGCGGCGCGCGGGGAGGTCGGCCGGCGACGTCGCGGGCCGACAGGCGAGCGCAGGCGGAGCGCGCGGACGGCGGGCGGCGCGGACGGCGGGCGGCGCGGACGGCGGGCGGCACGGGGCGGCGACGGCGCGTCGCTACGGTTCGTCGCGTGGACGCCCGCCTCGTGGACGCGGGCGAGTTCGCGCGCTGGCGCGCGGAAGCTGACGCCGGCCTGCGCAGCGCGCGCCTGCAAGCCGACGGCGGCGCCGACTCGGCTCAGGCGATCACCGACACCGAAGCCGTGCTCGGCCACGTCGACGCACGAAGGAGGGCGGTCTGACGGTGCCGACGTGCTCGCCGAGCGACGTGCCGAGCGCGACCGCCTGATGACGATCGCCAGGGCGTACGCCGACGCGCTGAGCGCCCGCCTCCCCGTCTCCGCAGTCGTGCTGGCCGGCTCCCTCGCCCGCGGCGAACTTCAACGTCTGGAGCGACATCGACATCGTCGTGATCGCCGACTCGCTTCCCGAACGGCTGCCGGACCGGCTCGCGCTGCTGGGTGCGGATGCACCGGGCCTCGTCCAGGCCGTCGGCTTCACGCCCGCGGAGCTGCGCCGGGCCGCGAACGCTCCAACCGGCTCGTCCTCGACGGCCGCTCACGGCATCGTCCTCGGCGGGGACCCCGCATGTCCTCGCCCGAGCGTGCGAGGAGGCGGCAGCCCACGCTAGTGGTCCCGTGCGGACGGAACCACTAGCCGGCCGACGCCCGCAGCGCCACCGCGACCGCGTCCGTGGCCGTCTTCAGCGTCCCCGGTCGGCGTTGCCCAGGGTGTCACAGGCGCGGTGATAGCACGGGTCGGCCGGGCGGCCGGCGCGGGCGCCGGAGCGCTCGGCGTCGCGGGCGCTCACGCGCTCGGAGGCGCCGGTGAACACGCCGCCGACCTCGATGCCCGCGCGCACGAACGGGGCGTGGTCCGAGGCGCCGGCGATCGAGGCGCGTCCAGGCAGCGGTCCGCGGGCGTCGAGTGCCCGGCCAGCGCTCGCTCCGTCGCGCCGCTGCCGTAGGTCTCGAGGACCGCGTTGGGCGAGCCCACCATTCGAGGTTCACATAGGCGCGCAGCCGGCGCCGCTCGCGCTCGTTCAACAACGCGACGTAGCGGCGGGAGCCGTACAGGCCGAGCTCCTCGGCCGTCCAGAAGGCCAGGCGGATCGTGTCGCGAGGGCGCTCGCCGGCCGACAGCCGCCCGGCGATCGCGAGCAGCGCGCTGATGCCCGAGCCGTTGTCGTTGACGCCCGGGCCCTCGGCCACGGAGTCCAGGTGGCCGCCGGCCATCGTCACGCGCGTGCCCTGGCTTCCGGCCAGCTCGGCGATCACGTTGCGTCCGGTGCGCGTGGCCGAGACGGCGTCGACGGTCAGGCGGACGGCGCCGTGTGCGCCGGCCAGCGCCGCGCCGGCGTCGGCGTCGACGGCCACGGCCGGGACGCACAGGCCCGGGCGGCCCAGCGTGCCGCGCACCGGCCCGTCCGCGCCGGTCGCCTCGGGATCGACGATCAGCACCGCGGCCGCGCCGGCCGCCTGGGCCCGGCGCGCCTTGGCCGAGAACGGGCACTCGCCGCGACGCACGAGCGCGATCCGGCCGCGCTCGAAGCCACGCCAGTCCGCGGCCCGGCAGCCCGCGTCGGCGCGCGCCCCACCGACCCTGGCCAGCGAGGCGCGCACCGTGCCGCCCGGCGAGTAGCCGAGCGTGCGGATGTCGGCGCCGGCGCGCAGCCGCCGGCCGGAGAACTCGACCCGCGGCGGGCGGCGCTCGGAGAAGAACGGGAAGCGCACGGCCTGGAAGCGAACGCTCCAGCCCGCTGCTCGCAGCCGCTCGGCGACGAGCTCCTCGGTCGCTGTGCCGCCCGGCGTGCCGGCCGCGCGGTTGCCGCCGTTGCGCGCGCCGAGCATGGCGATCGCCCGCAGGTGCGTCCACGGGTCGCGCGCGGCCACCGGCGGGCCGGCCTGCGCGGGGGGCGCGGCGCTCGCCTCGCCGTCGCTTGTGCCGGCCGCGTCGCGGCCGCAGGCGGCGAGCGCGACAGCCAGCAACAGCAACAGCACGCCCAGCGTCGGTCTCATGACGCCCAAGGATGCCGCGTCCGGCGTCAGCCGCGCGTCAGGCCCCGGGGCCCGGCTCCGCGGCGGACGGCGCGTCGGCGAACGGGCGCGTCACGGCCGAGGCCAGCCCGGCGGCCTCGAGCGCGCCAGTGAACGCGGCGAAGGCCTCGTCGCCCCGCACGGCGAACACGATCCGCTCCAGGCGACTGCCCGATTCGAGGTGGCCGCGGACCTCCTCGGCCTCGATCTCGGCCGCCTCGGCGAGCGGGAAGCCGCCCACCCCGGTGCCGAAGGCCAGCGAGTGCCAGCGAGCGGGCGTTGAGCTCCTCCGCCTTCCACAGCGTCGCCGCCGTGGCGCGCCGGATGACGTCGGCCGACGTCGGCCCGCCCAGCTCCATCGTCGCCGCGTGGATGATCCAGCGGGCGGGCATCCGCCCGGCCGTGGTCTGCACCGCCTCGCCCAGCCCGATCGGCGCCCGGCGGTTGCTCTGCTCCTGGACCTCGGGGCCGCCGGCCCGCGAGATCGCCCCCGCCACGCCGCCGCCGTGCTGCAGCATCGTGTTGGCCGCGTTGGCGATCGCGTCGACCTCGAGGGTCGTGATGTCGGTCTCGAGGACCTCGACGATGGCCGCCATCGCCCGCAGCATACGCGCGCGGGCCGGGACGGATCACGCCGCGGATCAGACCGTGGCTCAGGCCACTTCGGCGGGCTCGTCCTTGCCCTGCAGGCGCTCGCGGCCGCGCTGCACCGCGGCGATGAACTTCGTCAGGTTGACCTCGAGCGTGTTGAGGATCTCGTCGGCGTAGTCCTCCGCGCCGAGGCGGATCTCGCGCTCCCGGGCGCGGGCGTCCTCGATGATGTCCTCGGCCGCACGCTCGGCCTGCTTGGTGACCTCCTGCTCGGAGACCAGGTGGTCCTGGCGCTCGCGCGCCTCCTTGACGATGCGCTCAGCCTCGCGTTTGGCCTCGGCCAGCATCTCCTGGCGCTCCTTGACGATCCAGCGCGCCTGCTTGATCTCCTCGGGGATCGTCGCGCGCATCTGGTCGAGGATGTCGTAGATCCCCTCCTTGTCGACGCGCACCTGGTCGGTCAGCGGGACCGGCTTGGCGTTGTGGACGATATCGTCCAGCTTGTCGATGAGGACCAGGACGTCCATAGGCATCCGTTCTGTTCGTTACCGCGCGAGCTCTTCCTTCAAGCGGTGAGCCACCCGCTGGGGAACCAGCTCGTCGATGGACCCGCCGAACATCGCCAGTTCCTTGACGCCGCTGGAGCTCAGGAAACTGTACTGCGGGCTCGCCATCAGGTAGAGCGTGTCGATCTCCGGCGCCTGCCTGCGGTTGAAGCTGGCTTCATCTCCATCTCGTACTCGAAAGTCCGAGATCGCGCGCAGCCCCTTGACGATCGCCCGTGCGCCCAACCCGGCGCGCGAACTCCACGACCAGCACGTCGAACGAGGTGGTGCGCACGTTGGCCAGGTGCTGGGTCGCCTCGTCGATGAAGCTCAGGCGCTCCTCGGTGCTGAAGATCGTCCCGCCCTTGCGCACCGGATGGTTGACGATCGCCACCACGACCTCGTCGAACAGCTCCGCGGCGCGCGCGATGACGTCGAGATGCCCATTGGTGATCGGGTCATACGAGCCCGGGCAGACTGCAGATGCGGGGGTCAGGGGCCATGGGAATGGATGCGGATCAGCGTGTCGCCGTAGCGGCGTTCGTGCGTGAGGGGCAGCGACGGGAGCTCAAGCGGCGCGCGGCGGTCGCTCTCCGTCACGACGCGCGCGCCGGGCGCCAGCAGGGGGCCGAGCGCCGCTGAGAGCTCCCGCCCCAGCTCCGCAGCGTTCGCTATACTGTGGGTCGAGGAAGACCAGATCGTATGTGTCACCGCGGGCGGATGCGTTGCGCAGCGCGGCCCGAGCCGTGCCCGCGATCACGCGCGCCTCCGGCTCGGCGAGCCCGAGGGCGGCCAGGTTGGCGCGGATCACGGCCACCGCGCGGGCGTCGCGCTCGACCAGCACCACGCTCGTCGCTCCCCGTGCACAGCGCCTCGATGCCGAGCGCGCCCGACCCCGCGAACAGGTCGAGCGCGCGCACGCCGTCAAGCGGCCCGAGCCTCGAGAACAACGCCTCGCGGACGCGGTCGGACGTGGGCCGGGTGTCGCGACCCGCCGGCGCCGTGAGCCGCCGCCCGCCGAAGCGGCCGGCTACGACCCGCATCCGCGGCGGCGCATCAGGCCGCCACCGCCGCGAGCTCGACCGCGGCGAGCTCGTCGGCCAGCAGCACGTGCTCGGGCGCCTCGAGCAGCGGGTCCTCGGCGAGCAGCCCCTCCGCGCGCGTGTGGGCGCGCTCGAGCAATGCGGCGTCATCGGGCAGCCGCGCGAAGCGGAATCGCGCCAGGCCGGACTGGCGCGTGCCGGTCAGCTCGCCCTCGCCGCGCAGCTCGAGGTCGATCTCGGCCAGCCGGAAGCCGTCGGTGTGCTCGGCCAGCGCGCGCAGCCGCGGCGACTCCTTGGGCCGAACAGCAGGCACACCGAGGCGTGCTCCCCGCGCCCGACGCGGCCGCGGAGCTGGTGCAGCTGCGAGATGCCGTAGCGGTCGGCGTCCTCGACGAGCATCACCGTCGCGTTGGGCACGTCGATGCCGACCTCGATCACGGTGGTGGCGACGAGCACGTCGGCCTCCCCGGAGGCCAACGCCTCCATCGCCGCGGCCTTGTCGTGCGTCCGCAGCTGGCCGTGGAGCAGCACTACGTCGAAGCCGTCGAGCTCGGTCGCCTTCAGGCGCTCGTACTCGGCGGTGGCGGCGCGCGCGGCCAGCGCCTCGGACTCCTCGACCAGCGGGCACACGACGTAGGCCTGGCGCCCGGCGCGCAGCTCCTCGCGGATGCGCTCGTAGGCCCGCGCCCGCTCGCGCTCGCCGGCGGCCACGTGCGCGGTGATCGGCCGGCGCCCGCGCGGCAATTCGCGCAGCGCGGTCACGTCGAGCGCGCCGAACGAGGCCAGCCGCAGCGTCCGCGGGATCGGCGTGGCGGTCATGTGCAGCACGTGGGGCGCGAGCCCGGCCGGCGCCTTGGCATTGAGCGCCGCGCGCTGGCGTACCCCGAAGCGATGCTGCTCGTCGACGACGACGACGGCCAGGCGGTCGAACACGACCGTGTCCTCGATCAAGCGTGCGTGCCGACGACGAGCGGGAGCGCACCGCTTTGCAGCTTGCCCAGCAGGCCGGCGCGCCGGCCCGCGGGCGTCGAGCCGGCGAGCAGCGCGGAGGGCACCAGCGCGCCCGGCATCAGCGCCTGCAGGGTGGCGAAGTGCTGCTCGGCCAACGTCTCGGTGGGCGCCATCAGGGCGGCCTGCATCCAATGTTCGACGGCGCCAGATCGCGTGCACGGCCACGACGGTCTTGCCGAGCCCACCTCGCCCATCAGCAGCCGCGACATCGGCCGGCCGCGGGCCAGATCGGCGTCGACCTCGTCCATCGCGGCGACCTGATCGCCGGTCGGCGTGAAGGGCAGCAGCGTCTCGCGCCATTGGCGGCTGAGCGTCGGCTCGCCGGCCAGCGGGGCCGCCGCCTGGTCGGCGCGGCGCTCGCGGCGCAGCCGCAGCTGGACGATCTGGTCGATCAGCAGCTCGTCGAACGCGAGCCGCTCGCGGCCCGCCTCGCGGTCGCCGAAGTGCGCCGCGGCCACGGCGTCGGGCCGCGTGGGCAGCCGCTCGGCCACGCGGAGCGCGGCGGGCAGCGGCTCGACGACGTCGGCCACCGCGGATTCGTGCTCACGGACCCGGGCCAGGATCTGGGTCGACGTCAGCCCCCTGGTGGCCGGGTACTCGGCCACCGACTCGCCGACGCTCGCCACCTCCTGAGTGCGCGCGTGGTGGTTGACCCGGAAGCGGTTGCGCGCCTGATACTTGCCCTGCAGCATCAGCCGCGTGCCCGGCTTGTACTGGTTGGCCAGCCAGGGCTGGTTGAAGAACGTCGCGGTCATCACGCCGCTCCCATCGCCCACGACGGCCTCGACGAGCGGGCGCATCCCGCGCCGGCGCACAGGCCGGCTGCGCACGCTGCGCACCTCGACGAGCACGGTGGCCGTGTCGTCGACGGCCAGCTCCCCGACCGTGCGCGCCTCGCCGGTGTCGCGCGGCAGGTGCTCGAGCAGCGCCCCGACGGTGGTCAGCCCGAGCGTCTCGGCCGCGTCGGCCGCGGGCGCGGGCGCCCAGCCCACCGCCCGCTCCAGCTCGCTCGGCCGCGGCCAGCGCACCGGGGCGCCGGCGAGCGCGTCGCGATCGAGCTCCGATGTGTCCGCGAAGGCGCGCACGGCCACCGGATCGTCGATCAATCGGCGGACGACAGCCAACCGGGCGCGCTGCGCGGCCGGGTGATCAGAGGGCCTTGGTGACCTTGCCGGCCTTGAGGCAGCGAGTGCAGACGTAGACCCGGCGCGGCGCCTTACCGACCAGGATGCGGACCTTCTGCAGGTTCGGGTCGAAGCGTCGCTTCGTCGCGACCATCGAGTGGCTGCGGCTGTTGCCGAACGCGGGCCCCTTGCCGCAGCTGGTGCAGACCTTCGCCATGGGCGGCGAGTGTAGCGGCCCGATCGCTCGGGTACCGTGTTCCCAGATGCCGGCGACCGAGCAGGGCGTCGCGCTCCCGGCGCGATATCGGGTGGTGCGGCATATCGCGAGCGGCGGGATGGCGTCGGTCTGGGAGGCCGAGGACGAGCTCCTCGGGCGTCTCGTGGCCGTCAAGCTCCTGTCGCGTGCACTTGACGCGGACGAACGTGCGCGCAGCCGCTTCCTGCGCGAAGCGCGGGCCGCGGCGAAGCTCGGCGACTGCCGCCACGTCGTCACCGTCTACGACCTCGGCGAGCACCAAGGACGCGCGTTCATCGTCATGGCGCACTTCGCCGGTGGCACCGTGGCCGACCGGCTGCGCGCCGATGCCCCGATCGCTCGTCCCCAGGCGGTGCGCTGGCTGCGCGAGGCGGCCACGGCGCTGGACTGCGCGCACGGCCACCACGTCGTGCACCGTGACGTCAAGCCGGCCAACCTGCTGCTCGACAAGCAGGGCACGCTCGCGGTGGGCGACTTCGGCATCGCCACCGTGGCCAGCGAGGCGTCGATCACCCAGACCGGACAGGTGCTCGGCACGGCCGCGTACATCTCGCCGGAGCAGGCGCGCGGCGAGAACGCCACGGCGGCCAGCGACCGCTACGCGCTCGCCGTCGTGGCCTACGAGCTGCTGACCGGGGCACGCCCGTTCCAGGCCGAGCATCCGGCCGCCCAGGCGCGTGCTCACGTCGAGGCCACCGTGCCCGACGCGAGCGCCGTGTCCAGGCTGCCGGCCGCGGTCGGCATGGTGCTCCAGGCCGGCATGGCCAAGGCGCCGGAGGAGCGCCCGGCCACGGCCGGCGACCTCATCGACCGCCTCGAGGCCGCGCTCGACGGCGCCGAGCCCGATCCGACCGCCGCCACGCGACGTCTGCAGGCCGTCCCGTCACCCGCCGCCGGCGCGGGGGCCGCCGCCGGCGCGGGGGCCGGCGCGGCGGGCGCGGCCGCCACCCCCGCCTCTGCCGCGGAGCGCCCACGCGAGGCTGCCGGCGCCGGCGCCTCCGGCGCGCGCCCACACAAGGCGGCGGCCTCCACCCCCTCCGCCGCGCGTCGGCGCGAGGCGCGCTGGCCGCGCACCGCCGCGTCGCCGCCGACCGCGAGGCCCACCCCCGCCACCGCTGAGCGCCCGCGTCGCACGGCGCTGCTCGCGGCGCTGGCCGCGCTCGCGCTGGCGGCCGGGGCGATCGCCGCCATCGCCCTGACCGGCGGCGACAGCAGCGGCGAGCGCGCCGGCGGGGAGCAGACGTCGAGCGGCGCCGATGGCGGGAGTTCCTCGTCGGGCACGTCGTCCAGCGCCTCCACAGCGTCCAGCGGGACGCAATCGCAGCCGTCGACGAGCTCGGCGGCCCAGTCGAGCACGCCGACCGCCTCCCAGCCCTCGTCGTCGTCCGGCAGCGACCCGAAGGCGCTCAACGACCGCGGCTTCGCGCTCATCCAGCAGGGCAACCCGACCGCCGCGGTCGAGCCGCTCCAGGGCTCCGTGGCGGGCTTCCGCGACCAGAAACGAACCGACGAGATCGACTACGCCTTCGCGCTGTTCAACCTCGGAAACTCGCTGCGCCTGATTGGGCGCCCGGCCGAGGCGATTCCGTTCCTCGAGGAGCGTCTGGAGGTCAGCGACTACAAGCGCGGTGTCGTGCGCCGCGAGCTCGCCCTGGCGCGCGAGCAGGCCGGCCAGCCCGCCTCGGGGTCGGGCAACGGCAACGGCAATCGCAGCGGCAACAACGGCGGCGACGAAGGCGACTGAGCTCCTCCGATCGGGGGAGGCGTTGTTCCCCCGGATGTCCAGCCGGTCGTCGGAGTCAGAGACGGCGGACCGTGCCGATCCACCAGGCATGGTCACTCCCAAGGTCACTGAGCAGCGGCGGGGCTCCGCGCATGGTGGGACGACCGGCGGCCAGGCCGCCGGTAAGCCCGCCGGCGCGTCGAGCGCGAGCCGCTAGCAGCGCAGACTCGCGCCCGCCGGCTGACGCCGGGGGCTTAGCTGGTCGCTCCAGCGCGCGCGGACTGCCGCGCGACGCCCGCGGCGAGCCCGGACAGGGCACCGAGGGAGGAAGGGCCGAAACACCAGCGGGAGGGGGTCAGGCCCCGGCGGATGACGAAAACCCATGCATACCGTGGGCAAGTGTCACTTCGTCGGTGTTGGCGGCGTCACGAGGAGGACAACCGTGGTCCGAGGGCGACTGACCCCGAATACGGTGGCCAACCGCCCTCGCGCGGCGAAACCCCCACCCACGCAAGCAGGCTCGTCCTCCTCGATGCCCTGGCCGGCACCCACGCCGGCGCAGCGAGCGCGAGCCGGCACCCGACGGACGCCGGGCGCCCTACCGCCCCACAGGCTCCCGCTCGCGCTCCGGTGACCGCTGCGGCGGGTGCACCGGACGCCGCGCCGGCCGCCCATGGACCTCGCCCAGCCGCACCGGCTCGCGCAGACGAACCGAGCTCGGCTGCGCGTCGCCGAGCGGGAGGTCGCCACCACGCGGCGACGGAGACGGATCGCGGGGGGCGTCGTCCTCGCCGCCCGGCCACCAGCTACGCCAGTCGGGGCGTTCGTCGTCGTTGAGCAGCAGCGCCCAGATCAGACCGATCAGGCCCAGGATGTGGACGAACAGCGTGAGTCCGATGGCCAGGACCTCCTTGGGCATCGAGCCAAGCGTACCCACCCGCCGACACCCGATCGGCGCCCGGCGTTCGACATCGGATCAGAGAAGCCGCTCGCGCAAGCGGGCAAGCGCCAGGACCGCCTCGGCGGCGTGGCGACCGGCGTCGCGGGTGCCTCCGCCGCTGCGCGCCAGCGCCTGCTCCATGGTGTCGACGGTGAGCACGCCGAACGCGCACGGGATGCCGGTGCGCAGCTGGACGTCCTGGATCCCGCGTGCCGCCTCGGCGCAGACGTAGTCGTAGTGGTCGGTCTCGCCGCGGATCACCGCGCCGAGGCAGGCCACGCCGTCGTAGCGGCCGCTGTCGGCCGCCAGCTTGGCCGCCATCGGCAGCTCGAACGCCCCGGGCACGTCGAACACGTCGGCCTCCGCCGATCCGGCCTCGGCGAACGCGGCCTGCGCTCCGGCCACGAGGCGCTCGGCGAGCTCCTCGTAGAAGCGCCCGACCGCGATGGCGAACGTCACGGCCGCTCGCGCTCCGCGCGGCGCTCGGCGTCGTGCTCGTGCTCCTCGTGGATGAGCTGCTCGTCCAGGTTCAGGCCCTGGTGATGCAGCGTGTGGCCCATGCGGTCGGCCTTGGCCCGCAGGTAGGCCTCGTTGTGCGGGTTGGAGGTGTGGACGATCGGGACCTGCGCGGTGACGCTCAGCCCGTAGCCCTCCAGGCCGCGGATCTTCTTGGGGTTGTTGGTGAGGATCTTGATGCTCGTCAGGCCGAGGTCGGCCAGGATCTGCGCGCCGATGCCGTAGTCGCGCAGGTCGGCGGGCAGCCCGAGGCGCAGGTTCGCGTCGACCGTGTCCAGTCCCTCCTCCTGGAGCTTGTAGGCGCGCAGCTTGTTGAGCAGACCGATGCCGCGACCCTCCTGGGCGAGGTACAGCAGCACCCCACGGCCCTCGGTCTCGATCATGGCCAGCGCCGACTCGAGCTGCTCGCCGCAGTCGCAGCGCAGCGAGTGGAAGACATCGCCGGTCAGGCACTCCGAGTGCACGCGCACGAGCACGTCGTCGCGGCCGGAGACCTCGCCCTTGACCAGGGCGACGTGGTGCTTGTCGTCGACCAGCGAGCGGTAGCCGATGACGTCGAAGTCGCCGAACGCGGTCGGCAGCCGGGTGGCCACGACGCGCTCGACGAGCCGGTCGTGCGCGCGGCGGTAGGCGATCAGGTCGGCGACCGTGACCATCTTCAGCCCGTGGCGCTCGCAGTACGGGGCGAGGTCGCGCACGCGGGCCATCGTGCCGTCGTCGTTCATGACCTCGCAGATCACGCCCGACGGGTTCAGCCCGGCGAGGCGGGCCAGGTCGACGGCCGCCTCGGTCTGGCCCGTGCGCTCCAGCACCCCGCCGGGCTTGGCCTTGAGCGGGAATACGTGACCGGGCTGGACGAGGTCGCGCGGCGAGCTCTCGGGGTCGATCGCCACCTGGATCGTGTGCGCCCGATCGGCGGCCGAGATCCCCGTCGTGACGCCCTCGCGCGCCTCCACCGTCACCGTGAACGGCGTGTCGTAGGGCGACTCGTTCTTGGCCGCCATCAGGTCGAGCCCGAGCTCGTCGCAGCGCTCGGGCGGCAGCGCCAGGCAGATCAGCCCGCGCCCGTGCTTGGCCATGAAGTTGATCGCGTCGGGCGTGACGAACTGGGCGGCGATCGTCAGGTCGCCCTCGTTCTCGCGGTCCTCGTCGTCGACGACCACGACCATCCGGCCCTGGCGGATGTCCTCGATCGCCTCGTCGATGGTGGCGAACGGAGAGGTGGTCTGGGTCATGGGACGCTGGGGGTCGAGGGGATCGCGGGCGGGATCAGCTTCTCCACGTACTTGGCCAGTATGTCGACCTCGAGGTTGACCGTGGCACCGGGCGCGGCGGCACCGAGGTTCGTGCGCTGAGCGTCTCGGGGATCAGGGCGACGTCGAACGTCGAGCCGTCGAGGCCGGCCACGGTGAGCGACACGCCGTCGACGGCGATCGAGCCCTTCTCGACCACGTAGCGCAGCAGCGCCGCGTCGGCCTCGATCGTGACGACCCGCGAGAAGCCGTCGGGGCGCACGCCGCGGACCGCGCCGAGGCCGTCGACGTGGCCCTGGACGATGTGGCCGCCGAGGCGCTCGTCGGCGCGCAGCGGCAGCTCGAGGTTGACCCGCCCGCCGGCGCTGACCTCGGCCAGCGAGGAGCGGCGCAGCGTCTCGTGCATCACGTCGGCGCCGAAGGCCGTCGTCGCCGGCCCCGACGGCGGTCAGGCAGACGCCGTTGACGGCCACCGAGTCGCCGTCGGAGAGCTCGCCGGCCAGGCGCGTGGCCACGGTCAGGCGCACGCCGTCGTCGGTGGCGTCGACGGCGGCGATCGTGCCGAGATCTGCGACCAGGCCGGTGAACAGCGAGTGCCCGCTACCACTCCCGCAGCCGCGCGGTGAGCAGCACGTCGCCCCCGCTCGACTGGCACTCGAGGTCCAGCGCGCGGATCGCATCGGCCACGCGCTCGACGCCCTCGCCCTCCAGCGGGTCGCGGGCGGTGCGGCCGCCGAGCAGCAGCGGCGCGATGAACAGGCGCAGCTCGTCGATCTCGCCCCGCGTCGAGGAACGAGCCGGCCAGGTGCGGGCCGCCCTCCAGGAGCATGCCTGTCACGGGCGGATCGAGCGCCCCGAGCAGGTCGAGCGCCGACCGCACCCGCGCGGGCTCGTTCTGGCCGGTGGCCACGACGACCTCCGCGCCCGCCGTCTCCAGCGCGTCGGTGGCGCCGCGCGGCGCGGCGCGCGAGACGACGACGACGAGCGGCACTTCGGGCGCGTCGGCCACGAGCCGCGACGTCAGGGGCAGGCGCGCGGTGGAGTCGAAGACCACGCGGCGCGGCTGCTCGTGGACTCCCTCGATGCGCGCGGTGAGCTGCGGGTCGTCCGACAGCGCGGTGCCGATGCCGACGGCGACGGCGTCCAGCGACGCCCGCCAGCGGTGCGCCAGTGCGCGGCTCGACTCGGTCGAGATCCACTTCGAGTCGCCGGCCTGGGTCGCGACCTTGCCGTCGAGGCTCATCGCCGACTTGAAGATCACGAGCGGGCGCCCGGTGCGGACGTGCTTGCGGAAGGCCTGGTTCTGCTGGCGCGCGCGCTGGGCCAGCTCGCCGCCGGCGACGTCGACGAGCACGCCCTCGTCGCGCAGGATCCCCAGCCCGCGGCCGGCGGCCTGGGAGCTCGGGTCGTCGCCGGCCACCACGACGCGTCCGATGCCCGCCTCGAGGATGGCGTCGGTGCACGGCGGCTGGTGGCCCTGGTGGCAGCACGGCTCGAGCGACACGTAGAGGGTGGCGCCGGCCAGATCGGCGCCGTCGCAGGCGGCGATCGCGTTGACCTCGGCGTGCGGGCCGCCGTAGACCTCGTGCCAGCCCTCGCCGAGCACGTCGCCGCCGCGGGTGATCACCGCGCCGACCACCGGGTTCGGGCTGACGCGCCCCACGCCTCGCTCGGCGAGCTCGATGGCTCGCGCGAGGTGATCGTGATCGGCGTCGATGCGCTGCACGAAGATGGAGTCTAGGCCTCGCCGCTCGGCCCCCGGCACGCTCCGCCGGTCAGCCGGTACACGGTCATCTCCGGGCCCGGACGGGCATAGGCCAGCGGGTAGTAGTCGAACGACCAGTCGAAGTTGAACGGCACCGGCCCGGCGCCGCGGCGATAGGGCGAGACGCGGAAGGCGACCTCGCTGCGACGCTCGAGCTCCCGGTAGTAGGCGACCGCTCGCGGCACGTCCTCGGGCTCGGCCTCGGCGCGCCCGCGCTGGGTCGAGCCGACGACGACCCAGCAGTAGCCCTGCTCCTCGTAGCGATCGACGAGCGCGGGGAACAGCGTGCGCTCGTAGTCCTCGATGTTGACGATCCGCCCCGCCCCGGCGACGCGCGAGCCGTCGTTGGCGATGTTCGAGCGGCTCGTCGGGAACTTGACCCAGCGCGCGCCGTTCGACGTGGCGGGGTTGGGGCGGCCGATGTCGGTGGCCCAGGCGTCGGGCACGACCGGCTCGACGACGATCTTGGTCTCGGACGGGACGTTGTCGACCAGCCAGGCGCGCGTCAGGTTGCGCGTGTCGGCCCGCGACAGCACGAGCCCCTGGTGCATCGCGTAGACGACGCCCTGGCCGAGCAGCAGCACCGCACCCAGCGCGAACAGCGTCGGGCGCAGCACCGGCCGCCGGCGCCCGGTCGCCTCGGCCACGCGGACGACCGCCCACGCCGCGAGCAGGCAGACGATCGGGAAGACGGGCAGCAGCCAGCGCCCGAAGAAGCGCTCCTGCGTGCCCATGAAGGCGACGAACAGCAGCGGCGCGGGCACGAGCACGGCGGCCAGCGCCGGGTGGCGCCGCACCATCGCGATCGCCCCGAGGCCGGCGGCGACGAGCGGGACCCAGCCCAGTCCCCAGGTGAAGGTCCACAGGTAGTAGCGATGGCCCGAGTCGTGGGTCAGGCCGAGCTTGCCGAGCTGGTCGCCGGCCGCCGAGGCCTGGTGGTCGAGGCCGTCGCGAAACGCGGCGAAGTCGAGCACGGCGTAGGGGTTGGCGATCGCGAAGGCGCCGAGCGCGACGACGCCGGCGGCGGCCAGGCCGCGCAGCACGCGAACCCCGGCGCCGGCGCCGCCCGTGCGCAGCGCCACGGCGGCCGCGCCGAGCAGCGGCAGCAGCACGATGCCGCCCGTGTACTTGGTCGCGGCGGCCAGGCCGAGCCCGAGGCCGGCCAGCCCGTAGTCGAGCACGGCCCCGCGGCGCAGCACGCCGGCCACGCCCCACAGGGCGAGCGCGATCGGCGCCAGCGTGAGCACGTCGTTGAGCGCCAGGTGCGAGTAGAAGACGGGCAGGAACGCGACGGCGAGCAGCGCCGCGGCGAGCAGCCCGACGCGCCGGTCGACCAACCGCGCGCCGGCGCAGTACAGCAGCCAGACGCCGAGCGTCCCGACCACCGCGGCGGTCACGCGCGCCGCGACGAACACCTCTGTCGGATGCGTCGCGTAGGCCTCGGAGACGCCCTCGCGCCCGCCGAACCACAACGCGAACACGCCGTGCAGCAGGTACGTGTAGGCGGGTGGGTTGACGAAGTAGTGCGGGTGCCAGCCGTGGCCGAACAGGCCGATCGCGCCCGGCACGAAGTGCGCGTTCTCGTCGGCGTTGTAGGCGTAGGGCAGCCCATGCCCGATCCCCCACAGCCGCAGGCCGAGCGCGACCACGAGGACCGCGGCCAGCCCCAGCCACCACGGCCAGCGCCGTGCGGCGCGCGCCGTCGCGTCGGGCTCGGCCGGGGCGGCGTCGGCCGGCGGCGCCGGGGGCGACTCAACAGCGGACATAGGCGCCGTACATCGCGGTGGCGGCGACGAACTCGTAGCCGGGCAGCGGCAGCGAGTTGGCCACGTCCTCGACGCTGTCCTCCTGAGGCGTGAAGCCCTGGCGCAGGAGCGACTGGCGGCTGGTCGCGTAGATGGCCACGCCCCGCCCGAGGCGGTCGCGCACGGACTCGTCGCTGCGCGCGATCACGTCGCGCTCGCCCGCGTCGAGGACCCAGCGCACGTCGGGCACGAGCTTGTGGTTGGGCACCGACACCGGCCCGCAACGCCGGCCGGCCAGCACGCGCGGGTCGCGCAGGAGCTGCTCGAGCGAGGCGTGCGAGTCGCTGCGGAAGCGCAGCTCGGTGTCGAAGGTCGAGAAGTTCACGCGGGTGGCGGTGAAGGCCACGCCGTACACGACGACGACCGCCGAGGCGATCGCCCACAGCCGGCGCGCCCAGGTGCCCTCGCGCAGCATCGTGAAGCCGGCCAGGGTGACGGCGGCGAAGACCATGACCATGAGCGAGGGGACGAGCAGATAGCGATCGATGACCGACAGCCCGGCCAGCCCGACGAGCACGAACGTGCCCATGCCGATGACGAGAATGGCCAGCGGCACGGCCAGGCGTCGCGGCACGAGGGCCACGCTGAGCGCCAGCCCGAGCACGCCGGCCGCGAACACCGGCGCCTTGTCGAGGTCGATCAGGAACTCGACCGTGGCGCTGGGGATCTCGCTCAGCCCGCGCTGGCGCCCGAGCTCCTCGGCCAGGCCGCTCGTGTGGGTCAGCGAGAACAGCGGGTCGCCGGTGGCCACGAAGTCCGTGGCCGCCCAGATGACCGGGCCGATCGCGGTGAGCAGCGCGTAGCGGATCCGCTGGCCCCAGCTCGCGGGCAGGAAGCACCACAGGAAGTACAGCCCGCTCAGCAGCCAGGCCTCCGGGCGCAGCAGCCCGGCGCCGGCCAGCAGCCAGAACACCGGTGCGCCGCGCCGGGTGCGGCCCGCCTCGAGCGCGACGGCCCAGATCACGAAGGCCAGGTAGGGGATGTCGATGTAGGCGCGCGCGGCCAGGAACGGGAAGTCGAAGCGCGAGCACAGCAGCCCGGCGGCCACGAGGCCGACCGCCGTGGTGAACGACGACGCGGCCAGTCGGTAGAGCCCGGCGGCCAGCACCACGAACGAGGCGAGCGTCGCGAAGACCATGATCCGGTCGGCGTCGTCGCCGACGAGCGACAGCAGCGCTCCGAAGGCGATGGCCAGCGGGTGCTGGGTCGGCGCCCGGTAGGCGTCGAAGCTCGGCAGCGTGCCGTCGAGCACCTCGCGACCCCACAGCAGCGAGTAGTAGGAGTCGTAGTTGGGGAACGTCGGATAGACGGCGTAGCCGACGAGCGTCCCGATGATGAGCCCGGTGAGCGCGAGCGCGGGCCAGTGCGTCGACCGCCGGCGCCGCGGGGGGGACTTGGCCTGGCCTGCTCGCGGCCGGGTGAGCGTCGCTTGGGCCATGAGGGGAGACCGAGAGCCGCCGAGTGTACGGCGTCGCTGCGGCGGCCAACGCCGTCGCCGGCGCGCGCGCCGGTACCCTGTCATGGCCCGTGACCGGCGCCGGCGCGTCCGCCCCCTCCCCGCCTCCGATGAAGCTCATCATCCAGATTCCCTGCCTCAACGAGGAGGAGACCCTCCCGGCGACGCTCGGCGACCTGCCGCGCGAGGTCGCGGGCTTCGACGTCGTCGAGTGGCTGGTCATCGACGACGGCTCGACCGACCGCACCGTCGAGGTCGCGCGCGAGGCGGGCGTCGACCACATCGTCCGGCTGACCAACAACAAGGGGCTGGCCGCCGGCTTCCAGGCCGGGCTGGACGCGTGCCTGAAGCTCGGGGCCGACGTGATCGTCAACACCGACGCCGACAACCAGTACTCGGCCGCCGACATCCCCAAGCTCGTCGCGCCGATCGTCGCGGGCACCGCCGACCTCGTCGTCGGCGACCGCGAGACCGACAGCATCGAGCACTTCTCCCCGCTGAAGAAGCGCCTCCAGAAGGCGGGCTCGTGGGTCGTGCGCCAGGCCTCGGACACGGACGTCCCGGACACGACGTCGGGCTTCCGCGCCTACAACCGCGAGGCGGCGATCCAGGTCGCGGTCGTCTCGAAGTACACGTACACGCTGGAGACGATCATCCAGGCGGGCAAGCTGCTGGTCGCCACCGACCACGTCCCGATCTCCACCAACCCCAAGACGCGCGAGTCGCGGCTGTTCCCGTCGGTGTCGTCCTACGTGCGCCGCAACGCCGTGGCCATCGCGCGCATCTACGCGCAGTACGAGCCGCTGAAGGTGTTCCTGACGATGGCGGCGCTGCTCTTCCTGGGGGCGGCGATCCCGTGGGTGCGCTTCGCCGTCGCCTACGTCCAGGGCGACGGGGCCGGCCACGTGCAGTCGCTGATCTTCGGCGCGGTGCTGTTCAACGCCGGCGTGGTGCTCGTCGCCCTCGGCGTGATCGGCGACCTGCTCTACGGCCAGCGGATGATGGTGCAGCGAATCTTCGAGCGCGTGCGGCGCATCGAGCTGCAGCTCGACGTGCCGCCGTCGCACTACGAGCCGGGCGCGCGCGCGACCGGCCAGGGCCCGACGACCGGCGCGCGCGCGGGCAAGAAGACCGACGGCGAGCCGGGGAGCACGACCGAGGAGCGGGAGGCGCTGGAGGTATGAGCGGTCCGTCAGTCACCGTGGACGACGAGGGCACGGTCACCGGCAACACGTACGACAAGTACGGCTCGACCAACCCGGTCGTGCGGCGCCTGATGGCGACCTTCGAGCGCACGCTGGACGAGCTGTTCGTGCACGCCGACCCGCAGTCGCTGCTCGACGTGGGCTGCGGCGAGGGCGTGCTCGTCGAGCGATGGGCTCGCCGCCTCGGCGACAAGCGCGTCGTGGGCATCGACCTCGACGACCCTCAGCTCCACGCGCAGTGGCAGCAGCGCACGGCGCCGAACCTCGAGTACCGCGTGATGAAGGCCGAGAACCTCCCGTTCGCCGACGACGAGTTCGACGTGGCCACGGCGATCGAGGTGCTCGAGCACGTTCCCGACCCCGCCCACACGGTGGCCGAGATGGCCCGGGTGGCCCAGCGCTGGCTGTTGGTCTCGGTCCCCCGCGAGCCGCTGTGGCGCGGGCTCAACATGGCCCGCGGCGCCTACGTGCGCGACCTGGGCAACACGCCCGGCCATCTCAACCACTGGTCCAAGCGCTCGTTCGTGTCGCTGTTGGGGCGTCACGGCGAGGTCGTCGAGGCGCGCTCGCCGTTTCCGTGGACCATGCTGCTCGTGCGGCTGGGTGGCCGGAGCTAGCACCGCGCCGGGGGCCCGGGCCACGGCAGGCGCAGGAGCGGCAGCGGACGGCTACGGGCGCGGCGCGCGCATCCTGTCGATCGGGATCGCGTCGACCGGGCTGTTCACCTTCGCCTACTTCGCGGTGGCCAGCCACGTGCTGCCCGGCGCGGCCTACGGTGCGATCTCGCTGCTGTGGTCGGTGCTGTTCGTGGTCATCTCGGTCATCTACCGGCCCGTCGAGCAGCTCCTGTCGCGCACGATCGCCCAGCGCCGCGCCCGCGGGCTGGCCGGTCGCCATCCGCTGCGCGTGCCGCTCACGGTGCAGGCGTCGTTCGCCGCCGGCTTCCTCGTGCTCGCGCTCGCGCTGCGCGGCCCGATCGAGGACGCCTTCGACGGCTCGGCGACGCTGTACCGGGTGTTCGTGGGCGCGACGCTGGCCTACGCCGCGAGCTACTTCGCCCGCGGCTACCTGGCCGGCCACGGGTGGTTCGCGCTCTACGGGGCGCTCGTGCTCTTCGAGTCGGTGTCGCGCTTCTGCTTCCCCGTGGCCGTGGCCGTCGGGCTGGCCACCGGACAGTCGGCCGTCGCGCTGGGCATCCTCGCCGCGCCGTTGGCCTCGCTCGCCGTCGTCCCGTGGGCGATCGCGCGTCATGCGGGCGCGGGCTCGAGCGCGTCTGCGACGGCCGCGCGGCGCGGCCTCGAGCCCCGGCGCGCCCGACCGCGGCCGCGAGCTGACGCTGCGCGCGGGAGCGGGCTTCGCGGCGTCGGTGGCCGTCATCCAGCTCGCCGAGCAGACGCTGCTCAACGCGGCCGTGCTGACCGTCGCCGCGTCCGCGAGCACGGCGCTGGCCGGCGTGGTGTTCAACGCGCTGCTCATCACACGCGCGCCGCTGCAGCTCTTCCAGAGCGTGCAGACCTCGCTGCTCCCCCACCTCAGCGGCCTCGAGGCCACCGAGGGCCGGGCGGCGTTCGCCCGCGCGATCCGCGTCACCGTGCTGGCCATCGCCGGCTTCGCCGCCGCCGTCGCGCTCGGGCTGCTGCTCGTCGGCCCGGAGGTCATGGAGCTCGTCTTCGGCGCCGGCCCCGACTACGGCCGCGCCGGCCTGGCCGTGATCGCCCTGGGCATGGGGCTGCACCTGTGCGCGGGCACGCTGAGCCAGGCGGCGCTGGCCCGCGGCCGGGCCGCGGCCGCGGCCGCGGCGTGGCTGGCGGCCGCCGTCGCCTTCGTGGCCTGGATGCTCGCGCCCATCGTCGACGACCAGCTCCTGCGCGCGGAGGTCGGCTACGCCGGCGCCGCGGGGCTGCTGTGCGCGCTGCTGGCGGCGCTCTACGCGCGCGGCGGGCGCGCGCCGGGCTGAGCTCGACGACCGAGCCCCCCACGCACACTGCACCGAGGCGGCACGGAGCGACGGTAGGCTGCAGTCCGATGCCCCAAGTCCGCTTCCCTGGCGAGTCCGCGGAGCACCGACGCGCGCGCGCATTGCGCGAGCGCGTGGATGACCTGCACGGCGCTCGGCAGCGCATCATCGACGCCGCCGACGCGGAGCGCCGGCGAATCGAGCGTGACCTGCACGACGGCGCCCAACAGCGCCTGATCGCCCTGGCCGTCACGCTCGGCATCGCCGAGTCGCGGCTGCAGAGCGACCCCGCGACCGCGGCACGCCTGATCGCCCAGGCTCGCGAGGAGGCCCAGCTCGCCGTCAAGGAGCTGCGCGAGCTCGCGCGCGGCATCCACCCGGCCGTGCTCAGCGACCTCGGGCTGAGAGCGGCGCTCGAGGCACTCGCCGCCCGCGCTCCCGTACCCGTGGAGATCAGCGGCGTCCCCTCTGCTTCGCTCTGCCAGGCGGTCGAGGCCGCCGCCTACTTCGTGACCGCCGAAGCACTGACCAACGTCGCGAAGTACGCGCACGCCAGCGAGGCCTTCGTACAGCTCTCCCTCGAAGACGACCGCCTGCGCGTGGAGGTCCGCGACGACGGCGTCGGCGGCGCGGACCCGTCCGTCGGCAGCGGACTACGCGGATTGTGCGACCGCGTCGACGCGCTCGACGGGCATCTCCAACTCCACTCCCCCCGCGGCGGCGGCACGATCCTCACCGTCGAGCTCCCCATCGACGACCGCTGAGCGTCATCCCCCTGCCGGGCCGTGGACGGCGGCGACGGAGTAGACGGGCGGCAGGTGGGTCGTCACGTCGAACCAGCTCGCCCCCGCATCGGCCGACCCGAAGACGGCTCCCGATGTGGCACCGAAGTAGAGCTCGAGCGCCTCGCCCTCGCCGACGTGGTCGAACGCCTGGCGCAGGATGGTGAGGTACGCATGCTCGGCTGGGAGGCCGTCGCCCCGCGGCGTCCAGCTGGCGCCGGCGTCGCGCGTCTCGTACACCCGCACGCGGCCGTCGGGCGTCACGCGGTCGAGGTCCGCCGTCAGCGGGATCACGTAGGCGCTGTCGGCGTCGGCGGGATCGAGGGCAAGCGGGAAGCCGAAGTCAGACGGCAGGCCGGCAGCGATGTCGATCCATGTCTCGCCGGCGTCGTCGGAGCGGTAGACGCCGCCGTGGAACTGCATGAACATCCGCTCCGGCCGCTTCACCGCTCGCTGCAGGCGGTGCACGCAGAGGGCGATCATGTCCGGGGGCACGTCGTCGGGCAGGTACCGCGCGACGATGCCCTCGTTGCCGCTGCGCCACGTGGCGCCCCCGTCGTCGGTCAGCCACACCCCGCCGGCGGAGATGCCCACCGCGAGCCGGTCCGGCTCGCCCGGCCACGTCACGACCGAGTGCAGGCACAGCCCGCCGGCGCCCGGCTGCCACTTGGCCCTGGCGGGGTGCTGCCAGAGCCCGCGACCGAGCCGGAACGTGGCGCCGCCGTCGCGGCTCTCGAGGAGCACGCCCGGGTCGCCGCCGGCGTAGATCGTGCCGTCGGCCTCGCCGGTCACGATCACCCAGATCCTTTCGAGCGCCGCGTCGCCGCCCTCGGGCAGGGCCACGCCACCCGCCTGTTCCCAGTCGCCGGCGGGGTCGTCGGTGTACCAGATCTTCGGCCCGTAGAAGGGCGAGGTCACGGAGGCGAGCACGCGTCCGGAGCGCGGGTCGCGCAGTGCGTACTCGACCGGCTCGCCGGCAAACGCGCGAGCGGTCACGTCGAACGGCGAGCCCGGCTCGCCCTCGAGCACGAACAGGCCCTTCTTCGTCCCGACGAGCAGCTCCGTCATCGCTGCACGGCGCCTCCCGAGATCGCGGGAAGGACGTCGATCCGGTCCTCGGCGCCGACGTGTGTCTCCTGGTTGCCGAGCTCGCCGTTCACGAACACGTTGATGTGCCGGCGCAGGGAGCCGCGCTCGTCGAGGATCCATCCGCTCGCCGCTGGATGCGCACGCTCGAGCTCGAGCAGCAGCTCCCCGACCGTGCCCCCCGCGATGGCGTGCTCGGAGCGATCGCCGGCAAGCCGCTTGAGTGGGCCGCGGAGGCGCACGACTGGCATCGCTGGATCGTAGGCGAGAGCCTCGGCCCGGGCATTGGCCGCGCAACGCCCTCGGAGGTCACGTCTGAGCGGTCCCGCCGGAACGCCAGGCCTACTCATAGGCCAGGGCGTCGAGCACGTCGAGCTTCGCGGCTCGCCGCGCGGGCAGGACGGCGGCGCCCACCCCGGCCAGGCCGGCGAGCACGAGCAGGACGATCAGCGAGCCGACCGGGATGCTGAGCGTGAAGTCCTCGAGCGGCTGGGTGAAGAGCACGGCGAGGACGACGCCGAGCACGATCCCGAGCACGCCGCCGATCATCGACGTGATCACCGACTCGTAGCGGACCACGCGCTTGACCTGGCGGCGACTCGTGCCGACGGCGCGCAGCAGCCCGAGCTCGCGCGTGCGCTCGCTGATCGACAGCACGAGCGTGTTGACGATCCCGAACAGCGACACGACGATGGCCAGCGCGAGCAGCGCGTAGATCAGCCCGAGCAGCTGGTTGACCTGGTTGGCGATGTCGTCCTTGAACTCCTCGGCCGTCATCACCTCGGCCTCGGGGTACTGACGCTCGAGGACCGAGTCGATGCGGCTCTGCACCTGCTTCTCGTTCGCCCCGGGGTCGAGGCCGACGAGACCGAAGGCGTCCTTGGGCTCGCCGAAGTCGTCGAGCATCTGCTGGTTGGTGACGACGACGGCGGCGGTCAGGTCGCCGTTGTCGTCGACCACCCCGTGGATCGGGAGCGTCAGGCGCTTGCCCGTCGGTGTGCTCAGCCGCAGCGTCTGTCCGGCCGTGAGGTCGTTGTCCTCGGCGAAGCCCTTGCTCAGCAGCACCTGGCCGGTCTGCAGCGACGCCAGCGCGCCGGCGCCCTCGCTGACCGAGTACAGGCCGCGCAGCGTGCGCGGCTCGATGCCCGAGACCGCGGTCTTCCCGTCGACGCCGCTGACGCGGGCCTGGCTGAAGCGCACGGCGCTCACCTCGGAGACGCCGTCCACACGCTCGACCGTCTTGAGCACGTTGGCCGAGTAGGGCGAGAAGCCGTCGACGTTCTGCACGACGAACGCCGCCTCGAGGTTGTCGTCGACCGCCTTGGCGATCGTCTCGCGCGCGCCGGCGGCGAAGATCGAGGCGAACGTGACCAGCGCGACACCGATCATCAGCGCCGCGGCCGTGACCGCGGTGCGGCCGGGCTGGCGGATGCTGTTCTCGCGCGCCAGACGCCCGGTGATGCCGGTGAGCCGCTCGATCGGGCGGCCGACGAGCGCGGCCAGCGGGCGCACGAGGCGCGGGCTGACGAGCGCCACGCCGAGGAACGTCGCCACCGCCCCGGCGCCCGTGAAGCTCAGCGCGGCGTTGGTGGACAGCGACGCGAACAGGCCCGCACACATGAGCCCGATGCCCACCGCCCCGAGCAGCGCGCCGACGATCGTCACCGCGCGCGACGGGCCGCGGGTCGATGACACCGCGCCCTCGCGCAGCGCTTCGACGGGAAGCACCCGGGTGGCGCGCAGCGCGGGCGCCAGCCCGGCGAGCACGCTGACCAGCGTGCCGACGACGAGCGAGACGACGATCGTGCGCGTCGCGATCACGTTGCCGGTCGACGGCAGCTCGACCCCGACGGCCTTGAACAGCGCCCGCAGGCCGGGTGCGATGGCGATGCCCAGAGCGAGCCCCAGGAACGAGCCGACGACGCCCAGCGCCAGCCCCTCGCCGATCACCGAGCGCATGACCTGGCCGCGCGAGGCGCCGAGCGTGCGCAGCAGCGCGAACTCGCGCATCCGCTGGGTGACGGTGATCGAGAAGGTGTTGAAGATGATGAACGCGCCGACGAACAGCGAGATCCCGGCGAAGGCGAGCAGCGCCGTGGTCAGGAAGCTCAGGCCCTCCTGGATGTCGCCCGCCTGGTTGCGAGCCTCCTCCTGGCCCGTTCGGACGATCACCGAGGGCCCGACGTCCCGCTTGAGCGAGTCGCGCAGCGCCTCGGGGGTGACGCCCTCCCGGGCCGACGCCTGGACCTGGTCGAAGCCGTCCTTGCCGAGCATCCGCTGGGCCTCGGGCAGCGTGAGGTCGACAACGACCGCGCCGCCGAAGGAGTCGACCCCGGCGATCTGGGTCGTGCCGACGATCGTGTAGGCCTTGCGCGGCGCCTCGGCCACGACGGACACCTTGTCGCCGGGCTCGAAGCCCTCCTTTTCGGCGGTGGCCGCATCGATCGTCGCCTCGTCAGCGGTCCGCGGCTTGCGCCCCTCCTTGACGGTGAAGCCGTCGAAGCGCGGCACGTCGGCCACGGAGGCGATGAAGTTCGGCGCGCCGCCGACGCCGATGCGCTCGCCGTCCTTGCCGAGCACCGTGCCGACGTCGAACACCGAGCCCTGCGCATCCTGGACGTCGGGGTTCGCGCGGACCTTGGCCAGCACCGAGGCCGGGACGGTCGGCTGCGTGCCGCCGTTCTGGCTCGTGTCGATCGGCTTGCGCGGCGTGATGGCCGCGTCGGTGCCCTTGGCGGACTCGCTGAAGATCCGATCGAACGACGAGTTGATCGTGTCCGTGAAGATGTAGGTGCCCGAGATCAGGCAGACGCCGAGCGCGACCGACAGCGCGGTGAGCGCGATCCGCATCTTGCGGGCGAACAGCCCGCGGAACGCCACCTTCCGCATCGCTAGTGGTTCCGTTCGTGGGTCGGCGGTCGACTGGCGGTGCGCGTATCTGCGGACGGGACCACTAACTGACCGCCTTCATCAGGTCGAGCACGTCGTCGGCGGTGTGGCGGGCCTCCTCGTCGTGCACGATGCGCCCGTCGGCCAGGACGAGCAGCCGGTCGGCGTAGGAGGCCGCGGTCGGGTCGTGGGTGACCATGATGACCGTCTGGCCGAAGTCGTCGACCGAGCGGCGCAGCAGGTCGAGCAGCTCGCCCGAGGCCTTCGAGTCGAGGTTGCCGGTCGGCTCGTCGGCGAACACCACGGCCGGGCGCGAGGCCAGCGCGCGGGCGACGGCGACGCGCTGCTGCTGGCCACCGGACAGCTCGGACGGGCGATGGTCGAGGCGGTCGCGCAGCCCGACCGTGTCGATGAGCGTCTCGAGCCACTCGGGGTCGGGCCGCTTGCCGGCGATCGACAGCGGCAGGACGATGTTCTCGCGGGCGTCGAGGACCGGCAGCAGGTTGAAGGACTGGAACACGAAGCCGACGCGCTCGCGGCGCAGCTCCGTGAGCCTGCGGTCGTCGAGCGTCGTGATCTCAACGCCGTCGAGCAGGACCGATCCCGAGGTGGGCCGGTCCAGGCCGGCGAGGATGTGCATGAGGGTCGACTTGCCCGAGCCCGAGGGACCCATGATGGCCGTGAACTTGCTCTGCGGGAAGCCGACCGTGACGCCGTCCAGGGCGCGCACGGCCGCCTCGCCCTCGCCGAAGACACGGACGACGTCGGCAGCGGAGACGAGCAGCGGAGCGGAGACGGTCATGCGCCGCAGACTAGTCAGCGCCCGGACGGCGTCGGTACGGCTACCCGCACCCGGGCGCTGCGGCGGGCGCCAGCGTTCTGGCCGGGCTTCCTGCGGCTACCGGCGGGGGTCGGGCGATGGCCGCGGCGCTGTCGATCGCGAGGCGCAGGGCCGCCCCGCGCCCCCTTACGCCCGCAGGTACGTCAGCACCGCCAGCACGCGCCGGTGGTCCTGCTGGGCCGGCGGCAGGCTGAGCTTGTTGAAGATGCTCGTGACGTGCTTCTCGACGGCGCGCTCGGTGACGACGAGCTGCTCGGCGATCGCGCGGTTGGAGCGGCCCTCGGCCATCAGCCCGAGCACCTCGCGCTCGCGCGGGCTGAGCTCGGACAGCGGGTCCTCGCGGCGGCGGCGGCCGAGCAGCCGCGAGACGACCTCGGGGTCCAGCGCGCTGCCGCCCTCCCCCACGCGCTGGACCGCGTCGACGAAGCGCTCGAGGTCGGCCACGCGGTCCTTGAGCAGGTAGCCGACGCCCTCGGCGTTGGAGGACAGCAGCTCGAGCGCGTAGCCCTCCTCGATGTACTGCGAGAGCACGAGCACGCCGACGGTCGGGTGGCGCTCGCGGATCTCCGACGCGGCGCGCAGGCCCTCGTCGGTGTGGGTCGGCGGCATGCGCACGTCGACGATCGCCACGTCGGGCTTGTGGGCCCCGACCTTGCGCAGCAGGTCCTCGGCGTCGCCGGCCTGGGCGACGACCTCCAGGCCCGCCTCCTCGAGCAGTCGCGCGACGCCCTCGCGCAGCAGCATGCTGTCGTCGGCCAGGACTACCCGCATGACGTGCACGGGATGTTGGCGCGGACCACGGTGCCTCCTCCGGGCGGGGAATGGACTTCGAGCCGGCCGTCGAGCGCGGCGAGCCGGTCGGCCAGGCCGCGCAGGCCGGTGCCCGAGGCCGGGTCCGCGCCGCCGACGCCATCATCGCGCACCTCGACGACGGCATAGCCGTCGCGTGCGTCCGATGCGCACGCTGGCGTGCTCCGCCTGGGCGTAGCTTGGCGACGTTGGCCAGCGACTCGGCGACCACGAAGTAGGCGGCGGCCTCGACGGCCGCGGGCAGGCGATCGGTCGGGCATCGCCTCGAGGTCTACCGGAAGCGGCGCGCGATCGGCCAGCGCCTCGAGCGCCGCCTCCAGGCCGCGGTCGGTGAGCACGGCCGGATGGATGCCGCGGGCCAGCTCGCGCAGCTCCTCCAGCGCGCGCGCCAGCTCGTCGCGCGCGGCCTCGAGCAGCCGGCCGGCGCGCGGCCGGGTCGGCCTCGAGCTTGCGCTGGGCCAGGCCGAGCTGCAGCGACAGCGAGACGAGCCGCTGCTGGGCGCCGTCGTGCAGGTCGCGCTCCAGGCGGCGGCGCTCGAACATCGACACGTCGACGAGCCGCGCCCGCGAGCGTCTGCAGCTCCTCGACGCGCGCGCGCAGCTCGGCCTCGAGCCGCTCGTTCTCGAGCTGGAGCGCGGCCGCCGCGGCGGCCGCGCGCACGAGGCTCGGGTCGTCGCGCAGCGCGGCGTCGTAGACGATCGCGCCGACGAGCTTGCCGTCGCGCTCGACCTCGGTCACCGCGCGGCCCGAGCCCGGCTCGGGCAGCTCGTAGCGCTGGCCCTCGAGGGTCACGTAGTGCCCGGCCCACTCGCGCCAGTAGACGAGCTGCAGCGAGCGTGTCGCCGAGCGCGTTGGCCAGCGCCTCGCGCAGGGTGACCTGGCGATCGGGCGTGTTCAGGCGCTCGATCAACGCGCCGACGGCGCCGGCGGCCGAGTAGCGCGTGCGCACGAGCCCGAGCAGGAACGCGTAGGGCACGATCGCGAAGCCGACGCAGCCCGAGCAGCGAGATCGGCTCGAGCATCGCGTCGGGCGCGCCGACCGCGTCGCCCAGGAACAGCAGCCCGAGCGCCGTCATGACCACGCAGCGCGGTCCACAGCATCGGCGCCTGCGCGCGGCGCTGGGGCGGCGTGGCCGCGCGGCGCTTGCGCAGCAGCACGAGGATCGCCGCGGCGGCGATGGCCACGGCGCCCAGCGACGACGCCGCGTCGAAGACCGACGCCACGTCGGGCTCCTCGGCGATCGCCAACGCGTTGTGCGGGCGCGTCCGGGTCGCCATCGGACAGGTCGCCGCCGAGCAGGAACCACGGCAGCGTGACCACGAAGCGCGTCGACGTAGCTGCCGACCACGATCGCGCGCTGCGCCGTCGTGTGCAGGCGCCCGCTGGGGAACGCGAGCACCATGTGGATGACGCAGCACCAGGTACAGCGGGCTCAGGTAGGAGCCGACGCTGAACACCGTCGGGTCCTCGGCGTTCGTCAGCCCGGCCAGGAACCACGCGAACCCGACGGCGGTCATCAGCAGGCCGAAGCGGTTCAGCGGCCGTCGCCACCAGGCGAACACGCCGGTGCCGATGAAGCTCAGGCCGATCAACGGGCCCAGGACGGCGGTCAGCGCCTGCTGCTCGGCGTGCGAGCTGACGAGCGACGAGCGCCACGTCGAAGCCGGCGAAGATGACCCCGACGACGAACAGCGCGACCAGCGCGCGGCGCAGTCCGAGCATGCGTCGGTCGTCCCGCTACAGGAGCTCCGCGATGGCGGCGCCCGAGAGCTCTCCCTTCGAGATGAAGCCGCGCGCTCCGCTGCCGGCGACCAGCGGCCCGAAGTCCGACGAGTCGCGGCTGGAGGTCAGGACGACGACCGGCGCGCCGTTGCGGCCGGTGATCCGCTGCGCCACCGAAAAGCCGTCGAGGTCGGGCAGGTTGACGTCGAGCAGCACGAGGTCGGGGGCCAGCACGCCGGCCGCCTCGATTCCGCTCGTGCCGTCGGGGGCCTCGCCGATGACGTCGTAGCCCTCGGCCTCCAGCAGCATGCGGGCGGTTGCGCGAAAGGTCGGGTGGTCGTCGACGATGAGGACGGTCGTCATCACTGTTTCCAAGTGTCGGACAAGCGGAGACTGCCCCGTATACGGTTAGCTACACCCGATGCTGGAGGCCAACTCCGCGTAGGCCTCCCCAGGTTTCGGCGTGCCGAAGATCGCCGTTCCGGCGACGAACAGCGTCGCACCTGCCTGCGCGCACGCGGGTGCGGTCTCCCGGTCTATCCCACCGTCGACCTCGAGGTCGGGCTGCTCGCCGATAATGGCGCGCAGACGCCGGATCTTGTCCAGCGGAACGCGGGATGAACGACTGCCCGCCCCAGCCCGGGTTGACCGTCATGCACAGCGCCTGGTCGATCCGCACCTCCGAGAACGCCGCCGGCGGCGTGCTCGGGTTGATGGCCAGGCCGGCGCGGCAGCCGCGCTCGCGGATGTCCTGCAGCACGAAGTCCAGGTGCGGCGTGGCCTCGGCGTGCACGATGATCGTGCCGGCGCCGGCGGCCGCGAACTCGGCCACCTGGCGTTCGGGGCGCTCGATCATGAGGTGGACGTCGAGGTGGGCGCCGAGGTCGGCCAGCGCGGCCACGGCGATCGGCCCCATCGTGATCGGCGGGACGAAGTGGCCGTCCATGACGTCGACGTGGATGACCGTGGCGCCGGCGTCGAGGACCTCGCGGACCTGCTCGCGCAGCCGCCCGAAGTCGGCGGCCAGGATCGAGGGGGCGATGCGGAGGGTCATACCTCGATGAGCATCGAGCCGCCGCAGTGGTTGCAGGTCAGCGTCGCGCTGCTCGACATCCGGACGATCGTCCCGTGCTCGCCGCAGTCGGGGCAGACGGAGCGCAGCTCGAAGCGATGCAGGCAGTTGACGCAGCGGTAGCGACCGGGGAGGTTGCCGGGCCGCAGCCAGGGCTCGCTGCATGCCGGACAGGTGAGCCCCAGTTCAGCCTCCATCACGCGCAATATAGAAGCCGTCCGTGCCGTCCCGGTGGGGGAACGTGCGCACCGCGCTCGCTGGCCGCGAGCCGCTCCTCGGCGGGCGAGATCGTGCACACCGAGTAGGTGAGCACGCCGCCGGGACGCAGCGCGCGGCGGGCCGCGGCCAGCAGCTCGTCCTGCTCGGCGGCGAGCGCGACGATCGCCTCGGGGGTCATCCGCCAGCGCAGGTCGGGGTGCGACTGCAGCGTGCCCAGCCCGCTGCACGGCGGGTCGAGCAGCACGCGATCGAAGCCGGCGGGGTCGGAGAACGTGCGCGCGTCGGCCTCGACCACGCGCACGCTGCCGGCCCGCATCCGCTGCGCGGTGGCGCGCAGCGCGCGGGCGCGCTGCGGATGGCGCTCGACGGCCACGACCTCGCCGTCGTCGCCCATCAGCGCGGCCAGGTGCGTGGTCTTGCCGCCCGGCGCGGCGCACAGGTCGAGGACGCGCTCGCCGGGCTGCGGATCGACGATCCGGGCCGCGAGCTGGGAGGCGCGGGACTGCGGCGTGAACGCGCCCGCGGCGTAGCCGGGGTGAGCGAGCGCGTCGAAGGCGCCGTCGACGACGATCGCCTCGCCGTCGCGGCGGCCCGGGATGTCGGACAGGTCGGCCTCGACGAGCGCGTTGACGCGCAGCGCCAGCTCGGCCGGGGTGTTGTCGGCCTCCAGCAGCGCGCGGGTCTCGTCCGCGCCGAGCGCGTCCCACCACATCCGCACGAGCCACTCGGGGTGGGAGTGGCGGATCGCGGCGCCTTCCGGCGTGTCGTCGTCGGGCAGCTCGGCGCCCTCGCGCTGCACGCGCCGCAGCACGGCGTTGACGACGCGGTGGCCCGGGCTCGGCTTGGCCAGCTCGACCGCCTCGGCGACCGCCGCGTGCTCGGCCACGCCGTCGAGGAACAGCAGCTGGAACAGGCCGAGCTGCAGCGCTGCGCGCACACCGGGCTCGAGCCGGCCCTTGGTGCGCTGGGCGATCACGTGGTCCAGCGTGAGCCGCCGCTGGACGGTCCCGAAGGCCAGGCGCTTGGCCAGCGCGCGGTCGCGCGGGTCCAGCTCGCGCGCCTCGCCGTGGAGCGCGCGGTCGGCGTAGGCGCCCTCGGCGGCGCGGAGCACGACCGCGTACGCGGCGCGGCGGGCGGGGCTGATCCCGGACGCGACGGTCACACGGTCACGCGGTCACGAGCGCGAGCACCCGGGTCGGGCTGCCGGTGCCGCCCACGAGCTTGAGCGGCGCGGCGATCAGCAGCGCGCCGGTGGGCGGCAGCTCGGCCAGGTTGGCGAGCTGCGTGAGGCCGTACTTGCCCGCGCCGAGGAAGAAGTTGTGCACGGGGAACGGCGGGTCGAACCCGCCGGCTGCGCCGGCGTCGGTGCCGACGGTCTCCACGCCGATGCCGACGATCGGCGTCTCCTGCGCCAGCCAGCGGGCGCACTCGGCCTCGACGCCCGGCGTGCGCGGCATGCCCGAGGAGGCGTTGAGGAACTGCTCCTCGTCGTGGGCGCGGGCGTCCCAGCCGGTGCGCAGCAGCAGCCAGCCGCCGGCCGGCAGCGGGCCGCGCTCGGACTCGAACGCGCGCACGGCGTCGACCGTGAGCAGGTCGTCGGGGTCCTGCGCGGCCTGCGCCGAGCGGTCGATGACCACCGCGGGGCCGACGAGCCGGCCGGGCGGCACCGAGGCGACGTCCTCGCCCTCGCGGCCGGTGATCCAGTGGATCGGCGCGTCGAAGTGCGTGCCGACGTGCTCGCCGATCTCCAGCCAGTTCCACGCCCAGGCCGGCCCGCGGTCGTCGTAGCGGCTGATCTCGTGGACGGTCAGGCCCGGCGTGTCGACGAACTGCTCGGGCAGCTTGAGCACCGGCGTGCGCTCGTGCAGCGGCTGGGTGAGGTCGACGACGCGGACCGAGCCGTCGGCCAGCGCCTCGAGCAGGGACGGCAGGGCGGGCGTGGTCATGCGGGGGCTCCTCGGGTGGGGTTCACGGCGCGCGGAAGGCCTCCTCCAGCCACTCCGCACGGACGTCGGGGTCGACCTTGGCGTCGAGGAGCAGTGGGCCGTCGCGGTGCGCGAGCCAGTCCTCCACGGCGGCGAGGTCGGCCACGGCGCGGACGGTCACGCCCCGCGCCCCGGCCGCGCGCGCCATCGCGGCCAGGTCGGCGTCGGGGAAGCGCACGCTGTCCAGCGCGTGGCCCATCGGGCCGAAGTGGTGGACCTCGGCGCCGTAGGCGGCGTCGTCGTAGACGACGAACAGGATCGCCAGTCCCAGCCGGGCGGCGGTCTCGAGCTCGGGCAGCGCCATCATCGCGCCGCCGTCGCCGAGCGCGGCGACGGTCAGCCGGTCGGGCCGCGCGAGCGCGGCGCCGATGGCGTTGGCCAGCCCGAGCCCGATCGACTGGAAGGCCTGGGTGAAGACGAAGCCCGCCGGGTCGGGAACGGCGAGGAACATCGCCGGCCAGCCCATGAAGTGCCCGGAGTCGACGACCACCGTGCGCTCGCGCGGCAGCAGGTCGTCGAGCGCGATGGTCAGCGTGCGCGGGTCGATGTGCCCGTCGGCCGCGGACGGCTCGAACGGCTCGTCGCGCCAGCGGCGGGCGGCGATCGCGGCGCGCAGCTCCGGGGTGCGGGCCTCCGCGGCGCGATGGCCGCGGCGGTCGAGCTCGGCGCACAGGGCGGCGGCGGTCAGCGCCGCGTCGCCGACGACGGCGAGGTCGAGCGGGCGGGTGGCCCCGAGCGCGCCGGGGTCGACGTCGACCTGGGCGACCCGCGCGCCCGGCGCGATCAGCCCGCCGTCGCGCGTCGTCCAGCGCGTGAGCTGGGCGCCGAAGGCGAGGATCAGGTCGGACCCCGCGATCAGCTCGGCGGCCAGCGGCGAGGCGAAGCCGCCGCTGATCCCGACCGACCACGGGTTGGACGCGAACAGCCCGTGTCCCATGGCCGATGTCGCGAGCAGCGCCCCGGTCAGGTCGCCGAGACGCTCCAGCGGCGCTTCGGCGCCGGCCAGCACGGCGCCGCGGCCGGCGATGATGCACGGGCGGGACGCGGCCTGGACGGCGTCGGCCAGCCCCGTGATGGCGGCCGGTGCGGGCGCCGGCGGCGGCGGCGCGACGGGCGCCGCGGCGGGATCGGGCTCGCGCGCCTCGGCGCCCTGCACGTCGAGCGGCAGCATCAGCACGACCGTGCGCCGAAGCGCCCGCGCGGCGTGGATCGCGCGCAGCGTGTCGGCCGCGGCGCTGGCCGGACCGTGCACGCGCATGGCGACGGCGCCGACGGCCTGCACCATCGCCGCCTGGTCGATGCGGAAGTTCGAGCCCACGGCGGCCGCGGGCGTGTCAGCGGCCACGACGACGAGCGGCGTGCGCGCCTTGCCCGCCTCCGTCACGCCGGTCATCGCGTTGGTCAGGCCCGGCCCCTGGTGGACGGTGGCCACGCCGAGCCTGCCGCTGACGCGCGCGTAGGCGTCGGCCATGCACACCGCCCCGTTCTCGTGGCGGGCGGCGACGAAGCGCGCGCCGTGCGCCTCGAGGCTCGCGGTGACCGTGAAGTTCCCGCTGCCGACCACGCCGAAGGCGACGTCGACCCCGGCGCGGGTCAGGCAGCTTGCGACGATGTCGACGACCTGCATGGCGGCGCGACGCTAGCGCACGGGGTCGGCCGCGCTCGGCGGTCGCGACGTCGAGACGCGACGCCAAGCCCCGATGACGGGCTTGAGCGCGCTCTCGTCGCGCGACGGCGTCGCCCCTGCCGTCAGCGCCCCCGAACGAGCGCGGCGAGCGCGCCGACCAGCGCCGGCGCGCCGGCCAGGTGCCACGCGGGAGCGCCGTCGAGGACTGTCGCGCGCCCGCCGGCGGCGGCCACGAGCGCGGCGCCCGGGACCCAGTCCCACGGGTCGACGTCGGGCTGCACCCAAGCGTCGCCGCGCCCGGCGGCCACCCAGGCCAGCTCGAGGCTGCCCGCGCCGCCCGCGCGGAGGATCCCGACCCTGTCCAGCAGGGCCGCGAGCACGGGCGCGCCGTCGGCTCCGGCGCCCCCGGGCAGGTAGGTGTTCACCCCGGCGGCCTCCAGCGTCCGGTCGGTGCGCACCGCGATCGGCTCGCCGTTGCAGGTCGCGCCCGCACCGCGCGCACCGAGGAACAGCTCGTCGCGCAGCGGGTCCAGGACGGCGCCGGCGATCGGCTCGCCGCCCTCCTCCAGGCCGACGGCCACGCACCAGTGCGGGATCCCCGAGACGAAGTTGAACGTGCCGTCGATGCCGTCCACCGTCCAACGGCGAGCCCCGCCGGTCGCGCTGGAGCCCTCCTCCCCCACGAGCGCGTCGTCGGGGCGCTCGGCCCGCAGCAGCGTGGCGATCGCCGTCTCGGCGGCAGCGTCGGCGTGCGTCACGAGGTCCGTGGGCGAGCGCTTCGTCGTCGTGCCCAGCGGCTCGCGGGCCTGGGACAGCGCGGCCCGGGCGCCCGCCCGCACCGCGCGCGCCGCCAGGTCGAGGTCGTCGCTCACGTGGCGTGGCCGCGGAGGTAGTCGGCGTAGGGCATCGGCCGGCCGCCCGGCGGCTGGACCTCGATCAGCTCGAGCGTGCCGTCGTCGGCCACACGGGCAGCGCGCACGCCGAGGAAGCGGCCGTCCCCCAGGGCCAGGCGCGCACCGATGTGCGGGTGCAGCGCACGCACCACGCGCACCTGCTCGGCGGCAGGCGCCCGCGGGTCGAGCGTGCGGTCCTCGGGGCCGATGCGCTCGGCGTAGGTCACCAGCGCCTCGTCCTGCTCGGCGCACGGTGGCTGCTCGTCGAGGGCGCGGACGAGCAGCTCGGCGCCGAGCGCCTCGAGGCGGGGCGCGAGCGTCCCGTAGCTGTCGCCGGGATCGATCGGCTCGGGCGCGACCAGGCACACCGGCCCGCTGTCCAGACCGGCCGTCACCCGCATGATCGACACGCCCGTCCGCTCGTCGCCGGCCATGATCGCGCGCTCGATCGGGGCCGCGCCGCGCCAGCGCGGCAGCAGCGACGGGTGGACGTTGAGCATCTCGAAGCGGTCCAGCAGCGACTCGCGCAGCAGCGCCCCGAAGGCGCACACGACGACCACGTCGGGCTCGGCGGCGGCGATCCGGTCGCTCGCGGCGGGCGCGTTGACGTCCTCGGGCTGGTCGAGGTCGAGGCCCAGCGCCCGCGCCGCGTCGGCGACCGGCGGGGCGTGCAGGCGCCGGCCCCGCCCGGCCGGGCGGTCGGGGCGGGTGACCACGAGCGCCGGGCGGTGCGCGGTCCCGGCCAGGCGTCCGAGCACGGTGGCCGCGAAGGCGGACGTGCCGAGGTAGACGGTGCGCACCGGCGGCGACTGGTGGCCCACTAGGCCGCTTCGGACTGCTCGCGCAGGATGCGCATGGCCTCCTTGCGCTGGTCGCGCGGCGTGCGATCGAGGATCAGGACCCCGTCGAGGTGGTCCATCTCGTGCTGGATCACGCGCGCCTCCAGGCCCGAGGCCTCGATCAGCAGCTCGTCGCCGTGCGGGTCGCGCGCCCGCACCCGCACGTGGATCGGCCGCTCGACGTCGACGTGGACGCCGGGGAGGCTGAGGCAGCCCTCCTCCATCCACTCCTTGTCCTTGCCCGACCACTCGAGCACGGGGTTGACGAGCGCGTTGACGGGGCTGTCGTGCTCGACGCGGTAGACGAGCACGCGGTGCAGCGTGCCCACCTGGGTGGCGGCCAGGCCGATGCCCAGCGCGTCGCTCATGAGCGCGCCCATGCGGGTGACCTCCTCGCGCAGCGCGTCGTCGAAGACCTCGACCGGCCGCGCCGCGGAGCGCAGCACGGGGTCGCCGAACACGCGCACGTGGGCCAGGGCGGCGCGCCGCCGCGCGGCGAGCTCGGGGTCGAGGCGCTCGTCCTGGACTGCGTCCTCCATGACCTCGACGTCGTGCTGATGCTCTTCCGCCATGACGTCGGCCAAGGGTACCCGCCCGACGCGCCCTGGACGGATGTCCGAGTGCGCGCTCGTCACGGATGTCATTAGGGTCTCCGGCAAGGTCAGCGTCGGGGACGGACGCTGTTCTGGGGGGAAAGCCGCATCGCCGCGTGCGCCGGCAGTTCGGTGGGCGCACGCGGCGTCGTCCCTGGCCTCGCGGCCGCCGCCGCTACTGCGGATCGACGTCCACGCTGAACGCCGCGGCGCGGTGCTCGCGGCGCGCGGCGACCTCGGACACCGCCGCGCCGATGGCGTCGACGGCCGCCGCGCGGTCACTCGCCTTGACCACGACCTGGCTGCGCTCGCGTCCGCGCAGGCGGAACAGCGGGGCGGGCCCGAGCGCCGTGCCCGCCGCCGGGCCGAGCGCCGCGCGCACGGCGCCCGCCGCGGCCGCGGCCGCGCCCCCCGGCGGCGACGAGCAGACGATCCGCACGAGGGTCGCGAACGGCGGGTAGCTCAGCCTGCGGCGGCGCTCGAGCTCGCCGGCCACGAAGCCGTCCGCGTCGTGCTGGGCGGCGAGCCGGATCGATCGTTCGTCGGGTGTCAGGGTCTGCACGAGCACGCGACCGGCGGCCGCCGCGGCCGGCCCGCCCGGCAAGCTGGGTGACGAGCGCGAACGTGCGCTCCTCGGCGCGGAAGTCCGGGAAGCGCAGGGTGGCGTCGGCGTCTAGCACGACGCCGAGGTCGACGTCGGGGAAGTCGTGGCCCTTGGCCACCATCTGCGTCCCGACCAGGATGCCGCGCGCGGCCGCCTCGAAGCGTCCCAGCACCGCGGCGGCGTCGCCCACGTCAGCGTCGAGGCGGAACACGGGACCGAGGTCGAGCTCGGCCTCGAGGCGCTCGGTGCCGGTGCCGTGGCGGGCGATCGACACCGAGCCGCACGCGTCGCAGCGTCCCGGCACGCGCTCGCGGTGACCGCAATGGTGGCAGGCGAGCAGTCGCTGGGCGCGGTGCAGCACGAGCGTCACATCGCACGACGGGCACTCCCACGCCCGCCCGCACGAGCGGCAGCTCAGGAAGTTCGACCAGCCGCGGCGGTTGAGCAGCACGATCGCCTTGCTCGCGGCGGCCAGCGCGTCGTGGGTGCGCGGGTGCAGGGCACGGCGCGCCTGGCGCATGTCGACGATCTCGACCGGTGGCAGCGGGCGTCCGTCGACGCGCTCGGCCAGCCGCAGCCGGCGCAGCCCGGCGATCGACTCCGGCCGCGGCGTGGCGCTGCCGGCCACGAGCACGGCGCCGGCCCGGCGCGCGCGGCGCGCGGCCACGCGGCGGGCGTCGTAGCGCGGGTCGCCCTCGTGCTTGTAGGACGAGTCGTGCTCCTCGTCGACGACGATCAGCCCGACGTCGGCCATCGGCGCGAACACCGCCGAGCGCGGGCCGACGCACACCCGCGCCTCGCCGCGCCGCAGCCGCGCCCACTCGTCGTGGCGCTCGCCGGGCGACAGCCGTGAGTGCAGCACCGCGACGGTGTCGCCGAAGCGCTGCACGAAGCGCGCCACGATCTGCGGGGTCAGCGCGATCTCGGGGACGAGCACGATCACGCCGCGGCCGCGCTCGAGCGTCTCGGCCGCCGCCCGCAGGTAGACCTCGGTCTTGCCCGAGCCCGTCACCCCGTGCAGCAGCAGCCCCTCCCCCGCCGGCGCGGCGCGGATCGCCTCCAGCGCGGCGCGCTGGGCGTCGGTCAGCGCCGGGGGGCCTCCACGCGGCCCGACCGGCACGTGCTCCGGCGCGCGCCGCACGACGCGCGGCTCGACGGCCACGAGCCCGCGCGCCTCGAGGCGACGCAGCGCCGGCGTGTCGGTCCCGGTGAAGCGCGGCAGCGAGTCCAGCAGCGCCCGCTGGCGGTCGGTCAGCCGCTGCGCGCCGGGCTGGGACCCGGAGCCGGTGGCGCGCGCCCACAGGGCGGTCTTGGGCCGCGTGCCCTTGGGGGGCAGCAGCAGCGACAGCGCGCGCGCCGGGGTCGAGCACAGGTCGCGCGCCATCCACAGCGCCAGGTCGACGAGCTCGGCGGGCAGGTCGGCCTCGAGCACGCGGCGCGGCGCGACGACGTCGTGGGCCGACTCCTCGGCCACGCCGGTGACCACCCCGACGACGTCGCGGTGGCCGAAGGGCACGACGAGCACCGAGCCGACGTCGACCCCCTCCGGACGCGCGTAGTCGAACGGCCCGCGCAGCGCGCGGGCGGTCGTGAGCGGCTCGACCCGAGCGATGGGCGACTGCGCTGGAACCACTCCGAGCCACGATAGTCTCGCCCGTCGATGGACCTCCAACCCGGCGAGGAGATCGTCTTCGAAGGTCACCGGTCGTGGCGATCGGCGCTCGGCTTCTATGTCCTGGCCATCGCCGCCGTCGTCGCCCTCGGGGTGGTCGTGGGGCTGGTGGCCGGCACCGTCCCCGGCGTCGTCGTCGTGGTCGGCGGGATGCCCCTGGTGCACATCGCCGGCCTCGTCAAGGGCATGGAGACGCGCTACGTGGTGACCAACCAGCGGCTGCGGATCCGGCGCGGCCTGCTCTCGCGGCGCGTCCAGCAGACCCGCCTGGATCGCGTGCAGAACGTCAACACGAGCCAGTCCGTGCTCGAGCGCGTCCTGCGTGTGGGCACGGTCGACTTCGACACCGCCGGCTCGGACGACAGCGAGTTCGCCTTCCGCGGGATCGCCAACCCGGACGCGGTCGTGGCCGCGGTCGACCGGGCCGTGCGCGAGGCCACGCCCGCGGCCTGAGGGCCCGCGACCGACCGCGATGGGACGCTGCTTCGGCGACGGCGATCCGCTCTACGAGCGCTACCACGACGAGGAGTGGGGCCGGCCGGTGACGGACGAGCGCGGGCTGTTCGAGCGCATGAGCCTGGAGGCGTTCCAGTCCGGGCTGTCGTGGCTGACGATCCTGCGCAAGCGCGAGGCGTTCCGGGCCGCGTTCGCCGGCTTCGATCCCGACGCGGTGGCCGCGTTCGGCGACGCGGACGTGCGGCGGCTGATGGCCGACGCCGGGATCGTGCGCAACCGGGCCAAGATCGGGGCCACGCTGGCCAACGCCCGCGCCACGGTCGCGCTGCGCGACGCGGGGACATCGCTGCCCGACGTCATAGCCGCCCACCGCCCGCCGCCGCGGCCCGCCCCGCGCACGATGGCCGACCTGCCGGCGCAGACGCCGGAGACCGTCGCGCTGGCGCGTGAGCTCAAGCGCCGCGGCTTCCGCTTCGTCGGCCCGACCACGCTCTACGCCCTGATGCAGGCCTGCGGCCTCGTCAACGACCACCTGCTCGATTGTCCAGTCCGCGTGACATCCGGCGCCGGACGGTGTCACACCCCCTGAACCCGTTCCAAACGACTCTCAGGGGTGAGGCAAAGATGCAGGCAGGGATGCGACGGCTCGTCGCGCTGACGACGACGACCGGCATGCTCGCGTTCGCGGCGGTGGCCGCGGCCGAAGACGACAAGCCGATCAACGTGACGGGCAGCGGCACGCCGACCGCCGGTCACGACGCGATCGTCGGCACCGACGCGCCGGAGACGATCGCGGCTCTCGCGGGCAACGACTTCGTCTGGGCGCGCGGCGGCGACGACAACGTCAGCGGCGGCCCGGGCCGCGACCACCTCAAGGGCGGCCGCGGCGAGGATGCGCTGTACGGCGACGAGGACCGCGACAGGCTGAAGGGCGGCGACGACGACGACAAGCTCGACGGCGGCGAGGGCGACGACAAGCTCGACGGCCAGAAGGGCGACGACCTGCTCATCGCCGGTGCGGGCGACGACCGCCTCAAGGATCGCAAGGGCAAGAACAAGTTCGACGCCGGTGCCGGCGACGACAAGGTCGACGCGCGCGACAGCGGCGGCGAGCGCAGCTCGTCCTCCAGCGCGGGCGACACGATCGACTGCGGCGAGGGCGAGGACACCGCCCGCGTCGACGCCAACGACACCGTCGTCAACTGCGAGCACGTGCGCAAGCGCGGCGGCCGCGGCGGCAAGGACGGCGACCAGCGCAACGGCAAGGACGACGACCGCGGCGCCAAGGGCGATGACCGCAGCGCCCGTGGTGACGACAAGGCCGTGGAGGTCAAGAGCGGCGACGACCGCAGCGGCCGCTCCGGCCACGACGAGTCCGACGCCGACGACAACAGCGGCAGCGGGAGCAGCGGCAAGAGCGGCAGCGACCGGTAGGCTACGCGCCGCACTTCAGCGGAGGAGTGTCGAGAGCCCGGCCAGCGCCGGGCTCTCTGCGTTCCTCGGGCCGCCCGGACAGGGCGGCGGTGCCGGGGTCAGACGGCGGCGCCGGCCGTGCCGAGGCCGGCGGCCTCACGCAGGGCTTCGGCCTTGTCGGTGCGCTCCCACGTGAAGTCGTGGTCCTCGCGACCGAAGTGGCCGTAGGCCGCGGTCTTCTGGTAGATCGGCCGGTGCAGGCGCAGCGACTCGCGGAAGGCGCCGGGGCGCAGGTCGAAGTGCTCGTCGACGAGCCGCTGGATCTGGCCGCGCCCGATGTTCTCGGTGCCGAACGTCTCGACCATGACGCTGACCGGGTGGGCCACGCCGATCGCGTAGGCGACCTGCACCTCGGCGCGGTCGGCCAGGCCGGCGGCGACGATGTTCTTGGCCACGTAGCGCGCGGCGTAGGCGGCGCTGCGGTCGACCTTGGACGGGTCCTTGCCGCTGAACGCGCCACCGCCGTGACGGGCCATTCCGCCGTAGGTGTCGACGATGATCTTGCGCCCGGTCAGCCCGCAGTCGCCCACCGGGCCGCCGATCACGAAGCGCCCCGTCGGGTTGACGAGGAAGTTCTTCAGCAGCTTCTTCCTGTCGAACAGGTCGGAGGGCAGGATCGGCAGCAGCACGTGCTCGAACAGGTCGGGCTTGATCAGCGACTCCGAGTCGACCCCGTCGCGGTGCTGGGTGGAGATCAGGATCTTCTCGATCTCGACCGGCTTGCCGTCGAGGTAGCGGACCGTCACCTGGGTCTTGCCGTCCGGGCGCAGGTACGGGACCACGTCGGCCTTGCGCACGTCGGCCAGGCGCTTGGCCAGCTTGTGGGCCAGCGAGATCGGCAGCGGCATCAGCTCGTCCGTCTCGCGGGTGGCGTAGCCGAACATCATGCCCTGGTCGCCGGCCCCGGCGACGTCGAGCGAGTCGTCGTCGGCCGGGTCGTGGCGCGCCTCGTAGGCCGAGTCGACACCCTGGGCGATGTCCGGCGACTGCTTGTCGATCGCGTTGATGACCGAGCACGAGTCCGCGCTGAAGCCGAGGTCGGCGTCGGTGTAGCCGATATTGCGGATCGTCTCGCGGGCCACGGCCGGGATGTCGACGTAGGTCTCGGTCGTGATCTCGCCCGAGACCACGACGAGCCCCGTGTTCACCAGCGTCTCGCAGGCCACGCGACCGTAGGGATCGTCGCGCAGGACCGCGTCGAGGACGCCGTCTGAGATCTGGTCGGCGATCTTGTCCGGGTGGCCCTCGGTGACGGACTCGGAGGTGAACAGGTACTCGTTGTCTGATAGCTCGGTCATGGGCTTGGAGGCGCGCTCCACGGGTCGTTGGCAGGCTGCCGCGCCGGCCACGAGACCGGGCGAATCCGACCCAGCCTAGCGGGCGGCCCGCCGACGCCGGCCGTCGGCGTCGCGGTCCGACGGCGCTCGGCGGCCCGAGCCGCGCTCGTTGAAGTCGATCACGAGGGGCACGCCGTCCATGCCGAAACGCCGGCGCAGCCGGTTCTCGAGGAAGTAGGCGTAATCGCGCGTGACGCGCGTGCGCGAGTTGACCTGCACCGAGAAGCGCGGCGGCGAGGTTCCGAACTGCGTCATGTACAGGAGCTTGAGGCGATGGCCCTGCTTGGCCGGGGGCTGGCGCTCGGCCACGAGCTCGGACACGAAGCGATTGAGCTCAGGCGTCGGGATCCGGGTGTGCATCCGGTCGCCCAGCGTGAGCGCCTCGGCCAGCACGCGGGCGACGTGGCGGCCGGTCAGCGCGCTGGCCGTGAGCACGCGCGGGCGCAGGCGCAGCTTCTGCGCGGCGCGCGCGCGCTCGTGGTCGAGGTCGGCCTCGTCCATGCTCGCCGCGTCCCACTTGTTGAGCACGAGCGCCGTGGCCGACCCGGCCTGCATGGCGAGCTCGGCGATACGCAGGTCCTGCGCGGTGATCCCGTCGGTGGCGTCGCAGACCACGAGCGTCACGTCGGCCCGCTCGACGGCGCGCTGCGAGCGCAGCGTCGTGTAGTACTCGACCGAGTCCTGGACCTTCGCCTGGCGACGCAGGCCGGCCGTGTCGACGAGGATCACCCGGCGCCCGTCGACCTCGAGCGGCAGGTCGATGGCGTCGCGGGTGGTGCCGGCCACCTCGCTGACGATCACCCGCTCGGCGCCGAGGAAGCGGTTGACCAGCGTCGACTTGCCGACGTTCGGGCGGCCCACGACGGCGAGGCGGATCGCCTCCTCCTCCTCGGGCGCGTCGCCCTCCTCGGGCAGCAGCTCGACGACGCGGTCGAGCAGGTCGCCGGTGCCCAGCCCCTGCACGGCGGACACGGGGACCGGCTCGCCCAGACCGAGGCCGTGGAAGTCGTGGGCCAGCGACAGGTCGCCGACCGAGTCGACCTTGTTGGCGGCCACGACCACCGGGCCGTCCCAGCGGCGCAGCAGGTCGGCGAGCTCCTCGTCGCCGGGCCGCACGCCCGCGCGGGCGTCGACCACGAGCAGCGCGAGCTGGGCGTCGGCCAGCGCCGCGCGCGCCTGGTCGCGGATCGAGCCGGAGATCGGGTCGAGGTCGAGGAAGTCCATGCCGCCCGTGTCGATGAGCGCGAAGCGGCGGCCGTTCCACTCGCACAGCAGCTCCTTGCGGTCGCGCGTTATCCCCGCGCGCTCGTGGACGACCGCCTCGCGCGAGCCCGTCAGCCGGTTGACCAGCGAGGACTTGCCGACGTTCGGATAGCCGACGACCGCGACCTTCACGACCGCACCAGGGCGACGATCCGGTCCACGACCTCGTCGATGGTCAGGCCCGTCGTATCGAGCTCGTGCGCGCCGTCGGCGGCGACCATCGGCGCATGCTCGCGACCGGCGTCGCGCTCGTCGCGCTCGCGCACCGCATCGGGGCTCTGGCCGCGGCGGCGGGCGCGCTCGCCCAGACTGGCCGTCAGCCACACCTTGACCTCGGCGCCGGGCGCGACCACCGTGCCGATGTCGCGGCCCTCGGCGACCCAGTCGCCGCGCGCCAGCAGCTCGCGCTGCTTGGCCACCATCGCCTCGCGCACGGCGGGGTCGGTCGCGCGCCGCGACGCGGCGTCGGCGACCTCCGGCGCGCGGATCGCGGCGGTCACGTCGCGCCCGTCGAGCAGCACGCGGCCACCCCGGAAGGCGATGTCGAGCTGCGCCGGGTCGCGCTCGCCGGCCAGGGCCACCGAGCGATACATCGCGCCCGTGTCGAGGTAGGTGTAGCCGAGCGCCGACGCGGCGGCGCGGGCGACGGTCGACTTGCCGGCCCCCGCGGGGCCATCGATGGCGACGAGCATTGCGGCTGACGATAGTGGGGTCACTGCGCGGCCCCGCTGCGGGCCTGAGCCCGGGCGCTCCAGGCGACGCGCGGCCCAGGCACCGAGGGGAGGTTGGACCGCACCGTCCGGCACAGACCCACGCATGCGATGGGTTTCTGCCGGATGGCGGAGTTGACGGCCGTCGGAGGGCGCCACCACCCACGACCACGGCGACCACAGACGACTGCGCCCGACGCTAGTGCCCGCAGGCGCCGCCGCAGCAGCCCCCGCCGCCGCTGCGACCGACGTTGGCCATCAGCCGCGAGTAGTCGGGGGCGGAGCCCTTCGAGCCGCCGACTCCGGCGAAGGTCGAGAGCAGGCGCTGCACCTCGGCGCCCTGGCAGCCCGGGCAGGCGACCACCGCGTCGGGGCCACGGACCAGCTCTTCGAAGCGCTCGTCGCAGCCCAGGCAGTGGTACTCGTAGATCGGCATGCCCGGAAGCATGCCATGCCCGCCCGGCAGACTCGCTACGCGCGTGCGGGGGCCGCGGCCTGGGCCTCCGCCGTCACCGGCGCGTCGACGCCCGCGATCTCGTAGGCGTCGGCCTGGTCGAGCGTCTCGCGCTCGAGCAGCGCCCGGGCCAGCGACTCCAGGCGCGGGCGCTCGCGGGCCAGCAGCGCGACGGTCTCCTGCTCGGCCGCTTCGACGATCCGGCGGACCTCCTCGTCGACGAGCTCCTGCGTGCGCTCCGAGGCCGGCGCGGTGCCGGGCAGCAGCATCCCGTCGCTGCGCCCGTCGGCCACCGCGATCGGGCCGATCGCGTCGCTCATGCCCCAGCGGCCGACCATCCCGCGCGCGATCTGGGTGATCTGCTGGATGTCGGACTCCGCGCCCGTCGTCGTCTCGCCGTACACGACGCGCTCGGCCGAGCGGCCGCCGAGCGCGACCTTGATCTTGGCGATCAGCTCCTCGCGCTCGTAGCCGTAGCGGTCGGACTCGGGCGTCGACAGGGTCACGCCGAGCGCCTGCCCACGCGGGATGATCGAGATCTTGCGGACCGGGTCGGTGCCCGGCGTGAGCATGCCGACGAGCGCGTGCCCGGACTCGTGGTAGGCCGTGCGCTCGCGGTCGGCGTCGGTCATGACGACCTGGCGCTCGGTGCCGAGGATGATCTTCTCGATCGCCTCGGTGAAATCGTGCTGATGGACGGCGTCCTCGCCGTGGCGGGCGGCGAACAGCGCCGCCTCGTTGACCAGCAGGGCGAGGTCGGCGCCGGTCATGCCCGGCGTGCTGGCTGCGAGCTGCTCGAGGTCGACGTCCTCGTCGAGCGGCACCGAGCGCGTGTGGATGCGCAGGATCTGCACGCGGCCCGGCTTGTCCGGCGCCTGCACCGCGATCCGCCGGTCGAAGCGGCCGGGACGCAGGAGCGCGGGGTCGAGCACCTCGGGGCGGTTGGTGGCCCCGAGCACGATCACGTTGTCCTGCGGTGAGAAGCCGTCCATCTCGGTGAGGATCTGGTTCAGCGTCTGCTCGCGCTCGTCGTTGCCGCCGCTCAGCCCGCCGACGTTGCCCGAGCGCGAGCGGCCGATGGCGTCGAGCTCGTCGACGAAGATGATCGCCGGAGCGGCCTCCTTGGCCTGCTTGAACAGGTCGCGCACGCGCGACGCGCCGACTCCGACGATGGCCTCGACGAACTCCGAGGCCGAGGCCGAGAAGAACGCGGCCTCCGCCTCGCCGGCCACCGCACGGGCCAGCAGCGTCTTGCCCGTGCCCGGCGCCCCGTAGAGCAGCACGCCGCGGGGGATGCGCGCGCCCAGGCGCTGGTAGCGCTGCGGGTTCTTCAGGAAGTCGACGATCTCGATGAGCTCCTGCTCGGCCTCGTCGATGCCGGCGACGTCCTGGAAGGTGACGCGGTTCTCGTCCTCCCCCGGGGCCACGCGACGGGCGGTCGAACGGCCGAAGCCGCCGAGCACCCCGCCGCCCCCGCCGCCGCCCATCTGCCGGCGGATGAGCCAGATGAACAGCGCGACGAGCAGGATCGTCGGTCCGAAGCCCAGGAAGATGGTGGCCAGCAGCGAGCGCCCGTCGTCGGGCGGCTCGGCGTTGACCACGATGTCCTCGTTCTCGAGCAGGCGCGTGAGCCCCCGGGTGTCGACGAACGACGGGACCTGCGTCTCGAATTTGTCGACGCGAACCGCCTTGCCGTTCGGCGGACGGAACGTCGCCCGCCGCTTGAGGTCGCCCTGGATCGTCTCGGCCTGGGAGGAGATCTCCGCGACGTTGCCGGCGTCGACCTGCTGCAGGAAGAACGGCGAGTACGGCACCTGCGTGCGCTCGGCGGGCCGGCTGGTGAAGAACGACAGCGCGAAGTTCAGCGCGAGCAGCCCGAGGACGAACATCCAGATCCGCCGGCTGCGCGGAAACATCGGCGGCTTGGGCTTGGGCGGGGCGCCGCGACCGTCGGGCGCCGGCTGGACGCGCCAGCCCGGCGACTTGCCCTCGTCGCCCGTGGAAGGCGGCGCAGGCGGCGGAGCTGTGGGCGCGGGGTCGGGCATCCCGCCCCGAATTACAGCAGCCCGGCGATGTCGACCTCGAAGCTCGGGTAGCTGACCGCCGCCGCCTCCATGCCGACGACGTCCACGCCGTCGCGCGAGGCCAGCCCCGCCACGGCGCCGAGCATGGCCAGGCGGTGGTCGCCGTGGGAGGCGATCGTGCCGCCCCGCAGCCCGCCGGTCCCGCGCACGGCGAAGCCGTCCTCGCGCGCCTCGATGTCGGCCCCCAGGCCGCGCAGGCCGTCGACCACGGTGGCGATCCGGTCGGACTCCTTGACGCGCAGCTCGCCCGCGCCGCGCACGACGGTCTCGCCCTCGGCGAAGCAGCCGAGCAGCGCCACGAGCGGCAGCTCGTCGATGGCCAGCGGGACCTCCTCGGGCTCGACGACCGTGGCGCCCAGTGGGCCGGCCGTCACCTCGAGGTCGCCGACCGGGTCGGCGGGCGGCAGCTCGTCGCCGGGGTCGCGCTCGAGCTCGCCCTCCACGGCGCCGCCCATCCGCCGCACGATGTGGACGAAGCCGCTGCGCGTCCAGTTCGTGCTCACGCCGCGGACGGTGATCCGCGAGCCGGGCACGAGCACGGCCGCGGCGATCGCGAAGGCCGCCGACGACGGGTCGCCGGGGACGGTGAGCTCGTCCAGCTCCAGCGCGCCGGCGCTCTCGATCGTCAGGTGGCGCCCGTTGCGATGCAGCGCCACCCCGGCGGCGGCGAGCATCCGCTCGGTGTGGTCGCGGCTCGGCGCCGGCTCGGTGATCGTCGTGGCGCCGTCGGCGCACAGCGCGGCCAGCGCCACCGCGGACTTGACCTGCGCGCTGGCCACGGGCAGCTCGTAGCCGATCGAGTGCAGCCGCGCCCCCGTCACCGTGAACGGTGGGAAGCGGCCCTCGGTGGCCGCGATCCGCGCGCCCATCCGGCCCAGCGGCTCGGCGATCCGGTCGACCGGGCGCCGGCGGATCGACGCGTCACCGTCGAGCACGAACTCGCGGCCCTCCTGCGCGACCAGCCAGCCGGGCAGCAGCCGCATGAGCGTGCCCGCGTTGCCGACGTCGATCGGCCGCTCGGGGACGCGCGCCCCGCGCAGGCCGACACCGGTCACGAGCAGCTCGCCGCCCTCGCCCTCGACCGTCGCGCCGACCGCGCGCACCGCGTCCAGCGTGGAGCTCGTGTCGGCGGCGCCGAGGTAGTTGCGGACGCGCACGGGCGCTGGAGGCCATCGCGCCCAGGATCGCCGCGCGGTGGGAGATCGACTTGTCGGCCGGCGGCACGATGGCACCGAACAGGCCCCGCGGAGCCGGGTCGAAGCGGGCGCTGCGCGCCGGCGCGCTCAAGCGCTCACCTTCAGGCCGAGCCCGTCGAGCAGCTCCTGCGCGCGGGGCGCCTCGTCGGCGGTGACCCACAGCGCGATCTCGCCGCGGCTGAAGTCGGGTGAGGGGGTGAGCGCCATGTCGGAGATGTTGATGCCCGCGCGGCCGAGGGTCAGCGCGATGTCGGCGATCACGCCCGGGCGGTTGGGCACGACGGCGCGCAGCTCGCGGACCGGCCCGCCCACCACGCCGGCCTCGAGCAGGGCCTGGCGCTCGCTCGCGGCGGCCTCCTGCCAGGCGGCCAGGCGGTCGCGGTCGCCGGCGGCCAGCGCGTCGCGCGCGGCCCCGAGGCGCCGCACCGTCTCGTCGATCGCGTGCAGCAGCGCGTCGCGGTTGGCCAGGTAGATGTCGGGCCACAGCGCCGGGTTGGCGCCGGCCACGCGCGTGGCGTCGCGGAACGACGGGCCGGTGGGCGGCAGGCGCTCACCGCCGAGCGCGCGGCCCGCCTGGCCGACGAGCGTGTTGGCCACCACGTGGGGCAGGTGCGAGACCGCGGCCATCATCCGGTCGTGGGTCTCGGCGTCGATGGCCACCGGCCGCGCGCCCAGCCCGGTGATCAGGCGATGCAGGCGCTCGAGCACGATCCCCGACGTCGTCGAGGTCGGCGTGAGGTACCAGATCGCCCCGTCGAACAGGTCCTCGCGGGCGTGCCCGACGCCCGCGGCCTCGCTGCCCGCCAGCGGATGGCCGCCGACGAAGCGCTCGTCGGCGTTGGCCGCCACGACCGCGCGCTTGGTCGAGCCGACGTCGGTGACCACGCAGCCCGGCGGCGCCGCGTCCAGGACGGCGGCCACCGTGGCGGCAAGCGCGGCCACGGGGACGGCGACGAACGCGGCGTCGGCGCCGGCCAGCGCGGCGCGCGAGATCGTCGCGGCGCCTCGTCGATCGCCCCGGCGGCGAGCGCGTCGCCGGCGCGCGGGTCCACCCCGCGCACGGTCGCGCCCAGCCGCCGGCGGGCGGCCAGGCCGACCGACCCGCCGATGACGCCGACGCCGACGACGGCGACGATCAAGGGCCGGCCCCGGGTCGCGGCGGCCTCAAGCCGCGGCGGGAATGAAGGCCGTCTTGCCCGCCACGGCGGCGGCCGCCTCGACCTTCTGCGCGTACTGCGCGAAGCCCTCGGTGCGCAGCTGCTGCGGCCCGTCGCAGATGGCCTCCTCGGGCTGCGGGTGGACCTCGACGATGATGCCGTCGGCGCCCGCCGCGGCGGCGGCGAGGCTCAGCGGCTCGACGAGGTCGCGCCGCCCGGGGGCATGGCTGGGGTCGACGATCACGGGCAGGTGGCTGAGCTCCTTGAGCACCGGCACCGCGGTGAGGTCGAGCGTGAAGCGGTAGGCGGTCTCGAACGTGCGGATGCCGCGCTCGCACAGCATCACGTTGGGGTTGCCCTCCTTGAGGACGTACTCGGCGGCCATCAGCAGCTCGTCGAGCGTGCTCGACAGCCCGCGCTTGATCAGCACCGGGATGCCCGAGCGCCCGACCTCGGACAGCAGCGCGTAGTTCTGCATGTTGCGCGCGCCGATCTGGACGACGTCGGCCACCTCGAGCACGGGCTCGAGGTCGCGCGCGTCGAGCAGCTCGGTGACGATCGGCAGGCCCGTCTCGGCCTTGGCCTCGGCCAGCAGCCGCAGGCCCTCGACGCCCAGCCCCTGGAAGGCGTACGGGCTCGTGCGCGGCTTGTAGGCGCCGCCGCGCAGCATCGTCGCGCCGGCGGCCTGGACCACGTGCGCCGTGGTCAGCAGCTGGTCGCGCGACTCGACCGTGCACGGGCCGGCGATCAGCGCGAAGTGCTCGCCGCCCACCTTGCGCCCGCCGATCTCGAGCACAGAGCGCTCGCCGTGGCGGATCTGGGTCGAGGCGAGCTTGTACGGCTTGAGGATCGGGACGACGCGATCGACGCCCGGGCGACCCCTCGAGCTCGAGGCGAGCGATGTGCTCGTGGTCGCCGATCGCGCCGATGACGGTCACCTCCTCCCCGCTGGAGCGGTGCGCGCGGGCGCCGACCGACTCGATCCGCTCGACGACGGATCGGACGTCGTCCTCCGTCGCCTCCTGCTTCATCACGATCATCATGCTGAGTGCCTTCCCTTGTGCGTCATCGAGAACTGTACGAGTGAGGTCCTGCCGGAGCGGGTCGCTCCCCAACAACGGCGCTCGGCCCCCGGGCCCTTCCGCGAGCGGCCCGAATGTCGTTCTGCGGGCCGGCCGAGCGCCTAGCTAAATCGCCAGGCGAAGGGATAGGCGTAGGCGAAGACCTCGCCGGGCAGCGCGCCGCGCGGGGCGGAAGGTGTGGCGCTGTCGGGCGTGCGGCTCACGAGCGCGCGCATTGTGGCAGACGGCCGGGCCGTGCGCCAGTCGGCGGTCGGCAGGTGCTTGACTCGCGCGCCATGGATGACGCGATCACCGACGTGGCCGGAATCGAGGTCGGCCACGCCGCCGACGCCGAGGCGCTGACCGGCTGCACCGCCGTCGTCTGCCGCGCCGGCGCGATCGCCGGCGTGGCCGTGCGCGGCGCCGCGCCGGGCACGCGCGAGACCGACCTGTGCCGCCCGGGGACGATGATCGAGCGCGTGCACGCCGTCGTCCTGTGCGGCGGCAGCGCGTTCGGTCTCGAGGCCGCCTCGGGGGTGGCCCGCGAGTTGGCCGCCGCGGGGATCGGCTACGACGCGCGCGGCCACGTGGTGCCGATCGTCCCCGCCGCAGTGATCTTCGACCTGGCCCTCGGCGCGCCGGCCTGGCCGGACGTCGCGATGGGCCGCGCCGCCGCGGCCGCGGCCCGGCCCGACCCGCCCGAGCAGGGCTGCGCGGGCGTCGGGACAGGCGCCACGCTGGGCAAGCTGCTCGGGATGGAGCACGCGATGAAGGGCGGCGTGGGGACGGCCAGCGTGGACGCCGGCGAGGCCGGGGTCGGCGCGCTGGTCGTGGTCAACGCCGGCGGCGACGTGATCGACCCCGACAGCGGCGCGATCGTCGCCGGGACCCGTGACCCGGCCTCCGGCGGCTTCGCCGACAGCGTCGCCCTGATGCGCGCCGGGCTCCCTCCATCGCGGCCCGCGCCGATCGAGCAGACTACGCTCGCCGTGGTCGCCACCGACGCGCCGCTCAGCGTGGAGCAGGCCCACCACCTGGCCTCGATGGCCCACGACGGCCTGGCCCGCACCGTCCGCCCCGTCCACACGATGTTCGACGGCGACACGATCTTCGCCCTGGCCACCGGCGACGGCCCGCGGCCGGGGCCCGAGGAGGTCACGCGGCTTGGCGTGCTGGCCGTCGACGCGGTGCAGCGCGCGACCCTGAACGCGGTGCGGATGGCCACGCCGGCGGGCGGGCTTCCGGCCGCGGGCGGCGTGGCCTAGCGTCAGGTCCAGGCCGAGTCGGCCTGCGCGGTGGCCGCCGGTGCGCCGCGGGAGTACGGTCCTCCCCATGACGGCCCGGAAAACGGGCAGCTGAGGTCCAGCAGCGATCACGTTCGGTGGCGCGCTTCATCGGCATCGTCGCCGGTGCCGCGTTCGCGACCCTGGCGCCGGCGGCGTGTCTGGGCGGTGGCGGTCGTAGCGAGGGGACGGATGGCGCCGATGAGCGGCGGGCAGCCGGGCCCCCGCGACAGGGCGGCACGCTGACGATGCTGTGGAAGGACGACGTCGACTCGATCGACCCCGGAATCACGTACACGGGCGGCGGATGGCTGATCAGCCGGGCGACCCAGCGCACCGTGATGGCGTTCAAGCCCGACAACGTGCGCTCGCCCGTGCCGGACCTGGCTGCCACCGGCCCGCGGGTCTCCGCGGATGCCAGAGTGGTCACCGTGCGGTTGCGCGCGGGGGTGCGCTTCTCGCCGCCCGTGGGCCGCGAGGTGCGCTCGGCGGATGTGAAGTACGCGGTCGAGCGCGGATTCTTCGCAACCGTCATGAACCCGTACGCCGGCGTGCACTTCGGCGACATCGTGGGCGCCAGATCAGGCGCGGCGCCGGGGACACGCATCGCCGGGATCGAGACTCCCGACGCCCGGACTGTCGTCTTCCGCCTGCGCCAGGGCACCGGCCGCGGCCTGGCCAACGCGTTGTCGCTTCCGCTCAGCGCTCCGGTCCCGCGCGAGCACGCGCTGGCGCACGACCGTCACAGCCCGTCCAGCTACGGCATGCACCAGGTGGCGACCGGGCCCTACAGGATCCGTGCCGACGCTCGCGGCGCGGCGCTCGGCTACCTGCCCGGCCAGCGCATCCACCTGGTGCGCAACCCCAGCTGGAATCGCCGGACCGACTTCAAGCCCGCGCACGTCGACGAGGTCGAGATCCGCGCCGGCAACAGCGACGACGTCATCGCCGCCAAGCGAGTCCTGCGCGGGCGCGGCCTCGTCTCCGGCGAGGCGGCGGCGCCCCCCAGCGTAATCCGGCAGGCGCTGCGGGGCACGAGGGACCAGATCGTGTTCCCGACCGTCAACGGCGGGCGATGGGTGGTGCTCAACACGAAGCTGGCGCCGTTCGACGACGTCAAGTCCGGCGGGCCGTGGTCGCGGGCTTCGATCGCCAGGCGATGCGCCTGACGGCCGGCGGCGCCGCCATCACCGGACAGGCCACGCACTTCATCCCGCCCGGCACGCCGGGCTTCGCGGAGGCCGGCGGCGCCGCCGGGCCGGCGTTCGACTTCCTCCGCGATCCTCGCGGCGACGGTGCGCTCGCGGCGCGATACCTGCGGCGGGCCGGCCATGCCTCCGGACGCTACGAGGGAGCCGAGTCGATCCTGATGGTCGGCGTGGCCGGACGTACGACCCAACCCGGTGCGGAGGTCGCCCAGCGGAGCCTCGAACCGCTGGGCTTCGACGTGACGCTGCGACTCGTGAGCTTCGAAGTGCTCATGACGCGGTTCTGCGGGGCTCCGCGCGCCAAGGTGCACGTCTGTCCCAACTTCGAGTGGATACGCGACTTCGCCGACGGCCAGACGATGCTCGACGCGACCTTCAACGGAGCGGCGATCGTCGCCAATGCCAACAGCAATCAATCCCAGCTGGACATCCCGCAGATCAACCGGGCGATCATGCGCGCGCGGCGCGTCGCTGCCCCGGCCGAGCGAGCGCGGGCCTGGGGCGCGGTCGACCGCATGGTGACCGCGCAGGCGGCCGCCATCCCGATCAGCTGGGATCGCTCGGCGCTGGTGCGGTCCAGCGACGTCGCCGGGGTCGTCGCCGAGCACCTCGCGATGTGGGACCCGACCTTCACGTGGCTGCGCTGAGCGGCTTCGCGCGCTACTCGAGGCCAGCGCGGGAGTGACGGGCAGCACGACGGAAGCCGAGCAGCGCCTCGGTCGTCGTGCGCGCGCCGAGTGCCACACGTGCCGCGGCCAAGCGGCGATCGACCGTACGGCGCGAGTACCCGAGCGCTCGCGCCGCCTCGTCGAGCGTCGCGCCGCCGGCGAGCAGCTCCAGCAGCGAACGCTGCTCGGCGGCGAGCGGGGCTGGGCGACCGGCCTCCCCGTGGTCGATGGTCACGACGCCGAGCCGGCCGAGATCCTCGAACAGGCGCTCGCGCAGCGGACCGTTCCGCTCGACCTCGACGATGACCCCGGCTCCGCGCGCGGCAGCCGCCAGCGCCGTGGTCACGTCGGCCGGACGCCTCACCGCGCCGGCGCACACGACGCGCAGTGGACCGACGTGCCAGACGCGATGGGGGAGCTCGAGCGCGTCGAGGACCATCCAGCCATCCGCTTCCAGCTCCTCGCCGACCGCCGCGAGCCGAGCCCGGTCATCGACGAGGACCAGAGGCGGGCGACGCGGGTCGCGCTCAGCGCCCATCGCCGGCCACGCTGAGCGCCGCGCGCGCGCGTGAGCGGACGCCCAGCTTGCGCATGGCCGACTTGACCTGAGAGTCGACGGTCGCGGCCTCCACTCCGATCCGGGTTCCGATCTCGCGGCTGCTGAGCCCGCGGGCGACGAGCTCGAGCACCTCCCGCTCGCGGGAGGTCAGACCGCTGGCGCCGGGCTGGCGCCCGGCGGTCCGGCGCACCCCGGTCTGGCGCAGGGCGGGCCGGACGCGCGCGAGCAGCGGCCGGTAGCCGTGCCGCTGGGCCCGCGCCTCGACACCGAGGAGGCGCTCGCGCGCACGCTGCAGCGCGCCGACCCTCAGCGCCGCGACCGCCGCCCCCCACAGGCAGCGCAGCTCTGCGAACGCCACCAAGCCCTCGTAGAGCGTCGAGGCTGTCACGAGCAGCTCCTCGGCCTTGTCCGAGTCCCCCGAGGCAAGGCACGCCAGACCCTGCGACTCGGGCACGCTTCCCGCCAGCAGCGGAATCGGGGCGTCGTCGATCGGTGCCGGCACCGGCCGGCCGACGTCGATCGCCGCCCAGCCGCCGGTCAGGTCGACGTAGGGGCTCAGCGAGGTCCGCTCGCCCTGACAGCGCTTGACCGCGGCGAGGGCGTCGAACGGACGCCCGGCCAGCCAGTGCGACTCGACATCGACGAACGCGACGTAGACGCGGGCGTCCACGTTGGTCGCATCGTTGCGCGCCTGATCCAGGGTCCGACGCGCGGCACCGTCATCGCCTGACTGGGCAAGGGCCAAGGCCAGGTTTGCCCGCGTGCGCACCAGGGCCTCGCCGAGCACGGCGGGGTCGGTGAGAAGCTCGCGATGCTCCGCGATGGCCAGCGCGAGGTCACCCCGAGTGTGGAGGTCGTAGTGGGCCAGATGGTGGCCGAACTCGACCTCCCTGGCGCGGAGCCCGAGTCGGCGGGCGGTGTCGATCGTCTCGGCGGCGAGCCGGTAGGCGGCATCCGTCCGTCCGAGGTTGTGGTAGGCGGCCGCGAGCAGGGACGCCGCCTCCAGCTCCAGCGAGCCGTCATCCTCGAGGCCGGCCAGGGCGAGCGCCGCACGGCCGTGCTCGATGCATTCAGGCGAACAGGCCGTCATCAGCGCGGCGGACAGCACGAGCTCGGCTCGGGCCTCCTGAGCGCCGATGGCTCGCGCCAGGCTGAGCGCCGCCCCCGCGCAGTGCAGGGCACGGTCGAGCTCCATGTCCCAGGTCGCGATCCGGGCCTGCTCGAGTCGCAGCAGCACCTCGACCGCGGTGCCCGTCCCTCCCGCCTGCTCGAGACCCTCGGCGGCGGCCGCTTCGGCCAGGGCGCCCTCGCCCAAGTGACTGTGCGCACGAGCGCGCACGAGCGCGACGCGGCTCATCAACTCGGGATGCGCATCCACGTCCACCGCCCCCACCAGGTCCAACGCGGCTCGGTGCTCGGCTGCTTCGGCGAGCTCGGCGGCGGCCCGCATGCGCAAATCGTCTGCATCGGGGCCGTCGGCGAACTCCGCGGCCAGGCGAAGGTGCTGTGCGCGCTCGCTCGCCCTCGTGCTGCGTCGGGCCGCGCTCAGCGCCTTGCGGTGGGCGGCCTCGCGCTCGCCTGCGCCGGCGTGGTGGCGCGCCGCTTCCCCCGGATCGGCAAGCCTGCACGCGAGCTCGGAGTGAAGACTCCGCACCGTGCCGGCGCCGACCTCGCGGACGGCGGTCTCGCCGAGCAGGTCATGACGCAGCTCGATGCGCCGGTCGCGCTCGACCACGAGTCCCGCCTCGAGCAGCTCGTCGAGCGGCTCGCCGACAAGCTCGTGCTCGGCGGGCCGGCCGAGCAGCGCCAAGCGGGCGACGGCCTCCCACACGGCCGGGCCGTGCGGGCGCAGCCGCGCCGCGAGGCCGAGGTGCAGCCGCTCGTCGGAGCCGCCCAACGCCAGCTGCTCGAGCAGCAGCGGGTTGCCGGCCGCGCGCTCGACCACACGCATGACCACCTCATCAGCGAGATCCGGGCGCGTCGTCCGGACCAGCGCGACTGCCTCGGGCTCGTCGAGCGAGTCGAGCTCGCGCACCGAGAAGCCTGCCGATCGCGCCTGCTCCAAGCGAGCGGCGGTCGCCGGATCACCCCGGCGCAGCGCCGCCAGCACAGCAACGCGGCCGATCAGGAACCGGAGCGATTCCACCGTGTCCGAATCCGCCCACTGGAGGTCATCCACGATGAGCACGCCGTCGTCGACCTGGTCGGCGACGAACGTCGCCACCCGGGCGGCGTCTCCCTCTGGCACTCCGCACCTCACGGCCCGCGCGAGCGGCAGGTGAGGCATCCACGACAAAGCCGACAGGCCGCCTCCCTCGAACGCGGGGCGGCCGCTTCGTGCCGCCGATTCGCGCAGCAGCGCGGTCTTGCCCACGCCCGCCTCGCCGAGGACGCAGACGGCCCTGCGCCGGGCGATCTGCTCGTCCAACTCGGCAAGCTCGCTGGCGCGGCCGACCAGCATGGGCAGATGCTATGGGAGGTTGGCGTCGATTGGGGATGAACGACGACTCGGACCCCTCTAGCGTCGCCCACAACGGTGCCGGCCGACGCGCGGTCTCGTCGCCTCCGGCACGACCGCCCGGCATGCCCGGCATGCCCGGCGGCCGTTGACGCACACCTGACTGGGAGGTAGCCATGCGGCGCATCGCCGCCATCATGCGACTGATCCCGCGATCCGTGCTCATCGCCCTGACGGCGACCGCGCTCGTGCCTGCGTCGGCAGCAGCGCAAGCGCCGGCGCCGCTCACCGGAGAGCATCTCCAAGCGATCTCCTACCCCCTGCCGCCGGGGGCCGACGAGCCGGGCGACATCGTGGTCACTCAGCGAGCGTGCGCGGCTGATGGGTCGGGCAGCGTGTCGTTCACCGCGACGGGACACGCCGTCGGCCCGTATCCCGGGACCTTCGAGGAGACGGTCACGGCGACATGGGGACCGTCGTTCCTTGCGCCGCCTCCACCGGGCGGCCGACAAACCTGCACAGCGTCGAGGCCTCGTTCAGCATCGACAGCCCGCTGGGGCAGGTGATCGGCAAGAAGGTGTCGATCCGACGGCAGAGCCGCTGTACACCAGGCCGGCGAATGCTTTGACTCGCGGAATCCGGAAGCGGAAGCGCCACGAACGTGAACAGGCGCCGGGTGCTATCTGGCGACGATCACGAACGCCAGCGGCACGTTCGCGGACCGAGGGCGGGCACACGTCGACTTCAGCTCGACGTACGTCGGCAACCCGCAGGGCGAACCCCCGCCGGAGTCGCAGCTGAGCCGGACCTTCTACGAGGACTTCGTCTCCACCCACGGCGCTGTGCGCTGGACCGCTGCCCACCAACGCGGAGCAATGAGAAGGGCGGCTGGCGGCAGTACGGTGTCTTCAAGAACCAGGGCGATGCGTGGCTACGTGCAGGACGGGCGGAAGACCGCCGGCCGGCCATAGCTGTCGCCGATAGCGCAGAGCCATCGCGGCTCCACAGGGAGCTAGAAGGATGCATGCACCAACGAGCGCACTACGAAGCTGTCTTACGGTACCGCTTGCATCGAGCGCGCTGCTCTAGCTACGGGCTCGCGTTCGCGCAGGCGGTGCCACCGGAAGAATGCGGTGCGACGACGACCACCTGTAGTCGTTTGGCGAATCGTTTGCGTCCGGGGGCCTGTCCGGGGAGACCTTCGCGGATTTCCCGGCCGACTCCTTCGTCGTCAGTCCGCCCAGTTGCGAGACGGACGCGACTGTGACGTTGATGTACCACACGAGCGGCATTGCCACCGGCCCGTTCCCAGGAACCTTCGAAGAGACTGGAACCTATGTTCTTGGTCCGGAAGCATCCGGAGTGGGCAGCCTTCGCCCACTCATTGACTTCCAGGCCAGCTATTCCATCCAGTCTGGGTCGACCACGGTGACCGGCACCAAGCATATCCCTCCTGATGTGTCTCCACCTGCCGTGGCCCAGTGCTATCGCACCGTTATTGCAGGTAGTGGTGGTGTCTGCGTTCGGTCCGCTGTCGGGAGTGGCAACTTCACCTACCAGGCGACCATTCGGAGCGCGACCGGGACAACGAGCACGTCCGGTAACGGAGGAACGAACATATTCCAGCACCGGTTCGAGCCTTCGTGCAATTTCGGGCCTGATCTGCCCACAAGTACCGAGCAGTGCAAGAAGGGCGGCTGGCAGCAGTACGGCGTGTTCAAGAACCAGGGCGACTGCGTGAGCTACGTCCAGACCGGCGGCAAGAACCCGCCGGACGGCCCGTAGCTCGATCGCACCGGCGGAGGCCGGGCATCCCCCGGCCTCCACGGCGCATTGAGCTGCTGGCTACGGCAGCCGCACGTAGCGCTCCTCGTCGGTCCGGATGAACGGCTCCAGGAAGTGGTTGTTGGCACCCGAGACGAGCACGGCGCCGTCGAAGGTGACGGTGCCGGTCGCCGTGGCCGCGCGTTCCTTCCGGGTCGACGTCCCGACCTGGAAGCCCGGGGACTGCGACGGGCTGACGGTGGTCTGGAGTCCTCCGGACCCGGTCCAGCTCACGTCGATCGTGACGTTGTGGGTGACGCCCGAGTTGTCGCGGGCCGTGAACGCTCCCGACACGCTGACGCTCTTGAGGTTCGGGGTGCTCGCGTGGGTCACCGGGCCGGCGGCGCGGGCCCAGCTGAACGACCGGCCGTCCGGACAGACGGCCAGGAACTGGACGCGCGCGGTCGGGTCGGCGTCGGCCGTGTCGGGCGACTCGAAGTCGTACGTGCTTCTGACGAGGAGGCGACCGTCGACGATCGAGCCGTCGGCGCACTGGTGGGGCACCGACCAGTTGGCGTCGGCGGTCTCCTCGAAGAAGTTGTTGTGCTCGACCTGGGCCGACGCACCGGCCGGCAGCGCGAGCACCCCGATGAGCGCGAGCAGCAGCGCCGATCGACGCCCGTGCGAACGAGACTTCTGTTGCCATGACTCTCCTCCTGCCGATTTCCCGTGCACAGCGAGCCTCCCGCCGAGTTGGCGCGTCGGCAATTGGACTTCGGTCGTACGACCCGGGGGAAGATCGTGCCGGTCGCGGGCCCTGGCGAGGGGTCAGTCGACGCGGTGGAGCGCGCGACGCTCAGCGCGGCGCGGTCGGCGAGACCGGCGGGCGGACTGCCGGCGGCGTAGTCGCGCGCGTGAAGCGCGGGGCCTCCGGAACCGGCTCGGCCAGCGTGTCGGCCAGGTCGCTGTCCTTGGTCTCGTGGGCGAACAGCGCGATCACGCCGGCGTTGATCAGGAAGGCGAGCGCGAAGACGCTGAGCGCGAGCACGAGCGAGGCGTCGATGAGCAGGCCGCCGACGTACGGCGCGATGAAACCGCCGACGCGCGCCCAGCCGCTGGCCGAGCCCATCCCCGTCGTGCGCAGCGTAGTCGGGTAGGTCTCGGGCGTGTAGGTGTAGAGCGTGGCGAACGCGCCCAGGGTGAAGAAGCTCATGACCGCCGCCGACGCGAACACCGCCGTCGGCGACTTCGACCAGCGCCCAGGCGAAGGTGGCCAGCGCGCTCGCCCCCGAGGTAGGTGGCCAGCGTCGGCTTGCGACCCCAGCGCTCGACGAGCCAGGCGGCCGAGAAGTAGCCCGGCATCTGCACCGCGACGAGGAAGAAGACGTACCCCGTAGGACGAGACGAAGCCGTACTCGTCGCGCAGGATCGTCGGCAGCCAAGACGAAGATCCCGTAGTACGAGAAGGCGATCAGGAACCACGCCGTCCAGTTGACCAGCGTGATGCGCCGCAGGCGCTCGCGGAGCAGGTCGGCGGGGCCGACCTCGGGCGCCGGCGGCGGCGGGGCCAGCGGCTCCTCGATGCGCGCCGTGCCGTTGACCTCGGCGACGGTGTTGAGCACGGCGCGGGCCTCCTCCTCGCGCCCGGCCGTCATCAGCCAGCGCGGCGACTCGGGCACGCGCATCCGCACCCACAGGACACCGAGGCCGGCGACGGCCGAGGTGGCCAGCAAGTAGCGCCAGCCGAGCGTCGGGACCAGCAGCCAGGCCAGGCCGGCCGCGACCAGCGTGCCCACGCCCCAGAAGCTCTCGAGCAGCACGAGCCAGCGCCCGCGATTGCGCCGCGGCAGGTACTCGGCGAACAGCGAGAAGTCGAGCGGCAGCGCGCCGCCGAGGCCGAAGCCGGTGATCGCGCGCAGGACGACGAGCCACAGCGCGCTCGGCGCGAAGGCCGAGGCCAGGCCGGCCACGGCGAAGATGGCGATCGTGATCTGGAAGCCGGTGCGCCGCCCGATGCGGTCGGACACCGTGCCCCAGAACCAGGCGCCGACCAGCATCCCCAGGAAGGTCGAGGAGACGACGAGCCCGGCCTCGGCGGTCGACAGGCCGAACTCCTCCTTGAAGCCCGGCAGGGCGAAGGCGATCAGGAAGACCTCGGCGGCGTCGGCCGCCCACGTGACGCCGCACACGGCGAGCAGGCGCTTCTGGAACCTGCCGAACCCGATGCGATCGATCGCGTCGTCGATCGCCAGCCGCCCCGTCGCCGCGCTGCCCACTCGCGCCCCTCCGGTCGTCGCGTGTGGCGAGAGGCTGCCCGCGCGCCAGAGCGGCGAAACGGGCGGCGTTCACCGGTCCAGCAGCTCGCGCAGCTCCGACAGGAACGGCGGTTCTCGGCCGACGTCCCGTAGGTCACGCGCAGCGCGCCCGGCTTGCCCAGCGCGGCGCCGGCGCGCACGAGGACGCCGCGGTCGGCCAGGCCGGTGACGACGTCGGCCTCGACCTCGACGGGTCTTCTCGGGCACGGGCAGGTCGAACCAGCAGAAGTTGGCCTGCGACTCGGCGGGCTCGATGCCCAGCTCGTTGAGCCCCTCCTCGACCTCGAAGCGCGCGACGACCGCGCGCTCGACGCGCTCGGCGACGGCGTCCTGGTGCTTGAGCGCCTCGATCGCGGCGGCCTGCGCGGCGGCGTTGCAGAAGAACGGCTGGCGCACCTGGTCGACCGCCGCACGAAGTCCTCCGAGCCGCAGAGGGCGAAGCCGACGCGCAGCCCGCAGAGCCCGTAGACCTTGGAGAACGTGCGCAGCAGGACGAGGTTGGGGTGGCGGCTGAGCAGGTCGAGCGAGGCGTCGGGGTCGTCGAGCGTGTTGAACTCGCAGTAGGCCTCGTCGAGGATCACGCAGACGTGGCGCGGGACGCGCTCGACGAAGGCCGCGATCTCGGCGAGCGGCAGCGCGGTCGACGTCGGGTTGTTGGGGTTGCAGACGATGACCAGGCGCGTGGCGGCCGTGATCTCGCGCGGCCATCGCGTCGAGGTCGTGGCTCGTCGGCGTCGAGCGGGACGCGGACGCCGGTCGCGCCCGAGGCGGCCGCGAGGTGCGGGTAGACGCTGAACGACGGCCACGCGTAGACGAGCTCGGCGCCCGGCTCGAGCAGCGCCTCGCCGGCCGCGAGCAGGATGTCGCACGAGCCGTTGCCGATCGCGATCCGCTTGGCGGGCACGCCGTAGCGGTCGCCGAGCGCGGCGCGCAGCCGCGCGTTCGTCGGGTCCGGGTAGCGGTTGGCCGCCCAGCGATGCCGCGGCTCGCGCCTCGACGACCTGCGGGCAGCGGCGGGTCGGGCGACTCGTTGGAGGCCAGCAGCGCGACGTCCTCGGGCAGCGCGTAGCCGACGCCGCCGGGTAGACCGGGATGCGCCGGACGCGCTCGGAGAACTCGAGGGCCATCGGCCTATTTCGGGCGGCCGGTCACTGCGCCGCGTCGAGGTCCGCGCGCAGCGCCGGGCCTCGCCGAGGTAGACGTGCGGGCGCTCGTGGGCTCCTCGGCGTAGTAGTGGATCAGCACGCGGATGACGCGCGGCAGCGCGCCCGGGACGGCGATCTCCTGCGCGCACAGCAGCGGCACGCTGGTCGAAGCCGAGGCGCGCGCGGCGACGGCGGGGAACTCGGCGTCGAGGTCGGCGGTCAGCGTGAAGATGCAGCTCACGACGTCGGGCGGCCCGAGCGTCGTTGCGCTTCATGATCTCGCGCATCAGCCACTCGGTCGCGCCGAGGATCGCGGCGGCGTCGTTGCGGTCGACGCGTGGTGGCGCCGCGCAGGGCGAACAGCCGCATGGCGCGGCATTCTGTCAGCATCGGCGCCCTGCGGCCGAGCCCCCGGCTCGCGCAGGCGCTGACCTCGGCCGGCGTCAGCCGCCGGTGCGCGCCCGGTGCAGGCGCCGAGCCGCAGCGGCCCGAAGGCGATGCGCTGGAGCGAGTCGACGGGATGGCCGACCGCCTCGCACATCCGCCGGACCTGGCGCTTGCGGCCCTCGTGGATGGTCATCTCGAGCACGCCGGGCCGACCTGGCGCACCTTCGCCGGCGCCGTGCGGCCGTCGTCGAGCTCGACGCCCTCGCGCAGGCTGCGCAGCGCGCGCTCGGTGACCGGCCCGCCGGCGACGCGCGCGCGGTAGGTCTTGGGGACCTCGTAGCGCGGGTGGGTCAGGCGGTTGGCGAGGTCGCCGTCGTTGGTGAGCAGGATCAGGCCGGTGGTGTCGGCGTCCAGGCGGCCGACCGGGTACAGCCGCGCGCCGCGCGCGGCGACGAGGTCGACGACCGTCGGGCGGCCGTGGGTGTCGCTGCGCCGTGGAGACCACGCCCGCCGGCTTGTTGACGCGCGTAGACGACGCGCTGCGCGGCTCGGCGGCGCACCGCGCTCGCCGTCGACCGCGATCGTCCTCGCTCGCCGTCGACGTCGCGCGCCGGGTCGGTGACGGGCTCGCCGTCGACCGTCACGCGGCCGGCCGCGGATCAGCTCCTCGGCGGCGCGGCGCGACGCGACGCCCGCGTGGGCGAGGTACTTGGCGAGGCGCATCGGCGTGCCACCATAGGACGCCGGATGGACCTCGCGCTGCTGCACGAGCACCCTCGACGAGCTCGGCCGAGCCCGCGCTTCCGCGCGCGGCAGGTGTGGTCGTGGGCTGCGCGCGGCGCCGCGCGGCTACGACGAGATGACCGACCTGCCCGCCGCGCTGCGCGCGCGGCTCGCCGAGCGACGTGCCGTTCTCGACGCTGACCGTCGAGCACGAGGCGCACTCCCGCGACGGCACCGTCAAGGCGCTGTTCCACACCCACGACGGGCGCGCCGGTCGAGGCGGTGCTGATGCGCTACCGCGACGGCCGCCGCTCGCTGTGCCTGTCCTCGCAGTCGGGCTGCCCGCTGACCTGCACGTTCTGCGCGACCGGCACGATGAAGTTCGGCCGCAACCTGACCGCCTCCGAGATCCTCGACCAGGCGCTGCACTTCCGGCGCATCGAGACGTCGACCACGTCGTCTTCATGGGCATGGGCGAGCCGATGATGAACCTCGACAACGTGCTCGCCGCCTGCGAGCGCCTGCCCGACGTCGGCATCACCCACCGCCGCACGGCGATCTCGACCGTCGGCTGGATCCCGGGCATCGACCGCGCTCGCCGAGACCGACATGCCGATCCGGCTCGCGCTGTCGCTGCACGCGGCCGACGACGCGCTGCGCTCGCGAGATCATGCCGGTCAACGACCGCTACCCGCTGGCCGACGTGCTCGCCGCCTGCCGGCGCTTCTACGAGCGCCAAGCGCCGCCTGGTGTTCGTCGAGTACGTGATGCTCGCCGGCGTCAACGACCGCTACGAGCAGGCGCGTCGCAGCTCGCGCGGCTGCTCGACCCGAAGGTCTTCAAGGTCAACCTGATCCCGTACAACCCGACCGGGCATGTACGAGGGCTCAGTCGCGCGAGGCGATCGCGGCCTTCCAGCGCCGTGCTGGAGGAGCACGGCCTGCGGGCGACGGTGCGGCTGACGCGCGGGCGCGACATCGACGCGGCCTGCGGCCAGCTGGCGGCCCGAAGCTGACGGTAGGGAGTCGCGCCGCGTCCGCCGGCGGGAATCGCCACGCGTGCATCGCCGCGCGGCGCGGCCACCTCCGCAGAGCTACGCGCCGCCGGCCACGATGCGAGAGCGACGAGTTCGCGCGCGGCGCATGGATGAGCGCGGTCGACGGCCGCGGAGCGGGTGATCGACGCGCTCGCCGACCACATGCGCGGGCCGTCGGTCGCGCTCCCGGGCGCCAGGGAAGGCGGGCGGTCGAGGCGACGTTCCGACGTGAAGCGTGGGACAGGCCGGCTCGGTGGCGATTACGACCACTTCGAGCTGCGCGATCGCCGGCTGGCGGAGTGCACTGGTCTCGCCTCCGACCCCGTAACGACCCGGACCTCACGATCGCAGGCCCGCCCAGCCGATCTGCTGACCGACAGCACGTTCGCGGCGACACCCAGGAGCCGCGCTCGCCCGCTCTCAGGGCGCGGCCGATGGCCGCGCGGTCGGCGAGATCGAGCGTCGCTGCGCCAAGCGGCGACTGGCAGATCCACAGCCGGCCGCTTCCGTTCGACGCGCCGGCCGCGTAGCCGACGAGCCGAAGGTGCGGGCGGGTTGAAGGCGATGCCGCGGCCCCGACGCGGTCGGTCAGCGCCGCGCCGCGCCGGGCCGACACGACCGCCCGACGAGGACGTAGCCCGGTCGCCGGCCGTCGCGCCACGCGCTCGATGGTCAGCAGCTCGGCGGGCGATCAACGTGCCGAGCTGGCGGGCGCCGTCGCGGTAGGCGGGCGACGAAGGCCCAGTTCGTGTGGCACGCCGCCCCGGCCGTCGTTGACGTAGTAGCCCGCGGACCACAGCGACGCCGGTTCCGGCTGGCCAGCACGGTGCCCGAGCTGCCGTAGTCGGCGCCGTGCGCGGTGAAGAACACCTTGCCTTCGGCGGAGCTCGGCGGCACCGTGTAGTCGCCGCGGTACTCGCTCGACGTGACGTCCGGCGCGGCGCCGTGACGGCCGGCGCCGCGGCCGGACGGCGGTCGCGCGGCGCGGCGTGGCGCATACGCGCGGCGTCCAGTACGCCGTCACCGCGGCACTCGGCTGCGAGACCGCTCGGCGCCACCGCGCGGTGGCCGGGGCCGCCGCCCCGGCGGCGCCGATCAGGCGACGGCCCCGCGACGATCGCCGCGACGCAGTGCATCATCTCGGGTTCCCCCGTTCGCGATCCGATGCTCGGCGGCACGCTACTGCGTCCGTGCCAGGACCGACAGGGCGCGCGACTAGCCTGCTGACCGTCGGCCTCAGGCGGTAGCCGGCGCGGGGCCGCCCGCGCGCGCCTCGCCGGCCTTGAGCAGGCGCTCGCGCAGGTCGGCCTCCTCCTCGGGCGTCGGGTCCCACTGGGCCGCGTCGGGCAGCTCCTCGAGGAGCTCAGGCCGAAGAGCTTGAGGAAGAGCGGCAGTCGTCCGGTACAGGACGGCGCCGAACTGCGAGCGGCCGGCCTCCTCGACGAGGCCGCGCTCCAGCAGCGTCCCGCGCGGAGTCGGCGCTGACGCCGCGGATGCGCGTGATCTCCGGCCGCGAGACGGGCTGCAGGTAGGCGACGATCGACAGCGTCTCGGCCTGGGCCGGGGTGAGCGGCGGCGTGCGCGGCCTGGCAGCAGGCGCCGCGCGGCGGGCTCGGTGTCGGGGGCGGTGGCCAGCGTCCAGCCGCCCGCGAGCTCGCGCAGCACGATGCCGCGCGCGCCGGGCGCGTAGGCCTCGCGCAGCTCGGCCGAGCGCCGCCTCGAGCTCGTCGGCCGAGCAGTCGGCGGCCTCGACGAGGTCGGCGACGGGACCGGCTCGGGGGACAGGAACAGCAGCGCCTCGATCGTCCGCGCGAGCGGGCTCAGTCGGCGGCGCGCTCATGCCTCGCCGCCCGCGCCGCGGCCGCGGGCCCGCGGCCGCGATCGCGATGTCGCCGAACGGCACCTCCTGCGTCCAGCTGGCCTCGCCCTGCTTGTAGAGCTCGAGCAGCGCGAACAGCGTCACCGCGACGGTGACGCGATCGGCGCCGCGGACGGCCTCGTCGAACGTGCAGCGCCCCGCGGCGCAGCAGCGCGCGCAGGTGCGTCAGGCGCTCGGCGACGGTGACGCTCGGCACCGGCCAGGTGCCGCAGGTCGAGCGGCGGCGGCATGCGCAGCAGCCCGCCGAGCGCCTCGCCCGAGCCGCGCCGGGTCGTAGACGCCGCCGGCGACCTCGTCCTAGTCGACGCGCCGCAGCGCGGCGGCAGCGGCGCCGCGCGGAAGCGGTGCGCCGTCCTCGCCCGCCAGGCGGGCGGCGAGGTGCTCGGCGGCACGGCGGTAGCGGCGCGCCTCGAGCATCCGCGCCAGCAGCTCCTCGGCCGCCTCGCCGGGCTCGAGGTCGAGCAGGTCGTCCTCCTCGCGCGGCAGCATCAGCCGCGACTTGAGCTCGAGCAGCGCGGCGATGAGCACGAGGAACTCGGTGGCGACCTCGAGGTCGAGCTCGCCGCGCGCCTCGAGGTGGTCGAGGTAGCTGACGACGACGTCGGCCAGCTCGACCTCCAGCAGGTCGACCTCCTCGCGCAGGACGAGCGTCAGCAGCAGGTCGAACGGCCCGGTGAAGACCTCGAGGTCGAGCTCGAGCTCGGCGACGGTCATCGGGCGACACCGTAACGAGCGCTCCGGTCGGCTGGGGAGATTTCCCCGCGGGGGGGGGGGGGGCCTCCAAGCCCAGCAGCGTCCGCGTTCGGGATCGATGTCGTCGAGGGAGACGTCGTCGTCGCGCGGCAGGTCGTGCGCGTCGGCGAGCTGGCACATGAGCGAGAGCATCGAGGTGAGCGCCTGACGGGCCGCGGCGAAGTCGCGCTCGGCCTCCGGGGCGTCGCGCAGCGCCGCGCGGCAGGTCGTGCGCTCGGCCTCGAGCTGACGCGCGGCCGAGGCCAGCAGGTACGTGGCGTGCTCGTCATGCACATGAGCGAGAGCTCGAGGTGAGCGCAGACGCGGCCCGCGGCAAAGTTACCGCGCTCGGCCTCCGGGCGCGCGCAGCGCCGCTGCGCGCGCTCGGCTCGCGGCGGACGCGCGCGCCGAGGTCCGCAGGTACGGGCGTGCTCGTTCATGGGAGGACGATGACGGGTTGGCGCACGGCGCTCGGGTGAGCAGGCCTGACCATACCGCGGCGCGGATCGCCGCCGGTCGCCGCCGGCGGGGCGACGGGCGCCGTTGGCGACCCGGGCGCACGGCGAAGATCGCGAGCGGGCAGGACGATGACGGGTTGGCGCACCGGCGCTCGCCGAGCAGGCCTGACCATACGTCCGGCGCGGATCAGCCGCCGGTCGCCGCGCCGGGGCCGCCGGGCGGTCGAGCCTCGACGACGACCCGCGCCGACCACGGTGGCCAGGTAGAGCCCGGCGGCGATCCCGTACGGGACGGCGTCGCCGCTCGCCTCGGCCAGCGCCCCGCCCGCGATCGAGCCGATCGCGAACCCACCGGCCCACGAGAGGTTGAACTAGGCGAAGGCGAAGCCGTTGTCGAGGCCGATGCGCTCGGCCCCGTCGGTCAGCAGCTGCATCGCCGGGACCCACAGCGCGCCGAGCACGGCGGCGACGGCGACGATCGTCACGGCCAGCGCAACACCGCCGTGGGCAGCGGCAGCAGCGCCAGGCCGAACGCCGACAGCAGCAGCCCGGCGCGGCACGAGCCGGCGCAAGCCGTTGCGATCGCTGAAGCGCCCGACGGCGGGGTTGACGAGCGCCTCCGCGCCGGCCGCGGCGAAGAACGTGGCGCCGATCGCCAGCGCGCCCGCGCCGAGCGCGTCGAGGCGCAGCGGGGCGAGCACGTCGAGGACGCCGAAGGCGGCCGCCGGGGAGCCCGTGAGCCACATGCCGGCGAGCATCCGCCGCTCGCGCAGCGCCGCGGTGGGCCGCGCCGGGGTGTCGTCGCGGACGCGGGCCCCGGGCATGGTCCACGCCCACAGGGCGAGCAGCGCGGTGAACACGACGACCGACGAGAACGCCGCCTCCTGGCCGATCCACGTGGCCAGCGCGCCGAGCACGGGCCCGAGCTGGACGCCGAACACCGCCGCGGCCATCACGCTGCCGAGCGCGACCCCGCGGCGCTCGCGCGGCGCCGTCGCGGCCACCCACGTCATCCCCGCCGCCCACGCGCATGCGCCCGCGATGCCCTGCACGAAGCGCGCGCCGTCGAGCAGCAGGATCGAGTCGCCGAAGGCGAAGACCAGGCCCGAGGCGCACAGCAGGCCGAGGCCGAGCAGCATCGTCGGCTTGACGCCCGATCCGCGCGGCCAGCCAGCCGGCGGGCAGCGAGCCGAGCAGCGTTCCCGCCGCGTACGCGCCGGTGAGCACGCCGGCGCCGTTCTTGCCGAGGTCCAGGCGCTCGGCGAGCTCGGGCAGCAGCGGCGTGATCGCCGCGTAGAACATCGTCTCGACGAGGATGATCGCCCCGACGAGAACGGCCAGCCGGCGCATGGCGCACGCTACCGGCGCGGCGGTCCGACGCCCATCGCCTCGCGGACGTCGGCCAGCGTCTCGCCCGCCATCGCGCGCGCCTTGTCGGCGCCCGTCGCCAGGACGTCCTCGAGGCGGTCCTCGTCGGCGCGGATCTCGTCGTAGGCCTCGCGCACCGGGGCCAGCAGGCCGATGACGGCCTCGGCCACGGCGGCCTTGAGGTCGCCGTAGCCGCGCGCGTCGCGCAGGTCCTCCTCGACGGCTGCCGGGCTCATGCCGCGCGCGGCGGCGAGCACGTCGATGAGGTTGGTCACGCCCGGCTTGTCGGCGGCGCGGCGGATCTCGGTGCCCGAGTCCGTCACCGCGCGCTTGACCTTCTTCTCGATCGTCTTGGGGTCGTCGAGGACGAGCACGGTGCCCTCCGGCGTGCCGCCGGTCGTCGACATCTTCCGGGTCGGCTCCTGCAGGTCCATGATCCGCGCGCCGACCTCGGGGATCCGGTGCTCGGGGACGACGAGGATGTCCTCGCCGTCGGCGAAGCGCGCGTTGAAGCGCCGCGCGACGTCGCGCATGAGCTCGAGATGCTCGCGCTGGTCCTCGCCGACCGGCACCTCGTGGGCGCGGTAGGCGAGCACGTCGGCGGCCTGCAGCACCGGGTAGAAGAGCAGCCCGGCGGAGACGAGCTCGCGCTGGGCGACCGACTTGTCGCGGAACTGGTGCATCCGGTTGAGCTCGCCGATGGCGGTGACCGAGCTCAGCAGCCAGCACAGCTCGGTGTGCTCGTGGACATCGCCCTGGCGGAAGAGCACGCAGCGCTCCGGGTCCAGGCCCGCGGCGAGCAGGATCGCCGTCGTGTCGTACAGGCGCTCGCGCAGCTCGGCGGGCTCGTAGGGCACGGTGACCGCGTGCAGGTCGACGATGCAGTAGATCGCCGGGTCGCCGCGGTCCTGGCCCTCGACGTACTGGCGGATCGCGCCGATGAAGTTGCCCAGGTGCTTGCGGCCCGTGGGCTGGATGCCGGAGAAGATGCGCACGGGCGGACGAATCTAGTGGGCCGTCCCGGCGGGCGTCGGCGGACCGGGCGCCCGGGTAGGGTCGCTCGCCGTGGCCACCACCGACCAGCCCACCCGGACGACCGACTACGCCGCGCTCAGCGCGGGCTGGGGCGCCCTGCTCGGCGCCGTGCTCGTGGCGCGCGCGACAAGGGCGAGGAGCCGGTGCGCGCGGGCGAGATCCTGCCGCTCGGCGTGGCCACGTTCGCGCTGTCCAAGCTCGTGGCCAAGGAGAAGGTCGACGCCTGGGTGCGCGAGCCGTTCGTCGAGGAGGACCCCGGCGGGCGAGCGCCTCCCGAAGGGCCGCGGACTGCGCTACGCCGTCGGCGAGATGCTCACGTGCACGCGCTGCGTGGGTACGTGGAGCGCCCTGGGGATCGTCGCCCTGCGCGTCACGCGCCCGCGCGAGGCGCGCGTCGTGACCGCCGTGCTCGGCGCGAGCGCGGTCAACGACGTCTCGCAGGCCGCCTTCAGCTGGCTGTGCGCCCACGCCAACGCCGGCGACGACGGGGCGCCCGGAGCCGAGCGCAGCCACGCGCGCCGGCACCGCCTCGCTTCCGGGCTGACGCCGGCGCGGAGAGGGCGCCGGCCGCTCAGGAGCCGACGGCACCGGGTCGGTCGAGCGTCAGCCGGGGTCGCTCAAGGCGACGCTCCTGCGCGCCCATGTACCACGTCTGGCACACGGCAGGCGGGCGAGGAGCGCGACCGCCGCAGCACGGCGCCGAGGGCGAGAAGCGTGGCGGGATCGACCGCCTCGCCGACCGGGCCGGCCAGCGCGAAGCTGAGCGTATCACCGCGAGCGAGCCCAGCCAGCATGGCGGTGAGCCGACAGCAGGTAGCGGCACGATGCGCTCGGCCAGCGCCGTGTCCCGCCAGATCTCGAACAGCGTCAGGCCGACGCCGGCGCCCACGAACAGCGGCACGAGCGCGAGAACGGGGCGCCGTGCGCGAACGCACGGCGACAAGTGGCCAGGGCAGGCACCAGACAAAGCCGGTGCGCAGCGTTCGGCGCGGTCGCCCTCGAAAGCCGAGCAGCGCGCCGAGCATCGTCCGGGCGCCCAGCGCGCGGAGAGCAGGCGAAGACGCCGGTCGAACCGACTCGTCCTCGGCCACGGTCAGCCCGAGCTCGTCCACGGGCCGAAGGACAGCAGCAGCGCGATGGCGAAGGCGAGGATCGTCGCCCGCACCACGCGCGCGTGCGCACCTCGACCCACCCGTCGCGCAGCTCGGTCACCCGCAGCCGCCGCTCGGGCGCCTCGCCGCGCTCGCGGGGGCGCACGAAGGCCAGCAGCGCGGCGGAGACGAGGAAGGTCAGCGCATCGATGGCGAAGGCCCAGCCCGCGCCCGCGCCGAGCACGAGCACGGTGGCCAGGGCAGGGCCGGCGAACTCGGCGATCGTGTCGAGCGTGCTGCTCGCCGCGCGCGCCTCCTGGATCATCGACTCGGGCACGGTCTGGGGGACGAGGCCGCTGTGGGCCGGGCGAAAGAACGCCTCGGCGGTGCCGAACAGCGCCTCGATGACGACGATGTGCCAGACCTCGACGACGCCGCTGAAGATCAGGCCGGCGAGCACCGCGTGCAGCCCGAAGCGCACGAGGTCGGTGACGATCATCACGCGGTGGCGCGGCAGGCGATCGGCCCACACGCCGCCGATGAGCAGGAAGGCGACGAGCGGCAGCGTCGCCGCGCCCAGCACGAGGCCGACATCGCTGGGCGAGCCGATGTCGGTGACGTAGAGCGCCAGCGCGACGAAGACGAGGCCGTCGCCGAGAGTGCTCGCCGCCTGGCCCATGAACAGCAGGCGGAAGTTGCGGTGCCTCAGGACGGCCACTGAGCGCCACCTTTCCAAGCGCTGCCGTCGGCTCGGCCGGCGAGGCGCGGTCAGCCCGGGTCGTCGAAGGCCTGGCGGATCCGCGGCCGCTTGGCCGCGCCCGCCTCGTCCAGGCGCCGCACCGGCGTCGTGTACGGCGCGTTGCGCGCGATCTCGGGGTCGCCCTCGGCCTCGCGCAGGATCTCGGCCAGCGACTCGGCGAACGCGTCGAGCGTCTCGCGCGTCTCGGTCTCCGTCGGCTCGACGAGCAGCGCCTCGTCGACGATCAGCGGGAAGTAGACGGTCGGCGGGTGCACGCCGTGGTCGAGCAGGCGCTTGGCCAGATCGAGCGTGCGGATCTGGAGCTCGCGCTTCATCGGCGCGCCGGAGAGCACGAACTCGTGCATGCAGCGCTCGCCGAAGGCCAGCGGCAGCCGGTCGGCGACGCCGAGCGCGCGCAGCCGCGCGAGCAGGTAGTTCGCGTTGAGCACCGCGGTCTCCGACGCGTCGCGCAGGCCGTCGGCGCCGAGCGAGCAGATGTAGGCGTAGGCGCGCACGAAGCAGCCGTAGTTGCCCTGGAAGCCGCGCAGGCGGCCGATCGACTTCGGCGCGTCGTCGCTGAGGTCGAAGTGCGCCGGGCCGCCGTTGTCGGGCTCGTGGCGCACGACCCGCGGGACCATCAGGTAGGGCTCGATGCGCTCGGAGACGGCGATCGGGCCGCTGCCCGGGCCGCCGCCGCCGTGGGGCTGGGTGAACGACTTGTGCAGGTTGAAGTGCACGATGTCGAAGCCCATGTCGCCCGGGCGCGTGATGCCCATGATCGCGTTGAGGTTCGCGCCGTCGTAGTAGAGCGTCGCCCCGACGTCGTGGACGATCTCGGCGATCTTCTCGATGTTGGGGTCGAAGATCCCCAGCGTGTTGGGGTTGGTGAGCATCAGGCAGGCGACCTCGTCGTCGGCCTTGGCCCGGAGGTCCTCGAGGTCGACGCCGCCGTCGGCGTCGCTGGCCACCTTGACGAGCTCGCAGCCCGCCATCGTCACCGTCGCCGGGTTCGTGCCGTGCGCCGTGTCGGGCGTCAGGACCTTGCGCCGCTGCTCGCCGCGGTCGTCGTGGAAGGCGCGCGTGAGCAGCACGCCGGCCAGCTCGCCGTGCGCGCCGGCGGCGGGCTGCAGCGAGACGTGCGGCAGCCCGGCGATCTCGCCCAGCGCGCGCTCGAGGCGCCACATGAGCTCGAGCGCGCCCTGCGCCTGGGCCGGGTCCTGCAGCGGGTGCAGCCGCGCGTGGCCGGGCAGCGCGGCGACGCGCTCGTGCAGGCGCGGGTTGTGCTTCATCGTGCACGAGCCGAGCGGATAGAAGCCCGAGTCGAGGTCGAAGTTGCGCTTGGACAGCCGCACGTAGTGGCGCACGAGCTCGGGCTCGGAGACCTCGGGCAGGCGCGCCGGCTCGCGGCGGCGCAGGTGCGCGGGCAGCAGCGTCTCGGCGTCGACCTCGGGCACGTCGAGCGGCGGCGGGACGAACGCGCGCCGGCCGGGCTCGCCGCGCTCGAAGATCGTGCGCGCGGCCTCGCGCTGCAGCGGCGAGCCGGCGCCCGCGGCGGCGGGGACCTCGGTCGCGCTCATACCGCCACCCCGGCCGCGCGTCGCGCTCGGCCGCGACGGCGGCGCCGAGCACGTCGGCCAGGCGGTCGATGTCGGCCCGCGAGCGCCGTTCGGTGATCGCGACGAGCAGCGCGTCGCCGTCCTCGGGGAGGTCGCGGCCGAGCGCGACGCCGGGGTTGACGCCGAGCTCCCGGCAGCGCGCGACGACGGCGTCGACCGGCGCGTCGAGGGCGAGGGCGAACTCGCGCACCACCGGCTGGGCGTGCAGCGCGCGCACGCCGTCCAGCGCGCTCAGCGTCTCGCGCGCGTAGTGGGTGCGCTGCAGCAGCAGCTCGCCCAGCTCGACGAGCCCGCGGCGCCCGAGCCAGGCCAGGTAGACGACGCCGGCCAGCGCGTTGAGCGCCTGCGCCGTGCAGATGTTCGAGGTCGCCTTCTCGCGGCGGATGTGCTGCTCGCGCGTCTGCAGCGTGAGCACGAAGCCGCGGCGGCCGTCGACGTCGCGCGTCTCGCCGGCGATCCGGCCGGGCATCCGGCGCAGGTAGGCCTCGGTGGCGGCGAAGAAGCCGAACGACGGGCCGCCGAAGTCCAGCCGGTTGCCCAGCGGCTGGCCCTCCCCCACGGCGACGTCGACGCCGCACTCGCCGGGCGGCGCGAGGACGCCGAGCGCGATCGGGTCGTAGGCGCCGACGACGACGGCGGGCGAGTTCTTGGCCGCCTGGGCCAGCGCCGCGGCGTCCTCGACGGCGCCGAGGTGGTTGGGCTGCTGGAGGACGACGGCCGCGGTGTCGCCGTCGATCGCCGCGCCCACGCCTCGGCGTCGGTGACGCCGTCGTGCAGGCCGACCTCGACGACCTCGACGCCGTAGCCGGCGGCCAACGTCGCAGCGTCGCGCGGCTGTGCGGGTGCACGCCCCGCGAGACGACGACGCGCTCCTTGCCGTTGGCCAGCTGCGCGAGCCAGCGGCGGCGGTCACCGCGCTCGGCCCGTCGTAGACCGACGCGTTGGAGACGGGCAGCGCGCACAGCTCGCTGATCGCCGTCTGGAACTCGAACATGACCTGCAGCCCGCCCTGGGAGACCTCGGGCTGGTAGGGCGTGTACGGCGTCAGGAACTCCGAGCGCTCGGTGAGCATGTCGACCACGGCGGGGACGTAGTGGTCGTACATGCCGGCGCCGAGGAAGCTGATCTCGTCCTCCGCGCTCACGTTGCGCGCGGCCAGCTCGCGCAGGTGCGCGTAGACCTCCTGCTCGGACAGGCCGGCGGGCAGGTCGAGCGCGCGCCGGGCGCGCACGCCGGCCGGGATCTGGGCGTCGAACAGCTCGTCCACCGAGCCCACGCCGATCTCGGCGAGCATGGCCGCGCGGTCGTCGTCGGTGGTGCTCGTGTAGCGGCTCACGACAGGCTCTGCGCGTAGGCCTCCGGGTCGAGCAGCGCGTCGCGCTCGGACGCGTCGGACAGGCGCACCCGCACCAGCCAGCCTCGCCGTAGGGGTCGCTGTTGATCGCCTCGGGCGCGTCGCCGAGCGCCGTGTTGACCTCGACGATCTCGCCGGACAGCGGCGCGATGACGTCCGAGACGGCCTTGACCGACTCGACCTCGGCGTACGGCTCGTCCTTGGTCACCGTGCTGCCGACCTCGGGCGGGTCGAAGAACACGACCTCGCCGAGCGCGTCCTGGGCGAACCAGGTGATGCCGAACGTGGCGACGTCGCCGTCGAGGCGGACCCAGTCGTGCTCGGGGTGGTAGAGGAGGTCGTCGGGGTAGCTTGCGTCAGCCATCTCGCTCCTTGCGGTAGAGGGGCCGCTCGGCCACGACGGCCTCGCGGGTGCGCCCACGGACGTCGATCTCGAGCGCGGTGCCGGGCGCGGCGCGCTCGGCCGGCACGTAGGCCATCCCGATGCCGATCTCCAGGCAGGGCGAGAGCGTGCCGCTGGTCACCACGCCGCCGCCGGCGATCGCGTTGCCCGCGCGCGCGATCCCGGCGCCGGTGAGGCGGAAGGGGACGAGCCGCTCGCGCGGGCCGGCCTCGCGGACGGCGCGCACGGCGTCGGCGCCGATGAAGCCGGTGTCCTCGGCGCAGCACCAGCCCAGGCCCGCCTCGATCGGCCCGCGCTCCTCGTCAGGTCGTTGCCGTAGAGCGGCAGGCAGGCCTCGAGGCGCAGCGTGTCGCGCGCGCCCAGCCCGCACGGCGTCGCGCCGCGGCGCATCAGCTCGTCCCACAGCGCGGCGGCGTCGTCGGGGGCGCACAGGATCTCGACGCCGTCCTCGCCCGTGTAGCCGGTGCCGCACACGAGCGCCTGGCGCCCGGCGAGCAGGCGCTCGGCCGCCGCGCCGCGCGGCGGCAGCGGCGCGTCGGCGCCGGCCTGCACGGCCTCGCGGGCGCCCGGGCCCTGGACGGCGAGCATCGCCCAGCGCTCGGCCGCGTCGGCCACCTCGGCGTCGAAGCCGCGGCGTGGTGGCGGAACCAGGCGACGTCGCGGGCGTGGTTGGCGGCGTTGGCGACCGTCAGGTAGCGGTCGGGGCCGAGGCGGTAGGTGAGCAGGTCGTCGAGCACGCCGCCGTCCTCGCGGCACAGGAGCGCGTACTGCGCGCCGCCGACGGCGAGCGCGTCGACGTCGTTGGAGAGCAGGCGCTGCAGCAGCGCGCCGGCCTGCGGGCCGGAGGTCTCGATCTGGCCCATGTGCGAGACGTCGAAGACGCCCGCGGCGGTGCGCACGGCGACGTGCTCGTCGCGGATCCCCGTCGTACTGGACCGGCATCTCCCAGCCGGCGAACGGCACCAGCCGCGCCGACGCCGCGACGTGCCGCTCGAAGAGCGGGGTGCGTCTGGGGGTCTGCGACGGGGCGGCGGCCACCGTGGGCGGACGTTACCAGCGGCCCGCGCGGATGCCGTGGGGGGCGCGCGGGGCGCGCGCAGCGCAACCCGGGGCGGACGAGCCCGGACTCGTAGGCGTAGATCACCGCGTGCACGCGATCGCGCAGCGCCAGCTTCATCAGGACCCGGGCGACATGCGTCTTGACCGTCGACTCCTCGACGACGAACGCGCGGGCGATTCGGCGTTCGACTCCCGCGCGCGAGGTGGCGCAGGACCTCGAGCTCGCGAGCGGTCAGCTCGTCCAGCGCGGCGGGTCGTCGCGGTGGGGGCGCATGGTCGGCGAAGGCCTCGATGACCCTGCGGGTCACGGCCGGGGCCGGCAGCGCGTCGCCGGCGGCGACGGTCCGCAGCGCGCCCACGAGCTGCTCGGGCGGCGCGGCCTTGAGCAGGAAGCCGGCGTCGCGCGCGTTGCGCTCGGGAGACAAGAGGAAGCGCAGCAGGGCGCGACAGAGCCAAGCGTCGCCGCGAGCCCGTCGAGCCGCGGCATGCGGACTCCATCAGCACGACGTCGGGCTGAGCGAGCGCGACACCTGGACGCTTCTGCCCGTCCGGCCTCGCCGACGACCTCGAGTCGGCTCGGCGTCGAGGATCATGCGCAGTCCGGCGCGGACGAGCGCTTCGTCGTCGACGATGACGACCGGGTGCTCACGTGGTGGGCCGCCGGCGGTCCGCCGTGGTTACCGGCTGGCGTCGCTCGCCACCGAAGAGCCCGACCCGCTCACGCTGCCGACCAGGCCGTAGCTCGGGTGGTGCCCGGTCGGTGAGCGCCGTTGTGGACGACCAGGATTCCACCGCTGCGGCGCGTCGGACCTGCACGCGGCCTGCGGAGCGTGCTTGCGCGCGTTGGTCAGCGCCTCCTGGCGATGCGGCGAAGATCGTGGGGGTACGACTTCGTGCAGGCCGGCGACGACGGCCGGGCACGGCAGCCGTGCGGACCGCGCGGCCGGACACACGCCTCGGTGGCGCGGGCCGTGCCGACGGCTGCTGCGCTGGCGCGGTGCGCGTGGGCCTCACGAGCGCTGGCAGCGCGCGGCGCGGGCCACGTCGCCGGTGGCAGACCTGGGCGGGATCCGGCGCAGGTGATCAACTGAGCCTCGGCGGGTCGGCTCGACGACGCCAGTCGCGGCAGCGCCGCGACCGGCAGGGTGTCTTGGCTGCGCGGCACGCACCGTCGAGCCGTCGAGCTATCCGGCGCTTCCGAGCTGCTTCGCGTCGCGGCGCGCGTGAGCCTGACGTGCGCGCCGAGGCGTGGGTTTTGCTGCGTCCTTTGGCTCGTCGATCTACTCGATGGCTGAACTCCGTGCTACAACCGATCAGCGGCACGTCGATGGCACCCGCCGTCTCCGGGCTCGCCGGCTGCTGGCGTCCAGGGCCTCGGGAGCCGCCCGCGCAGGCGCCGCATCCGCGGCGCGGCGGATCTCGTGTCCACCCGGCGGTGGACGCGACGATCTCCGGCGCGGCAGACGACGGGCGGCGATCGCGACCGTAGCGTCGGCGGCGTCATCACCGTCTTCCAGCAAGGAGCGCCATGTCCCGCCCGACCGCCCTCGCCGCACGGCGACCGCACGCCATCGCCGTCGCGGTGGCTGTCGCCCTGCCCGTGTCCGGCCAGGCGCAGTCCGCCGGCGAGCAGACGATCGAGCTGACGGCCCGGACGACCGGCGTCCGCATCGTCGACCTCGCCCCGCGCGGCCGCGTGTCGGCCGGCGACGTCCTCGTCTCCACCAATCGGCTCACCAACGCCGCCGGGGCGCCGGCCGGCACCGCGCACATGCTCTGCGGCGTGACCCGGCCCGCGCGCACGTTCGAGCGCGCGACCTTCCAGTGCGCCGGCACCCAGCGCCTGACCGACGGCACCCTGAGCTTCAGCCTGGTCGCCCGGCTGGGCTCGGATCGCGTCATCACGGCCGCCATCACCGGCGGCACGGGCGCCTACGCGGGCGCGCGCGGCGAGCTCGTCAACACCGAGCGCAGCGAGAACGTGTCAGACCAGGTCGTCAGGCTGTTGCCGTAGGCCGCGGGGAACGAGGCGTCGGGCCGCTCGCGCGGAGCGGCCCGACGATCCCGCGAGCGCGCCTACGAGCGCTTGCGCGAGCCGCCCTTCGACGAGCGGGTCCTCGCCGCCTTCTTGGCCGCGGTGCTGCGGCTCTGCGCCTTGCTCTTGCGCGTCTTCGCGGCCTTGCGCGCCGCCGCCTTGCGCTTGGCGGTCTTGCCCGTCGCCCGGTCCTCGATCTCCTCGACGAGGTCCCTGAGGTCGGTGACGACCCGGGTCACGACCTTCGGCGGTGACTTGCGCGGGCCCGAGCCGATCGCGTCGGCGATGGACCTCGCGTGCTTCTTGCGCAGCCCGCGCGCCCGCAACCGGTCCATCAGGTCGTTGTTCCTGGCCTTGGTCTTGGCCATCGGTTGGCTCCTCCGTGGTCGTGGGTGTCCCCGGGGAGGTTCCCGAAAGCGGCCGGCGGACACGCCCGAGCCCGGCACAACCGGACGGTTGCGGCGCCGGCTCTAGCTGTCCTGCGTGCGCTTGGAGGGGTAGGTGCGGACGAGGAGGTCGTGCAGGAGCTCGTCCAGGTCCTCCGTGGTGGCGGCCCGGATCAGCTTCACATGCTCCTGGAGGTCCTCAGCGGTCATGTCTGGCATCGGTACTGCTCCCCGAGTACGAGAGAGGGTGGGTACGAGAGTGCATGGCCAGCCTGCCGCGCCCGCGGCGGCCGGGCAATGGGGATTTCCACACTCTGCGGGGTGCAGTCCGCGCTACCCGTGACAGCCGTCACGGACCGGCGCGCGTGCGCGGGCGCCGCACGGCGACGCTAGCCGCGGGTGCGGCGAGGCTCAGCGGTCGCGCAGGAACGGCGGGATGTCGATCTCGTCGTCGCCGATCTCCAGCGACGAGCGCTCGACGCGCGGGCTGCGGTCGCGGCGTCGCACGCTCTCGCGCGTCTCCTCGCGGGCGGTGCGCGGCCGGGCGCGGCCGTGGTCGAAGCCGGTGGCGATGACCGTGACCCGGACCTCGTCGCCGAGGCTCTCGTCGATGACCGACCCGAAGATGATGTTGGCCGTCTCGTCGGCCGCGCCGCGGACGACCTCGGCCGCCTCGTTGAGCTCGAACAGGCCGATGTCGCGCCCGCCGGTGATGTTGAGCAGGATGCCGGTGGCGCCCTCGACCGACTCCTCGAGCAGCGGGCTGGCGATCGCCTGCTTGGCCGCCTCGGTGGCGCGGTTCTCGCCACCGGACTGGCCGATCCCCATGAGCGCCGAGCCGGCGTCGCTCATGATCGTGCGCACGTCGGCGAAGTCGAGGTTGATCAGCCCGGGGATCGTGATCAGGTCGGTGATGCCCTGCACGCCCTGGCGCAGGACGTTGTCGGCCTCGCGGAAGGCCTCGAGGATCGTCGTGCGCCGCTCGACGATGTTCAGGAGCTTCTCGTTGGGGATGACGATCAGCGTGTCGACGACCTCGCGCAGGCGCGCGACGCCCTCGTCGGCCTGGCGCATGCGCTGGGTGCCCTCGAAGTCGAACGGCTTGGTGACCACGCCGACGGTCAGCGCGCCGATCTCGTTCTTGGCGATCTCGGCGATCACCGGCGCGGCGCCGGTGCCCGTGCCGCCGCCCTCGCCGGCGGTGACGAAGACCATGTCGGCGCCCTTCAGCGCCTCCTTGATGTCGTCGCGCGACTCGGCCGCGGCGCCGAAGCCGACCTCGGGGTTGGCGCCCGCGCCCAGGCCCTTGGTCAGGTCGTGGCCGATGTTCAGCTTGATGTCGGCGTCGCACATCTGCAGCGCCTGGGCGTCGGTGTTGGCGGCGATGAACTCGACGCCGCGCAGGCCCGCGTCGACCATGCGGTTGACCGCGTTGGTCCCGCCGCCGCCGACTCCGACGACCTTGATGACGGCGAGATAGCTGCCGCTGCTTTCCATAGTGCGTTCCGACCGACCTTCAAGTTAGCGTTGAGCGTTTTCTCGCTGCCTTCACGCACCCTAGCTCGCCTGCACGGTAAGCACGGACATCGAGGCGTGTCAACGGAAGTGTACGCGAGCAAGGTTCCTTGCAGATTCCAGAACCCTCAAGTCATGCAGGAGATTTCCGGCCGAGACAACCCTCGAGCGAAGGTCGAGGGAGAGGTCAGGGAGCAGGCGCTCCGGGTCGAGCGCCGGGGCGGCCGGCTCGGACTGCTCGCATCTGCGGAGCCACCGGGGTCGGCGTCGAGGTGTTCGGGTCCTCGTCGGCGGCGATCTGCTCGAGGCCGCCGGCCACCGGTCGCTCGGGCAGCCGCACGTCGATGTAGGTCGCGCCCCGCGAGCTGCGGTCGGCGAGCACGACGGCCAGCGCGGCCCACTTGGCCCGCAGGCGACCGCGAGCTGCCGAAGTACACGTCGGGGCCGTCGCGCAGCGGCAGGGTCACGCCCTGCTCGCCGACGTGGATCCGCTGAACACGCGCGCGCGCAGCGCCGTCGATGCGGCGGCCAGCACCTCGATCGCGCGCTCGACCGCCGGGCCCCCGGGCGCGGTCCCCGGCGGGCGCGGTCTTCGCCGCGATCTCGGGCAGGCCGGCGGTGCGCGTCGTCCGCAGCAGCGTGCCGTCCGCGGCGACGGCCACGCGACTCGACCCGGCCACGAGCGCCGCCACCGGCGTGCGCTCGTGGACCTCGATGCGCAGGACGTCGGGGAAGTCGGTGCTCGTCGTCACGCCCTCGACGGCCGCGAACGGCTCGACCGCGCTGCGCAGCGCCCCGTCGCGCACGTGCAGCGTCGTCATGTCCAGGCCCGCGCGCTCCAGGGCGCTGCGCACGCGGGGGGCGTCGGGCCCGCTCGCGCCGGTCACGGTGACGCGCTCCACGGCCACGAGCGACGAGTCGCGCAGCCACAGCCACCCCACGACGAGGACGACGATCACGATGGCGAAGCCGGCGGTGGCCCGCAGCGGCGGTCGCGGCGGCAGCGAGGGTCGCATCCACGACGGTGTTCGACCCGGCGCCGGGAGACCCTGCCGTCCCGAGCCGTAGCCTTGGGCGGGTGGACGCCGTCACCTCCCCTCCGCTCAGCGAGCTCACGACGCTGCGCCTCGGCGGCGCGGCGGCCCGGCTGGTCGAGGCGCGCGACGAGCGACGCGCTGGTCGACACGGTGCGCGCGGCCGACCGGGCCGGCGAGCCGGTCCTCGTGCTGGCCGGCGGCAGCAACGTCGTCGTGGCCGACGAGGGCTTCCCCGGCACCGTGGTGCGCGTCGCCTCGCGCGGGCTCGCGCGCGTGGAGCAGTCCGCCGGGCCAGGTGACGCTCGAGGCGCAGGCCGGCGAGCCGTGGGACCCGCTCGTCGAGCGCTGCGTGGCCGAGGGCCTGGCGGGGCTCGAGTGCCTGTCCGGCATCCCCGGCTCGGTCGGCGCGACGCCGATCCAGAACGTCGGCGCCTACGGTCAGGAGGTGGCCGAGACGATCCGCTCGGTGCGCGTGCTCGACCGCGAGGCCGACCGCGTGACCGGAGCTGGACCCCGCGGCCTGCGCCTTCACCTACCGCTCCAGCGCGTTCAAGCGCACGCCCGGGCGCTGGGTCGTGCTGGCCGTGACCTACCGGCTGGAGCGCTCCGAGCGCTCGGCCCCGATCCGCTACGCCGAGCTGGCGCGCGCGCTCGGCGTCGAGCTGGGCCAGCGCGCGCCGCTGGCCGACGTCCGCGAGGCGGTCCTGCGCCTGCGCCGCGGCAAGGGCATGGTGCTCGACCCCGCCGACCCCGACTCGGTCAGCGCCGGGTCGTTCTTCACCAATCCCGTCCTCAGCGCGTCTGAGTTCGGCGCGCTCGAGCGGCGCGTGGCGCAGCGGCTGGGCGACGGCGTGCGCGCGCCGTCGTTCCCCGGCGACGACGGGCGGCTCAAGACGTCGGCGGCGTGGCTGATCGAGCGCGCGGGCTTCGGCCGCGGCCACGGCGACCCGCACGGCATCGCCATCTCCGACAAGCACACGCTCGCGCTGACCAACCGCGGCGCGGGCACGACCGCGGCGCTCGTCGCGCTCGCGCACGAGATCGCCGACGGGGTCCACGAGGCGTTCGGCGTCGAGATCGTGCCCGAGCCCGTCTTCGTCGGCCACGCCTGGGACGAGGCTGACCGACTGACCGGCCGGCCGCCCACACGAACGAGGCTGGGGTTCGGGCAACCGTACCGTGGTCCGACCGCGCGCCGCGTAGCGTGTCGAGGAGCTATGACCGAGGCCCCGGGCAGGGGCAGGGAGAGGGCTGAGCCACTATATGGATGAGGACGCGATCGTCGTCGAGGGCCTCGAGAAGTCCTACGGCTCCGTGCGCGCGCTGTGCGGCGTCGACTTCTCAGCCCAGACGGGCACCGTGCTCGGCCTGCTGGGTCCCAACGGCGCCGGCAAGACCACCGCGGTGCGGATCCTGGCCACGCTGCTGGACCCGGACGGCGGCACCGCGCGCGTGGTCGGGCTGGACTCGGTACGCGACGCCGCCGCGCTGCGCGCCAAGATCGGCCTGGCCGGCCAGTACGCCGCCGTCGACGAGAACCTGACCGGCTTCGAGAACATCGAGATGGTCGGCCAGCTCTACCACCTGCCGCGCGCCGAGGCGCGCGCCCGCGCCACCGAGCTGCTCGAGCGCTTCGACCTGACCGACGCGGCCAAGCGACCGGCCAAGACGTACTCGGGTGGCATGCGCCGCCGGCTGGATCTCGCCGCCGCCCTCGTCTTCCGCCCGCCGGTGCTGTTCCTCGACGAGCCGACCACCGGGCTCGATCCCCGCAGCCGGCTGAGCATGTGGGAGACGATCGAGGCGCGCACGGCCGAGGGCACCACCGTGCTGCTCACCACCCAGTACCTCGACGAGGCCGACCGGCTGGCCGACCGCATCGTCGTCATCGACCACGGCAACGTGATCGCCGAGGGCACGTCGGACGAGCTCAAGGACCGCGTGGGCGGCGAGCGCCTGGAGGTCGAGCTCGAGAACCACGAGGACTGCGAGCGCGCGATCGCCGCGATGAGCGAGATGTCCGCCGAGCGACCGATCGCTCGACGGCCGCATCGTCGCCATGCCCGTGCGGCGGCGCTCGGGCGTGATCGCCGAGGCGGTGCGCCGGCTCGACGACGCCGACGTCGCGATCGCCGACATCTCGATGCGCCGGCCGACGCTGGACGACGTCTTCATCGCCCTGACCGGCCACGCGGCCGAGGAGGCGCCCGCCGAAGAGCACGCCGCGAGGAGGTGCGCGCATGAGCTCGTTCGCCGCCTCGGTCTCGGACACCATCGTCCTCGCGCGCCGCAACCTGATGCGGATCCCGCGCCAGCCCGACCTGCTGATCGCCTACACGATCCAGCCCGTCATGTTCGTCCTGCTGTTCGTCTACGTGTTCGGCGGCGCGATCCAGACGCCGGGCTTCGACTACGTGGACTTCCTGATGCCGGGCATCATCGTCCAGTCGATCGCCTTCGGCGGGTTCGTGACCGCGCTGGGCCTGTCCGAGGACGTCCAGAAGGGCCTCATCGACCGCTTCCGGTCGCTGCCCATGTCGCGCGCGGCGGTGCTCACCGGGCGCACGTTCTCGGACGTGCTGCTCAACTGCCTGTCGCTCGTCGTGCTGTTCGCGGTCGGCTTCCTGGCCGGGTTCAACTTCGTCGACGCGAGCATCGGCGAGATCGTCCTGGGCATCGTCCTGCTGCTGCTGCTCGGGCTACGCGTTCTCGTGGGTCTTCGCGCTCGTCGGCCTGTTCTCGTCCTCGCCCGAGACGGCGAACGCGGTCGGCTTCACGGCGATCTTCCCGCTGACCTTCGCCTCCTCGGTGTTCGTGCCCGTCGAGTCGATGCCCGACGGGCTGCGCCAGGTCGCGCAGGTCAACCCGTTCACCACGATCTCCGACGCCGTTCGGTCGCTGTGGCTGGGCACGCCGGCCAACACCGACGTGTGGATGTCGTTCATCTGGTGCGTGGTGCTGATCGCCGTGTTCGCGCCGCTGGCCGTGGCGCGGTACCGGACGCGTCGCCGCGAAGTAGGGCCGCGCGGCTCGCCGCGACGCGCCCCTCAGCCGGCCACCAGCCGCCGGCCGAGGGCGTCGACGTCGCCGGCGCCGAGCACCAGGCACAGGTCGCCCGCGCTCAGCCGCGGGGCGAGGGCGGACTGGGCGGCGTCGAAGTCGGGCAGCCAGAGCACGGGGCCCGCGGCCGGCGTCGGCCACCGCCTCGGCGATCAGCAGTCCGCTGACCCCGGGGAAGTCCTCGGCGCGCTCGCGCGCCGGGTAGACGTCGAGCACGACCGGTACGTCGGCGCCGGCCAGCGCCGCGCCGAACTCGCGCGCCAGGTGCGCGGTGCGCGAGTACAGGTGCGGCTGGAAGACCGCCACCAGGCGCCGCGGCGCCGAGCGTCCGGGCGGCGGCGATGGTGGCCGCCACCTCGGTCGGGTGGTGGGCGTAGTCGTCGATGACGATCGCCCCCGACGGGGTCGCCCCGAGCCGCTCGAAACGCCGGCCGGCGCCGGCGAAGTCGGCCAGCGCGGCGGCCGCGGCGGCGGGGTCGGCGCCGGCCAGCCGGCACGCCTCGAGCGCCGCCTCGGCGTTGCGCGCGTTGTGCTCGCCGGGGACCGGCAGCGCGACCTCGTGGCCGCGCCAGGAAAAGCGCGAGCCGCCCGCGCCGAGGCGCGGCGTCGACGACGTCGAAGGTGACGTGCGGCGCATCGCCGCGCAGCGCGAGGACGTCGGGCCGGTCCCACAGGACGGCCTGCGGCGCGCCGGCCAGGAAGGCCCGGAAGCAGTCGCGCAGCTCGGTCAGCGAGCGGAAGGTCGCGTGGTGGTCGAGCTCGACGTTCGTCACCACGGCGATCTCGACGTGCAGCGACAGCATCGAACGGTCCGACTCGTCGGCCTCGACGACGAGCCAGTCGCCGCCGCCCCAGTCGGCGTTGCGCCCGGTGCTGCGCAGCTCGCCGCCGATCAGGTAGGCCGGCTCCAGGCCGCAGCGCAGCAGCACGTGGGCGACCATCGAGGTCGTCGTCGTCTTGCCGTGTGCGCCGGCGACGGCGATCGTGCGCTTGAGCGCGCTGAGGCGCTCGAGCAGCACGGCGCGCGGGTGCTCGGCCAGGCCGCGCGCGCGGGCCGCGGCGCGCTCGGGGTTGTCGGTCGCCACCGCCGAGGAGAAGAACAGCTCGACGTCGTCGCCGGCCGGGACGTTGGCCGCCGCATGGCCGACGTGGACGTCGACGCCGAGCTCGCGCAGCGCGGCGAGCGCGGGACCGTCGGCGCGGTCGGAGCCCGACACCCGCGCGCCGAGCGCGACGGCGACGCGCGCGTAGCCGCTCATCCCCGCGCCGCCGAGGCCGAGCAGGTGCATCCGCCGCCCCGCCCAGGGCTTGTCGCCGCTCACGCCGTCGTCTGCTCGGTGGCCACCGTCCAACGTCTACCAAACCGTGGACGGCGCAACCTTCGACCCGGCCGCGCGTTTCAACCCGCGTGCCCGTCCGCCCCACCACCTGGCGCGCGCTGCCGACGGCGATCCTCGTCGTCGTCGCGCTGCTGCTCGGCGCCGTCAGCGCGCGCGCCGACACGCCGGACGCGGGCCGTCAGGCGCCCGCCGCGGCGAGCAGCTCCGCGGCGATCCGCTGAGCCGCGTCCGGGCGCGCCAGTGCCGCCGAGGCCGTCGCCATCGCCTGGAGCCGCGGGCGGTCGGCCAGCAGCGCGTCGACCTGCGCCCGCAGCCGCGCCGGGGTGAGCTCTGAGTCCTCGACGACGACCGCCGCGCCCGCCTGGGCCATCCAGCGGGCGTTGGCCGCCTGATGGTCGCCGGCCGCGTGTGGGTAGGGCACGAGGATCGCGGGCCGGCCGTGTGCGGCGATCTCGAAGATCGAGCCGCCGGCGCGGGCCACGCAGAGGTCGGCGGCCAGCAGCGCCTCGCCGAAACCGTCGATGTACTCGCGCAGGTCGTAGCCCTCGGCCGGCACCCGCTCGCGCAGCGACGCGGCGTCCCGCGCGCCGGCGGCGTGCAGCACGCGGTATCGCGCGCCGGCCAGGCCCTCGATCGCCGCCTCGTTGATGCTGCGCGCGCCGAGCGACCCGCCGAACACGAGCACGCACGTGTCGCCCTCGGCCAGGGCGAAGCGCGCGCGGGCGGCGGGGCGGTCGGTGGCGGGCGGCGGCACCGGGCGGCCGGTGACGACGTAGCGCTCGCCCGTACGCCCCTCGATCGGGAAGGCCAGGCACACGCGCCGGGCCATCGGCGCGAGCAGGCGGTTGGCCAGGCCGAGGTGGCTGTCGGCCTCGGTGAGCACGATCGGGACCCGGCGCGCCGCCGCCGCCAGCCCGACCGGCCCCTCGACGTAGCCGCCGCCGCCCATGACCGCCGCGGGACGAAGGCGGCGCAGCAGCCGCGCGGCGGTGCCCACGGCGACGAGCGCCTTGCCCGCGGCGCGCCCGGCCTTGAGCGGGTCCGAGCGGCTCAGCCCCTCGACCGCGAGCGTCTCCAGCGTGTAGCCCGCCGCGGGCACGAGCGTGCGCTCGGCGCGCTCGCCGCCCACGAAGACGACGTCCGCTCCCTCAGCTCGCAGCGCGTCGGCGACCGCCAGCGCGGGCACCACGTGCCCCGCCGTTCCGCCCGCGGCGATGACGATCGTCGGCGCCATCGCGGCGGGATCCTGTCACGACCTTGAGATGGGCACGGCCACCGGCCGCGACGTTGAGCAGCAGCCCCATGCCGGCGAGCAGCACGGTGAGGTTCGTGGAGCCGTAGGAGATGAACGGCAGCGGCACCCCGGTGAGGGGCGCCAGGCCGAGAACCGTGAAGATGTTCAGGCACGCCTGGGACAGGATCAGCGAGGTGATGCCTGCGGCCAGCAGCTTCGCGTAGGCGCCGCTCGCGCGCTTGGCCACGCGCAGCCCGGCGTAGGCGACGAGGCCGTAGAGGAACAGCACCGCGAACAGCCCGGCCACTCCGAGCTCCTCGCCGATGATGGCCAGGATGAAGTCGGTGTGGGCCTCGGGCAGGTAGAAGATCTTCTGCACCGACTGGCCGATGCCGCGCCCGAACAGCCCGCCCGAGCCGAGCGCGATCTGCCCCTGGACGGCCTGGAAGCCGGCATCGCCCGCGTGATCCCAGGGATCGAGGAAGGTCGTCAGCCGCGCCCGCCGGTAGTCGGCGCTGAGCGCGTAGAGCAGCACGAGCACGCCGAGCAGCGCGCCGCCGGCGAGCAGATGACGCATCGGCACGCCGGCGGCCACGAGCAGCGCGGCGACCGTGAAGCAGATGACGAGCGACGTGCCGAGGTCGGGCTGTGAGGCGACGAGCAGCACCGCGGTCCCGGCCACGACGAGCAGCGGCAGGATGTCGCGCGGGCCACGGATCCTCCCCGGGCGCACGGCGAGCACCTTCGCGCCGTACAGGACGAGCGCGAGCTTGGCCACCTCGGAGGGCTGGAACTGCAGCGGCCCGGCTCCCAGCCAGCGCCGCGCGCCGTTGACGCTGACGCCGAGCCCGGGGATCTTCACGAGCACGAGGCAGACGAAGGACGCGGCGAGCAGCGGGCCCGTGGCGCGGACGACCCCGTCGAGCCCGCGGCGGGCGATGAGATGCATGCCGACCAGTCCGAGGCCGCCGTAGGTCACGTACTTGACCAGGAAGCCCGTCCCCTCGCCCTGGCCCTGCAGGAGCGCGCGCGCCGACGAAGCGCTGTAGACCATCACCGCGCCGAACGCGAGCAGGCACAGCGTCGCCGTGAGCAGCAGGTTGTGCTCGATCGGAAGGGCAGGCTTGGCCCTGGCGCGGGCGGCAGCGCGCATCGGGCTTCACTTCGGCGCGAGCGGCGGCGGTCCTGCCGGAGCGGGGTCTCGTCCGACACGCGGCGCTGCCGCGACGGGTCGTTCACGAGACCGACACGCCAGCGTGACATCGGCACAACACGCGCCGGCCGCCCCGGCCCCACGCTGGTCCCGTGCTGGCGCTGCCGCCGCTCTACGCGCACCGCCTCGGGCGCGAGCCGGGCCCGGACTCCTCGCGAGCGGCGCTGTGGTCGACGCTCGCCGGGCCGGTCGACGGGCTCGAGACCGATGTCTGCCTGACGGCCGACGGGCTGCTCGCTCTGCTGCACGACCCGTGGCTCGAGATCGGCACGACGGCGCGCGGATGGGCGCACGAGACGCCCTGGTCGGCGCTCGTGGACGCCGGCCTGCGCGATCGCTTCGGCGCGGTCTCGGCCGAGCGGCCGATGCTGCTCGACGAGCTCCTCGACGCCGCCCCCGCGGACCTGGTCGTGCAGCTCGACGTCAAGACCCACGGCGACCCGGCGCTCGGCGTGGCGACCGCGCGAGCGGTCTGCCGGCGTCTCGCGGCGCGCCCGGACGCCGACCGGGTCGAGATCCTGTCCTTCCACGCCGACGTGTGCGCCGAGGCCGCCCGGCTCGGGCACCGGGCCCGGCTCGTCGTGTGGACCGACTGCGCCCCGGGCGCGCTCGCGGCGTGGGCGCGCCGCGTCGGCGTGGCCGGCGTCTGCGTCGAGCACTTCCTGCTTCACCAGGCGCTGGTCGACGAGCTTCGCGCGGGCGGGCTGAGCGTCACGACGGGCACGGTCAACGACCTCGAGCTCGCCTGGCGCGTGGCCCTGCTCGGCGTCGACGCGATCACGACCGACCGACCGGCCGGCCTCCTGGCCGACGGCCCCGTGAGAGCTCAGCCGCCGGCGCGCAGCACCGCCATGATCCTCGGGTGACCGTCGATCTCGACCTCGTCGAGCACGTCGATCGAGCCGAGCCCGACCATCCGCCCGACCCGCCTCAGCCCCTCGGGCGGGAAGCCCCAGAAGACGAACTCGTCGCGCGCGTAGACGTCGCCGGGCCCGTGCACCTCGATCGCCGGGACGTCCCCGCCCAGGCGCGACCCGTAGGTCTCCAGCACGATCTCGCCACCCGGCTCGAGCGCCGCGCCGAGCGCTCGCAGCATCCCGACCGGATCGCTCACGCGGTGGAGCATGCCGAAGCACAGGACGACGTCGAAGCGCTCGTCGAGCGCGGGCACGTCGAGCGCGTCCATGCGCCGATAGGTGACCTGCGAGCTCAGCAGCCGGTGGATCCCGCGGAACCCGAGGCCCGGCTCGAGCTCCACGCCGAAGCGCGCGCGAATCCAGTCGACGTACTGCTCGTTGTCGACGGCGACCACGCGCCGGGCGCCCCTCGCCTCGGCCAGGAACGCGTAGAAGCCGTCGAATGTGCCGACGTCGAGCACGGATCGCCCGGCGAGTCGATCGGCGCCCAGCGCCGGGGGCCGATAGCCATGATCGCGCGCGATGCCCGGCGTGTAGATGCCGGGCGCCAGGGCGAAGGTGTGAAACCAGACCGGGACGGCGTCGCGGACGCCCTCGGCCTCCGCCACGGGCGCATCGACGGGCAGCAGGTCGGCGACGGCCCGCTCCGCGGCCGAGGTCTCGGGCACGGTCTCGGTCTCGACGGGGTCGTTCGGGATCGCTTCGGCCAAGGAGATGCCTCCATATCGGTGAATCGGCGCCAGGCATGATGCCCGACTCGCAAGATCAGGCCGTGGCGGTCGCGCCGACGAGCTCCTTGAAGCGCCGCCCGCGCGCCTCGTAGTCCTCGAACTGGTCGAAGCTCGCACACGCCGGCGAGAGCAGGATGACCTCGGCCGGCCGTGCCGCGGCGCGGGCGGCGGCCACCGCGTGCTCGAGGTCGCCGCAGCGCAGCCCGCCCACCACGTCGCCCAGCGCGGGCGTCGCCTCGCCGATCAGGTAGACGCCGGCGCAGTGCTCGCGCACGGGCTCGCGCAGCGCCGAGAAGTCCTGGCCCTTGCCGCGGCCGCCGAGGATCAGGTGGACGGGCGCGGTGAAGCTGGCCAGCGCCACCAGCGTCGAGTCGACGTTCGTCGCCTTGGAGTCGTTGACGTGGAGCACGCCGTCGACGGTCGCCACCTCCTCGAGGCGGTGCTCGACGCCGGCGAACGTCCGCAGCCCCTCGCGGACCGCGTCGGCGTCGACGCCGCGGGCCAGGCAGATCGCCGCCGCGGCCATCGCGTTGGCGCGGTTGTGCGCGCCGCGCAGGCGGATCTCGTCGTGGGCGAGCAGCGGCTCGTCGACCCACCACAGCCGCCCGGCGCGGTCGGCCAGCTCGGCCTCGGGCCCGGCGCCGAAGCACACGCGCCGCGCGCAGCCGCCGAGGTCCTCGACGCCGAGTCCGAGCGGCGCGACCGCCACGTCGTCGTTGCCCTGGCGCGCGAAGACCTGCAGCTTGGCCGCGCGGTAGGCCTCGAGCGTCCCATGGCGGTCGAGGTGGTCGGGGGCGACGTTGAGCAGCACCGCGCCCTCGGGGGCGAAGGCGACGGTGTCCTCGAGCTGGAACGAGGACGTCTCGCACACGATCACCGCGTCCGGCGCGAGCGTGTCGACCAGCGAGCTCAGCGCGGTGCCGACGTTGCCGGCCACGGCGACCGGCAGCCCCGCCTCGCGGTGGATGTGGCCGATCAGCTCGGTCGTCGTCGTCTTGCCGTTGGTGCCCGTGACGGCGATGAACTCGTGGGGCAGCAGCCGCCAGGCGAGCTCGACCTCGCCGAGGACGGGCACGCCGCGGCCGCGCGCCTCGGCGATCACCGGCGCCTGCGCGGGCACGCCAGGCGACTTGATCACCGTCCGCGCGTGCTCGAGCTCGACCAGCCCGTCGCTGCCCAGCTTGCGGTCCGCGCCGGCCACGTCCTCGCCACGGGCGCGCAGCGCCTGCATCGCCGCGAGGCCCGAGCGCGCGAGGCCGACCACGAGGTACGGCCCGCCGGGCAGCGGCGGGCGCCTGTGGCGATCACCGACCGCCACTACGTGACCGTCTGCTGGTAGACGGTGAAGCCGATCGCCGCACACACCGCGGCGACGATCCAGAAGCGCAGGATGATCTTCGTCTCCGACCAGCCGAGGATCTCGAAGTGATGGTGGATCGGGGCCATCAGGAAGATCCGCTTGCGGAAGGTCTGGAAGGAGAAGACCTGCAGCAGGACGCTGGCCGCCTCGACCACGAAGATGCCGCCGAGGACGATCAGCAGCTCCTCGGTCTTCGTCATGACGGCCAGGCCGGCGATCGCGCCGCCCAGCCCGAGCGACCCCGTGTCCCCCATGAAGATCGTCGCCGGGAAGGCGTTGAACCACAGGAAGCCGACGCACGCCCCGACCATGCAACCCGCCAGCAGCGCCAGGTCGGCCTGCCCGCGGGTGATGAACGTGATGCCGATGTAGGCCAGCCCGACGATCGCCGCGCAACCGCCGGCCAGGCCGTCGAGCCCGTCGGTGAGGTTGACCGCGCTCGTCGTGCCCGCCACCACGAGGTAGATCAGCGCCGGGTAGAAGAGCCCGAGGTCGATGGTCACGTCCAGTGAGCGCAGCCGCAGCGTGTCGGGGACCTCGGCCGGGCCGGTGGCGATCCACCACAGGAAGACCGAGATGGCGATCGTGACGCCGAGCTTGGTGCGCGCCCGCAGCCCGAGCGAGCGGCGCTTGACGATCTTCGTGTAGTCGTCGGCGAAGCCCAGCAGCGCGCAGGCCACGGCCACCCCGAACACCCCGACCGAGCGCCAGTCGTAGTTGCTGAGGATCAGGAAGGGGATCGAGATGGCGGCGAAGATGATGATCCCGCCCATCGTCGGCGTGCCGGCCTTCTCGTGGTGGCCCTCCGGGCCCTCCTCGCGGATGAACTGGCCGAACTCGCGTGTGCGCAGGAACGAGATGAAGGCGGGCGACAGGAAGATGCACACCAGCAGCGAGGCCATCCCCGCGATCAGGATCTCGCCCATCAGTGGTTCCGTTCGTGGGTACGTGTGCCGTCCAGGCGGCCGCCGGCGCGGCCCGGCAAGGACGCAGCGAGGGTGCAAGGGCGGAGCCCTTGCCCCGAGCGAGGACACAGCGGGCACCGACGGCGAAGCCGTTGGTCGGTGATCGGCGGTCGACTGGCGGTGCGCGTATCTGCGAACGGGACCACTAGGCCGGCCTGTCCTCGAGCGCCTGGGCGACCACCTCGAGGCCGACGCCCCGCGAGGCCTTGAGCAGCACGGTGTCGCCGTCCTGGAGCAGATCGCCGACGATCGCGGCGGCCGCGCGGGCGTCCGGCGCGTGCTCGACCGGTCCGGCGAAGGCCTCGGCCATGTGCCGTGCCCGCGGGCCGACGGTGACCAGCAGGTCGACGCCGCGGGCGCGCGCGTGTGCGCCGATCTGCTCGTGGAAGCCACGCTCGCCCGCGCCCAGCTCGAGCATGTCCCCGAGCACGGCGACGCGGCGCCCGGGAGCGGACGCGGCGAGGTCGTCGAGTGCGGCGGCCATCGACATGGGGTTCGCGTTGTAGCAGTCGTTGACGACGACGATCCCGCGCGCGAGCTCGACCCGCTGGCCGCGCAGGCTCGACAGCGCCACCCGGACCTCGCCGTCGGGCTCGACGCCCACGGCGCGCGCCGCGGCCAGCGCGGCCAGCGCGTTGGCCCGCATGTGCGCCGATGTGAACGGCAGGCGAAGGCCGTCGGGGAGCGCGCTCACGTCCCCGCCCGGCCCGAAGCCCACCGTCGTCACGTCGGCGCGGCGGTGGCGCTCCAGCAGCGGCTCGCCGGCGGGGACGACGGCGGTCCCGCCCGGGCGCAGGCCGGCGATCAGCTCGGCCTTGGCCGCGGCGATCGCCTCCACGCTGCCCAGCAGCTCGAGGTGCACGGGGCCGATGTTGACGATCACACCCACGTCGGGCTCGGCGATGGCCGCCAGCTCGGCGATCTGGCCGGTGCCGCGCATGGCCATCTCGAGCACGAGCACCTCGGTGCCGGGCGGCGCGCCCAGGACGGTCAGCGGCAGCCCGATCTCCGTGTTGAGGTTCTGCGCCGTGGCCACCACGCGCCGCTGCGGGGCGAGCATCCCGGCCAGCACGTCCTTGGTCGACGTCTTGCCCGTCGAGCCGGTGATCCCGACCACGCGCGCGCCCAGCCGGCGCCGCCAGGCCGTCGCCAGGCGGCCGAGCGCGGCGAGCGGGTCGCCCGCGGCCAGCAGCGTGCCGGGCGCAGCGCAGCGGGCGGCGTCGGCGTGATCGGGCGCGACGAGCACCCCCCACGCGCCGGCGGCCAGCGCCTGCGGGGCGAAGCGCCCGCCGTCGACGTTGCCGCCGGTCAACCCGACGAACAGGTCGCCCGGGCCCGCGTCGCGCGAGTCGATGACCACGCGGCCGGGCCCGCCCGCGTGCGGCGCCGGGGCGACGAGCCGCGCACCGGCGGCCTCGGCGACGCGCTCAGGCGACCAGTCGCGCACGGAGCGCCTCCCGTGCCACGGTGACGTCGTCGAACGGCAGCTTGTGACCGGCGGCGAACTCCTGGCCCTGCTCGTGGCCCTTGCCGGCCAGCACCACCACGTCCCCGTCGCCGGCCAGCGCGACCGCGCGCTCGATCGCCGCGCGGCGATCGACGAGCACCTCGGCGTCCGGGCCCGCGCCCTCCACGATGGCGGCGATGATCGCCTCGGGGTCCTCGCCGCGCGGGTTGTCGGAGGTCACGATGACGACGTCGGCGCGCTCGCGGGCGACCGCGCCCATCAGCGGTCGCTTGGCGCGGTCGCGGTCGCCGCCCGCCCCGAAGACGACGATCACCCGCCCGCGGGCCAGCGGGCGCGCGGCGCGCAGGATGTTGTCGAGCGAGTCCGGCGTGTGGGCGTAGTCGACGAGCACCGCGAACGGCTGGCCCTCGTCGACCGGCTCGAAGCGCCCGGGGACGCGCACCGCATGCGTCAGCGCCCGCGCGATCGTGTCGTCATCGACGCCGAGCGCGCGCACGGCGACGACGGCGCCGAGCACGTTGAGGACGTTGAAGCGCCCGGGCAGCGGCGAGCGCAGCGTGCGCCCGTCGACGGTGAACGTCGAGCCCGTCGCGTCCGCCGCGATGTCCGCGGCGCGCACCTGCGCGTCGGGCGAGTCGATGCCGATGCGGATCGCGCCGGGCAGGTCGGCCGCCAGCCGAGCGCCATAGGGGTCGTCGACGTTGACGATCGCCACGTCGGGCCGTGCGTCGAACAGCCGCCGCTTGGCCGCGTAGTAGGCCTCCATGGTCGGATGGAAGTCGAGGTGATCCTGGGTCAGGTTGGTGAAGATCGCCACCGACCAGTGGATCGCGTCCGCGCGATGCAGCTGCAGCGCGTGCGAGGAGACCTCCATGACCACCGCCTCGTCGCCGGCCTCGAGCATCTCGGCGAACATCGCCTGGAGGTCGATGGCCTCCGGCGTGGTCCGCGCCATCGGACGCTCGTCGCCGCCCACCACGGCGTTCACGGTGCCGACGAGGCCCGTGCGCCGCCCGGCCGCCTCGAGCAGCCCGCGGACGAGGAAGGCTGAGGTCGTCTTGCCGTTCGTGCCGGTGATCCCGATCGCGCGCAGTCGTGCCGTGGGGTCGCCGTGCAGGCGCGCCGCGGCCGGCGCCATCGCCGCGCGCACGTCGTCGACGCGCACCTCGGGCACGCCGAGCTGCAGCGGTCGCTGGACCACCAGCGCCGCCGCGCCGCGGGCCACCGCGTCCGCCGCGAAGTCGTGCCCGTCGCGCGTGAACCCGGGAACGCAGAAGAACAGCGTCCCGGGCGCGACGAGCCGGTTGTCGTAGGCCAGGGCGGTCACCTCGACCGGCGGGGCGTGGCGCGCGGCGTCCCCGAGGACCTCGCGAAGCGTCATCGCGGTGCCCAGTCTACGAGGCCACGGGGGCGGAGCGGGCGCGGCGGTCACCGCTCCCCCATGTCGCATCAGCCCTTCGGCGGGATGCGCAGGTAGGAGAGCGCGAACGAGGTGATCTGCCCGAAGGCCGGCGCCGCCACCTGGCCGCCGTAGATCGCGCCGTGCGGCTCGTCCACGACCACGGCCACGAGGAGCTTGGGGTCCAGCGCGGGGGCGAAGCCGATGAACGACGCGATGTAGTCCGCCTTGGAGTACTCGCCGGTCCTGCGGTCGATCTTGTTGGCCGTGCCCGTCTTGCCGGCGAGCTGGTAGCCGGGGATCGAGACCTCGGCCGCGGTGCCGCCCGGGGCGAACGCGCCCTCGAGCATCGTGCGCAGCTGGACGGACGTCTGCTTGGAGATCACGCGGCGGCCCCGCGGCGTGTCGACCGGCTCGCCGTCGACGCGGCGCACGATGCGGGGCGGACGCAGCGTGCCGCCGTTGGCGATCGCGGCGTAGGCGCTGGCCATCTGCATCGGCGTGACCGCGAGGCCCTGGCCGATCGGCATGTTGCCCATCGACGAGCCCGAGTAGTCCTTGACCGGCAGCACGAGGCCGCGCTCCTCGCCGGGTAGGTCGACCCCCGTCCGGCGGCCGAAGCCGAAGCGCCGGACCCACTTGTCGAACCGGTCGGCGCCCATCTTCAGCCCGACCTTGATCGCCCCGACGTTGCTGGACTGGGCGAGGATGTCCGAGGTGCTCAGGGTCACCGGGCCGCGCGGGTGCGACTCGCCGATCGTCCGATCGGCCACCTGGATCTGCGGCGGGAGGTTGAACGGGGTCTCGGGCTTGACCGTGCCCTCCTCGAGCGCGCCGGCCACGGTGAACGACTTGAACGTCGAGCCGGGCTCGTAGGTGAAGCCCACGGCGCGATCCTGGGTGGCGTAGGGCGGTGCCTGCCACGGCTTGTTCGCGTCGACACGCGGCCAGTTGGCCAGCGCGAGCAGCTCGCCGCTGCGCGGGTCCATCGCGATCGCCGTCGCGCCCTTGGGCGAGTAGGTGCGGCCGACGTCGGCCAGCACCCGCTCGACCTTGTCCTGGATCGCCGCGTCGATGCTCAGCTGCAGGCGCGCGCCGGCCTTGGCGGGCGTGGGGTCGCGGACGTTGATCGACTGGCCGAGCGCGTCCTTGACCAGACGGCGCTCGCCGTCCCGACCGTGCAGCGCCGCCTCGTGCCGGTACTCGACGCCGGACAGGCCGCGCCCGTCGGTCCCCACCGACCCGAGCACCTGCGAGGCGAGGTACCGCCTGGGGTAGAAGCGCAGGTGGCCGGGCTCGAGCGCGACGCCGGGCAGCTCGAGCCTCTGGATGCGCGCGACCCTGGCCGCGGGCACGTCGCGTGCGAGGTAGACGAAGCCGGTGTCGCGGCGGGCGAGCTTCTGGGCGAGCTTCTCGGGGGTCGTGTCGAGGCTCGGCGCGAGCCGCCGCGCGGTCGCGATCGGGTCGCGCACGAGGTACGGCGTGGCGCTGACGTCGGCCGCCGGCTCGGACACGGCCAGCTCAACGCCCTTGCGGTCGACGATCGTGCCACGCTGGGCGGGCAGCCTGCTGTCGGTGACCTGCTGCGACGCGGCGGCGCTGGCCAGCGACTGGCCCCGCACGCCGCCCAGCCACACGGCTCGGGCGCCGGCCAGCAGGAGGAGGACGAGGAAGCCGGCGAAGAGGAGGCCGATGCGCCGCTCGACGAGCGCCATCAGCCGCCCTGGGGCGCCGCGGCGCCGCCTTCGGGAACCGGTGCGGGAGCGGTGGCCGGGGCCGCGGGCTGCGTGGCCGTGGCGGGCGGGGCGGTGCCCTCGGCCGTCGGCGCGGTGCCTGCCGCCGCCGGCGCCGTGCTCGCCGTCGTCGCCGGGCCAGGGCTCGTCGCCGCCGCCGGCGCGGCGCTCGTCGCCGCCGCCGGCGCGGCGCTCGTTCCCGCGGCCGGCGCCTGTGCGGTCGCCGCGGCGGTCTGCTCCGACGCCGTGGCGGACTGCGCCGGCGCGCTCGCGGTCCCCTGCGCCGGCGCGACGTCGCCGGTCGTCGCCGCGGCCGCCGCGGCGACCGTGGCCGCCGCCTGCGTGCTCGGGGCGCGCACGCCGCGCGCGGCCGCGCGCCCGTCCGCGGCGCGCGCGTCGAGGTAGCGCACCTTGCCGGCCTCGGGCATGACCATCCCCAGGCCCGCCGCGGTGTCCTGGATGCGCTGGGCCGAGTCGAGCCCGGCGATGTCCGCGCGCAGCGTCGAGTTCTGGCGCTGCAGCGTCTCGGACGCGGTCACGGCGCGGCTGATGCCGGCGTTCAGGCGAAGCATCGAGACCTGCATGAAGACGATGCCGAGCAGGCCGACCGCGACGATCGCGATCCACGCACGGCCGCGGACGAGCCGGTCGAGCAGGCGCGCGTCGCGGACCCGCACGGCGCGGCGGGCGAGCCGCAGCCCGAACGGCGTGGGGACGGCGATCGCGCCCGTGGCGGCGGACGCGGGCCTGCGCCGGGGGCGCGCCGGCCCGCTCGTGCGCCGGGGCGCGCGTGGCGCCGGGCCGCGGCGGACGGCGCGGCCCGCGTGGGTGGATGGGGGCGTCATGCGTCGGTCACCTCGAGCTTCCGTGCGGCGCGCATCCGTGCGGACCTCGCGCGCGGGTTGGCCGCCACCTCGCCGGGCGTGGGCACGACGGAGCGGCGGGTGAGCAGTTCGGCCTCCGGCACTCGGCCACAGCCGCAGACGGGAAGGTCCGGCGGGCAGATGCAGCCTTGGGTCCTGGCAGCGAGGAACCGCTTCACGCGCCGATCTTCCAGGGAGTGGAACGTTATCCCTGCAAATCGACCATTGGGACGCAGCCGTTCCCAGGCCATGGGCAGGGCCGCGTCGAGCTGGGCGAGCTCGTCGTTGACCGCGATCCGGACGGCCTGGAAGACGCGCTTGGCCGGGTGGCCGCCGCCGAAGCGTGCGGGCGCGGGAACGGCGTCGACGATCGTCTCGACGAGCGCGTTCGTGGTGGTCAGCGGCGTGCGCGCGCGGCGGCGGACGATCGCGCGGGCGATGGGGCGCGCGTAGCGCTCCTCTCCGTACTCGCGGAACACCCGCGCGAGCTGGCGCTCGTCCCAGCCGTTGACGACGTCGGCGGCCGTGAGCTCCTGGTCGGGGTCCATGCGCATGTCCAGCGGGGCGTCGTAGGCGTAGGAGAAGCCTCGGGCCCACGTGTCGACCTGCATCGAGGACATGCCCAGGTCCATGTAGGCCAGGTCCACGGAGACGCGCTCGTCGCGGAGCTGACCGAGCGCGTCCGCGAAGCCCGCGCGGATGAAGCGCACGCGGCACGCCGTCTCCTCGGCCAGCGCCGCGAAGCGCTCCTCGGCCACGGGGTCGCGGTCGACGGCGATCAGCAGGCCCCCGGGCCCGAGGCGATCGGCCACGAGGCGGGCATGGCCGCCGCCGCCGAACGTGCAGTCGACGGCGATCTCGCCGGGCTGCGGATCGAGGAGCTCGATCAGCTCGCCGGCGAGCACCGGGACGTGGGTGGCGGTCATGTCAAGCAGGATGGCCAAAGCCGGCGGTGATGTCGGGGAGCTCGGTCGACAGCGCGTTGTTGTAGTCGCCCCAGTCGGAGCGATCCCATACCTCGAGGCACTCGCCCGCGCCCGTGACGACGACGTCCTTGGCGAGGTCGGCGTGCTCGATCAGGAAGCCCGGCAGCATCACGCGCCCGGCGGCGTCGAGCTCGGTGTCGAGCGAGTTGGCCGAGAAGAAGCGGTTGAGCTTGCGGCCCTGCTCGGACAGGGGGTGGACGTCGCGCAGCGCGCCCTGGACGTAGGCGTCGAATCCGGTCGGCGTCCACACCTGCACGCAGCGCTCGATCCCCTTCGAGAGCACGACGCCGTCGGCCAGCGCGGAGCGGAACTTGGCCGGCACGGTGAGCCGGTTCTTCGCGTCGAGGGTGTAGTCGAAGGTGCCGCGGAAGGCCATTCGCTGAGCTCGCGTGCGGGGGATCGGTGCCCGGGGCGCACGACGGAAATAGGTGCGGACCGAGGTGGAGGAGTGGGAGGAGCCCCTCCACCCCGGTCCGCTTGGTCGGGACTTCTACCCCACAATCCCCCACAAAGCAACTCTGATTGCACATCGTCCCCCACACGACGGTTGCTGGGGCCGCGTGATGGGCCCCGATCCCCGTGGCGATCGGGGCTCGCGCGGTGGGAGGGCTCATGCACAGGGGGGCTGCTCGGATGCAACCGGCGTTGCCAGACGCGCCGGTGCACGGCGCCTTGCAGGATCGCGGCGGTTCCGTCCGCCGTTCATGCGTCCGCTGGTGGGGTCCAGCGGAGGGCCAACGCCCTAGGATGCGGACCGATGCCACCGACCGCTCTCCTCGCGCCGCGTCGTCGGCTCGCGAGCGCCGCCACCGTGCTCGCCGCCGCCGTCGGGGTCGCGGGCTGTGGCTCGAGCTCGGGGGCCGGCGACACCGACCCGGCCTCGCTCGTCCCGGCCGGCGCGCCGATCTACGTCGAGGGGCTCGTGCGACCCGGCGACGCCCAGGCCGGCGACGCCGAGGCGGCGCTGCGCAAGCTGCTGCGGACGAACGATCCCGGCGCCCGGCTGGTCGAGCTGATCGACCGCGCCGGCCGCGAGCACGGCGTGACGTGGGCGCGTGACATCGACCCGTGGCTGGGCGAGCGCGTGGGCGCGGCGATGCTGTCGGCGGGCGGCGACCGCGGCGACGGCGTCGTGGTCGCCACCTCGAGCGACGACGACAAGGCGGCCGACGCGCTGGCCAAGCTGATCTCCGATGCCGACGAGCGCACCTACAGGGATGTCGCCTATCGCTACGCGCGCAAGGACCGGTCGGCCGGGGCGGTGGTCGACGGTGCCGTGGTCATCGGCACCGAGCCAGGGCTCAAGGCCGCGATCGACGCCGCCAAGGGCTCGTCGCTCGGCGAGTCCGACCGCCTCGACAAGGCGCGCGCGTCGGTGGACGACCAGCGCCTGGGCTTCCTGTTCGTCGACACCGAGCGGCTGCTGCGCGCGGCGCTGGGTGCGGCCGGGCCGGGCGCGCAGCAGTCCTTCGCGCCCTTCCTGGACTCGCTGGCGCAGGCGCTGCCGAGCACGGTGGCGGCCGGGCTCGATGCCGATCCCGACGCCCTGCGCGTCGACTCGGCCGCGCTCGGCGGCCAGCAGGGCGGGCCGCGCGCCGACGGGTCCGCCGCGCTGGCGGCGCTGCCCGACGACGCCTGGCTCGGCATCGGCATCGGGGACCTCGGCGCGAGCCTGAACCATGCGCTCGAGCAGATCAGCTCGGCCGGCGGGCTGGGCGGCGTCGGCCTGCAGGCCCTCCTCGGCCAGGTCGAGCAGAGCGTCGGCCTGGACATCCGCCGCGATCTGCTGGACTGGATGGGCGGCGCGGGCATCTTCGCGGCCGGGACGTCGAAGGACAGCGCGGGTGGCGGCCTGATCGTGACCTCGAAGGATCCGTCCGCCACGCGGCGCGCCGTCGGACGCCTGGAGGCGCTCGCGCGGCGCGACGCGGCCGCCGACGTGGCGCGGCTCGATGCGGCGGGCGTCGACGAGGGCTTCGTCATCCGTGGCACGGGCGACGACCGCGACACGTACGTCGCCGCCGCGGGCGATCGCTTCGTGGTCGCCGCCGGCCGGCCCGCGCTGAGCGACGCGATCAGTCCCGGCGGCACGCTCGGCAGCTCCCCGGCGCTGCGCGACGCGGCGGCCAAGCTCGGCGACGACGTCAAGCCGTCGTTCTTCGTGGACGTGGAGCGCATGACTCGCCTGCTCGCGTCACGGTCGTCCTCGGACCGGGGCTTCGCCAAGGCGGCGCCGCTCCTCGAGGCGTTCGGCGTGGTCGCGGGCGGGACGCGCCGCGACGGCGACACCACGCGCGGGCGCGCGGTGGCCACGCTGCCGTAGCTCCCGCGCGCTCAGCGCAGCGCGGCAGCGAGCGCCGCGCCGACGAGGAGCATCACCGCCGGGACGAGCAGCAGCGCGACGACGAGCTGGATCTTCGGCGCGGCCCGCGCGGCGTGCTCGCGCAGGCGCTGCGCGTGAGCGGCGCGGGCGTCGGCGGCGAGCGCGGCCAGCGCCGGCCCGAGCGGGGCGCCGTGGCGATCGGCTCGCAGCAGCGCCGCGACGAGCGGGGCGACCTCGTCGACGGGGCAGCGGCGCTCGAGCGCGGTGAGCGCCTCGGCGCGCGGGACCCCCAGGTCGATGCGCGTCGCCGCGCCGCGCAGCTCGGCGGCGAGCGCGCCGTTGCGGCGCCGGCCGACCTCGGCCAGCGCGCGGGTCGGAGACAGCCCGGCGTCGACGGCGACCCGCAGCAGGTCGAGCACGTCGGCCAGCTCGCCGGCCATGGCGCGGCGGCGCCGGCGCGTGCGACGGGCCAGCCACGCGTCCGGCAGCAGGAAGGCGCCGGCCGGCGCGGCGACGACGGATACCACTCCAAGCCGTCCGGGCAGGGCGGCGGCGAGCGGCAGCGCGGCGAGCAGCGCCGTGAGGCCGGCGCCCGCCTTGACGGCCATGACGTCGCCCACGCGCGATGACGCCGGCCCGCCCGCCGCGTCGATCCGTCGCGCGAGGTCGGCCGGCGGCGCGGGCGCGCCCAGCCGCCGGCCGATGCGAGCGAGCCCGGCGACGAGCGCTGCGCGCCGGCGGTGGCGGCCGCGGGGGCGGTCGCCGTGTGCCGGACGGCCGGCGGCGGAGGCCGCCGCGGCCAGCTCGACGACTCCGCCCGCGGCGAGCACGGCGGCGAGGATCGCCAGGAACACGGCGCGACTCACGCCGGCCCGGGCCGCGCGATGCGGCGGACGAGGATCCCGGCCACGAGCTGGCAGCCGACGGCCGCGAGCAGCAGCGCCGCGGTGAGCGGTTCGCGGCCGAGCGACAGCAGATACCCGGGCTGGGCCAGCTCGGCGAGCACCGCCGCGCCGGCGGGCAGGACGCTGACCACCCATGCGGTGAAGCGCGCCTGCGAGGTCAGCCCGCGGGCGTCGGCCTCGACGCGCGCCGCCTCCTCCTGCGCGGCGGCGATCGTCCGCAGCAGCCGCGCGAGATCGCCGCCCGCATCGCGCTGGAGCAGGATCGCGGCCACGATCGTGTCCCAGCGCGGGTCGTCCGCTCGACGGCGCATGCGTTCGAGCACGGCATCGGTTCGCTCGCCGAGCTCCAGCGCCACGGCGGCGTCGCGCAGCTCGGACCCGGCGGCGCCGGCGATCCCGCCGTCGGCCGCGGCCGCGGCGATCGCGCCGCGGACGGCGTGGCCGCCGGCCAGCGCGTCGGCCATCGCACGCGCCGCGGCCGGAGCGCCGCGGCCGAGCTCGGCCCGCCAGCGGGCCCGGCGGGCGGCGAGCAGCCGGCCGGCGAGCCACGGCCCGGCGCCCGCGGCGGCGATGGCCACGAGCGGTCCGGCGAGCAGCCAGCCCGCGCCGAGCAGCGTGAGGGCGCCGGTGACGGACAGGCGACGGCGCTCGGGCGCCGACGGCTCACGACCGTCCCGCGCGGCGGCGCGAACCGGGGCCATGAGGCGAGCGGCGGCACGGGCGACCGCCGCCTGCTCGACGGCGGCCAGCGCCTCCCAGGCGCCGGCGACGGCCAGGACCCCGGCGAGGCCGGCGAGCAGGGGTGCGGAGGCGTCCACACCCCTGGTAGGCGACGAGGGAGCGAGTTCGCCCCCCGGCGGGAAGATCGGACGGCCCGGGGTCTCCCGTGCACGTCATGCGTGCACGGAAGACCCCGGATGCGTCCTGGGTCCTCAGTGGCGGCCCGTGAACACGACCAGACGACGGAACGGCTTGCGCTCGGGTGCGGGCGTGGACACGGCGGGGGTGGGCGGAGGGGTGGGAGGCATGTCGAGAACGACCCCTTTGTTCGAAGTTCGACGAACATAGTAGCAGTTGTTCGATCTTCGTCGTACAATGGAGTGCGCCGTGACCGACCCGATCAGCCAGCCGAGCGTCGAGGATCTCGACCTCCCGACGGTTCTGCACGCGCTCAGCGATCCCCTGCGCCTGCGGATCGTGCACGCGCTGGCCAGCGAGGGCGCGTGCACGTGCGGAGCCCTCACCGTCCCGGTGGCCAAGTCGACGCTCTCCCATCACCTGCGCGTCCTACGCGAGGCCGGCGTCACGCTCACCGAGCCCGAGGGCACGCAACGGATCGTGTCCCTGCGCCGCGATGACCTGGACGCGCGCTTTCCCGGGCTGCTCGACGCCGTCCTGTCCGCCTCGCCGGTCGTCGGTTAGCTCCGCTACCAGGCCGTCGCCGACCGGCCCCGGCCGTCAGGATGCGCCGATCACCGGGATCGCCCACATCTGCGTCACGTGCGGGACCCAGTTCCCGCCGTCGGAGCGCCCGCCCGACGGCTGCCCGATCTGCCTCGACGAGCGCCAGTACGTCGGCCACGACGGCCAGCGCTGGACCACGATGGCGACGCTCGCCGATGCCCACGCCAACCGGATCGAGGAGCTCGAGCCCGGCCTGGTCGGCATCGGGACCGAGCCGTCGTTCGCCATCGGCCAGCGCGCCCTGCTCGTCGACGGGCTGCTGTGGGACTGCGTCACGCTGCTCGACGACGAGACGGCCACGCGCCTCGACGCGCTGGGCGGGATCGGCGCCATCGCCGTCTCCCATCCGCACTACTACTCGGCGATGGTCGACTGGGCCGAGCGCTTCGGCGCGCGGATCCTGCTGCACGCGGCCGACCGCGAGTGGGTGATGCGGCCGAGCCCGAGGATCGACTTCTGGGATGGCGAGCGCCACGCCGTCTCCGACGACGTCGAGCTGCTGCGGCTCGGCGGGCACTTCGCGGGCGCCACAGCCTGCCTGTGGCGCCGAGGCGCCGGGGGGCGCGGCGCGCTTCTGTCGGGCGACGTCGTCCAGGTGGTGGCCGATCGCGACTGGGTCAGCTTCATGCGGAGCTATCCCAACCTGATCCCGCTGCCCGCGCACGAGGTGCGGCGCATCCGCGGCGTGCTCGAGCCTCTGTCCTTCGAGCGCGTGTACGGCGCTTGGTGGCACGCCGTGGTGACCAGCGACGCCCACGCCAAGGTGCTGCGGTCGGCCGACCGCTACCTCGCCGCGCTGGCACGCCCGCCCGGCTGACGGCGATCGCGGCGCGGCGTCACGCGGCCTCCGTCTCGTCGGGCCGCGCGCCGGCCCTCGCCGCGGCCTCGGCCTCCTCGGCGAGCCGCCGCGCGAGCGCCTCGCCCACGGGCGCCCGCCACACCGGCCGCTCGCCGCGGAGCCGGTAGACCTCCCGCGTCGCCGGGCCCCCGGCCACCCGGACGACCTCGGCCACCGCGACGACGCGCCGCCCTCCCGCGGGCCGGCGCGCCTGATGGACGACGAGGTCGATGGCGTCAGCCACCTGCTCGCGCACGGCCGCGTGCGGCAGGCCCAGGCCGGCCATCAGGGCGAGCGTCTCCAGGCGCCGCAGCGCCTCCTCGGGCGAGCCGGCGTGAACGGTGCAGAGCGAGCCGTCGTGGCCCGTGCCCATCGCGCTCAGCATGTCGAGCGCCTCGGCGCCGCGCACCTCGCCGACGACGATCCGGTCGGGCCTCATGCGCAGGGCGTTGCGCACGAGGCGGCGGATGGTGACCTCGCCGCGGCCCTCGACGCTCGGCGGACGCGCCTCGAGGCGGACCACGTGGGGCTGGCGCAGGCGCAGCTCGGCGGTGTCCTCGATGGTCACGATCCGCTCGGTCGGCCCGACGAACGACGACAGCGCGTTGAGCGTCGTCGTCTTGCCCGACCCCGTCCCTCCGCTGACGAGCACGTTCATCCGCGCGCGCACGGCCGCGGCCAGGAAGTCGCGCAGCGGCGCCGGCCACGTGCCGAGCGCGACGAGGTCGTCGGCGCTCAGGCCCCGGCGGCGGAAGCGGCGGATGGTGAGCACCGGGCCGTCGAGGGCCAGCGGTGGGATGACGACGTTGACGCGCGAGCCGTCGGGCAGCCGCGCGTCGCACAGCGGCTCGGCCTCGTCGACCCGCCGCCCGAGCGGGGCGAGGATCCGCTCGACGGCGTGGCGGACGTCGTCGTCGGTCGCGAACCCGACGTCGGCGCGCTCGAGGCGCCCGGCGCGCTCGACCCAGACGGGCCCCGCCCCGTTGACCATCACCTCGTCGACGGTCGGGTCGCGCAGCAGCGGCTCCAGCGGCCCCAGGCCGAACGAGCGCTCTGCCACGCGCGCCACCAGGTCGGCGCGGTCGGCGACATCGAGCAGGCCCGCCTCGCGGTCGACGATCGCTCGGATGCGGGCGTGAAGGTCGCCGCCGTCGTGGCCGGCCTCGGCGATCAGCCGGGCGCGCAGCGATGCGGCGAGGTCGTCGAGGGCGGCGGCGCGGGCGGCGGGGTCCATGACCCCCTTAGGTCGCGAGCGTGTTCGATTCTCCCCCGTTGTTGACCCTGACCCCCGCGCCGTTCGCGCGTTTACGCAATGGGGCATCGTCGACGACTCGGGGGTCGCAGCTGATGGCGTCAGGGGGGTTGGGGCGCGCGGACCGCCGCGCGCGGTCCGCCGGGCCGCGGATGGCGTCGGCGCGGGCCTGGAAGGAACGAGCTCGCGACCAGCCGTCGCCGACGGCCGTCGCACTCGCGACGCCGCCCGGCGACGCAGTCGGGTTGTCGCGTCCCTCCGTGCGTGGCAAGTTCCTCTACGCCGGGGACCAGAAGCTGCTGCTGCGGGGCGTCACGTACGGCACCTTCCGACCCGGGGAGCACGGCACCCAGTTCCCCGCGCCCGACGTCGTGGAGCGCGACCTCGCAGCGATGGCTGCGAGCGGGGTCAACGCCGTGCGCACATACACCGTGCCTCCGCCCTGGATGCTCGACCTCGCCGCCAAATGGCGCCTGCGGGTGCTCGTCGGCCTGCCCTGGGAGCAGCACATCGCGTACCTCGACGACCGCGCCCTCGTGCGCTCGATCGAGCGGCGCGTGCGCGAGGGCGTCTCCGCCTGCCGCGGTCATCCGGCATTGCTGGCCTTTGCGATCGGCAACGAGGTGCCGGCCCCGATCGTCCGCTGGCATGGCCGCCGCCGGACGGAGAGCTTCCTGCGCCGTCTCAGCGACGCAACCAAGGACGAGGACCCGGACTCGCTGGTGACCTACGTCAACTTCCCGTCGACGGAGTACCTGGACCTGTCGTTCGTCGACTTCCTGTCCTTCAACGTCTACCTGGAGTCGCGCGAGCGACTCGTCGCCTATCTCGCTCGGCTGCAGAACATCGCCGGCGACCGGCCGCTCGTCATGGCCGAGATCGGCCTCGACAGTCGCCGCAACGGCGAAGGACGGCAGGCCGAGGTCCTGGACTGGCAGGTCCGCACGGCGTTCTCGGCGGGGTGCGCCGGCGCGTTCCTGTTCGCCTGGACGGACGAGTGGCACCGCGGTGGGCACGAGATCGAGGAATGGGACTTCGGCCTCACGACGCGCGAGCGGCGGCCGAAGCCGGCGCTCGCGGCCGTGGCCCGCGCCTTCTCGGATGCGCCCTTCGCCGAGCGCGAGTGGCCACGAGTATCCGTCGTGGTCTGCGCCTACAACGCCGAGCAGACGATCGGCCAGTGCCTCGACGGCCTGGCGGCGCTCGACTACCCCGACTACGAGGTGGTCGTGGTGGACGACGGCTCGACCGACGCGACGGCCGAGATCGCCGCTGAGCGCGATGTCCGCCTCATCCGGACGCCGAACAGGGGGCTCAGCAGTGCGCGCAACACCGGCCTCGACGCGTGCACGGGATCGATCGTCGCCTATATCGACAGCGACGCATATCCAGATCGGCACTGGCTGCGTTACCTGGCGGCCTCCTTCCTCGCCTCACCCCACGCGGGCATCGGGGGCCCGAACATCGCGCCCATCGACAGCCCCCGCGTCGCGCAATGCGTTGCGCGGGCGCCCGGCGGACCGATGCACGTCCTGCTGTCCGACCTCGAGGCCGAGCACATTCCCGGCTGCAACATGGCCTTCCGGTGGGCGGCGCTCGTGGCGATCGGGGGGTTCGATCCGCGCTTCGACACGGCGGGCGACGACGTCGACGTGTGCTGGCGCATTCGCGAGCGCGGTGGCACGCTGGGCTTCAGTCCCGCCGCGATGGTGTGGCATCACCCGCGCGACTCGGTCCGCGCATACTGGCGCCAACAGCGCGGCTATGGTCGCGCCGAGGGGCTGCTCGAGCGCAAGTGGCCCGACAAATACAACCCCTCCGGCCATATCAGCTGGGAGGGGCGGCTGTACGGCGACGGGCTCGCCCGCGCGCTGTTCCGCCGCCGCGGGCGCGTCTACCACGGCACGTGGAACACCGCGCTCTTCCAGCGCGTCTACGAGCCGCGGCCCGGCTGGCTGGGCTGCCTGACCCTGATGCCCGAGTGGCACGCGCTCACCGCCGCGGCGGGCATCGTGGGGCTCGCCGGGGTGCTGTGGACGCCGCTGTTCGGTGCGCTCGTGGCGGCCGTGCTGGGCGTCGGAGTCTCGGCGCTGGAGTCGGTGCTCGCGGGCGCTCGGTGCGCCGCGCCGGAATGGCGCTCTCGCCCGCGCCGGGAGCGGCTCGTGCTGTCGGCGATCACGGCGATGCTGCATCTGATCCAGCCGCTGGCGCGGCTCTACGGGCGCGTCCGCCACGGGTTGACGCCCTGGCGGATCCGCGGATCCGCGACGGCGATCCAGCCCGTGAAGCGGACGTGGACGATGTGGAGTGAGCAGTGGCTGGCCTTCGATACGTGGATGGGTCGCCTGGAGGCGAGGATCGCCCGCATGGAGCTCATCGCGGTCCGAGGCGGCGACTACGACGCGTGGGACCTCGAGGTGCGAGTGGGCCTCCTCGCGGCGGCGCGCATGCGCGCGGTCGTGGAGGAGCACGGCGCGGGGCGCCAGCTGCTGCGCTTTCGCGTGCAGCCACGACGGATCGCGCTGACGCTGGCGTCCGTCGCAGTGTTCGCGGCCGGCGCGGCAGCGGCGGCGGCCGCGGCGTCGTGGGCGGCAGCGGCGGCGCTCGCCGTCTGCGCCGGGCTGATCGCGGTGCGAGGGCATCGCGAGTGGGTGATCGCCGCGTCAGCGCTCCGCCAGGCGACGCTCGAGGTGGAGCACGATGCGGCGGCCGAGCACGGGTACCGGCCGCCGGGCGACGGCCCGGCCCTTGACCGCCAGCCGGCTGCGACACCGGGAACCGCCCGCGACGGGCGGCGGCAATGAGGGTGACCGCGGCCTCGGGCGCTTCCACCGATCGCGGCCGCGGCGACGCCGGCGCGCCGGCTCGCGTGTACCGAGACATCGTGATCTACCGGCGGCTGCTCGCCCAGGCGCGGCCCTACTGGTTGCACATCGCGGGCGTTCTGGTGGTCAGCCTGCTCGCCACGCCCCTGGCGCTCCTCGCCCCCGTGCCGCTCACGATCGCGGTCGACAGCGTCATCGGCTCACGCGACCCGCCGGCGTTGCTGCCGGGCTTCGCCACCGCATCGGACGTCTCCCTCCTCCTGGCCACTGCAGGGCTGCTCGTCGCCATCGAGGCACTGACGCAGATGCAGGTGGTCGCCGACGAAGTGCTGCGCACCTACACCGGCGAGAAGCTGCAGCTCGATCTGCGCGCGCGGCTGTTCCGCCGGCTACAGCAGCTGTCGCTCTCCTACCACGACTCCCGGGGGACGGCCGACGCCGGCTACCGCCTCCAGTACGACGCCGTCGCCATCCGCACGGTGGCCGTGGACGGCCTCATCCCGTTCCTGACCGCGGCCTTCACGGTGCTGGGCATGCTCTACGTCACGGCGCGCATCGACGCGACCCTCGCGGTCGTCACGCTCGTCGTCACGCCGATCCTGGGCGTGCTCACCTGGGCCTACCGCCGGCGGCTGCGCGCCCGCCACCGCGAGGTCAAGCTGCTCGAGAGCTCCGCGCTGGCGGTCGTTCAGGAGGTGCTGACGGCTCTGCGCGTCGTCAAGGCGTTCGGCCAGGAGCACCGCGAGGAGGGCCGGTTCGTCGATCGGTCGATCGTCGGCATGCGGGCCAGGCTCCGCGTCGCGCTGACCGACGGGATGTTCGGACTGCTCGTCGGCATCGTGACGGCCCTGGGTGCCGGCGCGGTCCTCTTCATCGGCGTGATGCGCGTCAACGGGGGTCACATGACGCTCGGCGAGCTGCTGCTCGTCATGGGCTACCTCACGCAGCTGTACAAGCCCATGCAGACGATCAGCAAGAAGGTCACGAGCCTGCAGTCGGCGATGGCCAGCGCCGAGCGCGTCTTCTCGGTGCTCGACGAGCGACCCGATGTGACCGAGGTCCCCGACGCCCGGTCGGTCGTTCGGGCACGGGGAGCCGTTGAGTTCCGCGACGTGTGCTTCTCCTACGCCGGGGACGTGCCGACCTTGCAGGAGGTGTCCTTCGCCGTCGAACCGGGTGCGCGGGTGGGCATCCAAGGCACGACGGGGGCCGGCAAGACGACGCTCGTCAGCCTGCTCATGCGCTTCTACGATCCGGCGTCCGGCGCGATCCTGCTCGATGGGCTCGATCTGCGCGACCACCGGCTGGCCGATCTGCGCAACCAGTTCGCGGTGGTCCTCCAGGAGCCCGTGCTGTTCTCCACGAGCATCGCGGAGAACATCGGATACGCGCGCCCCGGCTCCTCGTTCGACGACGTCGTCGGCGCGGCACGTGCCGCGCACGCCCACGGCTTCGTCTCCGCGCTGCCCGCGGGCTACGACACCCCGGTCGGCGAGCGCGGCATGCGACTCTCCGGCGGCGAGCGCCAGCGCATCTCGCTGGCTCGCGCCTTCCTCAAGGACGCCCCCGTCCTGATCCTCGATGAGCCCACCAGCTCCGTGGACGTCGCAACAGAGGCGGTGATCTTCGAAGCCATGGAGCGACTCATGCAGGGCCGCACCACCTTCATGATCGCCCACCGGCTCAGCACGCTCGATACGTGCGACGTCCGCCTGCAGGTGGAGCACGGGCGTGTCCGCGAGCTCGTCTCCGGCGAGAGGACGCCGCGGGCCCCGGCCCGCCGGCCGGCGACAAGCGAGCGCCGCGATGAGGACGCAGGCGTCGACGCGGCCGTGTCGGCGTGGGCCACCGTCCGTCCAGCGAGCACGCGCGCGAGCCGCGGAGCAGCGGTCGAGCTCAAGCGCGGGGGTGATTCGCTGGTGTACCGCCTCGTAGGCGTGGGTCCCCGGGGCACCGACGTGATCGCCAAGCGGACCCGTCGCGCGCCTATCGAGCTCGAGCACGGTCTCTACGTGGATCTCCTTCCCCATCTGCCTGTCGACACGGTGCACTGCTACGGGATGGCGCGTGACCACGACGAGGCGCGGGCGTGGCTGTTCCTGGAGGACGCGGGCGAGATCGCCTGCTCGCCCGAACGCCCCGAGCACCGACGCCTGGCTGCGCGGTGGCTGGCTGCGATGCATGCCGCCGCGGCGAGCGGTCCGCTGCCGACCACGCTGCCGATGCGCGACGCTGCGTACCACCGCGGACTCCTCGAGCGATCTCGCTCGACCATCGCGGAGGTCCTCGGCGATCGGGCCTTCACCTCCGAGCAGCGGACGAGCCTGCGCGCCGTCCTGCGTCGCTGCGATCTGCTGCTCGACCGCTGGTCCGACGTCGAGCGGCTCTGCGAGGGGATGCCCGCGACGCTCGTTCACGGGGACCTCGTGGCCAAGAACGTACGGGTCCGCGGGGCACCGAACGGGCAGAGCCTGGTGCCGTTCGACTGGGAGAACGCAGGATGGGGGCCACCGGGAGTCGACCTGTCATGGATCGACGTCGACGAGTACGCGCGCGCAGTCTCGGGCACCTGGCCGGCGCTCGAACGGTCCGACATCGTCACGGTCGCGCACATGGGACGGATCTTCTGGTTCACGTCGTGCATTGGTTGGGAGACGTGGCCGTTCGACGCGGGGCGCGTGTCGCGCAGAATGAACCGCATGGCGGTCTACGACCGTGACCTGGGGACGGTCGTGTCCGAGCTGGGGTGGGCGTGACGGTGTCCGCCACCGCGCCCTTCCGCCTCCCGGACGAGCCCGAGCTCGCGACCGCGGTGGCCCGGGCCCTGAACCGTGATCGCGGGTCGGTCAGCATCCTGCGCCGGCGCGAGAACGTGCACACGAGCACGTGGCCGAGCGAGATCGTCGACTGCCGCGTCGGGTGCGACCGCGAGATGCGTCTCCTCGTCAAGCACGGACCACGCGGCATCCGCAATGCCCATGGACACCCGGTGGGCCCGGAGTACGAAGCCGCCGTCTACGAGACCGTGCTCCGTGAGGTCGACCGCGCGCACCCGTTCCTCGGCTCGCCACACGACCCCGGCTCGGAGTCGAGTTGCATCGTCCTCGAGCACCTCGGCGAGGGCTGGTGGCGTTTGAACCGCGACGAAGACCCGCGCGCGATCGTGCGCGTGGCGACCTGGCTCGGCGCTTTCCACGCCGACGCTGCCGCCCGAGCCGAGCCCTTGCCGGCGCCCTGAACGTCTATGACGCCGACTACTACGCCGGCTGGGGGCAGCGCTCGTTGCGCTACCTGCCCCACCTCACCGACGACTTCGCCTGGCTGGGCGAGGTCTGCCGGGGATTCCGAGGCATCGGAGCTCGGCTCGCGGCGGGCCGCTCACCGTTGTTCACGGCGAGTTCTATCCCGAGAACATCCTGCTCCGCGACGCAATCCGCCCCGTGGACTGGGAATGGGCCGGAATCGCCGCGGGCGAGGTGGACCTCGCCGCGCTCACGGAGTCGTGGAGCACGCCGCTGACCGAGGCCTCCGTGGGGGTGTACATCGAGGCACGGTGGCCCGGCGGCGCTCCTGCCGGCTTCGCGTGGCGCCTCGACGCGGCCCGCGTGTACATGCACCTTCGATGGCTTGGCGACCGGACGGATCGTGTTGGGGCGCCGGAGCTGAGCGCGCGCCTC
>CAWBBQ010000015.1:0-19979 GCA_963787065.1 uncultured Actinomycetes bacterium
CCGTCGGCTGCTCGATCAAGTGGCGCTGACCGGTCCTCGCGCATCCGCCGCGACGTGGTGGGTTGACCGGTGTCATGCCGGGCTCGACGTGGCAGGCCCCTGGCTGTCCAGGAGGCCGATGCGGGAGGTCAGAGGACTCAGGCCGGTGGGGCCTGCAGCTCGCGCTTGAGGACCTTGCCCGTGGCGTTGCGCGGCAGGTCGTCCATGAAGACGATGTCGCGGGGCACCTTGAAGCGCGCGAGGTTGGCCCGCACGTGCTCGGTCAGCTCGTCCGCGGTCGGGTCGTGGCCCGGCTCGGCCACGACGAAGGCGACGAGGCGCTGGCCGAAGCGCTCGTCGTCGACGCCGATGACCGCCACCTCGCAGACGGCGGCGTGCGAGGCGAGCAGGTCCTCGACCTCGCGCGGGAAGACGTTCTCGCCCCCCGAGATGATCATCTCGTCGTCGCGACCGGCCACGAACAACCGCCCGTCCCCGTCGAAGCGGCCGATGTCGCCGGTGGACATGAGGCCGTCGAGCTCCTCCTTGCCGCCCCCACCGGTGTAGCCCAGCATCCGCATCTCATTGCCGACGAAGATCCGGCCCGGCTCGCCCGGGGCGACCTCGGCGCCCTGCGCGTCGAGCAGCTTGACCACCGTGTCGCGCGGCGGACGGCCCGCCGTGCCGGGCGCGTCGCGTAGGTCGGCCGGGGTGGCCACCGACGCCCACGCCACCTCGGTCGAGCCGTAGAGGTTGTAGAGCACATCGCCGAAGCGGTCCATGACGCGCGTGGCCAGCGCGCCCGGCAGCGAGCTGCCGCTGAGCGCGATGACGCGCAGCGCGCTCAGGTCGTGACGGGCGAAGACGTCCTCGGGCAGCTCGAGCATCCGCTGGAGCATCACCGGCACGGCGATGAACGCGCTGCAGCGCTCCTGCGCCAGCATGCGGAGCGTGTCCTCGGGGTCGAAGCGGCGGGGCAGGACGAGCGTCGAGCTCAGCGCCATCCCCAGCGTGAAGTGCGCCAGCCCCCACGAGTGGAACAGTGGCGCGGCGATCAGCGTGCGCTCGCGGGCGCGCAGCGGGATGCGGTCGAACAGCGCGGCCGCCGGGTCCAGCGACTTGGGCTGGTGGCGCCTGGCCCCCTTCGGCCGGCCGGTGGTGCCGCTGGTCAGGATGACGACGCGGCTGCGGTGCCCGGGCGCGCGGAGGTCGGACGGATCGCCCCGCGCGATGAGCTCGTCGAGCGTCGGGTCGTCGGCCTCCTCCCCGGGATCGGCCCAGGCCACGAAGCGCCTGCGCCCCTGGCCCGCCTCGGCGATGAGGTCGGCGAACTCGGCGTCGTAGATGATCGCCGCGGGGCTCTCGCGCTCGGCCACCTCGGTGATCTGGGGCGCGGCGAAGGCGGTGTTCAGGAACAGGAGGTCGACGCCGAGCTTGGAGCACGCGATCGTCGCATCGACGAAGCCGCGGTGGTTGCGGCACAGGATCGCCGCGCCGTCGCCCTCCGAGAGCCCCGCGTCGCGCAACGCGTGGGACAGCGCGTTCGTGCGCCGGTGGACGTCGGCGAAGGTCAGCGTGCCGCGCTCGTCGACGACCGCCGGGGCGCCGGGATGGCGGATCGCGCTCACCGTGTAGCCGCCGGCCGGCGTGGGCCCGAGGCGGTGCAGGGCCAGGCCGACGCGGGCCAGCCGGTCGGGGCGCATCGGCCGGATCGCCCCCGCGCCGAACAGCGTCCGCGCGGTGAAGAGCTTCTGCCCGAGCAGCGACCTGGCACCCACGGCCCGGAGGCTACCCGCGCTCGGGCCCGCGCGCTCGGGTGCTTGCGTTCGGATCGGCGCCGCCCCGGTCGCTCAGCGCGCCCGAGCCGCCCGCCGGGGCCGCCCGCCCGGGCCGCCCGCCGGGCCGCCCGCCCGGGCCGCCCGCCCGGGCCGCCCGCCGGGGCCGCCCGCCGGCGGCCGCCGGGGCCGGCCCGCCGGGGGCGCCCCACCGGTTCCCCCAGGGCCTCAGGGCAGGCGCAGCCCGTCGGGCACGGTGCCGCGATCGATCAGCGCGTGGATGTCACCGGCGCGGCGCGGGTTGAGGAAGACGTGTCGTTGCCCGACGCTCGGCTTCTCGGCGAGCAGGCCCGCGGCGAGGAGCGCCTCGCCGATCGACTCGGCCAGCGCGCGCTCGTTGCCGGCGAAGCCGCGCGCGAGGTGGGCGAACTCGGTGTGGTACCCGCCCCACTTGCCCATGCCGTCCAGACGCTGGAGGATCCGTCGCGCCGCCCGTCGCGACGGATCGGGGTCGTCGTGCGGTCTGGCGAGGTCGGGCGCGGCGTCGTGCGCTGCGAGCACCGCCTCCTCATGCTCGGCCAGCGAGGCGGGATCGGCCGGCCGGCCGCCGAGCGCGGCGATCGCGGCGGCCACGACGAGCGGGTGGGCGACGCCGATCGGCGAGCGCAGCTCGCCGGCCTCCTCGAGCACGAAGCCCGGGACGGCCAGCGCCCGGGCCCGCAGGCGGTCGATCGTCGCGACGTGGGCGTCGAAGGCCAGCGGCACGAGCTCGGCGTCAGCCGGATCGCCGGGGACCTCGAGGACCAGGGCGTCCCCCAGCGCGCCCGCGGTGACGAGCCCATGTCCGCCGACTTCGACGAGTGCCCCGATGAGCGCTGCGACGAGCAGCCACGAGCGCTCGACGACGACGTGGGGATCGACGCGCAGCGAGGCGGAGACCGGCGCGACCGCGCGCAGGCCGCCGGCGGCCGGCGCGACGGCGACGGTCACCGGAGCGTCGAGGCCCGAGCGCTTCTTGGCCAGCTCGGCCGCGCCACGCCGCAGCTCGTCCCCGAGCAGCCCCCGCAGGCGGGCTGCCCGCTCCGACGGCGCACCGACGCCACCGGCGTCGATCAGTGCGGCCGCGAGCAGGTCCATGCCGGCCAGGCTACGCGCCGCGTGGGCGCGTCCCTCGGCGGGTGGGTCAGTCGGCGGGTGACATCACCCGGCGGGGGCACTCACCCGGCGGGCGGGGTCTCGGTGGGCTGCGGGTCGGCGGGCCCGCTGTCTGCCGGCGCCTGGTCGGCGGGCGGTGGGTCCGCCGACGGCGTCTGCGCGGGCGCGGGGTCCGCTGGCGCGGTTCCGGCCGGCGCGGGGTCGGCCGGTGCGGGGTCGGCGGGCGCGGGGTCAGCGGATGGCGTACCCGCGGGCGGCGTGTCGCCGGGCGCCGGCTCCTGCGGCGGCGTGTCGCCCGGCGCCGGCTCCGGCGCCGGCGCCTCGCCGGCCGGCGGGTCGGCGAGCTGCGACGCGCCGTAGACGGCGAGCTCGCTCAGGTCGACGAAGTTCACGCCCGCCCCGCCCGCGCCGGCCGGGCGCTGGTTGGAGAGCAGCGTCACGCGCACGAAGCGCACTCCGAGCGCCGCGGCGGAGGCGCCGATGACGTTCAGGCGGCCGCGATCCTCGGCGCCGAAGCTGTGCTCGAGCGCTGTCGTGAACGTCGTCCCATCGCTCGACACCTCGATGCGCAGGTCCTTCGTGGCCGCGGTCACGTCGTCCCCACAGGTGTTGGAGGGGTCGATCCCGAAGGCGGTCACGTCGATCGTGGCGGGCAGCTCGACGGTCATCGTGGGCGCGACGCCGCGGTGCGGGTTGACGATCCCGAACGCGCCGGCGCTCGTGGGCACGAAGGCCGACCAGCCCGTTCCCGGATCGCCGTCGATCGCCTGGTCGACGCCGCACCCGAACGGGCCGGAGCTGTCGTCGTTCGTCGCGCTCACCGTCGCCCCGCCGGCCAGCGCGGACCAGTTGCGCCGCAGCGACACGTCGAGCGTGCGCGTGGCGCCGGCCTCGACGGTCACCGAGCGCGAGCTGCGGCGCTCGTAGCCCGCGCCGCCCCGGAAGGTGAGCACCGGGTAGGTGCCCGCCGGCAGCGGGCCGATCGTGTACGTGCCGTCGGCCGCCGTGGTGGCGGTGTACGCCGAGGGGGCCGTGGCCAGGCCGCCGACGCCGACCACGATGCCCTCCAGCGGCCGGCCCGAGTCGCTGTCCGCGACGCGCCCGGAGATCTGACCGGTCGGCGCGTCGGCCGGGGGCGGCGGCGCGAAGCTCTCCACCGGCGCCACGTCGGACGCGTCCTCCGTGCCGGCGAAGAAGCCCATCCCGCGAGCGGCGAACGCGTCCCAGATGCCCGACGCGTGGACGCCGCCGAAGAGCGCCTGATCGGCCTGCAGGATCGCGTTGCGCGCGTCGAGGAACGAGGGCTCGGGCGGCGTGAGGCGCATGCCCTCGGTGATGACCGCCTGCGCGGTGGCCGAGCCGAGCGCGCCGCGCAGGTCCCACAGCGTCTCGCCCCAGATCTCACCGTCGGCGTGCTCCTGGGCCCCGGTGGCGCGAACCTTGGCGAAGTCGCCGTACGTGTAGCCGCCCGAGCCCGCGGTCCCGCCGCGCGGGGCCACCGCGCCCGGGCACGCCGTCGGGTCGCTGCCGACCGCGCAGTCCATGCCCTGCGTGCGGATCTGGTGGGGCACGGCGTCGACGTAGCGGCCGATGTCGATCTCGCCCGGCGCCTCGGTGTCGGTCTCGTGGCCCTCGGCGACGAGCAGGTCCTCGGCGTACCAGTCGCTCCAGCCCTCGCCCATCGCCGCCGACTGGGGCGAGTTCAGCGCGCCGGCGCCGTCGGCGTCGGTGATCAGGCGGTTGGAGAGCCCGTGCGTGTACTCGTGGTAGACGATCGCCGCGTGGTCGCCGCCGTTGACGTCGCGGAACGGCGAGCGCTGCCCGCCCGACGCGGTCGGCGTCGCGTCGTGCATGAACAGGTACATCTGCATGCGCGGCGACTGGCCATCCGGCGGCGTGCCGAAGTTCGCGTTGTCGACGTGCGCGGCGTTGGGCAGACCGCCCGCCGTGCTGGCGCCGTCGTCGGTCTGCACGAGCACCCGGTCGGCGTCCTCGAAGTTGCCCGCCGCAGCGCCGAAGCTGATCGGCGGCGCGGCGAGGTGGTCATGGAAGTGGCCGGTGTACCAGTGGGCCTGGACGGCGTTCTGGCGGCGGTTGGCCTGCCAGGAATTCGGCACCGTGCGATTCCACGAGCAGCGTGCCGTGGCCAGGCACGCCCCGCCCGGGTTCTCGGCCGTGAAGTCGGTCTGCGCGTAGGGCCCGGGCGCGACGTCCTCGCCCGCGCTCGGCGCCTCGACGCCCGCGCTGCCCGACGAGTCGTTGACGTCGGACCACGTGTGAGCGAACGGGCCGAACAGCCGGGTGGTGTCGCTCAGGTAGGCGTCCAGCGAGACCGTGCGCTGCTCGCCGCCGCGCGGGGCCCCGGGGTAGTTGTCGAAGACGCTCGCGTCGATGCCCTTGACCAGGTTCGCCCGGCGCAGCACGCGACCCGTGGTCGCGTCGACGACCGCGTCGTACCACTCGGCCGGGCCCGCGTCGTACGTCAGGTGCCAGCCCAGCCGGACCCTCCGGACGTCGCCGAAGAGCACGAGCCGGGCCATGTCGCCGGTGCTGAATCGCGTCGTGCGCCGGGCGTTGGAGGCGGTGGAGGTCACACGGACGTCGCGCGCGACGCCGACGTTGCGCTGCAGCGCGGCGAGCGCGCGGGCGGCGCTCAGCGCCGGGGTGACGGAGTCGACCGAGAGCCCGTGCCGCGGCGTGCCGAGCACGTTGACGACGCGCCCGTCGCCGTCGACGTTGACGCGCAGGTCGTTGTCGTAGGCCGGGATGCCGCGCACGACCTGCTGCCAGCGCAGGTGGGTCACCCCGCGCGCGGTGTGCCGGTCGGCCAGCCTGAGCCCGGTGAGGTCGCCCTCGCTCAGGCCCAGCGCCGGGGCGCGGTCGCGCACGTAATCCAGCGCGACGTCGACCGGGTCGCCTGCGCGCGGGCCGGTCAGCGTCCCGTTGAGCTTGCCCAGGACGCGCGGCGTGCCGGTCAGCGGGTCGGCGTCGAGCACCGCTTGGCGGCCGAGCGCCCGCACGAGCCGGCGGCGAGCCGCGCGATCGTCGGCCGGCAGCTCGCGCGGGGCCGTGGCGTTGGGTCGCGTCGCGCGGTCGATGGCCGGCTGGCGGACGTCCAGGAACGGCCGCGGGCCGCTGCGCGCCGAGCCGCCCTGGTCGTTGGGTGGCGCGACGGCCGCAGCGGCCGCCGGCAAGGCGAAGAGCGCCAGGAGCGCGACGGTGACGGCCGTGAGGCGGCGATGTGCGAGATGCATGCGGGGAACGAGAGGAACCGACGTTGACGATGCTCCGCCGGCCGTCGCGGTCGTCCGAACCGCCCCGCTTCGGCATGCGTGCCGCGGCCACGGTACAGAAGCCCGCACCCTGCACGTGCGTTTTTGTCGGTTTCTGCACATTCACGCAACACTCTGCGCGCGATCCCGCACCAGATTCGTGGCACCGCGCAGCATCGTTGTGATTCCGTCAGACGCCGGGTCTACGGTCCGACCTCTCGCGCATGGAAGCCGCCGCCACCCCACTGCCCCTCGCCCACGTCCACGTCGTCGGCAGCCGTCTGCGCATCGACGGCCTCGTCGTCGACGACGACTGCGTCGTCCGGCTCGTCGAGGAGCGCGTCGACGCCGGCGAGGACCCGGCTCGCATCGTCCGCGACGCGATCGAGATCGGCGCGCGCGTGCTCGACCGCGAACACGCCGCCGCTCACGCCGACTTCGTCAAGGCCGAGTTCGAGCGCGCCGCGCGCGAGCTCGACGCCGAGTTCGTCGAGCGCGCCCGCGCGGTCGCCGAGCGGCTCGATGCGAAGCTCGACGAGGCGTTCGGCGCCGAGCACGGCCACCTCACGCGGGCGCTGGACCGCCATTTCGGCGACGCGAGCAGCGAGGCCGTGCAGCACAAGGTCCGCCTCGCGGTCGGCGAGATCGCCGTCAAGATGCGCGAGGACCTCCAGCGCCAGTTCTCCTCGGACTCGGACTCCAACCCGCTGGCCACATTCCAGCGGATGGCGGTCGGCGCGATGCGCGACAGCGCGCAGCGCCAGGCCGAGCAGCTGCGCGCGATGGACGACAAGCTCGGCGGGCTGCGCGAGGAGCTGGTCAAGCTCCAGGGCGAGCGTCAGAGGCTCGAGGCGCTCGACGCCGAGCGCGCGCGCGGCACGGCCAAGGGCCGCACGTTCGAGGAGGCGGTCTTCGAGGCGCTCGAGCACATGGCCACCACGCGCGGCGACAGCTGCGACGCCGTCGGCGACGCGCCCGGCGCGGCGGGCAAGAAGGGCGATGTGCTCGTCGCCATCGACGCGTGCAGCGGGCCCGCCCGCGGGCGGATCGTGTTCGAGGCCAAGGACGCGAAGAGCCTGTCGCGCAACGCGGCCCTGGCCTACCTGGACGCCTCGCGCGAGGGCCGCGACGCCGACTACGCCGTCATGGTCGTCCCGCCGGACCGCCTGCCGGCCCGGGCATGGCCGCTGCGCGAGCTCAACGGCGACAAGCTGTTCGTCACCTACGACCCCGACGACGCGCCGCTCGCGCTCGAGGTCGCCTACGGGCTGGCGCGCGCCCGCGTGCTGATGCGTCGCGGCGACGCGGGCGCGCTCGACACCGACGCCTTGCGCGCGGAGGTCGAGCGCACGCAGCAGGCGATGGAGGACGTGCGCCGCGTGAAGTCGCAGCTCAGCGGGGCGACCACGGCGATCGGCGAGGCACGCTCGATCCTCGACGCGATGGCCGCGGGCGTGCGCGGCCACCTCGCGCAGATCGACGCGCTCGTCAACGCAGCCGAGGCGGCCGACGGGTGAGCGAGCGCGTCGCCCGGCGCGTCGTCGTCCGCGGCACCGTGCAGGGCGTCTTCTTCCGCGACTCGACGCGCCGCAGGGCGCAGTCGCGCGGCGTGGCCGGCTGGGTGACCAACCGTGGCGACGGCGCGGTCGAGGCGCATTTCGAGGGCGATCCCGAGGCGGTCGACTCGATGGTCGCCTTCGCCCGCGACGGCCCGCGCGGCGCACGGGTCGAGCACGCGGACGTGGACGAGGTCGCGGTCGAGGGACTCGAGGGGTTCGAGATCCGCTGACCGGCGGCCAGCGGCGGAGGGGGTGGTCTCCTGACCGCCCACATAGGCCGGCAGCTGACCGCGGACGGACTGACGCGCGGCGGACACTGGCCATCCGAGGTCCCTCATTCACGCCAGGCGTCCACAGAGGACCGCGGATCGCACGAACGGACAGGCGCACCGGGGACTCTGGGAGCTCCTGCCGGCGGCTCCGCCCGCCCTACCCCGCCAGCGCCCGCAGCGCCACTCCGACCGCGTCGGTGGCCGTGCTCAGCGTCCCGCGGTCGGCGTTGCGCAGGGTGTCGCAGGCGCGGTGGTAGCACGGATCGGCCGGGCGGCCCGCGCGGGCGCCGAAGCGCCGCGCGTCGCGCGCGCTCACGCGCTCGGAGGCGCCCGTGAACACGCCGCCGACCTCGATGCCCGCGCGCACGAACGGCGCGTGGTCCGAGGCGCCCGCGATCGACGCGCGGCCGGGCAGCGGCCCGCGGGCGTCCAGTGCGCGGCGCAGCGCGCTCTCAGTCGCGCCGCTGCCGTAGGTCTCGAGCACCGCGTTGGGTGAGGCGACCATGTCGAGGTTGACGTAGGCGCGCAGCGCGCGGCGCTCGCGCGCGTCGAGCAGCGCGACGTGGCGCCGGGAGCCGTACAGCCCGAGCTCCTCGGCTGTCCAGAACGCCAGGTGGATCGTGTCACGGGGGCGCTCGCCGGCCGCCAGCCGCGCCGCGAGCGCGAGCAGCGCGCTGATGCCCGAGCCGTTGTCGTTGACCCCCGGCCCCTGGGCCACCGAGTCCAGGTGGGCGCCCGCCATCGTCACGCGAGTGCCTTCGCTGCCGGCCAGCTCGGCGATCACGTTGCGCCCGGTGCGCGTGGCCGAGACGGCGTCGACGGTCAGGCGGACGGCCCCGCGCGCGCCGGCCAGCGCCCCGCCCGCGTCGGCGTCGACCGCCACCGCGGGAACCCGCAGCCCCGGCCGGCCCAGCGTGCCGCGCACCGGCCCGCCTGGGCCGGTCGCCTGGGGGTCGACGATCAGCACCGCGGCCGCGCCGGCCGCCTCGGCCCGCCGCGCCTTGGCCGAGAACGGGCACACCCCGCGGCGCACGAGCGCGATGCGGCCGCGCTCGAAGCCGCGCCAGTCACCGGCGCGGCAGCCCGCGTCGGCGCGCGCTCCGCCGACCCTGGCCAGCGGGGCGCGCACCGTGCCGCCGGGCGAGTAGCCGAGCGTGCGGACGTCGTCGCCGGCGCGCAGTCGCCGCCCGGAGAACTCGACGCGCGGCGGGCGGCGCTCGGAGAAGAACGGAAAACGCACGGCCTGGAAGCGCACGCTCCAGCCGGCGGCCCGCAGCCGCCGGGCGACGAGCTCCTCGGTCGCCGTCCCGCCCGGCGTGCCGGCGGCGCGGTTGCCGCCGTTGCGCGCGCCGAGCGTGGCGATCGCACGCAGGTGGGTCCACGGGTCGCTCGCGCCCGCGGGCGGGCCGGCCTGGCTGGGGGACGCGGCGCTCGCCTCGCCCGCGGTCGTGCCGACCTCGCCGCCGCCGCAGGCGGCGAGCGTGACGGCCACGAGCAGCGCGGCCAGGATCGGTCGCGTCACGCCCGGTCTCATGGCGCCCAAGGATGCCGCGCCCGGCGTCAGCCGCGCGTCAGGCCCCGGATCCCAGGCCTGCGGCCTCAAGCGCGGCGGCGAACGCGGCGCGCGCGTCCTCGCCGCGCACGGCGAACACGATCCGCTCCAGGCGGCTGCCCGAGGCGAGGTGACCGCGGACCTCCTCGACCTCGATCTCGGCCGCCTCGGCGAGCGGAAAGCCGCCGACCCCCGTGCCGAAGGCCACGAGCGCCAGCGAGCGGGCGTTGAGCTCCTCCGCCTTCCACAGCGTCGCCGCGGTGGCGCGCCGGATGACGTCGGCCGAGGTCGGCCCGCCCAGCTCCATCGTCGCGGCGTGGATGATCCAGCGGGCGGGCATCCGCCCGGCGGTGGTCTGGACCGCCTCCCCCAGCCCGATCGGCGCGCGGCGGTCGCTCTGCTCCTGGACCTCGGGGCCGCCGGCACGCGAGATCGCACCCGCCACGCCGCCGCCGTGCTGGAGCATCGTGTTGGCCGCGTTGGCGATCGCGTCGACCTCGAGGGTCGTGATGTCGGTCTCGAGGACCTCGACGGTGGCCGCCATGCAGTCAACCCTACGTGCGGCGAGCCGGACGATGGCGTCCGGCCCGGGTCAGGCCACTTCGGCGGGCTCGTCCTTGCCCTGCAGGCGCTCGCGACCGCGCTGCACGGCGGCGATGAACTTCGTCAGGTTGACCTCGAGCGTGTTGAGGATCTCGTCGGCGTAGTCCTCGGCCCCGAGGCGGATCTCGCGCTCCCGGGCGCGGGCATCCTCGATGATGTCCTCGGCGGCGCGCTCGGCCTGCTTGGTGACCTCCTGGTCGGAGACCAGATGGTCCTGGCGCTCGCGCGCCTCCTTGACGATGCGCTCGGCCTCGCGCTTGGCCTCGGCCAGCATCTCCTGGCGCTCCTTGACGATCCAGCGCGCCTGCTTGATCTCCTCGGGGATCGTCGCGCGCATCTGGTCGAGGATGTCGTAGATCTCCTCCTTGTCGACACGCACCTGGTCGGTCAGCGGGACCGGCTTGGCGTTGTGGACGAGATCGTCCAGCTTGTCGATGAGGACCAGGACGTCCATGGGCATCCGTTCTGTTCGTTACCGCGCGAGCTCTTCCTTCAAGCGGCGAGCCACCCGCTGGGGAACCAGCTCGTCGATGGAACCGCCGAACGTGGCCAGTTCCTTGACGCCGCTGGAGCTGAGGAAACTGTACTGCGGGCTCGCCATGAGGTAGAGCGTGTCGATCTCCGGCGCCTGCCGGCGGTTGAGCTGGTTCATCTCCATCTCGTACTCGAAGTCCGAGATCGCGCGCAGCCCCTTGACGATCGCCCGCGCGCCCACCCGGCGCGCGAACTCCACGACCAGAACGTCGAACGATGTGGTGCGCACGTTGGCCAGGTGCTGGGTCGCCTCGTCGATGAAGCCCAGGCGCTCCTCGGTACTGAAGATCGTCCCGCCCTTGCGCACCGGATGGTTGACGATCGCGACGACGACCTCGTCGAACAGCTCCGCGGCGCGCGCGATGACGTCGAGGTGCCCGTTCGTGATCGGGTCGTAGGAGCCCGGACAGACGCAGATGCGGGGATCAGGGGCCATGGGCGTGGATGCGAATCAGCGTGTCGCCGTAGCGGCGTTCGTGCGTGAGGGGCAGGGACGGGAGCTCGAGCGGCGCGCGGCGGTCGCTCTCCGTCACGACGCGCGCGCCCGGCGCCAGGAGGGGACCGAGCGCCGCGGAGAGCTCCCGCCCCAGCTCCGCAGCGTTCGCGTACGGGGGGTCGAGCAAGACCAGATCGTATGTGTCACCGCGGGCGGATGCGTTGCGCAGCGCGGCCCGAGCCCCGCCCGCGATCACGCGCGCCTCGGGCTCGGCGAGCCCGAGGGCGGCGAGGTTGGCCCGGATCACGGCCACCGCGCGGGCGTCGCGCTCGACCAGCAGCACACTCGCCGCCCCGCGCGACAGCGCCTCGATCCCCAGCGCGCCCGAGCCCGCGAACAGGTCGAGCGCGCGCACGCCGTCCAGCGGTCCGAGCATCGAGAACAGCGCCTCGCGGACGCGGTCGGACGTCGGCCGCGTGTCGCGACCCGCCGGCGCCGCGAGCCGCCGCCCCCCGAAGCGGCCGGCTACGACCCGCATCCGGTGTGACCCATCAGGCCGCCACCGCCGCGCTCTCGATCGCGGCGAGCTCGTCGGCCAGCAGCACGTGCTCGGGCGCCTCGAGCAGCGGGTCGTCGGCCAGCAGGCCCTGGGCGCGCGCATGGGCGCGCTCGAGCAGGGCGGCATCCTCGGGCAACCGCGCGAAGCGGAAGCGCGCCAGGCCCGACTGGCGCGTGCCGGTCAGCTCGCCCTCGCCGCGCAGGTCGAGGTCGATCTCGGCCAGGCGGAAGCCGTCGGTGTGCTCGGCCAGGGCGCGCAGCCGCTGCGACTCCTTGGGCCCGAACAGCAGGCACACCGACGCGTGCTCCCCGCGCCCGACGCGGCCGCGAAGCTGGTGGAGCTGGGAGATCCCGTAGCGGTCGGCGTCCTCGACGAGCATGACCGTCGCGTTGGGCACGTCGATGCCGACCTCGATCACCGTGGTGGCGACGAGCACGTCGGCCGTCCCGGAGGCGAACGCCTCCATCGCCGCGGCCTTGTCGCGCGGACGCAGCTGGCCGTGCAGCAGCACGACCTCGAAGCCGTCGAACTCGGTCGCCCTGAGGCGCTCGTACTCCGCGGTGGCGGCGCGCGCGGCCAGCGCCTCGGACTCCTCGACCAGCGGGCACACGACGTAGGCCTGGCGCCCGGCGCGCAGCTCCTCGCGGATGCGCTCGTAGGCCCGGTCCCGCTCGCGCTCGCCGCCCGCCACGTGCGTGGTGATCGGCCGGCGCCCGCGCGGCAGCTCACGCAACGCGGTGACGTCGAGCGCGCCGAAGGAGGCCAGCCGCAGCGTCCGTGGGATCGGCGTGGCGGTCATGTGCAGCACGTGGGGGGCGAGCCCGGGCGGCGCCTTGGCGTCGAGCGCGGCGCGCTGGCGCACCCCGAAGCGGTGCTGCTCGTCGACGACGACGACGGCCAGGCGGTCGAACACCACAGCGTCCTCGATCAGCGCGTGGGTCCCCACCACGAGCGGCAGGGCGCCGGTCGCCAGCTTGCCCAGCTGGTCGGCGCGCCGGCCGGCGGGCGTCGAGCCGGTGAGCAGTGCGGCGGGCACGAGCGCGCCGGGCATCAGCGCCTGCAGCGTGGCGAAGTGCTGCTCGGCCAGGGTCTCGGTGGGCGCCATCAGGGCGGCCTGCATCCCGTGCTCGACGGCTCGCAGCATCGCGTGCACGGCCACGACGGTCTTGCCCGAGCCGACCTCGCCCATCAGCAGCCGCGACATCGGCCGCCCGAGGGCCAGGTCGCCGTCGACCTCGGCCATGGCCGCGACCTGATCGCCGGTCGGCGCGAACGGCAGCAGGGTCTCGCGCCATTGGCGGCTGAGCGTCGGCTCGTCGGCCAGCGGTGCCGCCGCCTGGTCGGCGCGGCGCTCGCGGCGCAGCCGCAGCTGGACGATCTGGTCGAGCAGCAGCTCGTCGAAGGCGAGCCGCTCGCGGCCCGCCTCACGGTCGCCGAAGTGCGCCGCGGCCACGGCGTCGGGCCGGGTGGGCAGACGCTCCGCGACGCGGATCGCGGCGGGCAGGGGCTCGACGAGGTCGGTCACCGCGGCGCGATGCTCGCGCACCTGGGCCAGGATCTGGGTCGAGGTGATCCCCTTCGTGGCCGGATACTCGGCCACCGACTCGCCGACGCTCACCACCTCCTGGGTTCGCGCGTGGTGGCTGACGCGGAAGCGGTTGCGGCCCTGGTACTTGCCCTGCAGCATCAGCCGCGTCCCCGGCTTGTACTGGTTGGCCAGCCAGGGCTGGTTGAAGAACGTCGCGGTCATGACCCCCGTGCCGTCGCCGACGACCGCCTCGACGAGCGGTCGCATGCCGCGCCGGCGCACGGGCCGGCTGCGCACGCTGCGCACCTCCACGAGCACCGTGGCCGTGTCGTCGACGGCCAGCCCGCCGACCGTGCGCGCCTCGCCCGTGTCTCGCGGGAGGTGCTCGAGCAGCGCCCCGACCGTGGTCAGGCCGAGCGTCTCGGCAGCCTCGGCCGCCGGGGCGGGGCGCCAGGCGACCGCGCGCTGCAGCGCGCTCGGCCGCGGCCAGCGCACCGGGGCGCCCGCGAGCGCGTCGCGATCGAGCTCGGAGGTGTCCGCGAAGGCACGCACGGCCACACGGGATCGTGGATCACCCAGCGGACGGCCGCCAACCGGGCGCGTTCCGCGGCACGCCGCCGCGCGTCCGTCAGTGCGTCTTCACGGTGCGAGAAGGCCCACTAGACGGCCTTGGTGACCTTGCCGGCCTTCAGGCAGCGGGTGCAGACGTAGACCCGGCGCGGCGCCTTGCCGACCAGGACGCGGACCTTCTGCAGGTTCGGGTCGAAGCGTCGCTTCGTCGCGACCATCGAGTGGCTGCGGCTGTTGCCGAACGCGGGCCCCTTGCCGCAGCTGATGCAGACCTTCGCCATGGGCGGCGAGTGTAGCGGCCGGATCGCTCGGGTACCGTGTTCCCAGATGCCGGCGACCGAGCAGGGCGTCGCGCTCCCGGCGCGATATCGGGTGGTGCGGCATATCGCGAGCGGCGGGATGGCGTCGGTCTGGGAGGCCGAGGACGAGCTCCTCGGGCGACTCGTGGCCGTCAAGGTCCTGTCGCGTGCGCTTGACGCGGACGAACGTGCGCGCAGTCGCTTCCTGCGCGAAGCGCGCGCCGCGGCCAAGCTCGGCGACTGCCGCCACGTCGTCACCGTCTACGATCTCGGCGAGCACCAGGGACGCGCGTTCATCGTCATGGCGCACCTCGCCGGCGGCACCGTCGCCGACCGGCTGCGCGCCGGCACGCCGATCCCGCGCGCGCAGGCCGTGCGCTGGCTGCGCGAGGCGGCCGCGGCGCTCGACTGCGCGCACGGCCATCACGTCGTCCACCGGGACGTCAAGCCGGCCAACCTGCTGCTCGACAAGCAGGGCGCGCTCGCCGTGGGCGACTTCGGCATCGCGACCGTGGCCAGCGAGGCGTCGATCACCCAGACCGGGCAGGTGCTCGGCACGGCCGCCTACATCTCGCCCGAGCAGGCTCGCGGCGAGAACGCCACGGCGGCCAGCGACCGCTACGCCCTCGCCGTCGTGGCCTACGAGCTGCTGACCGGCGCGCGGCCGTTCCAGGCGGAGCATCCGGCCGCCCAGGCGCGGGCCCACGTCGAGGCCACCGTGCCCGACGCGAGCGCCGTGGCCCGGCTGCCCGCCGCGGTCGGCACCGTGCTCCAGGCCGGCATGGCCAAGGCGCCCGAGGAGCGACCGGCCAGCGCCGGCGACCTCGTCGACCGCCTCGAGGGCGCCCTCGGCGGCGCCGAGCCGGATCCGACCGCCGCCACGCGCCGCCTGGAGGCCGTCCCGGCCCCCGTGGCGCCCGCCTCCCGCCCGCGCGAGGCGGCCCCGTCGCCCGCCTCCCGTCCGCGCGACGCGGCCCCGTCGCCCGCCTCCCGTCCGCGCGAGGCGCGCTGGCCGCGCACCGCGGCGTCCCCGCCGACCCCGAGGCCGACCCCGGCCACCGGCGGGCCGCCGCGGCGCACGGCGCTGCTCGCGGCACTGGCCGCGCTGGCGCTGGCGGCCGGGGCGATCGCGGCCATCGCGCTGACCGGCGGCGACGGCGGCAGCGAGCGCGCCGGCGGTGAGCGAACGGGCGGCGAGCGGACGTCGAGCGGCGCCGATCGTGGGGCCTCCTCTTCGAGCGCCTCGACGGCGGACTCCCGGTCAACGCAGTCGCAGCCGTCGACCAGCTCCTCACAGTCGAGCGCATCGACCTCCTCCCAGCGCTCGTCGTCGTCCGGCAGCGACCCGAAGGCGCTGAACGACCGCGGGTTCGCGCTCATCCAGCAGGGCAACCCGACCGCCGCGGTCGAGCCGCTCCAGGGCGCGGTCAAGGGCTTCCGCAACCAGGATCGCACGGACGAGATCGACTACGCCTTCGCGCTGTTCAACCTCGGCAACTCACTGCGCCTGATCGGGCGCCCGGCCGAGGCGATCCCCTTCCTCGAGGAGCGCCTCGAGGTCAGCGACTACAAGCGCGGCGTCGTGCGGCGCGAGCTCGCACTGGCGCGCCAGCAGGCCGGCCAGCCCGTCTCGGGCAACGGCAACGGCAACGGCGACGGCGACGGCGGCTGACCGTCCGATCGGGGGAGGCCGGGCTCCCCCGGATGTCCATCCGGTCGCCGGAGTCAGAGACAGCGGACCGTGCCGATCCACAAGGCATGGTCACTCCGAAGGTCACTGAGCAGCGGCGGGGCTCCGCGCACGGTGGGACGGCCGGCGGTCAGGCCGCCGGCACCCCCGCCGGCGCGTCGAGCGCGAGCCGCTAGCAGCGACACCCTCGCGCCGGCGCAAGCCCGCGCACCGGCGACATCCTCCCCTCGATGCGGCTGTCCGGTCCTACCGGGGCGCCGGCTCGCGCTCGGGCGTCCGCTCGGGCGGGTGCACCGGACGACGGGCGGGGCGGCGGTGGGCGTCGGCCAGGCGCACCGGCTCGCGCAGCCGCACCGCGCTCGGCCGCGTGTCGGCGAGCGGGAGGTCGCCGCCGCGTGGCGGCGACGGAGGGGGATCGAGCGGGGCGTCGTCGTCGCCGCCCGGCCACCAGCTGCGCCAGTCGGGTCGCTGGTCCTCGTTGAGCAGCAGCGCCCAGATCAGGGCGACCAAGCCCAGGATGTGGACGAACAGCGTGAGGCCGATGGCCAGGACCTCCTTGGGCATCGCCCCAAGCGTACCCTCCGGCCGGGGGGCGATCGGCGCCCGGCGTTCGACATCGGATCAGAGAAGCCGCTCGCGCAAGCGGGCAAGCGCCAGGACCGCCTCGGCGGCGTGGCGGCCGGCGTCGCGCGTGCCGCCACCGCTGCGCGCCAGCGCCTGCTCCATGGTGTCGACGGTGAGCACCCCGAAGGCGCACGGGACGCCGGTGCGGAGCTGGACGTCCTGGATCCCGCGGGCCGCTTCGGCGCAGACGTAGTCGTAGTGGTCGGTCTCGCCGCGGATCACCGCGCCGAGGCACGCCACGCCGTCGTAGCGACCGCTGTCCGCCGCCAGCTTGGCCGCCATCGGCAGCTCGAACGCCCCCGGCACGTCGAACACGTCGGCCTCCTCCGACCCGGAGTCGGCGAACGCGGCCTGCGCTCCGGCCACGAGGCGCTCGGCGAGCTCCTCGTAGAAGCGCCCGACCGCGATCGCGAACGTCACGGCCGCTCGCGCTCCGCCCGGCGCTCCGCGTCGTGCTCGTGCTCCTCGTGAATGAGCTGCTCGTCGAGGTTCAGGCCCTGGTGGTGCAACGTGTGGCCCATGCGGTCGGCCTTGGCTCGCAGGTATGCCTCGTTGTGCGGATTGGAGGTGTGGACGATCGGGACCTGTTCGCTGACGCTCAGCCCGTAGCCCTCCAGTCCGCGGATCTTCTTGGGGTTGTTGGTCAGGATCTTGATGCTCGTCAGGCCGAGGTCGGCCAGGATCTGCGCGCCGATGCCGTAGTCGCGCAGGTCGGCCGGCAGCCCGAGGCGCAGGTTGGCGTCGACGGTGTCCAGGCCCTCCTCCTGAAGCTTGTACGCGCGCAGCTTGTTGAGCAGGCCGATCCCGCGACCCTCCTGGGCGAGGTACAGCAGCACGCCGCGGCCCTCGGTCTCGATCATGGCCAGCGCCGACTCGAGCTGCTCGCCGCAGTCGCAGCGCAGCGAGTGGAAGACGTCGCCGGTCAGGCACTCCGAGTGCACGCGCACGAGCACGTCGGGGTGGCCGGACACCTCGCCCTTGACCAGCGCCACGTGGTGCTTGTCGTCGACGAGCGAGCGGTAGCCGATGACGTCGAAGTCGCCGAACGCGGTCGGCAGCCGGGTGCCCACGACGCGCTCGATGAGCCGGTCGTGCGCGCGCCGGTAGGCGATCAGGTCGGCGATCGTGACCATCTTCAGGCCGTGGCGCTCGCAGTACGGGGCGAGGTCGCGGACGCGGGCCATCGTCCCGTCGTCGTTCATCACCTCGCAGATCACGCCCGACGGGTTGAGGCCGGCCAGGCGGGCGAGGTCGACGGCCGCCTCGGTCTGGCCGGTGCGCTCGAGCACGCCGCCCGGCTTGGCCTTGAGCGGGAACACGTGGCCGGGTTGCACGAGGTCGCGCGCCGCGCTCTCGGGATCGATCGCCACCTGGATCGTGTGCGCGCGATCGGCGGCCGAGATGCCGGTCGTCACGCCCTCGCGCGCCTCGACCGAGACCGTGAACGCGGTCTCGTAGGGCGACTCGTTCTTGGCCGCCATCAGGTCGAGCCCCAGCTCGTCGCAGCGATCGGGCGGCAGCGCCAGGCAGATCAGCCCGCGCCCGTGCTTGGCCATGAAGTTGATCGCGTCGGGCGTGATGAACTGAGCGGCGATCGTCAGGTCGCCCTCGTTCTCGCGGTCCTCGTCGTCGACGACGACGACCATCCGGCCCTGGCGGATGTCCTCGATCGCCTCGTCGATGGTGGCGAACGGAGATGTGGTCTGGGTCATGTGGCGCTGGGGGTCGAAGGGATCGCGGGCAGGATCAGCTTCTCCACGTACTCGGCCAGTATGCCGGAGCCGGAGGAACGCCCTGAAGCGCTCTGGCGCACGCCTCGGGCCAAGGTGTGCAGCTGTCGGGGTCAAGGCGCGGCCGTGGCGGGCCGAAGAGATGAGGGGTACGTCCCGCTCCCTCCCTCCCCGCCACAGGAAAGACCCTTGCACTTGCTTCGTCGCCTCGGCCTACTGGCCCTGCCGCTCGCCGCCATGGCCGCCCTTCTCGCATCTCCTGCCCAGGCGCAGCGCGTCGCGGCCGGCCAGTTCAGCGCCAGTTGCTCCTACAGCCACATGCTGCCGGACGACCCGATCGTGGCGCAGAACCGTCCCGGGATGGCGCATTCGCACGACTTCGCCGGCGCCCGCAACACCGACGCCTTCTCCACCAACGCGTCCCTGCTGCGCAGCGCCACGACCTGCTCGCGGCCCGCCGACCACTCGGCCTACTGGGTGCCGACGCTCTACCAGAACGGCAGGGCGGTCAACGCCCGCGAGTTCCGCGCGTACTACCGCGGCGGCGGCTTCGACGCCAGGGCCGTCCGGCCCTTCCCGAAGCGCCTGCGCATCATCGCCGGCGACGCCAAGGTGACCGACGAGAGCCCGTACCAGCCGCTCTCCGCTGTCGCGTGGGCGTGCACGAAGCCGGGCGGCGGGGCCGACGGCGACGAGATCGAAGTGCCCAGCATCCCGGCCGATTGCAGCGGCCTGCCCCTGCGCGCGCGCATCGTCTTCCCGCAGTGCTGGAACGGCAAGGACCTCGACTCCGCCGACCACAAGTCCCACATGGCGTACGCCTCGCGCGGCAGGTGCCCGGCCACTCACCCGGTCGTCGTGCCGCAGCTCACGCTCTCGATCCGCTACTGGGTGCCCAACACGTCCGGCATCGCGCTCTCGAGCGGCGGCACGCACTCCCTGCACGCCGACCTCATGATCGCCTGGGAGGACGGCGCACAGGAGGCCCTCGTCAAGCGGTGCATCAACGCCGGCGTCAACTGCGCCACGGAGCTGTTCAAGAGCGCCGCCAAGCCCACGGCGCACGCAGGACGGCGAAGCGTCAGGGCGACATCGGCGGCGGCGAGGACGGTCAGGCCGCGGCAATGCCTGTTGCGGGCGAGAGCGACCGTCGGTTGGTTCACTCCTCGGACCAGGAATCGCTCGGCTTGCGATCGAAGAACGTGGCGAGCTCGACCCGCCCCCGTGGGCGTGGGTAGGCGCCCGGCTCGGCACGTTGGACGACGCTTGCGCCCGAAGCTGTGGCCGCGAGGCCGTAAGCAGTAGCGCCGGCGCAGACGGCCCGCGTGCGCACCGCCTTGAACGGTGCGAGGCGCCCGACAGCCGGCGCGTCGTGGCCTCAGCGGGCGGGCTGGAAGATCTCGACGGGGTTGCCGGACGGGTCGTCGAGCAGGATCTGGCTGCCCCCCAGCCCCGTGATGATCTCGTTGCGGAACGCCAAGCCGGCGCGGCGCAGACGCTCAACCTCGGCGCCGATGTCGTCGGTGACCAGTTGGATGCGGTTCCACCCATCGGGCACCGGCCGGCGCCCGTCCGGCATCGGCCTCGCCCCCGAACTGGTCTCGCCGCTGAGCAGCAACCGCAAGCCGTCGCGGGTGACCGCCGCGAATGCCGGTGCCGCGCCGCTGTCGACCTCGAAGCCGAGGTGGCCGGTGTAGAAGCGCACCGACTCGGCGACGTCGCCGACGACGTAACGGACGTTGACCGTGCTCACGATGCGGACTCCTCTCGGATCCCGGAAGAGTGCGTGCCTTGGGCCGCCGAAAGACCCCGAGTCACAGCGACTTGGCGAGGCGCTCCACG
>CAWBBQ010000016.1:0-93125 GCA_963787065.1 uncultured Actinomycetes bacterium
CGTCGACCACGGCTCCCGCGACGCCTCCGGCCCCAGCGGCGTCGACCACGGCCCCCGCGCCGCCTCCGTCCGCGCCTGCGGCTCCCGCGCCGCCTCCGTCCGCGCCCGCGGCTCCCGCGGCGTCGACCACGGCTCCCCGCGCCGCCTCCGGTCCGCGCCCGCGGCTCAAGCGACCCGTCGACGACGGCTCCCGCGGCGCAGTCGCCGGCCCGGCCCCGCCCGGCCCGTGCCGCCCCGCGCGCGACGCACCCGTGGGGACGACGCGCGGCGCGATTCCTCGCAGGCTGTCGGCGTCGTGACGGCGACCGCGCACCCTCGACCTCAGGGCGAGATGGACCGGCAGCGATCCGCCGAGCACCGGACGACGGCGCCGGGCCACGACGGCGTCCAGCCCGAGCGCCGAAGCGCCGTTTCCGCCGCACCCGGTGGCGTGCTGGCGGCGGCTCCCGGCGTCTCGGTCGACGGCTTCCGGGTACCTCCGTTCCTGCTCCCGATCTACCAGGCAGCCGGCATGCAGTACGGCGTGCGCTGGGAGATCCTCGCCGCCATCAACGAGATCGAGACCGACTACGGGCACAACCTCAACGTCTCCACTGCGGGTGCCCTGGGCTGGATGCAGTTCATGCCCGCGACCTGGCGCTCACACGGCCTCGACGCCAATCGCGACGGCCTGCTCGACCCCTACAACCCGATCGACGCGATCTTCGCCGCCGCGCGCTACCTGCGAGCCGCCGGCGCCCAGCGCGACCTCCGGCGAGCGCTCTTCGCCTACAACCACGCCGACTGGTACGTCGACGCCGTCCTCCAGCGCGCTCAGGCCCTCGCCGGGCTTCCTCCGGGCCTGGTCGGCTCGCTGACGGGGCTGGCGCAGGGCCGGTTCCCGGTTGCCGCACCTGCGCGCTATGGCGACGCTCGGTCGACCCGGGCCCACATCCGCATCTCCTCGAGGCCGTCGGCGGCCGCGGTCGCGGTCAGCGATCTGCGGATCGTCGGCATGGGTCGCTCGCGACGACTCGGGCACTTCGTCCGCGCGCGCGACGCCCAGGGGAACACCTATACGTATGCCGGCCTCGGCATGCTCGCGCGAGTACCACCCGGCGCCGCGACCGAGCACGATGAGCCGCAGCGCGGCGCGCGCCCTGCGGCGGGCTCGCCTGGCCGCGGCGCCGGGTGCCACCCGGCTCGGGCGCTCCCCCGCCGGAGCTGAGGACGCACGACGCCTGGGCCTCGATCCGCGTGACACCGTCCCGCGCCGCCTGCGTCGCGGGTCGCGCGTGCCGACGGGGACGATCCTCGGGCGGCTCGGCGAGCGGGTCCCCACCATGCGCTTCCAGATCCGTCCCGCGGTGAGGGGCGCGCTGCCCGTCGACCCGAAGCCGATCCTCGACGGCTGGAGGCTGCTCGACCGCAGCGGGCCGCGCAGCGTTGCATGGCGCAACTCGCTCGTCGGCCCGCGAGCGCGCTGGCGATCGATCGGGCAGATCCTGCTCATGCGCAAGGACGCGCTCGTGCGCCGCGTGCTCAGCAATCGTCGCGTCGAGCTCTACGCGTGCGGCCGGGACGACGTGCGTACGGGGCTTGTCGACCGGCGGGTCCTCGCCGCGCTCGAGTACCTCGCTGCGTCCGGGCTGGAGCCCACGGTCACGTCGCTGCGCTGCGGACACAGCCGCCTGACGGCCGGCGGGCGCGTCTCCTACCACGCATCGGGCAACGCGGTGGACATCGCGGCCATCAACGGGGTCCCGATCATGGGCCATCAGGGCCCGGGCTCGATCACGGACATCGCCGTCCGCCGGCTGCTGACACTGCAGGGCGACATGCGGCCGGACGAGATCATCTCCCTCATGACGTACGCGGACGCGCCCAACGCGCTACGCCATGGGCGATCACGCCGATCACATACACCTCGGCTTCCGCCCGGCCCGCCCGACCCGCGCCGACTCGCTCGGACCCCGCCGCTGGGTGCGCTTCATCGCCCGCCTGGACGGGATCAGGAACCCGACGGTCCGCGTCGCGCCGTCACATGGCGCCCTGCGCGCGTCGAGGCCACGGCCGTCCCTCACGCCCGCAGCCGATACCCCCTGACGAACAGCCGGTGGTTGAGCAGGAACAGCGCGAGCGTGGCCATCGAGAGCAGCGCCAGCGACAGCGCGACGTCCGCCTCCGCGACGCCCAGGAAGCCGTAGCGGACGAGCCCGATCATGTAGTAGACGGGGTTGAGGTGGGTCAGGGTCTGGAACGGCTCGGGCAGCAGCGCGGCCGAGTAGAAGACGCCGCCGAGGAAGATCAGCGGCTGCAGCACGAACGTCTGGGCGAACGAGACGTCGTCGAACTGCTCGGCCCGCACGCCGATGAGCACGCCGAGCTGGGCGAAGAAGAAGCCGACCAGGAACAGCGCGGGCACGAGGACGAGCACGTGCTCGACCGGGAGGTCGACGAGCACCGAGGCGGCGACGAAGGTCAGCGTGGCCACGATCATCCCGCGCAGGAAGCCGCCGAGCGAGAAGGCGAGCAGCAGCTCGAGCGGCGAGGCGGGCGACGAGAGCTGGTCATCGATCGCGCGCTGGAACTTCTGCTGGAGGATCGACGACGAGTTGTTCGAGAAGGCGTTCATCGCCCACGACATCATGATCAGGCCGGGGATGATGAAGACGACGTAGTCGACGCCCTGGAGCTCGTCGATCCGCGAGCCGAGCGCGGCACCGAAGACAGAGATGTAGAGGAAGGTCTCCAGCAGCGGCGCGCCGAGCGTCTGGCGCTTGATCTTCAGGAAGCGGTTGACCTCGCGGCGGACGAGCGAGAACGCCCGGATCTGCGCCGCGCTCACGACGCGATCTCGTCGACCGCGACGTGCGCCCGCGACAGCTCGTTGCGCCCGACGAGCGCGAGGTAGGCGTCCTCGAGGCTCGTGACCGCGTACTGCGCCGACAGCTCGCGGCTCGTGCCCTGGGCCACGATGCTGCCGTCGTTGATGAAGGCGATGCGGTCGCAGAGCTGCTCCGCCTCCTCGAGGTAGTGCGTGGTCAGCAGGATCGTCGTCCCCTCGCCGTTGATGCGCTGCACGTACTGCCACAGCTCGAGGCGCAGCTCGACGTCGACGCCCGCCGTCGGCTCGTCGAGGATCAGCAGCCGCGGGCGGTGCATCAGCGCGCGGGCGAGGATCAGGCGTCGCTTCATGCCGCCCGACAGCGTCCGCGTGCGGTCGTCCTTCTTGGCCGTCAGCGAGAACGCGTCGAGCAGCTCGCGCGTGCGCTCGCGGCGCTCCCGGCGGCGCATGCCGAAGTAGCCGCCGTGGTAGTCGAGCGTCTCGGCGCAGGTCAGGAACCAGTCGAGGTTCACGTCCTGCGGCGCCAGGCCGACGGCCAGCCGCGCCTGCTCGTAGTGCTCGACGGCGTCGTGGCCGAAGACGCGGATGGCGCCCGCGGTCGGGCGGGCCAGCCCGGTCGTGCAGTGGATCAGCGTCGACTTGCCGGCGCCGTTGGGCCCCAGCAGCCCGAAGAACTCGCCCGCCTGGAGCTCAGCGACACGTCGCGCAGCGCCTCGGTGCCCGTCGGATAGCGCTTGGTCAGCCCGGTGATGTCGAGCGCGGCGTATCGGCGGAGGAGGGCGGGACGGCGCGCGGCGGCGGCGCGCTGTTGTCGAAGAGCATGCGCGTGATGATGCACGTTCAAGGTTGCTTGAGGTCAAGCGACCGGCCACGCGGCGGGGCCAGGGCGCACGACGAGCTCGCGCGCCCGGAGCGTCAGGGCAGCGGGATCTCCGCCGTGACGCGGGTGCCGCGCTCCGGCGGGCTGTCGACCTCGAGGCGGCCGTTGAGGGCCTCGACGCGAGCGACGAGGCCGCGCAGCCCCGAGCCGCCGGCGGGGTCGGCGCCGCCGACGCCGTCGTCGGCGACCGTCACCGTGGCGACGCCGTCGGACCGTCGGATGCTGACCGTCGCATGGGACGCGCGCGCGTACTTGGCCACGTTGGTGATCGCCTCGGCGACCACGTAGTACGCCGCGGCCTCGACCGGCAGCGTCAACCGCTCCTCCGGCATGTCGGTGAGCTCGACCGGTAGCGGCGCCCGTGCCAGCAGCGCCTCGAGCGCCGGCCCGAGGCCCCGCTCCGTGAGGACGACCGGGTGGATCCCGCGCGCCAGCTCGCGCAGCTCGCCGAGGCCGCGGGCGAGGTTCTCCTGGGCGGCGGACAGGACCTGCCGCGCGGCCTGCGGGTCGCTCTCGAGCTTCGCGCCGACCATCCCCAGCTCCAGGGCGACCGAGACGAGCCGCTGCTGAGCACCGTCGTGCAGGTTGCGCTCGAGCCGCTGGCGCTCGGCGTCGCCGACCTCCACGAGGCGGGCGCGCGATGCCGCCAGCTTCTCGTAGGCGTCGGCATTGGCCAGCGCCTGGGCCACGAGGTCGGCGAAGTCGCACAGCCGCTGCTCGATGCCCTCGGGCAGCGCGTCGTCCGACGCCGTCGCTGCCGCCAGCGCACCCCACAAGCGACCGCCGACGGTCACCGGCGCCGCCACGGCGGCTCGGTAGCCGAAGCGTCGCATCGTCTCGGCCAGCGTCCCGCTGGCCTCGTCGTAGCGCTCCACGCGTTGGGCGCTGCCGCTGCGCAGGACCTGCGCGACGACCGAGTCGCCGTCGAGGTCGAGCGTGGCGCCGACCGGGAAGCGCAGGGTGCCGCTCTCGCTCCAGCCGCCGACGACCGTCGCGGTCCGGGGTCCGTCGTAGCGAACGATGTTCGCGCTCGGGAGCCCCAGAAGCCGGCCGAGCTCTGCCGTCACCTGCTCGAACACGCGGCTCGGCGGCGCATCGCCGGCTACGGCGGTGGCGACCCTGCGCAGTGCCGCCTGCTCGTCGGCGAGCGCGCGCTGCGTCGCCTCCGTGGCCGCCAGCGCCCGCGCCGCGCGTGTGCGCTCGGCGGTCACCGCGGCGAGGAGCAGCGACGTGAGCGCCGCGGTCGCCACGAAGAGCTGCGTGGCGAGCAGGCTGTCGGTGATCGAGTCACGCACGAACGGCCCGTCGTCCTGCGCCGTGTTCCAGACGGTGATCGAGCAGACGACGAGGATCGCCGTGGCGGCGCCCCGCGGGCCGAAGCGCAGCGCCGCCCACAGGAGGACCGGGAAGACGATGTAGGGCACGTCGCGCTGCGGGGGCAGCTCGGCCAGCACCACGAGCACGACGAGGATCACCCCGCCCTCGACGAGGTCGCGCCGTGGAACTGCGCTCGATCGTGCGGCGGCCCACGTCAGCAGGGCCGGCGCCAGCACCAGCGCGCCGGACGCGTCGCTCAGCGTCCACGTGCGGAAGACGCGCCCGAGCTCATCCGCGGCGATCACGTCGCCGAGGCGCAGCGAGATCGGCCCGAACGCGGCGCTGACGATCGCCGCGACCAGGGCGCAGGCCACGAAGGCGAGCACGTCGACGACGCGCTCGAGGTCGCCCCGCCCTCCGGTCAGGCGGCGCAGCAGCAGCGGCGGCGACCACGACGGCCAGCGTGTTCCCGACCGTCTGGCCCAGGACGGTGCCCAGCGGCGTCGAGTAGTCCCCGAGCAGGAGATCGCCGATCACGATGCCCGGCCAGAGACGAAGGCCGTAGAGGAAGAGCACGGCGAGGCCCAGCCCGGCCGGCGGCCACAGGGCCGCCACCGCCCCATCGAGATACGCGAGCTCGAGGCCGATCCTTCCGGCGACGTAGTAGCCGGCGCCGGCCAGCGCGACGGAGATGGCGTACAGCGCGAGACCCCCGCGCCTGGTACGCCGCAACGCCACGATCCGGCTGCGCACGTCGCGGCGGCCCTGTTTCGTGCCGGTGAGAAGCGTTGCGTCCATGCCCTCGCGGGCGAGTCTAATCGCGCCAAGGCGGCCGGCAGCCGGGTTCGCGCCTCTAGGCGCGATCGGCCAGCCAGGCCCGGCAGACCTCGCCCACGTGGCGGTGATCCGTGCCGCAGCACCCACCGAGGACGCTGAGCTCGGGGAGCGTCGTCCGCAGGCCCGCGTAGCGGGCGCCCAGATCGGCGGGATCTCCCTCGTCGAGCTCCGTGGCCTCGTCGAGCTCGGCGTGGCTCTTGGTGGAGGCGTTGGCTCGCAGCCCGCGGATCCGATCGTGCCAGGGCTCGGGCCCCGCGAGCGCGTCGCCGAAATGCGTGGGATGGGCGCAGTTGATCATGAAGTACGCCGCTCCGGCGCCCGTCTCCTCGTCGACCTGGCGAATCGCCTCGCCCAGCGCTTGACCGCTGGGCAGGCGCCCGTCGGTCTCGAGCGTGAACGAGATCGCCACCGGCAGGCCGGCCTCCACGGCAGCGCGGGTGATGCCGATCGCCTCGTCGACGTAGGTCATCGTGATCGCCGTGACCATGTCCGCCGCGGTGTCGGCGAAGGTGGCGATCTGCGTTGCGTGGTAGTCCTGGGCGGCGAGCGCCGTCAGCCTGACGGCCGGGCTGTAGCCGTCGTCGTGTGGCCCCACGCAGCCGCTGATGACCACCGGTGCGCGATTCGCCGCGTAGCGCTCCCTGAGCTCCTCCATCAGGCCGATCGCCTTGCGGTTCAGCCGATCGAGCTCGTCCTCGTCGCAGCCGATCTCGCGGCCCCAGCGCGGGCTCGCCCTCCAGGTCGGGCTCTCGAGCACGAAGCCGACACCATGCTCGCGGGCCAGCTCGGCATAGGGCGCGTAGTAGCGGCGCAACGCCTCCGTGCCCCGCTCGTCCCGGAGCAGGACGAACGCGGCGAACGCGGGCAGGTCGAGACCCTCGTGGAAGATCAGGGTCGTCTCGATGCCGCCGTCGGTCAGGAACAGGCCGCCGTCGAGTTGGGGCAGATGGGCTCGGTAGCTCATCGGGCGTCCTTCGGTCGCGGGATCATGGCGCCGGGCGGTCGCCGAGCAGGTAGCGCGGTCCCGGTCCGAGCCGCGCGGCGCGATCGCCCGGGTTGGCCAGCCGGCAGCGGTCCAGCGACAGGCAGCCGCAGCCGATGCACTCGGTCAGCCCGCGCTTGAGCCGCTCGAGCTCGGCGATGCGCCCATCGATGCGCGCGGTCCAGGAGCTCGACAGCTTGGCCCAGTCGCGGCGCTGGGGCACGCGATCGGCGGGCAGGCGCGAGAGCTCGGCGCCGATCTCCTCGAGCGTCAGCCCGACGCGCTGGGCGAACACGATGAAGGCGACGCGTCGCACGACCGCGCGCGGGAAGCGCCGGTGGCCCGCCCCGGTGCGCTCGCCGGCGATCAGCCCGCGCTCCTCGTAGTAGCGCAGGGCCGACGTGGCGACGCCGCTGCGCTGGGCGAGCTCGCCGATGGTGAGCGGGTCGGCCACCAGGCAAGCACAGCACGCGCCGCGCGCGAGTTCAAGTCCGCTTGAAGCAACGCCAACCGTGCGCCATGGCCGCCCGAGCATCTACGCTCGCGCCGTGAGGATCGTCATCGTCGGCGCGGGGCACGTCGGGCGGACCATCGTCGAGGCGCTGCACGCCGAGCACGACGTCACCGTGATCGACCTCGATCCGAGGAATCTGGCGGCGCTCTCCTACCGCTTCGACGTGCACGGCGTGGCCGGCAACGGCGCCAGCAAGCGCACGCTGCAGGAGGCCAACGTGGCCAAGGCCGACCTCGTCATCGCCTCGACCGAGCGCGACGAGCCCAACCTCGTGGCCGCCATGCTCGCCAAGCGGCTGTCGGGCGCCCGGACGATCGTGCGGACCTCGAACGCCGAGTACCTGGAGGCGTGGCGCGAGCGCGAGATCGACGCCGACTTCCTGGTCTCGGCCGAGATCGAGGCGGCCAATGCGGTGGCCGGCATCGTCGGCCTGCCCGCCGCGCGCCAGACCGACGTGTTCGCCGAGGGACTCGTGCAGATCGTCGAGTTCGACGTGCCCGCGGCGGGAGCGGGCGGCGAGATCGTCGGGCGGCCGCTGCGCGACGCGCCGCTCCCCGAGGACTCCAAGCTGGCTGCCATCATCCGCGAGCAGCGCGTGGTCCGCCCCGATGGTGGCGCCTCGATCGAGCCCGGCGACCGCATCGTGGTCATCGGCTCGCCGGCGGCCGCGCGCGAGTGGACTCGCGCGCTCGCGCTCGATCAGCGCACGATCGACGACGTCGTGGTCTTCGGGGCGGGAAAGATGGGCACGGCGATCGCGCGCGTGCTGCTCGATCGCGACATCCGCGTGCGGCTCGTCGAGCACGACGGCAAGCGGGCGCGTGCCGTCGCCGAGGCGCTGCCCGACGCCGACGTGTTCGAGAGCTCGGGGCTGGACGCGGACTTCCTCGAGCGCGAGCGGATCGGCCAGGCGTCGGCCACCGTGTTCTGCCTGAACGACGACGCCAAGGCGCTGTACGCCGCCGTGCTGGCCACGATGCACGGCGTCGCGCTGACCATCGCCGTGGTCACCGACCCCGCGTCGGCCGCCGTGCTGGAGCGCGGCGGCGTCGACGTGGCCATCAACCCGCGCGACCTGATCGCCGAGGAGATCGTCCGCTTCGCCCACGACCCGCGCATCCGCCAGCTCGCGATGCTCGAGGACGACCGCTTCGAGGTGCTCGACATCACCGTCCGCGCCGACAGCGAGCTGGCCAACCGGCCGTTCCGCGAGCTGCCGGAGACGGGCTCGCTGATCGGGGCCGTGATCCGCGACGGCGCCGCGCGCTTCCCGCACGGCGACGACGTGCTGCGCCCCAGGGACCGCGTGATCGTGTTCGTCGAGTCGCGCCGCGCGTCGCTCGTCGAGAAGGTGCTGTGAGGCTGGACGGAGGCGGCCGGGGCGCCAGGCGCCTCGCCCGCGCGTTCGACGGCGTCGAGGTCGGCAGCTCGCTCGACCTGGTCGGCGGCGTGCTGAAGTGGATCGGCCCCACGTTCCTGGCGCCCACGGCCGTCGCGCTCGGCTACGGCGAGGCGCCGTGGCCGTTCCTGATCGCCGGCGTGCTCACGAGCGCCGCCGGGCTGGCGCTCGACCGGCTGACCGGCGACCGCTCGGCCGCGGCCGTCGGCGCTCGTGAGGGGTTCCTGATCGTCGCGCTCATCTGGCTCGTCGTCCCCGTCTTCGGCGCGCTGCCCTTCCTCCTGGGCGGCGCCCCGGGACTGTCCGCGCCGGCCGACGCCTACTTCGAGGCGGTCTCGGGCTTCACGGCGAGCGGCGCCACCGTGCTCGCCGACGTCGAGGCGCTCGACCGCTCGATGCTGTTCTGGCGCCAGCTCAGCCACTGGCTCGGCGGGATGGGGATCATCGTGCTCGCCGTCGCCGTGCTGCCGCGGATGCGGATCGGCGGCCGGCACCTGTTCGAGCGCGAGCTCGCCGGACCGACGGAGATCGAGAAGCTGAGCGCGACGATCCGCGAGACCGCGCGGCGGCTGTGGCGGCTGTACGTGGCGCTGACGGCGGTCGCCGTGCTCGTCCTGGCCACCCTGGGCTGGACCGGCCTGGACCCGGCCATGAACCTCTTCGACGCCGTCGCCCACGCCTTCTCGGTGATATCGCTGGGCGGCTTCTCCAGCCACAACGACTCGGCCGCCGCGTTCGCCCCGGTCACGCAGTGGGCGCTGATGCTGTTCATGGTGCTGGCCGGGGTGAACTTCCTGCGCCTGTGGGTGATCCTCGTCCAGCGCCGCCCCGCGATCCTGATGCGCGACGAGGAGGCCCGGCTGTACGGCGCGTTCCTGCTGCTCGGCACGTCGCTGCTCGTGGTCGAGCTGCTGGCCGGCGGCTTCGAAAGCGGCGGGGCGAGCATCCGCCACGCCGCCTTCCAGGGCGTGGCGATCATGACCACGACCGGCTTCGCGACCGAGGACTTCACGCGCTGGGGCCCGCTGGCGGCGACGACGATCCTGCTGCTCATGTTCGTCGGCGCCTCGGCCGGGTCGACGTGCGGGTCGATCAAGGTCATCCGCCACCTGCTCCTGTTCAAGGTCGTCAAGCGCGAGCTCAAGCAGGCCGTGCACCGCGAGCACGTCAAGCCGGTGCAGGTCAGCGGCGTGGTCGTCGACGAGCGCGCCCTGCGTTCGACGATCGTCTTCGTGCTGCTCTACCTGCTGACCTTCGCGTTCGGCGCGCTCGCGCTGACGCTCGACGCCCGCCGCGCGGGCACCGACCTGCCGGCCTTCGACGCCTTCGCCGCCTCGGCGGCGTGCCTGGGCAACGTCGGCCCGGCCTTCGGGTTCGCCGGGCCGTTCGGCTCCTACGCCCCGTTCAGCGACGCCTCGACCGTCCTGCTCACCGCGCTCATGTGGCTCGGGCGCCTGGAGATCATCCCCGTCGCCGTGCTGCTGAGCCGCAGCTACTGGCGCGCGTGACAGGCGATCGGCGGATCGGCCTACAGGTCGACGCTCGAACCGAGCGACACGACCCGCTCCTCGGGCAGCCCGAAGTAGGCGCTCGGGCTCGCCGCGTTGCGGCTGACGGCCCTGAACAGCTGCTTGCGCCAGCGCGCCATGCCCGGGGCGCGCGTGACGTTGATGGTGATGCGGCTCAGGAAGTACGAGGCGCCGTCGGCGTCGATGTCCAGGCCGCGGGCACGCGCATGGCGCAGAACGGCCGGCACGTCGGGATCGTCCGAGAAGCCGAACCGGGCTGTGATCAGGCACACCGGGTCATCGGGGATGAGCAGGTCGTCGATGTCGATGCGCTCGTCCTCGCCGACGTGCGGAACGCCCACCGTCTCGACGGAGAAGATCACCGTGCGCTCGTGCAGGACGCGGTTGTGCCTGACGTTGTAGCGCAGGGCCAGCGGCGTCGTGGCTCCGCTCGCGTGCAGGAACACCGCGGTGCCCCGCACCCGGACGGGCGGGTCGGGAGACGCGTCGAGCTCGGAGACGAACTTCTGCAGCGGACCTTCCAGCTCGATCCGGTGGCGCGTCACGATGTCGCGGCCGCGACGCCAGGTCATCAGCACCACGAAGAGCACGGCGCCGATCACGAGCGGGAACCAGCCGCCCGAGGCCACCTTGGGAAGATTGGCGGCGAAGAAGGACAGATCGACGAACAGGAAGCCCGCGGCGCCGGCCAGGACGAGCCACAGCGGCTTGCGCCAGAGCATCCGCACGACGACGAAGAACAGCACCGTGTCGATCGCCAGCGTGCCGGTCACGGCGATCCCGTAGGCGGAGGCCAGCGCGGTGGAGGAGCCGAAGCCGATCACGAGGCCGACGATGGCCACGAAGAGCGACCAGTTGACGGCCGCCACGTAGACCTGCCCGACTGCCTTCTCGGAGGTGTGCCGGATCGTCAGGTACGGCAGGAAGCCGAGCCGCACCGCTTGCCGGGTGACCGAGAAGGCGCCTGAGATGACGGCCTGGGAGGCGATGACAGTGGCCAGCGTGGCCAGCACAACCATCGGCATCTGCCCCCAACCGGGGACGAGCAGGAAGAATGGGTTGTCCGCCGCGCCACGCTCCGAGAGCAGTAGGACGCCTTGGCCCATGTAGTTGAGCAGCAGCGCGGGGAAGACGAGCCCGAACCACGCTCGGCGGATCGGGCGGCGACCGAAGTGCCCCATGTCGGCGTACAGCGCCTCGGCGCCGGTCACCGCGAGCACGACCGACCCAAGGGCCAGGAACGCCGTGGAGCCCTGGTCGAGGAAGAACTCGACCGCGTAGGTCGGCGAGAGCGCCTTCAGGATGGAGGGCTCCTCGACGACCTTGACCAGCCCGAGCACACCGAGCGAGGTGAACCACAGCGCCATCACCGGGCCGAACAGCCGCCCCACCAGGCTCGTCCCGAAGCGCTGAACGACGAACAGTCCCGTGAGCACGGACAGCGCGATCGGGATGACGAACCGATCCAGGCTCGGCGCGGCGACCTGGAGGCCCTCCACCGCCGACAGCACGGAGATCGCCGGGGTGATCATGCCGTCGCCGTAGAACAGCGCGGCCCCGAACACGCCCAGAGCGATCAGTGCCCACTTGCCCCGGGCGGTGCGCATCCCCGTGCCCTGGATGAGCGAGATCAGCGCCATGATCCCGCCCTCGCCGCGGTTGTCGGCGCGCATGACGAACACCACGTACTTGACGCTCACGATGATCGTGATCGCCCAGAAGACCAGCGACAGCACGCCGTAGACGCTGCCCGCCTCGGGCGCGAGGCCGTGCTCCTCGCTGAACGTCTCCTTCATGGCGTACAGCGGGCTCGTGCCGATGTCGCCGAAGACCACGCCGAGCGCGCCGAGCGTCAGCGCTGCCGCGCCGCCGCGCACCGTCGCGGTGGGGGTGCGGGACGTCGGAGGGGAGTCCGGTGGCCCGGGCGCCGTGTCAGGGGTCGAGCTCATCGGGCTGGCACTGCGGCGCCCAGGCTACTGGCGCGCGTGATAGACCCCGGCGATGGTCACGACGAACCGCCCCGCCACCGACCTGCGCGCGCGACTGGAGGAGATCGTCGGCCCGGAGCACGTCCGCGACGACGAGGGGGCGCTGCTGACCTTCTCGACCGACGCCACGCCGCTCGAGCACGCCCGCCCCGACGCCGTGGCCTTCCCGGCCAGCACCGAGGAGGTCGCCGGCGTGCTCGCCCTGGCCGACGCGCAGCGCGTCCCGGTGATCCCGCGTGGCTCGGGCACGAACCTGAGCGCGGGCACCGTCCCGCACCACGGCGGCATCGTGCTCGTGCTCACGCGGATGGCCCGCCTCAAGGAGATCGACCCGGCCGACCTCGTCGCCGTCTGCGAGCCGGGCGTGCGCACGGTGGAGCTGGCGGGCGCCGCCGCTGCGCAGCGGATGCTGTTCCCGCCCGACCCCGGCAGCCACACGACGGCGACGATCGGCGGCAACGTGGCCGAGTGCTCGGGCGGGCTGCGCGCGCTGAAGTACGGCGTGACGCGCGACTACGTGCTCGGGGTCGAGGCGGTGCTGCCGGGCGGGGAGGTGATCCGCAGCGGCGGGCGGCTCGTCAAGGACGTCGCCGGCTACGACCTGCGACGCCTGCTGTGCGGCAGCGAGGGGACGCTGGCCGTGATGACCGAGCTCACGCTGCGGCTGCTGCCGGCCCCGGCGGGGTCGGGCACGGGGATGGCCTACTTCCCCGACCTGGCCGACGCGGCGCGCGCCGTGTCGCGCGTGCTCGCCTCGGGGGTGCTCCCGGTCACGCTCGAGTTCCTCGACCAGGTGACGATCGGGGCGGTCGAGGACCACGCCGGGATCGGGCTGGACCGCTCGGCGGGCGCGCTTCTGATCTTCGGCCAGGACGGCGACGAGCACGAGATCGGGCGCGACATGGCGCGCATGGCGCAGGCGTGCGAGGCGGAGGGGGCGACGCAGGTGCGCGTGGCCGCCAGCGCCGAGGAGGCCGAGGGCGTGCTGCAGGCGCGGCGCGCGGCGCTGCCGGCGCTCTCGCGGCTGGCGCCGCTGCTGATCCTCGAGGACGCCACCGTCCCGCGCTCGCGGATCGCCGAGATGGTCGGGCGCATCCAGGAGATCGCCGTGCGGCTGGACCTGACGATCGGCACCTTCGGGCACGCCGGCGACGGCAACCTGCACCCGACCGTCGTGCTCGACCCGGCCGACGAGGACGCGCTTGCGCGCGCGCACCGGGCCTTCGAGGAGATCTTCGCGCACGCCATCGAGATGGGCGGCTCGATCACGGGCGAGCACGGGGTGGGGATGGTCAAGCTGCCCTACCTCGAGCGCCAGCTCGGCTCGGCGCAGCTCGCGCTGCTGCGCCGCATCAAGGCCGCGTTCGATCCGCACGGGATCCTCAACCCGGGCAAGCTCGGCTCATGACGCTTTCGAGCGCGCCGACCGGCGCCGGCCCGCAGGGGCGCGGGATCTTCACGCCGGAGCTGCTCGACCGCTGCATCTCGTGCGGCTTCTGCCTGCCCGCGTGCCCGACGTACGAGCTGACCGCGGACGAGACCTCGTCGCCGCGCGGGCGGATCAACCTGATGCGCGCGATCGAGACGGGGCGGCTGGGGGACGACGACCCGACCGTGGTCGAGGAGTCCTCGTTCTGCCTCGGCTGTCGCGCGTGCGAGCCGGTCTGCCCGGCCGGGGTGCAGTACGGCGCCCTGCTGGAGGAGTGGCGCGACCACGTGTGGTCGCGCGGTCGCCGGCCGTTGCGGCTGCGCGCGATGCTGTGGGCGGTGAACGCGCGCCGGCGCGTCCGGGCGATGGGCCTGGTGCGCCGCCACGCGCGCGGGTCCGGCGCGGGCGGCGCGAGCCTGATGCTCGGCTGCTTCGAGCGCGCGCTCTACCCGCGGGTGAGCCGCCGCGCGCGGGCGCTCGCCCCCGAGCTGGCCGCCCCTGCGAACCAGGGCTGCTGCGGCGCGCTGCACGCCCACAACGGCGAGCTCGCGCGGGGTCGCGAGCTGGCGCGCGAGGTCGGCGAGCGACTCGAGGGGACGATCGTCACCACGTCGGGCGGCTGCGCAGCGCACCTGGCCGCCGTGCTCGGCCGCGATCGCGTTCGCGAGCTGTCGGAGTGGCTGGCCGGGCGGGAGGGCGAGCCGGCGGCGCCCGCCCCCGGCGGGTCTCGCGAGCGACTGCGGATCGGCCTGCAGGACTCCTGCCACCTGCGCAACGGGCTCGGGGTGTGGCGAGAGCCGCGCGCGCTGATCGAGCGCGCCGGGGAGTACGTCGAGCTGCCCAGCGCCGCCGCCTGCTGCGGCGCGGCGGGGACGTACGCGCTGCTGCGCCCGGAGGACAGCGCGCGCGTGCTCGATCGCCACCTCGACGAGATCGCCGCGGCCGAGCTCGACGTGATCGTCGTCGTCAACCCGGGCTGCTACCGGCAGCTCGAGCAGGGCGTCCGCCGCCGGGGGCTCGATACCCGCGTGCTGCACCTGGCCGAGCTGCTGGCCGGCGAGCGCTGAGCGGCCATGAGGTGGCGCGTGGTGCGCGCTCGGGCGCCCTCAGTGCGCGAGGCGTCGCAGGGTGCGCAGCGTGCGGCTGCGGGGCGCCTGCGCCCGGACCTTCTCGCCGCGCCACGCGGAGAGCGTCATGCCGGGCGGGACGTCGGTGTCGACGTACATGAAGGAGTCGCTCGGCTGGGCGGCGGGGCTGATGGAGACGGTCGACAGCATGCCCGTACTCTGCCCGCCGGCAGTGGTCGGTCCCATGGGGCGGACCGGTGTCTTGCCGGGGGAATGCGCAACCGCCGGGGTTCGGTCCTCCTCGGGCCGGCTGGGGAGAACCCGCCGACCGGCCGGGGGAGGGCCACCGCCCGCGGGTCGGCGGCTGTCCGGCGCGGGATAGCATCGCGTCGTGCCCCCGGTCCGTGAGCTGTCCGCGATCGCGCGCCGCCCGTCCCGGGACGCGGCGTGACCGCGGCGCAGAGCGCGCCTGCGGTCGGGTTCGCCGGGCTCGGAACGATGGGCGCGGGCGTCGTCCGCCGGCTGTTGCTCGCGGGCCATGCGGTCTTCGGCTGGAACCGCACGCCGGCGAAGGCCGAGCCGCTGCTGAGCGAGGGGATGGCGCGGGCCGGCACGCCGCGTGAGCTGGCCGAGCGCTCGAGCGTGGTGTGCACCATGCTGACCAGCGCGTCCGCCGTTCATGCGGTGTGCGACGGTCCGCATGGGCTGCTCGCCGGCCTCGGTCCCGGCGACGTGCTCGTCGACTTCTCGACGATCGCGCCCGACGAGAGCCGCGCGATCGCCGAGCGCGTGGCGGCGACCGGCGCGCTGATGCTCGACGCGCCCGTGTCGGGCAGCCCGGCCACGCTGGCCGCCGGTGAGCTCTCGATCATGGTCGGCGGAGACGAGGCCGCCTTCGAGCGCGTGCGGGGTCTGCTGTCCGACATCGGGCCGAAGGTCACCTACCTCGGTCCGAACGGCAGCGCGCTGCTCATGAAGCTGGCGATCAACCTCTCGCTCGTCGTGCAGGGGATGTCGTTCTGCGAGTCGGTGGCCATGGCCGAGAAGGCGGGCATCGCCCGGGAGGCCGCGGTCGAGGCGGTCCTCAAGAGCGTGATCGCCTCGCCGATGCTCGCCTACCGCGGCCCGATGATCCTCGAGGGCGGCCAGCCCGAGACCGCCTTCGCCAACGTCGACCTGCAGCAGAAGGACCAGCAGCTCGGGCTGCGGCTCGGGCGCGAGCTCGGTGCGCCGCTGCCGTTCGCCGCGCTGGCCGACCAGTGGCTGACCGCCTGCCGGGCGGCCGGCTTCGTCGAGGAGGAGTGGATCGCCGTGTACGACGTGTTCCGGCGGATGGGCGGCGATCGATGAGCGCGCCGCGATCGCCCTACCGCACGCGCATCGAGGACGTGCCCCTCGAGCGGGGCCTGCGGGAGGACGAGGGCTGGATCGACATGCGGGTCCAGTTCCTGATCGACGCCCGAGCGGCCGGGTCGGGCGAGCTCGTGGTCGGGCGCACCGTGCTCCCGCCCGGAGCACGGCACGAGCGCCACCTGCACCCGCACTGCGACGAGTTCCTCGTCGTGCTGAGCGGCGAGGGCGAGATCTACACGAACGAGGGCCGCGAGCCGTCGCGTGCGGGCGACGTCGTCTTCACCCCGCGCGGCAACTGGCACGGCTTCGACAACACGTCCGACGAGGAGGTGCTCCTGTTCTGGGGCTGGAGCGGGGCGGGCTCGCTCGAGGCGGCGGGCTACGCCATCCCCGGCCCGGACGACGGCTTCGACGACGCATGAGCGGCGACGAGCGCATCGCCCGGGGCATGCGTGCGCAGCTCGCACTGCGCCGTGAGCGCCTGGCGTCCGGCGAGCGGCCGCTGGGCTGGAAGGTCGGCTTCGGCGCGCCGGCGGCGCTCGAGCAGCTCGGCACCGACGCGCCGCTCGTCGGCTTCCTCACCGACCGCAGCCTGCTCGCGGCGTCCGCCGACGGCAGCGTCGGGGCGGACGTCACGGGCTGGGCGAACGCGTGGTTCGAGGCGGAGATCGCCGTGCACATGGGAGACGACCTGCCGGGCGAGACCGACCGCGACCGCGCCGTCGCGGCGATCGCCGGCCTCGGTCCCGCGGTCGAGCTGGCCGACGTCGATCCCCCGCCGGGCTCGGACCCCGAGGAGATCCTGGCCGGCAACATCTTCCATCGCCACGTGATCCTCGGTCCCGTCGATCCGGCGCGCCGCACGGCCGAGGGCATCGGCGGACGCGTGCTCCGCAACGGCCAGGAGACCGACCGCACGGACGACCCCCAGGCGCTGACCGGCGAGCTCGTCGACGTGGTCCGCCACGTCGCCGGGGTGCTCGCCGCGCACGGCGAGCGGCTGCGGGCCGGCGAGGTGATCATCACCGGAGCGGTCGTCCCACCGCTCCCGGTCCGCCCCGGCGACGAGCTCGTGGCCGAGCTCGAGCCGCTCGGATCGCTCGCCGTGACCCTGGCGCCGCCTCGCTGAGCGGCGGCGGCCCCGCCGCGCACCTCCTAGAGCACGTCGATCAGCCGCGCGGCGGCGGCCTCGAGCGCCGGCGCGTCCAGCGCCTCGACGACCCGCTGGAGGTCGAGCATCCGGGCCTCGAAGCGGTCCAGCGCGTCGACGCCGACGACCGCGTGGCACGGGACGCCCGCCTGTCGGGCGCGGACCGCGAGCTCGCCGGCGACGCCGCCGCGCAGCGCGCGCCCGTCGAGGCGGCCGGTGCCGACGATGACCGCGCGGGCGGCGCGCAGGCGCGGGTCGACGCCCAGCGCGTCGAGGACGAAGCGCGCCCCCGCTTCGACGACCACGCGGGTGGGCAGTTCGGCGCGGTCCGAGGCGCGGCCCCGCAGCACGACGACGCGCGCTCCGCCGAGGCCGCCGGCCGCGTGGAGCGCCGACGCCGCATGGTCGAGGCCGGCGTCGGCCGCGGCGACGACGATCACCGCGGGACCCTCGGCCGCCGCCGCGCGCAGCCGCTCCGTGGTGGCGTCCGGCTCTGCCGCGCACTCTACGAGCGCCGTCCCCGACTCCTCGACGAGCGCGAACCCGGCGCCGGTCTCGCCGCCGAGGGCCGGCAGCAGCACCTCGATCGTGCCCGTCCCGCCGCCGGCCACCGGGCACAGGTCGGGCGGCGCCAGGCCCGCGGCCTCCAGTCCGCGCCCGATCGCCGCGGCCACCGCGGGCGCGCGCAGCCCGCCGAAAGCGGCGGGAGCCACGAGCACCGGCCGGTCGGTCATGCTTTCGCGCATGGCCGCGAAGGAGTACACGAGCAGGCGGGCGAGCGGCGACCGCGTGCCGCACAGTCGCGCGCGCAAGCACGAGTAGCTCGTGCCGTCGACGCTGAGCGCGGGATGACGCCGTCCTACGTGGTGACCGGCGGCGGTCAAGGCGTCGGCCGGGCGCTCGCCGAGCGGCTGGCGCGGGACGGCCACGTCATCGTGCTCGACCTCGACGCCGACGCGCTGGCCTGGACCCGCGACCTCCCGCGGGTGAGCGCGGTGGCGGGCGACGCCGGTGACGAGGCGGTGGCCGCGCGGGTCGCCGACGCTGCCGAGCAGGCCGGTCCGCTGGCCGGCTGGGTCAACAACGCCGCGGTCTTCCGGGACGCGTCCCTGCACGAGGCGCCGGCTCGCGAGGTGCTCGAGCTCATCGCGCTGAACCTCGGGCTCGCCGTCACCGGCTGCGCGACCGCGGTCCGGCGCTTCCTGCATGCCGGCCGTCCGGGCGCGATCGTCAACGTGTCCTCTCACCAGGCCCAGCGCGCGGTGGCCGGCGCGCTGCCCTACGCCACGGCCAAGGCCGCCGTCGAGGGCCTGACGCGGGCGCTGGCCGTCGACTACGGGCCGCGCGGCATCCGCACGAACGCCGTGGCGCTCGGCTCGATCGCCACCGCGCGCTACGAGGCGCTGCTCGAGCAGCAACCCGGCGTCGCCGGCGCGATGCGTCGCCTGCACCCGCTCGGCCGCGTCGGGCGGCCCGACGAGGTGGCCGCCGTCGTCGCCCACCTGCTGTCGCCGGAGGCGAGCTACGTCAACGGCGCGATCGTGCCCGTCGACGGCGGGCGTGCCGTTCTCGGCCAGGATCCCGAGGCGCGCGAGGCGTAGTCAACGGGCCCGCGCGTGCGCCGCGTGGTGGCGTGCGACGCGAGCACGTGTGCCGCACGCCGGGCCGCACCAGCGTCGGTCGGGTCGCTGAGGGGCGAAGAACTGACCGCAGCTCGGGGCGTCGCAGAAGCGCACGGCGCTCGTCACCGTGGCCGGCGCGGCCGGCAGCCGGGCGGCGTTCGTCGTGGCCGCGCTGCTCGCTGGCCGGCGCCGCGGTGGCGTTGCGCCGCTCGCCTCAGGCGTCGAGCTGATCGACCGTGCACTCGCGCGGCGGCTTGTCGTCGCGCCAGCGCTGGACCTTCGTGCCGTGGCGGATGCGCCCGTCGGAGACGTGGTCGAAGCTGACCTCGACGACGAGCTCGGGGCGCAGCGCGACCCACTCCAGGTCGCGCCCGGCCGTCCAGCGGCTGGGCTCGCCCGTGCCGCGCTCGCCGGTCTCGTAGGGGGCCAGCGTGCCGATCAGCTCGCGCTTCTCGCGCGCCGAGAAGCCGCTGGAGTGCCCGATCTCGTGCAGCCTGCCGTCCTTGCCGTAGAGGCCCAGGATCAGCGAGCCGACGGTGTTCTCGGCCTTGCCCGGCCGCCAGCCCATGACCACCGCGTCGAGCGTGCGCACGCGCTTGACCTTGACCATGCCGACGCGCTCGCCGGGCCGGTAGGGCGCGTCGGCCTGCTTGGCGATCACGCCCTCGGCCTCGCGCAGCCAGTGCTCGGCCTCGCCGGCGGTGTCGACCTTCGGCGTGAGCTCGACCGGCGCGTCGACGAGCGCCTCGAGCGCGGCGCGCCGCTCGTGGTAGGGCAGCTCGAGCAGCACCTCGTCGTCGCGCGCGAGCAGGTCGAAGGCGATGAAGATCGACGGCGTCTCCTCGGCCAGCCGCGCGATCCGCGAGGCCGCCGGATGGATCCGCTGGCCGAGCAGGCCGAACTCCTGGCGGCCGTCGGGCCCGTGGATGACGATCTCGCCGTCGAGCACGTAGCGCCCGCGCGGGAAGCGCAGCTCGGGGAAGTAGCGCGTCAGCGGGCGGCCGTTGCGCGACTGCAGCTCGACCTCGTCGCCGTCGACGAAGGCGATCGCACGGAACCCGTCCCACTTGGGCTCGTAGGCCCAGCCTTCGCCATCGGGCAGCGCCGCCCGCGAGCGCGCGAGCTGGGGGAGGAGCGGTGAGGTCAGCGGGAGCGCCACGGGCCTTGAGCTTAAGGCCTCTCGGCGCACCCGCCGGCCCGTCGTCCTCAGGCGCTCACGCCCGCCGGCACGCCGATCTCCTCGCGGACGCGAGCGGCGGCGCGCGACAGCGCGCGCAGCTTCTCGTATGCGCAGAACCGCGGCAGCGCCTTCAGGCCACAGTCGGTCGACAGGTAGACCTGCTCGGGGTCGATGTGCTCGAGCGCCTTGTGGATGCGCTCGACGATCTCGTTGTCGGACTCGATGTACAGCGTGCGGATGTCGATCACGCCGACCTGGACCTCCTTGTCCTTGGGGATGACCTCGAGCGCCTTGACGTCGACCATGTCGCGCAACGCGAAGTCGAGCGCGTACTGCTCGACGTTGACGTCCATCCAGCGCTCGAGCACCCGCGGCAGCGCGTCCTCGACCGCGCGGAACGTGTTGCCGTAGCCGGCACCGAGGCAGCAGTGCCACGCGATCTTCGCGTCGACGCCGTCGATCCACGCGTTGAGCACGTCGATCACCCAGTCGCTCTTGTCGTCCAGCGCGAGCATCCACGCGCCGAGGTCCTCGATCTGGATGTACTGCGCGCCGTGGGCGACGAGGTCCTTCAGGTCCTCGTTGAAGATCGGCACGAGATCCTCGGCCAGGCGCCGAGCGTCGGAGTACTTCGATTCCGGGTGCTTGAAATCGACGTGGTAGGTGAGGTTCGGCGGCCCCGCGCCGACCGAGACCTTGACCGGCCTGTCGGTCAGCTGGCGCGCGGCCTCGTGCATCTCGCCGAGCCGGCCCGGGATGCCGCGGGAGACCTCGCCGGTCACCGCCGTGCCCCCCCAGTTGTGCATCCACGCCGCCTGGCTGAGGTCGCCGTCCTCGGCCGCCTCGATCTCGCGCGCGAGCGGGTTGGGCAGCTTGGCCTTGGTGAAGCCGCCCAGCCGCTCGTACCAGTACCACACGAACGAGCCGATCCCGCCGCCGTAGTCGTCGAAGTGCATCTGGCCGTCGGTCACGATGTCCAGGCCCGCGAGCTCCTGGTCCTTGATGCACGCGGTGGTCGCGTCCCACCATGCGTGCCAGTTCTCCTCGGCCTTCCACCACTCCAGCATGTCGGCTCCGCCGAGCTGGTAATGCGTGTACCAGCGCGGCTTGGGATACGAGCCGATCATCGTGGTCGGCAGGATCGTGTCGGTCACCTTCGTCGGCATGTCTCTCCTCCTGTCGTGTCCGACGCCCCCGGGGCGCCCTAGTCGTCGAGCATCGCCACGGCGCGGACCGGCGATCCGTGACCGCCGCGTATGCGCAGCGGGAAGCCGAAGAAGCGGAACCGCTGCCCGACGACGGCCTGCAGGTTGGCGAGGTTCTCGTAGTGGGTGACGCCGTTCTCGCGGCAGAACAGGTGCACCGGGTAGACCCGGTCCGCCGGGTTGTCCGGGCTGGGCGAGTCGACGCCGAAGACCTTCACCCGGTGATCGCCGAGCCAGTCGGCTGCCGACGCGTCCAGGCCCGGGTACTGCGTGGTGTACTCCGGCGTGCCGCCGAAGCGCTCTGCGCTGCCCGTGCGCAGCAGCAGCACCTCGCCGGGGCGCAGCTCGGTGCCCGCCTCGTCCAGCGCCCGGTCCAGCCGTTCGCCCGTGCAGTACTCGCGCGGGGGCACGTCGGAGATGTCGAGGCACGTCCCCTCGCCGCAGAAGAGGTCGAGCGCCATCCGATCGATCGTCGGCGCGCCCTCGCGCGGGTCGAGGTGGCTCAGCGCATCGACGTGCGTGGGACCGTGGTCGCAGAGGGTGATCCCCAGGCTCTGATAGGAGAAGTCGCTCTCGAACATCGGAGCGGTGTCCTCGTGCGAGTGGTGCTGCCAGACCTTGGTCTCGAGGTGTCCGGCGTAGACCGGCATGCCCTCGTAGATCTCCTGCGAGAGGTCGATCAGGCGAGCCATCCGCTTGCTCCCAACGTGCTCGGGAGCCACGCGGCGCCCGGGTTGACATACGTATTCATAGGCGCTGCGAATCCCCGCGTCAAGCACAGGCGCCGAACTGGGCTCACCATGCGGTCCAGCCGCCGTCGACGCGCAGGATGGCGCCGGTGACACTCCCCGACGCGGGACATGCCAGGTAGCGCACCGCGTCGGCGACCTGCTGGATGGTTGCCAGCTCGCCGGTCGGCAGCCGCCGCTGCACGTCGGCGCGGAAGTCGGGGTCCTCGAGCATCGGGCGCGTCAGCGGCGTCTCCACGAACGTCGGCGCCACGGCGTTGACGCGGACGCCGCTCGGCGCCCACTCGACGCCGAGCGCCTTCGTCAGGCCCTCGACCGCGTGCTTCGTCGCGCAGTACGCGACGCGGCCGGGGTAGCCGACCGTCCCCATCTGGGAGGACAGGTTCACGATCGATCCCGGCACGCCACGCTCGAGGAGCGCGTCCCCGACCGCGCGACAGACGAGGAACGTGGCGCGCACGTTGACGGAGAACAGGGCGTCCCAGTCCTCGGCGGGGTACGACCGCGCCGGCCCCGGCCGGTTCGTGCCCGCCGAGTTGACGCACACGCGCAGGTCGCCGAGGTCGTGCGCGGCGGCCACGGCGCCCGCGACCTGCGCCTCGTCGGTCACGTCCGCTACGTGAGCGCGCGCCGTCCCGCCCGCGGCGGCGATCTCGCCCGCTGCGGCATCGACATCCGCCGCGCTGCGTGCGACGAGCAGCACCGCGGCACCCGCCTCGGCCAGCGCATGCGCGCAGCCCCGGCCGATCCCCCGTCCGGCGCCGGCGACGAGCGCGACGGTCCCCGCCAGCGACCAGCGGTCGGCCGTCACGTCGATGCCCGCAGGCGCTCGAGGCGCATCGTGGCCGTGAGCGCGTGACCGGCGAAGTTCTCGGCCAGCGATATCGCCTCGACCGCCGGCGCGACCCGCCGGGTGCCCTCCTCCGTGAGACGCTGGTGGGTGCACGTCTTCAGGAACTTCCCGACCCACAGCCCGCCGGTGTAACGGGCCGCGCGGGACGTGGGGAGGACGTGGTTGGTGCCCACCGCCTTGTCGCCATACGCCACCGTCGCCTCCGCGCCGAGGAACAGCGAGCCATAGTTGCGCAGGCTGTCGCGGTAGTCGTCGAGCTTGCGCTCGTCGACGTGGACCTCGAGGTGCTCGTTGGCCGCCTCGTCGGACAACGCGATCGCCTCGTCGTCGTCCTCCACGACCGCGATCCAGCCGTGGTCCCGCCACGCCGGGCCCGCGACGTCCGCGGTCGGCCAGTCCGCGAGCAACTCGTCGACGTGCGCGGCAACCGCTCGCGCCGTGTCCTCGCCGATGGCGATGAGCCCGGCCGGCGACGTCGGCCCGTGCTCGGCCTGGCCCAGCAGGTCCGCGGCCACGAGCCGTGGGTCGGCCGTGTCGTCGGCGATGACGAGGACCTCGGTCGGCCCGGCGAGGAGGTCGATCCCGACGCGGCCGAACAGCTGGCGCTTGGCCTCCGCGACGTAGGCGTTGCCCGCCCCGACCAGCATGTCGACCGGCGCGACTCCGTCGATGAGCCCGAACGCCATCGCGGCGAGCGCCTGCACACCACCGAGGGCGACGATGGTGTCAGCGCCGGACGTTCGCATCGCGTACAGCATGGCCGGGTGGATGCCGCCGCCGCGCTGCGGTGGCGCACAGCCGACGACGCGCCGCACGCCCGCCTCCTTGGCCACCAGGATCGTCATGAACGACGACGCGAGCATCGGGTAGCGGCCACCGGGGACATAGGCGCCGACGGCGTCCACCGGAATGTGACGGTGACCGAGCACCACGCCGGGCTCGATCTCGATCTCGAGGTCGCTCAACGTGGCCCGTTGCGCCTGAGCGAAGCGACGGACGTGGTCCTGGGCGAGGGCGATGTGCGCGCGCAGCTCGTCGCCCAGAGCGTCCGCCGCCGCCGCGAACTCCTCCTCGCCGACCACGAAGTCGTCGGGCTCCCAGCCGTCGAGCTCGCGCGACCACCGGCGCACCGCGTCGATGCCGCCGTTCTCGAGGTCGCGCAGCATGTCGCTGACGCGCTGTCGCAGCTCATCGGTGGCCTCGGTGGTGGGCGGGTTCGGGCGCTTCAGATAGATCGGCGGCATCGTTCGTCACCTCGAGCTCGGGTCCGCGGACGACCATACATACGTATGCCTCAGCCGGTCGAGCGATTAGGCTGCCGACCGCTGCGGTCGCTCGCCTCCCCCAATGCCGATCAACGAGCGCGACAACACCCCCGACTCCCCCGAGCGACGCAGCGCGCGCGAGCCCGAGCGACTGCCCACGAGCCATGACGTGGCTCGGGAGGCCGGCGTCTCACAGCCGACGGTCTCCCGCGCTTTGCGTGGCGATCAGCGCGTCACCGAGGCCACCCGTGACCGTGTGATCGTCGCCGCCCAGCGCCTCGGCTATGTCCTGAGCGACCGGGGCAGGAGCCTGTCCACCCGTCGCACGGGCCGAATCGGCGTCGTCGTCGAGGAGCTCGACAACCCGTTCTACCTGGAGCTCCTCGACGCGCTGCACGAGTGCCTGGAGCGCTCGGACGTACGGATGATCGTCTTCACCCCACAGCGCAACGATCCCGAGCGCGTCGAGCGGCTGATCGACGGCTCGATCGACGGCGTCATCCTCACGACGACGCATCTGGACTCGCCGCTGCCGGGTGAGCTCCAAGCGCGCCGCTTCCCGTTCGTGCTCCTCAACCGGGTCGTGGACGACGAGGCGATCGCCGCGTGCTCCGTGGACAACCGGCGGGGCGCGACGGCCATGGCCGCGGACATCGTCGAGGCCGGCCATCGTTCGATCGCGGCCGTGTTCGGCCCGCCGACGACGAGCACGGCCCGCGACCGCGAAGCCGGCATCCGTGACGCGCTGGCCTGTCACGAGATCCCGTTGCCGGACGAGCTCACGCGCCGGGGCCGGTTCACCTACGAGAGCGGCCACCGCGCGCTGTCTGAGCTCGTGGCCGGCCCGCAGCGCCCGACCGCGGTCATGTGCGCGAACGACGTCGTGGCGCTTGGCGCGATCAACGCCGCCCATGCCCTCGGGCTCTCGGTGCCCGGCGACGTCAGCATCGTCGGGTTCGACGACATCGGGATGGCCGCGTGGGACGTGTTCCGGCTGACGACGGTCCGTCAGGACCTCCGGCGCATGGCCGAGATCGCCGTCGACCTCGTGCTGGCCTCGGTCGAGGATCCGCACGGGCCGGCCGAGCGGGTCGTCCTGCCCGCCGAGGTGGTCCACCGCGCGACGCTCGGGCCTCCACCCGGTTGACGCGATCGCGCTTTCTCCTCCGCCTGGGCCCGGGGTCTGCTCGCCGTCGCGGCGCCGTACGCCGCCCGGCGGCGCTCGCCCTCGCCGGCCGCCGCGAGGAGCGCGGTGGCCGCAGCGGGGCGAGGCCGCTGATCGGCTCGATCGGGGCGCGACACGACGCCTAGGATGCACCGAATCGACGGCAGGACTGTCCTCATCACGGGCGCGACCGACGGCCTCGGCCGTGCCGTGGCGGGTGAGCTGGCCGCGCGCGGCGCCCGCGTGCTCGTCCACGGCCGCGACGCAGGACGGGCGAGGGAGGTGGCCGCCGAGGCCGGAAGCGACCAGGTCTACCTGGCCGACCTCGCCTCGCTGGACGAGGTCCGCCGGCTGGCCTCCGAGGTCGCCCGCGACCATGAGTCCCTGGACGTCTTCGTCAGCAACGCGGGCGTCGGCACCACGCTGCCCGGCGACGGCGCGCGCCTGGAGAGCGCCGACGGGCTCGAGCTGCGCTTCGCGGTCAACTACCTGGCGGGCTGGCTGCTCACGCGGCTGCTCGAGCCGCTGCTCGTCGGCGCCGGACGCGGCGGCGGCGCCCGGATCGTCAACGTCGCCTCGGCCGGCCAGATGGCGATCGACTTCGACGACGTGATGCTCGAGCACGGCTACAGCGGCTTGCGCGCCTACTGCCAGAGCAAGCTCGCCCAGGTCATGGCCACGATCGAGCTCGCCGACCGACTGGCCGGCGACGGCGTGACCGCCAACGCGCTGCACCCCGCGACCTACATGCCGACCAAGATGGTCCTGCACGCCGGCAACGCGCCGGCGAGCAGCCTCGAGCAGGGCACGGAGGCGACGGTCCGCCTCGCCGCCGACCCCGCGATGGACGGCGTCAGCGGGCGCTACTTCGACGGCCTGCGCGAGGCACGCGCCGACCCGCAGGCCCATGACGCGGGCGCCCGGCGCCGGCTGTGGGAGCTGAGCGAGCGGCTGACGGGGCTGGGCGGCGCGTAGCGCACTTCGCAGCGGCGATTCCGGCCCAGGGCACCGAGGGGAGCGGGCCGAACGCCACGGACGTACGGAAACCCACGCATGCCGCATGCCATGGGCTTGCGTGCGTTGGCGGCGAAAACGGCGGTCCGAGGGCGACTGTTACCGAATAGCGTCGCCAAGCGCCCTCGCACCGCGCCCTGCCCGCGCCAGACGCACTATCCCCGCCGCGGCGCCGCGCTCGCCCCGCGCAGCCGGCGCAGCAGCGCGTCGCCGGCGCGCGGCGACACGCCGTGAATCGCGCCGAGCACGCGCACGAAGCGCGGGGTCACCACGGCGCGCTCGTCGTACTCGACGGCCTCCAGGACGCGGGCGGCCAGCGCGTGGGGCGAGGCCGCGCCGTCGCCGCCGCGGTACCAGTCGGGCAGGCGGTCGCGCTCGTGCGTGTGCAGGCAGGTGGCGATCTCGCCGGGCAGCACGACGGTGACGGACACCCCGGTCCCGTCGAGCTCGTGGCGCAGGGCCTCGGCGAACGCGCGCTGGGCCGCCTTCGTCGCGCTGTACACGGCCGCGCCGGGGAACGAGCGCAGCCCGGCGCCCGAGGACACGACGACCACGTGGCCGGAGCCGCGCTCGAGCAGCGCCGGCAGCGCAGCGTGCACGGTGAACAGCGTGCCGTGCCAGTTGACCTCGCTCATGGCCAGCGCGCGCTCGAGCGGCTGGTCGCGGAAGGGCTCGTAGTGGCTCACGCCGGCGTTGGCCACCACGAGGTCGAGGCCGCCCGCGCGAGCGACGAACGCGTCGACAGCCCCGGCCACCGAGGCGGCATCGGTCACGTCGCAGGGCAGCACGTGGTGGTGGCCGGGAAGCGCGGCGGCCAGCGCCTCGAGCTGGTCGGCCGAGCGCGCGGCCAGGCCGACGGTCGCGCCGCGGGCGGCGATCGCCTCGGCCAGCGCCTGCCCGATGCCGCGCGAGGCACCCGTGACGAGCGCGCATGTGCCGTGCGTCACCCGCACGGCTCCCAGCCTATTACGATGGGACGCCATGGCTGCCGAGCACGCCACCGTCGCCGAGGAGGAGTACCTCCAGACGCTGTTCTGGCTGCAGGAAGCCGGCCTGCCGATGACGGGCGCGAACGTGGCGCGGGCCATGCAGCTCTCGCCGCCGACCGTGCACGAGATGATCGGGCGCCTGGAGCGCGACGAGTACATCACCCGCGCGGCCGACAAGGCGATCTCGTTCACGGCCAGCGGGCAGGAGCACGCTGAGGGAATCGTGCGCCGCCACCGGCTGATCGAGCGCTTCCTGACCGACGTCCTCGGCGTGCCGTGGGACGAGGTCCACGAGGAGGCGGAGCGCTTGGAGCACGCGATGTCGCCCGTGCTCGAGGAGCGCATGCTCGCCGCCATCGGCGACGCCAAGACCTGTCCCCACGGCCATCCGATCCGCGCCGGGCACCGCATCGAGGGCGTGCCGCTGGCCGACGTGCAGGAGGGCGCGAGCGTCACCATCCTGCGCTTCGAGAACGAGGCCGAGGAGCTGCTGCACTACCTCAAGCGCAGCGGGCTGGAGCCCGGCCTGCAGGGCAGGGTCGACTCCAAGACCGACGACGAGGTCATCGTCGAGGCCGCCGGGCGGACGCTCACCGTCGACGCGACCGTGGCCGAGACGGTCTCCGTGGTCGCCGACCCGTCGCCCCCGCCGCGCGTCGCGCTGCCCGAGCAGCTCGTGCTGTCGCGGGACCGCTACGGCCGCTGAGTGCCCCGCCACCACGGCCGCTGAAGGACCGGCCGCTCAGGCGGCGGCCGGCGTGCCGGTCAGCGAGTGGTAGGCCTCGGCCAGGCGCGAGACACCCTCGTCGATCTGCTTCACCGTGACGCCCGAGTAGGCCAGGCGCAGCGTGTTGCGCCCGCCGTCGAGCAGGAAGTCGGTGCCCTTGACGAAGGTCACTCCGCGCTCGCCGGCGGCGGCGAACAGCGCGTCGACGTCGACGCCCTCGGGCAGCTCGACCCACATGAAGTAGCCGCCCTCGGGGGCCACGAAGTGCGCGTCGGGCAGCTCGCGCTCGAGCGCCCCGGTCAGCGCGGCCACGCGGTCGCGAAGCGCGCTGCGGACGGTCTCGACCGAATCGCGGAGCGCGCCGCTCACGCAGAACTCGTGGACGATCGACTGGGCGACCATGTTCGGGCTGATGTAGGTGTTCGTCGCGCGCTTGGCGATCGCGCCGATCGTCGCGGCGGGGCCGACGAGGTAGCCCACGCGGATGCCCGGGCAGACGGTCTTGGAGAACGACGAGGCGTAGACGACGGTGTCGTCGCGGTCGAGCGACAGCATCGTCGGCAGCGGGTCGCCGCTGAAGCGGATCGACACGTACGGGTCGTCCTCGAAGATCGTCATCCCGTGCTCGCGCGCCACCGCCAGCAGCCCCTCGCGCTTGGCGCGCGACAGCGTGTAGCCGGCCGGGTTCTGGAAGTTGGGGATGATGTGGGCCAGCTTGGCCTGCACGCCACTGTCGAGCAGGCGGCCGACGCCCTCGACGTCGATGCCGTCGGGCTCGAGCTCGACGGGGCGGATGTCGGCGCCGCGCTCGCGCAGGCCGAGAAGCGTGCGGTCGTACGTCGGGCGCTCGACGATCACAGGGTCGCCGGGTGAGACGAGCTCGTCGAACAGGAACGCGTCGGCCTGCATCGAGCCGTTGGTGACGATGACCTGGCCGGGCTCGACGCCGTGCTGGTCGGCGATCCACTGGCGCAGCGGCGCGTAGCCGATCGACGTTCCGTAGGCGGTCGTCCCACCCGGGTCGTTGTCGAAGGCGCGCGCGGCGGCGGCCTTGAGGCCCTTGACGTCGACGATGTCGAGGGACGGCGCCCCACGGGCGAAGGAGATGGTGTCGGCGGCCATGGCCCACAGGGTAGGCGACGCGTGGCCGCGCCACCGCGTGGCCGCGCCCGATGCCGGGCAAATGGCAGAATGCCCGGCCCGATGCCCCTTCCCTCCAAGGTCAACTTCGTCACCTTCGACGTCTACGGCACCCTCATCGACTGGGAGGGCGGCGTCTTCGACGCCTTTCGGCGTGAGGCGGCCAAGGACGGATTCACCATCGAGGATCCGCAGGAGGTCATCTCGCGCTTCCACGAGTACGAGCGCGAGATCGAGAGCGGCTCCTACGAGCTCTACGCCGAGGTGCTGCGACGCGTGGCCGTGCGCATCGCCAAGGAGATCGGCTGGCCGCTGGAGCCCTCGCGGGCGGGCTTCCTGCCCGACTCCGTCCAGCGCTGGGCGCCGTTCAAGGAGACCAACCCGACGATCAAGAAGCTCGGCGCGAAGCTCCAGACCGGGCTGATCGCCAACATCGACGACAAGCTGCTCGGCCTCACGCGCCGCCACATCCCGCACGACTTCGACCTCGTGGTCACCGCCCAGCAGGTCCGCTCGTACAAGCCCGACCCGGCTCACTTCATCGAGTGCGCGCGGCGCATCGGCGGCAAGAAGGGGTGGGTCCACGTCGCCGCCGGCTACTACCACGACGTCGAGCCGTGCCTGAAGCAGAAGGTCCCGGTGGTCTGGGTCAACCGCGACGGCGAGGAGCTCGAGGCGGGGCAGAAGAAGCCGACGGCCGAGGTCAAGAACCTGACCGAGGCCGCCAAGCTGCTGGGCGTCTGAGCGGCGGTGCAGGCGGTCAGCGTCCACGCTGACGTCGTCGTCGTCCGCGGCGCGCTCTGGCAGACGTCGTGCACGATCGTCCACCGTGCGCATCCCGAGGCGGCCGAGGACCGTGCCGGCGAGTGCTTCGTCATCGACTCGCCCGTGCTGCAGGACGAGCTCGACGCGCTTCCGGCGCTGCTCGCCCAGGCCGGCTGGACCCTGTCGGGGCTGCTGTGCACGCACGCCGACTGGGATCACCTGCTCGGCCGCTACGCCTTCGGCGATGCCGCGCTGGGCTGTGCCGAGACCACCGCGGCGCGGCTGCGCGCGCGCCCGGGCGATGCGCAGCGCGAGCTGCGCGAGTTCGACGAGCAGCACTACGTCGAGCGCCCGCGGCCGCTGTCGCTCGGCCAGGTGCAGGCGCTGCCCGTGCCCGGGCACGTCGAGATCGGCGACGCCGAGCTCGAGCTGCTGCCCGCGGACGGGCACACCGAGGACGGCATGGCCGTCTGGGTCCCGTGGGCACAGGTGCTCGTGTGCGGCGACTACCTGTCGCCGGTCGAGATCCCCTGGCTCAGCGAGCACGGCGACCGGGACGCCTACCTGGCCACGCTGCGGCGGCTGGCGCCCTACGTCGAGCAGGCGACGTGGGTCGTGCCCGGCCACGGCCGGCCGATCGACGCCGAGCGCGCGCAGGCCATCATGCGCGAGGACGTGGACTACCTGAGCGCGCTGCCCGATCCCGCCGTGCGGCTGCCGCTGGCGCGCCGGACCCGGGCGCAGCGCAAGGTCCACGAGGAGAACGTGCGGCGTATGGGAGGCTCGCCCGCATGACGCTCCAGCACGTCTCGCTCGAGACCCGCCGCCAGGACGTCGGGGCTGAGGTCGCCTTCTGGGCGCTGCTCGACTTCACGGTCACCGACCCGCCGCCCGGGCTGCGGGACGTCGCCACGTGGGTGAGTCGCGCCGGCACGCAGATCCACCTGCTCTACGCCGATCATCCCGTGACGATGCCCGAGGGCCACGTCGCCGTGGTCGTCGACGACTACGACGCGGCGGCGGCCGCGCTGCGGGAGGCCGGCTTCACGCTCGACCCGCGCCGGGAGCACTGGAACGCGCCGCGCGCCTTCGTCCGCTCGCCCGCCGGGCACCTGGTCGAGCTGATGGCCGCACCCGCCCCGGGGTGAGCTCGCCCGGCCCGGCGGGCATAATCACGCGCCATGGCCGCACAGCTCATCGGTGTCACCGGCGCGACGGGCGGGGTCGGGGGGAGGGTGGCCGAGCGGCTGTCCCGGGACGGCATGGCTCAGCGGCTGATCGTCCGCGAGGCGGCGCACGCTCCGCGGCTCGAGGGCGCCGACGCCGTGGAGGCGGCCGGCTACCACGACCGCGACTCGATGCGCCGCGCACTGGAGGGCGTCGACACGCTGCTGCTCGTCTCGGCCGCCGAGGACGAGGACCGTGTCGGCCTGCACCGCAACGCGGTCGATGCCGCCGCCGACGCCGGCGTCGCGCGGATCGTCTACACGTCGTTCGTCGGCGCTGCGCCCGATGCGACGTTCACGTTCGCGCGCGACCACTTTCACACCGAGGAGCACATCCGCTCGACCGACCTCGTTCACACCTTCGTGCGCTCGAGCCCGTACATCGACTTCCTGCCGCTGCTGTGCGGGCCCGACGGGGTCATCCGCGGGCCGGCCGACGCCGGCCAGGTGGCGCCCGTCGCGCGAGACGACGTCGCCGACGTGATCGTCGTGGCGCTGACCGGTCACGGCCACGAAGGCCAGACCTACGACGTCACCGGCGCCGAGCTGCTGACCATGGACGACGTCGCCGCCGAGCTCTCGCGCGTCACCCGCCGCCAGATCCGCTTCGAGGACGAGACGCTCGAGCAGGCGCGCGAGTCGCGCGCGTCGAGCGAGGCTCCCGCGTGGATGATCGAGGGCTGGGTGACGACGTACGCCGCGATCGCCGCCGGCGAGCTCGCGGTGCTCAGCGAGGTCGTCGCCGAGCTCTGCGGCCACGAGCCCCGGCGCCTCGGCGACTGGCTGCGTGAGCACCCCGAGAGCCTGCGCCACCTGACGCACACGAGCTGAGCGCCGCGCCTCAGTCGACGTGCAGGCGCATGTAGAGGTCGCGCCCGTCGTAGGCGTTGGCCACGGCGCTGAAGCCGAACGACTGGTACAGCGAGATCGCCGCCTCGTTGCGCTCGTTGACGTCGAGCTCGACCCGGCGGCAACCGCGCGCGCGTGCGCGGTCGAGCGTGCCGGTCACCAGGGCGCGCCCGAGGCCGGCGCCGCGCGCCGGGTGGGCCACGAACAGGTCCTCGAGCAGGCAGTCGCCGCCGGTGCGCCAGACGCCGTAGCGGAAGCGCAGCTGGGCCACCCCGCCGGCCGGTGCGCCGGATTCGGGGGCGCCGAGCAGGAACTCCGTGTGCGGGTCCTCGAGCAGCCGCGTGACACCGTCGAGCATGTCGCCGTCAGATGGCATCGCGAGACCCAACTCGTCGCGGAAGGCCGCCATCAGGCGTGTGACCGTCTCGGCCTCGTGTGGTTCGGCGATCCAGGTGCCGGGCACGATTTCAGCCTAGAGTGCCGACCCGGATGGAGCAGTCACCGCTCGTCTACCGCCGCCGGCGCCTGTCGGCGCTCGCCGTGGTGGCGCTCCTGGCCGCGCTCGCCGGGGCGGTGATGGGCGCCGGCGACGACGGCTCCGGTGGCACCGCGGCATCGGAGGGCGCGGGGTCGGACAGGGCCTCGGCCCAGGTGCCGGCGCCGCCCCCGGAGCTGCCGCGCGGCGGGCGGCGGATCTTCCCCGACTTCCGCGTCGTCGCCTTCTACGGCGCGCCGCAGGCCCACGAGCTCGGCGCCCTGGGCATCGGGTCACCGGACGCGGCCGGGCGCCGGCTGGCCCGCCAGGCTCGCGCGTACGTCAAGAAGACCCGGCCGGTGCTGCCCGCGTTCGAGCTGATCGCCACGGTGGCCAACGCAGACCCGGGCGAGGACGGCCGCTACTCGAGCCGTCAGACCGATGCCGTCGTGCGTCGCTACCTGCGCGCGGCGCGGCGCGCGAAGGCGCTGCTGCTGCTCGACGTGCAGCCCGGTCATGCCGACTTCATGGACGAGGTTCGCCATCTCGACAAGTGGCTGCGCGAGCCCGACGTCGGCATCGCGTTGGACCCCGAATGGCACACGCCCGGCCGGCAGCCGGGGTCGGTGATCGGCTCGGTGACGGCGGCGAAGGTCAACCAGGTGTCGCGTCATGTGGCCGACATCGTGCGGGCGAACAACCTCCCGGAGAAGCTCTTCGTCCTGCATCAGTTCACGGCCGACATGATCCAGGACAAGGCTCGGGTGGCCAGGCGGCCGGGCCTGGCCATCACGATGAACGTCGACGGCTTCGGCGACCGCGCCAACAAGGTCTCCAAGTACCGCGAGTTCACCAGCGACGGCACCGACTTCCATGACGGCTACAAGCTGTTCTACGAGGAGGACACGGGGCTGATGTCCCCGCGCAGCGTGCTCGCACTGCAGCCGCCGCCGGACCTCGTCGTCTACGAGTGACGGCACGGTAGCCGGCGGGAAGGTTCTGCGCGCTCGGGCGTCGATAGGGGGTGGATGAGCGGCCCTCAGTCCCCGCCGACGCGCACGCTGCGCACCGACGACGAGGCCGAGCTGCGGGCGGCGTGGGAGGCGCACGCCGGAGAGCTGGCCGGCTTCGCGCGCCGCTCGCTGCGCGACCCGGGCCTGGCCGAGGACATCGTGCAGGAGACGTTCGTGCGGGCGTGGCGCTCGCGCGAGCGCTTCGACCCCGCGCGCGGCTCGATGCGGGCATGGCTGTTCGCCATCTGCCGCAACGTGCTGTGCGACGTCGAGCGCGCCCGCGCCGTGCGGCCCACGCTCGTCGCCGGCGAGCCGCGCGCCGACGAGGGCGGCGCGGTCGACCGCGGCTTCGAGCGGGCGCTGCTCGGCCTGCACGTCGAGCAGGCGCTGCACCGCCTGGCGCCCCACCACCGCCAGGTGCTCGTCGAGGTCGCGCTCCTCGACCGCCCCGTGGCCGAGGTCGCTCAGCGCCTCGGCGTGCCCGAGGGCACCGTGCACAGCCGGGTCTTCTACGCGTCGCGCGCACTGCGAACCGCGCTGACGGAGGCGGGGCTGGACGACGCGGCCTGAGCGCGGCCGGCGCCGGGACGCTCGCGGCGATCCCGGCAGGGCACCGAGAGGGAGGCACCGAACCCATGGATCGACAGGAATCCCCGCATATGGTGGGTTTCTGTCAAAGCACGAGGCCAGCGAGCCATCTGGGGCGCGAGGCGGGGCCTGCGTCCTACGAGCTGATCACCGCCAGCGTGTCGCCCGAGGCCACCGCCGCTCCCTCGCTGATCGGCAGCTCGGCGATCACCCCCGACTTGTGGGCGGTGATCTCGTTCTCCATCTTCATCGCCTCGATGATGCAGACGAGTGCGCCCTCCTCGACCTGCGCGCCGGCCTCGACGAGCACCTTGAAGACGTTGCCCTGGAGCGGCGAGATGAGCGCGTCGCCCCCGCCTCCGCCGCCCCCGCCCGCCGCGCGCTCGGAGCGGCGCGAGCGCGGGCGCGGGGCCATCCCGGCCGCGGCCGGGGCGGCGCCGTTGGCCCCGGCGGCTGCCGACGGCGGCCCGATGACCTTGACGTCGAAGCGCCGGCCCGACACCTCGACGGTGTAGTCGCGCTCCACGGCCTCCGGCTCGTCCTCCTCGTGGGAGCCGGTCGCGGCCGGCGGCTGGGCGGCCACGCCGGCCAGCCAGTCGGCGTCCTCGAGCAGGTCCCGGCAGGTCTCGCCGCGCGCCCACTGCTCCGTGGCCAGCAGCGCGCGGTGGAAGGGCAGCAGCGTCGTCAGCCCGGCGATCTCGTACTCGGCCAGCGCGCGCAGCATCCGCCGCGTGGCCTGGTCGCGGTCGACGTCCCAGACGATCAGCTTGGCCACCATCGGGTCGTACATGGGCGAGACCTCGCTGCCCGGGCCGACGCCCGAGTCGACGCGCACGCCCGGGCCCGCCGGCTCGCGGTAGGCGCCGATCCGGCCCGGCGCCGGCGCGAAGCGCCGCGCGGCGTCCTCCGCGTTGATCCGGCACTCGATCGCGTGGCCGCGCAGCACGACGTCGTCCTGCCCGACCGACAGCGGCTCGCCCGCGGCGGCGCGGATCCCCTCCCTGACGATGTCCACGCCGGTCGTCATCTCGGTCACGCAGTGCTCGACCTGGACGCGCGTGTTCATCTCCAGGAAGTAGTACTCGCCGTCGGAGAGGAGGCCCTCCACCGTCCCCGCACCGCGGTAGTCGACGGCCTCGGCGGCGTCGACCGCGATCCGACCGATGCGCTCGCGCAGGTCGTCGTCGACGACCCACGGGGGCGCCGGGGACTCCTCGACGAGCTTCTGGTGGCGGCGCTGGATCGAGCAGTCGCGCTCACCGAGGTGGATCGTCGTGCCGTGGCCGTCGGCCAGCACCTGCACCTCGACGTGGCGCGGGTCGGGGAGGTACCGCTCGAGGTAGACCGTCGCGTCGGAGAAGAACTTCTCGCCCTCGCGCGCCGCACCGTCGAAGGCATCCTGCAGCTCGTCCTCGGACATCGCCACCCGGAAGCCCTTGCCGCCGCCCCCGCCCGCCGCCTTGACCGCGACCGGGTAGCCGATCCCTTCGGCGATCGCCGCGCGCGCGCTGTCGACATCGGCCACCGGCTCGGTGGTGCCGGGGACGATCGGCACCCCCGCGGCCTGCATCAGCTCCCGCGCACGGGTCTTGGAGCCCATCGCCTCGATGGCCGAGGCCGGCGGGCCGATGAAGACCACTCCCGCTTCGGCGCAGGCGCGGGCGAAGGCGGCGTTCTCGGCCAGGAAGCCATAGCCCGGGTGCACGGCCTGCGCGCCCGACTCGTCGACCACCTCGAGGATGCGCTTCGCGTTCAGGTAGCTCTCGGCCGCCGTCGGGCCGCCGAGCAGGTAGGCCTCGCCGGCGCGCCGGACGTGCAGCGCGTCGCGATCGAGCTCCGAGTACACGGCCACGGAGGCGACGCCGAGCTCCTCGAGCGCTCGGATCACGCGGACCGCGATCTCCCCGCGATTGGCGACCAGGACCTTGGCGAACATCGGGGCGCAAGACTATTCGGTCGATCCGCGGGTCAACGTCCCGAGAACCATGCGCGAGAACTTTTCGCAAGTTCCTCGCACGGCTGGCGTTGTGGGTCGGACAAGGCACCGTCGCAACGCTTCCCGTGCAGGCCGCCTGCGTCGCGTGACGAGTGCTCTAGCCCCCCAACGGCGCAGGCGGTCGCCCCCTTCTCACCTTCCCCAACACGGGCCGGGGGTAGGCGGTGCGGGCAGGCGGGCTCCCCCGCGCCCGCCGCCCCGCCGCCCCTCACTCCACCAGCCGCCGCTGCACCGCCCAGCGCGACAGCTCGTGACGGTTGGAGAGCTGCAGCTTGCGCAGGACGGCGGACACGTGAGCCTCGACCGTCTTGGCCGAGATGCCCAGCCGCAGCGCGATCTCCTTGTACAGGTAGCCGCGGGCCAGGTGGCGCAGCACCTCGCGCTCGCGCGGCGTGAGCTGATCGAGCGCCGGGTCGGCGTCTGCCTCGGCCGCCACCGGCGGCCCGCCGGCGAACGCGTCGAGCACGAACCCGGCGAGCCGCGGCGAGAACACCGCGTCGCCGCCGTGCACGCGCCGCACGGCGTCGGCCAGCTCGGGCCCGGAGATCGACTTCGTCACGTAGCCGCGCGCGCCCGCGCGGATGACGGCGATGACGTCCTCGGCCGCATCGGAGACCGACAGCGCGAGAAAGCGTGGCGGGTCGCCCTGCTCGATCGCTCGGCGAATGACCTCGACGCCCCCGCCGTCAGGCATGTGGACGTCGAGCAGCACGACGTCGGGCCGCTCGTCGGCGATCCCGCGCACCGCATCGGCGACCGTGGCCGCGTCGCCGGCGATGTCCAGCAGCCCGTCGAGCTCGGCGCGGACACCGGCCCGGAAGAGCTGGTGATCGTCGACGATCATCACGCGCGGCCCGCTCACGGAGCGCTCCGCGGCATCGTCAGCTCGACCTCGGTGCCGGCCTCGGGGCCGGAGTGGATCTCCGCCCGCCCGCCGTGGCGCGCCATCCGCCCGACGATCGACTCGCGCACGCCGCGGCGGTCGGGCGGCAGCGCCTCGGGCCGGAAGCCCGGGCCGCGGTCGCGGACGAAGACCTGCAGCTCGTCGTCCAGGGCCTCGGCGTACACGTCGACGGCGGAGCCGGCGCCGAACTTGGCGGCGTTGACCATCGCCTCGCGAGCGGCGGCGACGAGCGCTGCGCCGGGAACGTCGAGGTCGGCGTCGCCCACGGCCACGACGTCGACGGTGACGCCGTGGTCGCGCTCGACCTCGCCGGCGGCGGCCTCCAGCGCGCCGACCAGCCGCGGCGGCTCGCCGGCGGTCGGCGACCGACGCAGGAGCCACGCGCGCAGCTCCCGCTCCTGCCGGCGGGCCAGCGCGGCCACCGCGCGCGGGTCCTCCGAGCGCTGCTGGACGAGCGCCAGCGTCTGCAGGACCGAGTCGTGCAGGTGCGCGGCCATCTCGGCGCGCTCCTGGGAGCGGATCCGCTCCGTGCGCTCGTCGGTCAGGGAGCGCACCAGGCGAAGGATCCACGGTGCGAGGATCACCGCCAGCACGACCGCCACCACGAGCACGGACAGGACCACGTCGCGTGCGGCGCTCAGCGCGTTCGTCGCGCTCAGGAACGCCACGCCGGCGGCGACGACGAGCAGCACGCCGAGGCCGACGTGCCAGACGCGCGCGGCGTGGTGGGCCGAGAACCGGCGCTGGAGCAGCGTGGCAGGAGCCCACGGCCGCGAGCGCGCGGCGGCCGCGGCGCCCGCCCGGCCCCCCGAGGCGGCGCTGGTGGCGCCCGCGGGGCCGCCCGCGGCGGCGCCGGCGACGGCTCCGCTCGACGGCGCGCCCGGGGGCGCGGTGCCCGAGGACTGGCGCCAGAGCAGCGCGCCGCCGGCGGCGACGAGCACGATCGGCCACACGACCGCATCGGAGAACCACAGGCCGAGGGCTCGGAACGTGAGCAGCACGCTGAGGGCGAGCAGCGCCACGCCCGACGCGACCTCGACCGTTCCGCGCCCGGCCTGCAGGCGCGACGCCCGCGCCGGCGCGTCGCCGGCGGGCACGAGCGCCCACATGGCGACGTAGACCATCACCCCGACGCCGCCGGCGAACGCGGCGGCGACGAAGGCGACGCGGACGATCAGCGGGTCGACGCCCAGATGACGGGCGAGCCCCGCGCATACGCCACCGAGGATCCGGTGGCGTGGGTCGCGGCGCAGGACGGGTGCCGGGCGCGTGGCCATCTCCGCGGCCATGATCGCAGCGCTAGCGAACCACTAGTCGCGACGCGCGAGCCCGCTGGCCAGCAGCATGACGCCGATCATCGCGAGAGCCAGCGGCGCCAGCGCGGTGAAGCGCAGGTCGAGGACGTCGGTGCGGTCGAGCAGCAGGACGAGGCCGAAGACCGTGATGGCCAGGCCGGCGACCAGCGACGTGCGGTCTGGGCGGCTAGCCACGCGCGCCTCCGATGCAGGCGTCGTTGCCGGGGTCGCGGACGTTGCGCCCGAAGCGCCGGTCGTGCGTGTCCGGGTCCTGGTCGCTGACGTGCAGCGCCCCGAGCCCGACGTCGCCGTCGAGGATCAGTCGCGGGGTGCCCGCAGGCGCGCGGCGGCTGTCCTCCCAGTCCACGTCGACCCCGCCGACCTCCCGGTCGAAGGCCACGACCTCGCCGGCGCCGATGTCGGCGCGGCTGCTGACACAGACGTCGGGGGGCACGACCACCCACGCCTCGCCCATCCCCACGTCGATCCGGATGCGATGGTCGCCGGGGGTCAGCTGCGCGTCGCGCAGGTCGACGACGAGACGGCCCATGCCGATGCGGTACTGATCGCGCACGTCCTGGGCCGCGAGGGGCCGGTACTCGCGCTCGCCGATCCCACCGTCGGTGTCGATGTTCGCCGCCGAGACGACGCCCGCGGGCAGCGCGAGCGCCAGCGCGGGGAGGATCAGCCAACGCGTGCCGCCGCCCAGGAAGGCGCCGGCCACGAGCCACAGGCCCGCGACGATCACGATGATCGCGACGACGGTCCCGCCGCCGTCCGCGGTCGCCCAGGCGCCGCCGATGGCGAGCAGGCCGCTCAGCGCGAGCAGCGCGACGCCGAGGCCCGCGCGGCGCAGGACGTCCTGTGAGCTGCCGGCGTCGTGCTGGCCCGAGGCCAGCCGCCAGACGACCAGGCCCGCCAGGCCGAGGAAGGCGAGCCCGATGAACGGCCCCCCGACTCCCCCGTCGCCGAAAGGACCGCCCCAAAAGGGCACGAGGATGCAGAAGGCGACAACGAGCGCCACCACCCCGGCCACCGTCGCCACGCGCCCGCGGGGGCGTCCGTCGCCCGCGTGGCCCTCCTCGGGGACGAGCAGCCACGCCGCCGCGTAGAGCAGGACGCCGGCGCCGCCGGCGAAGATCAGCGCCACGGCGATCACGCGCACGATCACCGCGTCGATGCCGAAGTAGTCGGCCAGGCCACCGCAGACGCCGGCCAGCATCCGGTCGCTGCGCGAGCGATACAGGCGGCGCGGCCGGTCGGGCTCGGCCGCGCCGCCGTCGGGCACGTCCGTCGGGGGGACGCCCCCCGGCGGGTCGCCGCCGGGGGGCCCGCCGGACGCGGGCTCGTGCGGGGACGCGGTGGTCGCGTCGTCGGGCTCGGGGGCCGGGTCGCCCGGCGCGGTGGTCGCGTCGTCGGGCTCGGGGGCCGGGTCGCCCGGCGCGGTGGTCGCGTCGTCGGGCTCGGGGGCCGGGTCGCCCGGCGCGGTGGTCGCGTCGTCGGGCTCGGGGGCCGGGTCGCCCGGCGCGGTGGTCGCGTCGTCGGGCTCGGGGGCCGGGTCGCCCGGCGCGGTGGTCGCGTCGCCGGGCTCGGGGGCCGGGTCGCCCGGCGCGGTGGTCGCGTCGCCGGGCTCGGGGCCCGGGTCGCCCGGCGCGCCGGGCGTCTCGGAGGTCTGGTCGTCCGGCTCGTGGCGGCCGGCGCGGAGGTCGTCGTCGCGTTCGGGCATGACGGTCAGCCTGCCGGACGGCGCTGCCGGCGACCATTGGGAATCGTCCCTAGGGATCCACCCCGAGCCGACCCTCACTCACGCCGCGACCGCCAGGGTGGCGGCGACGTGGGAGCTTCCTGCGAGCCGGCTGAGGATCCGCACGCGCCGGCGGAGGCCCGACCGCGGCCCTGCCGGTCAGGCGCCGGCCGGCGCCGGCACGATCATGCCCGCCCCGACCGTCTCGTTCGTGGCCTGGTCGATGAGGATGAACGACCCGGTCGCCCGGTTGCGGGCATAGGGGTCGAAGGCGACCGGCCGCGCGGTGCGCAGCCGCACCCGGCCGATCTCGTTCAGCCCCAGCTCGTCGGGCGCGGCGCGGCGGTCGAGCGTGTGGATGTCGACGGCGTCGACCAGCTCGTCGACGACGGCCGCCACCGAGTGCGTGTTGTGCTTGAGCTGGAGGCGGCCGCGCGGGCGCAGCGGGGCGTCGGCCATCCAGCACACCTCGGCCGTCACCTCGCGCTCGAGGGTCGGGCGGTCGTCGGGGTGGCAGATCAGGTCGCCGCGCGAGATGTCGATGTCGTCGGTCAGCCGCAGCGTGACGCTCATCGGCGGGAACGCCTCGTCCAGCTCGCCGTCGAAGCTGTCGATCGCCGTCACCGTCGTGGTCGTCCCGTAGGGGAGGACCACGACCTCGTCGCCCGGGCGCACCGTCCCCCCGGCGAGCTGGCCGGCGTAGCCGCGGTAGTCGCTGTCGGGGTCGCGGATGACGAGCTGGACCGGGAAGCGCAGCTCGCTGAGGTTGCGGTCCGCCGCCGTCTGCACCGTCTCCAGGTACTCGAGCAGCGCCGGCCCGTCGTACCAGTCCATCGTCGACGCGCGGTCGACGACGTTGTCGCCGCGCAGCGCGCTGATCGGGATGGCCGTCACGTCGCGGACGTCGAGGCCCGCGGCGAAGCGCTCGAAGTCGGACACGATGGCGTCGAAGACGCCCTCGTCGTAGTCGACGAGGTCCATCTTGTTGACCGCCACCACGAGGTGCGGGATGCCGAGCAGCGAGGCGATGAACGCGTGGCGCTTGGTCTGCTCGACCACGCCGTTGCGCGCGTCGACGAGGACGATGGCCAGGTCGGCGGTCGACGCCCCGGTGACCATGTTGCGCGTGTACTGCACGTGGCCCGGCGTGTCGGCCAGGATGAACGAGCGCCGCGCAGTGGCGAAGTAGCGGTAGGCGACGTCGATCGTGATGCCCTGCTCGCGCTCGGCCCGCAGGCCGTCGGTCAGCCGCGACAGGTCCAGCGTTCCGTCGCGCCCGTGGAGGTCGTCTAGCTGGTCGGACAGGATCGCCTTGGCATCGTGCAGCAGCCGGCCGATCAGCGTCGACTTGCCGTCGTCGACCGACCCGGCCGTGGCCAGGCGCAGCAGGCCCGTCCGGGTGCGGTTCCCGTTGCGGACGAAGCGATCAGAAGTAGCCGGCAACCTTGCGGTCCTCCATGGCGGCCTCGCTCACGCGGTCGTCCGCGCGCGTCTCGCCGCGCTCCGTGATCTTCGTGGCCGCGATCTCCCTGACCACCTCTGTCAGCGCGCTCGCCGTCGACGCGACGGCGCCGGTGCAGCTCATGTCGCCGACCGTGCGATAGCGGACGCTCTGGCTGAACGGCTGCTCGCCGTCGACGAGCTCCACGTGCTGCGAGACGGCGTAGAGCATGCCGTCGCGGCGGAACACCTCGCGCTCGTGGGCGAAGTAGATCGACGGGACCTCGAGCCGCTCCTGGGTGATGTACTCCCAGACGTCGAGCTCGGTCCAGTTGCTGAGCGGGAACACGCGGACGTGCTCGCCCCGGTGGATGCGCCCGTTGTAGAGGTTCCACAGCTCGGGGCGCTGGCGGCGCGGGTCCCACTGGCCGAAGTCGTCGCGGAAGGAGAAGATCCGCTCCTTGGCCCGGGCGCGCTCCTCGTCGCGGCGAGCGCCGCCGAAGGCCGCGTCGAAGCCGTGCTGCTCGATCGCGTCGAGCAGCGTGGTCGTCTGCAGGCGGTTGCGCGACGCGCGCGGGCCCGCCTCCTCGACGACGCGGCCCTGATCGATCGAGTCCTGCACCGATGCGACGATCAGCCGCTCACCGAGCTCGGCCACGCGCCGGTCGCGGAAGGCGATGACCTCGGGGAAGTTGTGCCCGGTGTCGACGTGCATGAGCGGGAACGGGAAGCGGCCGGGCCGGAACGCCTTCTCGGCCAGGCGCAGCAGGACGATCGAGTCCTTGCCGCCGCTGAACAGCAGCACGGGCCGCTCGAGCTCGGCGGCGACCTCGCGCATGATGTGGATGGCCTCGGCCTCGAGGGCCTGAAGGTGGCTCAGCTCGTACGTGCCCATGCCGGCTCCAGGTTCTCTCTGGTCTTGCTGCGATGGATCGCCCAGGCGAGCCCCGCGGCGCTCAGCGGCGCGCCGACGATCGCCCACGCCGGAAGCTCGGCGCCGGCCTTGGTCATGACGCCCAGCGCCGAGCCGAGCAGCACGCACCCCAGCATCGGGCGGAGCACCGCGACCGGCACGTGCGAGACGAGCGCGGCGCCGATCCACACCCCCGGGACCGACCCGAGCAGGATCGTCCCCATCAGGGCCAGGTCGACGTTGCCGCCGACCCAGTGCGCGATGCCGGCGGCCCACAGCAGGATCGCGGCGTGGAAGACGTCCGTGCCCACGACCCGGCGCGGGGCGAGGCCGAAGAGCAGGATCAGCGCCGGACCGATCAGCGCGCCGCTGCCCACCGAGGTGAGCCCGAGCACCAGGCCGAGCACGGCGCCGACGGCCACCGCGCCGCCCTTGGTGCGCGGCGTGAGCGGCACCTGCACGCGCTCGCGCGGGGCCCGCGCGAACAGCGCGCGGCCGAGGATGGCCAGCGACACGATCAGCAGCGCCACGGCGACCATGCCGAGCAGGACGGTGACGTCGAGCTGCAGCTGCTCGAGCAGCAGGACCCCGGCGATCGCGCCCGGGACGCTGCCGAAGGCCAGCCACTTCGACACGCCGAGGTCGACGGTCCCCTTGCGCAGGTGGCGCCAGCCCCCGACGGTCTTCGTCACCGCGCCGTAGGCCAGGTCGGTGCCGATCGCCACCACGGGGTTGACGCCGATGACCAGGATCAGCAGCGGCGTCATCAGCGAGCCGCCGCCGATGCCGGTCAGCCCGATGAGGATCCCGACTCCGAGACCGAAGAGGACGACGAGCGGGTCCATCAGACGTGCAGCCCGCACTCGGTCTTGTCGCTTCCCGCCCAGCGGCCCTCGCGGCCGCTGCCGGGCTGCGTGCACGGCGCGCATCCGACCGACGAGTAGCCCTGGTCGTGGAGCGGGTGGTAGGGGAGGTCGCGCTCGGCGATCCGCGCCCACAGGTCGCGCTCGGTCCAGTCGACCAGGGGGTTGAACTTCCACATCGAGCGCTTGGCGTCCCACTCGACCGGCTGGGCGTCGGCGCGGGTCGGGGACTGCTCGCGGCGGACGCCGGTGATCCACGCGTCGGCCCCGGCCAGCGCGCGCTCCAGCGCGGCGACCTTCGCCGCCCCGCAGCAGTTCTCCGGGCCGCTCCAGGGCCCGGTCGCGTCGGAGACCTCGACGCGCACGCCGAAGCGCTGCTCGAACGCCCGCCAGGTCTGCAGCGTCTCGGGGAAGAGCACGCCCGTGTCGATCGTGACGATCCGCGCGTCGGGCGCCAGGCGGACGAGCTCGTCGACCAGCACCGACTCCTCCTTCTGGAAGGAGCACAGCAGCACGAGGCTCGGGTGATGACGCTCGACGGCCTGGGCCAGCACCTCCGTGGCCGAGCCGGCCGGGGTCACACCGCGCACTCGCCCTCACCCCGGATGACCTCGAACGGAGCGTTGCGCTGCCAGTCGATGAAGTGGCTCATCGTCTCCAGCGAGAACTCGATGGGCATGGCCAGGTCCTTGACCTCGGCCTCGAAGCGCGGCGCGCCGACGCGCTCGGCGAATGCGTTGAACTCCTCGCCGTCGTCGCGCTCGGCCTCGTAGAGGCGCAGCCAGCGCTCGACGGCATCGGGCACGCGCTTGGCGGCCAGGCGCACCTTCAGGCGCTTGCCGTAGACCACCTCGCCGCCCTCGTACTGGCCGCCGAGGTGGGCGACGTAGGCGGGGATGGTGTGCTCGCCGACCTTGATCGACGCGCCGTAGAAGCCGAGGTTGGCGATGTGGTGCTGGCTGCAGCCGTTGGGGCAGCCGCTCATCTTGATGTGGATGCGGCGGGTCAGCGGATCGCTGATCGCCATCTCCTCCACGCGCTCGCGAACGGCCGCGTTGAGCCCCATCGAGCTGGTGATGCCGAGCTTGCAGCTGTCGGTGCCCGGGCAGCTCACGACGTCGGTGATCTCGTCCGCGCCGGCCGCGCCGAGGTCGAGCTCGAGCAGCCGCTGCCAGACGTCGTAGACGCTCTCGTCGCGGACCCAGCGCAGCAGCAGGTTCTGGTGGACGGTGGTGCGCGCGTAGCCGCCGGTGTGGTCGCGCATGATGTCGGCGAGCCCGCGCAGCTGCTCCGGGCTCAGGTCGCCGCGGCGGATGTGGATCTGGACGGTGCTGAAGCCCTCCTGCCGCTGGGGGCGCACGCTGCTGGAGCGGAAGCGCTCGAACTCCGACAGATCGCCGTTCGGGCTGGTCCAGGCGGCCGGCGCCTCCGGCGCGTTGGCCTCCTCGTCGTCGAGGAACAGCAGCGGGTCGGGCGTGAAGTCGCGCTCGTGGACCCAGTCGCCCTCGAGCTCCTGCTCGACCATGTCGCGAACCTCGTCGATGCCGACCTTGTCGACCAGGACCTTGATGCGGGCGCGCGCGCGGTTGACGCGCAGCCAGTCCTGGCGGTCGAAGATCCGGAAGATCGCCTCGGCCACCTTGAGGTAGTCGCCGTTGTCGGCCTCCACGAACTCGTACAGCGTCGGGGCGATGCGCGGCATGATCGACGTGCCGCCGCCGAGCCGCAGCTCGAAGCCGCGGACGCCGTCGCGCACGCGCGGGATGTAGGCGATGTCGTGGATCCCGGTGATCGCGCGGTCCTCGTCGGTGGCCGTGAACGCCGTCTTGACCTTGCGCGGCATGAGCTGCGTGGTGGGGTGGCGCACGAAGTAGCGCACGTAGGCGCCGACGTATGGTGTCGGGTCGAACAGCTCGCCCTCCGACACGCCCGCCCACGGGTCGCCCGTCACGTTGCGCACGGTGTTGCCGCAGCCCTCGCGCGAGGACAGGCCGCTCGGGGCCAGGTCGCGCATCAGGTCGGTGACGACGGCCAGCGGGATGTGGTGCATCTGGATGTTCTGGCGCGTGGTGATGTGCGCCTTGCGCAGCGGCACGTAGTCCTCGACCACGCCGGCGAACGCGTCGAGCTGCTCGGGCGTGATGCCGCCGAAGGGCAGCTTGACCCGGATCATCTGCACGTTGGGCTGGCGCTGGCCGTAGACGCCCTGCTTGAGGCGGAACCCGATGAACTGGTCCTCGGGCGTCCCACCGTCAAGGAACTTGGTCGCCTCGGTCTCGAAGTCCTCGAACTCGCGCTCGAGGATCGGGATGATGTGCCCGGGGACGTCCTCGTGGACCTCCGGGTTGTCGAGCGAGCCCGGGCGCCCCGCGGTCTGGCGCTTGCCGTGCACGGCGGATGGTTCCATGATTCGTCGTCTCCAGAAGGGCTGGTCGTCCGTACCGAACGCCGGAATATACCCAAAGCCCGATCCGTTTCCACATCTTTCGCCTGGGAGCGGTCGTTCGCGCCGCGTGCCGCGGCGTTCCGGCCGGTGATCCGGCTCACCGGCCTGCCGGCGCGGTCGCGCTGTCCCGACGTGCGTGTCGCCCGGGTCGAGGGCCGCATCGAGATCCGCTTCTCGGGCCCGGCGCACGAGGTCGAGATGGACGTCGAGGAGCGCTATCTGGCCGGCCAGGACCCCGAGGAGGCCGAGCTGCGGCTGCTCGCTGCCCTGGCCGAGATGGGCTATCGCGTGAGCCGCGGCCCCAGCGGCCCGTTCTGACCGCCCGCCCGCGACGGGTGATCCGGCGCTGACGGGCATCCGGGCCTCGACCGAGGCCCGGATGCGCCCGTCGTGTCCGGCGACCGCTACCGGGAGATCATCCCGTGCGGGTCGAGGACGTACTTCCTGGCCGCGCCCTTGTCGAAGTCCTGGTAGCCCTGCGGGGCGTCGTCCAGGGAGACGACGGTGGCGTTGACCGCGTCGGCGATGTGCGCCTTGTCGTGCAGGATCGACATCATCAGCCCGCGGTGGTAGCGCATCACCGGGCACTGCCCGGTCGCGAACGAGTGCGACTTCGCCCAGCCCAGGCCGATGCGGATCTTCAGCGAGCCGACCTTGGCGTCCTCGTCGATGCCGCCCGGGTCACCGGTGACGTAGAGCCCGGGGATGCCGAGCTTGCCGGCCGCCTTGGTGATGTCCATGATCGAGTTGAGCACGGTGGCCGGCGCCTCGCCGCTCGCGGCCGCGCCGTGGCCGCGAGCCTCGAAGCCGACGCAGTCGACGGCGGCGTCGACCTCGGGAACGCCGAGGATCTGATCGATCTGCTCGTGCAGCTCGCCCTCCTGGGTCAGGTCGATCGTCTCGCAGCCGAACTTGCGCGCCTGCGCGAGGCGCTCCTCGATCATGTCGCCGACGATGACCACGGCGGCGCCCAGGAGCTGGCACGAGTAGGCGCAGGCCAGGCCGACCGGCCCGGCGCCCGCCACGTACACCGTCGAGCCGGTGGTCACGCCCGCCGTGTAGGCGCCGTGGTAGCCGGTCGGGAAGATGTCCGACAGCATCGTCAGGTCGCGGATCTTCTCCATCGCCTGTTCCTTGTCGGGGAACTTCAGGCAGTTGAAGTCCGCGTAGGGCACGAGCACGTACTCGGCCTGGCCGCCGACCCAGCCGCCCATGTCGACATAGCCGTAGGCCGAGCCGGGACGGTCGGGGTTGACGTTCTCGCACACGCCCGTGTGCCCTTCCTTGCAGTTGCGACAGCGCCCGCAGGCGATGTTGAACGGCACGGAGACGAGGTCGCCCTCCTTGATGAACTCCACGCCCGGTCCGGCCTCGATCACCTCGCCGGTGATCTCGTGCCCGAGCACGAGCCCGGCGGGCGCGGTCGTGCGACCGCGCACCATGTGCTGGTCCGAGCCGCAGATGTTGGTGGAGACGACCTTGAGGATCACCCCGTGCGGCGTCTTGCGCCCGACGTTGGCGGGGTTGACGCCCGGTCCGTCCTGCAGCTCGAGCTTCGGGAAGGGGATGCTCTGAACCTCGACCTTGCCCGGCTCGATGTACGCGACGGCCTTGTTGTCTGCCATGACGGATCCCTTCGGTTGGGGGGTTGCTCGGAGTCTCGTGGCCTCGGCGGGGTGGCATATCGCACGGGCCGGCGGCGCTGCAAGGGCTGCGCGACAACCTGGCGCGGCGGGCGGCCGATCGCCTGCCGGGCGGTCGCGAGCGCGCTCAGCCCCAGGGACCCGGCTCGAGCGCCCGCCCGATCGCCTCGAGCCGGGCGGCCCGGACCCATGCGGATGGCCGCGGCGCCGGCGGGGCCGGCGGCGGCGCGGTGTCGCGCAGGAAGCGCTCGACGGCGGCGATCACGGCCGCCGCCTCGTGGGGCGAGGCGGACGGCGCGATGATCTCGAGCTTCGCGCGGCGATTGGGCACCGGCGCGATCATGCCACGGGGTGTGCGACGGTGGGGACCACGGCATGATGGAGACGATGCGACGACGAGCCGAGGGCCAGCCGCGACTGCGCGGCGTCTCCCACCAGTGGGCGTTCGCTGCGTCGCTGGTGGCCGGCGTCGCGCTCGTGCTCGGTGCGCCGTCGGGTCAGGCGGCCGCGGTCGGCGGGCTGTACGCGGCGGCGCTGGCGGGCATGTTCGGTTCGAGCGCGCTCTACCACCGGGTCGCGTGGCGCCCCTCGGTGCGGCCGTGGATGCGCCGCCTGGACCACTCGATGATCTTCGTGCTTATCGCTGCCACCTACACGCCGGTGCTCGTGCTCGGCCTGGACGGTGTGCTGCCGGCGATCGTGCTCGGGATCGTGTGGAGCGGGGCGGCCGTCGGCGTCGCCCTGAAGCTGGTCTGGATCGCCGCGCCGGAGCGGCTTGTCGCCGGCGTCTACGTCGTGCTCGGCTGGGTCGGGCTGGCGCTGCTGCCCGAGGTCGTGGCCAGTGCCGGCGCGCTGCCCGCGCTGCTGTTCGTCGCCGGCGGCCTGCTCTATACGGCCGGGGCCGTGGTCTACGTGCGCCGCCGGCCCGATCCCAGCCCGGCCGTGTTCGGCTTCCACGAGATCTTCCACCTGTTCGTGATCGCCGCGGCTGTCGCCCACTTCGTGGCCATCGCCGGGTTCGTCGTGCCAAACGGCTGACCGATGACCGCCGGCCGCGCGACTGCCGGCTGGCTCACTCGGCCCCGGCGAGCAGCTCCATCAGCAGGCCGTCGTGCCAGCCCTCGCCGTCCGCGTCGCGCTCGTAGCGGCGCATGACGCCCACGCGCCGGAACCCGACCTTCTCGTACGTGCGGATCGCGGCTGCGTTGGCCACCGCCGGGTCGATCGTGATGCGGTGGTGGCCGAGGTCGTCGAAGAGATGGCGCACGACGCGCCTGATCGCCTCCGTCCCCAGGCCGCGGCCATGGAAGGCCGGGTCGAGGAACAGGTCGATCGAGGCGTGACGGTACTTGGGCGTGAGCTCCTGCCCGAACTGGATCATCCCCGCGACCCGGCCGTCGACCTCGATGGCCAGCCGCGTCGCCTCGGGCTCGTCGGTCCACGGAAATCCCTCGTCCGGCTCGTCCCACCAGCGCGCGACCTCGGGCGCGGCGTGGATGCGCAGCAGGTCGGCCTCGTCGCCGGGCGCGAGCGGGCGCAGGGTCATCGTCACCGGCTCACTGCGAGGACGGCCGGCAGCCTGATCGTCTCGCGGGCGAGCATCCCCGCACGCTCCCGAGGCGGCGGCCGTCTGGCGTTCGGCGGGGGGTGTGTCGGCGGAGTGGCCCATGAGGCAAGTTTGCCGACCCACCCCCTGCCGTGACCGCGCGCTCAGCAGCCGGCCTACCTGGTGCTCAGCCCGGTCAGCGAGAACTCGTGGTGCAGGCGCAGGTCGCGGGCGATGCGCCCCACGTCCTTGGCGTGCTCGATGCCCACGAACGTGATGCCGATGCCCGTGCGCCCGGCGCGACCGGTGCGCCCGACGCGGTGCACGTAGCCGTCGCGGTCGGCGGGCGGGTCGAAGTTGATGACGTGCGAGATGCCGTCGACGTCGATGCCGCGGGCGGCGACGTCGGTGGCCACGAGCGTGTCGATGTCGCCGGCCTGGAAGCGGGCGAGCGCCTTCTCGCGCTGGCGCTGGCTCTTGTCGCCGTGCATGGCCACGACGGACACGCCGGCGTGCCCCAGGCGCTTGGCCAGGCGGTCGGCGCCGCGCTTGGTACGCACGAAGACGAGCGCGAGGTCGCGGTCGGCGTCGAGCTCGTCGATCAGCGCGGGGACCCGCTCGTCGCGCTCGACGGCCAGGAAGCGGTGCTCGATGGCCACGTCGTCGCGCTGGGGCGGCGCGTGCTCGTGGCGGCGGGCGTCATGCGTGTAGCGGTCGGCGACACGGCCGGCCTCGCCGGCCAGCGTGGCCGAGAAGAACAGCGTCTGGCGCGAGCGGGGGCAGGCGCCGACGATCCGGTCGACGGCGGGCCGGAAGCCCATGTCGAGCATCCGGTCGGCCTCGTCGAGCACGAGCATGCGGACGTGGTTCAGCGAGATCGCGTTGCGGGCCATCAGGTCCTCGAGGCGACCGGGCGTGGCCACGACGATGTGCGCCGCGCGGGCGAGCTTGGCCTGCGCCTGCAGGCCGACGCCGCCGTAGACCGGCGCGACGCGCAGGCCGAGCGGCGCGGCGACGATGCGGGTCTCCTCGACGATCTGGACGGCCAGCTCGCGCGTCGGCGCGAGCACGAGGGCGGCTGGCCGCGCCGCGTCGGACGCGATGCGCTCGGCGAGCGGCACGGCGAAGGCCAGCGTCTTGCCCGAGCCGGTCGGGGACTGGGCGAGGACGTCGTGGCCGGCGAGCACGTCGGCGATGACGAGCCGCTGGATGGCGAACGGCTCGGTGATGCCGTGCTTGGCGAGGGCGCCGCGCACGGCGACGGACACACCGAGATCGGCGAAGGACTGCGAAGGCATTCAGGACTCCTTGCGGCATGCGGGGCCGCGGACGATTCAGGTTCTGACGGCTGACCCGAACCGCACGGACGGCGGGACCCAAGCAAGCTGCCACGCGCACGGCATCGTGCCGAACGCGCTTTCAGCGTAGCAGCGCCGCCGACCAGCACCGCACCGGCTTGCGCAGCCGGCGCGGCCCGGCGGCCTCCCGCTCAGCGGCCTCCGGGCACGGCGGTCCAGCCCGCGCGCGGGTCGGGCAGCGGGGTCAGGTTGGCCTCGATCCGCTCGCGCTGGGGCTCGAGCGCGGGCGGCAGGATGACCTTCGAGCCGAGCTCCTCGAGCGGCACGTCGACCGTGAAGCCGGGGCCGTCGTCGGCGATCTCGAACAGCACGCCACCCGGCTCGCGGAAGTAGATCGAGTGGAAGTAGTGGCGGTCGATGATCGGCGAGGAGTGCACGCCTGCGGCCTGGATGCGCTCGTACCAGCGCGGGTGCTCGGCCACGGTCGTGCCCCACGCCACGTGGTGGACGGTGCCGGCCCCCTGCAGCCCGCGCTCGGGCGGCGCCGCGTCGAGGCGATACGTGCCGCCGCGGCGCTCGCCGCGCAGCTCCCAGGCACCGTCGCCGATCGCCGTGGCGCCCATCAGGCGCTCGAGCACGACGGCCGTGTCGGCCGGGTCGGCGGCCAGTGCGCGCACGCCCTCGAAGCCCTGCAGCGCGAGCTCGGCCGGGATGTCCGGGTGCTGGGCGGCCAGCGGCTCGTCGCCACCGGAGGAGACGATCAGCTCGTGGCCGAGGCCCTCGGGGTCGGCGAAGCGCAGCACGTCGCCCTCACGCTCGGTCGCGATGCCGTCGTCGCCCAGGCGGGCGGCCCAGAAGTCGAGGGCCTCGGGACTGCCGACGCGCGAGACGATGCGATGGACCATGCCCGCGCCGGCGCGCCCCGGCGGCGCGCCCGGGTACTCGAAGAAGGTGATCTCCGCGCCCGGCCGCCCGCGTTCGTCGGCGTAGAACAGGTGGTAGACGGACGGGTCGTCCTGGTTGACCGTCTTGGCCGCCATCCGCAGGCCGAGCACGCGCGTGTGGAAGTCGACGTTGCGCGCGGCGTCGCCGGTGATCGCGGTGATGTGATGGATGCCTTCGAGTCGCATGGGAGAGCTCCGCTCCAGGAATATAGTTGCGCTAACAAGCATAGCGCCGGGCCGCGGTCTGTCAGAGCGGGATGTTGCCGTGCTTGCGCCGCGGCCCCGGATCGCGCTTCGTCTGCAGCGCCTCGAGCGCGGTGATCACCTTCGGACGCGTCTCGTGGGGGACGATCACGTCGTCGACGTAGCCGCGCTCGGCTGCCGTGTAGGGGTTGGCGAAGCGCGCCTTGTAGTCGTCGATCAGCTTCTGGCGACGCGAGTCCGGCGTCGGCGAGGCGGCGATGTCGCGACGGTAGATGATGTTGACGGCGCCCTCGGGGCCCATGACCGCGACCTCGGCGCTCGGCCAGGCGAAGTTGAAGTCGGCCAGCAGGTGCTTGGACGCCATCACGTCGTAGGCCCCGCCGTAGGCCTTGCGGGTGATCACGGTGATCTTCGGCACCGTGGCCTCCGCGAACGCGTACAGCAGCTTGGCCCCGTGGCGGATGATCCCGCCCCACTCCTGGTTGGTTCCTGGCAGGAACCCGGGCACGTCGCAGAGCGTCAGGATCGGGACGTTGAAGGCGTCGCACGTGCGCACGAAGCGCGCCGCCTTGGCGCTGGCGTCGATGTCGAGCACGCCCGCCATGTGACTGGGCTGGTTGCCGACCACGCCGATGGCATGGCCGTTCAGCCGCGCGAAGCCCACCACGATGTTCTTGGCGAAGTGCTCGTGGATCTCGAAGAACTCGCCGTCGTCGACCACCAGGCGCACGACGTCGCGCATGTCGTAGGGCTTGTTCGGGCTGTCGGGGACCACGCGGTCGAGCTCCGCGTCCATGCGCAGCGGGTCGTCGGACGGCATGACGCGCGGGGGCGTCTCGAGGTTGTTCTGGGGCAGGAAGCCGAGCAGGTAGCGCGTGTCCTCCAGGCACGAGTCCTCGTCGTCGGCGGCCAGGTGCGCGACGCCCGACTTCTGGTTGTGGGCCATCGCGCCGCCCAGCGACTCGAAGTCGACCTCCTCGCCCGTCACCGTGCGGATCACGTCGGGCCCGGTGATGAACATGTGCGAGGTCTCCTTGACCATCAGGATGAAGTCGGTGATGGCCGGCGAGTAGACGGCGCCGCCCGCGCACGGGCCCATGACCAGGCTGATCTGCGGGATCACGCCCGAGCAGCGGACGTTGCGCGTGAAGACGTCGCCGTAGGCCCCGAGCGACACCACGCCCTCCTGGATCCGCGCGCCGCCCGAGTCGTTGATGCCGATCACCGGGCAGCCGATCCTGGCCGCGAGGTCCATGATCTTGCACATCTTCTCGGCCATGACCTCGCCCAGCGAGCCGCCGAAGACGGTGAAGTCCTGGCTGAACACGCACACGCGGCGCCCGTCGATCGTGCCGTGGCCGGTGACCACCGCGTCGCCCCACGGTCGGTTGTCCTGCATGTCGAACTCGATCGACCGGTGGCGGACGAACGTGTCGAGCTCGTTGAACGAGCCCGGGTCGAGCAGCTTCTCGACGCGCTCGCGCGCGGTGTACTTGCCGCGCTGGTGCTGCTTCTCCTCGGCCTTGGGGTTCGTGTGCACGGCGGCCTCGCGCAGCTCGTGAAGCTGGGCGAGGCGCTGCTCGAAGGTCTCCGGGCTGTGCTGGCGGTGGGTCATGGCGGCGGCGAGTCTATTGGCGGCCCGGGGGTGGGTAGGCCGCGCGCATGCACAGGAGAACGCTTGGACGAACGGGCCACGAGGTGTCCGAGGTCGGCTACGGCGCCTGGGCATCGGCCAGACGATGTGGCTCGGCGCGCAGGACGACGGGTCGCTGCGGGCGCTGAACCGCGCGATCGACCTTGGCCTGACCTTCATCGACACCGCGCTGGCCGCCGGCGACGGCCACAGCGAGCGACTCGTCGGCCAGGTCGTCCGCGAGCGAGCTGAGACCGTCCGCGTGGCCACGAAGGTCCCGCCCGCCGACAGGCGCTGGCCGGCGCGAGCGGCGTCGCGGCCGACGACGCCTTCCCGGCGACCACGTGCGCCGCTGCACGGAGATCGGCGGCGGGCGCGGACCCGCCCGACGACCGGCTGCCGCGGCTCGCTGGGTGCGCAGCTCCTACGCGTGACCGACCGCTGGGCTCAGCGCGAGAACGGGCGGTGATGCGCCGAGCCCAGGTCGTCGAGGACCGCGCTCAGGATCTCCTGGGCGCGCTCCGGGCCCAGGGGCTCCGGGGCGGGGGCTCAGGGGCCGGCGGTTCCGGGCCTGCCGGTTCCGGGGCCGGCGGAACCGCCACCGCCGCCGTCTCGACCACGGCGGGGATCGGCGCCGGGGCGGGCCCGGGCTCCGGTGCCGGCGGGGGCGCGGACCCGGGCGGGTCGGCGGGCTCGACCTCGCGGCGGCCGAACAGGCGTGCGAGGAATCCGCGTCGCCGGACAGGCGCCGCGGCCTCGGGCTCGGCTCCTGCGGCCGCGGGCTGGGGCTCGGCCTCGGCCTCGGGCTGGGGCTCGGCCTCGGCCTCGGGCTGGGCCTCGGGCTGGGCCTCGGGCTCGGGCTCTGGGCCTCGAGCTGCGCCTCGGGCTCGGCCTCGAGCTCCGCCTCGGGCTGGGCCTCGAGCTGCGGTTCGGGCTCGGGCTGGGCGCCGGGCTCGGGCTCTCGCTCGCCCACCTCCGCCGGGGCCGCCGTGACCTGCTCCTCCGCCACCTCCGCGGTGAGCGTGACCTTCGTGCCCCACGCCGTGGGTTCGAGCTCCACCGTGCCGCGTGCGCGGTCGCCCTCCCAGGCGACGGTGGTCTCGGGGTCGGCGCGGGTGATCCGGATCTCGCCGAACTCGCCGAGATGGCCCGCGAGGGCGTCGACGTCGCTGATCTCCGCCCACAGCTCCGGCGGGCTCTTGACCAGGGTTCTCTGGGCGCGTGGCTCGTCCATCGGTGCCTGGACTTCGCCGCCTGGCTCGGCCACTCCTGCCGCGCTCCGCTTCGTTACGCGGACTGCAAGCGACGTCCCGCGGTCACGGCGCGAAGTCCGGGGACGCCGCGTGCGCGCTCGCCGCGCGGCCCTTCGGCTCCTCCCACTCCTCCTGTCGGCCGAGCGCGGTCAGGTCGAGGAAGTAGTACGAGCCGCCGGTCATCTCGGCCCCGCGAGCGAACGTGGAGTAGGTGTGGAAGACACGGTCGCCGTCGCGCAGGAAGTAGCTCGTGCCGGGCATCTCGAACGGCTGCTCCCAATCGACCGACAGCGGCCGGTAGTTGTACTCCACGGGCGCCACGGCCTCGTCCAGCGTGACGTGGAAGTCGTAGTTGAAGTCGCTGCCGTGCGACGAGTACCACGGGAACGTCCAGCCCTTGCGCGCCTTGTAGTCCTCGATCTTCTCGATCGGCGCGCGCGAGACCTGGACCAGCGTGGTGTCGCGGGCGTGCAGGTGCCTGAGCAGGCCGTCGGAGATCTCGTCCGCCCCGGCCGAGCAGCTGGGGCAGCCGTCGTGCCAGCTCGGGTCGAACATGAAGTGCCCGAGGATGAGCTGCATGCGACCTTCGAACAGGTCGACCAGGCGCGCCTCGCCGTCCGCGCCCGTGAAGACGTAGTCCTCGACGATCTCGACCATCGGCAGCCCACGGCGCTCCGCGTTGAGCGCGTCGCGCTCGCGCGTGAACCGCTTCTCCTTGGCGAGCAGCTCCTTGCGGGCGACCAGCCACTCGTCTCGTGACACGACCTGCGGAAGGCTCATCTCGATCTCCTGTTCGTGTTCGCTGTCGATCGGACAGACCGCCGGACGAGCCGCAGATCATCGGTCGCGTGTCGCCGCCGTCGCGCCGGCGAGGCTAGGTGCGTCCCGACTGGCGGTCGCGGTCCTCGCTCGAGCCGACCTCGTAGAACACCGCGGCCACGGCCAGCACGGCGCCGACGCCGAGCAGCACCATCGCGACGGCGTCGCCCGTCACGCTGCCGCCGCCGGCGACCAGCACGACCGCGCCCGCGACGAGCAGCACGACGGCCGGGACGAACCGGCGGGCGCGCATCAGAACGTCGGCGTGTAGCGGCCGAACACGTCGGCCATCGCGCCGCACACCTCGCCCACGGAGCAGCGGTCCTTGAGCGCCTGGCGCAGCACCGGAAGCATGTTGTCGGTCCCCCGAGCCGCGGCGCGCACATCCTCGAGGCGGCGCTCGACGAGCGAGCCGTCGCGGCTGGCCTTGAACGCCTTCAGCCGCCCCAGCTGCGACGCCTCCGAGGCGGGGTCGACGCGCAGCAGGTCGGGCACCTCGGGGCTGTCCTCGACGTGGGCGTTGACCCCGACGACGATGTCCTGACCCGTGCGGTAGCGCTCCTGGTAGCCCCACGCCGACTCGTCGATCTCGCCGGTGATGAACTCGATCGCGTTGACCGAGCCGCCGAGCGAGTCGACCTTGGCGATGAGCTCGGTCGCGCGTGCCTCGATCTCGTCGGTCAGCGCCTCGATGAAGTAGGAGCCGGCGAACGGGTCGACCGTGTCCGCCGCGCCCGACTCGTGGGCGACGATCTGCTGGGTGCGCAGGGCGATCTTGGCCGCCTGCTCGGAGGGCAGCGCGAGGGCCTCGTCGTAGCCGTTGGTGTGCAGCGACTGGGTGCCGCCGCAGACCGCGGCGAAGGCCTGCAGCGCGACGCGCACGACGTTGTTCTCCGGCTGCTGGGCGGTCAGCGTCGAGCCGCCCGTCTGGGTGTGGAACCGCAGCTTGAGCGAGCGGGGGTCGGTCGCGCCGAAGCGCTCGCGCATGATCTGCGCCCACATCCGGCGCGCCGCGCGGAACTTCGCCACCTCCTGGAAGACGTTGTTGTGGCCGTTGAAGAAGAAGGCCAGCCGCGGGGCGAAGTCGTCGACGGCCAGGCCGGCGTCGATCGCCGCCTGCACGTAGGCGACCCCGCTGGACAGCGTGAACGCCACCTCCTGGACCGCCGAGCAGCCCTTCTCGCGGAAGTGGTAGCCCGAGATCGAGACCGTGTTCCAGCGCGGGATCCGCTCGTGGCAGTAGGCGAACAGGTCGGTCGTCAGCCGCATCGTCGGCTGCGGCGGGTAGATGTAGTTGCCACGAGCGATGTACTCCTTGAGCACGTCGTTCTGGGTCGTGCCGCGCAGCTTGTCGGCGCGCACGCCGTGCTCCTCGGCCACCAGCTCGTAGAGCAGCAGCAGCACGGCGGCGGGCGCGTTGATGGTCATCGACGTCGAGACCTCGTCGAGCGGGATCCCGTCGAAGGCGACCCGCATGTCGTCGATCGAGTCGATCGCCACGCCGGTGCGCCCAACCTCGCCCAGGCAGCGCGGGTTGTCGGAGTCCAGGCCGAGCTGGGTGGGCAGGTCGAAGGCCATGCTCAGGCCCGTCGAGCCCTTGGACAGCAGGTAGCGGTAGCGCTCGTTGGACTCCTTGGCGCTCGCGTAGCCGGCGTACTGGCGCATCGTCCAGAGCTGGCGGCGGTACATGTCCGGGTGCACGCCACGCGTGTACGGCTCCTCGCCCGGCCGGCCGACGCGCTCGCTCACGTCCGCAGGCAGGTCGTCCTCGGTGTAGGCCGGCTTGACCTCGATGCCGGAGTCGGTGAAACGGCGCGGATCGTCCGGGCCGACGATCGGCGCGACGGTGAGGCGCTCCTCCTCGGTGGCCATGGCATGAGGTTAGGGCCTATCCCGCCCGGGCCGGTCCCCTACGCTCTGAGGACATGACGCTCGGGATCACAGGGGTCAGCGAGCTCGTGCTCGAGGTCGACGACCTCGAGCGCGCCGAGCGCTTCTACGCCGGCATGCTCGGGCTGCCGGTGGTCGAGCGCTGGTCGGCGCGCGAGGCGGTCTGGCTGATGGCCGGCGACCGCACGCGGATCGGGCTGTGGAAGGGCCCGCAGGTCGGCCTGGCCGGCGGTCGCGGCGGCGCCCACGTGCACTACGCGATGCACATCGCGCCCGACCGCTACGACGCCGCGGTGCACGCGCTGCGCGAGCGCGGAGCGGAGGTCGAGGAGCATCGCTTCCCCAGCTACGACGACAGCCGCGCCGTGTACGTCACCGACCCCGACGGCAACGTCGTCGAGCTGTGGACCTACGACGTCGCGCGGCATCTGGCATGAGGATCACCGTCCGCCTGTTCGCCATGCTGCGCGAGCGCGCCGGCAGCGACGAGCTCGAGCTCGACCTGCCCGACGGCGCGCGCGTGTCCGACGCGCTGGCCGCCGTCGACCACCTGGCCGGCGGCCTGTCGCTCGTCCTGGCCGTCAACCGCGAGTACGCCGCGCGCGACCAGCCGCTGGCCGCCGGTGACGAGCTGGCACTGATCCCGCCCGTGAGCGGCGGCGCGACGACCGCGCCGCACGTCGCCGTGCGCGCCGAGCCGCTGTCGCTCGACGCTCTGGCCTCGCGCGTGCGCGACCCTCGCGCGGGTGCGCTGGTGACCTTCTCGGGCGTGACGCGCGACGTCGGCTGGCTGGACTACGAGGCCTACACGGAGATGGCCGAGCCGCAGATGCTCGCCATCGTCGAGGCGGCGATCACGCGCCATGGCCTGTGCGCCGCGTCGGCCGAGCACCGCGTCGGCCGCGTGCCGCTGGGCGAGCCGTCGGTCATCGTCGCCGCCTCCGCACCGCATCGGGGCGAGGCCTTCGCGGGCGCGCGCGAGATCATCGACGAGATCAAGGCGCGCGCGCCGATCTGGAAGCGCGAAGAGGGCGAGTGGGTCGCCGGCTCGCCGCCGCCCGGCCTCTGAGCCCCACGGGGAGCCCGCGGGATGCCGGCGGGACGGCCCCCGCTAGTGCGGGCCGCTGCCGTTGCGCGAGAAGCGCTCGAGGTCGTCCTCGGGGTCGTCGTCGGCCCCGGGCTCGTCCTCGCGAAGCACGAACGTGACGCGGTCCTCGGCGACCTGGGCGTCGAGCAGCTTGTCGTCGAGCAGCTCCGCGGCGTTGGGGTCGAGGTAGACCGTGGCGCCCTCCTGCTCGATCGTCTCGTCGGCGTCCTGCGGCTCGACGACGAGCGACAGCTCGAGCGGGACGCCCTCGCCGGTCACCTCGCCGGCCGCGATTCGCAGGCCACCCGAGTCCGGCGAGGGCGATTCCTCGACGAGGTGGCGGACGACCTCGGCGGCCGTCGGGGTCAGGGTGAGCACGGTCTGCCCACCTCCTTCCATCTTGGGAGAGGTCTCCGCCCCGGGCTACCCGGGCCGGGGGTCAAGAAACATCCGGCGGCGCGCCCGGACCGGTCGGCCGAGCGGACATCCCGGCCATCAAGCTGTCCCACACCCGCATCGGGAAGCCCTCGACCGACGTGCGGTCGCCGCCGCTGCGCAGCACGCGCACCATCGACGGCCCGAGCAGGATCTCGGCGGTCAGCTCGACATCGAGGTCGGCGCGCAGCTCGCCGCGGGCGATGCCGCGGCGCAGGATGTCGGCGACCAGGGCCAGCCGCGGGCGCAGCAGGGCCGCGTCGAGGACCTCGAGCAGCTCGGCGTCGTCGCCGGCGTCGGCCAGCAGCCGGGGCAGGGCGCTGAACGCCTCGGGAGCCATGCGCCGAACCGCCGCGGTGCTCGCCGCCTGGAAGTCGCCGCGCGCACTGCCGGTGTCGGGCGCCGGTGGCGTCGCGGCGATCGCGGTCACCGCTTCGGCGACGATCTGCTCCTTGGAGCTCCATCGGCGATAGATCGTCGCCTTGCCGACGCCCGCCCGAGCGGCGATCGCCTCGATGCTGAGGCCGCGGAGCCCGCCCTCCAGGGCGAGCTCCAGGGCCGCGCGGACGATCGCCGCGTGCGCTTCGGGACTGCGTGGCCGTCCGCCGCGCGGGCTGTCCTGCGCCGCGCTCATGCCACCGCGGGCTCGGGGACGGCTGCGAACGCCGCGGGGCTCTCCTCGCTCGCGCGGGCGGGGAGCAGGACGAGCGCCACGATCGCGCCGGCCAGGGTGACGGCCGCGGCCACGACCATCGCGCTCTGCATCGCGTCGACGAACGACAGGCCGGCCGCCTCGTGGAGCATCCGGCCCGCCGCTCCGCCGATCCGGTCGGCGACGGCGCTCGCGTTCGTGATCGACTCGCCCGCCGCGGCCGCCGCATCCGTGGGCAGGCCCTGCGCGGCCCCGCTCATCCCGTCACGGTAGTCGCTGGCCAGCAGCGAGCCGAGCACGGCGACACCGAGCGAGCCGCCGACGAGACGGACGGTGTCGTTCATGGCCGAGCCGACGCTGGCACGCGCCGCGGGCACCGCGCCCATGATCGAGTCGGTGGCCGGCGCCATGGCCAGCCCGATGCCCAGGCCGAGGATCATCTGCGATCCGCCGATCAGCGCGAAGCCGGTCGCGGCGTCGGCTGCCGAGTACAGGAGCAGGCCGCCCGCGACGATGGCCAGCCCGGAGGCGACGGTGAGCTTCGTGCCCAGCGTGGCGCAGACCCGCGTCGACAGCGGCCCGCCGATGACCAGGCCGCCGGCCACGGGGAGCGACCAGATGCCGGCCTCAAGCGCACCGAGCCCCTGCACGTTCTGCAGGTACTGGCTGGTGAAGAACATCACGCCGAAGAGGCTGAAGAAGGCCAGGGCGATCGAACCGCTGGCCGCCGAGAAGCGGCGATCGCGGAACAGGCGCACGTCGAGCATCGGCGTGCTCGTGCGCAGCTCCCAGGCGCCGAACAGGCCGAGGGCCGCGGCGGACAGCGCGAAGGCGGCGAGGATGGGGGCGTCCGTCCAACCCTTCGCGGGAGCCTCGATCACGGCCCACAGCAGCGCGGTCAGGCCGAGCGTCGAGAGCGCTGCCCCCGGCAGGTCGAGGCCGGCGGCATCGGGATCGCGCGACTCGGGCACGAGCGATCGCCCGAGCGCGATCGCGACGATCACGATCGGCAGGTTGACCAGGAACACCCAGTGCCAGTTGGCGTTCTCGACGAGCCAGCCGCCGGCCAGCGGGCCGAACGCGATGCCCAGGCCGGTGACGCCGGCCCAGATGCCGATCGCCTTGGCCCGCTCCTCGGCCGGGAAGACCGCGGTCAGGATCGACAGGGTCGAGGGCATGATGAGTGCGCCGCCGACGCCCATGAGGGACCGGCTGGCGATCAGCTGGGTGGCGTCCGACGAGATCGCGGCCAGCAGCGACCCGAGGGCGAACACGGCCAATCCGGTGGTCAGGGCCCGCCTGCGGCCGAACCGGTCGCCGAGCGAGCCGGCGGTCAGCAACAGGCCGGCGAAGACGAGCATGTAGGCGTCGACGATCCACTGCAGCTGGCTGGCCGACGCGTCGAGGTCCGTGGCGATCGACGGCAGGGCCACGTTGAGAATCGTGTTGTCCAGCGAGACGACGATCAGGCTGATGCTGAGGACGACCAGGGTCCACCAGCGACGGCGATGGATGAGCTCTGCTGACATGCGTGCGACGCTCCAATCCGAGACGGTTACGTATTGGAACGGCACCGTATCGATACGATTACGGCTCGGATAGTGTGGCTGGCCGTACGCTGCGCGGACGGTGTAGCGAATCCAGTGCGCCGGCCGCTACACCGCCCCGCCGGCCGCGGCCGGCGCCGTGGCGTCGGAGTGGTCCTGCTCGGGGTGCTCGCGCGCGAGGAAGTCCTCGGCGAACATCGGGTTCTCGCGCGAGCGCTCGACGACGCGCAGCAGGTCGGACATCGACGCGACCTCCTCGACCTGCTCCTTGATGAACCACTGCATGAACTGCTCGCTGGCGTAGTCGTTCTCATGGCGCGCGATCGCGGCCAGCGCGTTGATCTGGTCGCTGACGCGGCGCTCCTGCTCGAGCGCGATGACGACGGGCTCGACGATGTCGGCGAACGCGCCGCGGGGCGCGGCGCTCCCGGGGATCACCGGGTCCACCCCTGCGTCGAGCAGGTACTGGACCATCATCATCGCGTGGTTGCGCTCCTCGAGCGCCTGGGCGTAGAAGAAGGCGGCGAGCCGGGGGAGCGTCTCGCTGTCGTAGTACACCGCGACGGCGACGTACTGCTGCGAGGCGCCGAACTCGTAGCCGATCTGCTCGTTGAGCTTGGTGACGAAGGCGGCGGCGGGCATGGGCGCAAACCCTAGTGGGGAAACCGGGCGCCAACATCGGCCGGCGCGTCTTAGGTGACCCGAAGTACAATGTCTCCCGACGTGAAGGCCTTCAAGCTCGTCAAGACCAAGAAACGCTGCTGCAAGAGCCGCCCGCGGTGCAAGCGCTGCCCGGTCGTCTGCCGCCGCCTCGAGCAGGAGGGCCTGGCCGAGCGCGTCGAGCTGCGCGTGTACCGCGTCTCGGCCGACGTCAAGAAGAAGCGGCTCAAGGCCGCCCGCGCCTGAGGGCCATCCCGCCGGCGGCGCCCGAGCCGCCCGCGCCGCCGTGTACGGCGTACCCTACGTGCCCATGCCCACCTGCCTCGTGACAGGTGGCGCGGGATTCCTGGGCTCGCACCTGTGCGACGAGCTGCTGCGCCGCGGGAACCGCGTCATCTGCGTCGACAACCTGGAGACGGGCTCGCTGAGCAACATCGAGCACATCCGCGAGGCCGAGTTCGTCTTCCTCCAGAACGACATCATCGAGCCGTACTTCGTCGACGGGCAGGTCGACTTCGTCTATCACCTGGCCTCGCCGGCGTCGCCGATCGACTACCTGCGCCTGCCGCTGCACACGCTGAAGGTCGGCTCGCACGGAACGCACCACACGCTGGGGCTGGCCAAGGCGCATCGCGCGCGGTTCCTGCTCGCCTCCACGAGCGAGGTCTACGGCGACCCCCAGATCCACCCGCAGTCCGAGGACTACTGGGGTCACGTCAACCCGATCGGTCCCCGCGGGGTCTACGACGAGGCCAAGCGCTACGCCGAGGCCCTGACCATGGCCTACCACCGCCAGCAGGGCGTGGACACGGCGATCGTCCGGATCTTCAACACCTACGGGGTGAGGATGCGCCCGCACGACGGCCGGGCGATCCCGACCTTCCTGCGCCAGGCGCTCACCAACCGGCCGATCACGATCTTCGGCGACGGCCGCCAGACGCGCTCGTTCTGCTACGTCGACGACCTGATCCGCGGGATCATCGCGCTGGCCGAGTCGGGTGAGCACGATCCCGTCAACATCGGCAATCCCGACGAGTTCACGCTGCTCGAGCTGGCCGAGACGGTGATCGACGTGACCGGCTCGAGCTCGGAGATCCTGCACGAGGCGCTGCCCACGGACGACCCCAAGCAGCGCCAGCCCGACATCGCGCGCGCGCGGGCGCTGCTCGACTGGGAGCCCAACGTGAGCCTGCGCGACGGACTGCAACGGACGATCGACCAATCGGGCCTGGACGTGCTCGTCGGGGCAGGGCGCTAGCCCTCCGCGGAGAACAACCCCGAGACCTTCGTCCCATTCGGTCGTTGGAGACACAGATGCAGAGCTCGCGCGGAGGAACGGACGCACCCGAGCGTCCCGGCCCCGTCGGTGACGATCCGTCACCGCACGGGCTGCCGCCCGCGCCGCCCGCGCCGCCTGACCTCGGCGAGGGCGTCGACGTCCGCCGCAAGCGGCCGCCGGCGCTCTCCTTCGTGCTGCGCATGGACACGCTGCGGCGGCTGTCGCGGGTCGTCTCGCTGCTCGCGCTCGACCTCGCCGCGTTGTTCCTGGCCATCCTCACGGCGCTGATCCTCAAGGCGTGGGGACTGGGGGCGCTGGACGAGGCCGCCGTCAGCAGCTCGCTCCGGCAGACCGAGGACCTCGTGTCGTTCGCCTTCCTGGTCTGCGCGCTGCTGTTCGCCCGCTCGGGCCTGTACGCCGGGCGTGAGCAGCGCCCGGGGCTGACGCGGATCGTCGCGGGCCTGTTCCAGACCACCGTGGTCGCGCTCGTCTTCGCCGTCGTCAACGGCCTGGACTTCTCCAGCTACTACATCTTCTACGGATCGCTGTTCTTCGCCGTGGCCTACGTGGCGAGCTTCCGTTACGTGTACGAGTGGGCCACCGGCTCGATGCTGCGCGCGGCCGGCTACCGCCGCCGCGCGATCCTCGTCGGCACCGGCGAGCACATCGAGGCCGTCGCGCACGCGCTGGGCTCGGGGTCGGACTCGCAGGTCCACGTGATCGGCTTCGTCTCGCTGACCCCGCTGCCCCAGGACGGCCTGCTGTCGCTGGGCGACATGCGCGAGATCGGCAGCATCGTCGCCGAGCACCGCGCCGACGAGGTGATCATCGCCGACCCCGCGTTCCCCGAGCAGGAGGCGATCGAGCTCGTCGACCAGTGCCACCAGCGCGGCGTGGCCGTCCGCATCGCGCCCTCGACGATGGAGATCCTGGTCCACCGCGCCGAGTTCGTGCCCGGCCAGTCCGTGCCGCTGTTCGAGCTGCGCCCGCCGGTGTTCGAGGGCTTCGACTATGCGGTCAAGCGCTCGTTCGACCTCGTCGGGTCGGCGCTGCTGATGCTCGTGTTCAGCCCCGTGCTGCTGGGCTGCGCACTGCTCGTCAAGTTCACGTCGCCCGGCCCGGTGCTCTACCGGTCGATGCGCCCGGGGATCGGCGGGGTGCCGTTCGCCTGCTTCAAGTTCCGCACGATGTACCGCGACGCCGACGAGCGCCAGCTCGAGCTCGAGTCGCTCAACGAGGCGACGGGCGCGCTGTTCAAGATCCGCGACGACCCGCGGATGACGCCGGCCGGGCGCCTCATGCGCCGCTACTCGATCGACGAGCTGCCGCAGCTCATCAACGTCGTGCTCGGGCAGATGTCGCTCGTCGGTCCCCGCCCGCTGCCCCAGCGCGACTACGAGCGGCTCGAGGACTGGCACAAGAAGCGCTACCTCGTCATGCCCGGGATCACCGGCCTGTGGCAGGTCTCCGGGCGCGCCGACCTGGACTTCGACGACCTCGTGCGGCTCGACTTCCTCTACCTCGAGCGCTGGTCGGTCTTCCTGGACCTGACGATCCTGCTCAAGACCGTCCCCGCCGTGTTCACGCGGCGCGGGGCGTTCTAGCGGCGGTCGTCAAACCCCGCCAAGCCACGCAGACCCACGCCTACCATGGGTTTGCCTCGGCTGGCGAGGTCCGCGCGCCATCCGCGGGCCGCTGACGACCGATATGGGGTCAACCGCCCGCGGGCCGGGCGCGACCTCTTCGCCGGAGGCCTGCTCCCAGATCGAGGTCCTCGGCGAGAACCTCGCCCTAGACCGGATCGGGCGCGAGCGCCGCGGCGCCCGGTGCGCGCAGGAGCGGCTCGAGGGCGAGCGCGTAGCCGGCGAGCGCGTCGTCGTCGCCCTCCGGTGGCGGCGCCAGGGCGTGAACGGGCAGGTCGTCGAGGCGCTCGGCCACGGCCGTGCCGTCGGCGATCACGACGTCCGCTCGGTACCAATGGCGGGGGATGCGGTCGACCGGGACGTGGACGTGCAGGATCGTGCGCGTTCCGCGCAGCGCGGGCAGCAGCCGCCCGCAGACGGTCGAGTTGAGGTAGACGGCGTCGAAGCGCTGGGCCAGGCGCAGCGCCCGCGGCCACGAGGCGACCGCTCGAGCCCCCTCGCCGTGGCCCGGCCCGCCGATGTCGAGCTTGATCCACGGGAAGCCCGCGTGGCCGATCTCGCCCTCGCCCGGGCTGGTCACCGTGGTCGCCCAGCCGTGCTCGCGCAGGCGCTCGGCGACCCCCAGCAGCCGGGCTTCAGGCTCGCCGGGGTGGTCGACGGCATTGACGAGCAGCAGCCTCATCCGTCCGCGAAGGGTAGTGGGCGCCGGCACGCACGGTCCGCTCCCAGCGGCCAGACTGCACGCCGTGGACCCGTGGCGCGAGGCAGTGTGGGAGGCGGTGCCCGAGGACGTCGAGCCCGAGCGCTTCGCCGTGCGCCGCGCGTTCCTGCTCGACCATGTGCACGCCGGCGATCGCGTGCTCGACCTCGGCTGCGGCGACGGGACGTTCGCCGCCGACCTCGTTCGAGCCGGCTGCCGCGTGGCGGCCGTCGACGTCGCGGCCGAGGCCGTGCGACGCGCCCGCGAGCGCGCGCCCGAGGCCGACGTGCACCACGTCGCCGAGGGCGCGCGGCTGCCGTTCGGCGAGGACGACTTCGACGTGGTGTGGGCGGGCGAGGTGCTCGAGCACGTGGCCGACGTCGTCGGGCTGCTGGCCGAGGTGCGGCGCGTGCTGGATTGGGGCGGGCGGATCCTCGTCACGACGCCCTACCACGGTCGGGCGGCGCTGGTCGCGCTCGCCGTGCGAGGACTCGACGAGCACTTCGACCCGCGTGCCGACCACCTGCGCTTCTTCACCGCCCGAACGCTGCGCGAGGTCCTCGCCGAGGCGGGCTTCCGTCACCTCGAGGTGCGGGCCGTCGGCGGGCCGCCGCTGCTGCGCCGCGCTCTGCACGCCTCGGCGCGCTGAGCGCGCGGCCGGCTAGGGCTTGCCCTTGCCGGAGCCGCGCTTGCGCTCGGCGGCGGCGTTGCGCCGTCCGGTCTCCTGGCGGCTGGCCTCGAGCCACGTCGCCTGGACCGTGGCCGAGCGCGGATCGAGATACAGGGCCGGGCCGATCCGCCGCAGGGCGGCCTGCGGGTGGTCGTGGTCGAGCTCGAACTGTGCCAGGCGCAGCCACGGCTCGGCGGTCGACGGGTGCAGTCGCACCGCCTCCTCGAGCCGCCGCCGCGCGCCCTCGGTGTTGCCGGCCGACAGCTCGACCGTGGACCCCGCGTACAGCGGGTTGGTCGACAGCGGATCGGCGTTGCGCGCACGGCGGATGTCGGCGCGGGCCTCGGGCACGCGACCGGCCTCGAGCGCCTCGAGCGCGTCGTTGGCGGCGTTGACCGAGCGCTGCGGACCGTACGTCGCCCACGCGGACACGCCGGCCACGACGATCGCCGCCACGGCGGCGCCGACGGCCACCGGCCGACGGACCGAGAGCTCGAGGCGCTCGCGCCACGGCCGGCGCGCGCCGACCGGCTCGGTCAGCGGGCCACGGCCGGCCACCCAGCCCGCGCACAGCAGCGCGGGCACCACGTTGCCGGGGACGAACCACGTCCAGTCGATCAGCGAGTGGACCCCGAAGACGACGACGACGGCGCACATCGTCAGCAGCCCGATGCGCTCGGGGGTGAACGTCGCGCGCGCCGGCCCGCGCCACGGGCCGGTCGTGCGCGCCGCGCCGGCCAGCCACGCGGCCAGCAGCGCGAGGCTGACGGCCAGCCCGACGAGGCCGAGGTCCGACATCGTCTGAACGAGGTAGCCATGGGCGTGGCGGACGTTCAGGGTGTCGTCGCGGTAGCGCGGGCGCGCGGTGCGATAGCCGCCGGCGCCGACGCCAACCGCCTTGTTGGCCTCCCAGATCTGCAGCGCCTCGTTCCAGTAGCGGGCGCGCACGCTGCCGATCGCGGTCAGGCGCGTCGGGTCGTTGGCCGGCGTGCTCGCCGCGGGGTTGGTGAGGTCGTCCCAGGCCTTGGAGATGCTGCCGGCCAGGCCGCGCTCGGACAGCGCGAGCGATCCCGCCAGCACGATCGGCAGCAGCGCGACGCTGGCCGCCACCACGGCGCCCGCCCGGCGCCGCGCGGGCAGCGACGGCGCGCGCTCGGCCAGCGCGAAGTTGACGGCCAGCCCGGCGACGAGCAGGATCGCCAGCATGACCACGAGCAGCACGCCGAGCTCGTGGCCTGCGGCGGTGCGCTCGTCGAGCGGGACGCGATCGTTGCTCAGCGCATCCTGGCCGAAGGCCCACAGGCCGACGAACAGCCCGCCGAGGCCGCCGATGCCGAAGACGCTCGCGCCGCGCAGCCGCAGCGGGACGACGGCGAACCAGACCGCGCAGCCGGCGCCCATGGCGAGCAGCGAGCCGCGCGAGTACGCGAGCAGGCAGGCGACCACGAGCAGCCCGAGCGCCGGATAGGCCAGCGCGTTGAGCGCCGCATGGCCCGAGCGCCGGGCGCCCAGCCACAAGCACGCGGGCGCGGCCATCGCCGCCATCAGGCCGACCGAGTTCCAGTAGCCGAACGGCTCGCGCAGCCGCGCGTAGGTCTCGTCGGCGCTGAGCGCGCCCGGGAAGACCTTGGTCAGCACGGCATAGCCGCAGATGACCAGCGCGGCGCCGATCATGCCGCCGGTCAGCGCCGGCCAGCGTTCCGGCCACAGGCGCACGAGCGCGACCCCGAGCGCGAACACCGCGCACCACGCGAGCGTGCGGTTGGCCTCGATCCACGCGTCGCCGGGCTCGATCGCCCAGCCGATCGACGCCGCCGTCAGCGCGACCAGCACGGCGAACAGGCCCAGCGGCAGCGCGCCGTAGACGCGGCGGGTGTGGCCGCCGAGCAGCAGCGCCCCCGCGGCCGCGACCCCGGCGACGACCTGGAGCGCGATCTCGACCGTGGTCAGCGGGCCGAGCTGCAGCCCGCCTTCGCCCTCGAGGGCGACTGCGGCCAGCAGCGCGGTGAACGCGACGGTCGCCAGGCTGGCCACGCCGACGCGCGGAACCGCGATGCGGCGCGCCAGTGGCCGCGCGTCAGCCGAGGCGGCGTGCGTGGACACGGCTCCAGGTGGCCGCGGTCACTGCGGCGAGGGCGCAGACGACGAGCGCGGCGAGCAGGGCGATCAGCGAGGTGGGCAGGGCGCGCCCATCGTCGGCCACCTGCCGGACGGCGCCGGGAGCCAGCAGCTCGCCACCGACGCGCACGGGCGAGGCGCCGGCCCGGGTGGCGTTCTCGACCGCGCGGCGCTCGGCGTCGGATGGCGCAGCGGGGGCGTCGGAGCCCCCGCCGCCCGAGCCGCTGCCGGAGCTTCTCGATTCCCCGCCGGTCGAGCCGCTGCTCGTGCCGGTCGACCCCCCGCCGCCATCGCTCGATCCGCCGTCGTTGCCGGCGGACCCGGCGGCGGCCTCCGTCGAGCCGCCGCCCTCGCCGCCGCCCGACGGGTTGCTCAGCGCGGCCAGGCGAGCGCGGTTGATGACGTCCCGGCAGCCCGTGTACTGGTCGCTGTCGGCCGGAAGCTGGTCGAGGGCCCGGCGGTAGGTGCGCTGCGAGTAACGGCCGTCGACGCGCTCGTCGCGGCAGGCGTCGACGAGCAGGTCCTGCGGCCGGTCCGCCGCGGTGGCGGCGCCGGGCACGAACAGGAGCGTGAGCAGCACGGTTGTGGCGAGTGACAGTCGTCGCATGGGGCAGGCGCGGTGGCGGGTTCCCTGCCGGAACGCGAGGGCCACGCTAGCAGCCCTTTTCGGTGTGTCGCAGTCCGGTGAGGGCCTCGGAGAAGCCCGCGGCCCACGCTTCGTAGGTGTTCGCGGCGACCGCCCTGGCGCCCTGCTCGGCCAGGCGCGCGCGCAGTCGCGAGTCGTCGTGCAGCCGCCGCAGCGCGCCGGCCAGCGCCGCGGGGTCGCCCGCTCGGACGACGAGCCCGGTCTGCTCATGGCGCACGAGCCCGCCCGCGGCGGCTCCGACCGCGTCGGTGGCGACGATGGCGCAGCGCTGGTTCATGGCCTCGTTGGCGACCAGCCCCCAAGGCTCCACGAAGCGCCGCGAGGGGATCGACGGTATGGCCACAACGTCGGCGCCCGCATAGAAGTTGCGCAGATCCCGCGGAGCGAGTGGTCCCGGCGCATGGATGCCGTCGCGCTCCGAGGCGGCCGAGGCGTGGCCGTCGCCGGCCAGCACGAGCGCCGCCGACGGGGGGCGCAGGCCGGACAGGCGCCACGCGGCGACCAGCTCGCGCGCGCCCTTCTCGACCGCCGGGCGGCCGACGAACAGGACGCTGAAGGCGGCGGGCCGGACGGGGGTGGCGGACGGCGCCGACCAGAACGCGTTGTCCACCGCCTGGGGGGCGATCGTCACCCGCCGCGCGCCGTGGTCGCGGGCGAAGCGCGCGACATGGCTGCCGTAGGCGACGACCGCATCGGCGTCGCGATAGATCGCGGCCATCAGCGGCCGGGCCAGGAGGTGGGCGGGGGTGCGCAGCTCCGACCACAGTGCGCTCCAGAGCAGGAAGGGCACGCGCGCCCGGCGCGCCCCCAGCCACGCGGACGGCAGCGCGGTACGCCCCGCGGTCCCGGCCACGACCGCGCGATAGCGCCCGGACGCGGCCAGCGCGTGGACGCGGCGCTGGCTCACGCCGCGATACGGCACGCCGGGGTCGGCCACCCCCGCGGTGGCGTGGTGCGAGCGCCCGCCGAACAACGCCAGCTCGATCCCCACGCGATCGTGCAGCACGGCGAACGCGCCGACGCGATCGGGCGGCACGAGGTTGACCACGAAGAGCACCGGCCGGCGCGTCATCGCAGCGCGTCCTCGTACGCGCGCAGCGTCTCGCGCCCGCACCGTTCCCAGGTGAACGCGGCCCGCACGGTCTCGCGGGCGGCGACGCCGAGCGCACGCAGCGCGTCGGGATCGTCGATCAGCTCGCCGATCGCCGCGGCCAGCTCGGTGTGGTCGCCGGGCGCCACGAGCCGGATCCCACCGCCGGCGGCCGCGATGTCCTCCGGGCCCGGCTCGCCGCGGGTGCCGATGGCGGGCAGCCCGCCGGCCATCGCCTCGACGTACGCCACGCCGAAGGCCTCGTCGACGCTGGGCATGGCGAACAGGGCGCAGCGGCGGGCGCGGGCCAGCGCGCGAGCGTGCGGGAGCTGGCCGGTGAGCTCGACGCGGTCGCCCACGCCGAGCTCGGCGGCCAGGCGCCGCAGCGGCTCGCGCTCGGGCCCGTCGCCGATGGCCACGTAGCGCAGGCCCGGATGGCGCTCGCGCAGCAGCGCCAGGGCGCGGACGACATCGGCGTGGCGCTTGCGCGCGACGAGGTGGGCGACGGTGACGAGCGCGTGCTCGCGCTCGCCCGCCGGGATCGGCTCGGGCACGTCGGTGCCCAGGCGCAGCACCCGCGGGTCGGCGGCCCCGAGCTCGCGCGCGGCGGCCGCGACGCCGGCGCTGTTGGCCAGCACGAGCCGCGCGGAGGCGAACGCCCGCTCCACGGCGGCGCGACCGGCGGCGTGCCGGCGCGCCGTGTGGAACACGTCGGAGCCGTGCACGGAGACGACGAGCGGCACGCCGACGCGCGCGCGCAGGACGGCGTCACCCGCCGGGACCGCATTGTGGGCGTGCACGAGATCGAACGGGAAGCCGCGCCGCAGGCGGCGCAGCGCGAGGGCGAGCGTCGGCGCCGCCCACGCCCCCCACGAGCCGTAGGAGCGCGGCCGCGGCGGGGACACGAACGGGACGTAGCGCACGTCGAGGCCGTCGAGCCGCGCGCGCCGCGGCTGGCCGGCCAGGCGGCGCGTCTGGCGCAGCAGGTCGCGCGGCGCGGTGGACCGCGGCGGGATCGGCCGGTGCAGGACGAGGACGCGCACCTCCGCGCCCGCGTCGCGAGCCGCGAGCGCCTGCCGGTGGGCCCAGATCCCGAGCACGGGGTCGTGGGCACGCGGGTAGTACTCGGTGACGACCGCGACCCTCATCGGGCGGCCGCGCTCACCGGTGCACCGCGAGCGTGCGCACCTCGTCGCGGCGCACGTAGGGGCGCTCGGCCAGGAAGGCGAGCGCCTCGGCCACCGCCTCCTCGCGGCCGTAGGAGCCGCCGACGGGGGCGATCGTGTGCCCGACCGGCGTTGCGTCGACGATGCCGATCGGCCAGCCGCGCTCGCGGGCCACGGCGGCCCAGTGCGCGTCGAGCCCCCAGCCCATGCGCAGCTCCGGAAACGGCAGCAGCGTGCCGAACGTGTCGGCGTGGAAGGCGGTCACCGGGCCGATCTCCACGAACGTGGTCTCGCGCGCCGCGGCGCCCGGCCGGCGTCGCGTGATCGGCCACGCGGCGTGCGAGTGCAGCCGGTGCGCGGGCTGGGCCAGCCGCAGCCCGGCCGACTCGGCGACGTGCAGGAAGCGGTCGAGGAAGCCGCGTGGCAGCACGACGTCGTCGTCGACCACGACCACCCAGTCGTGGCCCGCCGGCGGATGCTCGGCGAGCAGTGCGTTGAGGTTCTCGAACTTGCCGCGCGTGCCCGCCGGGGCGGTGTGGACCTCGACGTCGTGGCGGCTGCGCTCGAGCTCGGCCCGGACGGCGCCCATGACCATTCCCGGGCGTTCGATGCCCAGGACGAGCACCCGCCGGCGCGGCGGGTGCTCGCGCGCCGCGCGCGCCTGGCCCCGGCGCCGCCCGCTGGCCGCCTCGCGCACGTCGAGCCAGGCGTCGCGCACGCGCAGCAGGGCGCCGCGGCGACCGCCGACGGTGCCGCTGGTCCCCGACATGAAGTCCTCGAGCCCGGGTGCGCCGGGGGGCGGCGCGGGCGGCCCGGCCAGCGCGCTGCGCAGGCGCCCGAGGCTGTGGGCGCTCATCGTGACGCCGTTGGCACAGCGCCGGCGCGGGCCGTGGAGCAGGCAGCCGGCCAGGATCCGCAGCTCGGTCCGGAGCGACGGCGCGGTGCCGTTGAGGACGTCGAAGCGCCGCCCGGCCCGGCCGCGGCGGTAGGCGGCGCGGGCCAGCGCCCGCAGGCGAGCATCGTCGCCCGTGCGGCGGTGGTCGACGGCCGCGGCGGCCACGTACCGGACGCGGCCGCCGAGCGCTCGCCAGCGCGCCTCCCACTCCTCCTCGTCGCCGCCGTTGACCAGGTGCTCGGCAAAGCGCCCGACGCGCTCCAGAGCGCTCCGGCGGATGGCCAGGTTCGCCCCCCATGCGCGCTCGGCGTCGACGTCCGCCGGCCCGAGGTCCTGCCAGGTGATCGGCGGCCCCTCGCGCCCGCACGTGGGATAGCGCCGCCCCTCGATGCGCGCCCGGATCGGGCCGGTGAGCACGCCGACCTCGGGCGGGCATGCGGCCGCCGCGCGCAGCAGCGCGCCGAGCCACCCGGGGCGCACCTCGACGTCGTCGTCGACGAGCACGAGCAGGTCGGCGTCGGTGGCGTGGACGGCCACGTTGCGCAGCACGTTGATCCCGCTCGGCCCGCATCGCGCGACGTAGCGCGCGCCGTGGCGCTCGGCCGCCGCGCGCGTCGCCGCGTCGGGACCGTCGTCGATGACCAGGACGTCGGCGCCGTGCTCGTCGGCCTGCGGGCGGATCGAGCGCAGCGCCACGTCCAGGTATCCCGGGCGGTTGCGGGTCGGGATGGCGATCGCGGCGGACACGGCCATGGGCGCCCGCGCAGAGTAGTGAGTGGTCCCGCTAGCCTCGCCGCCCGCGTGATCCTGTTCCTGCACAACCGCTACCGCGTCCCCGGAGGCGAGGAGCGGGCGGTCGAGGACCTCCTCTGGCTCGTGCGCGAGCGGCTCGCGGAGGACGCCGAGCTGCTCGAGCGCGACTCGGCCGCGCTGGGTCGCGCGCGTGCGGCGGCCGGGATGCTGCGCGGCGGCCTGCGCCCCGACGACGTCGGCGCCGCCGTGCGCCGCACCGGCGCCCGCGTCGTCCACGCGCACAACGTCCATCCTTCGCTGGGCTGGCGCGCGCTCGCCGCGGCGCGCGCGGCCGGCGCGCGCATCGTCCTGCACCTGCACAACTACCGCCTCGTCTGCGCGGTCGGGACCTGCTTCAACGCACGCGAGCACGACTGCACCCGCTGCCACGGGCGCGACACGCGCCCGGGCGTGCGGCTGAACTGCCGAGGCACGGGGGCCGAGGCCCTGGTCTACGCGGGCGCGCTGTCGCTCTGGCAGGCGCGGATCGTCCAGCAGGCCGACGCGATCGTCGTGCCCAGCGGCTTTGCCGTGCAGCGCCTGCGCGCGCTCGGGGCACCGCTGGGCGACACGCCGGTCCACGTGGTGGGCCAGGTGCAGCGCACGTTCGCCCCGCGCTCGGACGCCGCCCGGGGGACCTACGCGCTCGTCGCCTCGCGGCTGGCCGTCGAGAAGGGGGTCGAGGTCGGCGTCGACGCGTGCGCGCGCGTCGGGCTGCCGCTCGTGGTTGCCGGCGACGGCCCGCGCGAGGCCGAGGTGCGCGCCCGCGCGGGGCCCGAGGTGCGCTTCGTCGGGCGCGTGAGCCACGCAGAGGTGGCCGAGCTCCGCGCCGGGGCCGCGCTGGCCGTCGTCCCCTCGCGCTCGGCCGAGGTCATGCCGCTGGCCGCCGTCGAGGCCATGGCGGCCGGCGTGCCCGTCGTGGCCAGCGCCGTCGGCGGGATCCCGGAGCTCGTCGGCGATCCCACCTCGCTCGTGCCCCCCGATGACGCGGTGCAGCTCGCGGCCGCCGCGCTCGCCCGCTACGGCGACGCTCGGGCGGGCGACGCGGGTCTGCGCCGGATCCGCGCCGTCAGCTCACCCGAGGCGGTCGCGGCGCGTCTCGCGGCGGTCTACGGCTGAGCGGCGTCGCGGCCGCCTCCGAGGGATCTCCAGGGACAGCGACCCGTGGGCCACCCGAGGACGGCCGCCGTAACTCCCGCCCGCCGATCACCCACCAAAGGCTTCGCCTTCGGTGCCGGCTGCGTCCTCGACCACTCGAAATCCCTGGAGGGATTCCCTCGGGTCTGCGTCCTTGCGGGCACCGCCGACGAAGTCGGTGGTCGGCGCCGGCGAACGGGATTTCCTCGCGGGACGCCCCAGGGCGACCCACTACCATCCGCCGCCTCATGCGCGCCCTCGTCACCGGCGGTGCCGGCTTCATCGGCTCCAACCTCGTCGACGCCCTGCTCGACCAGGGCGCGGAGGTCGCGGTGGTCGACGACCTGTCCACGGGTCGGGCCGAGAACCTCGAGGCCGCCCGCCGCCGCGGCATCGCCTTCCACGAGGTCGACATCCGCGACGCGGCTCGCGTGCGCGACGCTGTCGCCGCCACGCGGCCCGACATCGTCTTCCACCTCGCCGCCCAGATCGACGTGCGCAAGTCGATCGAGGACCCGGCATGGGACGCGTCGATCAACGTCGGCGGGACGATCAACGTGCTCGAGGCGGCACGGCTGGCCGGCGTCAGCCGGGTGGTCAACACCTCGACCGGTGGCGCGATCTACGGGGAGGAGGCGCGCACGCCGACGCCCGAGACCGAGCCGCCACGGCCGATGGCCGCCTACGGGCAGAGCAAGTTCTGCGCCGAGGCGTACTGCGGCTGGTACGAGCGCCTTTACGGCCTGTCGGTGGTGACGCTCCGCTACGGCAACGTCTACGGCCCGCGCCAGGACCCGGCCGGGGAGGCGGGCGTGATCGCCATCTTCTGCGGTCGCGTGGTGAGCGGCGAGCGGCCGAGGATCTTCGGCGACGGCCGTCAGACGCGCGACTACACCTACGTGTCGGACATCGTCGAGGCGAACCTGGCCGCCGCCTCGCACCCCGAGGCGCACGGGGTCTACAACGCCGGCACGGGAACCGAGGCGTCGGTGCTTGAGGTCGTGACCGCGGTGCGGGCCGCCGCCGGCCTCGGGGAGGACGAGTTCCAGCCCGAGTTCGCGCCCGCCCGCCTCGGCGAGCTCCAGCGCAGCTCACTCGACGTGGGCCGTGCCCGCGCCGAGCTCGGATTCAGCGCCCGTGTCGACCTGGTCGACGGCATGCGCCGCACGCTCGACTGGTCGCGCACGGCCGCCGCGGCGTAGCTCGACGCTCCCGCGCGCCGAGACCCGCACATGAGCATGCATGACCTGCTCATGTGCGGTCTCGACGCCGGCGGCGCCGTCGTCGGGCGAACCCGACCCGGGTCAGCTCGTGGCGCCGGGCGGCGCCGGCGCATCGACCACGGTCTCGCCGTTGGCCGAGCCGGGCGCGGACTTGGGCGGCGTGACCGTCTGGGGCGAGGCCGCGGGGCCGGTCGAGCTTCCGTAGAGCGGCGGTCCATCCTCGCCGGACGAACGCATCGAGCGCCAGGCGGCGAGGCCGCCGCCGATGGCCAGCGGGACGAGCAGCAGCTTGCCGGCGCGCCTGCCGACGAACTTGGTGACCTTCCAGGAGCCGTATGCCTTGGCCCCCTTCTTGGCGCTGCGCGCCGCGGCGGAGCCGAGCTTCATCGAGGTCCACGTCTTGGCGACGCCCTTCGCGAGGCTGGCCGGCTTGGACCGCCGCCGCCGGCCCGGGAGGTTGCGTGGGAGGCTGAGAGCTGTCATACGGCCACGCTACCCGCCCGCGTGGCCAGGAAACGCGCGTGCGCCGGTCGGTCCCGCGAGCGAGCTGTCCCACGCACGGCCGCTCAGGCGCGCTGGGCGAGGCGATCGCGCAGCCAATCGACCGTCTGCCCGACGCCCTCGCGCACGCCGATGCGCGCGCGCCAGCCCAGCATCCGCTCGGCCTTCTCGACGCTCGGCCAGCGTCGCACCACGTCGACCTCGAACGTCGGCTCGTGCTCGAGCGCGAACGCATCGGGATCGCGCCCGGTCAGCTCCCAGATGACCCGCGCGATCTCGGCCACGGTCAGCTCCTCGCTCGCGCTGACGTTGAAGTCCTCGTTCAGGCCGGCGGGCGACGACATCGCGGCCACGATCCCGTCGGCGATGTCGTCGATGTGGGTCAGCGTGCGGGTGTGGGTGCCGTCGCCGAAGATCGGCAGCGGAGCGCCCGGGGCCAGCGCCAGGCACTTGCGGATCAGGTCGGGCACCGCGTGGGCGATGCCCGGCTCGTCCTCGGGCATCTCGCCCGGGCCGTAGGCGTTGAACGGGCGGCAGATCGTGTAGGGCAGGCCGTGCTCGTCGTGGGCGGCGCGCACGTAGACCTCGCCGGTGAGCTTCGAGAAGCCGTAGGCCGACCGCGGCGTCGGGCAGTCCCAGATGTGCTCCTCGCGCGTCGGGTACTGCGTGGCGCGCTCGAACACCATCGACGACGACACGTAGGTGAAGCGCTCCACGTCGTGATCGAGCGCGGCCCGGACGACGCCGTTGTAGAGCGCCGCGTTGACCTCGGTCAGCGTGTGGGGGAGCTTGTGGAAGTTGGCGATCCCACCGACGATCGCCGCCAGGTGGACGACGTGCGAGCAGCCCTGGGTGGCCCGGCGCGCCTCGTCGAGCACGCGCAGGTCGCCGGTGTGGACCTCGCAGCCCGCGCGCATCCACGGCGGCGGCTCGCGCTGATCGGACACCCGCACGGCGAAGCGCTCGTCGGTCATCAGCCGCCGCACGACGGCCGCGCCGATGGTCCCGGCGCCGCCCGTGACGAGAACGCGGTTCATGGGCGGCGGAGGGTAGCCCACGCCCGCGGCCGGCCGGCGCCTGACCGCGCGCAGAATTGGTGCGAACACCGGGTCCGCCGTGACGGTTCGATCGCCAAGCTGGTGAGCCTGGCGATCCATGGTGAATAGTTCATTAAAAACCGACGCGCGGCTCGGCGACCGCGCGATCGCGGCGCTGGCGCTTCGCCAGCACGGCGTCGTGTCGCGCCGTCAACTCCGCGAATTGGGCGTCGACGACAACGCGGTCGCATATCGCGTCCGGACGGGCCGTCTTCATCGGCTGCATCGCGGTGTCTACGCCGTCGGCCACGCGGCGGTGGGCGTGCGCGGGCGCTGGATGGCGGCGACGCTCGCGTGCGGACCCGGCGCCGCGCTCAGCCATGCCTCGGCCGGCGCGCTGTGGGAGCTCCGTTCGAGCGCGGCCGCCAGGACGGACGTCACCGTCCCGAACGCTGCGGGACGCACCGACGCGCGGTTGCGCGTCCACCGCTCGTCGACGCTGTACGCCGACGAGGTCACGACGCGCGACGGCATACCGGCCACCACCCCGGCGAGAACCATCCTCGACCTCGCGGCCGGCCTCCAGCGCCGGCCCCTCGAACGCCTGCTCGACCAGGCGGAGAACCTCAGGCTCGCCGACCGGCCGTCCCTCGAAGCCCTGGCACGAGCCCATCCGGGCCACCGGGGAGCGCGCGAGCTCGAACGAGCGCTCCAGACCCACGTCCCCGGCAGCACCATCACGAGGAGCGAGCTCGAGGAACGGTTCCTCGCGCTGTGTCGCGAGCTCGGCCTCCCGCAGCCACGCGTGAATGTCCACGTCGCCGACCTCGAGGTGGACTTCCTCTTCCAAGCCGCGGACCTCATCGTCGAGACCGACGGCTACCGCTACCACCGCACCCGGGATCAGTTCGAGCGCGATCGCCAACGCGACGCGCTCCTCGCGCAAGCCGGCTACCGCACTCTCCGGTTCACCCACCGGCAGGTGACCTCCGAGCCGGCCACGGTGATGCGAGCGCTCGAGGTCGCCTATCGCGGGGCGAGCGCCGCCAGCTCGCTCGCGTAGCCGAACACCTGCGCGGCCCCGAAGGTGTCCCACGGGTCGGCGATGACCGCGTCGCGGCGGGCGCTGTCGGCGATCGCGCGCAGCACCCCGCGGTCGCGGAACTCCGAGTGGTTGGTGGCGATGACCACGGCGTCGGCGTCGAGCACCGCGTCCCCGAAGGACGCCGTCGGCGTCTGGACGTGCGGGTCGTGGACGACCACGTCGGCCAGCTCGCGCTCGAGCAGCCGGACGAGCTTGTGGGCCAGCGAGTCGCGCTCGTCGTCGGTGTCGGCCTTGAAGGCCAGCCCGAGGACGGCGACCTTGCGCCCGCGCAGCGACCCGAGCCGCCGCTTGAGCCCGTCGACCACGAACAGCGGCACCGACTCGTGCACGCGCGAGACGGCGAGCAGCATCCCCGGCGCGGGTGAGCGCTCCTCGCTGAACGTGAAGTCCTTGCGCAGGCACGTGCCGGCCGTGAATCCGGGCCGCGCCATGCCGCCGCGCGGGTAGTCGCGGTTGATCAGCTCGATGACCTCGAAGACGTTCGCCCCGTACTGCTCGCACTCCATCATCAGGCGGTTGGGCAGCGAGAACTGGACGTAGCGCAGGATGTTGGTCCAGATCTTGGCCAGCTCGGCCTGGACCGGCGTCGTCTGCACGATCGGCGCGCCGAAGGCCTCGAACAGCTCGCCGACCACCTCGCCCGAGCGCTCCCCCACGCCCCCGACGATGCACGGCAGCGAGACGATCTCGTCGAAGAACCGGCCGGCGGCGATGCGCTCCGGGGCATGCGCCACGAACACGTCCTCGCCGATCTTCAAGCCGCGGTGCTTCTCGAGGTAGCCGGCCACGAAGTCGGTCGTCCCGGGCGCGATCGTCGAGCGCAGCGTGATCGAGTGGCCGGCCCGCAGCAGCGGCAGCAGGTCATCCAGCGCGCTGCGGATGTCGCGCATGTCGATCTCGATGTGCGAGAACGACGGCGTCCCGAGCGTGATGACGATGTGCCGCGCCGATGCGGCGTCGGCCGCGCGCTCCGACCACGCGATCGTGCCCGCGGCGGTGACCCGCGCGAGCGCCTCGGGCGCCCCCGGCTCGTCGAACGGCATGCGCCCCGCGCGGACCACCTCCAGCCGCTCACGATCGATCTCGATGCCGATCGTGCGCAGGCCGCGGTCGGCGAAGGCGAGCGCGAGCGGCAGGCCGACGCGCCCGCAGCCGATGATGGCGACATCGTGTTGCATCGCGCAGGGCAGGCTAGCGGTGCGTCACCCGGCAGGCTCCACGGCGCCCCTGCGCTCCCCGGCGCGGCCGGCCGCGCGGCCCGGGGCAAGATCACGCCGGTGTCGGGCCACCCCCTACCATCCGTGCCATGACCCGCGCCCTCATCACCGGCATCACAGGACAGGACGGCTCGTACCTGGCCGAGCAGCTGCTCGAGCGGGACTACGAGGTGCACGGCATCATCCGCCGCTCGTCGTCGTTCAACACCGAGCGCATCGACCCGCTCTACCGCGACGTGCACGAGCAGGGCGTCAAGCTCTTCCTGCACCACGGCGACCTCACCGACTCCAGCCGCCTCGTCCGCCTGCTCTACGAGCTGGCGCCGGACGAGATCTACCACCTCGGAGCGCAGTCGCACGTGCGCGTCTCCTACGACGTGCCCGAGTACACCGCCGACGTCACCGGCATGGGCACGCTGCGCCTGCTCGAGGCGATCCGCGACGCCGGCGTCAGCCCGCGCTTCTACCAGGCCTCCTCGAGCGAGATGTTCGGCGCGACGCCGCCTCCGCAGAACGAGGACACGCCGTTCCATCCGCGCAGCCCATACGCGGTGGCCAAGGTGATGGGCTACTGGGCCACGGTCAACTACCGCGAGAGCTACGGCCTGTTCGCCTGCAACGGGATCCTCTTCAACCACGAGTCCCCGCGGCGCGGTGAGACCTTCGTCACGCGCAAGATCACCCGCGCCCTGGCGCGCATCCAGGCCGGCCTGCAGGACAGGCTGTTCCTGGGCAACCTCGACGCCCAGCGCGACTGGGGCTACGCGCCGGACTACACCGACGCGATGTGGCGGATGCTCCAGCAGGAGGAGCCCGGCGACTACGTCGTGGCCACCGGCGAGATGCACTCGGTCCGCGAGTTCCTCGACGAGGCGGCCGCCCACCTCGGCCTGGACTGGGAGGCGGTCGTCGAGTTCGACGAGCGCTACCTGCGCCCGGCCGAGGTCGACGCGCTCCAGGGCGATCCGAGCAAGGCGCGCGACAAGCTGGGCTGGGAGCCGACGGTGACGTTCTCCGAGCTCGTGCGGATCATGGTCGACGCGGACGTCAAGGCGCTCGAGGACGAGCTGGCCGGCCGCAACGTCCGGCTCTAGGCTCCAGGTGGCGTCGATCGTGAGTGCTCAGCCGTCGCCGGAGTTCTGGCGCGACAAGCCCGTGGTGGTCACGGGGGGCGCAGGGTTCCTGGGCCGCTTCGTCGTCGACCGCCTGCGCGACCTCGACGCCGACGTCCGCGTCGTGCGCTCCGCCGAGCACGACCTGCGCGACCCGCGCAGCGCGTTCGAGGTCGTCGACGGGGCGCAGGTCGTCATCCACCTGGCCGCCAACGTCGGCGGGATCGGCTTCAACCGCCGCAACCCGGCGCCGCTCGTCCACGACAACATGATGATGGCCGCCAACATGTTCGAGCAGAGCCGCCAGGCGGGCGTGGCCAAGCTCGTCTCGGCCTGCACCGTCTGCGCCTACCCGAAGCACACGCCCATCCCCTTCAGCGAGAGCTCGTTGTGGGACGGCTACCCGGAGGAGTCCAACGCGCCCTACGGGCTGGCCAAGAAGATGATGCTCGTGCTGAGCGACACCTACCGCCGCCAGTACGGCTTCGACTCGTGTGCGCCGATCGTGGCCAACCTCTACGGCCCGGGCGACAACTTCGACCTCGAGGACTCGCACGTCATCGCGGCGATGATCCGCAAGTTCGTCGAGGCCCACGAGGCCGGCGACGAGCCGGTCACGCTGTGGGGCACCGGCTCGGCTTCGCGCGAGTTCCTCTACGTCGACGACGGCGCGCGCGCGCTGCTGCTCGCCGCCGAGCACCTCGACCGCTCCGATCCCGTGAACATCGGCACGGGGGTCGAGACCCGCATCCGCGACCTGGCGGGCGAGATCCGCGCGCTCGTCGGCCATGGCGGCGAGGTCGTCTGGGACTCGTCGCGGCCCGACGGTCAGCCGACGCGCTATCTCGACGTCTCACGGGCGCACGAGTGGATGGGCTTCGAGGCGGAGACCGAGCTGCGCGACGGGCTGGCGCGCACGATCGAGAGCTTCCGCGAGCAGCGCGCCGTGGCCACGCCGTGAGCGCGCGGCGCGCGCTGATCACCGGTATCACCGGTCAGGACGGCGCCTACCTGGCCGAGCTGCTCCTGGGCAAGGACTACGAGGTGTTCGGCATCGTGCGCGGCTCGCCGACCACGCGCTTCCAGAACCTCGAGCACATCCGCGGCGACCTGACGCTCGTGCAGGGCGACCTGCTCGACCAGATGACCCTGCTGGAGGCCATCAACCGCGCGCAGCCCGACGAGCTCTACAACCTGGCCGCCACCTCGTTCGTCCCCGCCTCGTGGCACCAGCCGGTGATGACCGCGCAGTTCACGGCGGTCGGGGTCACGGCGATGCTCGAGGCGCTGCGCATCACCAACCCCCAGGTGCGCCTGTACCAGGCCTCGTCGAGCGAGATCTTCGGCGCGACGAGCGAGTCGCCGCAGACCGAGCGCACCCCGTTCCGGCCGCACACGCCCTACGGCGTGGCCAAGCTCTACGGCCACCTGATGCTCGCCGCCTACCGCGAGCGCTACGGGATGCACCTGTCCAGCGGCATCGCCTACAACCACGAGTCGCCGCGTCGCCCGGCCGAGTTCGTCACCCGCAAGGTGACCCGTGCGGCGGCGGCGATCAAGCTGGGGCTGCAGGACGAGCTGCGCGTCGGCGACCTCGACGCCACGCGCGACTGGGGCTTCGCGGGGGACTTCGTCGAGGCGATGTGGCTCATGCTCCAGCAGGAGCAGGGCGACGACTACGTGCTGGCCACCGGGCGCAGCCGGTCGGTCGGCGAGCTCATCGACACCGCCTTCGCGCACGTCGGGCTGGCCGCCGCCGACCACGTCGTCGTCGATCCCGAGTTCGTGCGCCCGCGCGACCCGGTGCCGCTCGTCGGCGACCCGACGCGGGCGCGCGAGAAGCTCGGATGGGCGCCGCGCACGGGCTTCACCGAGATGATCGGCGCGATGGTCGAGGCCGACCTCGCCATCCTCGGCTCGCGCGCCTCGGTCTGAGCGCCCGCGCCATGCCCGTCTCGTTCAGCATCGTGACGCCCTGCCTCAACGCCGAGGCGACGCTGGCCGACACGCTGGCCAGCGTCCGCGCCCAGGGCGTCCAGCGCCTCGAGCACGTCATCGTCGACGGCGGCTCGAGCGACGGCACGCTGGACATCCTGCGCGCGGCCGAGGGCCCCGTGCTGTTCGTCTCCGAGCCCGACCGCGGCCTGTCCGACGCTATGAACAAGGGCATCGCGATGGCCGAGAACGACGTGGTGGGCTGGCTCAACGCCGACGACGTCTACCTCCCCGGGGCGCTGGCGCGCGTGCAGGAGGCCTTCGCGGCGCGGCCCGACGCCCTGTGGGCCACCGGGCGCTGCCTGATCATCGACGGCGATGGCCACGAGATCCGCCGCGGCGTCACGCGCTACAAGGACACGCTGCTGCGCAACTGGTCGTTCCCGCTGTTCCTGACGCAGAACTTCGTCTCCTCGCCGGCGACGTTCGTGCGCCGCGAGGCGTTCGACCTCGTCGGCGGCTTCGACGAGCGCTTCCGCTACTCGATGGACTACGACGTGTGGCTGCGCCTCGGCCGTCGCTCGCCGCCGATCTTCATCGACGAGCCGCTGGCCTGCTTCCGCATGGTCGAGGGCACGCTGAGCATGAGCGGCTTCGAGCGGCAGTTCGCCGAGCATCTGCAGAACGCGCGCGAGCACGGCGAGGGCCATCGCGTGGCCGTTGGCGTCAACGCCGCCATGTCGAAGGCGATCATCGCCGCGTACCACGGGATGCGGCGGGCGCGCGCCCTCCGCCCGTGAGGGGCGAGCACTGAGATGCGGTGCGGTCAGCCGAACCCGTGCAGGCCGGGAGACTCCCTCGCCCTCGCGGACGGCATCGAGGAATGTGGCGCTCGTTGATCGCACAACTATCGAAGGGAGTCGCGGTGACGTCCTGGAGGGCCGCTGCGACTTCCGGCTCGGCGACGACGTGATCACGGCGGGCGCGGGTGACTTCGTCAACATCCCGCGCGGCGCCGTGCACCGGTTCCACAACGCGGGCGACGCTCCGGCGCGGCTGATCCTGACCTTCACGCCGGCCGGGATCGAGAAGTTCTTCGAGGAGACGCTGGAGCGGGCGCTGGACCCCGGCCGGCCGGTGCCGGACAACATCGACGAGGTGGCGGCCCGCTACGTCGTCGCCGCGCCGCGCTACGGCCTCGAGTTCCTCGACGGCTAGCGTCTCTAGCGCATGCTGCGACGCGTCGCGCACGCGACGCGTCGCAGGGCTCGGCCGCCAGGTTGCAACCCCGAGCGTCCCGGGACTAGGGTCGGGTCCCGAGAGTGTCGCGCCCCGCGGCTGACGCCTTCTCGCCGGCGCGGCCACCGCCCGCGGAGGAGGAGCTGTCATGCCCACGTACGTCGCGTTGATCGACTGGACCGATCAGGGCGTCCGCAACTACAAGGAGAGCGTGGATCGCTACGAGGCCGCGCAGGGTGCGCTGGAGGCGCTCGGGGTGCGTTTCACGGACATCCATTGGACCCTCGGCGCGCACGACATCGTGGCCGTGGTCGACGCCCCGGACGACGAGACGCTCGCCGCAGGCCTGCTGGCCGTCGCGGGCCAGGGCAACATCCGCACGACGACGCTGCGCGCGTTCTCCGCCGACCAGATGCGGAGCATCGTCGGCAGGGCGCCCTGAGCGGCGGCGAGCAGGCGTCAACGGATGGCGGCCGGCGGGGTCACCCCCTCGCCCAGGCGGCGGTCGAGCTCGGGAGAGGTGACCACCGTCACCGGCAGCCCGAGCTGCTTGACCTGGGAGGGCAGGTCGCGCCGCAGCCAGCGCGAGACCCGCTTCGGCATGGTCGAGATGAGGATCTCGTCGAACTGATCGCCCGCGACGACCGAGCGGATCGCGTCGATCACGTCGTCGCCCTCCGCGGTCAGCCCCTGCACGGGTGAGCCGGCGGCCCGCTCGAGCAACGGCAGCGCGAGCTCGAGGGTCCAGTCGGCGTGCTCCCTGGACGGCGCGTCCGGGATCAGCAACGCGAACGTCGTGAGCCCATGCTGGGCGCGACGCTTCACCTCGTCGAGCAACGTGGGGGTTGCCGCGGTTCGGTTGGCGACCACGAGAATGCGACGGGCCGAGGCTTCCATGGCGACCTCCTGGGGCTCGGGTGAAAGCCGGACTCGACTCTGTCACTCGGCCGGCCCGCAGTCCAGCGCAGGACGCTGACGCGTCACCACACGTCGCCGTCGCGCCAGTCGCAGGTGAGCGCGCCCGACAGGTCGAGCGCGACCGCGACCGGAAGGACGTAGATCCCACCGTCCTCGTCTTCGGTCCGCGCGACGCCGGCTGGAGTCAGCGCCGACGTCGGCCCCTCCCACTGCCGCCAGCCGCGGGCCGCGTAGAAGGCTGCAGCCTCGGCGGTCGTTCCCAGCGCACCGAGGTCGAACGCGCCGCGGATCACCCGCTCCAGCGCCTCCATCATGGCCGCGCCGTGCCCATGTCCGCGCCGGCCGGCGAGCACGCCGACGCCCTCGACGTACCCGGTGCGCAGGGCGCGTCCGCCGTACATGAGCCGTCGCTGGACCACGGAGGCATGACCGACGAGCTGATCTCGCTCCCAGGCGAGCGCATGCACTCCGCCCAGCGCGTGCTCCCAGTCGTCGTCGGTCAGGTCTCCCGCGAACACGGCCTCCAGCACCGACCGGGCGGCATCCAGCGTCGCCACATCGAGGTCGGCGGTGTGTGCCGTGCGTACGTGTGTCACGGCCGCGATCGTCGCATGCGTCGCCCGCGACGAGACCTTCCCCGGGTCACCGCCGCCGGGGATCGTCGAGGAACGAGCCGTGGAGGCCGAAGAGGTCGGTCGTCGCGCCACCGTGGCCTGTCCGGCCGCCGCGACAGCCGCGGCTCAAGCCGGCGTGGGAGCGCGCGCCGACGCTGGCAGCAGCGGACCGAGCATCCGCAGCGCCACCGCGGCGTGCTGCGGCAACCCGAGGCGCAGCACGGCCGCGAAGCCGGCCAGCCCCACCACCGCGGCGGCGAAGTCCCACGGCCCGGCGCCGAGCAGCGCAGCCGCGGCGGCCACCGGGCCGAAGCCGGCCGCCGTGGCCAGCACGATCAGCACCGTCTCCGCCAGCACGATCGCCAACGCGCTGGCCAGCCCGCGGCCGTGGACGAGCCACAGCAGCAGCGTCATCGTGGCCAGGCTGCTCACCGACGCCGCGACGGCGAGCGGGACGATCCCGTCCAGCGAGAGCGCCGCCGCGCTGGCCGCCACGTGGACGGCAGTGCCGACCACGGCCACCGCCGCGACCGCGCCGTAGCGCGACTGCGCGAAGGCGGCCAGCATCGGCAGCTGCTGGGCGAGCATGCCGACGAACAGCCCGCTCAGGGCCAGCAGCGCGCCGACGATGCGGTCGGCGTCAGCCGGCGTGAACGAATCGCCGAGCACCAGCTCGACGAGCTCGTCGCCGACGAGCCCGGCCACTGCGACCGCCGGGCCGACGATGATCAGCCCGGCCCGCATGACCGTCCGCAGGTGCGGCAGCAGACCGACCGGATCGCCGTCCCAGGTCTGGGCGATCGGCGCGGCGAGGACGAGGCTGGCCGCGCTGCCCGTGACCGCCACGACGACCGCGCCGGCGAAGAACGCGCCGGTGTAGAGCGTCACCGCGCCCGCGCCGAGGTGGGCGGCGAAGGCCAGCGAGATGACGAAGTTGAGCTGGCCGAACAGCGGTGCCACGGTGCCGAGCAGCAGCATCAGCGCCGTGCGCGGCCGGCGTGTCCCGCCGAGCACGCCCCGCAGCCGTGGCCGGTAGCCCAGGCGCCACAGCCGTGCGGCCATCAGCATCGCGGTGAGGGCCGAGCCGATCGCCACGCCGATCGGGGCGGCGTCGATGCCGAGCGGCCCGCGCAGCGCGATGAGGACGACGATCGCCGTCACGCCGCCGAGCACGTAGGCCAGGCCGGGAAAGCGGAACTCGTCGCGCACGGCGAGCACCGCGGCGCCCAGCGCCGCCACGAGCTGCCCGGCGATGGCGACGCACAGGATGTCGAGCGTCGAGCGGGTCGTCTCCCGCGCCTCGCGGCCGAGCTCGCCGGTCAGCAGGTCGGCGATCGTCCCGCCGAGCACGAGCTGCGCCGCCACCGCGATGGCGACGAGGCTCAACCCCGCGCCCAGGAAGCGATCGAAGGCGGCCCACGGCGACGGCCCGTCGAGCAGCCGCGCGACGACGGTCAGGCGCAGCGTCTGGCACATGAGCACGATCACGCCGTAGACGCCGTAGGCCGCGAACACGGCGTCGGTGTCGGTGCCCTTGCCGAACAGAAGCAGGATGACGAGGGCGGCGACGCCCTGGACCCCGAGCGTGGCGACCTGCGAGATCGCGGCCCACAGCGAGGAGCCGGCCATCGTGCTCGTGGCCGCGCTGGAGCTCGTGCGCTCGGCCATCGCGGCGCGCCTAGTGCCTGCTGCGGTGGGTGCTGCGGTGCGCGGCGTACTGACGAGCGAAGGCGATCACGAAGCGCGGGTTGTAGCGCGCGTAGCGGCGCCACAGCCGTCGCGGCTCGCGCGAGAGCCGGTAGATCCACTCCAGGCCGTTGCGCTGCATCCACGCCGGCGCCTGCGAGACCAGGCCGGCGTGAAAGTCGAAGGCCGCGCCGACGCCGACGAGCACCGGCGCGTCGAGCCGGTCGCGCATCTCGGCCATCCACTTCTCCTGCTTCGGCTGGCCCGTGCCCACCCAGACGACCTCGGCGCCGCTTGCGTTGATGCGCGCGGCGACCTCGTCGCGCTCGTCCTCGCGCAGCTCGCGGAACGGCGGTGACCAGCCGCCGACGATCCGCAGCCCGGGGAAGCGCTCGCAGAGCGCCCGGACGAGCTGCTCGCGCGCCCCCTCCGACCGGCCGCCGTACAGGTACATCGGCGTGCCGGTGGCCGCGGCGCGGGCGCAGTAGGCGGCCATCAGGTCGGGGCCGTAGACGCGCGACGCCCCGCGATGGCCGAGCGCGCGCAGCGCCCACACGAGCGGGACGCCGTCGGGCACCGTCACCGCCGCGCGCACCGCGCGCATCGTCTCGGGGTCCTCGCGGGCGACCATGACCAGGTGCACGGCGGCGGCGCTCAGGCAGGCGCGGCCGCCGCGGCGGATGACCTCGTCGATCCAGTCCATCGTGCCCTCATAGGTCGTCACGGCGAGCTCGACGCCCACCACCGTGGCGCGCGGCAGGACCGGGAGGCCGGGCCGCCCGAGGGCGTCGCCGGTGGAGGGGGAGTCGGTCTGCGAGGTCATTGGGAGGGCGTTGGAGCGGGCCGAGCCGGAACGCGGCGGACGCGCAAAAGTCGCGTCCCCCGCCCATCCGTCCGGGGGCTGGAACGCTCGCCCATGGTAATCAAGGGATGTGATGCCACAGCTCAACCGACGGCGCCCCGCGGGTGCGCCTCCTACACTGGCCGCCAAATGACCATCGGGATCATGGGACTCGGGTACGTCGGCCTGCCGCTGGCCGTCGCCTTCGCCGAGGAGGGCCACAACGTCATCGCGCTCGACGTCGATGCGCGCAAGATCGACGCCATCCGCCAGGGGACCTCCTATGTGGAGGACATCCCCGACGAGCGGCTCGCCGCGGTCGCGGGCCGCCTGGAGGCGACGACGCACGCCCAGCCGCTGGCGCGCTGCGACGCCGTGCTGATCTGCGTGCCGACGCCGCTGACCGCCAATCGCGAGCCGGACCTCGGCCCGCTCATCGCCGCGACCAGAGCACTGGCCGGCGTGCTGCAGACCGACCAGCTCGTCGTGGTGGAGTCGACCACCTACCCGGGCACCACGCGCGAGCGGGTGGCGCCGATGCTCGAGGAGTCCGGCCTCGTCGCCGGGCGCGACTTCCATGTCGCCTTCTCGCCGGAGCGCGTGGACCCGGGGCGGACGGACTTCACGCTGCGCACCACGCCGAAGGTGGTGGGCGGGCTGACGGACGGCTGCGCCGACCGGGCGGTCGCCCTCTACGAGCGGGTATGCGACAACGTCGTGCGCGTCTCGACCCTTGAGATCGCCGAGCTCTCCAAGCTGCTGGAGAACATCTACCGCTCGGTCAACATCGCGCTCGTCAACGAGCTGGCGATGCTGGCCGACCGCATGGACATCGACATCTGGGAGGTCATCGACGCCGCGGCGACCAAGCCCTATGGGTTCACGCGCTTCGACCCTGGCCCGGGCATGGGCGGGCACTGCCTGCCGGTCGATCCGTTCTACCTGTCGTGGCGCGCCCGCGAGTTCGACATGACGACCGAGTTCATCGAGCTGGCCGGCAAGGTCAACCAGCAGATGCCCTACCACTGCGTCGAGAAGATCGAGCGGGTGCTGAACGATGCGGCCAAGCCGGTCAACGGCAGCCGCATCGCCGTGTTCGGCGTGAGCTACAAGGCCGGCGTGGGCGACATGCGCGAGTCGCCCGCGTTGAAGATCATCCGTGTGCTGCGTGGCCTCGGCGCCGACATCGTCTACCACGACCCTCACGTCCCCGAGCTCACCGAGCTCGACCTGTCCAGCTCGCCCCCCGATGCCGCGCTGGAGGGCGCCGACCTGGCGCTGATCATCACCGCGCATCCCGAGGTCGACCACCAGGCGATCGTGCAGCGCGCGCCGCTCGTGCTCGACCTGCGCGGCGTGACGCGGCGGCGCTCCGGCCAGCGAAGCTCGGTGCTGCTGTGAGCGATCAGGTCATCGTCGGCGTCGTCGGGCTCGGCTACTGGGGCCCGAACCTGGCGCGCAACTTCGACCGGCTGGCCGGGGCCGACCTGCGCTGGCTGTGCGACGGTCGCCCGGAGATCCGCGAGCGCCACGCGGCCGCCTTCCCGCGCACCCGGTTCACGGGTGAGCTCGACGACCTCCTCGATGATCCCGAGCTCGACGCGATCGTGCTGGCCACGCCGGTCCCCACGCACGCCGAGCTCGCCTTCCGCGTGCTCGAGGCGGGCAAGCACTGCTTCGTCGAGAAGCCGCTCGCCCAGTCCGTGGCCGATGCCGAGCGCGCCGTCGAGGCGTCGCGCCGGTCGGGGCGCATCCTCATGGTCGGCCATCTGCTCCAGTACCACCCGGGCGTGAACAAGCTCAAGGAGGTCGCCGACTCCGGTGAGCTCGGCGACATCCACTACATCTACGGCAACCGGCTGAACCTCGGTCAGCTGCGCCGCGACGAGAACGCGCTGTGGAGCCTCGGCGCGCATGACGTCTCGGTGCTGCTCCACCTGGCCGACGAGGAGCCGTTCGAGTGGTCGGCGCGCGGCGAGTCCTACATGCGCGAGGGGGTCGAGGACGTCGTGTTCGGCTTCCTGCGCTTCCCGTCGGGAATCGCCGCGCACCTGCACCTGTCGTGGCTGGACCCGCACAAGGAGCGACGCTTCACCGTCGTCGGCTCCAAGCGGATGGCCACGTTCGACGACATGGACCCCGAGCGCAAGGTGACGATCTACGACAAGGGCTTCGACCAGAAGTCCGACACGTACGGCGAGTACATCACCCGCTCGGGCGACATCTGGTCGCCGCGCGTGCCCAACGACGAGCCGCTGCGCCTGGAGTGCGAGCACTTCCTGGCCTGCGTGCGCGACGGCCGCACGCCGGTCTCCGACGGCGAGAGCGGCCTGCGCGTCGTGCGCGTGCTCGAGGGCCTGCAGTCCTCGCTGGACGAGTCGCGCCGCGCCGGCGTGGCGCGCGCCGGGGTCTGAGACGTTGCCGGATCCGGCCGAGCAGGCGCCGGGGCTCGTCCTCGGCGCGGACGCCGTGGTGGGGGAGGGCGCGCTGCTCGGCGCACACGTCGTCGTCGGCGCGGGCACGCGCATCGGTCCCGGCTGCGTGATCGAGGACGGCGTCGTGCTCGGCAAGGTGCCGCGGCTGGCGCGCACCTCGACGGCGCCGCGCGACGCCCCGGCGCCGCTCGTCCTGGGCGAGCGGGTCACGGTGTGCGCGGGCGCGGTCCTCTACGCGGGCAGCGAGATCGGCGCCGAGGCGATCGTCGGCGATCAGGCGCAGGTGCGCGAGCGCACGACGATCGGCGCACGGTCGGTGATCGGGCGCGGCAGCGCGGTCGACAACGACGTGCGCATCGGGGCGCGTGTGAAGATCCAGACGAACGTCTACGTCACCGCCTACAGCGTCGTCGAGGACGACGTCTTCCTGGGCCCGGGCGTGTCGACCACGAACGACGACACGATGAGCCGCCACGCCCAGGACTATGCTCTGCGCGGGGCGGTCTTCCGCCGCGCATGCCGCATCGGCGGCAGCGCGGTGCTCGTCCCCGGCGTCGAGGTCGGCGAGGAGGCGTTCGTGGCCGCGGGCTCGGTCGTGACGCGCGACGTCGCGCCGCGCGCGTTCGTGATGGGAGTCCCCGCTCGTCAGGTGCGCGAGGTGCGCGACGACGAGCTGCTCGAGCGCTGGCGCTAGCGCGGCCGCGCGAGCGCCATGGAGTACCTTTGCCGGCCGCATGCGGTTCCTGCTCCAGACGACCGGCGTTCTGGTGGCTGTGCTGCTCGTCGCCCGGCTGGTGTTCGCCGGGGCCGGGCCGCGTCGCTACGCGATGGCCTGCCTCGTGGTGGCGGCGCTGGTCTCGGGCCCGCTGGCGTTCGCGAGCACGAGCAGCCAGCTCGAGCAGTTCGCCGACGAGTGGCCGACGCGCGACGCCGCGGCCGCCGACGCCTGTCCCGAGCCGCCGTGCCGGCCGTTCACCGACGTCGATGTGCAGAACATCTACGGGCAGCGGCTGGGGGTCAACATCGACTTCCTCGACTGGGTGCAGGCCCGTCTCCCTGCGGGAGACTCGTACTACCTCGTGATGCCGCAGGGGCCCGAGCTGGCCGGGACGCCGCACTGGATCACCTACCGGATGCTGCCCCACCTGCCCACCGACATCGAGGGCCAGCCGGGCAACTACACGCCGCGGCCGCCCTCGGCGGCCGACGCGGCGAAGGCGGACTGGATCGTGTTCTACGCCGTCGATCCGGGCCGGTGGGCGCTGCGCGACCGCTTCAGGCTGCGCGTCGAGACCTTCGCTCCCGGCTTCGCGCTGGCCCGGAGGCGCGCGTGAGGCCGGCGCTGGGCTTCATCCTGGCCAACCTGCTGATGGCCGGCGCCGGCGCCGGCGTCCTCCTGGGCCTTGGGATCGTCCGGCTGCGGGCGCGAGAGCTCGCGGCCGCCGGCGGACTGGCCCTGATCACCGGCATGGCGACGCTCGTCCTGCTGGAGATCATCCTGCTCGTCCTCGGCTTCGAGGTGCCCTTCCGGCTCGGCGCGGCGCTGTGCGTGGTGCTCGGCGTGATCGGGCTGGCCGTCGCGCTGCGACGCGGGCGGACGGAGCCCGATCGCCAGCAGGGGGCAAGTCTCGCGGCCCTCATGGCGCACGTGCGCGGTGGCGGCGGCCGTCCCGGCCCGGAGCGGGCGGATGGCGGCGGCGGGTGGCGCGCATGGCACCGAGCCCGGATGGAGGGCGTGCATCGCGTCCTCGGGCGCGACACCGACGTGCTGCTCATGCGCGTCGCGCTGTTCGTGTCGGGCGTCGTGCTCGTCATCTTCGTGGTCCAGGCGTTTCGCGTGTACACGCTCGCGCCGACCGTCACCTTCGACGAGTTCGCGATCTGGTCCAAGAAGGCGCTGGTGCTGTTCAACTATCCGGGCCTGCACGAGTCGTTCTTCGCCAACCCGGCGTTCAACGCGATCCACCTCGAGTACCCGATCTTCCTGCCCGCGCTCGAGGCGTTCGTGTACCGCGGCATCGGCGAGCCCGACACCAGCCTCATGCATGGCGAGCTGCTGATCCTGTTCGTGGCCTTCGCGTGGGCGCTGGCGTGGCTCGTCGGCCGCGAGCGCCGCAACCTGTACTGGATCCCGATCCTGGTCGCCGTGGCGGTCTCGCCCTTCGTCCACGTGCAGCAGAGCACCGGCCTGGCCGACATCACGATGGCCTCGTTCGGCGCGCTCGGCGTGCTCGGCATCGCGCAATGGATCGACCGCGGCGACCGCGGGATCCTCGTGCTCGGGGCGCTGTTCCTGGCCGCCTCGGTGAACACCAAGTTCGAGGGGCTGCTGACCGCGGTGTTCGCGTTCGGGGTGGCCGGCGTCGTCGTCCTCGTGGGCCGCCGCCCGCAGCGGCTCGTCCCTCTCGTCGGGGCGGGGCTGCTGTTCTCCGCGCTGATCCTGCCGTGGCGGATCTGGGTGGCGGCACGGCCCCAGATCGAGTCGTTCTTCAACTTCCGCGACGGGCTGGACCCGAGCTTCCTCTGGGAGGAGCGGGTCCGCGTGGGGCAGGCCATCGACGTGTTCGACCAGGCCATCGTCGACCCGAATCGCCTGTCGTACCTCGTGCCGCTGGCCGGCGCGATGATCGCCGTCGCGATCGCCACCGGCGTCGACCGGCGACTGGCGCTCTACTACATGTCGGTCGCACTGGGCATCGTCGCCGGCGTCGTGTGGATCTACTGGGTCAATCCGGCCTCGTTCTCGCCCGACCGCATCATCTCGGCGACGGCGATGGTCGCCGTCGTGTCGCTGCTGCACCTCGGCGCGCGGATGACCGTGACGCGCACGGTCGCGGCCGAAGGGCGGTCAGGGGACCTTGCGCAGGACGGCGACGAGCGACTGGCCGACCGGCGGGCGGAGGGTGCGCTCCAGCCGTGAGAGCACCGGGATCAGGCGGTCGTACGCCGAGTACATGTCCTCGGTGACCTCCGAGCGGCCGAGCACGCGGCCGTAGAGGAACCATGACGCCACGCCCGGCACGTTCATGTACCACGAGCGCTCCACCTCCAGGGGCAGGTCCTCGACGCGCCGGTTCAGCACCCGCTTCGTGTAGCGGCGGAAGTGATGGTCGGCCGCGTCCATCGCCCCGTAGATGACCGGGAAGGCGGGGACGAGCAGGAACGCCCGGCCGCCGGGCGGCAGCAGCTGCGCGAAATTGCTCAGCGCCTGCCGGTCGTCGTCGACGTGCTCGAGCACGTTGGAGCAGATGATGCTGTCGATGCCGTAGGGGCGCAGCTGCTCGACGAGCGCCGGGTCGGCGAGGTCGCCGCGGTGCGCCGTCACGTTGCCGGCGCCCGCGAACCGCTCGCCCATCGTGGCCACGAACTCGGGCCACTCGTCGACGGCGACGATCAGCTCACGATCGAGGAGCAGCTCGGTGAGGTTGCCGGCGCCGCACCCGGCGTCGAGGACGCGCCGGCCCAGGTAGGGGCGGGCCTCGTCGACGATCCAGCGGTTGTAGGCCGAGGCGGCGCGCAGGCGCGCCTGGATGGCGACGCGCGGGTCCTCGGCGCCCTGGTCGACGGTGGGGCCGGTCATCGCTGGCCGTGGACGTCCTTGAGCACGAGGAAGCTCACGAACAGCGAGCACAGCACGGCTTGCGACCCGACGGTGAGCGTCACCGCGCCGGGGATCGCGATGCGCAGCACCTCCTGGTAGTCGAGCCGTCCGAAGGAGTTGTCGCCCCACACGAGGACCGCGGCCACCGTGAGAACGAGGCCGACCACGATCAGGAGCGCCCCGGCCACCAGCCCTGTCTCGAGCGTGGCGAAGCGC
>CAWBBQ010000017.1:0-27075 GCA_963787065.1 uncultured Actinomycetes bacterium
ACGTCCCCCCGCGCGTGCGCGAGCTGGTCGCGCAGGGTGCGCTCGGGCGCAAGGCGGGGCGAGGGTTCTACGTGTACGACTGAGGCGTCGCGGTCAGGAGCCCACGCATGTTTTGCATGGGCGGACACACTCGCGTCTCACGGAAACGCGAGCCCGGCGTCGTCGGGCGACTGCGGGTCGTCTGCAGCGGGTGTGTCCGGCTGGGCCGGGAGGCGCTCGCAGACGCGAAGGAGCACTGGGTACGAGTGCTGCAACCACGCGAAAGCGAGAGCCCGAGGGTCGAGGCGAACACCGGCACTTGTGAAAGACGAAGGCGGAGATGATGAAGGCGAGCACGCCGTCGCTCCGCATCCGGGGGGAGCCGGCAATCACCTCGCCACGCGAGCCTTTCGCCCTCGGCCGATGGCTGACTGCCCCGGGCCCCGCCCATCGAGGGAACGTCCGGCGCCGGCGACCCCGGCATCACGTCCACGGGTTCCCAGCCCGCGCCTAGGACGGATTCACTGACAGGAACGCAAACCGGCTGTCGCTGCCCAGGGACGCGGTGATCACCACGGTCTGCGACGACGTCACGGGTTGCGTGGTGACCGTGAAGGTCGCGCTCGTCTGGCCCGCTGGGACCGTGACAGAGGCCGGCACCGACGCCACCGTGGGCGCGTTGTTGGAGAGGGCGACGGTCGTCCCGCCACCGGGCGCCGGAAGCGAGATGAAGACCGTGCCGATCGCAGAGCTTCCCCCCTTCACGTCGGTGGGGTTAACGGACATCCCGGTGAGCGTCGGCGGGGCCGTCGTCCCCGTGATCGTGAAGCTGCGCGTTGCCGACCACGGGCTGACCGTCGCGCCGTTGGCCGCCTGCACACGCCAGAAGTACGTGCCGTTGGCGATGTTGGTCACGGTCGCCTGGGTGACGTCACCCGCGGTGCTGCCGACTGCCGCGGTGGTCGCGAAATCAGACGTCGTGCTGACCGCCCAGTTGTAGGCGGAGACGGAGCCTGAGGGTGCGGCCCAGGAAATCGAAAACGGCGTGACCACCGACGCACCATTGGCCGGGCTGAGCAAGGTCGGCGCGCCCGGTGGTGTCGCTGGCGGCGCAGGGTCGTTGATCGTGATGCTGAACGTGCCGCTGAGCGACTGGCCTCCCGAGTCGGCGACCCGCAGGGTGAAGCTGAACGTCCCCGCTGTCGTTGGCGTCCCCTGGATGCGTCCCGGCGACGCCTGCAGGGTCAAGCCGGGCGGAAGCGCCCCGGCGGTCCGCGCCCAGCTGTACGGCGTCGTGCCGCCATCTGCGAACAGCCCGACCGCGTAGGCCTTGCCGCGGGTGCCGGATGGGAGCTGGCTCGGGCTGTTGAACACGAGCGGCCGCGGCGGGTTGATCGTGATCGTGAACTGGCGTGTCGTGCTGTTTCCCGCCTGGTCTCGGGCGCGGACCGTGAAGGTCGAGGTCTGCACCGTGGTCGGCCGACCGGAGATGAGCCCCGACGCCGACGCGAAGTCGCTGATCCTCAGCCCGTTGGGAAGCTTGCCTGCCGAGATTGACCAGCGGTAGGGCGTGCCGCTTCCCCCTGTCGCAGTGACGAAGTTCGAGTAGTCGGTCCCGACGTTTCCGGCAGGGAGCGGCCGGTCGTCGATAACGAACGCTGCCTGGGCGGCCGGCGCAATCCCAAGCAGCACCAGCAGAATGAGCGCAGCCAGGCCCAGCAGCCGTCTATGCGGCGTGCCGGTCGTACGGAGAACGTTCACTGTGACGCCCTTTCCGTGGGCCTACGCCGTCGCACAGCGTGGAAACGGCCGCACAATCTGGTGCAGGCGTAGCGGTCTTCGTTCAATCTCTGCCCCTGATAGTCGGCCGCAATCTGGTGCAGGCGTAGCGGTCTTCGTTCAATCTCTGCCCCTGATAGTCGGCCGTCTATGGGACTTTGGTCGTACGACCCAGGCGCGACCGGCCGTCACTCCGCCGCCCTTCCCGCTGAGGACGGCGGCCCCGGTCTCCGAGATCGCGCGTCGTCAGGAGGCGGGAACATTGCGGCCGAGACAGGCACTGGTCGGCGATCCCAAGCCATGTCACCGGGTCTTGTTCGTTGGGGTGCGTCGTCGCGTTTCCGTACCGCCGGCGCTGCTCCTATGCGCGAGTAGCGACAGCGCGACCCTGAGCGCCGGCTGCTCTCGCATCGCACAAGACAAGCGATCCACACGACGGACGCGCCCCCAGTACGCGGGCAGTCAGCGGGCTGTCGGGCAGGACCGCGGTCCACACAGCGTGGATCACCGTCGGCGGCGACCGGCGTTCAGGTCGCCGGCAACGGCTTTGCGAGGACGCGGGCGGCGTCGATGACCGCGGGGTGGCCGAGGTTCAGCGGGTCGACGCGCAGGGACGTCGGGGTAACGCCCCAGATGCCCATGACGCGCCACTGCGGTCGGTGGTGCGACCACCAACGGACCCCAGCCCACAGCCGAGCGCCGGTGCCTGGGTTGCGCTCGTTGTAGATGTTCAGCGCCCACGCTTGCGTGGCGGGCCGGTTCCGTTCGATGACTTGGGTCGGGCGCAGGCTTCGGGCAAGAAGGTTGCGGGCGTCGTCGAGTTCGAGCAGCGGGGTGTCGTCGGTGATCTCGTAGGTGGCCAGTGCCCGCGTGGCGCCCGGCAGGTACGGAGCGGCGAACATGTCGTCCGTCCAGCTCAGGAGGTCGGCGAAGACCTCGCCGACGGCCCCGGCTTCCTGCTCTGAGAGATACCAGCAGTCGTACTCGGAGGGATTGTCGAGACGGCCGCGGCCCTGCGGGCGGTGCAGGTAGCTCGGGTGGCCGGGCTCCCCGGGGGTCGCGGAGGCCAGGTACGGGACGACGCGGTAGAGCAGCACTCAGGCGTAGGCGCCGGTCAGCGCGGCGTCGAGGGCGTCGATGACCTCGGTTGATCCGCGCGTGACGAGAACGTCGATGGGCCGGGCGCCATCGAGGTAGCCGTTGGGAGACTCGAGCCACGTGACTGCGACGGCCGGCTCCCAGAGCAGCAGCGCGCGCGTGAGCACGTGGTCGAGGTCGGCGAGGCGGCGGGCGGCGTCGAGGCTGGGTACCTCCTGGCCGCTGCGCCACCGCGAGGGCTGGCTCTTCGAGACACGTAGCGCCCGGGCGACCTTGGTGACGCCGCCGTACAGACCGATCACGAACTCGGCGCGCGCGGCTGGCTGCCAGCTCACGCCCTCCGCGCGGCTTTCGGTCGTTGCAGAGGTCGTAGCCATACGAAACAGTCTCCCCAACGGATCCGTTGGGGCGCAGAGTCTCTTCCGGTCTGCCGTGAACTTCGAGCGAGCACCGCTGCGTCAGTAGCCGGCCACCCCCGGCGGCCAGCGCAGCTCGACGCCGGCCCGTGCGAGCTCGCGCTGGAAGGCCTCGAGCAGGGCGGGCCGGGCGCGGACCGCATGCGGCGGGACGTCGCGTTCCGCGCAGAAGGCGGCGAGGTGCCCGGCCACCTCGCCGACGTTCCACTCGACCGGGTGCAGGCGGTAGGCGCCGTTGGTGATGTGGGTGGTGCCGATGTTCTTGGCGCCGGGCAGCAGGTTCTCCACGCGCACGGGGAGGAGCGCACCGAGCGGGATCTGGAACGGGCAGCAGCCGATGTCGATGTACGGGTCGCCTCCGGTCGACGGGTGCAGGTCGATGCGATACGAGCCGATGCCGACGCTGTCGGCGAAGGCGCACGGCCCCGTGCTCGCCGCGCACCTCGAGGGCGATGTCCTGCTCGACGACGGTGCGTTGCGCCCGGATGCGGCGCGACTCGCGGACGTAGGCGGCCTTGGCCAGCCCGTCGGGCGTGTCGCCGACGATGTCGCCGCGCAGCCGCAGGCCGGGCCAGCCGGTCCCTCCGTCCTCGCGCGGCGCCTCGGTCTGCAGCCAGTGCAGCACGCACAGGCTGAGCTGCCGCGCCGCGGCGAGGTGCGCCGCGGCCTCGTCGTGCGAGAGCTCGTAGATCGGGCCGCCCCAGTAGTCGATCTGTGGCCAGTTCACGAGCGTGATGTCGCTGCGATACGCGCCGGCGGCGAAGTTGCCGCGGGCGACGATGCGCCGGAACAGCCACAGGTCCTTGTCGAGCTCGTCGTCCGTGAGGTCCGGCCCGACGCGGGCGGGATCGTCCTCGGGGTTGGGCCGGAAGGTCCGGGTCACCGGCGCGCGGCTCTTGGGGTCGGGAGCGACGAGGCTGAGCTGTCCCTCCGGCCAGTCCACCGCGCGCTGCGCCTTGACCCGCTCGTAGCCGACCGGTCGCGCGATGCGGTGGTCCTCGCCGTCGAGGTGGTCGACCGCGAAGCACACGGACACGGCCTGCATGTTCAGCGGCTGGGCCTCACGGGGGGCGTGCGGCTCGCCGGTCACCTCGCGCGACTCTGCCCCCGTGACGTACTCGGCGCCGCACAGCGGCAGCAGCTCGCCCGTCTCGGTGGCGTCGATGAACCAGTCGGCCGAGACGGTGACGTCGGCCTCGTCGCGCGTGCCGCGCAACGTGACGGCCAGGACGCGATCGCCATCGACGCTCGCCGCGACCGGCGAGTGCTCGAGCAGCACCTCGATCCGCAGCGCCGAACGATACGGGGCGAGCATCGCCTCGAGCACGGCCACCGCGACGCGCGGCTCGTGGCACAGCGAGCTGACCCGGCCGGCGCCGGGGTTGAGGTGGTCCTGAGCTCGCGCCACCGGCGAGAGGGGGTAGAAGGCGCGGTAGTGGGCGCGGATCGCCTCGCGCAGGCGCCGGTAGCGAGCCGTGCAGCCGAAGCGCTCGATCCAGGGGTGCTCGTCGGGCGGCACGGCCTGGCTCGTGAGCTGGCCGCCCAGCCAGTCGGTCGCCTCGGTCAGCAGCACCCGGCGGCCGCGATCGGCGGCCGCCAGCGCCGCGGCGACGCCGCCGAGGCCGCCCCCGACGACGAGGACCTGTGTCGCTCGTTCAGGCAGCGGTCAAGCGCGGCAGCACGACCACGCGCAACACCGCGCGCTCAGCCGCTCGAGCACCTCGGGGTTGACCGGCGTCTGCGGCTGCTCGCCGCGCAGCACGGCGACGGCGTTCTCGGCGGCCAGCACGCCCATCGCGGTGCGCGTCTCGATCGTGGCCGAGCCGAGGTGGGGGAGCAGGACGACGTTGTCGAGCTCGAGCAGGCCGGGGTGGACGTCGGGCTCGTTCTCGTAGACGTCGAGCCCGGCGCCGGCGATCCTGCCCTCGCGGAGCGCGTCGACGAGCGCGGCCTCGTCGACGATCGGCCCGCGCGCAGAGTTCACCAGGTAGGCGCCGTCCTTCATCTTGGCCAGCGCCTCGGCGTCGATCAGGTGGCGCGTCTCGTCCATCAGCGGCGCGTGGACGCTGACCACGTCGGAGCTCGACAGCAGCTCGTCGAGCTCGACCTGGCGGGCGCCGCCGAGCTCGGCCGCGACGTCGTCGTCCAGCGGGCGCTGGTCGGTGTACACGATCGCCATCCCGAAGGCGCGCGCGCGGCGGCCCAGCGCCTGGCCGATGGCGCCCATGCCCAGCACGCCGAGGACCTTGTCCTGCAGACCCATCCCCAGCAGCATGAACATGTGCCACGACCACGGCTCGCGGGCGCGGATCAGGCGCTCGCCCTCGCCGATCCGGCGTGTGGCAGCCAGGATCAGCGTCATGGCCAGGTCCGCGGTGGCCTCGGTGAGCACGGCGGGCGTGTTCGTGATGAGCACGCCGCGCTGCGTGGCCGCCGGCACGTCGATGTTGTCGAACCCGACGGCCACGTTGGTCACCGCGCGAAGCTGCGGGCCGGCCGCGTCGAGGAACGCGCCGTCGACCTTGTCGTGCAGCAGCGTGACGGCGATGTCGGCGCCCGACACCGCCTCGTGCAGCTCGCCGGTCTCCAGCGGCCGGTCGTGCGGGGAGACCCACACGTCGCCGGCCTCGCGCAGCAGCTCGACGGCGGGCTCGGGGATCCGGCGGGTGACGACGATCTTCGCGGAGCTCACGGGGCGAAACCTAGTGGTTCCGTACGTGGGTACGTGTGCCGGGCGGTGCGCGTACCCGCGGACGGGACCACCTGGTCACCTAGGCGCCGCGACGCGTGGACGCGCGCAGCCGCACGAGCTTCACGGCGAGCTCGAGCGACAGCAGGTCCTCGCTGCCCAGGTCCAGCCCCGAGAGCTTCTCGATCCGGTCCAGGCGCTGGCGCAGCGTGTTCGGATGGATGTACAGCGCGCGCGCCGTGACCGCGTTGCTGCGCCTGTCGCGCAGGTACTGCTCGAGCGTGGCCACGAGCTGCGAGCGCCGGCGCCGGTCGTAGTCCATCAGCCGCTCGATCGCCGCGAAGTGGCGGTCGTGCGGAGCCTCGTCGAGCGGCAGCCGGACGAGGTACTTGTACGCGCCGAGGTCGGCGTAGGACAGCGCGCCCCCGCCGCGCACCAGCGCCCGCGCGATGTGGGCGGCGTCGGCGGCCTCGCGCAGGCTGTGATCGCCCTCGGCGATCCCGCGGCGCGGCTCGCTGACGCCGACGAGCACGCGCTCGGCGGCGCCGATGTCGCGTAGCGCGCCCTCGAGCTCGCCACGCTCGTCTTCGCCCGCTCCGGCCCGCAGCGGCAGCAGCGCGCGCAGCCGCTCCCGGCCCGCGTCGCACAGGGCGCCCGGGGCCAGCCGCCGCAGCCGCGCCTCCGTGCGGTCGGCCACCGCCGGCCACGGCCGCGGGTCGCCATGGCCGCTCACCGGCTCGACGTGCAGCAGCACGTGACGGCGGGCGAGGTCGACGCCGGCGGCGCGGGCGCGCGCCTCGGCCACGTCCATGCTGCCGCCGGCCAGCGCCTCGAACAGGTCGCGGACGATGTTCTCGGCCGTCAGGCGCTCGATCAGCTCGGCCTTCTTGAGCGCGACCGCGAGCTGGTGGGCGACCGCGCGCAGCAGCTCGTCGTCCTCGTCGGCGAACGGGCGCGCGCGGACGCCGGCCAGCACGCCGAGGTGCTCTTCGCCGGCGGCCACGGGCGCGGCGAGCACCGCGTCGCCCCCGCGGGTCGAGGCCGAGCGGCGCCGCAGGACGTCGAGCAGCATCGCCGTGCCCTCCACCGGCCCCACGCGCGCGGCGGACCCGGCAGCCTGGTCGCCGGGCGGATCGGCCGCGGCGAGCTCGAGCCGGCCGGTGGCGCGGTCGAGCAGGTAGAGCTGGCAGGCGTCGCCGCGCAGCAGCTCGCGCACGCGCGTGGTGACCACCCGGTAGAGCTCCTCGCGCCCGTCGACGGCGGCGATCTCCTGGCTGAGGGCCGACAGCCGCGTCAGCGTCTCGACGCGGCGGCGGGCGTCCTCGTACAGGCGCGCGTTCTCGATCGCGCCGGCCACGAGCGAAGCGGTGTGGACGAGCACGTTGAGGACGCCCTCGCCGAATTCGCGCGGCGCCTCGGTGTGCAGCACGACGACCCCGAAGACGTCGCCCGAGCGCGCCGGGATCGGCACCGCGACCATCGACTGGAAGCGCTCCTCCTCGAGCTCCGGAACGTAGATCATCCGCGGGTCGGCCATCGCGTGGTCGCGGATGAACTCCGGCTTTCCGTTGCGCGCCACCCAGCCCGCCAGGCCCTCGTCGAGGCCGAACTCGACCCGGCCGACGAGATGGCCGTAGATCCGCGAGGCGGCTCGCAGTCGCAGGCGCTCGCCGTCGAGCAGGTAGACGAAGCAGGCGTGGCAGTCGGTCGCCCGCGTCAGCAGGGCGACGATCCCGTCGAGCACCTCGTCGAGGTCTGGCGAGGAGGCGACGGCCGCGATGACCGCGTAGAGCGTCTCGCTCTCGAGCGGGCCATGGTCGACGTGCGCCGCCCCGGCGCCGCCGGGGACGGCCGTCTCGGGGGTGGACTCGGTCGCCATCGATGCCTCTGCGAGGCCATGGTAGTGGCCCCCCGGGGTTGTCCAGTCGGGCGCTAGTAGAGCTGCAGGTAGCGGTCGATCTCCCACTGCGTGATCTGCTCGTGGGCCGTCTTGAACTCCTGCTGCTTGACGCGCACGAAGTAGTCGACGTAGTCCTCGCGGCCGGTGCGGCCGAGCGCCGCGCGGAGGACGTCGTCGCGCTCCAGCTCGCGTGTGGCGTCGAGCAGGTTGGCCGGCAGCATCTCCACACCGAGGTCGGCGCGCTGGTCCTCGGTCAGCTCGTGGAGGTTCAGCTCGGTCGTCGCGTCGCCGGGGTCGAGGCCGCGCTCGATCCCGTCCAGGCCGGCGGCGAGCACGGCCGTGGCGGCCAGGTACGGGTTGCACGAACCGTCCACGGTGCGGTCCTCGATGCGGCCGGGGCCCGGGATCCGCAGCATCTGCGTGCGGTTGTTGTAGCCGTAGCTGATGTAGACCGGCGCCCACGTCGAGCCGCTCTGCGCGCCGCCGGCGACGAGCCGCTTGTAGGAGGTGACCGTCGGCGCGGTCACCGCGATGTAGGCCTTCGCGTGCTCCTTCAGGCCGCCGACGAAGTGGTAGGCGTCGTCGGACAGGCCCATGCCGCGCGCGTCATCGGCCGGGTCGGCCGCGAACACGTTCTCACCGTCCTTCCACAGGCTCATGTGGAAGTGGCACCCGTTGCCGGTCAGGTGCGCGAACGGCTTGGGCATGAATGTGGCGATCAGGCCGCGCTCCTGGGCCATCGCCTCGACCATGTAGCGGAAGAAGATCGCGCGGTCGCAGGTGGTCAGTGCGTCGGCGAAGTCGAAGTTCTGCTCGAACTGGCCGTTGGCGTCCTCGTGGTCGGTGGCGTAGTTGTCCCACCCGAGCGCGGTGATGTTGCGCGCGACCTGGCCGACGAAGTCGAGGTTGCGCGTCAGCGCGCGCATGTCGTAACACGGCTGCTCGAGGGTGTCGAGCGGGTCGGCGAGCTCGATCCCGCCGTCCTCGCGGCGGCGCACGAGGAAGTACTCGAGCTCGGCCCCGATCTTGAACTCGTAGCCCAGCGCCTTGGCCCGCTCGAGCTGGCGGCGCAGGATCGTGCGCGGGTCGTAGGGCCAGTCCTCACCGTCGACCTGGATGTCGCACGCGAAGCGCGCCACCTCCGGGCGCCAGGGCAGCGGCGTCAGGCTGCGCACGTCGGGGATCGCCGCGATGTCCGGGTCGTTGGGCCGCTGGCCGATCTCGCCCGCCGCGAAGCCGGCGAAGCCGGCGCCCTCGGTGAGCAGGTCGTCGAGGTGCGAGGCGGGCACGAGCTTGGCGTTGGGCTTGCCGTGCATGTCGACGAACTGCGCGAACAGGAACTCCACTCCGTTGGAGTGGATCCAGTGGCGGGCCTCGTCGGCCGTCGTGGGGGAGGTGAACGGCGCGCTGCCGTTCGCCATCGCCACCTGGTCAAGCGCGGTCATGGAGGGCGTCCTCTCTTGGGATCAGCGTGTGCACGCAGCAGCGCGGGCGCGCTCCCGGACGCCGAGATATACCGATTCCTGCAAGCCGGCGGCAATGGACCCGCCGGCCACCTTTTCGCGGGCCGGGGTGTGGAGCGCCCACACACTTCGGCCGCCGAGGGTCCCGGAGGGCTGTGGAACCTTGACGGCTCGGCGGTCCTGTGCCGTATTCCCACCTCGGATCGAGGAGGAGGGAGACGTCGATGATCGAGGAGCCCGGCGCCAAGCCGGCGTCGCGGGACGACGAGCTGGACTACGCCGGCGGCGGGCTGGCCAAGGAGACCAACTGGTGGGGCGCATTCGTCATCGGGCTGGCCGGGACGATCCTCGTGACCGGCATCGCGCCGGTCATGGTGACCACGCTCGGAGCCGCGGCGATCCCGCTGATCGTCGTCATCACGATCACCGGCTACCTGCTGTGCCTGCTGCTCGCCGAGCTGTCGGCGATGATGCCCGAGCGGACCGGTGGTGCGCCGTCGTACGCCTACCCGGCCTACCGGGAGCGCTGGCCACAGATGGCCAAGCACATCAACGGCGTGACGTCGTGGATGTACTGGCTCGGGTGGTTCCCGGTGGCGCCGCTGAACATGATCCTGGCCTCGTTCTACCTGGCCGACCGCTTCGGGCTGGACACGGAGTCGGGCTTCACCCCGATCAACACGCCGATCGCGTGGTGGACGCTCGCCATCGCCATCGTCGGCATCCTGCTGTTCTTCATCCCGGCCTACCTCGGCATCCGCATCGGCGCCGGCTTCGCCACGGTGCTCGGCGTGATCTCGATGGTCCCGCTGACCTTCCTGGCCATCGCCTTCATCTTCACCGGCGACGCCGACTGGGGGCAGCTGTCGGGCTTCAAGCAGCTCGACGGCAGCGGCTTCTTCTCCGGCCTCGACGGCACCGGCTGGTTCACGCTGTACTGCGGCTACGCCTTCCTGCTGACCTGGAACGTGATCGCCATGGAGGCGGCCGCGTGCTACATCGGCGAGACCCGCGATCCCTCGCGTGACGCGAAGATCGCCATGAACCTCGAGGGTGGGTTCGGGCTGTTCATCTACACCCTGATCCCGATCGCGTTCATCACCGTGCTCGGGGCGAGCACGCTGTCCAACCCCGACCTCATCGACCCCAACACGATCTTCGTCACGTTCGCGGGCGAGATCTTCGGGACCGGCGGCGAGCTGCTGAACTGGCTGATCGCCGGCATGCTGATCGTCGCGCTGATGCTGTCGGCGCTGAACGCGATCATGGGCTGCGCGCGGTCGCTGCACCAGATGTCGGTCGACGGCCAGTTCCCGCGCTTCTTCCAGCGCATCAACCAGCACGGCGTGCCGGCACCCGCGATGGCCTTCAACGTCGTCGCCTCGCTGCTCGTCGTGCTGCTCGGCGGCGCGGTCGAGATCTACACGTTCTCCAACGTCGGCTACACCGGCTCGTTCCTGACCGTGCTCGTCGGCTACTACCTGCTGCGCAAGTACCGCCCGAACGTGCCGCGGCCCGTGCGCCTGCCTGAGTTCATGAAGTACGTGGCGCTGGCCATGGCCGTGTTCTTCGGCTTCATCTGGCTCTACGGCGGGATCAGCTACGCCCGCATCGGCGACACCGAGGTCTACTACTTCCTCGGCTGGGCGGTGGCCTTCGCCTACATCCCGTTCTACCTGTACCGGACGCGGGTCGAGGACAAGCGACTCGGCGAGCCACCGCAGGAGCCCGACAGCCCGATCGCGGCCTCTGGAGCGCTGTCATCGTCGGATTGAGCGACCCGACCGCTGCCGGCCGGCTCACCGGCGAGGAGCCCGCGCCCGACACGCTGCACGTGCGCGCCGTGCTGCTGGCCTCCGAGGATCGCGAGATCCCCAAGCGTGCCGTGGACATGGCCGCGCGCCTGGCCAAGCGGTCCGGCGCGCCGGTCCACGTCTTCACGATCGCCCGCATCTGGGGGACGACGTTCGGCTTCCCCAACCCGGGGCTGTTCCCCAGCCGCCAGGAATGGGCCGACCAGCGGCGCAACGTCGAGCGCGCCATCGCCCGCCTGGAGCGCAAGGGCGTGCGGGCCGACGGGCGCGTGATCGGCACGCGGGCCGGGGCCAAGCGCATCGTGGCCGAGGCGCGCAGGCTGGGCTGCGACGCGATCGTGATGGGCGCCGACCCGCCGCGCGGCCGGCTGCGCGCCGACTTCATGTGGTCGCAGGAGCCCTACCGCGTCCGCCGCCGCTCGCCCGTGCCCGTGTTCCTCGTGGTGGACAGCCCGCCCTGAGCCACCCCGCCGACGTCGCCGCCTTCCTGGCCGGGAACCCGCCGTTTCACGGGTTGGACGAGCAGGAGCTGCGCGACGTGGCGCGGGCCGCGTCCGAGCGCGCGTTCGGCGCTGGGGAGGCGGCGCTCGTCGAGGACGGCGCGCCCGCCGAGGGGCTGTACGTCATCCGCACGGGCGCCATGGAGCTCGTGCACGCCGATCAGGTCGTCGACGTGCTCGAGCCCGGCCAATGCTTCGGCCATCCCTCGCTCCTGTCCGGGATGGCGCCGGCGTTCACGGTGCGCGCGCGCGAGGACACGACCTGCCTGGTGCTCGGGCGCGACGTCGCGATGGGCGTGCTCGCGCATCCGTCGGGCGCGCGCTACGTGGCCAGCAGCCTGCGCCGCCGGCTGGTCATGACCGGCCACACCGCGCATGCCCTGCCCGAGCTGAGCATGACGCGGCTGGGCACGCTGGTGCGGCGCTCGCCGCTGTTCGTCGAGCCCGGCGCCTCGATCCGCGACGTGGCGGCGGCGATGACCGCGGCGCACGTCAGCGCCGCGCTCGTGCCGGGCCCCGACGGCGTCGGCGTCGTCACCGACCGCGACCTGCGCGAGCGCGTGCTCGCGCAGGGGCGATCGCCGATCGAGCCGGTCGCCATCGCCGTGCGCCCGGCGCTGCTGGCGCCCGAGGGCCGCACGGCGTCCGAGGCGCTCGTCGACCTGCTCGACGCCGAGCAGCGCGAGCTGTGCGTCACCGGCCGCGACGGGCGCATCGTCGGCGTGCTGTCGGTCGAGGACATCGCCGGCGGCGAGCACTCGCCGTTCGCGCTGCGGCGCGAGATCGCCCGCGCGCCGGACGAGGACTCGCTCGTGGCGGCGGTGACCTCCGGGATGCCGCGGCTGCTGGGCTCGCTGCTGTCGGCCGGGCTGGCGCCCGCCGACGTGAGCCGCGCGCTCGCCGTCCAGAGCGACACGGCGACGGTCCGCCTGCTCGAGCTCTCGTTCCGTAGCCACGGCCCCGCTCCCGTGCCGTGGGCGTGGCTGGCGCTGGGCAGCGTGGCCCGCCGCGAGCTCACTCCGGCCTCCGATCAGGACAACGCGCTGGCCTATGCCGACGAGGCGGGGCCGCGGGACGACGCGCTGCTGGCCCGCGTCGCGGCCGACGTCAACGCCGGGCTCGCGCGCTGCGGCCTCGGCGAGGATGCGGCCGAGGTCTTGGCGCGCGACCCGCGCTGGCGGATGACGGCCGGCCGCTGGCGCGCCACCTTCCGCGAGTGCCTGGAGCATCCCGACCGCTCGCACCTCGTGCGGGCGGCGGTGGCCTTCGACTTCCGCCAGGTGACGGGCGGGCTGGACGCGGTGAGCCCGCTGGCGGCGGTCGTCCGCGACGCGCGCCACCACCCCGACTTCATCGCGCGGCTGGCGCGGACGGCCACCGACTCGAAGGTCTCGCTCGGGCGCCGCGGCCAGGTCGCGACCGACCGCGACGGGCGGATCGACCTGAAGCTCGGCGGCGCGCTGCCGATCGCCAACCTCGCGCGGCTGCACGCGTTCGCCGCGGGAATCACGGTGTCGGGAACGGTCGATCGGCTGGTCGCGGCGCAGGAGACCGGGCGGCTCGACGGCGAGACGGCGACCGCGCTGCGCGAGGCGTTCGAGACGGTGTCGCGGATCCGCCTCGAGCACCACGCCGCGTGCCTGGCCGCGGGCCGCCCGGCCGACAACCGCGTCGATCCGCAGACGCTCGCGCCGCTGCGCCGTGTCGGGTTGCGCGAGGCGCTGCGCGCGGTGGCCGGCGCCCAGCGGCGCCTGTCGGTCTTTGCGCGGCCCGGGCTCTGAGGAGCGGCCGCGGGCGCGCGGCGGGCCGCGACGCCGCGACGCAGAGCTACCCGGGGTCGTTGATCGCCTCCACCTTGCCGGTGTTGGCGTCGATGCGCACGGTCGCCACGCGTCCTTCCGACCCGTCAGGGGCGGGGATCGACAGCGAGACCGCCCAGAAGGGCCGCGACTCGAGGCCCTGGCGAACGAGCCGGATCTGCGTGCGCTCGGGCTCGAAGGACACCCGCTCGCGCGCGGTGGCGATCGCCTGGCGCTGCGAGATGCGGACCTGCGCCTGCTGGCAGCTCTGCGAGAAGACGAGCGCCAGCACGAAGACGGTGCCGAGCACGATGACGGCCCGGCGATCCAGTCGACCGCGCTGCCGGCTGTCCGCGCGCGCGGCCGCGGCCGTCACGCCTTGGGTCGGAACTCGGTGCCGAGCCCGGTGAACAGGACGATGACGAGCACGACGATCATGCAGATCACCGAGATCGCGAGCACCGCGAGCTCGAAGCCGCGGTTGTGCGTCTGCAGCGGGGGGAACTCGATCTGCCGTTTGCGGCCCGGGGTCGCCATCACAGGTCTCCTCTCGTCGGTGGGGTGGCGCCGGGCTCGACGGCGAGCGCCCGTCCGCCGATCCGCGCGGCGTGTCCTCGCAGCCGCCGGTCCTCGTAGACCACCCAGGCCACGAGCGCGAGGACGGTGACCACGATCCCCAGCCAGGTGAGCACCATGTAGGCCGTCGTCGCGCCGACGCCGTCCTCCCCGTAGGTGCTGCCGGGGCCGAAGGTCATGATGCCCGCGCACTTCTCGTACGCGGCCTGGATGATGAAGTCGGCCGAGTCGTCGGCGGGCAGCGCGCCCTTCACGCTGGTGACGCACTCGGGGGCGCTATCGATGATCCCCGGCATCGGTCCTCCTCTCCTGCATGCGATGGTCGCGGCGCAGCATCCAGCCGGACAGCCCGCCGACGACGACGATCATGATCACGACGCTGACGATGAACCCGGCCATGGGCTATCTCCTCGCTTCCTCGAGCGCCGCGCGCAGTACCGGCTCGGACTCGACGAACGTGCCGTCGGGCTCGACGATCCGCTCGGGCACACGGCCGTGCTCGGGGTAGAAGTCGGTCTCGTACTCGGCCAGGTCCAAGCCCTCGACCTCGACCTCCGGCGGCACGCGCAGGAGGTTCATGCGCTTGAGCACCCACGACGCGCCGTAGCCGGTCAGGAAGCCGAGCGGCAGGAAGGTCGCCATCCCCATGAGCTGGCCGCCGATCGAGCTCTCGACGTTGTTGATGCCGGTCGGGTAGCCGGCGGCGAAGATGCCGACCCACAGCATGCCCAGGAAGCCCGACACCCCGTGAACCGCGACGGCGCCGACGGCGTCGTCGACGCGCTGGCGGATCTCGATCCACTGGCCCGCGTAGTAGGCGAGCGCCGCGGTCAGCATCGACAGCAGGTAGGCCAGCGTCGGGGCGTAGACGTCGGCCCCGGCGGAGACGCCGATCACGCCGGCCAGGCCGCCGGAGATCGTCCAGAACGGGTCGCCGCGGCTGGCGAAGTAGCCGCCGGTGAAGCCGCCGGCGAACCCCATCGTGATGACCATCGTGATCGAGCCGAGCGTCGTCGGGCTCAGGTAGATGTTCGCCCAGCCCGGGAACGTCGTCGAGGCGATGACCAGGCACGCGCCGTAGAACGCGTAGAAGCCGGTGAAGATGAGCATCAGCCCGAGCGCGGTGATGTGCAGGTTGTGCGGCCTGAACTGCCGCGCGAGCCCCTCCCTCGTGTACTTGCCGATGCGCGGCCCGACGTTGAACAGCACCCCCAGGGCGAACGCCCCGGCGACGCCGTGGACGACGCCCGAGGCGATCGAGTCGTGGAAGCCGAAGCGCATCGGCAGCCAGCCGCCCGCGCTCCAGCCCCAGGCCGCGTCGAGGATCCACACGACCGAGCCGAGCAGCACGGCGAGGACGAGGTAGGCGCTGATCCGCGCCCGCTCGATGATCGCCCCGGACATGATCGACGCGGTCGTCCACGAGAACAGCAGGAAGGCCAGGAAGAAGATCAGGTTGATGTTGTTGGTGATGTTCGGCCCGAACGAGTCGGCCCACGGGATGCCGCTCTGGCAGGTGACCGACGTGAAGTCCGTGCTGTTCGGGCCGATGGCCATGCCGGGCTGGGCGCAGCTGTAGATCCACCAGCCGAGGTAGTAGAACGTCGGCGTGACGACGGCGATCGTCAGGATGTTCTTCATCGCCGTGGTCATCACGTTCTTGCGGCGCGCGACGCCGGCCTCGTAGGACATGAAGCCCGGCGTGGATGAGCCACATCAGGACGACGGTGAAGAAGTAGAACTGCTCGCCGAGGATCGCGCTGTCCTGCGTCAGGGCGTCCGCGCTCGCTGCGTCCTGGACGTTCTGCACCTGCGCAATGACGAATCCGCCCATGCGTGATCCTCTCGGCAGTCTCTCTTCGCCGGCGCCTCAACCGACGGCGAACCTGAACAAATTGGACTTATAGCCTCGCCCGCGGACGGCGTGGTCTTTTTTTCACGCCCGCCGGCGGGAGAGCAGCCACAGCTTCTCGGCCGCGAACCCGATCACGTTGAACAGCAGCACGAGCAGCAGCCACCAGAGCTTGACCAGCGGGTCGAGGTCGGGCTCGCGGTGCAGGTCGATCGCCACCAGGTAGAGCATCCCGAGCTGGGCGAGCAGCAGGAGGATCGGGACGTGGCCCAGGATCACGAAGACGATCACGGTGCGGTGGCCACCATATCCCCACCTCACGGCGGGCGATGCGGGAGGATCGCGCGCGGCGATGACCATCAGGGCCAAGCTCTACGCCGCGATCGCGACGACCGTGCTCGGACCGGTCGTCATCATCGCCGTGGCGCTGAACGGGATCGGAGCGCTCGACGATCGCCTCGCCGAGGTGGAGAAGCGCGCCGCCGCCCAGGCGCTGGCGCTCGAGCTGAAGTTCGGCGTGACCGACCTCAACGGCTGGCAGACCGCCTACGGCTATGACGACGGGCGCAGCCGCCCGCAGTTCGTGCGCGCTCGCGAGCGCGTTCGCCGCGACCTCGCGCGGGCGCGCCGCCGGCTGACCGACCCGCGCGAGGCCGCGATCGTCCGTCGCCTGCAGGCCGGCCTGCGCGGCTTCCTGGCTCTCGACGAGGTCGCGTTCGCCGCACTGCGGCGCGGCCGGGAGGAGCGCGTCCGCGAGCTGTTCCTGGGACCCGAGATCGAGCGCTTCGAGGCGATGGCCGGCGCTGCCGACGACCTCGCCGAGCACGAGGCCAGGCAGGCGGCGGCCACGCGCCGGGCGGCCGACGCGGAGCGCCGCGACGTGCGCCGGCGCCTGGTCGCGGTCGGCCTGGGGGCCGGCGTCCTCGTCCTGCTGCTGCTCCTGACCGCCGCCGACGTGGCCCGTCTCGCCCTCGAGCGCGAGCCCGAGCGGCGCCCGCGGCCCGTCGGGCCGCCGCGCCCCGGAGCCTGAGGCCGGCGTGACGCGCGAGGTCATCCTGACCCTCGGCCTGCTGCTCGCGGCCGGGCTGGCCGCGCGCGTGGCGGGGCAGCTGCTGCGCGTGCCCGAGGTGCTCGTGCTCGTCGCCGCCGGGGCGCTGATCGGCCCGTCCGCGCTCGACGTCGTCGACGTCCCGCTCCCGTCGCTGGGCGCGCAGCTCGTCTTCACGCTCGGCGTGTCGGCGATCCTCTTCCACGGTGGGCTGAGCCTGTCGGTCGACGTGCTGCGCAGCGTCTGGGTGAGCCTCGGGCTGCTCGCGCTGGCCGGCGTGGTCATCACCGCGCTCGTCGTCGGGGTCGCGGCCAAGGCGCTGTTCGACCTGCCGTGGGGGCAGGCGCTGCTCATCGGCGCGGTGCTCTCGCCCACCGACCCGGCGATCCTGATACCGCTGTTCGTGGGGTCGCGGCTGCGGGCGAAGGTGGCGCAGACCGTGGTGGCCGAGTCGGCCCTGAACGACCCGATCGGCGCCGTGCTGGCGCTGACGCTCGCCGCGACCGTGCTCAGCGGCGACGCCTCGATCGGCAGCCCGGTCGCCGACTTCGCCGGCGAGCTGGCCATCAGCGCCGTCCTCGGCATCGTCACCGGGGTCGCGCTGGCGGCCACGATCTCCAGCCGGCGCGCCGGCATCTGGCGCGACTCCGCGCCGATCGCCGTGCTCGCCGTGGTGGCCATCAGCTACGTGTCGCTGGACTCGGCGGGCGGCAGCGGCTACCTCGGCGCGTTCCTGGCCGGGCTCGTCGTGGGCAACATGGAGCGGCTCGGGCTGGCCATGCACTCCGATCACGAGCGCGACATGCGGATCTTCGCCGGGACGCTCTCCGACGTGGTCACCGTGTTCGTGTTCGTCACCGTCGGGGCGAACCTGCCCTTCGACGCGATGGCCGACCAGGCGCTGCCGGGGATCGCGCTGATCGCGGTCCTCATGCTCGTCGCGCGGCCGCTGACCGTGCTCGTCTGCACGCTGCCCGACCGCCGCGCCCGCTGGACGCGGCCCGAGCTGACGTTCCTGTCGTGGACGCGCGAGACCGGCGTCGTGCCCGCCGCGCTCGTCGGCGTGCTCGCCGGGCTCGGGGTGCCCAACGTCGAGCTGCTGGCCAGCGTGGTGGCGATCGCCATCGTGGCCACGCTGCTCGCGCAGGCGATGCCGGCGCCGTGGCTGGCGGGGCGGCTCGGGCTGCTGGAGACCGAAAAGGCTCCGGCGCGTCGGGCGCCGACCTCTCGGCCGTGCGCGAGATCAGGCGGTGAGCCGCGCTCGACCGACGTGAAAGTTCTACGCCTATGACACGCTCATGTGCGCGCTCGACGGCCAAGCGACTTGTGTGGCGATTCCACATAGCTTTCGACGTCCGCGAGCCTCTATCACTCCATGGCCGCCTCCGCCGGAGCGCGGGCATTCGTCAGCGAGGACGGAGAAGTCACGAGCATGTGCGGCATCGTCGGGCTGTTCAGCAAGTCATCCGCCGTCGAGGATCGTCTCGGCGAGCACCTGGGCGCGATGCTCGCCCAGATGAGCGATCGCGGCCCCGACAGCGCGGGCGTCGCCCTCTACCGCGACCCCGCGCCGTCCGGCGCGAGCAAGGTGTCGCTGTACTCGCCCGACCCCGAGCAGGACTGGGACCGTCGTCCGCGACGGGCTGGCCGCCGCGTTCGGCGGCGACCACGAGCCCGAGGTGCGCGCCAGCCACGCGGTCATCGTGGCCGACACCGACGCCGCCGGCGCGCAGGCCTGGCTGGCCGAGCACCACCCCGGAGCTGCGCATCATGAGCGCCGGCGAGCGGATCGAGATCTTCAAGGAGATGGGCACTGCCGACGGACTTCGTGCACGCGCTTCGCGCTCGGCGACGTCCAGGGCAGCCACGCGCTCGGCCACACGCGCATGGCGACCGAGAGCCGCGTCACCACCGAGCACTCGCATCCGTTCTCGACCGGCCTGGACCTGTGCCTCGTCCACAACGGCTCGCTGTCCAACCACAACCGGCTGCGCCGCGAGCTGCGCCGCGAGGGCATCGAGCTTCCAGACCGACAACGACACCGAGGTGGCCGCCGGTTACCTGACCTGGCGCCTGCGCGAGGGCGCGACGCTCGAGGGCGCGCTCGAGTCGTGCCTGAGCGACCTCGACGGCTTCTACACCTTCGCGGTCGGCACGGCCGACGGCTTCGCCGTGCTGCGCGACCCGATCGCCTGCAAGCCCGCGGTGATGGCCGAGACCGACGAGTGGGTGGCGATGGCCTCCGAGTACCGCGCCATCGCCGTGCTGCCCGGGGCCGAGGAGGCCGACCGTGTGGGAGCCCGAGCCGGCCAAGGTGTACAGCTGGGAGCGGGAGCGCGTCTGATGAGCGGCCGAGACCCGGCCTCGCCGTCGAGACCGTCGACCTGGCCAGCCACGCCGCGGCGCGAGCTCAACGCGCGCCTGCACGCGCTGGCCGGCGACGGACGCGCGCGGCGGGGCGGCCGACATGCACTGGCGCGTGCTCAACCCCAGCGGCGCCCACGCGCTGGCCGTCGGCCTCGACGCGCCGCGTCGAGGTCGAGATCGAGGGCCACGTCGGCTACTACTGCGCGGGCATGAACAAGCAGGCGACCGTCCGCGTGCACGGCAACGCGGGCGTCGGCGTGGCCGAGAACATCATGTCGGGCACGCGTCGATCGTCGAGGGCAACGCCAGCCAGTCGGCGGGCGCCACCGGCCGCGGCGGGCTGGTCGTCGTCCGCGGCGACGCCTCGGCGCGCTGCGGCATCTCGATGAAGGGCGTCGACATCGTCGTGCGCGGGTCGGTCGGCCACATGAGCGCGTTCATGGCCCAGAAGGGCCGCCTCGTCGTCTGCGGCGACGCCGGCGACGCGCTCGGCGACTCGATCTACGAGGCGCGCCTCTACGTGCGCGGACGCGTCGCCGGCCTCGGCGCCGACTGCGTCGAGAAGGAGCTGCGCGACGAGCATCGCGCCGAGCTGCGCTCGCTGCTCGAGCGCGCCGGCATCGACGACGTCGACCCGGCCGAGTTCCGCCGCTACGGCTCGGCGCGCCGGCTCTACAACTTCCACGTCGACGACGCCGGGCGCGTCTCGTGAACGCACGGGAGCACGCGATGACCGAGTTCGACACCCGTGACCGTGCCGACCACGCAGGCCGGCTGGCACCCCGGCCTGCGCGAGTCGGCGACCTTCGACCGCGACGCGATCCACGAGATCCAGCGCGCCGCGCGCGAGGGGATCTACGACATCCGCGGCTGGGGCGCCAAGCGCAAGGCTGCCGCACTTCGACGACCTGCTGTTCCTCGGCGCGAGCGTGTCGCGCTACCCGCTCGAGGGCTACCGCGAGCGCTGCGACACCGACGTGCTGCTCGGCACGCGCCACGCCGAGACGCCGCTGCGGCTCGACATCCCGATCACGATCGCGGGCATGAGCTTCGGCGCCCTGTCGGCGCCGGCCAAGGAGGCGCTCGGGCGCGGCGCGACGCGCGATGGGCACGGCACCACGACCGGCGACGGCGGCATGACCGAGGAGGAGCGCGGGCACTCGGAGACGCTCGTCTACCAGCTGCTGCCCTCGCGCTACGGGATGAACCCCGACGACCTGCGCCGCGCCGACGCGATCGAGGTCGTCGTCGGTCAGGGCGCCAAGCCGGGCGGCGGCGGGATGCTCATGGGCCAGAAGATCTCCGACCGCGTGGCCGAGATGCGCGACCTGCCCAAGGGCATCGACCAGCGCAGCGCCTGCCGCCACCCGGACTGGACCGGCCCCGACGACCTCGAGATCAAGATCGAGGAGCTGCGCGAGATCACCGACTGGGAGAAGCCGATCTTCGTCAAGATCGGCGCCACGCGCCCGTACTTCGACGCCGCGCTGGCCGTCAAGGCGGGCGCCGACGTGATCGTGCTCGACGGCATGCAGGGCGGCACGGCGGCCACCCAGGACGTGTTCATCGAGCACGTCGGCATCCCGATCCTGGCCGCCATCCCGCAGGCCGTCGAGTCGCTGCAGGAGCTCGGCATGCACCGCGAGGTGCAGCTCGTCGTCTCCGGCGGGCATCCGCTCGGGCGCCGACGTGGCCAAGGCGCTCGCGCTCGGCGCCGACGCGGTGTCGATCGGCGTCGGCGGCGCTGATCGCGCTCGGCGACAACGCGCCCGCAGTTCGAGGAGGGCTACGAGGAGATCGGCAGCGTCGGCCGGCTTCTACGACGACTGGCACGAGGGCCGCGACCCGGTCGGCATCTCGACCCAGGACGACGAGCTGGCCGCGCGCTTCGACCCCGAGCTCGGCGGCCGGCGGCTGGCCAACTACCTGCGCACGATGACGCTCGAGGCGCAGACGCTGGCCCGCGCATGCGGCAAGTCCCACGTCCACAACCTCGAGCCCGAGGACCTCGTCGCGCTGACCCTCGAGGCGGCGGCCATGGCCCGCGTGCCGCTGGCGGGCACGAGCTGGATCCCGGGGCTGACCGGCACCGCGCCGTAGACCGCGCGCGCCGGACTCCGCATCTGATCCTTGTTTCGTTGTACCTATTTGTCTACGATCGTCCGCGTCTCCGTCGACCACCGCGAGCCCCCATGTCCTACCTGCTGACCTGTCCCAACTGCGGCGTGCGCGAAGTGACGGACTTCGGCTACGGCGGCGAGATCTCCGCCCGGCCCAAGTCGCGTCCGACCTTCCGCGAGCTCAACGCCTACAACTACTTCCGCCGCAACGTGGCGGGCGTCCAGCGCGAGTGGTGGTACCACCGCTCGGGGTGCCGCGCGTGGTTCGTGGCCGAGCGCGACACGCGGGACAACGCGGTCAAGTGGACCGCGTTGCCCGGCGACGCGCCGGGCCCCACAGAACCCAACACGCCGGTGGCCGCCTCGGGCCACGGCGGGGAGGCGACGCTGGCATGAGCCGCCTGGCCAGGCAGCCCGGCGAGCGCATCACGCGCTCGAAGACCGTCGCGTTCAGCTTCGACGGCAAGCCCGCCCAGGGCTACGAGGGCGACACGATCGCCTCGGCGCTGTACGCCTCCGGGCGCCGCACGTTCTCGCGCTCGTTCAAGTACCACCGCCCGCGCGGCGAGATGTGCGCCTGCGGGCAGTGCTCGAACTCGATGGTCGTCGTCGACGGGCGCCCCGGCGTGCGCGCGTGCAGCGAGCCGATCCGCGAGGGCATGCGCGTCGAGCACCAGAACGCGTGGCCGACGCTGGCCTTCGACGTGATGCGCGCGACGGACATCGTCGGCGGCCCGTTCACTCCGCCGGGCTTCTACTACAAGACGTTCATCCGCCCGCGGCGGCTGTGGCCGCTGTACGAGAAGGTGCTGCGCAACGCGGCCGGCCTGGCCCGGCTGCCCAAGCGCCAGGCGGACCGCGAGTGGCGCACGGAGTACCGCCGCCGCCACTGCGACGTGCTCGTCATCGGCGGCGGCGTCGCCGGCCTGTCGGCGGCGCTGCGCGCGGCACAGCTCGGCGCCGACGTCGTGCTGTGCGACGAGGACTCAGAGCCCGGCGGCGCGCTCCTGCACGAGGGCGGTCACGAGCGCGCCCGCGAGCTGGCCGCGCGCGTGCGCAAGGCGGGGGTGGAGGTGCTCACGCGCGCTCCGGCGCTCGGCTACTTCGACGGTCTCGTGCCCGTCTGGCAGGGCGACACGCTGCACCAGGTCCGCGCGTCGCGCCACGTGGCGGCCACCGGGCTGATCGAGCAGCCGCTGGTGTTCGCCGACAACGACCTGCCGGGCGTGATGCTGGCCGGCGGCGCCGTCCGGCTCGCCGCGCTCTACGGCGTGCGCGCGGGCGGAAACGCGGTCGTGGCCACCACGGGCGACCGCGGCCTGGACGCGGCGCTCGCGCTGCACGCCACCGGCGTCCGCGTCGCCGCGGTGGCCGACCTGCGCCCCGACGCCGGCGGCGGCGAGCTCGCCGGGCGCGTGGAGGCGCTGGGCATCCCGCTGCTGCGCGGCGCCACCATCGTTCGCGCCCTCGGGCGCGCGCAGGTGACCGGCGCGGTGCTCGCTCCGGTCGACGCGCACGGCCAGGCCGTGCCCGGCTCCGAGCAGCAGTTCGAATGCGACGTCGTGGCGATGTCCGGCGGGACGGCGCCAGCCACCTCGCTGCTGCTGCAGGGCGGGGCGCGGGCGCGCTACGACGAGCCCAGCGGGCGCTTCGTCGTCGACGAGCTGCCCTCCGGCGTGCTCGCCGCCGGCGCGGTCGCCGGCCACGAGAGCGCCGATGCGGCCGAGCTCTCGGGCGCCGTGGCCGGCGCCGACGCGGCCCTCGCGCTCGGCTTCGGCGACGATGCGGCGCGCGCCGCGCTCAGCGACGAGCGCGGCCGGCTCGACGCGCTCGCCGGCCCCGGCCCGGTGGCCACGCCGCCGGCCGTGGCCGGCGACGGCAAGGGGGGCGGCAAGTCGTTCGTCGATCTCGACGAGGACGTCACGGCCAAGGACATCGTCTACGCCGCACGCGAGGGCTATGACTCGATCGAGCTGTCCAAGCGCTACACGACGACGACCATGGGACCGTCGCAGGGCCGCTTCTCCCAGCTCGCCTCGATCCGCGTGCTCGCGCAGGAGACCGGGCTGTCGCTCGGCGACGTCGGCCTGACCACCGCGCGGCCGCCGTGGTCGCCGGTGCCGATGGGCGCGCTGGCCGGCCGGCCGATCGAGCCCGCCAAGCGCTCGTCGATCCACGGGCGCCACCACGAGCTCGGCGCCAGGGTCATGTGGGCCGGCGACTGGCGCCGCGCCTACGACTACGGCGACGCGCAGGCCGAGGCGATCGCGGTGCAGAAGGCCGCCGGGCTGATCGACGTCTCGACGCTCGGCAAGCTGCTCGTGCGCGGCCCCGACGCCGGCGCGTTCCTCGATCGCCTGTACCCCAACCGGCTGTCGAACCTCAAGCCGGGGCGGATCCGCTACGGCGTGATCAGCTCCGACGCGGGGCGGATCGTCGACGACGGCACGATCTGCCGGCTCGACGACGACAGCTTCTACGTGACGACCACCTCCAGCGGCGCCGGCGCCATGGAGGAGTGGTTCTCGTGGTGGCTGGCCGACTGGGACATGCAGGTCCACCTGACCGACCTCACGCAGGGCGTGTCGGCCGTCAACCTGGCCGGCCCCAAGGCGCGCGAGATCATGTCGCGGCTCACCGACACCGACTGCTCCAACGAGGCGTTCGGCTACATGGACGCCAAGCGCGGGGCGGTGGCCGGCGTGCCGTGCCTGATCATGCGGATCGGCTTCGTCGGCGAGGTCGGCTACGAGATCCACTGCCCGTCCGCCCACGGTGAGCACCTGTGGGACGCGCTGCTCGAGGCGGGCCGGGAGCACGGCATCAAGCCGTTCGGCCTCGAGCCCCAGCGCCTGCTGCGCCTGCAGAAGATGCACATCCTGGTCGGGCAGGACACGGACTCCGAGTCGACGCCGTTCGCCGCGGCGATGCCGTGGATCGTCAAGCTCGACAAGGAGGGCGACTTCATCGGCCGCTGGGCGCTCGAGCACTACGCCGAGCGCGAGCCGGCCACCGCGCTCGTCGGCTTCACGATGCAGAACGGCCACGTCCCGACCGAGGGCTCGGTCGTCGTCCATGGCGGCGTGCCCGCCGGGCAGGTCACGAGCTCGCGCTACTCGCCGCAGCTGAGCAAGGTCATCGGGCTGGCCTGGGTCGACTCCTCGCTGTCCGGCGACGACTCGCCGATCACGATCTCCGACAAGGGCGTGACGTACGACGCGGTCGTGCAGACCCGTCCCTTCTACGACCCCGATGGGGAGGTGCTGCGCTCGTGAGCTTCGAGTTCCTGGCGCCGGACGCCGCGGTCGCCGACGACCGCTTCACGCCGGTGGCCCGCAGCCCGATGGAGCGCGCCGCGCGCGCCGCGGGCGCCCGCTTCGAGGTCCGCGACGGCTGGAACGTCGCCGTCGGCTACACGTCGGCCGAGCAGGAGCGCGAGGTCGCCCGGCGCGCGGCCGGCTGGGCCGACGTCTCGCACCTCGGCAAGATCGAGCTGCACGCCGGCCCCGACGACCTCGCGGCGATCGTCGCGCAGGCCGCCGACGGCGCGGCCCTCGAGCTCGGGCGCGCCGTCCGCGCCGCCGACGCGTGGTGGCTGGCGCTGACCGCCGGCCGCGCGCTGGTCGTCTGCGAAGCGGGCGTCGTGGCCGAGCTGCGCGAGCGCCTGGCCGAAGCCGCCGCGGGCGCCTCGGGGCTCGTCTCGATCGTCGACGCGACGACCAAGCTCGCCGCGCTGACGATCCTCGGCCCGCAGGCCCGCGAGGTCTTCGCGCGCTTCACCGCGCTCGACCTGCGCCCCGGCGTCACGCCGGTCCACGGGCTGCGCCCGGGGTCGATCGCGCGCACGCCGGGCGTGCTCGTGCGCGAGGACGAGGAGCGCTACCTGATTCTGTTCGGGGCGGCGCTCGGGCACTACCTGTGGGAGGTCGTGGCCGACGCCGCCGGCCACCTCGGCGGCGCGCCGGTCGGCGTCGACTCGCTCGAGCCGATCGGGCGCGCCGCGAGCACGGCCGGGTCGAGTCCGTGATGAGGAGGCCGGCCGTGCTTGACATCTTCCGCAAGCGCCGGATGTGGCGAAGGCGCCCGGAGCTCAAGGACTCCTACGACGTCGTGATCGTCGGCGGCGGCTCGCACGGGCTGGCCACCGCCTACTACCTGCAGAAGGAGCACGGCATCACCGACGTCGCGATCCTCGAGAAGAGCTACATCGGGTCGGGCGCGGCCGGGCGCAACACGACGATCCTGCGCTCGAACTACAAGACGCCCGAGGGCGCGCGCTTCTACGACCGCAGCGTGAAGCTCTACGAGGGCCTGTCGCAGGACCTCAACTTCAACCTGCTGTTCTCGCAGTGCGGACACCTGACGCTCGCGCACTCCGACCGCGCGATGTTCGTCATGGCCAACCGCGCCGAGGTCAACCGCCTGGCCGGGATCGACTCGCGGCTCATCCTCCCGGACGAGATCCGCGAGCTGGCGCCGGCGATGGTCGTCTCCGACGACGCCACCTATCCGATCCTCGGCGCGCTGTACCACCCGCCGGGCGGCATCATCCGCCACGACGCCGTGGTCTGGGGCTTCGCGCGCGGCGCCGACCACGCCGGCGCGGAGATCCATCCCTACACCGAGGTGCAGGGCATCGAGCGCACGAACGGGCGCGTCGACGCGGTGCGCACGAACCGCGGCACGATCAAGGCCGGCCAGGTGCTTAACTGCACCGCGGGCTGGAGCTCGCTGATCTCCGACATGGCCGGCGTGCCCATGCCGATCACGACCCACATCCTGCAGGCGTGCGTCACCGAGCCGATGAAGCCGCTGCTCGACGTGGTCATCGTCTCCTCGCAGATGCACGTCTACATCAGCCAGACCGACCGCGGCGAGTTCCTGATGGGCGCCGAGATCGAGCCGTGGACGACGTATCGGATGAACGGGACGCTGAACTTCCTGCAGGAGGTCACGCGCCACTCGCTCGAGCTCTTCCCGCAGCTCGAGCACGCGCGCCTGCTGCGCTCGTGGGCCGGCCTGTGCGACCTGAGCCCCGACTACAGCCCGATCCTCGGCCAGACCGAGGTGGAGAACTTCCACGTCAGCGCGGGCTGGGGCACCTACGGCTTCAAGGCGGCGCCGATCGTCGGCCAGACGCTGGCCGAGCTGGTGGCCACCGGCAGCCAGCCCGAGCTCATCCAGCCGTTCGCGCTCGAGCGCTTCTACGAGGACAAGCTCGTCTCCGAGCTCGCCGCCGCCGCCGTCAGCCACTAGCCGACGAGCAGCGAAGCGGGAGCCAATGAAGTCGAGCCTGGAGATCGCGCAGGAAGCGGAGCTCATCCCGATCGAGCAGATCGCGGACGGGCTGCGGGTTGGAGGCCGACGAGGTCGAGCCCTACGGTCGCTACAAGGCCAAGATCGACCTGTCGGTGATCGAGCGGATGGCCGGCCGGCCCGACGGCAAGGTCGTGGTCGTGGCCGGGATGACGCCGACCAAGGCCGGCGAGGGCAAGACGACGACGCTCGTCGGCCTGACCCAGGGCCTCGGGGCGATCGGCAAGAAGCCGGTGGCCTGCCTGCGCGAGCCGTCACTGGGCCCGGTGTTCGGCGTCAAGGGCGGCGCGGCCGGCGGCGGCCTGACGCAGGTCGTGCCCATGGAGGACCTCAACCTCCACTTCACCGGCGACATCCAC
>CAWBBQ010000018.1:0-127086 GCA_963787065.1 uncultured Actinomycetes bacterium
ACGCAGCGTATGGTCGGATCGATGATCGTGTGCCTGCACGGGCTCGGCCGCACGCCCTCGGACTGGGACGGCGTCCGCTCGGCGCTCGGCCCCTACGGACCGGTCCACACGCCGGCGCTGGCGGCGGGCGAGCTCCCGTCCCCGGCGATCCTCGTCGGCCATTCGATGGGCGCGATCGTCGCGCTGCGCCGCGCCGCCGCCGCGCCCGCGGACGTGACGGCACTCGTCCTGACGAGCAGCTTCTTCCCGCCGGCTCGCAACGGCCGCACGCGCGCCGCGGCCGCGCTGGACTACGCGGGCCACCGGGTGGCACTGGCGAGCGAGCTCGCGGCGCGCGGCGTCCGCCCGCGGCCGCGCCGCAACACCGCCCGCGGGATGCGCTCGCTGGCGCGGCTCGGGCTCCGGCCCGACGCCTTCCACGGCACCGCCGCCGCCGTCGCCGCGCCCGTGCTCGTCGTCCACGCCCGCCACGACCACCACGTGCCGGTCGACTTCGCGCTCGCCGCCGCCGCCCGCCATCCCTCCTGGACGATCCGCATCCTCGAGGCGGGCTCCCACGATGTCCACGTTGAGCGACCTGCCGACTGGCTCGCGGCGGTGACGCCGTGGCTCGACGCGCTGTCAGACTCCACCGCATGCAGGTGACGCTGTGCGATGTCGGGCCCCGGGATGGGCTCCAGAACGACGCCGCCGTGCTCGCGCCCGCGACGCGGGCCGAGCTGTGCGAGCGACTGGCCGCCACCGGCGTGCCGCGCGTCGAGGCGGCGAGTTTCGTCCATCCCAAGCTCGTGCCGCAGATGGCGGGCGCCGAGGAGGTGTTCGCCGCGCTCGAGCGCCGTGACGGCGTCACCTACGCCGCGCTCGCTCTCAACCGCAAGGGCCTCGACCGGGCGCTGGCGGCGGGCGCGGACGAGCTCCACCTCTCCTATCCGCTGACCGAGACGTTCGCCCAGCGCAACCAGAACATGGGGCTCGAGGAGGCCGCCGACGCGACCGCCGCGATGGTCGGCGTCGCCCACGCTGCCGGCCTGCGGGCGACCGTGACACTCGGCGTGGCGTTCGGCTGCCCGTTCGAAGGGCGCGTCGACCCCGGCGTGGTCGTCGAGCACGCCGCCCGGATGAACGACGCCGGTGCGGACGAGCTGATGCTCGCCGACACGATCGGGGTCGGCGTGCCGCGCCAGGTGCACGACCTCGTGCCGCGGGTGGCGGGCGGCGCCCCGGTCGGGCTGCATCTGCACAACACGCGCAACACCGGCTACGCCAACGCCGCCGCCGGCCTCGAGCACGGCGTGAGCCTGCTCGACGCCTCGGTCGGGGGCCTCGGCGGCTGCCCGTTCGCGCCGCGTGCGACCGGGAACATCGCCACCGAGGACCTCGTCTACCTGCTCGAGGGCGAGGGCGTCGAGACCGGCGTCGACCTCGACGCGCTGATCGGCGTCAGCGAGTGGCTGTCAGGGGTGCTCGGCCGGGACCTCCCCGGCCTCGTCGCTCGCGCGGGCGGCTTCCCGCAGGTCGCGCAGGACGTCTGACACCGCCCGCACGTCGCCGTACTTGCGGTCGATGTCGAACAGGCTCGCCTCGTGGGCAGCAGCCCAGCGGTCGCCGACGCACTCGCGTGGGACGATCGGCGCCAGGCCGTGCTGGACGGCGTCCACCACCGTCGCCCGCACACAGCCCGACGTGCTGGCGCCGCACACCACGAGCGTGTCGCGCCCGGCGAGCAACGCGGCCAGCGGCGTGCCGAAGAACGCCGACGCGAACGCCTTGGCCAGCACGGGCTCGTCGGGGCGCCGGCCGAGCCGCGCGTCGACGTCGATCCAGCGCGACCCGGGCCGCAGCACGCCGAGCGCCGGCACCTTGCGCAGGAACACCGCCGCGGCGCGCTCGTTGGCCTCGTCGTAGACGACCGTGGTGAAGGCGACGGGCACGCCGGCGACGCGGGCCCCGTCGAGCAGCTCGCGCGTCGCCGCGACGACGGCGTCGAGATCGGCGCCGAGCGGGGACTCCGGGTTCGTGAAGCCCTCGACCAGGTCGACGACGAGCACGGCGGGCGCCCTCCCGAACCCCGCGTCGCCGCCGAAGTCGCTCACGGCCGGGCGACCTCCTGCTCCTAGGCCTCGCGCACGCGCGCGCGGGCGTCATCGGGCGACTCGAGCGGCGACCAGCGCAGCGGTGTCGCCCGCCGCGGCGGCGCCAGCCCGGTCTCGGCCTCGCAGTTGGCCACCGCGTCGTCCAGCGAGGGCCCGAAGTCGAACGCCTTCGCGGCGCCGCGCTCGGCGGCCTGCCGTGCACGCTCGCCCTCAGTCGCCGCCGCGTCGACGCTGCCGTCCTCGGCCAGCACGACCCCGTAGCCGGTGCGCGCCTTTTCGCGCGAGACGAGGCCGAAGCTCACGTCACGGGCCACGGTCTCGGGCGGGCGCTCGAGCCGGTCCTTCCACCCGCCGCCGCCGGCCGTGCGGTAGATCAGCATGTCGCCGGGCTGGACCTCGACCTCGTCGCACTTGGCGGGCAGCACCTGCTCGCTGCCGTCGGCGCGCCGCAGGAGCTTCGTCGAGCGCTCGCCGGGCTCGCCGCCGAGCACGCCCCACGGCCGCGTCAGCCAGCGGTCGTCGTGGATCGAGACCTGGCCCGGCTCGAGATAGACGTAGCGCTTCTCGACCCCGTTGCCGCCGCGGTGCATTCCGGCGCCGCCCGAGTCGGTGACCGTCGTGTAGCCGTCGATCCGCAGCGGGTAGTACGCCTCGAGGTACTCGGTCGGGATGTTCTCGAACAGCGGCCACCACGAGTGGCCGTCCATCCCGTCGCCGATCGGGCGCCCCGGGATGCCGCCGTAGAGGATCTCCATCGCGTAGTAGAACTCGCCGCTCTCCTTCCAGCCGCTGTAGAGCATGTACGGCGAGGTCCCGTAGCCGGCGGCGGTGTTGAGCTCCGGCGCCTGCTTGGTGAGCGCGCCGCCGAGCACGTCGAACAGGCGCGTGAGCGCGTGGGTGCGGCAGCCGAGCGCGGCCGGGTGGCGCGGAGCGAGCAGGCTGCCCTCGGGCATCACGACGTGCAGCAGCGGATAGAACCCGTCGTTGAAGAGGATCTGCGGGTCGTTGACCATGATCAGGTAGACCCCGATGAACATCTTGAACATGCCCTCGGAGAGGTAGAAGTTGATCGGGCCGACCGCCTGCGGATCGGTGCCCGACCAGTCGAACCAGGCATGCTCGCCCTCGCGCCAGATCGTGAGCCGCATCTTGTACGGGCCGTTGCCCAGCCCGTCGTCGTCGATCCAGTCCTCGAACGTCTGCGGGTCCTCCGGGATCGCCGCCAGGATCAGCTTGCGCATCGCCTCGTGCGTGCGGTCCAGCAGCGCCTGCAGCGCGGCCAGGTAGACGTCCTTGCCGAAGCGCTCGCAGAGCCCGATCACGCGCTTCTCGCCCGCGCGGCAGCCCGCGACGATCGCGAACAGGTCGGCGCGGCTCATCTCCGGCAGGCGGACGTTGTTGAGGATCAGCCGCAGGACGTCCTCCTGCACCTCGCCGCGCTCGACGATCTTCAGCGGCGGGATGCTGATCGCCTCCTCGTAGACCGTCGTCGCGCCCGTCGGCAGCGAGCCCGGGAGCCGGCCGCCGGCGTCCATCTGGTGGCCGAACTGGCTCGACCAGCCGACGATCTCGTCCTCGAAGAAGATCGGCACGAGTACGAGCCAGTCGTTGGTGTGCGAGATCGAGGCCGAGCACTTGTACGGGTCGCTCGTGAGGATCACGTCGCCGGGATAGATGCCCCGGTCCCACTCCTCCATCATCTGCGAGATGTAGGCGCCGAACTGGCCGACGACCATGCGGCCCTGTGGGTCGGTGAGCATCGGGAACTCGTCGTGCTGCTCGCGGATGACCGGGCTCATGGCGCTGCGGAACAGCACCGCGTCCATCTCGAAGCGCGCGTGCCGGAGCGCGTTCTCGATGATGTCGAGCGTGATCGGGTCGATCTTCAGATCCGGGATCTCGGCGATCTTCATGACTGCCCCTCCGGTCGGATCACGATGTTGAAGAAGCGGTCGACCTCGGCCTCGTAGCCCTCGAGCACCACCGTGGTCGAGTCGAACTCGGTGAGCACCGCGGGCCCGCTCAGGCGATTGCCGGGCCGCAGCTCGGAACGCTCGTAGATCGGGCCTCCCGAGCCGGGATCGGGCCCGTGCAGCTCGCCCTCCGGCAGCTCGGGCTTCGGGCGGTCGCCGGTGCCGACCGCGCGCAGGTTCACGATCTCCGACGCCGTGCCGGGCATGCGGAAGCCGTACAGCTGCTCGTGCAGGGCATTGAAGCGCTCCTCGAGATCGTCGCCGATCGGCACGGGGATCTCGTAGCCCTGGCCGTGGTAGCGCATGTCGGCGTGGAAGGCGACGTTCTGCTGCGCGGGGTCGATCCCCTGCGCGTCCATCCAGTCGCGCGCGCGGCCTTCGAGCTCGGCGAGGATGCCGTCGATCTCGTCGGCGGTCGCGTCCGCGGTCAGGCGGATCAGCGTGCGCGCGAACTCGTTGCGGAAGTCGGCCACGAGGTCGCCGAGCGCGCACAGCAGGCCGGGCGAGGGCGGGACGATGACCGGGAACGAGCCCATCAGCTCGGCGACGGCGTTGGCGTGCAGCGGGCCGGCTCCGCCGAACGCGACCAGCGCGAACTCGCGCGGGTCGTGGCCGCGCTGGACGCTGATCACGCGCAGCGCCCCGGCCATGTTCTCGTTGACGATCTTGAGGATGCCCTCGGCCGCGTCCTCGACGCTCAGCCCCATCGCATCCGCGATCGTGCTGACGGCGGTCCGGGCGGCGTCTGCATCGAGCTCCATCTCGCCGCCGATCAGGCGCGGCGGCAGGTGGCCGACGACGACGTTCGCGTCGGTCACCGTGGGCGCCGTGCCGCCGCGGCCGTAGGCCGCCGGCCCCGGCTCGGCGCCCGCCGACTCCGGCCCGACGCGCAACGCGCCGGTGAGCTCCGGCACGTGCGCGATCGAGCCGCCCCCGGCCCCCACGGTGTGCACGTCGATCGACGGGATCTTGATGCGGAACTGGCCGATCGCCGTCTCGCGCCCGATCGTGGGCTCCCCCGCCTGGCACAGCGAGACGTCGGTCGACGTGCCGCCCATGTCGAACGTAAGGATGTTCGGGTAGCCCGCACGGGTGGCGACGTAGAGCGCGCCCGCCACGCCGCCGCTCGGCCCCGAGAGGACGCCGTAGACCGGGTTGCGCGCCGCCTCCTCGGGCGTCATCACGCCGGCGTCCGAGCGCAGGATGTCGACCTCACTGGCGACGCCGAGGCCGCGCAGCGAGGAACGCAGCCGATCGACGTAGGCGGCCACGGTCGGGCGCACGTAGGAGTTCATGCACGCGGTCAGCGTGCGCTCGTACTCGCGGAACTCCGGCAGGACGTCGGACGAGAGCGTGACCGGGAAGCCGGGGCTGATCTCCTCGACGACGGCCGCGATCTCGCGTTCGTGGCGACCGTCGACGTACGCGCTGATGAGGCTGATCGTGAGCGACTCGACGCCCGAGTCGATCAGGTCGCGCACGACCGCCGCGACCTGCTCGCGGTCGACCGGCACGAGCGTCTCGCCGCGCGCGTCCATTCGCTCGACCGCCTCACGGGTGTCGGCCAGCGAGGCCGGCGGGTCGGGCTTGATCATGATGATCCAGCCGGCGAGCGGCCCGGGGGTCTGCGAGCGCGCGAGATGCAGGATCTGCCCGAAGCCACGCGTGGTGATCAGCCCCACGCGCGCGCCCTTGGACTCGAGCACGGCGTTCGTCGCGACGGTCGTGCCGTGCACGACGTTGCGCAGCTCCTGCGCGTCGATGCCCGCCTCCTCGCAGATCCGGCGCACGCCGCTGAGGACGCCCTCGGACGGATCGCCGGGGGTCGACGGGGTCTTGACCCGCCACTGCTTGTGCTCCGCGTCCTCGACCAGGAAGAGGTCGGTGAACGTCCCTCCCACGTCAACCCCTAGGCGATACGCCACGTCGGCTCCTCTCTCATGTCACGCCCTCCTTGCGCAGCTCCGCCAGCTGCCTGCCGTCGATTCCCAGCTCCTCGAGCACGTCCTCGGTGTCCGCTCCCACCGTCCACCGCGCCGCGCGCCGGATCCCTCCCGGCGTCGCGCTGAGCTTCGGCACCACGCCGGGCACCGTCATCTCCCCGTGCACCTCGTCCTCGTGAGCGACGAGCAGCCCGCGCTCGCGGAACCAGTCGTCGCCGTAGATGTCCTCGGCGCTGTACACCGGGGCGCACACGACGCCCGCCTCGTTGACCAGCGCGTCGAGCTCGGCGGCCGTGTGCGCGGCGGCCCACTCGCCGATCAGCTCGTCGAGCAGGTCCTCGTTCTCCCCTCGGGCGTGATGAGTGGCGAAGCGCGCGTCGTCGCCCAGCTCCGGCCGGCCCATCAGCGTGGCGAGCCGCTTCCACAGCGTGTCGTGGTTGGCCGCGATCACGACCCACTTGCCGTCGCGGCTGCGGTACACGTTGCTGGGCGCGATGCGCGGGAGCCGCGGGCCGGTCGGCTCGCGCACGAAGCCGGTCTTCTCGTACTCGACGACCGTCGACTCGAGCATGGCGAAGCACGCGTCGGCGATCGAGGCGTCGATCACCTGGCCGCCGGCGCCGCGGGCGTCGCGCACGTAGAGGGCGAGCAGGATGCCCTGGAACGCGGACTGGGCGGCGACGGTGTCGCCGAGCGAGATCCCGCTGCGCGGCGGAGCCTCGCCCGGGTAGCCGTTGATGTGGCGCAGGCCGGCGATCGCCTCGCCGGCGGACGCGAAGCCCGGCCGGTCGCGGTAGCGGCCGGTCTGCCCGTAGCCGGAGACGCGGGCGTAGACGGCGCGCGGGTTGCGAGCGTGGACGTCGTCCGGCCCGAGCCCCCAGCGCTCCATCGTGCCGGGGCGGAAGTTCTCGACGACGACGTCGGCGGCGGCGGCGAGGTCGGCGGCGATCTCCTGCCCGCGCTCCGTGCGCAGGTTGAGCGTGATCGAGCGCTTGTTGCGGGCGAGGATCGACCACCACAGCGAGTGGCCCTCGTGGCGCAGCCGTCCCCAGTCACGCATCGGGTCCCCGTCGCCCGGCGCCTCGATCTTGACCACATCGGCCCCGAAGTCGCCGAGCAGCGTGCCGACGTACGGCCCGGCGAGCAGCTGGCCGAACTCGAGCACGCGCAGGCCGGTGAGCGGCGGGTCAGCCATTGTCATGGACCACACGCCAGAGGAAGTCGCGCGCGCCGAGGATGTGCATGCGCATGACCGCCTCCGCCAGCTCCGCCTGGCGGGCCTCGAGCGCCGTGACCAGCTCGCGGTGGCAGAAGAGCGACTGGGCGCGCTGCGCGCGGTCGGCCCAGAACGCGGCCCGGAACTCCCGCGGGATGCCGGCCACCGCCCGCATCGCCGCGGCCAGGCGCGGCGAGTCGGCGGCCTCGGACACGATCCGGTGGAACTCCTCGTTGAGGACGATCTGGTCGGCGACCGCGACCCCCCGCCGCTCGGCGTGGTCACACAGGTCGCGCATGCGCGCGAGCGCCGCGTCGCCGATCCGGGTGGCTGCCCGGGCCGCGGCGTGCGGCTCGATCAGGGCCCGGACCTCGTAGAGGTCGAGCAGGTCGGCGGGGTCGAACGAGCGCACGACGGCGCCCCGGTGCGGCTCGATCGCCACCAGGCCCTCGCGCTCGAGCATGAGCAGCGCCTCCCGGATCGGCGTCCGGGAGGTCCCGAAGCGGCCGGCGAGCGACTCAGCCCGCAGCCGCGCTCCCGGCACGAGCTCCCCCTCCATGATCGCGTGCCGGAGCGCTTCATGGACCCGGATCGCACTCGTCGGCGCCTCGGCCGCTGACGACATATGCATACAAAACCATCAGGCTTGCCGCCCCGCAAGTACTCATTCCGCGGTTCTGCATACAATCCGCGCCCGCGTCGGGCAGCGTGAAGTCGATCGGCGGCCCGCGCGCGTACCTTGCACGTGGGTGGACGGACGGCATGGGTGGTGGCGGGACCAGCTCTCGCACCGCAATCCGGCGCTCGAGGGCGCCGACCGGGTGCTGCTGATCGAGTCCGAGGCCAAGCTGCGCAGCGGGCGCTTCCACCGGCAGAAGCTGCACCTCGTGCTGAGCGCGATGCGGCACTTCGCCCGTGAGCTCGACGCGCGCGGCGTGGAGGTCGACCACCGGCGCGCAGGGTCGCTCGCCGCCGGGCTGCGCGCGCACGTGGCGCAGGCGCACCCCGACGAGGTCGTGCTGCTCGAGCCGACCGCCGCTCACGCGAGCACGGTGCTGGGCCGCCTGCCGAAGGTCCGTGTCCTCGACGGCGGCCTGTTCCTGACCAGCCCGGCGGAGTTCGCCGGCTGGGCGCAGGGCCGCGGGCGGCTGGTGATGGAGGGCTTCTACCGCTGGCAGCGCCGGCGGCTCGGGATCCTGATGGACGGCGCCGAGCCCGCCGGCGGGGCGTGGAACTTCGACGCCGCCAACCGGCGTCCGCCGCCGCGCGACCGGCGCCCGCCGAAGCCCTACCTCCCGCGCGAGGACGAGATCGACGAGGCGGTGAGGCACGATCTCGACCAGCTCGCGCTGGACACCTTCGGCGACGACGGCCCGCGGCTCTTCCCCGCCGGCCGCGACCAGGCACTGCGCGCGCTCGACCGCTTCCTGGAGCACTTCCTCCCCCACTTCGGGCCCTGGCAGGACGCGATGGTGGCCGGCGAGCGCTGGATGTGGCACAGCCGCCTCTCGTCGTCGCTCAACCTCGGCCTGCTCGACCCGCTCGAGTGCGCGCAGGCCGCCGAGCAGGCCTACCGCGAGGGGCGCGTCCCGATCGAGAGCGCGGAGGGCTTCGTCCGCCAGGTGATCGGCTGGCGCGAGTACGTGTGGGGCATGTACCGGCTGCACCCCGACCCGCCCGCCCGGCGGGGCAGTGCGCTTCCCGCGCTGTTCGAGGGCGGCCCGACCCGCATGCGGTGCCTCGACGACTCGCTGACCGGGTTGCGGAAGACGGGTTACGCCCACCACATCGAGCGGCTCATGCTCTACGGCAACCTCATGCTCCTGCTCGGCGTCGGCCCGCGGGCGGCCGTCGACTGGTTCCACCACTCGTTCGTGGACGGCTACGAGTGGGTGATGGCCCCGAACGTCGAGGGCATGGCGCTGTGGGCCGACGGCGGGCGCATGATGACCAAGCCGTACGCGGCGAGCGGGCGCTACGTCGACCGCATGTCGACCTACTGCCGCGAGTGCGAGTACAGCCCCGGCGAGCGCACCGGCGAGCGCGCGTGCCCGTACACGACGCTCTACTGGGACTACCTCGATCGCAACCGCGAGGCGCTCTCCGGCAACCGCCGGATGCAGCCGTCGCTGCGCAACCTCGAGCGGATCGACGCCGGCGAGCTGGCCGAGATCCGCCGCCGCGGCGCACGCCTGCGAAGGCGCTTCACCGCGTGAGCGCCCCTGCGGCGCCGGGCGGGAGGCCCGGCGCCGCAGAGCGCGCGTTCAGCAGGACGACTTGTAGACGGCGTCCTGGTTGTCGGCGAGGTTGTCCTTGGTGAGGATCGTCGACCCGGTGCCGATCTTCGGCTTGGTCGGCTCGCCCTTCAGGGCGGCGACGGCCTGCTGGACGCCCTGCGCGCCGATGTCGGCGGGCTTCTGGGCGACGAGCGCCTGGAGCAGACCCTCGTCGAGGTCCTTGACCTGCTTGGGCCCCGCATCGAAGCCGACGATCTTGACGTCCTTGTTGCCGGACTCGCGCAGTCCGGCCGCGGAACCTTCGGCCCCGAACAGGTTGGTGCCGAAGATGCCCTTCAGGTCCGGGTGCTTGGCGATGATGCCCTTGGTGATCGCCGCGGCCTTGTCGGGCTGGTCCTGGTTGTACTCCATCCCGACGTACTCGAGCCCGAGGCTCTTGGCCTCCTCCTCGAATCCCTGCGCCCGCTGATCGGTGGTCGTGATGCCCGGCTTGACGTTGTTGACGAACACCTTGCCGCTGCCGCCGATCTCCTCGGCCAGCGCCTTGGCCGCCGCCTTGCCGCCACCGAGGTTGTCGGACGCGATCTGGGAGACCGCGAAGTCGGCCTGCTCGAGCGTGGTGTCGACGAGCACGATCTTGATGCCGGCGTCGGCCGCCTGCTTGATCGGCGCGTACATCGCCTTCGCGTCGGTCGGCGCGATCAGGATCGCGTCGGGCTTCTTGGCGGTGACGGCGTTGACGATCGGGGTCTGCAGCGAGGCGTCGAACTGATCCGGGCCCTGGAAGTCGAGCGAGACGCCGAGCTTCTCGGCCTCCGCCTGCGCTCCGCAGTTCATCGTGATGTAGAACTCGTCGCCCTTGACGCCGGCGATCAGCGTCACCTTGTAGTCCTCGCCGGAGCCGCTCGCTCCGCCGCCGCCCCCGCCGTCGTCGTCGTCGCCGCAGGCGACGAGCCCGAGGCAGGCGACCAGCAGGATCGCGGCGAGCGCCCGTGCGCTCCACCGGCCCGATCGAGATGAGTGGTGCATCGTGCTCTCCTCCAGGAGTTGTGGTGAATCGGTCACCGCGCGTACTTGGCGCGGCGGAGTTGGTCGACATAGACAGCCACGATCAGCACCGCGCCGACGGCGACCTGCTGCCAGAACGGCTGCACGCCGACGATCACGAAGCCGTTGCGCAGCACCGCGGGGATGAAGACACCGACGATGGTGCCGATGACCGTCCCGACGCCGCCGAAGAGGCTCGTGCCGCCGATGACGATCGCGGCGATCGCGTCGAGGTTGACGGTCGTGTTGCCGGAGATCGACGTCGTGCCGAAGCGGGCGAGCGCGAGGAACCCGGCGAAGCCCGCCAGCGTGCCGCCGAGCGCGTAGACCTTGATCAGGTGGCGGTCGACGTTGACGCCCGCGCGGCGGACGCCCTCCTCGTTCGACCCGATCGCGTACGTGTAGCGGCCGAAGCGGGTGCCGTGCAGGATGATCGCGAAGAAGATCGCCACCGCGGCGGCGATCAGCACCAGGTACGGGATCTCGTCGAACAGCCGGCCGGTGCCGATCGTCTCGACCAGCTTGAAGGGCACGTCGCGCTCGTCGACGCCGCCCGTGATCAGCAGCGCGGCGCCGAGCGCCATGCCCAGCGTGCCGAGCGTGACGATGAACGACGGGATCTTCGCCTTGGTGACGAGGAAGCCGTTGAGCGTCCCCCACGCGAGTCCGGCGGCCAGCCCGGTGACGAGGCCGACGATGATGACGCCCCAGTTGTCGCCGCCGACGGCGTTCATCATCCGTGCCGACACGACGCTCGAGAAGACGAGCACCGAGCCGACCGACAGGTCGATGCCGGCGGTGATGATGATGTACGTCAGGCCGGTAGCGACGACCAGCAGCACCGCCGCGTCCGTGGTGATGTTGCGGGCGTTGGAGACCGTGAAGAACTCCTCGAAGCTCAGGAACGAGAAGACCGCGATCATCGCGATCAGCACGAGCAGGATCGACGTGCTGGATCCGATGATCAGCCGCTGCCACCAGGGCTGGGTAGGGACGTCGGCCGTCGCGTCGACGACCTCCTCGTCGGCGGGCGGGACGGTGGGCGTCGTCATGCCGTGCCCTCCTCGTGGAAGGTCAGGGCGCCGGTCATGGCGGCGACGACGTCCTCCATCGACACGTCGCTGGGCTTCAGCCGCGCGACGCGCGCCCCCAGGCGCATGACCTCGATGCGGTCGGCGACCTCGAAGACCTCGGGCATGTTGTGGCTGATGAGCACGACCGAGAGGCCCTGCTCGCGCACCCGCTTGACCTGGTCGAGCACGTTGCGCGTCTGCACGACGCCGAGCGCGGCAGTCGGCTCGTCCATGAACACCACGCGCTTGGCCCACGTCACCGCGCGGCAGATCGCGATGCCCTGGCGCTGGCCGCCCGACATGTTCGCCACCCGCGCGCTGGTGTCCTGGATCTTCACGCCGAGGCTCTTGAACGCGTCGTCGCTGCGGCGGCGCATGGCGCCCTTGTCGAGGAACCCGAGCTTGCCGAGCAGGCCGGGGCGCATGATCTCCCGCCCCAGGAACATGTTGGCTGCCGGGTCGATCTCCGCAGCGAGCGCCAGATCCTGGAAGACCGTCTCGATGCCGAGGTCGCGGGCGTCATGCGGCGTGTGGATGTCGACCGGCTTGCCCTCGAAGCGGATCTCGCCGCTGTCGGGCGGGTGGACGCCCACGAGCGTCTTCACCAGCGTGCTCTTTCCGGCACCGTTGTCGCCGACGAGCGCGACGACCTCCCGCGGATAGACCGTGAAGTTCGCGCCGCGCAACGCCTGCACGCGGCCGAACGTCTTTACGACGTCACGGGCTTCGAGCACCGGCTCCGCGGCGTCTGGCACTGCTGGCATCGCACCCTCTCCTCCGCGGCGAGAACCTCGCCGGCGCCTCGCATCATTTGCGACCTGCAAACCCCTCGGCAGCATTCCACACCGAGTTGGCGCGACACTATCTCGTCAGCCGAACCAAGTCAAGCCGATTCGAACTCTTCCGGAAGCAAACCCTCTACACTAGGCAGCGTCGGCGGCGATCAGGTCGATGCCGAAGCTCGAGCAGAGCTCCTCCACCGCCGGCGTCGTGCGGTCCATCACCACGACGTCGACGGCATCGAGCCCGGCGATGCGCGCGAAGTCGGTGCTGCCGACCTTCGTGTGGTCGAGCGGGAGCACCACGCGGCGCGCGCGCTCGATCACGTCGGCCTTCAGCGCGGCCTCCGCCAGGCTGCCGACGCTGATCCCGACTTCGGAGAACCCACTCACGCCGATGAAGGCGACGCCGAACGTGAACCGCTGCAGGTTCTCGAGCGCCAGCGCGCCCGCCACGGCGCCGTCCACTCGCCGGACCTGACCGCCGAGGAGCACGCAGTCGATGCCCGGCACGTCGGCCAGCGTGGTGGCGGCGCCGAGGCTGCTGGTCAGCGTGGAGAGCCGCAGGCCCGCGCCCTGGCGGGCGATCGCGTCAGCCAGCGCGTGCACGGTCGTCCCGCTGTCCAGGAACACGGAGTCGCCGTCCTGCAGCAGCCGCAGGCAGGCTCTCGCGATCGCCTCCTTGCCGGCGCGGTTGGCGGACTCACGACCCGCGAACTCGCGCTCGACCACGGGCTGGAGCGCCAGCGCACCCCCGTGCGTGCGCTTCAGCAGGCCGCGCTCCTGCAGCACCCTGAGGTCCTTCCGAACGGTTGGCTCCGTGACGCCGAACAGCTTCGAGAGCTCGCCGATGCGTGCGCGCCCGCGGACCGACACGAGCTCGGCGATGCGCGCCTGGCGCTCGTCGGCGAAGACGGGACTCCCGCTGTTGGGACCCTCGTTCATGCGCGCAACCTACCAGTTGGTTCACTGATTGTGCACGACTGCTTTCGGATTGTGGTCGAGAAGCGCTTCGGTCCGAGCCGCGGCCAGCGCGGCTGCGCCCACGATTCCCGCCGCGTTGCCGAGCGCGGCCGCGCGAACCGGCGCCGGCGAACGGACGCCGGGGATGCTCGCCGCGGCCGCGAACGATCGGCGAACGGGGGCGAGCAGCAGCTCGCCGGCCGCCTCCGCGAGACCTCCGCCGACCACGACCACGCTCGGGTCGACGATCGTCGCGACCTGGGCGAGCGCGCGGCCGAGCCATTTCCCGGCGTCGTCGAGCGCACGGCGCGCCAGCTCGTCGCCCTCGCGCGCCAGCGCCATGATCAGCCGGCCGTCGATCCGCTCGACGTCGCCACCCGCACGAGCCAGCATGCGTGCCGCGGCGGCCGGATCGGCGACGGCGGCCGATCGCACGGCATTCGCGATCGCCGTCCCGCTCGCGTACTGCTCGACGCATCCGCGCGCCCCGCACCCGCAGCGGACACCGTCGGGCACCACGGGCAGGTGACCGAGCTCGCCGCCCAGTCCGAACCCGCCCCTGACGAGGCGCCCGTCGATCACGATCCCGCCACCGATCCCCGTCCCGGCCGTGGCGAGCACCAGGCAGCGGGCACCACGGCCGGCTCCGTGCAGGTACTCGCCCCAGGCGGCGGCATCGGCGTCGTTCTCGACCACCACGGGAAGCTCGAGCCGCCGCCCGAGGTCCGCGGCGAACGGCCGATCGTGCCAGTCCACCAGATAGGTCGACCCGCGAACGCGCCGGCGTTCGGCATCGAAGAAGGCGGCCGTGGCCACGCCCACGCCGGCGATGTGCGCGCCGCCGACAGCCGCGCGGATCCGGCCGACCAGCGCGGTGATGGCGCCGAGCACCTCCTCGTACTCCCGCACGGGCTCGGGCCAACGGTGAGATGCGAGCGTGCGGCCCTCCGCATCGACCGCGGAGGCCACCAGCTTCGTTCCGCCGACATCCACCCCGACGGTCAGACGCTGGCCCCGGATCATGACGGCACCGTACCACGGTTGCTTTCGTTTCGATCCGAATAATTATTGACCGGCTCGACTCGGCGCGGTATAACAGATGGGCTTGATGACGAACACGATCGGAATCCTCACCAGCGGCGGCGACGCACCCGGCATGAACGCCGTGATCGCGAGCGCCTGCGAGCGCATCGAGAACGCCGCGGCGCGCGGGTCTACGGGGTGCTCGGCGGCTTCGCCGGCCTCGCCCGCGGGCGAATCGAGCCGATCACCGCGGCGCAGGCCGAGCGGCACGCGCACGAGCCCGGCACCTGGCTCGGCTCCAGTCGCTGGCCGGAGCTCCGCGAGCCCGCGGGAAGCCGCGCCTGCCTGGACGCGCTCGAGGCCGCCGGCATCGACGCGCTGCTCGTCATCGGAGGCGACGGCTCCACGCGCGGGGCGGCCGCGCTGGCGACCGAGGCGCGCGCTGCGGGGCGCCGACGCCCGTGGCGCCGCGGAGACGCCGCCAAGCGCCCGGTCTTCGCCGTCGTGCCCGCCACGATCGACCGTGACCTCGAGGCGACCGACCTGACGATCGGCATGGACTCGGCGGTCGCGTTCGCCGTCGACACGATCGAGCGCCTGCGCATCACCGGTCGCTCGGTGCCCGGTCGCGCGTTCGTGGTCCAGACGCTCGGGGCGCCGCACGGCTTCCTTGCCGAGGCCGTCGCCGCCGCCGCCGGGATCGACGACGTCATCGTCCCCGAGCGCGCCACCGACCTCGACGCGCTGGCCGCTCGCCTGCGCGAGCGCGCGGCCAGCGGATCGGCGATCGCCGTGATGTCCGAGGCGGCCGGCGACGCCGTCCGCGTCTCCGAGGCGCTGCGCGATCGCGCGCAGATCCGCGTCCACCCGACGATCCTCGGCCACGCCCAGCGGGCGGCGACGCCGTCCGCGGTCGACCTCGCGCTCGGCGAGGCCGCCGGCCGGGCCGCGGTCGACGCGCTGCTGCGCGGCGAGTCGACGTTCGTCGGCCTCGAAGCCGACGGCTCCGTGGCCCCCTCCCCCCTGCTCGCCCCGGCGACCCTTATCTCGACCGCTTCGACCGACACCCAAGGAGCTCCCACGTGACCCCCGGCTACGACCAGTCCCTGTACATCCTCGCGTTCGACCACCGGACCTCGTTCTCGACGAAGCTGTTCGGCATCGCGGGAACTCCGAGCGCCGAGGAGCGCCGGCAGATCCAGGAGGCGAAGGGGATCATCCTCGACGGCCTGCTGGCCGCCGCCGACGCGGCGCCCGCCGGCACCGTCGGAGCGCTGGTCGACGAGGAGCACGGCGCCGCCGTCGCCCGCGAGGCCAAGGAGCACGGGCTGCCGGTGGCGATGGCCGCCGAGCGCAGCTCGGTGCCCGAGTTCGAGTTCGAGTACGGCGACGACTTCGCGCAGCACATCGAGGCCTTCGAGCCCGACTTCGTCAAGATCCTCGCCCGCTACAACCCCGAGGGCGACCGCGAGCTCAACCGTCGCCAGGCCGAGCGGCTCGCCCACCTGTCCGACTACCTCGCCCCGCGCGAGACCAAGTACCTGTTCGAGCTGCTCGTGCCGGTCGAGCCCGAGCAGCAGGCCGCCCGCGCGCGGCTCGTGGCGGCGGCGATCGCCGAGCTGCAGGCCGCCGGCGTCGAGCCGGACATCTGGAAGGTCGAGGGCCTCGACACGGCCGCCGACTTCCGGCTCGTCGCGGACGCCGCGCGCGCCGGCGGGCGGGACGGGGTCGGCTGCGTCGTGCTCGGCGCCGGCGCGGACGAGGCGACGGTGGCGAACTGGCTCCGCCAGGCGGCCACCGTCGACGGGTTCATCGGCTTCGCCATCGGCCGCACGATCTTCTGGGACGCGCTCAAGGGCTGGCTCGCGGGCGACCACGATCGCGACGCCGCGGTCGAGATCATCGCCGGCAACTACCGCCGCACGATCGAGCTCTACGAGAGCGCCGCGGCAACCGCCTAACAACGCAGCCAGAGCCTCGCCCCGCCCGAGGGGTCTGACCCCCGGGGGAGGGGTCTGACCCCTGGGGGTCTGACCCCTGGGGGGTCTGACCCCTTTCAGGTTCGCCGTCCCGCGCGCGCCGGCGGGAGGCTCAGGCCGCCGGCGCCGGGACCTGGTCGGCGGACGTGTAGAGGCCCGCGGCGACGCCTCCGAGGAGGGCCGCGCCGCGGGCCGTCGCCTCCTGCACGGGCGACCACTCGATCGGGCCGAGCCGCTCCTCCTTCACCGTGCGTGCCGCCGCGCCGCGCGCGCCGCCGCCGGTCGCCACGATCCGCCGGCGCGGCCCGCTGACGGCATCGTTGCGCGCGAGCGTGGCTCGGCTGAGCTCGGCGCCCGCTTCGAGCGCGGCGCGCCAGACGTGGGCGGGCGTCATGCCGGGCGTGATCCCGTGCAGCGCCAGCGGGGCCGTCTCCCCCGCGCCCTCGAGGTGCAGCCCCGAGCGGTCGAGCTCGGCGGCCGCCACGGTCAGCGCGTCGCGGTCCGCCTCGCCGTCGACGCCGAGCAGCTGCAGGATCGAGGCGAGCGTGACGCTGAGCTCGTTGCCGCTCGCCAGCGTCCAGCGGTCGCGCAGCACGTGCCACCCGACCGTGACGCCGCCGGCCACCGCGTCGGCCACCCGATCGGGCTCGAGGTGGGCGTCGACCGTGCGGACGAAGACGTCGGAGGTGCCGGCGGAGTGCAGCACGTCACCCTCCCGGCACGCCCCGGCACCGACCGTCGCGGCGACGTGGTCGTGCCCCGCGACCGTGATCACCGCGCCGCGCGCCGCCGGCAGCGCGTCGCCGACGCGGCCGAGCGGCGTCCCGGCCGCCACCGGCTCGGCGAGGAAGTCGTCGCCCACGCCGAGCCAGTCGACGGCGCGCGACCACCACGCCCGCGGGCCGAGCTCGAAGAGGCCGGTGCGGGACGCCAGCGACAGCTCGGCCACGTCCGGGGCGCCGAGCGAGCGGGCGACCCACTCCGGGATCCCGAGCCAGCGCACGGCCGTCTCGAACCCCTCGAGATGGGCACGCTGCCAGCGCAGCTTCGCGAGCGAGCACAGCGCCGAGGCCGGCAGGCCGGTGTGGCTCGCGAACTCCCGCCCGCCCAGCTCGCCGTCGATCGCCCGCGCCTCGTCCGTCCCGCGGGCGTCGTGCCAGGCGATCGCCGGGCCGAGCGGGCGGCCGCGCGCGTCGACCAGCACGCCGGTCTCCCCCATCCCCGCGACGCCGACGGCCACGAGGGCGCCCGCGGGACCGCCGGCGATCGCCTCGGCGGCCGCCTGCTGGGCCGTGCGGACGAGCGCCGACGGGTCGATCTCCGCCCCCGTGCCGACCGCCGTCCAGGGCGTCCGCGCACGCGAGTGGGAGCGCTCCCGGCCGTCGACGTCGAACACGACCGCCTTGCAGTAGGTCGTGCCGACGTCGATGCCGAGGAGCAGATCAGTCACGCTCGACGATCCGCAGGAGGTCCTCCATCCGCCGGCGGGCGACCTCGTCGAGGAAGCGCCGGCGGTCCGCGGCGGGGCGCCCCACCGCCTCCTTCCACAGCGAGCGACCGGCGATGAAGCCGTCGCATCCGCCGTCCATCGCGTCGCGGAGCTGGTCGCAGAACGCCTCGTGGTCGACGCCCGCCGAGAGCACGGCCCACGGCACGTCGAGGGCATCGGTGACCCGGCGGCACGCCTCCGGGCTGCCGGGGTACTCGAGCTTGAGGACCTTGGAGCCGCACTCCTGCAGCAGCACGGCGCCCTCGACGATCACGTCCTCCCGCCGGGCGGCGAACGCTTCAGGGCTCTCGTCGTCGAGGCGGTAGGTCATCAGCTCCATCACGCACAGCAGGTCGGCGCGCCGGCAGTCCTCGAGCGCCGCCCGCACCATCTGCGCCGTCCCGCCGTCGAGGTCCTCGCGGTCGGCCCGCAGGAACACCATCACCTTGGCGGCCGTGGCGCCGCGCGCCCGTGCGCCCGCGGCCCCGAGACCGTCGATCAGCTGCGACCTGCGCAGCCCGTCCTCGGTTGCGTGGCCGTCGGCCTCGATCCGCACGAGGAGCCCGACGTCGCGCGCGAGCAGGTCGCGGTCGACGATGTCCGGCAGCGACACGTCGGGGTCGAGCAGCACCGCGCTCGCGTCGCGGCCGACGGTGTCCACCAGGTCGGCCTTGAAGGCGCGCTGCTCCTCGGGCGTGCTCGGGACGCCGAGCGCGTCGAGCATGTCGACGAGCGGCTGGCCGTGGTCGGCGGCGATCACCGCGAAGCGCCCGTCCGCGGTCGAGATCTGCTGGAGCGCGCGCCGCTCGGCGGTCGAGGGTGCGGTGACGAGCTGCGTCGCATCAAGGGGAGCCACGGGGAAACGTCCTTTGCTGGGTTGTTCTGCACATCTGTTCGCGTATAGTATATGCACACTTGTCCACGCCCTCGTCAAGCTCGCTGGTCGCGGCGGCCGAGCTCTACTACCGGGAGCAGCTCTCCCAGCAGGAGATCGCGGCCCGGCTCGGCGTGTCACGCTCGACCGTGTCGCGCATGCTGCAGCTCGCCCGCGACCAGGGCATCGTCAAGATCGAGATCCGCGCGCCCGGCTCCGCGGCAGCAAGCGAGCGCACGCCCGAGCACCTCTCGGAGGCGCTGCGCACGGCCCTCGGGCTCAGGCGCGTGGTCGTCGTCCCCGCCGCTCGCCGCGGCGGCGTGCAGCCGCTCGTGGCGCCGGCCTTGGCCGAGATCGCCGCGCTCGGGCTCGGCGCGGGCGACACGCTCGCCGTCTCCTGGGGGCGGACCGTGCTCGAGCTGGCGCGGGCGCGACGGTGGCCGGCACTCCCCGGGGTGCTGCTCGTGCCGGCGATCGCCGGCTTCGAGGAGCGCGACGCGCGCTTCCAGACGAACGACATCGCGCGCAGGATCGCCGACGCGAGCGGCGCGGGCGTGAACCTGATCCACGCGCCGGCCCTGCCGTCCGCGCGGTTGCGCCGATCGCTGCTGGCGGACGAGGACATCAGCCGCCGGCTGGCCGCCTGGGACCGGCTGACGGCGGCGATCGTGGGCATCGGCCCGCCGCTCGCGGAGGCCGACACCGGCCCGGCCCACGTGATGTCGGCGGCCGGCGAGCTGCGCGGCGCCGCGGGCGATGTGGTCTCGCGCTACTTCGACGGGGACGGTCGGCCCGTGCCGTTCGCCGGCGAGCGGCTCCTGCTCGGCGTGTCGCGCGAGCAGCTGCGCAGCGCGGGCACGGTGATCGGCGTGGCCGCCGGGTCCGCCAAGGGAGCGTCGATCGTGGGCGCCGCGCGCGCCGGGCTGGTCGACGTGCTCGTCACGGACGAGCCGACCGCCGGCGCGGCACTCGCGACGATGGGGGGTGCGCAACCGTGATCCTGGCCGTCGGCGAGGCTCTGGTGGAGATCATGCGGCCGCGCCGCGGCGTCCCGCTCGACCGCCCCGACGCGTTCGTGGGCCCGCTCGCGAGCGGGGCGCCGGCGATCTTCGCGAGCGTCGCGGCGCGACGCGGGGCGGCAACGGCGCTGTGCGCGGTCGTGGGAGACGACCCCTTCGGCGCGCTCCTGCGCCGGCGTCTTGCCGGCGACGGCGTCGATGCCGGGCACGTGCGGGTCGATCCCGGGGCCTCGACGGGCTGCGCCTTCGTGGCGTACGCGGACGACGGCGCCCGCTCGTTCGTCTTCCACGTCGGCGCGGCCGCGCGCGTCGGCGAGGCCGACCTCGGCGACTTGCCGGAGCGCGCCGCGTGGCTGCACGTGTCGGGTTCCTCGCTGGCCCTCGCGCCCGCGCTGGCCGACGCGGTCGAGACCGCGGCGGTGCGCGTGCACGCCGCCGGCGGACGGATCAGCCTCGATCCGAACGTGCGCCCGGAGGCCCTCGGGCCCGACCTCGCCGAGCGGCTCGCGCGCATCGCGGGCCTCGCCACCGTCCTCCTGCCGTCGGAGGGCGAGCTCGCCGCGTTCGGCCTCGACGAGGAGGCGGCACCGGTCGTCTGCACGACGCTCGGGGCCGCGGGCGTCCGCGTGCGCGCCGGCTCGCGACAGGAGGCGATCCCCGCTCCCGCCGTCGACGAGGTCGACCCGACGGGCGCCGGCGACACCTTCGCGGCGGCCTTCGTCGTGGCCACGCTCGCCGGAGCGGAGCCGGTCGAGGCGGCCCGCGAGGCCGTCGAGGTCGCCGCCGCCGGCGTCGCGCACCTCGGGCCGATGGAGGCCCCGGTCACCGTACGGTGAGCCGGCGCCCCCGGGACGGCTGCGCCAGGCCTGCGGCTCAGCATCTGCTCCGAGGCGGCGTTAGTACGGGTTCAAGCGGGGTTCGGTCTTCCCCCCCCGCGCCCGGATGCCGAGCGTCAACCCTCAGCGATGCGCCCGGCTCGCGTTGGCGCTGAAGAGGCCGGCGGCCGCCGCCTCGCGCGCGAAGTCGGCGAAGTCGCGCGGCTCGCGGCCGATCGCCCGCTGCACGCCGTCGGTCACGTACGCGTTGCGGCCGTCGAGGACCTCGCCGAAGAGGTACTGCATGAAGTCGACGACGTCGTTCGGCAGGCCCTGGGCTGACAGGCCGGCGGCGAACGCGTCCATCGGGATCGTCTCGTAACGCACCTCGCGGCCCGCGGCGCGGCCGATCTCGCCGACCGCGCCGGCGAACGTCAGCATGCGCGGCCCGGTCAGCTCGTACAGCTCGCCGACGTGGCGGTCGTCGGTGAGCGCCGCGACCGCGACGTCGGCGATGTCGTCGGCGTCGACGAACGGCTCGGGGACGCCGCCCGCGGGGAGCGCGACCTCGCCCGCGAGCACCAGGTCGAGGAAGAAGCTCTCGCTGAAGTTCTGGTTGAACCAGCTGCAGCGCACGATCGTCCAGTCGGCGCCCGAGGCCTGGAGCGCCTGCTCGGCGAGCTGCGCCTCGGTCTCGCCGCGGCCGGACAGCAGCACCAGCCGGCGCACGCCCTGTGCCAGCGCGTGCTCGGTGAACGCGGCGGTCGCCTCGCGCGCGCCCGGGACCGCGAGGTCGGGGTAGTAGGAGATGTACACCGCCCGCACGCCCTCGAGCGCCGGCGTCCAGGTCGAGGGGTCCTCCCAGTCGAACGGCGGCTCGGCGGTGCGCGAGCCGATCCGCACAGCCTCGCCGCGAGCCTGCAGGCGGTCAACGACACGGCGGCCCGTCTTGCCGGTCCCGCCGAGCACGAGAGTGGTCTTGTCGTCGGTCATGGGGGTCCAGTATTCGCGGCGCCCGCGGGACTGGCTATGACCTGCTGTCGCCACTTCATGCCCGATCGTCCGCAGCCGTGGGACCATGCGGTCGTGCTCGACTTCGACGACGAGACCGCCCGCCAGGTGGAGCGCGTCTACATGACGCCCGACGTGGTCGAGCAGCGGCGGATCACCCGAGCTGCGCTGGCGCTCCGGCCCGGAGAGCACGTGCTCGACATCGGCTCGGGCCCGGGCTTCCTGGGCGCTGAGATGGCCGAGGACGTCGGGCCCGACGGGCGCGTGGACGGCGTCGACCCGAGCGACAGCATGCTCGCGCTGTCGGCCCGGCGGGACACCGCTGCGCGCTTCCAGGCCGGCGGCGCGCTCGAGCTGCCGTTCCCGGACGCGAGCTTCGACGCCGCTGTGTCGACGCAGGTGCTCGAGTACGTCGAAGACGTCGCGGCGGCCCTGGCGGAGGCCCGGCGCGTGCTGCGGCCCGGCGGGCGGCTGCTCGTGCTCGACACCGACTGGGACTCGATCGTCTGGCACTCGACCGACGACGAGCGGATGGCGCGCGTGCTCGAGGCCTGGAAGGAGCACCTGGCCGATCCGTTCCTCCCGCGCCGGCTCGGCCGGCTGCTGGGCGAGGCAGGCTTCGAGCCGCCCGCATGCGACGTGGTGCCGCTCCTCAATCGCGGCTACGACCCGGACAGCTACAGCGCCGGGCTCGTGCCGATCATCGCCGCCTTCGTGCCGGACCGCCGCGGGGTGGGCGAGGCCGAGGCCGTCGCCTGGGCGGACGACCTCGCCCGCCTCGGCGACGAGTACTTCTTCAGCCTCAACCGCTACCAGTTCCTCGCTACGGCACCGGCCCGACACGCGGCGCACCGGTCATAGTCAACGGCATGCTCGCGGCCGCACTGCTGCTCGCCTACGCGATCCCGTACGCGGTGCGGGCGCGCACGCTCGCGCGGCGCGGGCGGCCGGTGCCGGCGTGGCGGATCGCGTGCTTCGGCGCGGGCGTGGTCGTGCTCGCGTCCGCCGTCAGCCCGCCGGTGCTCGACCTCGCGGGCTCGACGTTCGCGGCGCACATGACCGAGCACCTGCTGATCGCGGACGTCGCGGCGGTCCTGCTCGTGCTCGGCCTGACGGGGCCGGTGCTCGCCCCGCTGCTGCGCGTGCGCGCGATCGACCGCCTGCGCGCGCTCGGCCATCCGGTGCCCGCGTTCGCGCTGTGGGCGGCGAACCTCTACCTGTGGCACCTGTCGTGGGCCTACGAGGGCGCGCTCCGGTACGAGCTCGTCCACGTCGGCCAGCACGTGCTCTTCCTGCTCGTCGGCATCAACCTGTGGATGCCGCTGTTCGGCCCGTTTCCCAAGCCCGAGTGGTTCGGCACCGCGGCGCAGCTCGGCTACGTCGTCGTCGTGCGGCTCACCGGCGCGGTGCTGGCGAACGTGTTCGTCTGGTCGGGGACGGTCTTCTATGGGTGGTACGGCGACCTGGCGGACCAGAGCGCGGCCGGCGCGATCATGATGGTCGAGGAGAGCATCGTCACCGTCGTGCTGTTCGGGTGGCTGTTCACGAAGTGGATGCGCGAGGGCGGCGAGCGCCAGGAGATCCTCGAGCTCGCCGACGCGCGTGGCGTCGAGCTCGACGAGCGGCGCGTCGCCCGCGCGGTCGCCGCCGGGCGCGGCGCCGAGCTGCGGCGCCGGCTGGCGTGACGCGTCATCCGCCGCAGGCGCGCGGGATCGTCACGACCTGCTCGCGCTCGGGGCCGGCGCGACCGGTGATCTTGCAGAACGCGTAGCGGCCGCTGCGGAAGTCGACGCGCGCGCGGTATCCGTGCCCGATCACGCCGCCGGGGTTCTCCGCCGTGCGCTCGAACTCGGCGGTGACGGCGACACACGAGAAGCGGCCGGCGCGCCGCGCGAGGTCCTCGTCGGCGCCGGTGCCGCCGACGGTGCGCGGGAACGGCTCGCAGGTGACGCGCCGGATCGTGCCGGTCAGCTCGCCGCGGCGCGCGCGGCCGCGAGCGTCGGCGCCGATCGCCGCGGCGAGGTCCCCCATGACGGCCGCGCGGGCGGCGAGCCGGTCCGCCCCGCCCGCGTCACGAGCGCCGGAGCGGCCGGCGACGGGGCGCTGCTCGGCCTCGAGCCGGCGTGCGAGCTCGGCGCGCTGCGCCACCCGGTCGCGCTCAATGCGCGCGTCGGCCTCGCGCTGTGACTCGCGCAGGCCGGGAACCGCCGCCGCGACCCCCGCGACGACCGCCAGCGCGGCGAGCACGATCGCGATCCGCCCGCGGCGACCCAGCTTCCGCCACAGCCAGCGCGGCAGCTCGGGCAGCGACGGCAGCGGCTCGTAGCGATCGGCGGGTTGGGTCACTTCAGGAGGGTGCCGTGGCGTGAGCGCAAGTACAAGCACCGATGTCTTGCGGTGAGCGTAAGCTGCGCTTCACGATGCTCGACGTCCGGCGACTGCGGCACCTGAGCGAGCTCGCGCGCCGCGGCACGATCGCCGAGGTCGCCCGCGCGATCGGCTACACGCCCTCGGCGGTGTCGCAGTCGCTGCTCCAGCTCGAGCGCGAGGCGGGCGTCGCGCTGCTCGAGCGCGACGGCCGCCGCGTGCGGCTCACGCCCGCCGCGCACGGGCTGGTGGCGCGCACCGAGCGCGTGCTCGCCGAGCTCGACGCCGCCGAGGCGGAGCTGGCGGCCGAGCAGCAGGCGGTGCGCGGCCGGGTGGTCATCGGCGCGTTCCCGAGCGCCGCGACGCAGCTGGTCATCCCGGCCACGCTCGAGCTCGCACGCGAGCACCCCGAGCTGGCGGTGTCGGTCCGCGAGCACGAACCCGAGGACGGCATCGGACTGCTGCGCTCCGGCGAGCTCGACCTGCTGGTCTCGGAGAGCTATGAGGGTGTGGATCCCGCGCCGGCCGGCGGGCTCGACGCCCAGCTGCTGCTGACCGAGCCGCTGCTGCTCGGACTTCCCGCCGGCGACCCCGCGGACGAGCCCGTCTCGCTTGCCTCGTACGGCGACGCGGCGTGGATCGGCGGGCTCGCCGGCACGCAGTACGCGGTCGCGGTCGAGCAGGCGTGCCGAAGCGCCGGCTTCACGCCGCGGGTCGTGCACCGCGCCGACGAGGCGTCGCTGATCCAGGCGCTCGCGGCGTCGGAGCTGGCGGTCGGCTTCGTGCCGGCGCTCGCGTGCTCGAAGTTCGAGGGTGTGCGCTACGTGGACGTGCTGCCGGCGCCGCCGGCGCGACTGGTGTTCGCGCTGGTCCGTCGCGGTGCCGTGCGGCGGCCGGCGTTGGGGGCGGTGCTCGGTGCTCTGCGCCGAACCGCCCGCCAGCGGTCGGTCAGCTCCTCCGAGGAAGGGGGCGTCCCCGGAAGCGCGCCGCCCGGAGCCCGCAACCCGTCGAGCGCGAGCTCGAGGTAGCGGCGGCGCAGCTCCCGGCGGCGGGCCTCGTCCCCGAGCCGGATCGATGCGAGCTGCTCGAGGATCATCGCCAGGTCGTTGACGTCGGCATCGGCCCGCACCGCGCCGGCAGCCTGAGCAGTGCCGAACAGCTCGACGTTGAGCTCGCCGGCCCGTGCGGCGGCGCGGTAGAGGTCCTCGGTCGGCGTGAACGTGCCGGCGAGGCGCACCGTGAGGCTGCTGGCGTCCGCGTCGACGGCCGCGCGCATGAACGCGGCGAGCCGCTCCCACGGGTCCGCATGCGAGGCGAGCGCCGTCTCGGCGGCGTCGATGTAGCGGCTCAGGCCCTCCGCGCAGAGCGTGCGCACCAGGTCTTCCTTGCTCGGGTAGCGCCGGTAGAGTGCCGCGATCCCGACCCCCGCGTGCTTGGCGACCGCGCCGATCGGGGCCGTGGGATCGGCGACGAACACCGCGCGCGCGGAAGCGAGGATCCTGCGGTCGTTGAGCGCCGCGTCGCGGCGCCGGGGCGGCGAACCCTCCTCGGACACGGGGGTTGACTCTACCGGAACGGAGCGTTCCGTTCCGTAGTATTCGAGACGTCATCCACGAAGAGAGGTCACTCGCATGGACTTCAAGCTCGAGCTCGTCGCCGTCCCGGTCTCCGACGTCGACCGCGCCAAGGCGTTCTACGTCGACCAGGCCGGCTTCAACGCCGACCACGATCACCGCGTCAATGACGAGATCCGGTTCGTCCAGCTCACGCCCCCGGGCTCGGCGTGCTCGATCGCCCTCGGCACGGGCGTGATCGACACGGCGCCCGGCTCGGTCCAGGGCCTGCAGCTCGTCGTCGAGGACATCGACGCGGCGCACGAGGAGCTCAGCGGCCGCGGCGTCGAGGTGAGCGACGTGCAGGACTTCCCGTGGGGCCGCTTCGTGTTCTTCAGCGACCCCGACGGGAACGGGTGGTCCGTGCAGCAGATCGTCTACCCCGGGGGCTAGCACCACGGGTTTGCCACCGTGTGTGGATGAGCCGGCTCAGCCGCCGGGTGGTGGCCGCCGTGGCCGCGGCAGCGATGCTGGCGGGCGCGGCGGTCGTCCTCGGACGAGACGACGACCACGGGCCCCAGCAGCGCGCCCGGGCGTCGGTGGTCGCGGAGCGCCGGGTCGGCGCGCGCCTCCTCGACCTCAACGTCCGCTCGCCTGCGCTCGGCACGACCGCGATGGTGCGGTTGCTGACGCCCGTGGGATGGACGCGCGACACCACGCGGCGCTGGCCCGTCCTCTATCTCCTGCACGGCTGCTGCGATTCGTACGACAGCTGGACGCGCTCGACCGGCATCGAACGGTTCCGCGCGCTGCGCGACGTGCTCGTCGTCATGCCCGAGGGCGGGCCGGTGGGCTTCTACTCGAACTGGCTGGGCGACGGCCCCGCGTGGGAGACCTTCCACATCGACGAGCTCGGCGGAATCCTGGGACGCGACTACGGCGCGAGCGACGCCCGATCGGTCGCCGGCCTCTCGATGGGCGGACTGGGAGCGATCGGCTACGCGGCCCGGCGTCCCGGCGTGTTCCGTGCCGCCGCGTCGTTCTCGGGCCTGCTGAACCCGCTCGCGGATGCCCGCTACCTGCTCGGCCTCCTCGCGGCGTTCACTCCCGACCCGCTCGCCGTGTGGGGCGACCCCCGGCGCGATCGAGCGACCTGGGCGCAACACGATCCCACCGAGCTCGCCGAACGCCTGCGCGGGACCGACGTGTTCGTCTCCTCCGGCGACGGGCGACCCGGCCCGTTCGACGAGCGGGAGACGGGCCGCGACCTGATCGAGGTCACCGTCCTCCGCGAGAGCCGCGCGTTCGTGCGCCGCGCCCACGAGCTGGGCGTGCCGGTGCGGGCGCGCTTCTACGGCGCGGGGCGCCACGCGTGGCCGTACTGGGAACGGGAGCTGCGGCGCGCACTGCCGATCCTGCTCGAGACCGGCGCGTGACCCCGGTGGTCACGCCCGGTCTCGGTGCCCGACGCAGTTGGGCACGGTGCACGGCGCGGTCATCGGCCGCGCCGTCGGCCGGGGAGGCGCGGCGACGTCGTCGGCCGCCGATTGACGATGAGGCCGGACGGCCGAGGAGCGGCGCTCGCGGTGCGGCGGCTCGCCCGCGGTCGACGGGCTGACGGGCCCACGCGGCTTGCGCGCGAGCTGCCAGAGGATGAGGGGATGGATCACGGCGGGTTCCTTTCTCGGTGGGTCGTGCGGGGCGCCGGCATCTGAGCCGGCGCCCCCCACGGGGTGGAGTCAGACGGCCACGCGGCGCGCGCGCACGCGCGTGCGGCGGGCGATGCCGGCGGCGCCGCCGCCGACGAGCCCGGCACCGGCGATGCCGCTGAGGACCAGCAGCCACACGCCGACGTCGCTGCCGTCGTCGTTGGTCGCGGGCACCGACGCGTTCACGCTGCGGGGCGGCAGCGGGTCGTGGTAGGTCGGGAAGACCGGCTGGCCCGGCTGCAGCTTCGCCTCCTGGGTGGCCTGGAACGCGGCGTCCAGGGCGCTCTCGCCGCGGAGGTCCTGCTTGGGCGTCTTGTCGGTCGTGCCGGCCAGGCTGCTGGTCGGGCTCTCGTACCGGTTCGAGCCGTCGATCGGCCCGTCGACCGGCTTGGCCATCGCCGGCGTGGCGGCGACGGCGCCGGCGGCCAGGACTGCGGTGAGCGTGTACTTCAGGGTGGTGCGGCGGATCATGGTGTGCTCCTTGCGGGGCGGGGTGGGCAAGTGGGATCACCATCCGCTGACCCGCTTACAGCGCCCTTGCGGCGCGCTGACACGTTGTGCCGGCGCGCTTGCAGCGATGCCGCAGAGCGGAGTAGCGTCCGCAGTGCACATGGAGTTCGGGATCCTCGGTCCGCTCGAAGTGCACGGCGAGCTCGGCCCAATCCGAGTGAGCGGGCGAAAGCCGCGGGCGCTGCTCGCCGTCCTCCTCCTCCACGCGAACGAGCCCGTGAGCCCCGACCGGCTGGCGCACGCGCTGTGGGGCGAGGAGGCGCCGAGCGGCGCGGTGAGCACGGTGCAGGTCCACGTCTCGCGCCTGCGGAAGGCCCTCGGGGACGGCGAGGTGATCACGACGTCGCCCGCGGGCTACCGGATCCGCGTCGAGCCGGGCGAGCTCGACGCCGAGCGCTTCGAGCGGCTCGTCGAGGACGGGCGCCGCGCCCTCGCCGGGGGACGGGCGGCGCAGGCGGCAGCGATGCTGCGCGAGGCGCTCGCGCTCTGGCGCGGACCAGCGCTCGCCGACCTGGCGTTCGAGCCGTTCGCGGACGCCGAGATCGCGCGGCTCGAGGAGCAGCGCCTGGCCGCGCTCGACGTCCGCATCGCGGCCGACCTCGGCGCCGGGCGGCACGCGGAGGTCGTCGGCGAGCTGCGCCAGCTCGTGGCCGAGCAGCCCACGCGCGAGCAGCTCGCCGGCCACCTGATGGTCGCGCTGTATCGGTGCGGGCGGCAGGCGGAGGCGCTGGATGCCTATCGCAGCGCTCGCGAGAAGCTCGCCGAGGACCTCGGCATCGAGCCGGGGCCGGAGCTGCGGGCGCTCCAGGACGCGGTGCTGCGACACGACGAGTCGCTCCGGCTGGTGGCGACGGGAGTGGACCTCCCGGACCAGCTCGACGTCGCCGCGGCGCCGCCGCTCGTCGGGCGCGAGGCGGAGCTGGCGTGGCTTCGGGCGTGGTGGGACGAGGCGCACGTGAGCGGAGGCGGGCTCGTCACGCTTGCGGGCGAGGAGGGGATCGGGAAGAGCCGGCTGGTTGCCGAGCTCGCCACGGAGGTGCACGGCCGCGGCGCGGCGGTGCTCTACGCGCCGGCCTCGCGGGCGGAAGAGGTTCTCGCGCAGGCCCGCGATGCTCCCCGCCCGCTGCTCGTCGTGCTCGACCACGCCGAGCGTGCGGGCGAGGAGGTCGCGTCGGCGGCGCGCGAGCTCGGCCGTGACGCCCTCGTGGTCGCCATCGCCGACGTCGCCGAGGCCGGCGACCCGAGCATCGTGCTGATGCTGGACCCGCTCGACGAGTCGTCGGTCCGCGCGATCGTCACCCAATACGCGCCGCCGGAGGCCGCCGACGACATCCCCGCCCACCGGCTGCTGCTCGAGAGCGCCGGCATCCCGCGCCGCGTCCACGACGCCGCGAGCCGGTGGGCTCGCCGCGAAGCGGGGCGGCGCGTGCAGGAGGTCGCCTCACGCGCCGCGGCGGGACGTGCCGACCTGCGCTCGATGGAGGCCGAGCTCGCCGGCGGCGTGTTCCAGCTCCAGACCACGCGCGAGCCGGCCGAGCCGCATGACGGCGATGCACCGGTGGTGTGCCCCTTCAAGGGCCTCGCGTCGTTCGACGCCGACGACGCGCCGTACTTCTTCGGGCGCGAGCGGCTCGTGGCGGAGCTCGTCGCCCGGCTCGTCGGCGCGCCGCTGCTCGGGGTCGTCGGGCCGTCGGGCAGCGGCAAGTCGTCCGTGGTCCGGGCCGGCCTGCTCCCGGCGCTGGCGAGCGGCGTGCTCCCCGGCAGCCAGTCATGGCCGCGCACGTGCATCCGCCCCGGCGTGCATCCGCTGCGCGAGCTGCGCGACGCCGTCGATGCGATCGGCGCCCGCGGCCGCTTCGTGCTCGCGGTCGACCAGTTCGAGGAGACGTTCACCACCTGCCGCGACGAGGGCGAGCGGACCGCGTTCATCTCCGAGCTCGTACGCGCTTCGCGCGGCGAGGCCGGCGCGATCGTCGTCATGGCCATCCGCGCGGACTTCTACGGGCAGTGCGCCGCCTACCCCGAGTTCGCGCGCCTGCTCGCGGCGAACCACGTCCTCGTGGGGTCGATGGGCCGCGAGGAGCTCGCGCGCGCGGTCGTGTGCCCCGCCGAGCGCGTCGGGCTTCGCGTCGAGCAGGAGCTCGTCAAGCACCTCGTGGACGACGTCGAGCACGAGCCGGGGGCGCTGCCGGTGCTCTCGGCCGCCCTGCTCGAGCTGTGGCAGAACCGCGACGGCCGGCGTCTGCGGCTTGCCGCCTACGAGCGCACCGGCGGCGTACGGGGAGCGGTTGCGCGGCTCGCGGACGACGCGTTCGGGCGCCTCGACGAGGCGCAGCAGACGCTCGCCCGCCACATGCTGCTGCAGCTCGCCGACATCGACGACGAAGGCAGTGTCGAGCGCCGGCGGGTGCCGCTCGAGGAGGTCGAGGGAACGGAGGATGCGGCCCGCGTCCTCGGGCTCCTCGCGGACCGCCGGCTGCTCACGATCAGCGACGGAAGCGTCGAGATCGCGCACGAAGCGCTGCTGCGCGAATGGCCGCTGCTGCGCGGGTGGATCGAGGACGACCTCGAAGGCCTCAGGGTCCACCGGAGCCTGAGGACCAGCGCTCGCGAGTGGCGCGAGGTGGACCGCGACGACGGCGCGCTGTACCGCGGCGCGCGGCTCGACGAGGCGCGCGATTGGGCGGACCGCGCCGGCGCAAGCCTGACCGACCTGGAGCGCGAGTTCCTCACCGAGAGCCTCGACCGGGCCCGCCAGGACCGCCGCGCCCGCCGCCGGAGCCTCGCGACCATCTTCGGCCTGCTCGCCGTCGGCGTCGTCTCGCTCGCCGCCGTCGCGCTGATCGCGATCGACCAGCGCCAGGACGCCGAGCGCGAGCGCGACGTTGCAGCTTCCCGGCAGCTAGCGCTGCAATCGAGCAGCGCGATCGCCGCCGACCCGGAGCTCGGGACGAGGCTCGCGCTCCAAGGGCTCGACACGTCCCCGACGGACGAGGCGGCGCGCGCGCTGCGGGAGGCGACGAGCGCCTTCACCTCGTCGTCGACGCTGCGGGCGGACCCGGAGGACGCGTACGCCGCTGCCTACAGCCCACGTGGAGATCGTCTCGTCACCGGCGGATCCGCGGGGATCGTGCGCGTGTGGGAGGCGGCCTCACGCCGCGAGCTGGCGAGCCTCGCCGCCGGCCACGACGCCGTGCGGGCCGCCCGCTACGCCCCCGACGGCGAACGCGTCGCGCTCGGGTTCGCCGACGGCACGGTCGTGCTGACCGACGCGTCGCTCGCCGCGCCACGCGTCCTGTTGCGGGCGACCGACGCGAGCGTCACCGACGTTGCGTTCAGCGGGGACGGCTCACGCATCGCCGCCGCGCTGGACGATGGGACGGTCCGCGTCGTCGGCGCGGACGGGATCGAACGGGCGCAGCGGCTGAGCGGACACGACGGCTCCGTGCTCGGCGTGGACATCGACGCCGACGGGGCGCGCGTCGTGAGCGCGGGCGAGGACGGAAGCGTCCGGCTCTGGCGGGTGGACGACGGGAGCGCCGAGGTCCTGCATCGCGGCGACACGCAGGAGGCGACGGACGTCGAGTTCAGCCCCGACGGAACGTGGATCGTGGGGGTGGGAGCCGATCGCCTGGCACGGCTGTGGGACGTGGAGTCCGGCGCGGAGATCCGGCGCGTGAGCAGCGCCGGACGCGAGCTGAACACGGTCGCTGTGAGCGCCGACGGCAACCGCTTCGCCGCCGGGGGCGTCGACGGCGTGACCCGGGTCTGGAGCTCGGCGGGCGGCCCGCCGGTCGCCGTGCTCCGCGGCCAGCGCTCACGCATCGACGACGTCGGCTTCGGGCCGAGTGGCGACAGCGTCGTGAGCGCCGGCGACGACGGTTCGGTGCGGATGTGGCGCCTTCGGTCGAGCCGATCGTGGGTCGTGCCCAGCCTGACCTTCGACGTCGACTTCAGTCGCGACGGCGGCAGCCTCGCAACCAGCAGCGTCGACGGCACCGTGCGTGTGTGGGACGCCGCCACCGGGACCCTTCGGACGAGCCTTCCTGGGCCCGCCGGCTATTCGGGCGTCGAGTTCTCTCCTATCGACGAGACGGTCATCATCCCGAGCTACGAAGGGTCGCGCGTGCGGATCTGGCCGATCTCCGAGAACGCCGCGGAGGTCGTTGTGCGGTTCGCGAAGCCGGAGGAGATCCTCCACGCGAGCTTCGATGCCGACGGCGAGCGGATCGTGTACGTGCGCTCCGGAGGCAGGGTCGTGGTCCGGGACCTGGCCTCCGGGCGAGAGATGGGGCTGCAAGGCGCGCCGGAGTCCGTCGAGGGCGCCTGGTTCAGCCCGGACGGCAGGCGGGTCGTCGCGATCCCCGATCGCGACGTCGTGGTATGGCGCATCGACCGGCCGGCCCGCCCCGAGCGCGTGCTCAGGGGTCACCGGGTGAACGAGCTCGACTTCAGCCGCGACGGCCGGATCGTCACCGCCGGCGCGGACGGCACGAGCCGCGTCTGGAACCTCGACGGTCGGCCGGCGATCGTGCTGCGCGGGCACGAGGACGAGGTCACCACGGCGCTCTTCACGGCAGACGGCTCACAGGTGCTCAGCTCCGGCGCGGACGGCACGTTCCGCCTGTTCGACTCGCGCACGGGCGCGGCGCTTGCGGTGGTGCAGTCCGAGGAGGGCGAGCTCTACGACATCGCGCTGAGCAGCGACGGGAAGATCGCGACCCTCGGAAGAGGCGAAGTCGTGCGCGTCTTCGAGTGCGATGTCTGCGGGAGCCTCGAGCGGGTGCGGAAACTCGCGCTCTCGCGCTCCCCGCGGCAGCTCACCGCCGACGAGCGCCGGCAGTTCCACGCCGAGGCGGAGTGAGCCCGTGTCCGGCTACGGGTAGTACGGCCGCGAGCGGATCCGGCAGCACGACGGCGTCCTGGCCTCGCAGAAGACGCCGGTCGCCGCCGCGATGGTCCCACCGCTGAGCGGCGCCTCGAAGTCCGCGGCGCGGGTGAACTTGCCGGTCAGGAACTGCGCCTGAACCGCCTGCGCCGCGTTGCCGCGACCCACTGCTGCGTCTGCCTTCACCCAGAACACGTCACGGCTTTGTTCTTCGAACGGCACCGTCTTGTCCTCCACCCTGCCTTGGCGGAGGATTCCGGCGGTCTCGATGAGCACCCATTCCGTGAGCTCGAGATCGAGATAGAGCAGACGCCACGTCCCGCGCTCGGGATGGTCGATGACGGGACCGCGAAACCCGGCGAACATGACCGGCTCGGGAAGGTTGGAGGCGTCGGCGAGACCCGCGGCCGTCTTCACGCCGAGGCCACGCGCAAGCTCCCTCGACGACCTCGTGGACATCTTCATCTTTCGAGGGGTCCGGTCGCTCGTCGTTCATACGCCGAACCTACGCCCGCTCGGTCGCCGCTGTCAACTGGATCGACATCGTCAGCGGTGACGGGGTCGCGGCGTCGTGGAGGCGCAGCAGCCACCAGCCGATTCCGCTGAGACCGCGGAAGAGCCCGGGCGTCGTGCCCGTGGCGGCGCCGCAGGGCCAGCGATCGCCGGCCGCGTAGCGCTCCAGCGCGATGCAGCCGAGCTCGTGCGCCGGGCTTGCGGCGTCGCGCCACGGGTCACCGAGCGCCGCGCCGCTCAGCAGCACGTCGGCGGCTCCGGCCGCCCCGTGGCACAGCGTCAGGTCGCCGATCTCGTAGGGCAGCGCGGCGGCGAGGTCGCGGCGGGTCGTGTCGAGCGCCAGCTCGGCCTCGCGCCGGTACGGCTCGGGGCCGAGGACGTCGATCGCCCGCAGCCGGGTGAGCGCGATGCCCGCTTCGCCATGGCACCACGTGCCCACGGCCGGCGAGGCCATCCGCGAGCGCGCGCCGCGGCGCTGGCCGCCGATCCGGAGGTCTGGCCACGTGCCCGAGTCCGCATCCAGCCACGAGCGCTCGTAGGCGAACGCGCCGGCCGCTCCCGCGCGGAACCGCTCGTCGCCGGTCGCGGCGAAGAGCTCGAGCAGCGCCAGCCCGATGCCCGCCGCGCCGTGCGAGAGGCCGCAGAGCGGCTGCCGGTGGCGACGGTCAGGGAGCGCCCACGACCATCCGTGACGCGTGACGATCGCACCGGCGATCAGCTCCTCTCCGGTGGCGACGGCGTCCTCGAGCAGCGGCGGCTCGTCGAGGAGTTCTGCGAGCGCCAGCAGCGCGATGGTCGCGCCCGCGGCACCCTGGACGACGTCGGGGCATCGATCCGCCCCAGCGGGGCGCCAGGCGCCGCGCGCGATCGCGCGGGCGCTCGCGTGCAGCTCGTCCTCGTCCAGGAGCGACGCGGAGCGCGCCGCGGCCCACGCGATGCCGAGCGTGCCCGCGTGGAAGCCGTCGCGAGCCGAGGGTGGCAACGCGCTCACGCGCCCGACGGCGTGCCGGAGGGCGCCGACCGCCGTCCGGCGCACGCCGGCGTCCCCGGTCGCGTCGGCGAGCTGCGCGAGGAAGAGGCCGACGCCGGCGGTGCCGTCGTAGACGCTCGCCTCGAGGGCCCGGTACTTCGGCCGCCAGGGCTCGGCCGCGTTCTCCACCGCGCCCATCCAGCTGCACCGGCCGTCCTCCCAGACCGCGTCGTCCACGATGCGCCGCCCGATCGACTCGGCGGCGGCGAGGAACGCGGCTTCAGAGGACATGGCGGCCGGCGAGCGAAGGCTCCAGATACGGCGCGTCGATCTGCACGCCGTGCTCGGCGAAGCGTGCCGCGACGGCGTCGAGCCGCGCGGCGGCGTCGGTGTGGCCGTGCTCGCCCGCACGGACGATCGCGTCGGCGAGCAGCGCGCAGCGCCGGACGCCGAAGCTCTCGGCGTTGCCGTTCTCCTCCGCGAGGCCCACCCCCGGCGCGAGCTCCATCGTGAACGCCGGGATCCGCGGCTGCAGGCGAGCGCCGAGCGCGACCGCGACCTCTCGCAAGGTCTCCGCGAACGCCCGGAAGCTGTCGCCCCGCAGATAGAGGACCGCGGCGTCGCAGCGATCCATGCGCAGGGGGTGATCGGCGACCTTGAGCTGGAACGGGACGTGCTCGGCGTTGAGCCTCGACGTGAGCGCGGCCACGAGCGCGGGTGCGCCCGCGCGGGTGACGTGCCAGTACACGCGCACGAGACTCGCCGCCGGGTCGCGATCGGGGGCGTCGCCGACCACGGTGAAGTAGCCGGGCGACAGCTCCGGGAGCTCCTTCGGCAGCCGGAGGCCGACGCTGGTGCCCGCGCGGACCGCGCCGGTGGCAGCGCGGCAGTCGGCGATCGGCACGCGGGCGCGCAGCCGGCTGCTCACCACGACGGCCACGTCACCCTCGACGCGCTCGACCGTCCATCCGGGCTCCCAGCTCCCACGGCCGCGTGTTGGCCCGAGACAACGCGCCGGCCAGCCACGGATCGGCGAACGGCGGCTCGGGCTCTCCCCAGCGCGCCGGCACCGGTTCGCCCGGGCAGTAGAACGAGCAGTAGAGCTCCTCCCGCAGGCACGAGACGAGATACGTGCGGAGCTCCGGTTCGCCCAGCTCGGCGTCGAGTCGCGCGGGGAGCGGGCGGCTCGCGCGGCCCAGCCACGCGTAGCGCGCCGGCCCGCGGATCGTCACGGCCGCGAGCGCCGCCGCGACCTGATCGCGGTACCGGCTCACTCGCGGAGCCCCAGCAGGCTGACCGCGGCGTGGTCGGGCCGAGCGAGCAGGTTGTCGGCGAGCTGCAGCAGCGTCACCACGTGAGCGGTCGCGGTGCCGAGGCCCTGTGCGCGCTCGACGGCCGACTGGAGGAGCCGGACCGCGGCCAGCTCGACCACGAGCCGGAGCTTCGGGGATCGCCCGCGCGCGAGCCGGTAGGCGGACCAGAAGGCGTGCATCGCAGGCTGCATGCGCTCGAGCGGGTGAGCCGCGCGCGCCACGAGCCGGCCGGGGGCCCGCGGCTCGACGATCGGGATCGAGCCGACCCAGGAGCGCAGGTACTCGGCGAAGACGGTCCCGAGGTCGAACTCAGGTGTGCCGGCGCCCGCGAGCTCCCAGTCGACGAGCAGCACGCGCGTCCTGCGCCCGGAGCCCGGCGCCGCGACCGCCAGGCAGTTCTCCCAGCGGAGGTCGCCGTGCACGAGCGCGCCGTCACTGGCGGCCTCGCGCAGCTCGTCCAGCCGGCCGCACAGCGCCTGGTCCGCCTGCAGGCGGGCGACGAGGTCGCGCCCGCCGGCGCTCAGGTCGAGCAGCAGCTCGTGGGAGGGCTCGGGCAGCGACAGGCCCCACATCGGGGACGCGCCGGCCGACGGGTCGACGACGCGGTCCGCGGGAAGCCGGTGCACCGCAGCGAGCGCGCGACCGAGGACCCGCGCCGGGACGCGCGGGAAGCGGCCGCCGCCGTGATGGTCGCTCCAGTCGCGCGCACCCCCGGGCGTGCGCAGGACGAGCCTGGCCTCCTCCGGCTCGTGGTGGACGATCGCGGGCACGAGCGCCGTCAGCTCCGGCACGTCGCCGAGCGCCCGGAGTACCGCGGCTTCGTGCGCCAGCGTGGCAGCGCCTCGCGCGGTCGCCTGCTTGACGACGTACGCCGGGCCGCCGGCCGCCCCGGCAAGGAAGACGGAGTTGCGGCGCGAGACGTCGAGGACCGTCAGGGCCTCGTCGAGCACGGCCCGCGGCTTGACAAGCCCGAGCGACAGGAGATAGTGCGCAATGGCTGACTGTTCGAGCATCTCGCCGGCTCCGGCCCACCCTCCCCGGAGGCGGCGCGCAGGTCAAGATCCCGCCCGACGAAGGGAGTCCCGTGCTCACCGACCATGTCGCGATCGTCTCGCTGACGAGCGACGTCCCGTTCAGGCACATCCTCCAGGCCGGCGCGGCGCTGCAGAAGCAGATCACGCGCGACTTCACGCCCTACTGGGGCTTTCGCGCCACCGTCGACGTGTTCGAGGACCTCGAGTCGGTGCCGAGCGACTATCTCCCGGTGGTCCTGTTCGGCGACTCCGAGGAGCTCCTGGGGCGGCTCGAGTTCGCGATCGGCCCGCAGTACGAGGCCCAGCTGATCGACGACTTCGAGCGCGACCATCTGACGGGCCTGCACCTCAACGCGTTCACCCGCCAGCCGTTCGCGCTCGTCGAGATGACGGACACCTGGAGCGTGACGCTGAGCCACGAGGTGCTCGAGCTGATCGCCGATCCGTTCGGGAACCGCCTGGTCGCCGCCGCGCACCCCGCGGACCCCGCGCTCCGGTTGCTGTACCTGCTCGAGGTCTGCGACCCGTGTCTGGCCGTGTGGTACCCGGTGAACGGCGTGCCGATGGCGGACTTCTACACCCAGCGGTACTTCGACCCGGTCGGCGTCGAGCCCGGCCGCTACAGCTTCACCGGTGCGATCGAGCGTCCGCTGGAGATCCTGGAGGGCGGCTATCTGAGCTTCATCGATCCCAGGGACTCCGGGCTCTACCAGCTGCATGCGGGAGCGAGCGAGGCGGTGTCGATCGCCGCCATCGCGCAGCTCGCGCGCAGCTCCGCGCCGCTGCGGACGGTGGTCGACACCAACCCGCGGACGCCGCAGGTGACACGGGAAGCGCTGAGGCCCGCGATCTCGGCGTCGGCCGCCCCGGGCGCGTACGACGCCGTGGTCGGGGCGTCGGCCGGCACGGCGCTGCGCACCGCACAGGCGGCGATCTCGCTCGCCACCGGCGCGGGGTAGCGTATTTACGGCCATACGGGAGGTTCCCTAACGGTCATACGAAGCGGTATCCTGCAGGGGTCGTGATCACGACCCTCGAGCACCTGGCCCGGCGCGTAGGCGCCGACCCGAGAACGCTTCGCCGAGCAGGCGACCAGGGCGCAATCCGCTCCACCAGGCTCAGCCCCCGGCGCATCGAGGTGGCTGCGGACGAGGAGCGCTACCTCCGCGAGCACTGGCCGCTGCTCGCGCAGCTGCGCTCCCTTCTGCGCACCGAGCCGAACGTGCGCTTCGCGGCGCTCTTCGGCTCGGCGGCGCGCGGCGACGCACGCGCCGACTCCGACATCGATCTCCTCGTCGACCTCGCAGACGACTCGTGGGAGAGGCGGCAGCGCCTGAACACGAGCGTGGAACAGGCGCTGGACCGACCGGTCGACCTCGTCGTCCTCGAGCGCGCGCGGGGCCGCGATCCGTCACTCGTCCTCGCGGCGCTCGACGAAGGTCGCGTCCTCGTCGACCGCGATCACGCAGGGGCGCGGCTCAGGCGCAGCCGGCCCGCGCTCCGCCAGGCGGCGACGTCGGACGACACGCGGCGGCGCGAGGAGGCCAAGGCCGCCCTCCGCGAGCTGCTGTCGGCATGAGCGAAGGTGTTCCCGCATCGGTCGTCGAGCTCGAGCGCCGGCACATTCGCGGGCGGTTTCGCCGGATCGCCGTCGATCACCGCGCGCTGAAGGCGGCCGTGGAGGAGCCCTTCGGCCCGGCGTTCGATCGCGACCGCTGGGCGGAGCTCTTCGACAGCGACGACCCCGTGGCCGTCAACACCGTCTCACCCGTCGTGAGCGCGTTCGAGCGGATCGTCAACGGGCTCGTGGAGGCCGCGCGCGCCGGCCTGATCGGCAGCGGCGTCGCGCAGCCCGTCGGCACTGCCGACAGCGTGCGCAAGGACCTCGCCAGGGTCCGTGACGACGGAGGCTTGAGCGACGCGCAGTTCGACCTGCTCGTGGCGCTCAGCCGGACGCGCAACGAGCTGCAGCACGACTACATCGAGGTCAGCGCCGACGACGCCCGCGACGCCGTTCGCAAGCTGCAGCACAACCTGTCCGCGCTCACGAAGGCGCTCAACGCGTGGTTCACCCGATACGGCGTGGGCGTTTGACTAGAAGACGGGCGTCTCGGTGTAGGCGCCCCAGACCTGCTGAAGCGACTGGACGATCTCGCCCTCGGCGGCGTGGGCGCGGGCGCAGTCGAGCAGCGGTGGCATCAGGTTGGCGTCGGTCGCTGCGGCCTCGCGCAAGGCGGCGAGGCTCGACTCCACGGCGACGCCGTCGCGGCGTGCGCGCACGGCCGCGATGCGGCCGATCTGCTTGCCCTCGAGCGCCGGGTCGATGCGATGGATCTCGAGCGGCTGCTCGTCCTCGTGCTGGTAGGCGTTGACGCCGACCACGATCCGGCGCTCGCGGTCGATCTCCTGCTGGAGCTCGAAGCTCGCGTCGGCGATCTCGCGCTGGCAGAAGTTCTGCTTGACGGCCTCGACCATGCCGCCGAGCGCGTCGATGCGCTCGAAGTACTCGTAGGCCTGGCGCTCCATGTCGTCGGTCAGGGCCTCGACGAAGTACGAGCCGCCGAGCGGGTCGATGGTGTTGGTCACGCCGGTCTCGTGGGCGATCACCTGCTGCGTGCGCAGGGCCACGCGGGCGGCGTCCTCGGTCGGCAGCGCGAGCGCCTCGTCGTGCGAGTTGGTGTGCAGCGACTGGGTGCCGCCGAGCACGCCGGCGAGCGCCTCGATCGCCGTGCGCGCGATGTTGTTCAGCGGCTGCTGCGCGGTCAGGGAGACGCCGGCGGTCTGGGTGTGGAAGCGCATCAGCGCGCTCTTGGGGTTGCGGGCGCCGTAGGTCTCGCGCAGCTCGCGCGCCCAGATCCGGCGCGCGGCGCGGTACTTGGCGATCTCCTCGAAGAAGTCGATCTGGGCGTTGAAGAAGAAGCTCAGCCGCGGCGCGAAGTCGTCGACGTCGAGCCCGCGGTCGATCGCCTGCTCGACGTAGGTGAGCCCGTCCTTGAGCGTGAAGGCCAGCTCCTGCGCCGCCGTCGACCCCGCCTCCCGGATGTGGTAGCCGGAGATCGAGACCGGGTGCCAGCGCGGCATCTCGCGCGAGCACCATTCGATCAGGTCACCGAGCAGCCGCATCGCCGGGTCGACCGGGAAGCACCACTCCTTCTGGGCGATGTACTCCTTGAGGATGTCGGCCTGGATCGTGCCGCCGAGGCGGTCGCGCGGGACGCCGGCCTGCTCGGCCGCGACCACGTAGAAGGCCATCATCACCGCCGCCGGCGCGTTGATCGTCATCGACACGCTGACCTCGCCGAGGTCGATGCCGGCGAACAGGTCGCGCATGTCGTCGAGCGTGTCGACCGCGACGCCCTCGCGCCCGACCTCGCCGAGCGAGCGCCGATCGTCGGAGTCGTGGCCCATCAGCGAGGGCATGTCGAAGGCGGTCGAGAGACCCGTCTGGCCGTGGTCGAGCAGATAGCGGAAGCGCTCGTTGGTCTCCTCGGCGGTGCCGAAGCCGGCGAACTGGCGCATCGTCCACAGCCGGCCGCGGTACATGCTCGGGTAGATGCCGCGCGTGAACGGATACTCGCCGGGGAAACCGATCCGCTCGCCGTCCGGCAGGTCCTCCTCCGTATACAGGGGCCGGACGGGGACGCCGGAGAGCGTGGTGAACGGCGCGTCGCGTTCGGGCGTCGCGTCGTAGCGGCGGCGCCAGCCTTCGCGCCCGGGTGTCGTGGGTGCGGCCATCTCTTCAGTCTGGCATCCGATTGTCGGAAGCCCAAGGGTTATGACGAGAAGTCGCCGGCGGCCTCGCGCAGCGGCCGCAGCAGCGCGAACAGCTCGTCGCACCGCTCGTCCGAGAGCGGCCCGGTCCCAAAGCGCTCCTCGTTGAGGCGCTCGGTGGCCGCGCGCGCCACCTCGCGGCCCGCCGGCGTGATCCGCGCGAGCACGCTGCGCCGGTCGGTCGCCTGCGGGAGGCGCTCGACGAGGCCCTGCTCCTCGAGCCGGTCCACCACGTTGGTGATGCTCGCCTTGTGGACCTGGAGGCGGTCACCCATCTTGCCCAGCGGCAGCGCCCCGGCGCGGCTGTAGAGCAGCAGCATCAGCGCCTCGTAGCGCGGGAAGGTCAGCCCCCACGGCTCGAGCAGCTCGTTCAGCCGGGCCATCAGCACCTGCTGCGCGCGCATCACCGAGGTCACCGCGCCCATCGCCGGCGTCGCCGCCTCGCCCCAGTGCGCGTCCCACTGGCGCCTGGCCTCGGCGATCGGGTCGAACGGGAGCGGCGGCGGCACAGTCGCCAGTCTCTCGCACATCCCGGTTGAATTACGCGCATGGCCGCTGACCGCGATCTCGACGACACCGCCCGCGCGTTCCGGCGCGACGGCGCGTGCGTGGTGCGCGGGCTGCTCGACGAGCGCGAGGTCGCGCGGCTGCGCGCGGGCGTCGAGGAGAACCTCGCCTCGCCGAGCGAGCGGGCGCTGGAGGGCGGCGGCGACACCGGCTCGGGCCGGTTCTTCGAGGACTTCCGCAACTGGACGCGGATCGCGGCGTACGAGGAGGTGCTGCGCAGCTCGCGCCTCGGCGAGGTGGCGGCGGCGCTGATGGGCTCGAGCACGGCGCGGCTGCACCACGACCACCTGCTGGTCAAGGAGCCGGGCACGACGATCCGCACCCCGTGGCACCAGGACCAGCCCTACTACAACATCGACGGCTCGGACACCGTCTCGTTCTGGATCCCGCTCGACCCGGTCCCGCGCGAGAGCACGCTCGAGTTCGTCGCCGGCTCGCACGCGTCGGGCACCTGGTACATGCCGCGCAGCTTCTTCGACGACCGCGCGCTGGTGTTCGAGGAGGGCACGTTCGCGGAGGTCCCCGACGTCGAAGGCGACCGGGACGCGCACACGATCCTCGGCTGGGCGCTGGAGCCCGGCGACGCTGCCGCCTTCAACATGCTGACCCTGCATGCCGCCGCCGGCTCGCGGAACCGCCGGCGCGCGTTCTCGGTGCGCCTGGTCGGCGACGACGTGCGGCTCGCCGAGCGCCCGCACGCCACGAGCCCGGCCTTCCCGGAGCTCGAGGGCGTCCTCGCCGGCGGCGACGCGCTCGACCATCCGCTGTTCCCCCAGCTGTGGCCCGCGCGCTCGCGCGGTGCGACGCGCCGGCCGGGCTGAGCCCGGCCGGGCGCCGCTCAAGCGGTCACGGCGCGGCCGAGATGGCCTCGACGAGGTCGCCGACGCGCTCCTCGTCGACGTTGGTCGCGACGTCGGCCTGGCTGATGATGCCCACGAGCCGCTGGCCGTCGATCACGGGCAGCCGCCGGACCTTGTGCTCGATCATCGTGCGCAGCGCGTCGTCGATCGAGTCGTCGGCGCCGACCGTGACGACCTTGCCGTCTCCCTGACCGAGCTCGCCGGCGCGCGTCGAGCTGGGGTCCTTGCCCTGCGCGAGCGCCTTCACGACGATGTCGCGGTCGGTGAGCATGCCCTTGAGCCGGTCGTCCTCGCCGCAGATCGGGAGCGCGCCGACATCGAGCTCGGCGAGCCTGCGCGCGGCGTCCAGGAGCGACTCGTTCTCGCCGACGCACGTCGGATCAGGGCTCATCACGTCGCGGGCCTTCTTGTCGGACATCTCCGACCTCCTCGGTTCTCCGGTGTTGTCTCGCCTGCGCTACCCAGAAGCGCGATCAAGAACACCGAGCCGGCCTCGAATGCCCGAGCTGGGCGATGGGTAGGGACTGCTCGTGCGAGTCGTGATCACGGGAGCCACCGGCAACGTCGGCACCAGCGTGATCGCCGCGCTGAGCGGCGACCCCGGTGTGGACGAGATCGTCGGCCTGGCACGCCGCGCGCCGGACTGGACGCCGCCGCGCACCCGCTGGGTGCAGGCCGACGTCGGGGCCGATGACCTGCGTCCGGTCTTCGCGGGCGCGCACGTCGTCGTCCACCTCGCGTGGCAGATTCAGCCGAGCCGCGACGAGGCGGCGCTCGAGCGCGCGAACGTCGGTGGCTCGCGCCGGGTGTTCGAGGCCGCCGCGGCGGCCGGCGTCGAACGCCTCGTCCACGCGTCGTCGGTCGGCGTCTACTCGCCGGGACCGAAGGACCGCCCGGTCGACGAGTCGTGGCCGCGCGACGGCGTGGCGAGCTCCGTCTACTCGCGGCACAAGGCGGCGGCCGAGCGGGCGCTCGACGAGGTCGAGGCCCGAGCGCCGGGCCTGCGGGTCGTGCGCCTGCGTCCCGCGCTCATCTTCAAGCGCGAGGCCGGCGCCGAGGTGCGCCGCCTGTTCGCCGGCCCGTTCCTCCCCGCCTGGCTGCTGAAGCCCGGCGTGCTGCCCGTGCTGCCGCTCCCGGCGCGGCTCGTGCTGCAAGGCGTGCACAGCGACGACGTCGGCGAGGCATACCGGCTCGCGGCCCTCTCCCCCGCCGCCGAGGGCGCCTACAACGTCGCGGCCGATCCGGTGCTCGACCCGCGCACGATCGCCCACATGCTCCGCGCGCGGCATGTGCCGGCGCCGGCGCGCGTGCTGCGGGTGCTGGCCGACGCCACCTGGCGCGCCCGGCTGCAGCCGACGCCGCCGGGCTGGCTCGACATGGGTCTCGCGGTGCCGCTGCTGGACACCGGCCGCGCACGCGGGCAGCTCGGCTGGACGCCCCGCCGCAGCGCGGTCTCGGCGCTCGAGGAGCTGCTGGCCGGCATGCGCGAGCCGGCGGGGATGGACACCCCGCCGCTCGACCCCCACGCGGGCGGGCCGCTGCGCATCCGCGAGCTGCTCACCGGCATCGGCAAGCGCACCTGAGCGTCAGCGAAAGAACGAGCGGGTACAGTGAATGGGCGCCGCTCGGGGGAGCGGCAGCCGCCTATGGGAACCGCGCTACAGCTGCTCGTCGACCTGGACCATGACGCCATCCGGGCGACCACCGAGCTGCGGTCAAGCCCGGCGACCGCCGTGCTCGCGCTCGTCTCCGCGTGGTGGGTCAAGGGGCCGCTGCTCGTGGCCGCCGGCTGGTGCGCCGACCTGCGCAACCGCCGCCTGTTCCCGCTCGTCGCGCTGGCGGCCACGGCGAGCTTCGCGCTCGCGTCATGGCTGAACGCGCTCATCAAGGCGCTCGTCGGGCGCAGCCGCCCGCCGCACGAGATGGGGCTCGAAGCGATCGTCGGCGTGCCCGGCTCGCCGTCGTTCCCCTCCGGCCACGCGATGAGCGCGTTCGCCGTGGCGGCGGCGATCGCGCTACTGGCGCCGCGCCTGCGCTGGCCCGTGCTCGGGCTCGCCGCGCTGATCGGCTTCTCGCGCGTCTATCTCGGCGTTCACTTCTGGCTCGACGTGCTCGCCGGCGCCGCGCTCGGCATGGCGATCGGCGCGCTGATCGCCGTCGCGTTCCGGCGGTCGCTCGCGCTACGGCTGCGCTGAGGCAGCAGCCCGGTCGTGCGCATGACGGCCACCGAGAAGAGCCCGACCTGCCAGCCGACGATCGTGCCGAGCGCGACGTCGAGCGGGAAGTGGGCGCCGAACGTGATCCGGGTCACGGCGATCGCGACGAGGTAGGCGAACGCCGGGATGCGCAGGAGCGGCGCCATCGTGGCGGCAGCGGTCACGAGCGCCGTCGTGACGATCAGATGGCCCGAGGGGAACGACGGGATGTGGCTCCAGTGCCGGCCGTGGCTGCGCTGGACCTCGGCGCCGAGCGCCTCCTCTGGCCGCGCGCGGTCGACGCCGAGCTGGATGACCTCGAGCACGAGGTCGGAGAACACGCCGGCGAACGCCATCGCCAGCAGCGCTCCGCCCGCATACCGCAGCCGGCGCGTGGCGAGCAGCACGCCGACCGTCGCGGCCGCGGCCAGGATCATGTAGTTGCGGCTGTGCGGGTCGAGCGCCTGGTAGAGCCACTCCGGGCCGTCGCCGAGGCCGTTGATCGCCAGGAAGAGCGCCTCGTCGAGCGGTGCCAGCAGCGGGAACGCCGCCGCGACGATCCAGGCCAGCAGCATGCCGAGCCCGATCCGCGGCGCCCACTCGCGCACGGCCCCGCGCAGCGTGGTGGCGGGCGGGCGGGACGATGCGAGCACCGCGCGCGTGACGCGCAGCGTGTCGGCGACCGCTCCGAACGAGCTCGACTCGCCGTCGTAGATCGCCGGCATCGGCACCCAGCCGACCTCGCGGCCGTCGCGGATGAGCTGCTTGAGGTGCCGCGTCTCGGCCTCGTAGCGGCCGGGCGACGGCGGCACGGCGCGCAGCGCGTCCGCGCGGAACAGGCGCATGCCGTTCTGGGTGTCGCGCAGGCGGCGGCCGACGGCGAGGCTGAGCGCCCAGCTCGACGCCGCGTTGGCCACGCGACGGGCGACCGGCATGTCACCGCTGCGCGGGCGGTCGCCGATCACGACGTCGGCGTGCCCGGCCGCGGCCACGAAGTCCGGGATCAGCTGCGCGGGATGCTGGCCGTCGGAGTCGAGCACGATCACGGCATCAGGGTCGGTCCGCAGCGCGGCCTCGATCCCGGCCGCCACCGCCGTCCCCTTGCCGTGGTTGGCGCCGAGGCTGACGATGTGCACGCGCGGGTCGCGCGCGGCGTGCTCGAGCAGCGCCGCGATCGCGGCCGGTGACCCGTCGTCGACGAGCACGACGTCGTCGACGTGGCGCAGCGTCTCGGCGGTGACGTCGGCCACGCGGTCGGAGCGGTAGACCGGGATGACGGCGGCCAGGCGGTTGATCGGCGGCCGCACGACCGCGACTGCGCCAGCGCCGGCGCGGCGACGCTCGGCGCGCGCCAGCGGCACGAGCCCGGCGAGCCCGAGCGCGCCCATGGCGAGCAGCGTGCGGTAGGAGCCGGTGGCCGCGATCAGGAGGCCGGCGGCCGGCAGTGCAGCGGTCGAGGAGATCGCGCGCGCCGAGAAGAACACGCCGGCGTAGCGGCCGGCCTGCCCGTCGGGAACGAAGCGCGAGAAGTACGGGAAGCCGAGCGCGCTCACGAGGCCGGCGCCGACCGCGGCGGCGGCGAACGGCACGACCGCCTCGGCGACGCGCGACGCAGCGGTGGCGGCGAGCAGGCCGCCGCCCAGCAGCGCGACGCCCGCCAGCAGCGTCCCGCGCAGCCGCTCGGCCGGCATGCGGGCGCCGGCCAGCATGCCGAGGCCGCTGAGGACGCCGAAGCCGGCGAGCAGGAGGCCGGCGGCGGAGGCCTGCAGCCCGAGCACCTCCTCGGCGTAGAGGACCATGAACGGCACGAGCGCGGCGTAGGACGCGACCCACAGCACCTGAGCAATGAGCACCTGCCGCGCCCCGTCGCGCCGCAGCACCTCGGCCAGCAGCCGCAGCGACGAGCCCTCGGCAGGCTCCGGCTCGGCCGCGCCCGTCGCCGCGGCGCCGCGGAACCAGGCCAGCGTGGGCAGCGCCAGCACCGGCAGCGCGAGCGCCCAGATCGCGAACAGCGCGGCCGGCGAGCCGTCGATCAGGGCGCCGCCGACGACGGTGCCGGCGAGGGCGCCGACGAGCAGCGCGCCCTCCTGGGCGCCCGTGGCCGCCGCCCGCCGGTCGGCGTCGAAGCGCTCCGCCACCAGCGCCCGGTGCACGGTGGTGGCGGAGTTGAGGCCGATGTACACGGTCGCGGCGGCCAGCGCGAGGACGAGGTAGGAGCTCGCGGTCCCGAGCGCGATCGCCAGCAGGCCGCCGGAGGCGACGATCGTGCCGCCCAGGATGAACGGGGCGCGCGACGCGCGACGGTCGCTCCACAGGCCCGTGGCCAGCGGGACGAAGAAGCCGGCTGCGGCGTTGACGAGCATGACCGCGCCGATCAGGCCCGGCCGGTCGGCGATGCGCTCGAGCAGCACGGGGACGTAGGCGGTCGTGACCGCGCGGGCGGCGCCGAGCGCGACGGCGACGGTCGCGAACGCCCACAGGGCGGTGGCCGCGGTGCGCGGCGGCGGGCGGAGGGGGACGGCGATCGCGCTCATGCGCGCTCCTCCGGCGCGACGAGACGCAGGCGGCCGGCGGCGACGGTGACGGTGGCGGTCGTGACCCCGAGCGGCTGGGCGTCGGCCACGAGCGGGAGCGGCCGCTCGAGGTGGACGCGGGTCGCGCGGCCCCACGTGACGCCGGCGCGGCCGAGGTGGCGCCCGTCGCGGGCGGCGGCGAGCAGGCGGACGACGTCGCGCCGCGTGCCGGCCTCGAGCACGATCGCCTCGAGACGGCCATCGGCCGGGTCGGCCATCGGGTCGACGTGGAAGCCGAAGCCGAAGAACGGCAGGTTGGAGAGGAACACCTGGGCGGCGGGGCCGGCGAACAGCGGCGCGCCGTCGCCGCGCACCTCGGCCGCGTGCGGGCGGAAGGTGCGCAGCTCGGCCGCGAGCGCGCGCACGCCGGCCACCAGGTCGGCGGAGTTGGTGCCGTTGTAGCGGTGCCGGGCGGCCGCGTGGAAGCCGGCGCTGACACCCTCGACGGCGTACAGCGTGCGCCCGGGGGTGGCGACGTGCAGCAGGTCGACGGACGTGGCCCGGCCGCGGACCGCGAGCTGCGCCGCCGCGGCCCAGTCGACGGGGATGCCGAGCGCGCGGGCGATGTTGTTGGCCCGCCCGGCGGGGAGCAGCGCGGCGGGCGGGAGCGAAGGCAGGTCGAGGTTCGCGAACGCGTGGACGGTGCCGTCGCCGCCGACGAGCACGAGCCGGCGGTCGGCCGCCTCGCGGACGACGGCCGCGAGCTCGGCCTCGCTGCCCGTGACGTGGGCGCGGACGCGCGCGCCGGCGCGGCGCAGCTCGGCGGTCGCCCGCGCCACGTCGGCGGCGCCGCTGGCGTTGCCGTTGACGACGAGCTCGACCTCGCGCCCGACGACGGTGAGCGCACGCGGGCGACGGCGAACCGGCGCGGAGATCTCGAGGCGGGGAACGGCGCGGGTGTCGGGGGCGGTGGCGGGGCGCATGGCGGGCCTGTCGGTTGCTGACGCAACGTACGGCCGAAAACTTCCGCCGCCCATGGGGGCGGTCCGCACGCGGCGGCTGAGATGACCCCCCAAGCGTGCGTGCGGTTTCCCCTACCGGCGGGACTCCCCCAAGGACCAGCCCGGTAATACGGACGGATGTGCGGTACCCGTGCGTCAAGTGCGAGCTGTCACGAGCCGATTACCCCGGACAATGGTCCGTCGCATCATTCTGCTCGCATGCACGCTCGTGCTCGTCGCCGCGCCCGCGGCGCAGGCCGCGACCGCGTCGATCTCCGGCGCCACGCTGACGTTCGTCGCGGCCGACGGCGAGGCGAACCAGCTCGCCGTCTCGCTCGCCGCGGGCACCTACACGCTGACGGACGCCGGGGCGCCCGTCACGGCCGCGGCCGGCTGCACACAGGTCCTGCCGGCCACGGTGACGTGCCCGTCCGCCGGCATCACCGCGCTGGTGCTCGAGGGCCGCGACCTCGACGACACGATCGCGCTGTCCGGTGTCGCCACCGCCGCGACGCTGTCGGGCGGCGGCGGCGACGACGTGCTCACCGGCGGTGACGGCGTCGACACGCTCAACGCCGGCGCCGACGCCGACCGCCTCGACGGCGGCGCGGGCAACGACACCCTCAACGGCGACCCGGGCGACGACGCGCTGGTCGGCGGCCTGGGCAACGACACCTTCAACGGCGGCACCGGCACGGACCTCGCCGACTTCTCGCTGCGCACCTCGCCGGTGACCGTGTCGCTGGACAACACGGCCAACGACGGGGCGCCGGCCGAGCTCGACAACGTGCGCAACGACGTCGAGAACGCCACCGGTGGCACCGGCAACGACGTGCTGCTCGGCGGTACCGCGGCCAACGTGCTCGCCGGCGGCCCGGGCGAGGACTCGCTCGACGGCGACGCCGGCAACGACGTGCTCGACGGCGGTGTCGACGCCGACGTGCTCACCGGCGGCGCCGGGACCGACAGCGTGACCTACGCCGCGCGTGTCGCCCCAGTGACCGTCTCACTCGACGGCTTGGGCGGCGACGGCGAGGCCGGCGAGGACGACACGATCCGCGCCGACGTCGAGGCCGTGACCGGCGGCTCAGCCGACGACGTGCTCGTCGGCGGTGCCCTGGTCGACACCCTGTCCGGCGGCCAGGGCGCGGACGTCCTGCGGGGCGAGGCCGGCGCGGACGTGCTCAACGGCGACGACGGCGACGACGTCCTCGAGGGCGGCAGCGCCGGCGACACCTTCGCGGGCGGCGCGGGCGTGGACACCGCCGACTACTCGGCGCGCACGGTCGCGCTCACGATCGACCTCGACGGCGCGGCCGACGACGGCGAGACGGTGGAGAACGACAACGTGCGGCCCGACGTCGAGCGCGTGCTCGGCGGCGCCGGCGACGACACCCTCACCGGCAACAACGCCGTCAACGTGCTCGCCGGCGGCGCAGGCAACGACCTGCTCGACCCCGGCCGCGGCGCCGGCGACCAGCTGATCGGCGGCCTCGACGTCGACACCGTCACCTACGCCGCCCGCACCGCCAGCGTGACGCTGGATGCCGACGGCCTGCCCGACGACGGCGAGGCGGGCGAGGCAGACGCGATCGACACCGACGTGGAGAACCTCGTCGGCGGCGCTGCCGCCGACCAGCTGACCGGCACGACCGGCGCCAACGTCCTCAGCGGCGGCGGCGGCAACGACGTGCTCGACGGCCGCGCCGGCGCCGACGTGCTGCTCGGCGGCGCCGGGACCGACACGGCCGACTACGCGGCGCGCGCGGGCGCGGTCACCGCCGATCCGGACGGGGCCGCAGACGACGGCGAGCTCGACGAGGGCGACACGATCGAGACCGACGTCGAGGGCCTGGCCGGCGGCGCCGGCAACGACGTCCTGACCGGCGGGACCGGCGCGAACGTGCTGGACGGCGGCGGCGGCGCGGACGTCCTCGACGGCCTCCAGGGCGACGACGACCTCGAAGGCGGAGCCGGCGACGACAGCGTGACGGGCGGGTCGGGCTCCGACCTCGTGCGCGGGGGCGCCGGGACCGATCAGCTGCGGGCGCGCGACGGCGCCTTCGACCACGTCCGCTGCGGGACCGAGAGCGACACCGCCGTGCTCGACGCCGTCGACGACGTCACGGCCGAGTGCGAGAGCACCCAGGTCGCGCCGGACGGCGCGACGGGTCCGGCCGGGCCCACGGGCGCCACCGGCGCGACCGGCGCCACTGGTGGCACCGGCGCGACCGGCGCCGCCGGCCCCGCCGGTCCCGCGGGCCGCGACGCCGTGGTGACGTGCAAGCCCACGAAGGGCGCGGGCGCGGCCAAGAAGGTGACCGTGGTCTGCAGCGTCAAGCTCGCCACGCGCGCCCGCGCGAGCGTGCGCGGCGTGCTCAAGCGCGGCGGCCGGGCGGTTGCCACGGCGCGCGCGAGCCGGCAAGCGGGCAAGCTCGCGCTGCGGCTGAACCGCCGGATGACGCGCGGCGTCTACGACCTCGTGCTCACCTGGACCGAGCACGACCGCCGCGCGCGCGCCACGTACCGCGTCCGGCTGCGCTGACGCCGATCAGCGCCAGACGACCCGCGTGACGTCCCGGTCGCCCGCCACCCACTCCGGGAGCCCCGGCGGGCGGTAGGCACCGTCGCCGTCGTGGCGCTCCTTGGCGCTCGAGGCCAGCGAGCCGCCGTCCACGTCGGCGCCGCCGTCGCCGCACAGCCGCCGGTCGTAGGCGGGCAGCAGCTTGTAGAAGCGCGTGCGCGAGTCGTGCAGCGGGCCGGCCGGATCGGGCGCCACCTCGACGCCGGCGCGGCGCTGCAGCCGGTCGGCCTCCTGCTTGCGCACGAGGCGATCGGGCCGGAACGCCAGCCCGCACGCCCGCGCATTCTCCGCCATCCACAGCAGCGGGATCTCCGACAGGTCCGGGTCGCGGTAGCCCCCGCCGACGTCGCAGTGGACCCCGGCGAACCACACCTGCCTGAGCGTCTGCTCCGGCGTGTCGTCCTGCTTGGTCCACAGCGTCGGCTTGAACGCGCCGCGGCGCTCGTCGATCGCGATCGCGTGGAAGGCGTTGCGCACGTAGCGGCTGAGCGTGGTGTCGTGGAACGTCCAGCGCTTGCTCAGCAGCGGCGGGCGGAAGCCGTCGATCGGGATCCCCAGCGCGCCGACGGTGTCCCAGACGCCCACGAACTGCACGTGCAGGTCGGGATGCGAGTACGAGCGCCGGAACAGCTCGGCGGCGATGCCGTGCGGGCCTGTGTCCTCGTCGCGGTTGCGGTAGAGCGCGTACGCCTCGGCGATCCGGTCGCGGTTCGCGCGCCGCAGGATGCCGCTGTTGCGCACGAGGCCGACCGTGCTGCGCGCGGTGAAGGCGCCGCGGCTGAACCCGAACAGGTACAGCTCGTCGTCGGGCTCGTAGTTGTCGACCAGGAAGCCGTAGCACTCCTGCACGTTGCGGGAGAGCCCGATGCCGAACCCGCCGCCACGCAGCCGCTCCCAGCGGCGCGTGCCGACGCCGGGCTGGTAGTGGACGAGCTGCGGGTTGCCGTCCTCGTCGCGATCCGCGAGCGCCATCGCGATCTTGGCCACGTTGGTCGGCGCGGGCTCACCCCGGTCGAGCTGATCAGGCCGGTTCCACGTCCCGTCGCAGCAGACGATCAGCCGCTTCATCGGTGGATCGACCCTATCGAGATCAGGGCGCGGAGCGCCGTTCCGGCGCCGGCAGGGCTGACGACCTCGAGCGTGCCGCCGAGCGCCTCGACGCGATCCGCCAGCCCGCGGAGGCCGGAGCCGTTGGCCGGGTCGGCGCCGCCGACGCCGTCGTCGGTCACCTCGACCGCGACACCCGCGCCGCTCGCGGTGACCCGGACCCGCACCGCGGACGCGCGCGCGTACTTGGCGACGTTCGTGAGCGCCTCGGCGATCAGGTAGTACGCCGCTGCCTCGACCGGCTCCGGCAGCCGCTCGTCGGGGATCTCCTCGATCTCGACGACGACCGGAGCGCGGCCCGCGAGCATCTCGACCGCCGCTCGCAGGCCGCGATCGGTGAGGACGGCCGGATGTAGGCCGCGCGCGAGCTCGCGCAACTCGTCGAGGGCAAGCGCCAGCTCGTCGCCGGCGGGCGCGAGGATCGCACGCGCGGCCGCCGGGTCGGACTCGAGCTTGGCGAGCGCGAGCCGCAATGACAGCGAGAGGGAGACGAGGCGCTGCTGCGCGCCGTCGTGCAGGTTGCGCTCGAGCCGGCGCCGCTCGACGTCGCCGGCCGCGACGATCCGAGCTCGCGAGGCGGCGAGCTCCTCGAGCCGGGCGTGGAGCTCGGCGTTCAGGCGGTGGACCTCCGCCTCCTGCGCCTTGCGCTCGGTGATGTCCGTGTAGGCGACCATGTTGCCGACGACGTGGCCGAAACCGTCCCTGACCGGCGCGGCGGCGATCGACACGGCCACGAGCGTCCCGTCCTTGCGCTGGCGCTCGGTCTCGAGGTCGTTGAGCGATTCGCCCGCGCGCACGCGCGTGAAGAACTCCTCGCTCTCCGCGCGCCTCGCCGGCGGCGCCATGGGGAGGCCGCCCCGCCCGAGCATCTCCTCCTGCGACCAGCCGAAGATGCGCTCGGCAGCCGGGTTCCACAGCCGGATGCGCGTGTCGAGGCCGAACTCCACGAGCGCGAGCGGCGACGAGTCGATCAGCGCCAGAAGCCGCGCCAGCTGCCGCTCGTCGTCGGAGATGTCCTCAGACGACGACACGCTGCCGGTCCTCCGATGTGTGCTTCGCAAGCGAGGGGTCGATGGCCGCGAGTGTACGGTCGGCAGCGCGGCAGGGCTGAGGCGTCCGGCGGGCCTGCCAGCTTGGAACGTGATGACCTGCGTTGGGCCCGCCTGATCCGGCGGTACGCAGTTCTCCTGACTCTTCGGTCCGGCACCGAGATCACCCGTCGAGCTGGGATCTGCAGGCGGACAAGTGCGTTGACCATCGCAGCGACGCCTCGAAGCTCCGGCGGGTCGCCGGGCTACCGGTCGTGAACGACGGGCGCTCGCGCTCCGAAGGCGCCCGCGAGGCGGGCTAGCGTGAGCGCGCCGAGCAGGAGCCCGAAGTCCCGCAGCGCGACGTCGCCGTAGCCGCCCACGACCTTGGCCGACGACTTGGTCCCCGGCATGCGCGCGCATCTCGCGGGCTGTCTGGCCTGTGACGAGGACCACAAGAGCCTCGTTGCTTTCGTGCGCCGCGGCTGACATGTGCGGCTAACCGCACTCCGCTTGGGCGGGAAGCCCGCTTGGGCCGTTGCGGTTGGCTGGGGCAGAGTGGATCGTCATGACTCGCTTCCTCACCCGCGTCGCCGATCTCTCCTACCGCCGCCGGGGCCGCATGGTCCTCGCCTGGATCGCTGCAACCGTCGTCATCATCGGGGTCGGCTCCTCGCTCGCCGGCGAGTACGACGCCGACTACAACACGCCCGGCTCCGAGTCCAAGGCGGCGAGCGAGCTGACCGAGGAGCGCTTCGCCGGCTACTCCGGTCAGGAGATCTACGTCGTCTGGAAGGACCCAGCCGGGGCCGAGGCCGCGGGCGCCCGTGAGCGGGTCGACGCGTTCCTCGCGGAGGCCAAGCGGATCGACAACGTCGGCGACGAGACGCCGGTCCGCGTCTCCGAGGACGGCACGATCGGCGCGACCACGCTGCCGCTGAGCGTCGCCGGCTGGGACGTGCCGAAGGAGGACGGCGAGAAGCTGATCGCGGCCGCCGAGGCCAACAGCGGCAACGGGCTTGAGATCAAGCTCGGCGGTGACCCGATCTACGCCGCTCAGGAGACGACGAGCCCCGAGGGCATCGGGTTCATCGCCGCGGCGATCGTCCTGCTGATCGCGTTCGGGTCGGTGGTCGCCGCCGGCCTGCCGCTCGTGATCGCCCTGCTCGGCCTCGGCATCTCCTCCGGCGGCCTGATCGTCCTACTCGCCAACGTCATCGACGTGCCCGACTGGACCACGGCCGTCTCGGGCCTGATCGGCATCGGCGTCGGGATCGACTACGCGCTGCTGGTGCTGACGCGGTTCCGCGCCGCCATGCATGCGGGCACGAACCGCCACGACGCGGTGGTCGAGGCCGTCACCACCGCGGGGCGCAGCGTCATCCTGGCGGGCGGCACGGTCGTGATCGCCGTCCTCGGGCTCTTCCTCACCGGCCTCCCCTACATGTACGGCGTCGCGATCTCGGCGTCGCTCGCCGTGCTCGTGGTGATGCTCGCCGCCGTCACGCTGCTGCCGGCGCTCCTCTCCTACCTCGGCCCGAAGGTCGATCGCCTGCGGCTGCCGCTCGTCGGCCGCCGCAAGCCGGCCGCCGAGGGCAACGAGCACTCTCCCGCGGCGCGCTGGAGCCATGCCGTGCAGCGCCGCCCGTGGCTCGCGGTGATCGCCGCGACCGCGATCCTGCTGGCGCTGTCGGCGCCCGCGCTCGGCATGCGGCTCGGCTTCCCCGACGCCGGCAACGACCCGCCGAGCACCATGACCCGCCAGGCCTACGACCTCAACACCGAGGGCTTCGGGCCCGGCACGAACGGGCCGCTGGTGATCGCCGCCGACCTGCCCGACGACCCGTCGGCGCAGGGCGCGATCGAGTCGTTCGCGCAGCAGCTGCGCGACGAGCGCGGCGTCGCGTTCGTGCCCGAGCCGCAGATCAACGAGGCGGGCGACGCCGCGATCGTCACCGTGATCCCTCGCGGGTCGCCCCAGGACGCGGAGACGGAGGCGCTCGTCGAGCGGATACGCGAGGACGTCGTGCCCACGACGCTCGCGAGCGAGGGCATCCGGGCCGAGGTGGGCGGCGTGACCGCCGCGCTCGAGGACCAGAGCGACTACATCACCGACCGCATGCCGCTGTTCATCGCCGGCGTCGTCGGCCTGTCGTTCCTGCTCCTGCTGGTGGCCTTCCACTCGCCGCTGATCGCGCTCAAGGCCGGGCTGATGAACCTGCTCTCGGTCGGGGCGGCGTTCGGCGTGATGACGATGGTGGCGAAGGGCGGAGCGGTCGGCGAGCTGATCGGGATCGACCGCGAGGTGCCGATCGCGCCCTTCATGCCGGTGATGATGTTCGCGATCCTCTTCGGCCTGTCGATGGACTACGAGGTGTTCCTCGTCTCGCGGATCCGGGAGGAGTACCTCAAGCACCGCGACACGAGCCGGGCGGTGGCTGACGGCCTGGCCAAGACCGCGCGCGTGATCACGGCGGCGGCGGCGATCATGGTCGTCGTCTTCCTCGCCTTCCTCGCGGCGCCGGACGCCTTCCTGAAGCTGTTCGGGATCGGGCTGGCCTCGGCGATCTTCCTCGACGCCACGCTCGTGCGAATGGTCCTCGTTCCCGCCGTCATGCAGCTGTTCGGCGACCGCAACTGGTGGATTCCGAGCTGGCTCGAGCGGATCCTGCCGGAGCTCGACATGGAGCGCACCGCCCTCCCCGCGGAGGGCCGGGCCTAGGCGGCGCTAGGTCCAGGGCATGGCCCCGCGGCGCTGCCAGTACGCCGCGGGGTCCTCGTGGAGCCCGGCGAGCCGCTGGTCGAGCTCGGGGCTCCACGTCACGCTCGCGGCCCGCAGGTTGCTGTGCAGCGTCGCCACGGTCGCGGCGCCGCTCAGCACGACGTCCGCCCACGGCCGCTGCAGCACCGCGGCGAGCGCGAGCGCGTCCGGGGTCGTCTCGCGCGCGGCTGCCGCCTCGGCGAGCGCGGGTGAAGCCTCGCGGCCGGCGAGGCGCCCGTTGGCCAGGGCCTCCTTGACATAGACGGTCAGGCCGGCCTCGGCGGCCGCCGCGAGCGCAGGCTCGGCCGAGCGCTCGAGCAGGTTCCAGGTGGCCTGGACCGCGTCGAAGAGGTCGAGCTCCAGCGCGCGCTCGATCGTCTCGGCCTGGCTGGTGCCGCTCACGGTCACGCCGACGCGAACGCCGCTGCCGCGCAGCGAGTGCAGCTCGTCGAGCACGGCGGCATCCTCGAGCACGCCGCTCTCAGGCGTCGCGGAGTGGATGGCGTAGAGGTCGAGCCGGTCGCCGAGCGTGTCGCGCGTCTCGGCGAGCTGCCGCCGCAGCGTCTCCAGGTCGTGGTGCTTGACCTCCGGCGGGTCCGCGTCGACCTGCCAATCCGCTGTGTAGACATAGCCCCACTTGGACGACACGACCGCGCCGGCGGGCTGCCGCGACTGCAGCCAGCCGCCGAGGAACTCCTCGGCCCGGCCGTAGGAGCGAGCGGCGTCGAAGTGGCGGACCCCTCCCTCCCACGCCGCGTCGAGCACGTGGTGGGCGCGCTGTCGCAACGCCGCCACCGAGCGATCGTCGCCGAGGTCGTCGGCGTGCCCGAGGTTGAGGTAGCCGGGGCGTCCGAGCGCGGCGAGGCCGAGTCCGAGCGACGCCATGCCTTGAACCCTACGCGGGCTGCTCGGGTCGCACCCCGTTGACTCGCGGCGGGCGCGCCGCGGGTCCGGAACCCGCGGCGCGCCGCCTCCCTGCCGAACCTAGGTCAGGTCACTGCATGCGAGGGCGTCCGGGTCCTTCGCGGAGCGCGCTCGGCGATCGAGCCGAGGTCCTCGGTGCCGTAGCGCTCGTGCTGCGCCGCGGCGCACAGCTGCTCCCGCGCACCTACGCTGCCGGTCGCGGCTGACGTCACGCCACGAAGCCGTAGAGCCGGCCGTGTGCCTCCGACGCCGCGTCGATCTGCCCGGCGGCTCTGAGCGACCGCCCAGCGGCGGGTCCCCGGTTGCGGCTAAGACGTCCGACAGCTCGAGCGACGGCAAGGCGACGCCGGCGCCCGGCAAGCGTCGCTTCGGGGCCCTGCACGACATCGTGGTGTTGGTAGCTCCGGAAGAGCTCCTCCTCGTCGCCGCATAGCGGTCTTGGTAGGTCGTCAGACGGGTCGCCGGACCCAAGTTCTGACGCAACTTTGGACCCCGTTTGGACCCGTCGGGTCCGCTGCCCTCGACGCCCTGGCAAGCAAGTGCGGTCGTTTGCAGGGCCTTCTAGGGCTGAGCGACGGGATTCGAACCCGCGATCGCCGGGCCAGCCGAAACGCAGATCGACGGCCGTCTCCGGCCGTCGAATTGCTGCGCTGAGCGCTAGCCGGGCCGACCGGCTGCGGGATCGTTACCCGATCGTCAGGAGGGTACGGGGACCGCTGCCGCGATCGGTGCCTTCTGGGTTGCCGTACGCGGCGCGAGCAGCCTCAGGGTGAGCACGAGGAACCCGATGCCGGTCAGCAGCAAAGCGAAGCCCATGACGATGGCAAAGGTCGCGACGCGCTCGGCGAAGTACGCCGTGTTGAGGGAGGTGGAGAGCGCCGTCGAGGTCACCCACATGTTGCGCAGGCCGTTCTCGACCGGCTGACCCGTCTTGGGGTCCGTCGCCGCGAGCTTCTCGTCGGACGTGGCCTTGCCGTTCTCGTCCAGGAAGCGGCCCATCTGGGAGTAGGTCTGGCCGCCGGTCGCCTCGAGCGTGTGCTTGCGGATCACGTTGGCGAACGCCTGCGCCTCAGCGCCGGTGTCGACCGTCTGGTTCGGGATCGTCGAGTCCGGCGTGCCGACGATCTGCTCACGAGCGAGGTCGGTGTGGACGCGATCGCGGCCATCGAAGCCTGTGTACACGGCGCCGATGCCGAACGCGATCAGGACCACGCTCGCTGCGATGCCGGCGTAGGTGTAGAGCTTTGTCATGTCGTCCTCCTTCAAGGAAAGGTGTCGCCACCCATTGCAGCGGAGCCGGGCCGCGCTGCCATCCGCTCGGACTACACGAGTCGGCTCCGTAGTCCGCCGGTCAGACGCCGACGGCAGCGCTCAAGACGAGCATCGCGAGCCCGCCCGTCGCCACGCCGGCGAGGGCCGAGCGCCACGTGCGCGCCGTGAACGCCTGCGGCACCAGTTCGAGGGCGACGAGCGCGAGCATCGCGCCCGCGGCGAAGGCGAACGAGAACGGCAGCAGCGCCTGGATCTGCTCCACGAGCAGGTAGGCGACGACGGCGCCCAACGGCTGCGGGAGACTGGTTGCGACCGCCGCCCAGAACTGCTGCCATGCCGGAAAGCCCGCCTGCTGCATCGGGATCGCCGAGGCCGTGCCCTCCGGGACGTTCTGCAGCGCGATCGCCAGCAGGATGAAGAGGCCGAGGCCCTCACGCTCGGACGCGAAGGCGGTACCGATCGCGAAGCCCTCCGGGAGGCTGTGCACGAAGAGCACTCCGAGCACGAGCACCGAGCGGCGGACGCCGGCTCCCCGCAGCTTGCCGACGTGGACATCTCGCCCATCGAGCGCCCGCCGACTCGCGATCAGGAACAGCGTGCCGGCGAGCAGGCCCGCTGCAACGACAGCGGCCGACCCTTCGTCGAGTGCCGGCTCGAGCAGGCCGATCACCGAGGCCACACCCATCAGCCCGGCCGCCAGGCCCCACAGCAGTGGCCGCAGTGCGACTGCGCGCTCGCCCAGGGCGAACACCGGCACGGCGCCGAGCCCTGTGGCGAGCGCGGTGCCGGTGGCGGCCAGCGCCAGCAGCACCAGCTCGCCGACCATCACGCGCTCACTGGGCGACGAGCCGCACGATGTCGAGCTCGCCGACGACGCCCTGGGGCGGCGCCTCGGAGTGGTGGGCGACGAGCAGGTGCGTCGCGCCCGTCTCGGCCAGGAGGCGCACGACGTCGGCCGCGGAGGCCGTCGGATGGATCCAGACGGCGGGCTCGGTGATCGCGATGGCTGCGGGCGCGAGGGCGGCGTCGCGTGTCAGCCAGGTGAGCACGCCGCGGGCGGTCACCCACCCGAGTGGCGTACGGTTCCGGGCGGCCACGATCAGCACCGCGTGCACCGCATGGGCTGCCATGGCACGCATCGCCTGACGCAGCGATGCGTCTTCGGGCACGGAGATCACTCCGGGCCGCATTATCGTCCGGACGCGCGTGTCGTCGAGCTCGCCCCCCCAGGGAGCGAACGGGTTCAGCGGGATGTGGGTCGGGGCCGGCATTGGTGTCTCCACGATCGAGTGGGACCACCCATCGTCCCCCCGCGACGCGGCTGGGCCAACCGCCCAAGACCGCCGACACGAGCGGAACTTCCGCTCACCGCTGCGGCGAACTACGGACTCCGGCGCCGCGGTGTACGACATGCTTGGCTCATGACCGCCGACTCGTCCGGCCGTGAGGACATCACCGTCGTGCTCGCCGACGACCACGTAGTCGTCCGCAAGGGCCTGCGGCTGCTCGTCGACGCGGCGCCCGAGCTGCGCGTCGTCGCCGAGGCCGGGACGTTGCCGGACGCGCTGCGTATGGCGCGCGCACACCGCCCGGCCGTGATCGTGCTCGACCTCAACATGCCGGGCGGCTCGAGCCTGGAGGCAATCCCGACGATGCTCGAACAGGCGCCCACGACCGCCATCGTCGTCTTGACCATGCAGAACGAGCCCTCGTTCGCGCGCCAGGCCCTCCAGGCCGGAGCGCTTGGGTTCGTTCTCAAGGAGGCCGCTGACGACGAGCTGCTCGGCGCGATCCGCCTGGCGGCCGAGGGCGAGACGTACCTCAACCCGCGCCTGGGCGCCCGCCTCGCGGCCCAGCCGCTGGAGCCTGCCGGGCCGCCGGACGACCTGTCCGAGCGCGAGGTGGAGGTCCTCAAGCTCATCGCGCTCGGCCACACGAACACCGAGATCGCCGGCCAGCTCTACCTCAGCGTGCGGACCGTGGAGTCGCATCGCGCCCACATACAGCAGAAGACGCGGCGGTCGTCGCGCGCGGAGCTCGTGCGCTACGCGCTCGCACACGGTTTCGTCGACGTCGAGGCCTGAGTCAGCGGTCCAGCGACGGGTAGGGCCGCGGCGGCGCGGGCGCCTCGATGCGCACCCGCGCGTCGACGACGGTCGCCGCCTCGGGGCCGACCAGGACCGGGTTGCAGTCCAGTTCGGCGATCTCGGGATGAGCGGCGGCGAGCGCCGAGACGCGCAGGAGCAGGTCCTCCAGTGCCGGGACATCGGTAGGCGGGGCGCCGCGGTAGCCGTCGAGAAGCGGGAACGTCTTCAGCGACCGCACCATCTCCCCCGCGTCGCGGCGAGTGAGCGGCGCCAACCGTATCTGCACGTCGCCGAGCAGCTCCACGGCCACGCCTCCGGCGGCGCAGGCCACGACCGGCCCGAAGTCGGGGTCGCCGGCGACGCCGACGAGCATCTCGACGCCCTCGGCGGCCATCGCTTGCACCACGAAGCCGGCCAGGACATGGCCGGCGGCGGAGACCGCCGCCGCGATCTCGTTCGCGGCCTGTGCTGCGTCGGCCGCCCCCACGACGCCGAGACGGACGCCCCCCACGTCGGACTTGTGGACGAGCCCGAGAGCGATCGCCTTGATCGCGACCGGCCCGCCAATCTCCTTCGCCCAGTCCGCCACGGCCGCCGGGGTCGCAGCCACGCGAGCGGCGACCTGCGGCACGCCGTAGCTGTTCAGCAGCTCCTCCACCCGGTTCGGCGGCATCCAACCGCCCCCGTCTGCGAGCGCGGCGGCGATGGCCGCCGACGCTGCGTCGGAGTCGACGCCGGCGAGAACGGGCGGCGTTTCGGTCGCCGCCTGGCGCCAGCGGGCGTAGTCGACGGTGTGCGCGAGCGCGCGTACCGCCTCCTCCGGTGTGGCAAAGGCGGGCACTCCACCCTCGCCGCCCGCGAGCAGCACGCGTGACGCATCGTCCTGGGCCATCCAGACCGCGACCAGCGGCTTGCCGGCCGCGCGCGTGGTCCGGGCGGCGGCCCGCATCGCCTCCGCCACATCCTGCGCGGCGGTCACAAGCGGCGGGATGAAGATCGCCACGAGGGCATCGATCGCGGGATCCTCGGCCAGCACCTCCAGCGCGCGCCGGTACTCGTCGGCGCCGGCCGTCGCGATCATGTCGACCGGGTTGGTGACTGTCGCTTCGCGCGGCAGGTGCGCGGCGAGGCGGCTCCGGGTGTGCTCCCCAACAGGGTCCACGCGGAGGCCCGCCGCTGCGCAGGCGTCGGCGCACGAGATTCCCGGACCGCCCGCGTTGGTGACGACGCCGATGCGGTCGCCGCCGGGCAACGGCTGGCCCGACAGCAGCGCGGCGACGTCGAACAGCTCGCCCACCGTGCCGGCGCGGATCACGCCGGCGTGGCGGAACAGCGCGTCGACGGTGGCGTCCGAGACGGCGACCAGCGCGGCCGTGTGAGAAGCTGCCGCCCGGGCCCCGGCTGCCGAGCGGCCGCTCTTGACCGCGATCACGGGCTTCGTGGCCCCGACGCGGCGCGCGATGCGGCCGAACCGGCGCGGATTGCCGAACGACTCGAGGTAGAGGCCGATGACGTCGGTGCCCGGGTCGTCCTCCCAGTGCTGCAGCAGATCGTTGCCGGAGATGTCGGCCTTGTTGCCGGTCGACACGAACGACGACAGGCCGAGGCCGCGCCTCGCGGCCTCCGCGATCGCGGCGATCCCGAACGCGCCGCTCTGCGAAGCGAACGCCACATGCCCCGACGTCGGCGCGACCGGGGCGAAGCTCGCATTGAGGCCGACGTCGGCGGCCGTGTTCAGCACGCCGAGGCAGTTCGGGCCGACAAGCCTCATGCCCGCGGCGCGGCACACGGCCAGCAGCTCCGCCTGGCGCTGCACCCCGGTCGCGCCCACCTCGGCGAACCCCGCCGAGAGGACGACCAGCGCTCGCACGCCAGCGGCACCGCACTCGCGCGCGACTTCCGTGACGGCCTCGGCCTTGACGGCGACGACAGCAAGCTCCACCGGCTCCGGCACGTCCGCGATCGAGCGGTGGGCGGTCAGATCGCCGAAGGTCCCGCCGCGCGGGTGCACGACGGCCAGGCGGCCGCGATAGCCCGCGCTACGCAGGTTCCCGAGCACCGCGGCCCCGATCGAGCCGGGCTTGCGCGAGACGCCGATCACGGCGACGGACGCCGGCCGCAGCACGTGGGCCGCAGCTGCCGCCCCCGCGATGCGCTCGCGATCCTCGAAGCGCACCCGCGCGGCGTCGCCAAGGGCGGCCGGCATCTCGACGTGAAGCTCGCCAGGCGCCGGGCGAACGTCGACCGCGAAGCCGGAATCGCGGAACACCCGCACCATCCGGTGGTTGTCCGGCAGCACGACGGCCGTGAACGTCCCGATACCGTCGATCACGGCCAGCTCGGCGAGGTGGGCGAGCAGCACGGTCGCGATCCCCTGGCCGTGCCAGTCGTCGGCCACCTCGAACGCCACCTCTGCGCGACCGGCCGACTCGCGGATGTAGCTCGCGTGAGCCACCACCCGCTCCTCGGGACCTGCCACGACGACCAGGCCACGACCCCGTTCGGGCTCGAGCCCGGCGGACGACGAAGCGGCCCGACGCATGTCCGCACCGCCGCTGAAGAACCGCAGCCAGCGCGAATCGGCCGAGAGATCGTCGAAGAGCGCGCGCAGGCCTTCCTCGTCCTCGGCGCCCATGGGCCGCACGCGCACCGTGGCGCCATCGCGGAGCGCGATATCGACGGTTCCAGCCGAGACGACGGTCATGGCGTCGACTGTGAGACGTCGAGAACCACGAGCGGGAGCTCCCGTCCGGCCTTGCGCGCAACACGCTCCAGATAGCGGTTGGCGGCCGTAAGCTGCCGCCACAGCGACGTGCGGTCCTCCCCCGTGGCCTCTCGCGCCCGGACGTCGAACATCGCCGCAGCGACCTGGACGCGGGCGCGTGGGTCGGCGCGGAGGTTCAGCCACCACGCCGGCGGATGCGACGCGCCGGCGTTGGCCGCGACGACGACGAAGGCATCGCCGGCCGGGAGGTACTGCACGGGCGTGGTCCTGCGCTGACCGGTCCGGCGACCGACCGACTCCAGCAACAGCACGGACTGCCCGCCCAAGCGGCCCAGGAAGCGCCCGCGCGTGAGCCGGTACACCCACGCGTGCAGACGAGTGCCCCAGCGCTTCATCGTGCGCGCCCGAGGATCTCGAGGTCCCGGTCGACGGCATGGCCCTCGGGCTGAGAGCGCAGGTACTCCGCGTCCTCGCGGCCCATCAGATAGGGCGCGAGGTAGCGGGTGGCGATCTTGGTGGGTGGCCACCAGAGCGCGTGCGTCGACGCGTGTGCCTCGGACGGGGCGTCGTCCGCGGGCTCGCGCAGCCAGCGGTCGCCGCCCCCCGTCAGCAGCATCCCCCGCAGGACTGGGCGGTACGGCTGCGGCTCGAGGTCCACGCCGTGGCGGGCGGCGATCGCCTCGGCGGCGGCCACCGCCTGCTGGCCGGCAAGGCCGCCCTGCTTGATCGGGGAGTCCGTCGCGTCACCTGCGGCGTAGACGCCCTCGAGCCCTTCGACCAGGCCATGCTCGTCGACCGGGATGAAGCCGTCTGTGTCGGGCAGGCCGGGGACGGCCGGCCCGACGGGCACCGGCAGGGTCAGGATCCGATCCACGTCGATGTGCCGCCCGCCGGCGTCCACACCGTTGTGCACGACATCGGCGGCGACCGAGCCGACGAACTCGATCCCCTCCTCGGCGAGCAGGTCCGCAACCATGGCGCTCGGCTCGGGGCCGAACAGCTCGAGCGGCCGGGCCTCCGGCGAAACGAAGGTGAAGTGCACGTCGTCGATGCCGGCGCCCCACACATCGCGGGCGGTGATGATGGCCAGCTCGTAGAGCGGCAGGCTCCACGCGAGGCCGCTCGGCACGACGAAGGCGACCCGCTGCGCGTAGCCCTCCTCGAGGTCGGCCAGCAGGCCGGCCAAGGCCTCAGGCGCGCCGTCGGCGCCGAACGTGATGGCGTGCCGGTGCACGGGCACGCTCCGCGCGCCCACGGCCACGAGCAGGGAGTCGAAGGCGAGCGTGGCACCATCGCTCGTGGTGATGGAGCGCCGGACGGGATCGACGTCGACGAGCGCGCTACGCACGAGCTCGGCTCCGAAGTCGCGGACGATCTCCGCGAGCGGATGGTGGGCGGCGTGACCGAGGCAGAAGGGCTCGGCGACCGCCAGCGGTCGGTAGACGAAGTCCGGCTCGGGGGCGAGAAGCGTCACGCGGATGCGGTCGCCCGCGAGCTCACGGAGGGCGATCAGCGCCTCGAGGGCGGCGACGCCGCCGCCGACGATGACGACGTGTGGAAGCGTTGAGGAGAGCGGCTGGGTCATAGCGGCGAGGCTATGCGCGCTTCAGTCCCGCGTCATCACGGCCAGCCCGCTGGCGGCCTCCGTAGTTGGCCGCAATCGCGCGCCGGCTTTCCCTAGGCTATGGGCCTGACACCACGGCCGCCGAGACGATGGAAGAGCGCGCGCTTCGGACGCTGATCGACCTCGGTCGCCGCGTGCTCGAGGAGTCAGAGCTCGAGCCGGTCCTTCAACGCGTGTTGGCGGTCGGGCGTGAGCTGACCGGCGCCCGTTACGCCGCGCTCGGCGTGCTCGACGCACGACGGACGGAGCTGGAGCGGTTCCTGACCGTCGGCATCGACGAAGACACCCGGCGCGAGATCGGGGACCTTCCCCGCGGCCGCGGCGTGCTGGGTGAGCTGATCCGCGAGCCCAAGCCCCTGCGCCTGCCGGAGGTGGGCGCCCATGCCCGCTCGTACGGCTTCCCGATCGGCCACCCGCCGATGTCCAGCTTCCTCGGTGTGCCGCTCATCGTCCGCGGCGAGGCCTGGGGCAACCTCTACCTGACCGAGAAGGAAGGCGGCGAGGAGTTCACCGACGAGGACGAGCAGGCCGCCGTCATGCTTGCCGACTGGGCCTCGATCGCGATCGGGAACGCCCGCCGCCTTCTGGAGGTCAGCAGCCGCCGCGACGAACTCGAGCAGACGGTAACCGCCATGGGAGCCACCGCGGAGATCTCGCGCGTGCTGGCGGGCGAGACGGATCTCGAGGTGGTGCTCGGGCTGATCGCGAAACGCGGTCGCGCGCTGGTCCGAGCCCGCGCGCTCGTCATCGAGCTCGTCGTCGCGGATCGCGTGCAGATCGCCGCGGTGGCCGGCGAGGTGGATCCGGAGCTCGTGGGGCGGGAGGTGAGCGTCGACCAGACCGTCGTCGGACAGGTGCTGCGAACGCGTCGCCCGCAGCGGCTGACCGACGAGTTCAACCGCGCGCGCTTCGAAGAGTCCGGACTCGGGGCCCTCGGGCTGAAGGCGCGGGCAGGCCTCTTCGTCCCGCTTGCCTTCCGCGCGGAGACCCCCGGTGTGCTCGCCGTCTTCGACCCGCTCGACGGACCTGAGTTCACCGACGACGACGAGCGGCTTCTCACCTCGTTCGCCACGAGCGCGGCGAGCGCCGTGGTAACGGCACGCTCGGTGACCATGGAGCAGCTGCGCGCCCGTGAGCTCGCCACCGAGGAGGAGCGCCGCCGGTGGGCTCGGGAGCTGCACGACGAGACGCTCCAGGGCCTGGGAGCCCTCCGCCTCGGGTTGTCCACCGCCCGCCGGACAGACGACGCCGGCCGCTGGCGCACCGCGGTCGACGATGCGGTGCTCCAGCTCGATACGGAGATCGCCAACCTGCGAGGGATCATCGCCGACGTGCGCCCGGCCGCACTCGACGAGCTCGGAGCAGCGGCGGCGCTCGAGTCGCTGGTCGACCGCATGCGGAGCCGAGGGCTCGACGTCGAGCTGACCGTGGACCTGGACTACGAGACCGGCAGGTCCGCCACCCGCCATGCCGAGGATCTGGAGACCGCGATCTACCGGATCGTGCAGGAGAGCCTGAACAACGCCCTCAAGCACGCCGGCACCGACGTGGTCGCGGTGGACGTCGTCGAGGCAGAGGGCAACGTCGCCGTGCGCGTGACCGACGAGGGCCGCGGGTTCGACACGACGTCCATTCCCGGAGGATTCGGCCTCGTCGGCATCCGCGAGCGCGCAGCCTCGCTGGGAGGGACGGCTCAGATCGACTCCGCCCCCGGCGCGGGAACCACCGTGACGGCGCGGCTGCCCGTCCGCCGCCGCGACGCCGAGGAGCCGCTGCTGGCGGCCGACCCGGCCGCCGACACCGCTGCCGCGACGCGCTCGGCGGCATCGTCGAGCCGCACGTAATCAACGGCGCCGGCAGCGCGCGCCCGCGCCGCAAAGCCTGGGTGATCGCTCATGCCGAGAACGACGAACGCGGTGCTCGGCGCGAGGGCGGCGAGCCGCCGGGCCACGGTTTCACCGAGCAGGCCCTCGTCGACCACGACGACGTCCGGAGGGCATCGACCGAGCATGGAGAGCGTGCCGCTCAGGTCGGCTGCAACCCCGGCTAGGTGGAGGCCCGGGGCGGCGTCGAGCACGCTCGCCATGGCGGTACGCGTCCCCTCGCGGCCAGCGACCAGCAGGACGGTGATCGTCGCGCCGTACAGACCGCCGTCGATCATCTTCTCTCGCGGCATGGTCCCAGCCTCCACCTCACACGGCTGCCGCACATCAGGGTCTGCCCGTGCCCTACACCGCGAGAGCTACTGACCCGCCGCAAATGGCTCGTCGAGCGCCTCGGCGGACGTCACCGTGCCGCGCCAGTAGACGAAGCGGCCCTCGTCGAGCTCCCAATACGCCTCCGCGCGCGCCGGGATGCGCATCCCGCCGAGAACCCGATAGTCGCTGAACTCGCCGCCCCACGGCGTGGGCTCCGACTTTCGGCCCACCTGTCGCGGCCGCGCGTCGCAGCCCGCGCCAACGATGTCGCCCGCAGCGTCGAACTCGAGCGTGACCGCTAGCCGCCGGCCGCCGGAGCAGCCGGCGACCTCGACGCTGCGTTCGTCGAGCTCTCGCCACTCGAGCTCCGCGTTGTGCTCCATTGCCCACGGCACCAACGGCAGCTCGGCCAGGTAGCGCAAGGCTTCGCCGGCCGCAACGTCGGGGCCGGTCTGGCGCATCACCGGCACGCCGAGGACCCGCGCCTCGAGCCGGCCCCGACCGTCGGAGTAGCCGTCGAAGACGCGGATGGCGAGCGGGAACCGAGCACGCCACGAGAACGCGACCCGATCGACGGCGAGTTCCTGCACGGCGGAGAAGCGCATCGCGCGGCCACCGGGCTTCTGCCGCATCTCCCCCTCCTGACCGATCCGCACCAGGCCCGGCACGCGGCGCCCGGGCGAAACCGACCGCTCGAGATAGCGACACACGAGCTCAGGCAACGGGCTCGTGCGCATCTCGTTCGACGGAGGCCCGGTCACGCCCAGGACCAACGTTGGCGCGAGAGCAGGACGATCCCCGCGCCCGCGACGCTGCCGAGTGCCGGGATCGCACGGCGAGCGGCGGCCGGCGAGAGCACGAGCTCGAACAGCGGCACCGGATCTCCAAGACGATCTTGCAGCCCGCCGAGCGGACAGTCTCCGCGGTTGACGGCGACGAACGCACCTTCGGCCACGAGCGCAGCCACGGCAAGCCGCAGCCAACGGTCACGCCGGCCGCTCAGCGCGCACCACCAGACATGGACGATGGCGAGCAGAAACGCGACGGTGATCAGACCATGGACGACGCGAAAGGTACGCGCCGCCACCGAGAGGTCGCCGCTTGCCTGCGACTCGCCGGCCGTGGCCACCGCCGCCCGTGTCTCGGCGCCGATCCCGCCACCCGCCGATCCGTTCGGCTTGACCGGCGCCCGGTCGGCGCGTCGCTTGAGGTTCTTGAACTGGCGCCTCTGCATGATCCAGCGCGCGGGCTCCCAGAAGATCCTGGCGAAGATCGCCTGAACCGGCCTCGGGCTCCCGCGAAGGAGAGCAGGCCGCACGCCGACCGCGTAGGCCGTCACGAGGGCACAGGCAGCGACGAGCGGACGAGCGATCTCCATGATCGCGAGGCTACTTTCCGGCCTCGGCGCGTGTCATCCGTAGACGCCCCGCGCCGGACGCCGGAGGACTACGTGCAGCGCCGTCAGACCTCGGTCGCTTCAACCCCGCGGACCGAGCGCGCCTGCCGAGAACGCGGAGAACTACGGAACGCGTCGCGTGGTGAGGACGGGTGCGGCGTCAGCTCGCCGCTGCGACGGTGGGAGCTGCAGCCGCCACATGAGGTGCCCGCGCACCTCGAAAGGACTCTCATGCCGTTCCGCGCCACCGCAACCCGTCATCCCCTGACGTCCTACGTTGTCCTCGCGTTCACGTTTTCGTGGGCTTGCTGGTCGGTCTCGGCGCTCGGCTACCGAGGTGGAGTTGCCACCGCGCTCCTCGTGCTCGGCGGGTTCGGGCCGCTGGTCGCGGCCCTCATCATGGTCCGTCTGACCGAGCACTCGGCCAAGCGCTGGTTCAAGGGGCTCTTTCACTGGCGCGTAGCGCCCCGCTGGTACCTGTTCGCGCTCGGCGTCCCCGTCGCCCTCGCGGTTCTGGTCACCGCCGAGTTCGCGCTCGCCGGCAACGAGCTTGACTGGTCGCTATTGGACGCTCGGCTCGCGGCATTCCTGCCGACGCTGGTCTTCGTGGCGCTGCTCCAAGGGGGAAACGAGGAACTGGGCTGGCGCGGTTTCGCGCTCCCGCGCATGCAGGACCGCTTCTCGCCCGTGCGAGCCACGCTGCTACTCGGCGGGGTGTGGGCGCTCTGGCACCTGCCCCTCCTGTTCGCCACCGATGAAGCGAGCCACGGTCTGGGCACCGACGGCGTGCTCGTCCTCGTCGCGCTCACGCTGCTCAGCATCGTTGGCTACTCGTTCGCGTACACATACCTGCTGAACAAGACCGGCAGCGTGCTGCTGTGCATCCTCCTCCACGCCAGCTTCAACACCGCCATGTCCTCAGCCGCGTTACGCACAGAGGACGCGCTCCAGCGCTGGGACTACATCGTGACGCTCGGCCTTGGCGTCTTGACAATCTGGGCTGGAGTTGCGCTGCTCATCAAGCTCACGGACGGCCGGCTCGGCCGCGACGAGTCACCGACTCCGGCGCCCCTCACCACACCGCTTCACGACACCGCCCCACCCACTAGAGAGCCCGCGCTAGCGACGCTTTAAGCCAGCAAACCACGGAGCGCCCAGCGAGCCGCGGTCGCCGACGCGGGCAGTGCGATGGCGGGTACGGCTGACAGCGTCGCGGTGTCGCCTAAGTCGGCGGAGATGAATCCGACGCTGTCTCCTGCTGGCCTATTGAGCCCTCGTGCTCTGCCACGCGATCGGAGACCCGCTGCCGGTGATCCGCAACGGAAAGCTCCTCCGCGTGCAGCGAGCGCGCATCCGCTTCGTGGACATCCCGGCGAACGCGCTCGATGTCGCTCCCCTTCGCCGAGCCGTGGGCCAAAGCACCCGCGCGCTTGTCTCGATAGTCGGGCATGCGTCTTGCTCTCTTTCGTGTTGAGCATCACGTGACGCTCTGTGTGGATGTAGCAGGTCATTGACGAGCCGCCGGACCATCCGGCGGAACGGACGGTCGTGGACCCGGAACAGCTCGGCCTCATCGCCGAGCGCCGGCATCGTTCTGGGGACGCATCAGACCCTCGAGACCCTGTTCGGGCTCGAAGTGGAGTCCGAGTTAAAGGCCGCCGGCTTCAGAGCCCACTCCCGCGCGCGGCCGCTTGTACCGCTTTGCAGGGAGTTCGATAGGGGTGAGCGACGGGACTCGAACCCGCGGCCGCCGGGACCACAACCCGGAGCTCTACCAACTGAGCTACGCCCACCAAGCGCGCCGCCGAGTCTAGCGGCGCTCGGCCGGTTCTAGAGGCCGAGCGACTTGCCGATGCCGCCTTCGCCGAGCTTGCTCACGAGGTCGCCCGGGTCGATGCCGAACTTCTGCAGCAGGCCGGCGTCGCGGTCGGTGCCTCCCTGTCGGTTGCGGTCCCGAGTCAGGTTCCCCGGAGGCGCGGCCGAATATCATCGCCCGATGGAGCTCCTGCAGCCTGAGACGTGGGAGGAGGCGCTGGAGGCGAAGGCCGCCAATCCCGGTGCGATGCCGCTGTGGGGCGGGACGGACGTGATGGTGGAGATGAACTTCGCCCGCGCTCGGCCCGAGGCGATCCTCGATCTCACGCGCGTCCGCGAGCTGACCGAGCACGGGCCGGACGACGGCGTGCTGCGGGTCGGCGCCGGCGTCACGTACACGCGCGCGATCGCCGAGCTCGGCGACCGCGAGCGACGCGCCGCTTTCGACGTCCGAGCGCGTGACCAGGATGGTCTCGGCGAAGTTCTTGTCTTCTTCCTGGCTGCCCAGAATCTCCAGGCACTGTACCAGCGGCAATCCGGCGTCGATCATGACGGAGAACTGGCGGACGAACACCGCCAGATTCTTCGGATTGACCTTCTTGCCGAGTTTCCCCTTTTTCGGAGTCGCAGCAGCCGCCGCCCCGGCCTTTTCCTTGGTTGGCGCGATGCGCGTGACGAGCACCTGCTCCCGGCGCAGCGCCGCCACGACAGCATCGGCGTTATCAGCGATGCGCTCGCCGGTGACGTTTTCTCCGCCGCGTGTGCGGCCCGAATAGGCAAATGTCGGCATACTCTTCTTTCTTCGCTGAAAGAGCAGATGGCAGAGAGCAGAGGGCGTTTCTGCCCTCTGCTCTCTTACCTCTGCCCTAACGTTTGACTACCCCACCCGTGATCGGTGGCCGCGTCATCACCAGGGCGCGGCCCGAGCCCGGCTCCGTGAACGACGCCTGCACCGCGCGAGATCATCTGGTCCAGCTCTTCCTTCATTCACTGCCGTTCCTCATGCCGGGCGAATTCAAGGGCATGGGGGAGGGCGGCACCATCGGGGCGCCGGCCGCCCTCGCCAACGCCGTGGCGGACGCCGTCCGGTCCCTCGGCGTCCGTGTCACCGACCTACCAATCCGGCTGCAGGGGGTGGTGTATGAATATGAAATAGCCCCGTGCGAACATCCGTAGACCTGATCCGGCGGCTCGAGGCCAACATCGGCCGCGCGCTGGTCGGCAAGCCCGAGGTGGTGCGGCTGGCGGTCGTCGGCCTGCTGGCCCGCGGCCACCTGCTCATCGAGGACGTGCCCGGCGTCGGCAAGACGACGCTGGCCGCCGCGCTGGCGCGGTCGATCGGCGCGGGCTTCCGGCGCATCCAGTTCACCTCCGACATGCTGCCGTCGGACATCCTCGGCGTGTCGATCTACCAGCCCGACCGCGGCGAGTTCGTCTTCAAGCCGGGGCCGATCTTCGCCAACATCGTCCTGGCCGACGAGATCAACCGCACCACGCCCAAGACGCAGTCGAGCCTGCTGGAGGCGATGAACGAGGCGCAGGTCTCGCTCGACCACGTCGACGCACCCGCTGCCGCGGCCGTTCATGGTGCTGGCCACCCAGAACCCGCTCGAGTACGAGGGCACGCACCGCTGCCGGAGTCGCAGCTCGACCGCTTCCTGCTGCGCATCCGCATCGGCTATCCGGCGCGCCGCCGACGAGAAGGCGATCCTGCGCGGCGGCGGCGCGCGGCGTCGCCCGACGGCCTGCCGCCCGTGCTCACCGTCGGCCGAGGTGCTGCGCGCTGCAGGACGCAGGCCGAGCGGGTGCGCGTCGGAGGACGCGGTGCTCGACTACCTGATGGCGCTCGTGGCCGCGACGCGCAGCTCGCCGCTGCTCGCGCTCGGCGTGAGCCCGCGGGGCTCGCTGGCGCTGCTGCGCGCGGCCCGGGCGCGCGCGCTCGCCGACGGGCCGCGACTTCCTCGTGCCCGACGACTTCAAGGCGCTGGCGGTGCCGGCGCTGGCCCACCGCGTGATGCTGCGGGCCGGCGCCGCGGGGCCGGGCAGCGCGCCGACGGGCGACGCGGTGCATCCGCGCCGTCCTCGCGGGACGTCGCGGTCCCGCGGTGACCGCCGCCGCGGACCCTGCGCGCGCCTGCTGGCGGCTCGGCTTCCGGCCGCCAGCCGCACGATCCGGCCCACGCGCGACGGCTGGTGGTGCCTGGGCGCCGCGGTCGGCGTCGGCTTCGCCGCCATGAACACCGGCAACAACCTGCTCTACCTGCTGTCGTCGATGCTGCTGGGCCTCATCGTCGTCTCCGGCGTCCTCTCCGAGCTGTCGATGCGGCGGCTGCGCCTGACACGCGGTCGTGCCGGACGAGATCTACGCCGGCCGGCCGCCCTGCTCGGCGCGCGCGTCGCCAACCCAAGCGCCGGCTCGCCTCGTACTCGGTCGACGCTCGAGGCGGCGCGGGCACGGCGCGCCCCGCTCTACTGTCGCGGCTCGCCGGCGGGCGACGAGCGGCTCGTCACCTGGGAGACGGCGCTTCCCGCGCGCGGCCGCCAGCGGCTGCCCGGCGCTGCGCGTGACCACGCGCTTTCCCTTCGGCCTGTTCTCAAGGCGGGGCGCCGTCGATGCTCGGGCGCCGAGGTCGTCGTGTTTCCCGCCTGCGGCCGGTGCGGCCCCGCCTGCGTCGACGCGAGCGGCGGCGCGGCGCGCGCGCGTCGCGTCGCCGCGGCCGCGGCGCACGACCTGCTACAACCTGCGCGAGTACCGGGTCGGCGACGACCCGCGGCTCATCCACTGGCGCAGCAGCGCCAAGGCCGCCGCGCTGATCGTGCGCGAGCTGGAGGCGGAGACCGACGGTCGACGCGCGCATCGTGCTGGCGGCATCGGCGCGCGCGACCCCGAGCGCGCTGGAGCGCGGCGATCTCGGAGGCGGCCTCGCTCGCCGTCGACCTGCTGCGCGCGGGCGCGCGTGTCGAGCTGGCGGCGCCCGGCGTCGCGTGCCGCTCGGCCGGGGGCCCGCGCACGAGCGGCGGCTGCTCACCGCGCTCGCGCTCTACGGCCGCCGCGCCGGGCGGCGCCGCGACCGGCGGCCCGCGCCGCGGGCCGCGGGAGCCGCGCGTGCGAGATCCGGTCACGCCGGTGCCGGTCGATCCCGCTGCGCGCTGCGCGTCGCCATCTACTCCTGGTCGCCGGACGGCCTGGCGGCGCTCTACCTCGGCGGCCTCGTCGGCCCGCCGGGCTGCCTGGTCGCTGGCGGCCGCGTCGGCCGGCGAGCTGGTGGCAGGACGCTGCGCCGGCGCGCTCGACGCTGCGCGCTCGGCGCGCCGTGGTCGCCCTGGCCGCGCGCGGCGGCGGCGCCGGCCTCCTACGTGGCCGACCCGTCGCTCGACGCATGCTGGACGTGTTCACTACCTGCTCGTCTTCCTGCTCCTGTACCGGCTGTACACGCGCCGGGCGCTGCGCGACGCGCGCGACATCGCCTTCCTGGCCTTCTTCATGCTCGTGGCCGGCGCGCGCCGTCACCTTCGGCGTCGGCTACCTGTTCTGCTCGTCGCCTTCCTCGTCGCTGGGCGACCTGGATGCTGCATGCTCCAGCCACCTGCTGCCGAGGCCGAGCGGCGCCGACGGCGGCGCTGCCGCGACGGCGCGCGCTCGGCCGGGCCCGGCCTGCTCGGCCTGGCCTCGGCCGCCTCGGCGGCACGCTCGCGATCACCGCGCTGCTGTTCTTCGTCATCCCGCGGGTCGGGCAGGCGGCGCTGCCGCTGCGGGCGCCGGTGGGCGCATGGTGTCGGGCTTCTCCGACCGCGTGGAGCTGGGCGCCTTCGGCGAGATCGAGGCCGACGCCACCGTGGTCATGCGCGTGCATCTGCCCGACCGGGCCGCGGCCGCCGGAGCGGCTGCCCGAGCTGCGGTGGCGCGGCGTGGCCTTCGACCACTTCGACGGCCGGCACGTGGACGCGTGGGCCGCGCCACGCGCGACCTCCGCTGCGCGGCAGGCCCCGGGGCGTTCGCCGGTCAACCAGTTCCGCGGCGGGCCGGTGCTCCCCCAGGAGATCTTCCTCGAGCCGCATCGGCACCGACATCATCTTCGGCGCGCCGCGCGTGCTGCGGCTGCTGCGCCGCGTCGGACCTCGTCACGGTCGACGACCGGCAACGTCGCGGTGCCCGTGGCCGCGGCCCGCCTGCACTACACGGTGGAGTCGGAGCTGGAGGTGGGCGACCCGCGCCAGGCCGGCGCGCCGAGCGCGGCTGCCGCGCGATGCGCCGCTGGCAGACGCGCTACCTCGCAGCTGCCGCCGCTGGCGCCGCGCATCCCCGCCCTCGCCGCGCGAGGTCACGGCGGGCAGCGCGGACGGCTGGGAGGCGGCGCGGCGGCTCACGCACCTGTCTGCGCCGGGAGTACCGCTACACGCGCGTGCTGCGCCGCACGACGCCCTCGACCCGGTCGAGGAGTTCCTGTTCGTCCGGCGCTCGGGCAACTGCGAGTACTTCGCCGCCGCGCTGGCGGTCATGCTGCGCACGCTCGGCATCCCGGCCCGCGTCGTGAACGGGTTCCAGCGCGGGGAGTGGAACCCCTACGGCCGCTACTTCATGGTCCGGCTGCGCGACGCCCACTCCTGGGTCGAGGTGTTCGTCGAGGGCGCGGGCTGGATCACGCTCGATCCCTCGCCGCGGACGGGGGCGAGGTGGCGCCGGTGGCGGCGTCCGCCACGCTCTAGCTCGACGCGCTGCGGATGCGCTGGTATCGCTACGTCGTCGGCTGGGGCCTGCACGACCAGCTGACGGCGGCGGAGACCGTGCAGCGGGCCGCCTGGTCCTGGAGCGCGGCGCTGACGGACCCGCCGACCTGGCGCGAGATCCCGCGCCCGGCGCTGGCCGTGGTCGCGCTGCTCGTCCTGGGCGTGGGCGTGCTCGGGTGGCGTCGCGGTCGCGGCGTGGGCGGCGCCGGCGGGGGCATGCCGGTCTTCTACGCGCGGGCGCTCCGCATCCTGGCGCGGCAGGGGCTGGCGCCGGAAGCGGAGGAGACGGCGCGCGAGTTCGCGCAGCGTGCGGAGGGCGGCTGGGGGCCGCCGCTTGCGCAGCTCACCCACGCCTATGAGCGTGTACGCTTCGGGGGCGCGGCGCTGACGGCGCCCGAGGCCGCGGCGGTCGAGGCGGCGCTCACCGCCCTGGCCGCGCCGCGCGCGTGAGAGAGTCGTTGAAAGGAGAACGCTGAGTCATGGGGGTTCGCGATCTCGAGATCGCGCGCGCGGCAAGCTGCGTCCCATCCAGGAGATCGCGGGCGCTCGGTCTCGGGCCCGACGAGCTGGAGCCGTACGGACACCAAGGCGAAGATCGGCTCGGAGGCGATCGCGCGCCTGGCGCGACCGGCCCGACGGCGCGCTCGTGCTGGTGACCGCGATGACGCCGACGCCGGCGGGCGAGGGGAAGTCCACGACCACGGTCGGGCTCGGCGACGCCTTCCGCCGCTCGGCAAGCGCGCGATCGTGGCGCATCCGCGAGCCGTCGCTCGGGCCGTGCTTCGGCGTCAAGGGCGGCGCGGCCGGCGGCGGCTACGCGCAGGTCGTGCCGATGGAGGACATCAACCTCCACTTCACGGGCGACTTCCACGCGATCACCGCCGCCCACAACCTGCTGGCGGCCGTGCTCGACAACCACGTCGTTCCAGGGCAACGCGCTCGGCCTCGACGCCGCGCCGCATCGCTCTGGAAGCGCGTGCTCGACATGAACGACCGCGCGCTGCGCAACATCGTGATCGGCCTCGGCGGCCCCGCGCACGGCGTGCCCGCGCGAGTCGCGGCTTCGAGATCACCGTGGCCTCCGAGATCATGGCGATCCTCTGCCTGGCGACGCGACCTCGCCGGACCTCAAGGCGCGCCTCGCGCGGATCGTCGTCGGCGAGACCGCGGACGGCCGCATCGTGACGGCCGGCGAGCTGAAGGTGGTCGGCGCGCTGGCCGTGCTGCTGAAGGACGCGATCCAGCCCAACCTCGTGCAGACGCTCGAGGGGACGCCGGCCTTCGTCCACGGCGGGCCGTTCGCCAACATCGCGCACGGCTGCAACAGCCTCGTCGCCACGCGGCTGGCGCTGAAGCTCGGCGAGGTGGTGGTGACCGAGGCCGGGTTCGCCAGCGACCTCGGCGCCGAGAAGTTCTTCGACATCAAGTGCCGCGCGGGCGGGCTCACGCCGGCGGCGGCCGTGATCGTCGCCACCGTGCGCGCGCTCAAGATGCACGGCGGCGTCGCGCGCGAGGCGCTCGGCAAGGAGGACGTGGCGCGCGGTCGAGCGCGGCCTCGAGAACCTCGAGAAGCACGTCGAGAACGTGCGGCACGTTCGGCGTGCCGGCCGTCGTCGCGCTCAACCACTTCACGGCGGACACCGAGGCCGAGGTCGACGGCCGTGCATGGACGCGTGCGCGAAGCTGGGCGTGCCCGCGCGCCTCTCGCGCGGTGTGGGCGGACGGCGGCGCGGGCGGCGCGGAGCGTCGCCGAGGCCGTGCTGGAGGTGATGGACGGCGCGGCTCGAAGTTCCGCCATGCTCTATCCGGACGAGCTGCCGCTCGACGAAGAAGATCGAGACGATCGCCACGCGGCTCTACGGCGCGACGGGATCACGCTGCTCCCGGCCGCGGCCGCCAAGCTCAAGCGCTTCGACCGAGCTCGGCTACGGGCGCCTGCCCGTCTGCATGGCCAAGACGCAGAACTCGCTGTCCGACGACCCGAAGAAGCTCGGCCGGCCCCGCGGACTTCACGGTGACGATCCGCGACGCGAAGCTCGGCGGCCGGCGCGGGCTTCGTCGTGGCGTACGCCGGCGACATCCTGACGATGCCCGGGCTGCCGAAGGTGCCCGGCCGCGGAGGCGATCGACCTCGACGCCGACGGCAACGTCGTCGGGCTGTTCTAGCGTCCTGCTGCCGGGTGTGACGATCTCCCGCGCGCGTAGACGTGGGAGGCGGTGCGGCCGGGGTGGGGACCGCGGGCCCGTTCCCGTCACCTAGGACCGTGCGCCCCGCGCACGGTGGAGCCCAGTCAAGGCCGGTGCGAGGCGGCCTTCCGCCTCGTGGCGCCGCGGGCCCCACCCCGGCCGCGCCGCCTCCCACGTCGGGGCAACTCGGAGACGAGCGACGAACGCCTGAGACGTGCGGAAGCTCAGGTCTTCTCGCTCGAGTCGGGGCGCGTGACGACGCCATTGATCCGCCAGCGGCCGGTCTCGAGCACCAACTCGTAGACGGCTTCCACCACCAGGCCGTTGGCGCCGCGGACGCGGACGAAGAGGTAGAGGCGGTTGCCGTCGGCGCGCTCGACGCCGTCGATCACGGCCGAGGCGGAGCGCGCGATCTCGGGGTAGCCGGTCCGCACCATCTGCTCGAAGCGCGCGCGGTCGAAGAGCTGGTGGATGTGGGCCGAGGCGAAGCCGAAGGCCGCCTCGAAGTCGTCGCGCCGGAAGGCCTCGAGCTGCTGCATGACGATGGCGCCGGCGTCCTTGACGTCCGCGTCCGACTGCAGGGGGAGCCACCGCCGGCCAGAGGGCCAGCAGCAGCGTCGCCAGCACGACCGTCCTCGTCCGAGGCATGCCGCTACTTTACCCCTCCGGGGCCGGCTGGTAGTATCCGTCCGCCATGCGCACGATCCTGCTCGGCACCGGCTCGCCGCCGCCGAACCCGAAGCGCCGCGGCCCCTCGACGCTCGTCAGCGTCGGCGGCAGCGAGCACTTCCTCGTCGACGCGGGCTCCGGCGTCGGCGTGCAGCTCGTGCAGGCCGGCGTGCGCCCCTACGACTGGCCGCCGATCTTCATCACGCACCACCACTCCGACCACGTGGTCGACCTCGGCCACCTGATCATCACGCGGTGGATCGTCGGCCAGAACGCGCCGCTCGACGTCGACGGCCCGGCGGGCACGCGCCGCCAGCTCGCGAGGATCGTGGCCTCGCGCGGCGAAACTCGCCGCATTCGCACGGGTTGGAGCCTCTCAGTGAAGCCAAAGAACGCCCTCATCACGCTCGCCGCCTGCGCGACCGCGGTGCTCGCCGCGCCGGCCGTCGCCTCGGCCGAGATCATCGAGCTCGGCTCGCAGCCCGCGGGAACCCCGCCGAGCTGTCCCGGCCAGCCGTGCCTGGCCGTGAGCCGCACCACCGGCTACCAGGCCAAGGTCGGCCCGACCCGTGGGCTGATGATCGCCCCCAAGAGCGGGCGCATCGTCGCCTGGACGATCGCGCTGGGCAACCCCGGAAAGCAGCAGACCGAGTTCTTCAACCAGCGGCTGGGCGGGGAGTCCGAGGCGCAGATCACCGTGCTCGACCCGCAGGCCAAGCTGCGTTCGCAGGTCATGGCGCATGGCACCGCGCGCAAGCTCGCGCCGTACTTCGGCAGCACGGTGCAGTTCGCGCTGAGCCGCTCGCTCCGAGTGCGCAAGGGCTGGGCCGTCGCGCTCACGGTGCCGACCTGGGCTCCCGCCCTGTCAGTCGGCCTGGGCGCCGACACCTCGTGGCGCGCCAGCCGCGCTCGCGGTGACTGCGAGGACACGCAGGCCCAGACCGCGCAGCTCGACGACGAGCAGATCGCCCAGTACTACTGCCTCTACCGCACGGCTCGGCTGACCTACACGGCGACGCTGGTCGTCGACCCCCAGCGAACGGCCGAGCAGTAGCGCGCCGCCGGCCGCCCGCCCAGCTTGTCCGGCCCGCCGCCGGGCGTGTTTTCACCGCGGGCCCGGCTGTGCCCGCGTGCGCCCCGGCGGGATCCACCTGCGCGTGGCGGGCGCGTTCGGCGACCATCGCGCCGAGCGCGGAGGCTGCCCCGACCCGGACGGCCGGCTGCGAGTGAATGCGCTGACTCTGCCGGTGCTGCAGCCGGAGCGCGAGGCCGACGAGGGGCGAGCGGACGCGGCCGGCCGGCGCTCCCTGGTGAACGTCAGTTCCCCGGGCAGGCGCCCGGGTTGTCCTGGCAGAACTGGTTGAAGTCGCCCGACCCGCCGGTGCCGCCGCCACTGTCGGTCGTCCCGGCGCCGCCCGCGCCGCCCGTGCCGCCGCCCTGCGTCTGAGGGGAGGCGCCGCCCGTGGTCGACGACGGCCCCGGCTCCTGGGTCTGGGGCTGGGCCGGAGCGGCGGCCCCGGTGTCCGTCGGGGCGCTCGTTTCGGGGGCGGCCGGCGTCGCTTCGGTCGACGTGGTGTCGGTCGTGTCGGTAGTCGACGTGGTCGACGTCGTGCTCCCGGAGGCGTCGCGGGCCAGCGCGTCGGCGCCGTTGGGCACGGTGAGGTCGGGCGTGGACTTCGGTGCCACGTCGGCGCCGGTGGAATCGCCGCCGCACGCGGCGAGGCTCAGCGTGCTGGTCGCCCCGAGGACGACGACGAGCACGGCCAGGACGCGCGATCGCATCCAGGACAGCCTACGCCGCGCTCAGGACGGGACGACCGGCGCCATCCGGCGCCCGCACGTCGGGCAGTCGTTGAGGTCGCGCTGGGCGAGCTGGTCGCACCAGTTGCAGAAGCGCAGGTTCTCGACCGCCCACGCGAGGCGCGAGTGGCTCGGCGCGAGCGGCAGGACCTTGCCGACGATCTCGAGCTCCTCGCCGGTCCCGCGGTCGCGATAGACGCGCTCGGGGTCGGCCTCGACGATCGTCTCACGCCCCGTCGACGGCGTTCGCATCCGATAGCGCTGGAAGGCCATGGCGGGACTGTAGCGAGCGCTGCCGCCGCGCGGCGCGCTCGCCGAGGGGTCGTGCAGAACGGCTAGATTCGCCCGCTCGTGCGCATCCTGATCTTCCACGGCTACCTGCTCCACGGCACGGGCTCGAACGTCTACAACGCGCGCCTGTGCGCGGCCCTGGCCCGCCGGGGCGCGACGGTCGACCTGCTCTGTCAGGAGCGCCACCCGCAGGACCTGGACTTCGTCGACGCGGTCGGCGCCTGGGTGGGCGGCGAGCCGCGGGTCGAGGTGCTGCGCGAGCCCGTGCGAGTCACGGTCTGGCGACCGGACATCGGGGACCTGCTGCCGGTCTACGTCGCCGATCGCTACGCCGGCATCGAGGCGCGCACGTTCGCCCGCTGCAGCGACGAGGAGGTGGCGCGCTACGTGGCGGCCAACGTCGCCGCCGTGCGCGACGTCGCGGCCCGCGCGCGACCAGACGTGGCGCTGGCCAACCACCTCATCATGGGCCCGCTCGTGCTCGCCCGAGGGCTGGGCGCGGACATCCCGTACGCGGTCAAGATCCACGGCAGCGCGCTCGAGTACACGGTCAAGCGCGAGCCCGAGCGCTTCCTGCCCGCCGCGCGCGAGGGCCTCGCCCGTGCGCGCACCGTGCTCGTCGGATCGCGGCACACGGCCGAGAGCCTGTGGGCCGCCCTCGACGACGAGACGCTGCCGGCGCGCACCCGCCTGGGCCCGCCCGGCGTGGACATCGCCGAGTTCCGCCCGCGCGAGGCGGCGGAGGCGGCCGCCGACGTGGCCGCCCTGGCCCGGGAGCTGACAGCCGCGGCGGCGGTCGAGGAGGATCACGCCTTCGCGCGCGACGAGGCGGCGGCCGGCCGGGCGCTGGCCACGCTCGACCTGGCGCGCGACCGCCACGTCGCCTTCGTGGGCAAGCTGATCGTCTCCAAGGGGATCGACCTGCTGGTCGCGGCGTGGCCGCTCGTGCTCGCCGCGGTGCCCGACGCGCGGCTCGTCGTCGTCGGCTTCGGCGCCTGGCGGGCGGCGCTCGAGCGCCTGCTCGGCGCGCTGGCCGCCGGCGACCTCGGGACGGCGCGCGAGGTCGCCGCCGAGGGCCGCGCGGGCGAGGGCGGCCCGCGCGCGCCGCTGGGCCACCTGCTCGCGTTCTTCGACACGCTCCAGGGCGACGAGCTCGAGGCGTACCGCGCGGCGGCCGCCCGCCTGGGCGAGCGCGTCGTGCTCACCGGGCGCCTCGACCACGACGAGCTCGCGCCGCTGCTCAGCGCGTGCGAGGCGCAGGTCGTGCCCAGCACCTTCCCCGAGGCCTTCGGGATGGTCGCCGCCGAGGCCGCCGCGTGCGGCACGCTGCCGCTGTCGGCCGCACATTCCGGCCTGGCCGAGGTCACCGCGATCCTGGCCGGCGCGGTGCCCGAGAGCGCCCGGCCGTCGCTGTCCTTCGCGGTCTCCGACGACGCCGTGCGAGAGATCGCCGGCCGCCTGGTGGCATGGCTGCGGGCGCCCGACGACGTGCGCGCGGCGACGCGCGCTGCGCTCGTCGGGATCGCGCGCGAGCGCTTCTCGTGGGAGGGCGTGGCGGCCGGCGTGGTGGCCGCCGCCGAGGGCCGCCACGACGACCTCGTGCCCCCGCCCGCGTTGGCGCGCGCGGTGCAGCCCGCGGTCCGGGCGAAGGGATAGAGTTCGCGCCCGGATGGGTCTCAGCCTTCGCATCGGCCTCCGCGCGAGCGTGCTGGGCGCGTTCGCCGCGGGTAGCGTGACGCTGCTCGGCGCGTGCGGCGGCACCTCCGCCGGCGACGCCAACCTCGTCGCCGGCAAGCAGCTCTTCGCCGAGAAGTGCGGCTCGTGCCACGTGCTCAACCGCGCCGGCACGAAGGGCCTGGCCGGTCCGAACCTCGACGAGGCCTTCCAGCAGGCGCTGGCCGACGGCATGCCACGCAGCGGCATCCGCGGCGTGATCTACAGCCAGATCCTCTACCCCGCGGACTTCGCGGCCGAGGACGGCAAGCGCGTCGACGAGTCCGGCGCCATGCCGGCCAAGCTCGTCACGGGCGATGACGCGCAGAACGTCGCGGCCTACGTCGCCTCGGTGGCCGGCCGCTCGGGCAAGGACAGCGGGCTGCTGGCCACGGCCGTCAAGGCGGCGGGCGGCGGGGCGCCGGCGGAGGCCAAGGACGGCGTCCTGTCGATCGAGGCCGACCCCGGCGGGCAGCTGGCCTACGTCACGAACCGCGCCAGCGCCCCGCCCGGCGACCTCGACGTCAAGAGCCCCAACGAGTCGGCCACGCCGCACAACATCGTCATCGACGACAAGGGCGAGGGCGAGGTCGTCCAGGACGGCGGCGTGTCGGAGTTCTCCGCTGCCTTCGAGGCGGGCGAGTACGACTTCTACTGCTCCGTGCCCGGCCACCGGGAGGCGGGCATGGAGGGCAAGCTCACCGTCAAGTAGGGCTCCCCGGCGCCGCCCGAGGGGTCGCCGCTAGGTCAGCGCGCGCACGAGCATCGCGGCCGCGATCACGAAGGCGGCCACGGCGATCACCCACAGCAGCACGCGGAAGGCGGCCGCCTCGGAGCGCAGCGGGTTCTCCACTACAGCACGTAGATCGTGGTGTAGACGACGATCCACATCACGTCGACGAAGTGCCAGTAGATCCCGGGTATCTCGAGTCCGGCATGATGCTCGCGCGTGAAGTGGCCGCGGAAGGCGCGCACGGTGACCATGCCCAGCAGCGTCAGGCCGACGGCCACGTGCGCGCCGTGCAGGCCGGTGAGGCCGTAGAAGACCGAGCCCTGCGCGTGGTCGTGCGGGGCGAAGCCGATGTGCACGTACTCGTTGACCTGGATGAACAGGAACGTCGCGCCGAGCAGGAACGTCGCCACCATGCCCGCCTGCATGCCGAGCCGGTTGCCGTTCTTGATCGATGTCTGCGCCCAGTGCATGGTCAGCGACGACGACACGAGGATCGCCGTGTTGACGCCGGCGATGGCCACCGGCAGGTGCGTGCCCTCCGCCGGCCACTCGTTGCCCTGCACGACCCGGATGAAGAAATAGGCCGTGAAGAAGGCCCCGAAGACCATGATCTCCGAGATGATGAAGAGCAGCATCCCGAGCAGCTCGGCGTCCACGCGCGAGCTGCGGTTGGCCGCGGGAGGGCCGTGGTGATGGTCGTCGTGAGCGATCGATGCGGCTTCCATGAAGCGTCCCGTCCTCGGGTCAGGCGGCCGCCGTGTCTTCGGCCAGGACGTGATCCACCGGCTTGCCCGATGCCTTGCGCACGCGCTCGATGAGGTCGGCGCGCAGCCAGCCGGACCGCGTGGCGGGCAGCGTGGAGATGACCACGTCGTCGACCTGGAAGAGCTGCAGCGCGTTCATCGTCGCGTTGTACGGGTCGGGGTCGCCGATCATCCCGGCCACGAGCAGGCCGTCCTTGCGCAGGCGCTGCAGCACCTGGCCCATGCGCCCCCGGGCCTGGCGCACGTGGATGCCCTCGCCGCCCTCCTGCGGGATGACGATGATGAAGAGGTGGTGCTCGTCGGCCGCTCGGCCCAGCAGCTCGTCGCGCAGCGGCGCGGCCGACGCCGTCCGCGCGGCCACGACCAGCGTCACCTGGAAGGGCAGGCCCTCCTTGTCGATGTCGGCCACCACGTGCTCGACGGGCAGGCCCGAGGCCTCGCGCACGCGCTCGATGAGGTCACGCCGCAGCCAACCCGACGACGTCGCCGGGAACGTCGAGATGATGATCTGATCGGGACGGTGCTCGGCCACGGCGTCGAGCGTGGCCGTGTACGGGTCGGGGTCGCCGGGCTCGCCGATCGCGTCGATGCCCTCGCGGCCGAACACGGAGCGCGCGAGGTCGATCCGCACCTGGGCGGCGTCGAAGACCGCCTCGTCGTAGATGATGTTCCCGTGGCGCGGCCGGGTCCGCGGCACGCAGATGACCACGCGGATCTCGTCCTCGGCCGCGCGCTCCTTGATCCGCTCCAGGAGCGGGGAGCCGCCGAGCGTCTCGTTGGCCACCACGAGGATCGTCTTCATGGCCTCGACCTCCCAGTCGCAGGGGCTCGCCTCATTCGGCCGTCGCCTTCTCCTTCTCGGACCCGCGCTCGGCCGGGCCGGCGGGCTGCGGCACCTCCGCGCCCCCCTTGAAGACCCCGTGCACGGCGCCCGGGACGCCGTACTCGTACGGACCGCCGACGACCGTCGGGATCGTGTCGAAGTTGAAGATCGGAGGCGGCGAGGAGACCTGCCACTCGAGCGTCAGCGCGCGCCACGGGTTGGCGGCCGCGCGCGGACCCCCTCGCCAGGAGGCGATCATGTTGTAGGCGAACAGCAGCGTGCTCAGCCCGAGGATGAACGAGAAGATCGAGACGGCGAGGTTCATGCCGGCGAACTGCTCGGCGTAGTCGGCCACGCGCCGCGGCATCCCCTGGACGCCGATGACGTGCATCGGGCCGAAGGTCAGGTTGAAGAACACGAACGTCGCCCAGAAGTGCCACTTGCCGAGCCGCTCGTCGTACATCCGCCCCGTCATCTTCGGGAACCAGTAGTACACGCCGGCGTAGATCGTGAACAGCGATCCGCCGAACAGCACGTAGTGGATGTGGGCGACGATGAAGTAGGTGTCGCTGACGTGGATGGTCAGCGGGATCATCGCCAGCATCACCCCCGAGATCCCGCCGAGGGTGAACATGGTCAGGAACCCGAGCGCGAACAGCATCGGGGTGTCGAGGTGCAGCACGCCTCGCCACAGGGTGGCCAGCCAGGAGAAGATCTTGATGCCGGTGGGGATGGCGATGATCGCCGTGGTGACCATCATGGGCACGCGGATCCACGGCTGCATGCCGGACACGAACATGTGGTGGGCCCACACGGTGAAGCCGAGCACGACGATGGCCAGCAGTGAGAAGGCCATCATCCGGTAGCCGAAGATCGGCTTGCGCGCCTTGACGGCGAGGATCTCGCTGACGATCCCGAAGCCCGGCAGCATCATGATGTAGACGGCCGGGTGCGAGTAGAACCAGAAGACGTGCTGGTACATGAGCACGTCGCCGCCCGCGTCGCCGGCCGTGCGGAAGAAGTCGAAGCCCATGCCGCGGTCGAGCAGGATGAAGAACTGCGACGCGGCGATGAACGGCGTGGCGATGACGACCAGCAGCGAGGTCGAGAAGTTCGCCCACACGAGCAGCGGCAGCCGGAAGAACGACATCCCGGGCGCGCGCATGGTGATGATGGTGACCAGGAAGTTCAGCGCGGTGGCGATCGACGAGGCGCCCGCGAACTGCACGGCGACGGTGAAGAAGACCTGGCCGACCGGAGCCGTCTCCGACAGCGGCGCGTACGCCGTCCAGCCGGCGGCGAACGATCCCCCCGGGGCGAAGAACGACAGCAGCATCATGATGCCGGCCACCGGCAGCATCCAGTACGACAGCGCGTTCAGCCGCGGGAAGGCCATGTCCGGCGCGCCGATCATCAGCGGCAGCACGAAGTTCGCCAGGCCCGCGAAGACCGGGATGATGAACAGGAAGATCAGCAGCGACGCGTGGACCGAGAACAGCCCGTTGAACGTGTTGGGGTCGACGAACTGCCGCCCCGGCGCCGCGAGCTCGGCGCGCATGAGCATGGCCATCAGGCCGCCCACGAACAGGAAGAAGAACGAGGTCACCGTGTACTGGATGCCGATGACCTTGTGGTCGGTGTTGACGCGGAAGTAGTCCTGCCACCTGCGCGCGCCGTGGCCGGAGTGGTCCTCGGGGCGCGTCGGCCGGCCGGCGGCCCAGTAGAACCAGTAGTCGAACGCGCCGAGGCCGACGAAGAAGAACAGCGGCGTGACGAGCAGGGCGACCGACAGGACGGCCTCGCCGTCGAGCAGCGGGTTGTAGTCGGGCAGGATCGCCCGGAAGAAGAGAGTGATCGCGTAGGAGAACGCGATGCCCAGGAGCACGTACAGCCCGGCGCGGTACCAGCCGGGAGCGCGGAGCTTCGCGGACATCAGTGCGACACCTCAACCATTCGTGGCCTCCTGCAGGTACTTGACGAGCGCGTCCACCTCGGCGTCGCTCAGCGTGTCGCCGTAGTTGGCCGGCATGATGCCCTCCCCGAACCCCTTCGCCACCTCGGCGTTGGGCTCGACGATCGACTCCTCGATGAAGGCGGGGTCGCGGCCCTTCAGGGCCTGGTCCAGGTCCGGGCCGGTGCCGCCCTGCGAGCCGGCGTCGGCCAGCTTGTGACAGCCGGCGCATCCGGTCGCGCCGGTGTCGGGGTTGCCGTTGGCGAACAGCGCCTTGCCGTCGGCCTGACCGCCGCCGCCGCCCCCACCGCCACCGCCACCGCCGCCGCCGCCACCGGCGGGCGCGCTCGCGCGGCGGAGCCAGGCCTCGAACTCGGCCGGGCGCAGGACGTGCGCGGTCTGGCGCATGTAGGCGTGGCCCAGGCCGCACAGCTCGGCGCAGACGATCTCGTGGTTGCCGACCGCGTCCTCGCGCGGCGTCACGCGGTACTCGGTCGTGATCCCGGGGACCGCGTCGATCTTCATGCGGAAGTCCGGCACCCAGAAGTCGTGGATGACGTCCTTCGACTGCACCTCGAAGTTCACCGACTCGCCGGCCGGGAGGTAGAGCTGGGCGGTGCGGAAGCGCTTGCCGCCCTCGTTGTACTCGAAGGTCCAGGTGAACTGCTCGCCCAGGACGCGGACGACGCGCTCCTGGCCGGACGCCGGTGCCGCCTCGATGTCGCGCATGACGATGTAGGCGTAGGTGACGAGCGCGACGATCAGGATCGCCGGCGCCGCCGTCCAGATGACCTCGAGCTTCGTGTTGCCGTGGATCGGAGGGCCGTCGAGCGACTCCTCGCCCGGGCGCATGCGGAAGTTCAGGACCGAGAAGCAGATCACGACGGTCACGAGCACGAAGATCGGGACCGAGGCGATGAGCAGCACGTCCCAGAGCGTGTCGATCGGCCCTGCCTGCGTCGATCCCGCCTCGGGGAACCAGTCGATGAGCAGCCCGATGAGGATGCCGACGACCGACGCGATCGCGCCCACGACGACCATCTGCGTGGCCGACCGCCCGCCGTCTCTGGGCGCGACCGGCGCGACCGCCGCCTTCTCCTGAAGCCTCTCCTCCTGGGCCATGGGAGCGGCATCCTATGGGAGCCCCGCGACGGACGACAACGCGGTGCCGCCCAGCCGATGGAGTCGGGCCCGCCCTCCCGCGCAGCCGTCAGGCGGCTGCCGCGGCGGTGCTGCTGACCGGCGTCGCGACCGACTCGAAGCGCAGCCGGCCGCGATACGCCGACGGCGAGATGTCGTGGTGGCGACGGAACGCCTTGGCGAACTGGGCCGGCTGCCGGTAGCCCACGCGGTGGGCGACCTCGCGGACTGTCAGCCCGTGGCTGGAGAGCATCTCCGCCGCGCGGTCCATGCGCACGGCCGTCAGGTGGTCGCGGAACGTCGTCTCGCCGATCTCGGCGTAGGCGCGCTGGAGTTGGCGACGAGACGAGGCGACGCGACGGGCGATGTCGTCGAGCGAGAGGTCGGAGGCGAACTCGGTCTCGACGATCGCGGTAGCGTCCTCGAAGAGGCTCGTGCGGTGGCGGATGGTGGCTGGGCGGTGCATGGGCTCGACGTTCCTACGCCGGGGTGGTGCCCCCGGGATGACGGTCGAGTCCCATCCGGGGTCCATGTTGGCGCGTGGGCGTTGGCCGGCCACGAAGCGAATGCTAGATTGCCGGCTCGGCCCAAGTTTGAGGCAATCGTTGCAATCGGCACCGAAGCGAGGTCAGACGCCATGCAGGTTCGCCACGGGATGAGCGCAGAGGTGCTGACGGTCGGGCCTGAGCACACGCTGCGCGACGCGGCCAAGGCCATGTCGGGGCGGCGCGTCGGGGCGGCCGTCGTCATCGATCCCGACCAGCCCGGGCCGGGCATCATCACCGAGCGCGACATCCTCGACTCGGTCGGCGCCGGCCAGGACCCGGACGCCGAGCGCGTGCGCGACCACCTGACCGCCGACGTCGTCTTCGCCGCGCCGGACTGGTCGCTGGAGGAGGCGGCGGTGACGATGGTCCACGGCCGGTTCCGCCACCTCATCGTCACCGACGGCGGCGAGATGGCGGGCATCCTCTCGGTCCGCGACGTCGTTCGCTGCTGGACCGACGACGGCGCGATCTGCGACGTGCCCGAGAGCGCCCGCAGCCGCGTCACCACGGCGTAGCCCCCCGGGCGCCGGAACTCGCTCAGTGGTGGTCGAGCGGGAGCTCGTCCACGTCGCGCCGCGCCTGCGCGACCCAGCGGACCGTGACCCAGAGCGAGAGGACCACGCCGATGGCCACGAGCAGGATCGAGGTCGTGACGCCGAGCAGCGCGACCGTGATGCCGACGGTCAGCAGCAGCGGATCGAGGCTCGGGCCCGGGAGGTGGATCTCCTCGCCGGCCTGCGGGACCTCGGGGTCGAGCCCGCCGCTCATCGCGACGACTCGCTCTGCGGGGCGACGCGAGCGCCGGGCGAGCAACGGCGCGCTGTCATGCGATGTAGATCCACGCGGCCACGAACGTCATGCCGAACATGAAGAAGCAGACGGCCGTCGTGATGAGGCCGGTGCGGACGTTCTTGCGGGCGAGGTTTCGATCCATTGACGCTCCCAGGTCCTAGAGACGCACGTCGGCCACCATCGCCCCGAACAGCAGCGCGAGATAGGCCAGCGAGAAGAGGTACAGGCGCAGCGCCGAGCGGCGGTCGGCGCGCCGACCGAGCACGACCGCGCCGGCGATGAAGCCGCCGCCGAGCACGAGCGAGCAGGCCAGGTAGACCAGGCCGAAGCCGCCGGCGCAGAACGGCAGCTGGGTGACGGCGTACAGCAGCAGCGTGTAGAGCAGGATCTGGCGGCGCGTCTCGCGCTCGCCCCGCACGACGGGCAGCATCGGCACGCCGACCTTCGCGTACTCGTCCTTCATGAGCAGGCTGAGCGCCCAGAAGTGCGGCGGCGTCCAGAAGAAGACGATCGCGAACAGGTACAGCGCCGTCCCGTCGAGCCCGCCGGTCACCGCCGCCCAGCCCACGAGCGGCGGCACCGCGCCGGCCGCGCCGCCGATGACGATGTTCTGGGGCGTCCGGCGCTTCAGCCAGACGGTGTAGACGAGCGTGTAGCCGACGAAGCCCGACAGCGCCAGCACGGCGGCCAGCGGGTTGACGGCCGTCGACAGCAGCACGAACGACAGCGCCGACAGGGTGCAGCCGAAGACGAGCGCCGCGCCGGGCGACACGCGCCCGGAGGCGACCGGGCGGCTCGCCGTGCGCGCCATGCGCGCGTCGATGTCGCGGTCGAGCGCATGGTTGACCGCCCCCGCCCCGCCGGCCGACAGATAGCCGCCGAGGCATGTGAGCAGGATCAGCTCGATCGACGGGCGGCCGGCGACGAGCATCGTGGTGACCGTCGTGAAGAGCAGCAGCGACTGGACCCGCGGCTTGGTCAGCTCCACGTAGTCGGCGACGAGCTGGCGCGCCACGGGCAGCCCGACCGCGGCGCGCGAGGCGATGCGGGTGGCGCTCATCGCGGGCGGGCCGCTCCGGCGCGTCGTGGCACTAGTGGTGCCCCGCCGTCTCGGGAGCGGGTTCCGACTGGAAGACCGGATCGCTCATCTGGCGCTCGACCTGGCGGCGGATGTCCTTCATCGGCTCGACCGAGCGGACGCGCGGGACGACGTCGAAGTTGTTGACCGGCGGCGGCGAGCTGGTGAACCACTCGAGCGTGTTCGCCTTCCACGGGTCGGGGCCCGCGATCACGCCCTTCTTCGTGCTGCGCACCACGTTGGCCACGGTGACGAGGATGCCGATGCCGAGGATGAACGAGCCGATCGTCGAGATCAGGTTGTAGATCTCGAGGTTCCCGATGTCCGGATACTCGTAGATGCGCCGCGGCATCCCGTCCATGCCGATCGAGTGCTGGATCAGGAAGGTCACGTGGAAGCCGATCAGCATGAGCGCGAAGCTGACCTTGCCCAGCCCCTCGCTCAACAGCCGACCGGTGATCTTCGGGAACCAGTAGTAGATGCCCGAGAAGACGGCGAAGACGGCTCCGCCCATCAACACGTAGTGGAAGTGCGCGACGACGTAGTAGGTGTCGTGCAGCTGCCAGTCGATCGGGAAGATGGCCAGGAAGATCCCGGTGATCCCGCCGATCAGGAAGGTGCCCAGGAAGCCGACGGCGAACAGCAGCGCGGTCTTGAACTCGACCGTGCCACGCCAGAGGGTGGCCACCCAGTTGAAGATCTTCACGCCGGTCGGGACGGCGATGAGGAACGACGCCATCATGAAGAACACGAGCACGAAGGTCGGGCTCGGCGTCGCGAACATGTGATGGGCCCAGACGAGCAGGCTCAGGAAGGCGATGACCACCGTCGAGGCCGCGATCGCCTTGTAGCCGAAGATCGGCTTGCGCGCGAACACGGGCAGGACCTCGGAGATGATCCCGAAGCCGGGCAGCACCATGATGTAGACCTCGGGATGCCCGAAGAACCAGAACAGGTGCTGGTAGAGCAGCGGTGAGCCGCCGTTGGCCGCGTCGTAGAAGTGCGTTCCGAAGTGGCGGTCGGTGAGCAGCAGCGTGACCGCGCCGGCGACGACGGGCAGCGCGAGGATCAGCAGGATCGCGTAGATCAGCAGCGTCCACACGAACAGCGGCAGGCGGCCCCAGCCCATGCCCGGCGCGCGCATGTTGGCGATCGTCACGTAGAAGTTGACCGCGCCGACGAGCGAGCTCAGGCCCGTGAGGTGGACGAGGTAGATCCAGGCGTCGACGCCGCCGCTGGGCAGGTAGGTCTGCGAGCCGAGCGGTGGGTAGCAGGTCCAGCCGCATTCGGGCGGGCTGAAGAAGATCGACGCGTAGAAGACGAGCCCGCCGGCGGCCAGCAGCCAGAACGACAGCGCGTTGAGCTTGGGGAACGCCATGTCGCGCGCGCCGATCATGAGCGGCAGGAAGTAGTTGCCGAAGCCGGCCATGACCGGGACGACGAACAGGAAGACCATCGTCGTCCCGTGCATCGTCATGAGCTGGTTGTAGGTCTGCGGGTCCAGCAGCGTGTTGTTCGCCTGGCTGAGCTGCAGGCGCATGAGCAGCGCCTCCGTCCCGCCCAGCAGGAAGAACACGAAGGTCAGGACCAGGTACATGATCCCGATCTTCTTGTGGTCGGTCGTGGTGACCCACGACGTCCAGCCCGTGCGCTCGCGCTCGATGCCGTGAGCGACGATCTGGGGGACGCGCTCGGTGGTCTGCGGGGTGGTGGTGGCTGCCATACGGGGGGTCAGGTTCTCCGGAGGGAGGGGGACGGGCGCATCGTGCTCAGCCGCCGGCGGCCGAGTCGCCCTCGACCTCACGGCGCTGCTGCTGGGCGGCCTGGTTGGCCTGCCTGATGGCCTGGCGCCGGCCGTCGGCCCAGGCCTCGTACTCGGCGGGCGGCACCGCCCGCACCTCGGCGACCATGTTGGCGTGGTTGCGCCCGCACAGCTCGGCGCACTGGCCGCGGAAGCGGACGCTGCTGCGGCCCTCGGGAATCGCGTCGCCCGGGACCTTGAGCCACGTGTGGTTCGTGTAGCCCGGGATGGCGTCGAACTTGCCGCCGAGCTCGGGGATCCACCACGAGTGCGCGACGTCCTGGGCGGTGATGTCGAGCGTCACCGTCGTATCTGTGGGCACGACCATCTCCGTGTAGTTGAAGATCGCGTTGAGCGGCGCGTTGTCGCAGTCGTTGGCGTACGTGTAGCGCCACACGTACTGCTGGCCGTTGACGCAGATGTTCAGCGACTTGCCGTTGGGCGGCAGGCGCTTCTGGGGGCTCGCCGCCACGAGCGCGCGGTCGGCGAGCTGGAGGCCGTCGGGGCCCGAGTTCGGCGGCGTGCGGATTCCGGGCAGGTAGATGAAGGTGAGGATGGCGAGCACGACCAGGATCACCGCAGCGCCCACCGTCCAGCCGATCTCCAGCCGCGTGTTGCCGCGGATCTGGGCGGCGACGGCGCCGCGCCGAGCGCGGAACTTGAACAGCGAGTAGAGGAGCGCGCCCTCGACGCCGAGGAAGACGATCAGCGCGACGACCATGACCAGCCAGTAGAGGTTGTCGATGTCGTCGGCCTGCGGCGAGCCGCCCGACTCGGGAGACAGCGCGTCCGCGAACGCCGTGCCGGTCCACGTCAGCACGAGGCCGAGCGCGAGCAGCAGGGCGAGCGAGAGCGGCCCGTACGGGCGGCGTGTCGGGCGTGAAGGTCCCAAGCGCGCGGCATTGTATTCACGCCCGACGGATGGGGCCCGCGTCCTTGGCGCCGGAGGTGGCTTGCCAACACGGTCCTGGCGTCGAGCCGCGTCTCAAGCGGTCAACTTTGGTTGACAAACGAGCCTCGTCAACGTATGTTGACCCCATGAGCGCCAAGGACGCAATGCGGCTGGCCGAATCGGTCGACAGCGAGGACCCGGCGGTGGGGCTGCGGGCGGTGGCCTCGCTGCGCGAGCTGGTCGAGCGCCTCGAGGCGCTCCACGTCGCCCAGGCCCGCGACCAGGGCTGGTCGTGGCAGCAGATCGGCGCCGGCCTGGGCGTGTCCAAGCAGGCGGTCCATCGCAAGCACGGCGGTGGCGGGCTGCTGCGCCGTGGTCGAAGGGGAGCGTGATGTTCCAGCGGTTCACGCAGGAGGCACGGGCGGTGGTCGTCGGCGCGCAGTTCGAGGCCGCTGCGCTCGCGCACGGGTGGATCGGCACCGAGCACCTCGTCCTCGGCCTGGTGCGCGAGGCGGACAGCACGACGGCGCGGCTGCTGGCCCGCTGGGAGGTCGACGCCGGCTGGGTCCGGGGCGAGGTCGAACGCATCATCGGCCGCGGCGAGCCCGACCTCGACGCCGGTGCGCTGGCCACGCTGGGCATCGACCTCGACGAGATCCGCGCGCGCGTGGAGGGAACGTTCGGCCCGGGCGCGCTGGCCCGCGCACGCTGCCGGCGCGGCCGCCCGGGCTCGCACGTGCCATTCACCCCGCGGGCCAAGAAGGTGCTCGAGCTCTCGCTGCGCGAAGCGCTCACGCTCGGCGACAACCAGATCGGCGCCCAGCACGTCCTGCTCGGCGTGCTGCGCGAGGGCGACGGCGCGGGCGCGCAGATCCTGCGCTCGCGCGGGGTGGAGCGCGCGGCTGTGGTGGACGCGCTGGGGGCGGGACGGGGGCGATAGGGACCGGGGGCGCCGGGTCCTCGTCCGAGGTCTTGCGCCTGCCGTTCGGTGGGTTCGGGACCTGGGACCTCGTTCGAGCGGGCGGTTCGCTGGGCCCTTGCGGTCGACGATCGGGCATCGAGGAGGATTGCCCGCGGTTCGGTGGCGGGGCGCTTTTGCCGCGCGCGCTGACCCGGCGCCTGCGGGGTGAGGTTTGGTGCGGGGTCTCCTGGTGCGGGTCTCCTGCCCACCGTATCGGTGGGTAGGGGACCGCGGATGGGTTTGAGCGGGCGCTCCGGGCGTTCGCGGTCGACCACCGGGGCATCGAGGACGGGAGGCCCGGTGGCCCGGTGGGGGTGCGCGCCACGTCGAGCGACGGGGGGCGGATCGCGGGCGGGGTCTCCGATCGTCGGCATGCGGCGATGGCAGTCCCCGGGTCGGGCCCCCGATGGGACGCGAATCGCGGGCGGGGTCTCCTATCACCGGTATGCGGCGATGGGAGACCTGGGACGCAAGCGATCCTCGAGGACCGCTTGCTCCTGCGCTTCACCCACGCCGACGTCACCCACCGCGCGCAACGAGTAGCCGACGAGATCCGGGCCGCGCTGGAGCCCGCCCGCTAGCCTGGATGCCGATGGCCCGCCCCGTCATCGGCATCTGCACCGTGCTCGAGCGCGCTCGCTGGAGCGTCTGGGACCAGGAGGCGTTCCTGCTGCCGCGGTCCTACATCCGCGCCGTTCAGTCGGCGGGCGGGCTCGTGCTCATGATCCCGCCCGACGAGGCGGCCCACGACGACCCCGACCAGCTGCTCGACCTCGTCGACGGGCTGATCCTGGCCGGCGGGGCCGACGTCGATCCGGGCTCATACGGTGCGTCGCCGCACCGCGAGACGCGCGGCACGGTGCCCGAGCGCGACGCGTTCGAGATCGCGCTCGCGCGCCGGGCGATGGAGCGCGACGTCCCGCTGCTGGGCATCTGCCGCGGCATGCAGCTCATGAACATCGCTCGCGGTGGGACGCTGCTGCAGCATCTCCCCGAGAGTCACGGCCACCACGAGCACCGCCGCGCGCTCGGCACCTTCGACGACGCCGACCACGATGTGCGCCTGGCCGAGGGCTCGCTCGCCCATCGCGCCGCGGGCGAGCTGGTCCACCCCACGAAGTCGCACCATCACCAGGGCATCGACCTGCTCGGCGAGGGCCTTGTGATCACCGGGTGGGCGGTCATGGACGAGCTGCCCGAGGCGCTCGAGCTCGACGACCACCGCTTCGCCCTCGGTGTCCAGTGGCACCCCGAGGCCGACGAGACGAGCCGCTTCGTGGCCACGCTGGTCGAAGAGGCCGCCGCGACGCGCGACGGCGCGAAAGCGAACGCGCGCATCGCCCCCCGCGGCTGATCAGGCCGCCGCGCGCGCCGCCGCCAGCCGCGCGCGGGCGCGTGAGACGAGCGCCTTCGAGCCGCCCTCCGACACGTCCAGCCGGCCCGCGATGGCCTGGTGGCCCAGGTCGCCGAGCTCGTGCAGCACGAGAGCCACGCGCTGACGCTCGGGCAGTCGCCGCAGGCCGTCGACGAGCGCCCGCAGCTCCTCGGCCCGGACGGCTCGCTCGTGCGGGTCGCCGCCGCCGTCGCGCAGCACGGGGGTGTGGGGCTCGAGGTCGACGGTGCGCGCCGGGCGGCGCAGCACGTCGAGCGCGCGGTTGCGGACGATCGTGAACAGCCACGCCTTGAGGGCCATCTCGCGCTCGTCGGCGCGCAGGGCGTGCAGCGCGCGCACGAAGGCGTCCTGGACGACCTCCTCGGCGTCGTGATGCGCGCCGCCGAGCAGCGCGCGCGCGAAGCCGGTCAGGCGCGGCTCGTAGCGAGCGTGGATCGCGGCGAAGGCACGGTCGTCGCCGGCGCGGACGAGGTCGACGAGCTGCGCGTCGGTCGGCGGCGCGGTAGGCGGTCGGATGCACCAGGAGGGTGGTCATGGGACAAGCCTGCGCCCGCCGGCCATCCGTGCCCAGCCACCCCGGGTGGCCGGCGCCGCCTCCCGGGGTGAGGCCGCCCACACCCTGGGTAGGGTTGACGGCGCTCATGCGCCGGCCGTCGTCACCCCTGCAGGCCCACAGCGCGTCGCCGGTCGAGCTGCGCGAGCGGATCGAGGCCGAGCGCCGTGGGCGCCCGTTCCTGGTCTTCCGCGGCGACGACCGCGAGCAGCAGATCGTCGAGCTCGACCGCCACGGCGACCGCGTCAGCGTGGGTCGCGGCGCCGGCAACGGCGTGCCCCTGGCCTGGGACACCGAGGTCTCGCGCCTGCACGCCGAGCTCGAGAACATCGCTGGCGAGTGGACGGTCAGCGACGACGGCCTGTCGCGCAACGGCACCTACGTCAACGGCCAGCGCATCAGCGGCCGCCATCGCCTGCGCGACGGCGACGTGATCCGCGTCGGGCAGACGTCGATCGCCTACCGCCGTCCCGCCGCCGAGGACTCGCAGCCCACCCAGATCGCGGGCGAGCGGCTCACGCTGGGCGACCTGCCGGCCACCCAGCGCCAGGTCTTGGTCGCGCTCGCTCGCCCGTACAAGCACGACGAGTTCGCGGTCCCGGCCACGAACAGCGACATCGCGGCCGAGCTGCACCTCAGCGTCGACGCGGTCAAGTCGCACCTGCGCTCGCTGTTCGGGCGCTTCGGCATCGAGCACCTGCCCCAGAACCAGAAGCGCTCGAGGCTCGTGGCCGAGGCGCTGCAGTCGGGCGTGCTCTCCACGCGCGACCTGTAGAACCGGCCCGACCGCGGCGCGGAGCGTCCGCTCTGGCGCGACGCCGCTCAAGGTCGCGCCGGTCGGGCCGATATCCCGGGCCATGAGGCTCAGAGACTCGCTAACCGTGCGCGGCGCGGACCGTCCCGCGCGGCCCTCGGGGCGCCCGTGGGTCGATCACTGGCTGGAGACCTGCCGCGACCTGCAGGACCTCAAGGCATCCCACCCGATGATGGACGCCGTCATCGAGGAGATCGACGGGCGGATGATCCGCGTCGGCGAGCACTGGCTGGCCGACTTCGCCTCGTGCAACTACCTGGGCTTCGACCTCGACCGCGAGATCATGGCCGCCGTCCCGGGCTACCTCGAGACGTGGGGCACGCATCCGAGCTGGTCGCGCCTGCTCGGCAGCCCCGCCCTCTACGAGGAGATCGAGGAGCGGCTGACGTCGCTGCTCGGCGCCGAGGACACGCTGCTGCTTCCGACGATCACCCACATCCACATGTCGGTGATCCCGCTGCTGGCCGCCTCGGGCACGATCTTCATGGACGCGCGCGCCCACAAGACGATCTACGACGGCTGCCAGGTCGCCCGCGCCCGTGGCGCCGCGGTCCGGCGCTTCCGCTTCGAGGACCCCGACCATCTCGCCGAGCTGCTGCGCGCCGAGCGCGACCCGACGCGCCTGGTCGTCATGGACGGCGTCAACTCGATGACCGGCAACGCGCCCGACATCGTCGCCTTCGCCGAGGTCGCCCGCGAGCACGGCGCGCTGCTGTACGTCGACGACGCCCACGGCTTCGGCGTGATCGGCGAGCGCGCGGCGGACGAGCTGTCGCCGTATGGCGCCCGCGGCAACAGCGTCGTGCGCCACTGCGGCGAGAGCTACGACAACATCGTGCTCGTCGGCGGCTTCTCCAAGGCCTACTCGTCGCTGCTGGCCTTCATCGCGTGCCCGACCGACGTCAAGGACCTGCTCAAGGTCGCGGCGACGCCGTACCTGTACTCGGGCCCGTCGCCGGTCGCCTCGCTGGCCACCGTGCTGGCCGGCTTCGACGTCAACGAGCGCCGCGGCGACGAGCTGCGGCGTGGCCTGTGGCGCCTCACCGAGCGCGTCATCGGCGCGCTCGACCGTCTGGACGTGGCCACGCCCAACCGCTCGGGCTTCCCGATCGTGGAGATCCCGCTGCGCGACCACCGGCGGATCGCCGAGGTCGGGCAGTTCCTGTTCGACCGCGGCGTCTACGTGACGCTGGCCGCCTTCCCGCTCGTGCCCAAGGACGAGGTCGGCTTCCGCCTGCAGGTCACGGCGGCCAACACCGAGGCCGAGGTCGACCTGGCCATCGCGGCCATCGAGGAGCTCGCCGCGCGCGGCGAGCTGAAGCTCACGACCGACGATCCCGCTGCGATCGACTGGGCCGCGTGATCATGAGCACGATCGCCGACACGACGCGTCGCGGACGCCCGCAGCTCTGGCAGCTCTACCTGGCCGCCGGCGCGATCCTGTGCGCGCTCTACGCCTGGGTGCCGCCGTTCGCCGGCAGCGGCCCCGTGATGAACCTGATCGGCCTGTCGCCCGTCGTGGCCATCGTCGTCGGCGTCCGCCGCCACCGGCCCGCCTCGCCTGGCCCCTGGTACCTGTTCGCCGTCGGCTTCACGCTGTTCTGGTTCGGCGACCTCTACACGTACAGCTACCCGCGCCTGTTCGGCGGCGAGGTGCCGTTCCCGTCGATCGGCGACGGCGCCTACCTGCTCGTCTACCCGGCGCTCATGGTCGGACTGCTCGTGCTCGTTCGGCGCCGCAACCCGGATCGCGACCGCGCGGGGGTCATCGACTCGCTGATCATGACGCTCGGCCTGGCGCTGCTGTCCTGGGTCGCCCTGATCGCGCCGTACCTGGTCGACGGCTCGCTGGACCTGATCGCCAAGCTCGTGTCGGTCGCCTACCCGCTCGGCGACATCCTGCTGCTCGCCGCGGCCATCCGCCTGGCCGTCGACACCGGGCGGCGCCAGCCCGCCTTCTACCTGCTGGCCTCGAGCATCGTCGCGCTGCTCGTCACCGACTTCGCCTACGGCTGGCTCACGCTGAAGGGCGCCTACGACGGCCAGGTCATCCTCGACGCCGGCTGGATCAGCTTCTACCTGCTGTGGGGCGCCGCCGCCCTGCACCCGTCGATGCGCGGGCTCGACCAGGCCGCGCCCGAGCGCGACCCGCGGCTGACGCCGTTTCGCCTGGCGCTGCTGACCGCTGCCTCGCTGATCGCCCCGGTGGTCGAGCTGACCGCCGAGATCCGTCGCGGCGACACCGACCTGATCGTGATCATCGCCGCCTCGGTCGTGCTCTTCGGCCTCGTCGTCGCCCGCATGGCCGGCCTCGTCCGCCAGCAGGAGCGCTCGGTGGCCCGCGAGCGCGCCGTGACCGCCGCCGGCACCGCGCTGGTCGGCGCCACCAGCCGCGAGGACATCTACCGCGCGGCGATGAGCGGGACCGGCTCGCTGCTGGACTCGACGGCGTCGGCGCTGCTGTGCATCGTCGACGGCGACGAGGCCGCGGTCGTGGCCGGTCTCGGCGAGGTCGCGCCGGGCGGCAAGGCGCTGCGCGTCGCCACCGTGCGCGCCCTGGTCGACGCCGCGTCGGAACCGCAGGGGGCCGTGCTCGGGCTCGACGCGGACGAGCGCGAAGACCTGGGTCTGGCGCCGCCCATCGCCCACGTGCTCGTGCTCGGCCTGTCACTGCGCGGCCAGACCGGCGGCCTGCTCGTCGTCGCGGGCCCGCCAGCCACCCTGCGCACCGCGCGCAGCGGCCTGCGCGCACTGGCCACCCAGGTCTCGCTGGCGCTCGAGAGCGCGGCGCTGACCGAGGAGATCCACCAGCGGGCCGGCGAGGCGCGCTTCGGATCGCTGGTCAAGCACTCCAGCGACCTCATCACCGTGCTCGACGCCGATGCGCGGGTCGTCTACCAGAGCCCCTCGGTCGAGCGCGTCCTCGGCTGGGGCGCGGACGAGATCGTCGGCACCCGCTTCGACCGGCTGCTCGCCCCGGGCGAGGGCAGCCACCTGCTGCACCTGCTGTCCGACGACGCCTCCGGCGCGGGCGGCGGCACCGAGGTCCTCGGCTGCGCCCTGCGCCACCGCGACGGGAGCTCGCGTCAGTTCGAGATCCAGCACACGAACCTGCTCGACGACGAGCACGTCCGCGGCATCGTCCTCAACAGCCGCGACGTCAGCGAGCGCAAGGCGTTCGAGGAGCAGCTCCAGCACCAGGCCTTCCACGACCCGGTCACCGGGCTGGCCAACCGCGCCCTGTTCGCCGAGCGCGTCCGCCACGCGGTGGCGCGCACGCGCCGCGAGCACGAGGGCGTGGCGGTCATCTTCGTGGACCTCGACGACTTCAAGACGATCAACGACAGCCTCGGCCACGCCGCCGGCGACCGCGTCCTGCTCGAGGTCGCCCAGCGGCTGGCGGCCAGCGTGCGCGCCACCGACACCGCCGCGCGCTTCGGCGGCGACGAGTTCGCGATCCTGCTCGAGGACATCGAGAGCGCTCAGGAGGCGGCCGACACCGCCGAGCGCATCCTCGAGGCGCTCGCGCGTCCGCTGGGCGTGGACCACAAGCAGCTGGCCATCCGAGCGAGCCTCGGCATCACCGTGGTCGAGAGCGACGCGGTGGCCGACGCCGACGAGATGATCCGCAACGCCGACGCCGCGATGTACATCGCCAAGCGCGACGGCAAGGGGGGCTACCGCCTGTTCGAGCCGGCGATGCACGAGGGCGTGCTCGCGCGACTCGAGCTGCGCGCCGACCTCCAGCGCGCGATGACCTCCGACGAGCTCGAGCTGCACTACCAGCCCGTGGTCGACCTCGTGGACGGCCGCGCCACCGGCGTCGAGGCGCTGCTGCGCTGGCGTCATCCCGAGCGCGGGCTCGTCCGGCCCGACGAGTTCATCCCGTTCGCCGAGGAGACGGGCCTGATCGTGCCGATCGGGCGCTGGGTGCTGCGCGAGGGCTGCCGCCACGCCCGGGCGATCCAGGACGCCATGCCGTCCGACCCGCCGCTCTCGATGAGCATCAACCTGTCCGTCAAGCAGCTCCAGCACTCGGACATCGTGGCCGACGTGCGCGACGCGCTGGCCGCCTCCGGGCTGGACCCGGCGAGCCTGACGCTCGAGATCACCGAGACGGTGATGATGACCGACACCGACCTGGTCGTGCAGCGGCTGGTCGAGCTCAAGCAGCTCGGCGTGCGCCTGGCCATGGACGACTTCGGCACGGGCTACTCGTCGCTCAGCTACCTGAGCAGGTTCCCGGTCGACGTCCTCAAGATGGACCGGTCGTTCCTGCGGGAGGGCGCGGCACCGGAGACGTCCGGCCTGACCAGCGCGGTGGTCGCGCTGGGCGGGACCCTGAAGCTGCAGGTCGTGGCCGAGGGCATCGAGCTCCCCGAGCAGTGGGAGACGCTGCGCGACCTCGGCTGCGACCTCGGGCAGGGCTTCCTCTTCGCCCGCCCGATGGACGCCGACGCGACGCTCGCCTTCCTGCGCTCGCAGCGCGTGCCGACCGCGAACCCGGAGCAGTCGGGCGAGCCGGCGCGGGACGATGCACCATAGTTACGAAGGGCTCGACCGCCCGGGTGGCTTCAGCCGGGTGCGCTTGATCAGCCCGCTCCGCCACCGCGACTTCCGGCTCCTGTGGAGCGGGATGTGCGTGTCGCTGATCGGCGACGGGATCTTCCTGGTGGCGATGGCGTGGCAGGTCTACGCGCTGTCCAACGCGCCCACGGCGCTGTCGCTCGTCGGCATCTCGATGACCGTGCCGACGATCGCGTTCCTGCTGCTCGGCGGCGTGCTCAGCGACCGGCTCGACCGCCGGCGGGTGATGCTGTTCGCCGACCTCGCGCGCGGGCTCGCCGTGGGCACGCTGGCGCTGCTGTCGATCACCGGCCTCGTCGAGCTGTGGCACGTGGTGGGGATCGTCGCCCTGTACGGCGCCGGCGCCGCGTTCTTCGGCCCGTCCTTCGACGCGATCGTGCCCGACGTGCTGCCGGCCGAGGAGCTCGCGCAGGCCAACTCGCTGGACCAGTTCGTGCGCCCGATCGCGCTGCGGCTCGCCGGCCCGGCGATCGGCGGCGTGCTCATCGACGCCGTCGGCGTCGGCACGGCCTTCGCGCTCGACGCGGCCTCGTTCGCCGTCTCCGCGCTCGCCCTGCTCCTGATGCGCTCGCGCACGCCGCGCGCGGTGGCCGGCCATGGCTCGGTCGGGGCCGACATCCGCACGGGCTTCACCTACGTCCGCCGCCACGTCTGGCTGTGGGGCACGTTCGCCATCGCGGCGATCACCTACCTGCTGTTCATGGGTCCGGCCGAGGTGCTGCTGCCGTTCATCGTCAAGAACGAGCTCGGCGGGAGCGCATCCGAGCTGGGCGCCGTGTTCGCCGCGGGCGGGATCGGGTCGGTCGGCTGCGCGGTGATCGTCGGCCAGCGCGGGCTGCCGCGCCGCGACATCACCTTCATGTACGTGGCGTGGGGCCTGGCCACCTTCGCCGTGGCGGGCTACGGCCTGGCCACCTCGGTCTGGATGCTCATGCTCGCCAGCCTGGCCTTCAACGCGCTCGAGACCGCGGGCACGATCGTGTGGGCCACGGCCAAGCAGCGCCACGTACCGCCTGCGCTGCTGGGGCGCGTCTCGTCGCTGGACTGGCTGATCTCGATCGGGCTGCTGCCCGTGTCGTTCGCGCTGACCGGGCCGGTCAGCGCCGCCCTGGGCGCACAGGTCACGCTCGTCGGCGCCGGCGTGCTCGGCGGCCTGATCACCGTGGCCGCGCTGTTCGTGCCCGGCATGCGCGCGATCGAGGGTGCGCCGGGCCCGCGAGACGGCGACGCCGAGCCTGCCCGCGCGGCGCCGGCGCCGGTCGGCGCGGCGGCCTAGCCGCTCACCCGAACTCGATCCGCTGCACGGTCCCGTCGGGCGGGCTGGTGACCCACACCGACCGGCCGCGGACGTCGAGCGCGAACGGGTTGGAGCGGACCTCGACCGGGTCGCCGACCGGGCGGTTCGTCTCGGGGTCCAGGCGCGTCAGCGTGCTGTCGTTGCGGTTGGCGACCCACACCGCGCCGCCGCCCGTGGCCACTCGGTAGGGCGCATCGCCGACGCCGATGACGCGCGTCACGAGCGATCCTGGATCGATCCGGGTGACGGTGTCGTCGGCGTTGTTGGTAACCCAGGCGCCGCCCTCGCCGACGGCCACGCCGGCCGGGTTGGCACCGACGTTGATCGCCGTCTGGCGGCCGGTGCCGACGTCCACGCGCGTGACCGTGTCGGCCGTGCGGCCGACGACCCATATCGCGCCGGCGCCGACCGCGATGTCCTGCACGCCGTCGGCGATCTCGACCCGCTTGACGATCTCGCGCGTCGTGGGATCGATGCGGAAGAGCAGGCCGGGGCTGCTGCGCACGCCCACCCAGACGCCGCCCTCGCCGGCGGCGACCGCGATCACCGCGCCGCGCACCGGCATCGGGATCGCCCCGACGCGCCGCCCCGACCGATGGCGGATCTCGGCCACCGAGGGCGGGCGCTGGATGGCGACCCACAGCCGCCCGTGGCCCGCGGACACGTTGGCCGGCAGGTCGCCGGCCACCGGTCGCCGACCCGCGCGCCGGCCGGTCTGGGCGTCCAGCGCCGTGAGCCGACGGCTTCGGCCGCGCAGCACCCACACGAGGTCTCCGACCGCGGCGACGCCGTTGGGGCGCCCGTCGACCTGGATGGTCTGCGCGACGCGGCCGGCCCGGGTGACGCCGTCGCCGTCGGTGCTCGCCGTGCCCGTCGCGCCGCCGCCCGACTGCTCCCCACCTTCGCCGCCGCCCGACAGCGCGAGCGCGGCGACCACGGCGAGCGCGACCACGGGCGCCGCGGCCAGCGCCCAGGCCCAGGCGGGTCGGCGCCCCCCGCGTCGCGGCGGGTCGGGCCCGCCGGCGGGCACGGTCCGCGCCTCGTCGGGCGACGCCGCGGTCTCGGCCTCCTGAGGGGCGGCCGCGCCGGTGGCCACGAGGCGCTCGGCGCGCCGCGGCCCCGGGCGCCCGATCGCGGCCAGCCCCGCCCGGCCGAGGTCGCCGGCCGACGGATAGCGGTCGTCCGCGTCTTTGGCCAGCGCGCGGGCGATCGCGGCCTGCAGGGCGTCGGGGACGTCTGGGGCGTGCTCGCGCACGTCGGGCGGAGGGTCGTTGAGGTGCGCCCAGAGCGTGGCCTCGTCGGAGTCGCGCGCGTAGGGCGGCACCCCGGTGAGGGTGTGGAAGAGCAGGCAGCCCAGGGCGTACACGTCGGCCCGCGCGTCGACGCGCTCGCCCCGGATCTGCTCCGGGGCGACGAAGCCGAGCGTGCCCACCCAGCCGCCACCGGTCTGCGTCGAGGCGCCGTGCGAGGCCATGCGCTTGGTCAGGCCGAAGTCGGTCAGGTACGCGTGGTCGCCCGCGCCGAGCAGGACGTTGGCCGGCTTGACGTCGCGGTGCACGATCCCGCGCGCGTGCGCGGCGTCCAGGGCGCTGGCCACCTGGGCCACGATCGTCACCGCGCGCGGCGGGTCCAGCCGGCCGCCGGCGCGCACGAGCGTGCGCAGGTCCGAGCCGTCGACGTGGCGCATGGCGATGTAGAGCGCGCCCTCGTGCTCGCCCGTGTAGTAGATCGGGATGACGTTGGGGTGGTCGATCGACGCGGCCAGCCGCGACTCGCGCACGAAGCGCTCGCGGAAGGCCGGATCCTCGGCCAGGTGCGGGGCGATCAGCTTGAGCGCGACCGTGCGCTCGAGGTCGAGCTGGATGGCCCGGTAGACGACGCCCATGCCGCCCGTTCCGGCGACGCCGGTGATGCGATGGCCCGCGAAGACATCGCCTTGATGCAGATCGGGCACGACGTCCCTTTGTACTAGAGGGGCCGCCGAGCACCTGCCGGGTAGCCCCACCGAAACGGTCGGGACGCGCGCCTATGCTGCCCGCTTGTGGGCAATGGGAGCGCCATCCGCGGCGTCGCACTCGGGGTGGTGGCCATCGGCGTCGTCGTGCCGCTCGTGCGTCGTCGCACTCGGCTGCCGCCGGCGGCGGTGACCGCCGTGGCCGCCGTCGCGCCGGTCGCCCTGTGCGTCGCGGTCCCGCGCTCGCGCGTGCGCGACATCGCCGTGCTCACCCTTCAGATGTCGGCCTACGTGGCCACCTACCAGATGCCCAACGACGATCCGCAGCGGCTGCGCGCGCGCGTGCGCGTCGCCTACCCGGTGCGGATCGACCGCGTGATCGGCCTCGGCGACCTCCCGGGCCTGCGGCTGCAGCGGGCGTTCGCGCGGCCGGACATGATCGGCGGCGTCGACCAGGTGCTCGTCTGGTGCCACTGGCTGTGGTTCTTCGTTCCCCACGGGACCGTCATCTGGCTGCTCTTCCGCCGCCCGGGCCTGTTCCCGCGGGGCGCCGCGCAGATGTACGCGGTCTTCGACCTGGGCCTGATCGGCTACTGGGCGCTGCCCACGGCACCCCCGTGGTACGCGGCCGAGACCGGGGTGCTGGGCAGGGGTGACCCGGCCCTGCGGCGCATGATGCGCGAGCACGGCGAGGCGTTCTGGAAAGCCGCGTGGAGCCCTCTCTACGATGTTCTGGGAGGCAATCCGCTCGCCGCCATGCCCTCCCTGCACTTCGCGACGTCGCTCATGGCCGCTCACCTCCTCACCGAGGCGGGGCCGCTGCCCGGTGTGGCGGGCTGGAGCTACACGATCGCCCTCGGCGTCGCGCTCGTGTACCTGGGCGAGCACTACGTCGTCGACCTGCTGGCCGGCGCGGCGCTCACCGAGGGAGTTCGGCGCGCGGCACCGGCCGCCGCCCCCGCCGCTCGTGCGCTGAGCGCGGCCGTGCAACGACTCGAGCGATGGGCGCAGGCATGAGCGGCGCGCCGATCGACGCCCCGAACCCGGCCCCTCGGGAGCACGAAGACGACGAGGCGATGCCGCGCGTCCAGATGCCGCGCCGCACGCTGCTCCTCGGCCTGGCCTTCATCGTCGTGCTCGTCGCCTTCCTGTACTACGGCGTCCCGCAGCTCACCGGCCTGGAGGACACGTGGCGGCGCATCGAAGACGGCGACCCGTGGTGGCTCGCGCTCGCCGCCGCGTTCACGGTCCTGTCCTTCGGCGGGTACGTGCTGCTCTTCCACGCCGTGTACGTGGAGGGCGGGACGCGCCTGACGCTGGCCGAGAGCTATCAGGTCACGATGGCCTCGCTGGCGGCGACGCGGCTCTTCGCCGCCGGCGGCGCGGGCGGCATCGCGCTGACCGCCTGGGCCATGCGCCGCGCCGGCATGGACCGGCGCAGCGTGGCCGACCGGACGATCACCTTCCTCGTGCTGACCTACGTGACGTACACAGTCGCGATGGTCGTGCTCGGCTTCGGCCTGCGCTACGGGGTGTTCCCGGGGAGCGACCCGCTCGCGATCACCGTGGTGCCCGCGTCGTTCGCGCTCGTGGCGATCGTGCTCACGCTGCTGATCGCGCTGACGCCACCGGACCTGCAGCGCCGGATGGCAGGCTACGCCGAGCGCGGTCGCCTCGGACGGCTGAGCAAGCTGCTGGCCACGCTGCCGGCGACGATGTCGGCCGGCGTGCGCCACGCCATCGACCACGTGCGCTCGCGCGATCCGGCGGTGGCCGGGTCGATCGCCTTCTGGGGCTTCAACGTGGCCGTGCTGTGGGCCTCGTTCCGCGCGTTCGGCGCGGCGCCGCCGCTCGCCGTCCTGTCGATGGCCTACCTCGTCGGCATGCTCGGCAACCTGCTTCCGCTGCCCGGCGGCGTCGGCGGCGTCGACGGCGGCATGATCGGCGCGCTGCTCGCCTTCGGCGTCGACGGCGGGCTCGCCGTGGTGTCCGTCCTCACCTACCGCGCGTTCGCGTTCTGGCTGCCGACGATCCCCGGGGCGATCGCCTTCTTCCAGCTCCAGAGGACCGTCGCGCGCTGGCGTGAGGAGCGCCGGCGCGAGCGCAGCGGCGCCGCGGCGGCGGTCGCCGGGGCGTGATCCGCCGCCGGAGTGGGGTACTATACAAAGTGAAGTGCTCCCAGAAAGCGAGATGAACGTGGCCCAAGACGTAGAGAACGTGATCATCGTCGGCAGCGGGCCCGCGGGCTACACGGCGGCGCTGTACACGTCGCGCGCGAACCTGCGGCCGCTGGTGATCGAAGGCTTCTTCTGGGGCGGCCTGCTCCAGCAGACGACCGACGTCGAGAACTACCCCGGGTTCCCCGAGGGGATCATGGGCCCCGAGATGATGCAGCGCTTCCGCGACCAGGCCGAGCGCTTCGGCTCGCGCTTCATCACCGACCAGGCCACGAAGGTCGAGCTCGCACGCGAGCCCGGCGGCATCCACAAGGTCTGGGTCGGCGACGACCTGCACGAGGCGCGCACCGTGGTGCTGGCCATGGGGGCCGAGCACAAGAAGCTCGGCGTCGCCGGCGAGGAGGAGCTCGGCGGCAGCGGCGTGTCCTACTGCGCGACCTGCGACGCGGCGTTCTTCAAGGACAAGCCGACGGTGATCGTGGGCGGCGGCGACAGCGCGATGGAGGAGGCGATCTTCCTGAGCAAGTTCGCCTCGAAGGTCGACGTGATCCATCGCCGCGACGAGTTCCGTGCCTCGAAGATCATGCTCGACCGCGCGCGCAACATCGACAACATCGAGTTCGTCACGCCGTACGTCGTGGAGGAGTTCCACGCCGGCGAAGGCCCGTACCGGCGCATCGCCCGGCTGCGCAACACCGAGACCGGCGAAACGCGCGAGCTGGAGATCGGCGGCGCGTTCATCGCCATCGGCCACGAGCCGCAGTCGCAGATCGTCGCCGGTCAGATGCCGATCGACGACGAGGGCTACGTGATCACCGAGGGGCGCTCGACGCGCACGGGCGTGCCCGGCGTGTTCGCGGCCGGCGACCTCGTCGACCACACCTACCGTCAGGCCGTCACCGCGGCGGGCTCGGGCTGCCAGGCCGCGCTCGACGCCGAGTGGTACCTGCGCGACACGCCCGAGGTGCCGACGCCGGCCGGGATGCCAGAGGGCGACCTGGCCGAGGCGCAGTGGGCGCCGACGCAGGGCTGAGCGCAGGGGCGACGCGCCGGCGGTCATGAGCTGCTGGCGCTGACGGCCGTGGTGCGCCGCCCCGACTGACGTGGGGCCGACGGCGACGCGGGCGCAACACGCGTCGACGTCGGCCGCGGGGTCGCAGCGGCCGGCCGCAGCTCGTCCCCAACGCAGCGGGCCGCTCTGCGGGCTCACAGCACGACGCCTTCGATGCGCAGCAGCGCCTCCTTGCGGTGCAGCCCGCCGGTGTAGCCGCCGAGCGCGCCGCCCGTGCGCAGCACGCGGTGGCAGGGCACGACGATCGGCATCGGGTTGGCGCCGAGTGCGTTGCCGGCCGCGCGCGACGCGCGCGGGCTGCCGGCCTGCTCTGCGACCTGGGCGTACGTGCGGACCTCGCCGAACGGGATCCCCGCGGTGGCGTGCAGGACGCGACGGCCGAACGGGCCGACGAGCGCCCAGTCGATCGGCACGTCGAACGCCGTGCGGGCGCCGGCGAAGTACTCCTCGAGCTGGCGGCGCAGCGGGTCCAGCCGGGCGGGGGACTCGAGGATCCGGGGCGACAGCCGCTCGGCCAGGTGCTGCAGGATCGGGTCCGGGCCATCGGCGTCGTCCTGGTAGGACAGCGTGACCAGCCCGCGTGCGGTGGACGCGGCCAGCAGTCGGCCGACGGGCGAGTCGAGCACCGCGTAGGCCACGTCGGGCTGCGCCTCGGAGGCGAAGCGGGCGGCGGCCGCGGCGGCGTCGGCCGGGTCGAAGATCGGTGGGGCGAGTCCGTCGTTCATGCCGCGAGCTCCTCCCGCAGTCGCTTGAGCCCCTCGTGGGCGGAGCGCCGCGCTGCCTCCTCCGAGCATCCGAGCGCCGCCGCCACCTCGCGGTGGGAGAGGTCGCCGGCGTAGCGCAGCAGCAGCGCCGCGCGCTGCTTGGGGGGCAGGTCGCGGACCCGACCCCACACGCCGTCGCCCTCCGGCACAGCGTCGGCCTCGGTCTTGGCGTCGGCCTCGGCCGGAGCGGGGACGTCGGGCAGCGCGCCGACCGGGGCGGGCCGGCGCGCGCGGGCGCGGTGGTGGTCGAGCGCCTTGCGATGGGCGATCGTCAGCACCCACGCGCGCGGGTTCTGCACGCGCGTGCGGGGATAGGCGCGCAGCGCCGCCATGAACGTCTCCTGAAAGCAGTCGTCGGCCGCATCGCGGCCCACGGCGGCGACCAGGAACCGCCACACCTCGTCGCGGTTGGCGTCCAGGAAGCGCTGGAACGGGGGCTGGGTCACGGGGGCAGGACGGCTGGGCGGCCCGTTCCGTGAGATGCGGGGAGGTCGTGCGCGGGCACGCACCCAACGCTAGTCGTCCCGTGCGCGCCCGTCCTAGACTCGTCGCCGTGAGGGTGCTGATGGTGGGGGGTGGCTGTCGCGGGCTCGCGCTGGCGCGCGACCTCGTCGCCGAGGGCCACGCGGTGCGCGCGGTCACCCGGCGTGAGGACGGGCGGGCGGCGATCGAGGCCGCGGGCGGCGAGTGCTGGATCGGCGACCCCGACGTGGTCGGCACGCTGCGCTACGCGCTGGACAACGTCACGCTGCTGCTCTGGCTGCTGGGAACGGCCTCGGGGGGCCCGAGCGCCGTCGCCGCCCTGCACGGCCCGCGGCTGCGCATGATGCTCGACCGGACGACCGACACGACGGTCCGCGGCGTGGTCTACGAGGCCGCCGGCAGCGCCGACCCGGAGGCGCTGGCGACCGGGTCCGAGGAGGTCCGGGCGGCCGGCCGGACGAACGAGATCCCGTACGCGCTGCTGCACGCCGATCCCGCTGACCTGGCGGCGTGGCTGGGCGATGCCCACTCGGCCATCGAGCGCCTGCTGGGCGCGTCGCGCGGCGCCGCGGCCTGACGTGGGCCGGGCGCTAGAATTCCATACCCCATTAAGACGACCGTATTTCCCCTGTTTAGGAGTGGCATCATGGCTGAGTACGCAAAGGACGTGCTCGTGGACACCGACTGGGTGGCGCAGCACCTCGACGACGACAGCGTCCGGATCGTCGAGGTCGACGAGAACCCGGCCCTGTACGCCGAGACGCACATCCCCGGCGCGATCGGGTTCGACTGGAAGGCGGACCTGCAGGACCAGGTCAGGCGCGACTTCCTCGGGCCGGAGGCGTTCGGCGAGCTGTTCGGCTCGCGCGGGATCTCCAACGACCACACGATCGTCCTCTACGGCGATCGCAACAACTGGTTCGCGGCCTACACCTACTGGTACCTGAAGTACTACGGCCACGACGACGTCAAGCTCGTCAACGGCCCGCGCGAGAAGTGGATCGCCGAGGATCGCCCGACCACGAGCGAGGTGCCCGCCCACGAGCCGACCACGTTCACGGCCAAGCCCGGCGACGACGCGATCCGCGCCAAGCGCGACGAGGTCAGCCGGTCGCTCGACGACGGCAACGTGCTCGTCGACGTGCGCTCGCCCCAGGAGTTCTCGGGCGAGCTGATCGCCATGGCCGGCTACGAGCAGGAGGGCGCCCAGCGCGGCGGCCACATCCCCGGCGCGAAGTCGATCCCGTGGGCGCAGGCCGTGCGCGAGGACGGCACGTTCAAGTCCGCCGACGAGCTGCGCGAGCTGTACGGCGGCAAGGGCGTGCTCAGCGGCGAGCCGATCGTCGCCTACTGCCGCATCGGCGAGCGCTCGGCGCACTCATGGTTCGTCCTGCACGAGCTGCTGGGCGAGGACGACGTCAAGAACTACGACGGCTCGTGGACGGAGTGGGGCAACCTCGTCGACGTGCCGATCGAGAAGGGCGCAACCTAGCCCGCGACGCGGGAACCGCGACCGGGCGCCGGCCGGCGGGGTAGATTCCGCGCCATGCGGACACTCTGTGCGGGTCTCCTGGTCCTCGTCCTGGCGCTGGCCGGGTGCGGCGGCGACGACGAGGGCGGCGGCAGCGCGGACACCGGGACGACGACGGAGGAGCAGCAGACGACCACGGAGGAGACGGGCGACGCCCAGGCGGCGGCCGGCAAGGCGGTCTTCACGTCCAACTGCGGCGGCTGCCACGCGCTGTCCGACGCGGGCACGAACGGGCAGCAGGGACCCAACCTCGACGAGCTCAAGCCCGACCAGGCCACGGTGCAGGGCCAGGTGACCAACGGCGGCGGCTCGATGCCGGCGTTCAAGGACAAGCTGTCGGCAGAGGAGATCGAGTCGGTCGCCGCGTACGTGTCGTCGGTCGCCGGGAGCTGAGCTCACAGCTCGTCGGGCACGCGCTCGAGCAGGTCGGCGAGGATCCGCGCCGTGGCGCCCCAGATGAGCTGGTCGTCGACCACGTAGACGTCCGTGCGGAACGGCACACCGCGGCGCAGCAGCCGCCGGCGGCCGAAGCCGGCGCGCAGGCGGCCGAGCGGGAACTCGAGCACGGCCGCGACCTCGGAGGCCGATGGGCGCCAGGCCTGGCCGGGCTCGATCAGCCCGACGAACGGATAGACGGCGTAGTCGGTGGCGATCGTAGGCGTCGGCTGCAGCGCGCCGACCAGCTCGACCGCGCTCGCCGGCAGCCCGATCTCCTCCTCGGTCTCGCGCAGCGCGGTGCGGCGCAGGTCGTCGTCGCCGTCGTCCTGGCGGCCGCCCGGAAAGGAGACCTCGCCGCCGTGCCGGCGGAGATCGTCGCGACGGCGGGTGAAGACCGCGTGGAGCCGACCGTCGTCGAGGTACAGGGGGACGAGGACGGCCGCGTCGATGCGGCCGTGAACGTCGAGAGCTGCCGCCTGGGCCGGGTCCAGCAGGACCGAGCGCAGGCGCTCGGCGACCTCAGTGCGCGAGGGTGACCCGCTCGACGCTCTCGTCGAACATCACCTCGCCGTCCAGCGTGCGGTGCACCGGGCACTTGGCGGCGATGACGCGCAGGCGCTCGACCTGGTCCTCGGCGAGCGCGTCGGGGAAGCGCATGAGGATGTTGAAGCGGGTGGGACAGCCGCGCTCGGCCGGCGTGTAGTCGCACGTCACCTCGACGCCGCCCGCGTCCCAGCCCTTGCGGCGGGCGTACATCTCCATGGTCACCGCCGTGCAGGTGGCCAGCGCCGCGGCCAGCAGCTCGAGCGGCTCGGGGCCGGAGTCATCCCCGCCGTTGTCGCTGCGCTCGTCGACCGTCAGCTCGTGGCCACGGATCTTGACGGTGTGGCGGAAGCCGTCCTGGCGGCTGGCTGTGGCCTTCAGCGCGGTGCTCATCGGGTGCTCGACCGATCCTCTCGGACTCTTTGTACGTATTTGTTATAGCAGTGGATTGAACAGCAATCCGGTGGGGACCTTGGGGTAGAAGTACGTGGACTTCGGAGGCATGTTGATGCCCGTTTCGGCCACCCGCTGCACCTGATCCACGGGCGTGGCGCGCAGGAAGAACGCGGCGTCGTACGCGCCCGACAGGACGAGGTCGAGCGCCTCCCGGTCCGTGCGCGAGTAGCCCAGGCCGCGCAGGTGCGAGATGTCGTCCTCTGACAGCCCCAGCGGCCCGGTGAGCACGAGCGCCTCCAGCACCGCGGTGTCGAGCGTCCGGTAGGCGTCGGGCATGCCGTCCAGCGCGCGGTCGGCGATCGCCTGGTCCTTGAGCGTCAGGCGAAACGCGCGCTTGAAGAACGAGTCGATGTAGCCCATGGTCAACGGCCCGTCGCCGTCGGGCGGTCGCAGCTGCGCGTGGTCGATCTCGGTGACGTCGAACATCTCGCGCAGCGAGGTGCCCAGCGCCTCCTGTGTGCGGGGGGTCGTGTCGCGGATCAGGCGGTGGGTCGGGAAGACCTCGAGCCCCGGGTCCTCGAGCGCGACGAGGCACATGAGCACGTAGCGATGCTCGCCCTCGCCGCCGACCTCCTCGGCGTAGACGCGCGCCGTCTCGTAGCGGTGATGGCCGTCGGCGATCAGCAGCTCGGTGTCGGCCAGCGTCGACTGCAGCGTGGAGATGGCGTCGGTGTCCGCGACCCGCCACAGGCGGTGGCGCGTGCCCTCGTCGTCGGTCAGCTCGCCGAACGGCGGACCGTCCGTGGCCGGGGCGACGGCCCCCCACGCCGTGCCGGTGGGATCGGAGTACAGGCTGAAGATCGGCGACAGGTTGGCCCGCGTGGCGCGCGTGAGCCGCAGCCGGTCCTCGCGCGGCCCCGGGTGCGTGCGCTCGTGCGGGCGGATCCGCCCCGCGCCGTACTCCTCGACCCGCAACCGGGCGAACAGCCCGTGGCGCGTGCGCGCCCCTCCATCGGGCGCGACGTAGTCCTGGACGAGCGCCCACACCGCCGGCTGCTCGTCGCGCACGACGGCGCCCTCCTCCTGCCAGCGGCGCAGCAGGTCGGCCGCGTGCGCGTAGGGGTCGCCGCCGTCCCCGGCCTCCGGGAGGTCGATGCCCACGACGTTGTAGGGCGAGCGGGCGGCCAGCACGGCCCGCTGCTCGGGGTCGATGACGTCGTAGGGCGGCGCGGCGACGTCCTGCAGCGAGCCGACGCGGTCGAGGTCGTAGTGCAGGGCGCGAAGCGGCTGGACGTCGGCCATGGGCGGCGCCCGACACTACACCGACCCCGACGCGGACCCCCGGACGGTCGGCACCCCGTACCTTTCCTGGCACGGGGCGTGGCGCAGCCTGGTAGCGCGCCTGCTTTGGGAGCAGGAGGTCGGCGGTTCGAATCCGCCCGCCCCGATTCCTGCGCTGAGAAGCTGTCTCAGAAGCTCGCGCGGTTCTACGTTGGGCCGCCGCCGACGAAACCGCCGATACCGGCGCGGGTCGCAGCGTCCTTCGCTGTCGCGTCCGGCGGCCTGCCCTTGTCGTCGGGCGCGCGCTCGGTCTTGGCGCTGATGACGGTGACGGGCACCCCGAGGCGCTCCACTCGCCGGGGCAGGTCGCGCCGCAGCCACTCGGAGGTACGTCGGTGAAGCGTGGAGATGAGAACGTCGTCGTAGTCGCCTTCATCGAGGGCGCGCTTGACGGACTCAAACGGGTCCGCACCCCCGATGAGGCCCTCGACGGGCCCGCGTGCGGCACGCTCGATCAGCGCGGTGGCACGCTCCAGCGTCCAGTCCGCGTGCTTCTTGGATTCGACATCCGGGATCAGCAGCGCGAACACGGTCGGCCGCTCGCGCGCTCGGCGCTCCACCTCTTCGAGCAGCAGCGGCGTCGCTGCGGTCCGATTGGCCACGACAAGCGTCCGACGTGGACTCGCTGGATCCATGGATGCCCTCATGAGACCGACTGCACCCGAGCGTCGCACCGCGGCCCCGGCGCGTCAACCGCTCGGACGCTCGCACCCGTTACCCCCGGTACCGAGGCCCGTCGCTGGGTGTGCAACGAGCGCACGGGCGTGTCAGCTGAAGCACGCAGCGGCGACGCCATGCCCTTGCCCGCATCGTGGGGACATGCAGGGCGATGCGGCGACCGAAGGGCGTTGCGAGAAGCGTGGGGCCGATGGGATCCGCGTCAACTACATCATCCCGTTCGCGATCGCAACTTTCTCGGGCCGCTGATCCTCGGTCGGCTGTTCGACTACGTCGGGAGCCGATGATCGCGGGCACCTACATCCTCTCCGGAGCCCGGGTGATCGTCACCGCGTTCCTGTTTCGAGCCGACGTCTGGACGGCCACGACGCAGACGGCCGCCTGATGCGTGATCTTCTTCTTCGCCTCGGCCGGGGCCAGCGCGGCGTACCTGACCGTGAGCCAGCCGCGCTGGAGCGCGGCGCCATCCGCCGGACGGGGCGCGGGCGCTGCGCCGCCGAGCAGGACGCGGCGCCGAGCGGGCGCTGAGGAGCCGCGCTCAGCAGCGGCGGATCGTGCCGACCAGGGTCGCGGCCGGGCGCCCGCTGCGCTCGGTGAATACGACGCGGGCGACGAAGCGATGGCGGCCGAAGCGCAGGCTGCGGGTGCGCCGGGTGAGGACCCAACGGCGGCCGTCGTTGGGTCGGGTCAGCGACCCGACGCGGCGGCCATCGAGCCGGAACGTGATGCGCTCGATCTCGTGGCCCGTCACCACCACTCGCACGGACCGCGTGCGCGGGCAGGACGCCGGCATCATCAGGATCGCGCTGGCGCGCGGTGGTAGCTCCTGAGCGACGGCGGTGTCGACGGCGTCCTGGCCGAACGAGGCAGCGACGGCGGCGATCAGCGTTCCCAGGATCGCGATGCCGCGCCGCACGTTGCGATCTTGCCCGGTCGCGGGCGCGCGGGCAAGGGATGCACCACTTATCTGATGCTCGCCGGCTCGCGATGGACCGCGACGCCCGCGATCACGAGCGCGACGCCGGCCGCCTCCGCGGGCGAAGGCACCTGGCCGAGCACCACGACCCCGATCACCGTCGCGGTGGCCGGCAGCAGCGAGACCATGAGCGCGTAGCCCGCCCGCGTGAGCCGCCGCATCGCCAGCTGGTCGAAGACGTAGGGCACGACCGACGAGCAGATCCCCACGCCGACGCCGGCCAGCAGCGCGACCGGGTCGCCGATCGCGGGCAGCACGCCCCAGCCGGCCATCGGCGTGACGGCCACGGCGGCGACCAGCATCGCCGTGGCCAGCCCGTCGATGCCCCCGACGGCGCCGTGGCGGGCGGCGCGGTGGGCGAGCACGATGTAGAGCGCGAACAGCACCGCGTTGGCAAAGGCGAAGGCGACGCCGAGCGGCTCGCCCTCGAGGCGCACGTCGGTGAGCAGGTACACGCCGGGCACGGCGAGCAGGAGGGCGAGGCCGTTGCGAGCGGAGCGGGCGCCGAGGGCCGCGAGCACGATCACGGGCAGGAACTCGATCGCCGCCACGGTGCCCAGGGGCAGGCGGTCGATGGCCAGGTAGAAGCAGCAGTTCATCACGGCCAGCACCGCGCCCCACGCCACCAGCAGCCGGCGGCCGGCGGGGTCCAGTCCGCGCAGGCTCCGCCACGGCCGGCGCCAGAGGCCGAGCACGGCCGCGGCCGCGGCGATCCGCAGCCACGCGACGCCGAGGACCTCGACGCGCACGAACAGGAGCACCGCGAACGCCGGGCCGAGGTAATGGAAGATCGCGCTGCCCACGAACCACGCGTGCGGCGGCACGCGGTCGACCGCGCCGCCCGGCCGGGCGACGCCGGCGGCCGGCGGCGCGACGGTGGGTGCGGAGGTCGGCTCGTCCATCGACCGGTACGTTCGCCGGGTCCGGTGCGTTGAGCCATGGTCGATCGCAGGTAGAGTGCGCCATGTGCCTTCGGATCGACGACAGAACGGCGCTTCGGCCGGTGACGGTCCGCTCGATGCCACGAACCGGCGCCTGCTGGCCGAGCTGCAGGCCGACGCCCGGCTGTCGCTGGCCGAGCTCGGGCGGCGCGTGGGGCTCTCGTCCCCGGCGGTGGCCGAGCGCCTGGCGCGGCTGGAGCGAGACGGGGTGATTCGCGGATACCACGCCGACGTCGACCCGCGGGCGCTGGGCCTGTCGCTCAGCGTGGTGATCCGGGTCCGGCCCGCGCCGCGCCAGCTGCGGTCCGTGGCCGACCTCGCGCGCGACACGGTCGAGGTGGTCGAATGCCATCGCGTCACCGGCGACGACTGCTACGTCCTGCGGGCCCACGTGCGCGACGTCGAGCACCTCGAGGAGGTCATCGACCGCTTCGCGCTGTTCGGTCAGACGACGACCTCGATCGTCCAGTCCTCACCCGTGCCCGGCCGCGGCGTCCACCTGACCCCCGGGTGGACGCCGCGGCCGAGATGGCCCGCTAGCGCAGGTAGTTGGGCAGCGCGTCGCGCAGGTAGCGGTAGCCGGGGCGCGGCGAGCCGTCCGGGCCGATCAGGCCCGCGTCGAAGCGTGCGTCACAGCCCGGGCCGGTCCAGTTGTAGATGTAGAGGCGCTGTACGCCGCTCGTGCGGTAGCGGCGGGCAAGGTCGAACATGTTGCGCAGGCGGTTGGCGGCGCGGTCGGCGTTGCATGGCCACGAGCGCCCGAACTTCACGAGGCCGCCCGTCTCGGTGAACCAGAACTTCGACCGGCGGTTGAAGTCCCGCGCCTGGCTGATGATCGAGCGGGTGAACGTCGTGCGGCGGCGGTTGACGTCGCCGTAGTTGTGGATGCCGACCACCGTGAGCCGCTGGCGGTAGCGCGATGACAGCCGGCGGTAGAAGCTGCGCATGTAGCGCTCGACGCCGGCCTGGTCGAGGACATCGAGCCCGATCACCGTGCAGAAGCTGCAGCGCGGCTTCACGGCGCGGTAGAGCTCGACGTAGAACTGGGCCGCGCGCGTCGGGCTGCGGTAGGTCGGCTGGCTGGCGTGGTTGGCCTCGTTCCAGGCCCCGAACTCGCGCACGCCGAGCTCGCGGAAGTAGGGCACGAGCCGCTTGATCTTCGAGCGATAGCGCGCGACCGTCGGCAGCTGCGCGCGCTTGATGCGCAGGTCGTGGCTGGACAGGTGCAGCAGCACCTGCATGCCGTTGGCGCGGGCCTTGAGGACGTAGTCGCGCGCGGCGTCCCGCTGCGCCTCGTTGTCCATGACGTTCCATGGGACGAAGTAGCGCACGCGCTTGAACTTCGCCGCCTGGAACAGCGGCGAGTCGAAGATCGAGGCCTGCTGGTCGCCGATGCCCACGCGCACCGAGACCTTGGCCGATGCGCCGGCGGGGACGAGCGCGAGCGCGGTGAGCAGCAGCGTGAGGGTGAGGGTCAGCTTCTTGGTCATCGGGCTGACCAACGCGCCCGACAGATGGAAGTTCCGCCATGCATGGTCCGGCACGTTCGCACGCCGTCCGGCCGGAACCGGGGGCATGAGCGGCCGAGATCGGGTATCACGGGCCGCCTACGGGCCCCCGTAGCTCAGCTGGATAGAGCAGCGGACTTCTAATCCGCAGGTCCCAGGTTCGAGTCCTGGCGGGGGCGCTCAAAAACGCCTGTAAGTCGCGACAAACCGCACGCAGGTTGCTTGACCGGGATGAAGAAAGTCCCGAACTCCGCGCCCTCAAGCGGCCCGACGACTGAGGCGCGCGGCCGGTCTCGGACGCGGATCAGAGGCGCGGGGAGAGCGACACCGCAACGCGTCCAGCGGCAGCGAGCGCGACCCCCGCGGCCGCGACGCCGAAGGTGATGCCCGCCGCTCCGACGGTGAGCGGGTCGACGCCCAGCGTGGCGCCGACCTGTGTGAGGGACAGCACCGCTGCGCTGGCGGCGGCGATCAGCGCCCAGCCGGGGAAGGCGACGTTGCGCCGCAGGGGCAGGCCGGGCCGGGCGCGCAGGCTCCAGGCGACGGCGACGTTCGCGACGAGCCAGCCCGCCACGGCGGCGGCGACCGCCATGTCCGTGCCCCACTGCGCGTGGACGATCAGGAACGTGGGGAGCACCGCCGCGGTCATCGCGCCGGCCGTGAGCGCGATCGCGGACAGCTGCGTGTCGTCGAGGAAGCGCCGCGCGGGGTCGCGCGGCGGCTGGTCCATCGCATCCGGCGCCGAGGGCTCGGAGACGAAGGCGATCGATGCCCCGATGTCCATGAAGAGCTCGAGGATGACGATGTGGACGGGGTGGAACGGGGCGGGCAGCCCGAGCAGCAGCGGCACGGCGATGACCACGACGAGCGCGATCTTGGCGCCGAGGTAGAAGGCGACCGCGCGTCGCAGCTGGGAGGCGAGGGCGCGGCCGCCCTCGACGGCGGCGACGATGGTCGGGTACGCGTCGTCGACGAGCACGAGGTCGGACGCCTCGCGGGCGAGGTCGGTGCCGCGCGCACCCATCGCGATGCCGACGTTGGCGGCGGCGAGGGCCGGCGCGTCGTTGACGCCGTCGCCGGTGACCGCGACCGCCTCGCCGCGGTCCTGGAGGACGCGGACGAGGCGCAGCTTGTCCTCGGGCGTGGCGCGCGCGATGACGGCCTCGCCACGCAGCCGCTCGGCGAGCTCGTCGTCGTCGAGCGCGTCGAGCGGCGCCCCGCCGTGCATGACCTCGGCGGCGTGGACCCCGGCTTCGCGGGCGGTCGCGATGACCGTCTCGGGGTGATCGCCGCTGACGACGATCGTCCGCACGCCGGCGCGGGCGAGCTCGGCCACGGCATCGCCGACACCGGGGCGCAACGGATCGCGGAAGGCGGCCAGCCCGACCCAGGCAAGCTCGTCCTCGGCGTCTGACGCATCGCGCGGAACAGCGGTGACATGACGCTCGGCCACCGCGATGACCCGCAGCCCCTGGTCCGCGAGCCGCGCGACACGCGCCAGCACGGACGCCCGCTCGGCCGCGGACATCGCGCACGCCTCGAGCACGGCCTCCGGCGCGCCCTTCACGGCCACCCACGCGCCGTCGGCCTCACGCCACACCGCGCTCTCGCGGCGGCGCACTGGGTCGAACGGATGCCGCGCCGGCCGCTCGCCCGCCGGCCGCTCGCCCGCAGCCTCTGCCAGCGCGCGGTCGACCGGATCCTGGGCGGGTGCGGCGCCGTGCGCCGCGGCCGCGACGGTCAGCACGTGCTCGCGGTCGCCGTCGACGTGCTCGATCTCGAGCCGGTTCTCGGTCAGCGTTCCGGTCTTGTCGGCGAGCAGCGCGGTCATCGCGCCCACCGCCTCGGCGGCGCGCAGCCGGCGTAGGAGAACGCCGTGCTGCGCGAGGCGCAGACCGCCGAGCGCCACGAGCGCCGTCACGAGGATCGGCAGCTCCTCGGGGATCGTCGCGAACGCCAGCGTCAGCCCGCTGAGCAGCATCTCGCGCGCCGGCTGGCCGCGAAGCACGCCGAGGAGCGGCACGACCACGCACGCCGTCACAGCCACGATCAGCGCGTAGCGCGCCAGCTCGGCCATCGCGCGCTGCAGCGGCGTGGGCGGCTCTCGGACCTCCGCGACGAGGCGGCCAAGCCGCCCGATCTCGGTGTCGTCGCCGAGCGCGACGACGACCGCCTCGCCGGCGCCGGCCACGACCGCGGTCCCGGCGTGGAGCAACGAGGAGCGCTCGGCGAGCGGCGCGTCGGCCGCGACCGGGTCGGGGCCCTTGGCGGCCACGACCGGCTCGCCCGTCAGCCGCGACTCGTCCGTCGCCAGGCCGTCGGCCTCCACCACGCGCGCATCCGCCGCGACGACGCTGCCCGCCTCGACGAGCAGCACGTCGCCGATCACGAGCTCCCCGACCGGGACCGCCTCCGCACCGCCCGCCCGCCGGACGAGGGCGTTGGGGGCGCTGAGGTCGCGCAGCGCACCCAGCGCGCGCTTGGCCCTCACCTCGGCGATCGCCTCGACGGCGCCGATGACCACGATGACGAAGAAGATCGCGAGCGCGTCGCGGAGCTCGCCGAAGATCGCCGAGAGCACGGCGACCGCGATCAGCAGCAGCATGAGCGGCTCCGTGAGCGACTCGGCGATCTCCTCCAGGACGGCGCTGGCCTGATTGCCCTCGGGCCGCGCCGTCGCCGTACCAGGACGGTTCGCGACCTCCTCGGCCGTCACTCCGCCCGGACGGCTGCCGGTCCGTTCCCATACGGCCTCGAGCGGCTCTGCGTGGACCGGGACGTCCGGCGCCCGCTCGACGGGACGCGGCGCCGGAGTTGCGCTCGCCATGGAACGCAGGATACGTCTCGTGTGGAAGCAGTTGGTGGGGGGACGGAACAGTCAAGTCCCGGGGAGTGGTGTAGCGGGTGGTGTCGCCGCTGGTCGTCCCGGATCCCAGGCCGAGCAGGTTGTGGGCGTAGCTCATCGCGCCGCCCGACAGGCGTTCGGCCTGACCGACGCCGCCGTAGGTCATGGTCTGCGCGCTGCCGCCTGCAGGGGTCGTGCTCTTGATCTGATTCTGCGCGTTGTCGATGAGGGCCAGGCCGGTGCTCGCCCCGGTGAGGCCGATTCGAGTCCCCGCGGGGGCGTCTTCCGAGGCCTGACTCGCCATCTGGACGAGAGGCGCTGGAGCGAGGCCACCGTGTTAGCTCGTTAGCTGATGATCCTGCTAAGTTGCTAGCACCCTTCCCCGCATCGACCAAAGGAGGGCCACCGTGGCCCGCCAGTCCCCGCACCCGAACCTGATCCCCACCGCCGAGGCCTTCGAGCTCGGCGTCCAGTTCCTTCAGGCGCGACGCGCGCAGAACCTCAGCTGGATGCGCTTCACAGAGCAGTCGCTGCGCAGCCTCGCCGATCTCCAGCGGGCGGCGGGCGCGAACGGTGAGTCGCTCGCGCGGCTCTGGACGGCGCAAGCCGGCTTCGTTCGCGACACCGCGAGCGTCTACCGCCTGGCCACGGCCCATCTCACCCGGTAGGCAGGTGGATGCCGAGCGCCCAGCGGCCCACGGGCGGGCTGTGCGTGCGGTCGGAGGCGTCGCGCCGGCCTAGCTCGTCGTCACCGACGGCTCGCTGATCCGCGAGCGGCGGACGCCCTGCGGTTCCGCCCCGCCGCGCCAGCTCGGCCCGAAGGGGTGACCTGGGACCGTGATTGGAACCGTCCAGAGCGGGAACGACCGCGCAGACCGCCCAACGAAACCGAGGAAGCGTCATGTCCGCCGACCTGTCGATTGCCGACGCCAAGCTGATCCAGTACCTCAACGAGGCCTACGGCAAGGAGAAGGAGCTCGAGACCGCGCTTCAGGCGCACATCAAGCTGGCCAAGCGGCCGCCGTACAAGAAGCGCCTGCAGGAGCATCTTGCGGAGACCAAGGCGCAGGCCAAGGGGCTCGAGCGCCGGGTCAAGGCCCTGGGCGGCAAGGCCGAGCGCGGCGCGCCGGTCCCCCTGCCCGGGCCGGCGGTCGCCGCCGAGGCCACGATGGCGGTCACGGCCGCGGCGACCAAGGCGCTGGCCGCCGCCAAGGGGCCGATCCACGCACTGCGCGGGACCGGCGAGGCCGAGAACCAGCTCAAGAACGCCAAGACCGAGCTTTGGAACGAGTACGAGGAGATCGGCAACTACATGGCCATCGAAACGCTCGCCGAGTCGCTCGGCGATCGCGAGACGGTCAAGCTGGCGCGCGACTTCCGCAAGCAGGAGGAGCGCATGGCGAACTTCCTGCTGAAGCTGATCCCGACGCTCTCGAAGGCGGTCGTCGCCGAGGAGGTGCCGCCGGCCGAGCGCCGCGCGCGCACGAGCTCGACGACGTCCCGGTCAGGGTCCTCGTCGCGCTCGACCTCGCGGTCCACGTCCCGCTCCGGGTCGCGCCGCTCGGGCTCGGGGGGCGGGCGCTCGCGCGCGTCGCGCGCGGGATCCTGACGCCCCCGCCGGGGCGGCGGCGAGGTGAGGCCGGCCGGGCCGTCGGCGAGGAGTCTCTGGAGCGGGTCATCAAGGCTGGTCCCGACGCGGCCGGCCGGGCCGTCGGCGAGGAGTCTGTGAAGCGGCCTTCAAGGCTCGTCCCAGCCGCGGCTGCATGAGCCCCGACCGGCGGGAAGCCGCTCGGCCGAGCGGCTTCCCGTGCTGCCTCGAGCTGGCGGCCCGCCGCGCGACGCCGCGGGCGCGCGCCGTCAGCGAGCGGCGAGCCTGGCCAGCAGGTCGTCGAGGCGGGCGTACGTCTCGTTCATGCCGCTCTCCATGCCCGAGGCGAGCATGCCGTCGCGCTCCTCGGTCGTGTGGAAGAGCGAGGTCGTGATCACCTTCGTGCGGTCGCCGAGATCCTCGAACGTGGCGGTCTCGACCGACACGTGGCCCGGCATGCCCTCCCACTCGAACGTCTGCTCGATCCGCTCGGGCGGGGTGACCTCGCGATAGGTCCCGCGGAATGCGGTCTCGCTGCCATCGGAGTTGCGGATGACGAACCGCCAGCTCCCGCCGGTCCTCACATCCATCTGATCGACGACGGTGGTCGTGCCGTGCGGACCCCACCACTCGGGGATGAGCGCCGGCTCGGTGAACGCCGCGAACACGCGGTCTCGTGGCGCATCGAGCACGCGCTCGATGTGGATCTCGCGATCCGTCGGCGTCGTGACGGTCGCGCTCGGCGTCTGCTGCTGGTCACTGGTCACTGCGGGTCTCCTTTCGTACGTGCGAGCAGCTCCTCGAACCGGTCGAGGCGCTCGTCCAGCATCCGCCGGTACATCTCCGTCCACTCCTGGACGTCCTCGAGGCGCCGCGGGCCGACCCGGCACCGGCGCGCCCGGCCCACCTTCTGGGTTGTCACGAGCTCGGCGTCCTCGAGCACCCGCACGTGCTTCTTCATGCCGGTGAGCGAGATCCCGAACGGCTGCGCGAGGTCGGTGATCGTCGCGCTGCCCCGGCCGAGGCGCTCGAGGACGGCCCGGCGGGTGGGGTCAGCCAGTGCGGCGAACGTCCGATCGATCTGCGAATACTGAACCACTAGGTTCAGTATAGCCGTGCGGTGGCCGCGGCGCAACCGTGGGCGCACGGGTGCCGCCGGGCCGCGTTCGCGGCACGCGGCGCCGCGGCGGGCGGCCGGGAGGCTCAGCGACCGCGGACGAGCACGTCGCCCGCGTCGGTGCGCGCGTCGACGCGGCGGAGGGAGAGGTCGTCGCGGAAGATCCGCTCGACCGCGAGGCCGATGATCCGACGAAGCGGGCCACGCGCAGGAGCGACGCCGATCCACAGGGCGATCCGCATGGCGGCATCCTGGGCGCCGGCCGCGCGGATTGCCGTGGTGCCTGCCCCCGGACCGGCCACCGGATAACCGCTCGCCGGCGCCATGGGCGGCTCCGGGTCCAGCGCTCGTGTGCGCTCAGCGGCGCTCTCGAAGCGCTGCCGTCGAAGGCGGCCCGACGGCTACACTGCGAGGCGCTCGGTGGGCGTAGCTCAGCTGGTAGAGCTCCTGGTTGTGGTCCAGGCGGTCGCGGGTTCGAGTCCCGTCGCTCACCCCTCACAAAGGGCCCGCAAAAGTGAGCCTTTTCTGCGGTATCGCGATCCGGGCGGCGCGGCGGCCGCGTGCGGCGGCGCGCACGAGTGGGCGGCGCGGCTCAAGTTGAACCCGCACCGCTCGAGGACAGGCCGGCCTGGACACGGCGGTGCGGCGGGCCAGGCTGGACCGGTGGCCGATCGCCCGCTTGCTCTGCAGCGGCTCCATGGCTTCGACGTCGTGGGTGTCTACCGCCCAAGCCTCATCTGGAGCGCCGCTGACGGCGGTCGCGCGGAACCCTTTCCGCCTTCCGGGCATGCTCGGGCGCCTTGCACGTCGAGTCCGGGTCGCGGGGGTCGGGTTAGGCTGGGTCATCACCGGAGGATCGTCAACGGGCGTCCGGCTCGCCGAGGTGATGGCCGCGATGTCGCTGGCCACCGACGTCGGCATGGGCCAGCCGATGGAGCAGGGGCTTGGCGTGTGCCTGCTGGCGGTGCGCTTCGGCGAGGAGCTGGGGCTTGGCGACGAGGAGCTGCAGCGGGTCTATGACATCGCCCTGCTGCGCCACATCGGGTGCACGGCCGAGACGGTTGACTTCGCCGAGATCATGGGCGACGAGCTGGTGGCGCGCGCGGGCGGTGGTCCGTTGGTCGACTGGGCGCGGCCGACCGAGGCGCTGGGCTACCTCGGCCGCCATATCGTCCGCGCCCATCCTCCGCGGACCGCGGCGGTGAAGCTCGCTCGGCTGCCGGCCGCGATGCCGCGGCTGCGGGCGGGCGCCGGGGCGGTGTGCGAGGTCGCGGGCCTGCTTGCGCGGCGGTTTGAGATGGACGACCGCACGCGCGCCGAGCTGGTCGCCGTGTACGAGCGCTGGGACGGCAGGGGCTTCCCGGGGCGCCTGGCGGGCACGGCGATCCCGCTCACGGGGCAGATCGTGCAGCTCGCGGACACGGCGCGGGCGTTCGCGCAGGCTCACGGGCCGGACGCGGCGGTCGCGGTGCTGCGCCGGCGAGCAGGGCGTGCGTTCGATGCGGCGCTCGTGAAGCGCTTCTCCCGCCGCGCTGGCGCGCTGCTTGCGTCGCTTGACGAGCCCGACTCGCTCTGGGATGTGACGCTGGCGGCCGAGCCGCGGCCCGCGCGCGCCGCTCGACGGGGATGCGCTCGACACCGCCCTGCGCGCGATCGGCGAGTTCGCCGATCTCAAGTCGCCTTCGACGATCGGTCACTCGCACGGCGTGGCCGAGCTGGCGGGTGCGGCCGCGCGCGCGGTTGGCCTGCCCGCGGGCGAGCTGCGGCGCGCCGGCTGGGTGCACGACGTCGGGCGGGTCGGCGTCTCCTCGGTGGTCTGGGAGAAGCCCGGCCCGCTGACCCGCGCCGAGCGCGAGCAGGTGCGGCTGCATCCCTACTTCACCGAGCGCGTGCTGGCCCGACCGGCGCGTCTGGCGGAGCTGGGGCGCCTGGCCGCGAGCCATCACGAGCGCCTCGACGGCACCGGCTATCACCGCTGCGTCGCGGCCGGCGCCCTGGGGCCGGGCGAGCGGCTGCTTGCCGCCGCCGACGCCTACCACGCGATGAGCGAGCCGCGACCGCACCGCCTCCCGGTGCCGCCCGCCGCCGCGGCGGCCGCCCTGCGCGCCGAGGTGCGAGCCGGACGCCTCGACGGCGACGCCGCGGAGGCCGTCCTCGCGGCTGCCGGCCATCGCCCCCGTCGGCGGCGCGAGAACGTCGCCGGGCTGACGGCGCGCGAGCTCGAGGTCCTCCGATTGCTCGCGCGCGGCCTCTCGATTCGCGCGATTGCCTCGGCGCTCGTGATCGCCCCCAAGACCGCCGACGCCCACATCCAGCACATCTACGCCAAGATCGGCGTCTCGACGCGCGCGGCGGCGACCATGTTCGCGATGCAGCACGACCTCGCGCCCTGAAGATCGGGAGACCTCCCGATGCCGGCGCGGCTCGTTCCGGCAACCCTCACGGCATGAGCCCCAAGGACATCGTGACGGACATGCTGCGCGCCAGCGATACCGGCGACCTTCGACGCTTCCGCGAGAGGCTTCACCCCGACACCGTCGGCGCGGCCGACTTCGCCGGGCACCACCGGCGCGGCCCCGGCGACATCGGAAGCCGATGATCACCGTCGAACGCTCACTGGTCGTCGGCGCGCCGGCAGAGGACGTCTTCGACCTCCTGGCCGACGCCCGCAACGAGAATCGCTGGAATCCCAACGTCGTCTCGATCGACAAGCTGACCCCCGGCCCATCGCGGCTGGGCACCCGCTTCGAGGGCAGCTACCACCGCGGCGGCCGGATGGCGTTCGCCATCACCGACTACGAGCGGCCGTCGCGGCTCGTTTTCCGCGGCGGTGGCCGTCAGCTGCGGTTGGTCGCCACGGTGCGGCTGACCGCCTCCGACAAGGGGACCACGGTCGTCATGCGGGCCGACATGAGCCCGCGCGGCCCGCTCCGGCTGATCGAGCCGCTCATGCGCCCGCGCGTGGAGCGCCAGTACGTGGACGTCGTCGAGCGATTTGGCGCGCTCGTCGACGATGCCGGCGAAGGGAGACCCATGGACATCACACGCAACAAGGCGATCTACCGGCGCTGGTTCGAGGACGTGGTGAGCGGCGGTGATCTCGCCCTCGCCGACGAGCTGCTGGCGCCCGACTACCGGCTGCACTTCCCCGGCGTGCCCGGGGCACTCGACGGCGAGGGCCACAAGGCGCTCGTCGCGATGTTCCGCACGGCCTTTCCGGACTGGACCGAGACCGTCGAGGACGTCATCGCCGAGGACGACCGCGTGGCGATCCGCGTGACCGGCACCGGCACCCACCACGGCGAGTTCCAAGGCATCGCGCCGACCGGCACGCACGTCAGCGCGACCGGCGTCGGGATCGGCCGAATCGCGGGGGAGCGGATCGGCGAGGCGTGGGCCGCCTACGACGCGCTGGGCCTGCTGCAGCAGCTCGGAGCCATGCCGAAGGCGCGCTGACACGTCCGTTCTCGTCGACCTCGCCGACCGTCGATGAATACGCGCCGCGCGGCCTGCTGGTTCGAGTCCCGTCGCTCACCCCTCGAGATCCACGCCGACCGCGCCGAGCGAGGGGAGCGCGACCTGGTGAAGCCGGGGTCGAGGCGAACTGCTCACGCGCCGCCCACCCGCACCACGGTGCGCCCGCGGGCGCGGCCGGCGAGCACGTCGTCGAGCAGCGGGTCGACCTCGTCGAGTGTGATCTCGCGCGTGATCTGGTCCTCCAGGCCGGGCGGGCGCAGGTCGTCGGCCAGGCGCTCCCACACGCGCCGGCGCACGTCGGTCGGGGTGTTGACCGAGTCCACGCCGAGCAGCGAGACCGCGCGCAGGATGAACGGGAACACGGTCGTCTGCAGGTCGGTGCCGCCGGTCAGGCCGCTGGCCGCCACAGCGCCGCCGTAGCGCAACGTGCGCAGCGCGTAGGCCAGCGCGGCGCCGCCCACCGGATCGACGGCGGCCGCCCAGCGCTCGGACTCCATCGGGCGCTTGGACTCGCCCGAGGTCTCCTCGCGCGACAGCACCTCGGCCGCGCCGAGCTCGCGCAGGAAGCCGGCCTCGTCGGCCTTGCCGGTCGCGGCGTGCACCTCGTATCCGCGCCCGGCGAGGATCGCCACGGCGGTCGAGCCGACGCCTCCGGTGGCGCCCAGCACGAGCACCGGCCCGTCGGCGGGCGACAGGCCGTGGTCCTCCAGGCGGACGATCGACAGCGCCGCCGTGAAGCCCGCCGTGCCAAGCGCCATCGCCTGGCGCGGGCTGAGGCCGTCGGGCAGCGGCACGACCCAGTCCGCGGGGACTCGCGCGAGCTCGGCGAAGCCGCCGTGGTGGGCGACGCCGAGGTCATGGCCGTGGACGATCACCTGCCGGCCGGGCGCCACGCCGCCGTCGTCGCTGGCCAGCACCTCGCCCGCGAGGTCGACGCCCGGCACAAGCGGGGAGATCCGCGCCACGCGCCCCTTCGGGCTGATCGCCAGCGCGTCCTTGTAGTTGACGCTCGACCAGTCGACGCGCACCGTCACCTCGCCGGCGGGCAGGTCGTCGGCGCCCAGCTCGCGCAGCTCGCGCGTCACCTCGTCGCCATCGCGCTCGGCCACGAGCGCCCGGAATCGCTGCGGTGTCTCGCTCACACCGCAACGACTACCACGCGGCGGCGGCGGCGATGCGCGGGTGCATGGAGACCCCCGATGGATCGTGCGCCCGTCATCCGGCGCAAACCCACGGCATGCGTGGGTCTCGGCCGGATGGTTTGGTCGACGTTCCCGTCGGTGCCACGCCGCGCACCTCCGCATGCGCTCAAGCGGCCGACCACCCACCACCCCGACCGCAACCTTCCGCCCGCCGCGCATGTTGAAGGGGTGAAGCAGAAGCGCCGCGATCCCCGCGATCGCCCGCCTGCTCGTGCAACCCCTCAAGGAGGTCGATTAACCGATGCTCAAGCGCATCCGATCCCGCGTGCCCGGCCGTGGCAACGGTCCGTGGATCCTGGTCAGCGCGGTCGGCGTGGCGCTGATCGCCACGCCGTTCGCGGTCGCCGCGGGCGAGGGCCGGCCGCTCGACGGCGGTGCTCGCAACCCGTCGAACAACCAATCGCAGTCCTACATCCGCGAGACGGAAATCATCGCCAACACGTCAACGTACGGGACGCGCCAGTCGAACAAGTCGACCAACGGCGGCGGCGCGATCTACGGGTGCCGCTCGCGCGGCGGTGGCAGCCCGGCCAACAACGAGCCGTGCGTGCGCGCGAGCAACCTGGCCAACGGCCGGGCCTTCGAGTTCGCCACGGGCGGCACCGAGGTCGGGCGGATCGAGTCCTCCAACACCGCCGCCGCGCCGTTCACGACGAACGCGAGCGGCGTGGCCACGGGCCTGAACGCCGACCGCGTCGACTCCAAGAGCGCCAGCGAGATCACGAGCGACGCTGCCGCCGCGGCCAACCGCTTCGCCGTCGTGAGCTCCGCCGGGGTGCTCGGCGCCACCCGCGGCGCGACCGCGGCCGCCAACCCGGCCGGGGCCCGCACGTACACCGTGACCTTCTCCGGCAACATCTCGGCCTGCGCCCTGTCGGCGATGGCGGCCTCGAACGCAGCGGGCGTCGGAGCCGTGACCGCGGTGCTGGCCGCGGACAATTCGACGGTCGACGTGCTCACGCGCGACGACGCGGGGAGGGGGCGGACTTCCCGTTCCACCTGACCGTCACCTGCTGATCGCTTAGTCCCAGTCCACCCTGCGTCCTCGCGCGCGCGCCCAGGCGACGCGCGCGAGGATCGCGCCCCAATCGGCGAGCCCGGCGCACAGGTGGCCGAGCGGCCCGGTGACCAGCCAGGCGGCGAGCCGGACGCGGCGGGGCGACGTGGAGGCGGCCACGAACCGGACGCTATCGTTGCCCGCCCATGTCCGCCGCCGTCAAGACGACCATCACGGAGCTGCCCGAGTCGCGTGTGCGCGTGGAGGCCGAGGTCCCGGCCGACGAGGTCGAGCGCTCCATCCAGCGCACCGCGCGCAGCCTCGGACGCGACCTGCGGATGCCGGGCTTTCGCAAGGGCAAGGTCCCGCCGCCCGTCGTCATCAAGCGCATGGGCCGCGAGACGATCGTCGACGAGGCCGTCCGCGGCACGCTGGCAAAGTGGTACATCGACGCGATCGGCGCGTCGGGCATCCATCCGATCGGCGATCCGCAGGTCGACCTCGGCGACCTGCCCGGCGAGGGCGAGCCGCTGACCTTCACGATCGAGATCGGCGTGCGCCCGGTCGCCCAGCTCGGCACCTACAAGGGCGTCGAGGTCGGCCGCCGCGAGCCGGTCGCCGACGACGAGGCGGTCCAGGGCGAGCTCGACGTGCTGCGCGAGCGCACGGCCCGCCTGGACACGGTCGACGAGCCCGCCGGCGACGGCGACTTCATCGTCATGGA
>CAWBBQ010000019.1:0-151408 GCA_963787065.1 uncultured Actinomycetes bacterium
ACGGGCTGGTTTCTTACTCAGGATCCGCCCCGAAAGGCTTCACCCTCGTAAGGTGTGCACGCTCTATCTAGTTTTCAAAGAACCAAGGACATCGGCTTACGCCGTTTTCCCCCACGGACACGCCATCCATTTTATTGGATTTTGCCCCGGCCCTTTTTGGGGGAACCTTTCAAACTTACGACGACTTGCCTTCCCTAGTCAACCCTTATTTTCGCTTTCTTGCGAAAAACTTCAGGAGACCTTCCCGGCAGCGCAATGCTCTAGACCGAGAACATCGCGTAAATCGTGTCTTTCAAATGTAGGTGATCGATCGCTCGATGTCAACCAAGCCGGACCACCGTCTTTCCCGTTGCCCTTTCCTCACCACGATGACCTGGCCGCCAATCGCGTCATCCCATGTCAGCGCCGCACGCTCATCGGTCACGCGGCGGTCGTTCAGATAAATGCCGCCTTGCTTGATCAAACGCGTCGCTTCCCCCTTTGACGCCGCCAGGGTCACCCTGGTTACCAGCTCAGCCGCCGTCAGTTGCTCGAGCTCTGCCTTCGCCAGCGTCACCGATTGGACATCGTCGAACACCATCAGGATGTCTTCAACGGATGCGTCTGACAGCGACCCGCCAAACAACACCTTCGAGGCGCGTTCGGCGCGCGCCAACTCGGCGACGCCGTGCACCATGGTCGTCACTTCGCGGGCCAGCGTCCGTTGGGCGTCACGTCTCTCCGGCGCGTCGCTCACCGTCTTCTCGAGCGCATCGATCATGGCGCGGTCAAGCCAGGTGAAAACCTTGAGGTAATTCACCACGTCGCGATCGTCGGTGTTCAGCCAGAACTGGTAGAACCCGTACGGCGAGGTGCGCTCGGCATCGAGCCAGACGGTGCCGGCCTCGGTCTTGCCGAACTTGGCGCCCGCCGCCGTCTTCATCAGCGGCCAGACCAGGCCATGCGCCTTCTTCCCGCGCACCTGCGAATCAGCTCGATGCCGGCGGTGATGTTGCCCCACTGATCGCTGCCGCCCATCTGCAGCGTGCAGTCGTGGCGGTCGAACAGCTGCAGGAAAGTCGTACGCCTGCAGGATCAGGTAGCTGAACTCCGTGTACGAGATGCCGTCGTCGCTCTCGAGCCGGCGGCTCACCGATTCCTTCTGCAGCATGTAGTTGACGGTGAAGTGCTTGCCGACGTCGCGCAGGAACGACGAGCAGATCGATGGTGCCGAGCCAGTCGGCGTTGTTGACGATGTCGCGCGGCGTTGGTCGGCGCGCGTTGAAGTCGAGGAACCGCTCGAGCTGCGCGCGGATGCCGGCGACGTTGAGCGCGATCTGCTCGGCGGAGAGCAGATTGCGCTCCTGCGACTTGCCGCTCGGATCGCCGATCATGCCGGTGCCGCCGCCGACGATGGCGATGGGCGTGTGGCCGAACCGCTGCAGGCGCGCGAGTCCCATCACGGTGAGCAGGTTGCCCACGTGCAGGCTCGACGCCGTCGGGTCGAAGCCGATGTAGGCCGTGACCCGTTCTTTCGCGAGCGCTTCCGCGACACCGTCGGTCACCTCGGCAACCATGCCGCGCCACTCGAACTCCTCGAACACCGTCATCCCTGATCCCCCCGAGTCACGCCCAACTATATATACTTGCCGTGTGGGCGTGACGCGCCGGGACTTTATTCGGTCGGCCACGGTGGTCTCGGTTGGCGCCTTCTCCGGAGTGGCCGCCTACGGCGTAGCCTACGAACGCCATCAACTGCGCCGCATCGAGCGCGATCTCGCCGTCCGCGGCCTGCCCCGGCGCTTGACGGACTCCGCATCGGGATGATCACCGACGTCCATCACAGCGCGGTGGTGTCTGCCGACGATGTGACCCACGCGGTAACGGTCCTGAAAGATGCGGGTCCCGACATCGTCGTGCTCGGCGGCGATTACATCTCGTTCTTCGATCGCGGCTACATCGGCCCGGTCTCGGAGCTCCTGACGCCGCTCGCCCACGCGCCGCATGGTTCATTCGCCGTGCTCGGCAACCACGACGACGAGCGGGAAGTGCCTGCGGCGCTGGCGTCACGCGGCTTCACCGTCTTGAAGGATCAGCGCACCGCGTTGACGATCAAAGGCGAGCGCCTGGACATCGCGGGCATCCGCTTCTGGACCAGGACCGCCGGCGAAATTGCCGGCGTGCTGAAAGGAACCGGCGGCACGACGATCCTGCTCGCGCACGACCCGCGGCGCCTCGAGGAAGCCGCGGCCCTGGACGTGCAGCTCGTGCTGTCGGGTCACACCCATGGCGGGCAAGTGCTGGTCCCCGCGGTGGGGCCCATCGCCGGCCGAAAATTCCCTGTCGCTGGCCGGCTACGCCACGAAGTTGAACACGGCCCTCTTCGTCAGCCGCGGTGTCGGGACCGTCTACGTGCCGGTCCGCGTCAACTGCCCGCCAGACGTCGCGATCCTGACCTTGCGCACGGCAGCGGCCTAGCCCTTCTTCTTCAGAATCGCCGCAATACTCCGCGTGCCTGGCCGGTACAAAATGTTCACGGACTCGATGTGGGCATTCAAATGGGCGATCTCATCGGACAACATGTATCTGCTGGTGATTGTGGGATGGGTTGATCTCACGAAGTTCTCGAGCATGCGCAACGTCGTGTTGCGCTCGCCTCGCTCGACACCGTAGCCCTTCCACAGGGCCGGCAGGGACGTGTGCACGTCCTCGATCACGTAGTAGCCGCCGGGCCGCACGTGTTTGAACAGGAATCCCAGGCTGACCTGCTGTTGCTCCATGGTGTGACCGCCGTCATCGACGAGCACGTGAAAGTCGCTGCCGGTGACCGCCATCGCCGCCCGCAGCTGGTCGCGATTGGCCTGATCGGCGACGAGCGTCTTGACGCGTTCGTTGTCGAACTGCGTTCGGCAGGATGTCGGCGGCGAAAATACGCGCCTTCGGAAAATACGCCTGCCACATCGCCAGCGATCCGCCGTCCGCGATCCCGATTTCGAAGATCGTGATGGGCTCGTGCTGCCAGGGAAAGAACAACCGCTCGTAGAGCTCCGTGTAGTTATGACCACCGGGTCCCTTGTCCGTTGAGGCAGCCGCGGCGGACAGCAACCCGACCGATGGCCGAGGCGGCGGGGGCGGCGGTTGTGGTGCGGATTCAGGGGCGGGCGGTGCGGCGCCGCACCCGCAGGCGAGGCCAACAAGGGCGGTGAGGACGAGGAGACGAAGGTGTGTCATTCGCGTCGAGTTTATGATCGAACGACAGCCGGGCTGGGCGTCTTGATGAAGCCTCGCTAGTGCTAACATCGCCGCCCATGCCGGTCTCGGCGGCCAATTCCCAAGTCGTCTTCGACGCGCTGAAAGCCAGCGGCGTGCGGCTGATGTCGGCGCTGCCGGAAACATGGCTCGTCCACCTGATCCGCCTGGCCGACGATGACCCGGACGTCACGCTCGTCCGGCTGGCGAAGGAGGAGGAAGGCGTCGGCATCTCCATGGGCGCGCACCTCGCCGGCGTGAAGTCGGCGATGCTGATGCAGAATCACGGCTTCCTTGCTTCGATCAACGGCATCGTCTCCGGGGCGCAGTTGTCCGCGTGCCGCTGCTGATGCTGATCAGCGATCGCGGCGCGTTCGGCGAGCGCGACCCGTGGCAGACCGAAGGCGGCGCGCGTCACCGAGTCGGTCCTCGCGGCGCTGCGCATTCCGATCGATGCGTCTCGACGATCCGGCGCGGGTGCGCGCATCGCGATCCGCGCAGGCACAAACGCTCGCGTATTCGTCGAACAAGCCGGTGGCGCTGCTGCTAACGCGCGATCTGATGTGGGAAGAATCGTGACGACGGATCGACGCGCTGCGCGCCGTCTACGATCGGCTCGAGCGATGCGCCGTCGTCACGATCATGGGCGCGGTGGCCGCGGAGCTGCAGTCGATCGGGCACCGCCCGAACTTCTTCTATCTGCAGCACGCGATGGGCCTCGCCTCGTCGGTCGGGCTTGGGATCGCGCTGAGCAGGCCCGACGCTGCCGGTCGTCGTGTTCGACGGCGACGGATCGGTGCTGATGAACCTGGGCGGCCTGACGACGCTGGCCCGGTACCGTCCCGCCAATCTGCTCCACGTCGTCTTCGACAACGAATCGCTGCTCTCGGTCGGCGGGTTTCCGACGGCGACCGGCGACGTGCACGCGCCTCGCCGAGGTCGCGGCCGCGGCTGGCGTGCCGCGCACCGCATGCGCGAACACGATCGACGAGTTCGTGAAGGAGTTCGCCGCCGCGCAGCAGGCGCGCGAGCTGACGACGCTGGTGGCCAAGGTCGATGCCGATCGGGCCGGCGGCGTTCGTCACCGACCTCGGCCTGCTCGAGAATCGTTTTCAGTTTCAACGTTCCTGCAAACACGCTAAGGCCACAGAAGGCGCCGATGGCCACAGAAGGCCGATGAGCACAGAAAGCGCAGATGAGCCACAGAAACACAGATGAGCCACAGACACAATAACCACAGAAGCACAGATGGCAAATAAAAAGGTCATGACGTCATCACTCACCGCGCTGGTGGCTGAGCTCGCCGCAGGCCGCGTCACCGTCGTCGACCTGACGCAGCCGCTCGGGCCCGACACGCCGGTGATCGGGCTGCCGCCGATGTTCGCCGCGTCGCCCGGCGTGTCGATCGACGTGCATCTCGAGCTACGACGACAGGGACCGGCGTGGTACTGGAACACCATCCGCATGGGCGAGCACACCGGCACGCACTTCGACGCGCCGGTGCACTGGATCACCGGCCGCGACCTGCCGAACAACACCCCCGACACCATTCCCGCCGCGCCAGTTCGTGGGCCGGCCTGTGTGATCGACATCACGGCGGAGGTCGCGGCCAACGAAGACTATCTGCTCGACGTGGCCGGCGCTCGAGAGATGGGAGGCCGACGCACGGCCGCATCCCGCGCGGCGCCTGGGTGCTGCTGAGAACGGGATGGAGCCGGCGCGACCGGCGCGGCGTTCTTCAACGTCCGCGAGGATGGGCCGCATGGTCCGGGATTCGATCAGGCCACGTCGAAGCTGCTCGCGGCGCGATCGCGACGTGCTCGGCGTGGGCGTCGAGACGATCGGCACCGACGCGGGCCAGGCCGGCCGCTTCGATCCGCCGTTTCCGAATCACACCATCATGCACGGCCACGGCAAGTTCGGGCTGGCGAGCCTGTGCAATCTCGATCGCTTGCCGCCCACCGGCGCGATGGTGATCGCCGCGCCGTTGAAGCTGGTGGGCGGCAGCGGCAGTCCGGTCCGCGCGATCGCACTCGTCGCCACGAACCCGTAGGTTCGTGAGGAGGCGGCGGGATGAACAGACTTTGGGCTGGTCTCACCGCGATCGCGCTGGCGGGCGCGCTCGTTCGGCGCGCAATCATTTCCGCCCGGCTACGTCGATCCGCAGCCGCTGCTGGCGGCGGCGTCGAAAGAGATCGGCGAGGCGAACCTGCGCTGCATCACCTTCTCGGGCGCCGGCTACAACGGCGCCGTCGGGCAGACCTTCGAAAACGCCGTCAACATCGACTGGCCGCGCATCGACGCGATGGCCAACTACACGCGCACCATCAACTGGGAGACCGGGACCAGCAAGGAGACCTTCGATCGAAAGCCCGGGCTCAATCCCGCGTCGTGGAAGTACGGCCTGGGCTGGCGGGGCGGCACGCCGCTTCAGAAACACTCGCGCCAGACGCACATCGTCAACGGCGCGCACGCGTGGTACATCGACGGCGAAGGCGGTCAGCCGGTCGCCGTGCCGGCCGAAGATGCGGAGCGGTATCAGCTCGACCTGTGGCTCAACCCGCCCGGGCTTCCTCAAGGCGGCGCGGTTGCCGGGCGCCAATCCCGAAGGCGATCTGGCGATGGGAGCAGATCGAGATGGGCCGCGACGGCAACGTCGTGGCGCCCGAGAAGATGCACGTCGTCTCGATCACGATGCTGGGCAAGTACCGCGTCGAGGCCACCATCAACCCGCAGAATCAGATTCAGCGGATCAAGACCACGGTGAGCGAGCCGGCCATCGGCGACTTCAACATCGAGCAGGAGTCCACCGAGCAGATGACGTTCGGCAACATCAAGTGGCCGATCGCGTGGCACTCGCATCAAGGCTGGGACGACAACTGGCAGTTCGACAACGCCAGCACCGGCCACAACGCTTACGGCGGCAAGTTCCCGAACGTGCAGCCAAACGTCTGCGACGATCCCGTGCCCGTGCCCGAGTCGGTGCGGCAACGCCGCGCCGCCGCCCGCGACGGTCACGGTCGAGAAGATGGCCGCCGGCGTCTATCTGCTCGGCGGCACGACGCACAACAGCTACATGGTGGAGTTCAGGGACTTCGTCGCGGTGTTCGAAGCGCCGCTCAACGAAGCGCGCAGCCTGGCGGTGATCGAGGAGGTGGTGAAGCTGGCGCCGGGCAAGCCGATTCGCTGGCTGATCAGCTCGCACCCGCATTTCGATCACATCGGCGGCCTGCGCACCTACCTCCACATCGGCTCGACGATCGTGACCCACCGCAAGGCGATCGACTTCCTCAATCGCGACGTCCTGACCTACCGGCCGCGCACCGTCGCGCCCGACATCGTCGCGCTGTGGCCGCCGACGGAGTTGTCGGAGGGCTACAACTTCGAGGCGATCAACGAGAACTACGTCATCACCGACAACAGCCGCATCCTGCGCGTGTACTACGTGCAGCCGCTCGCGCACGTGGCCGGGATGCTGATGGCCTACCTGCCCGCCGAGCGCATCGCGTTTCAGGCGGACCTCTTCGACACGCACGAGCCGCCGCCGGCGTCGCCGACGCCGGCGATGCGCAGCCTCTTCAACCAGGTGCAGCGCATGAAGCTGGAGGTGGCGACGCTGGCGCCGGTGCACGGCCAGCCCGTGCCGTGGAGCGCGTTCGTGAAGGCCATGGGCCGCTAGAGGCGTGACCGTGTTCGGCGATGCGCGACTCAGCGCTTCTCACGCGTTCGCCAGGACGCGAGCAAGCTCGTGGGCCTGCTCGCGGTGACGGTGGTGGCCGTGTCGACGCCGCTGCGCGCCTGGCCGGTGTGGCTGGCGTGCGCCGGCGTGCTCGCCGCCTACGCGGCGGCCGGCCGGGTCCCGCCGCGCAGCCTGTGGCGGCGCTGGCGGCTCGTGATGGCGCCGATGCTCTTCGCCGCGGCGCTGCTGCCCTTCGTGCGGCCCGGAGGGGCGGCGCACGCCCTGGGGCCGCTGACCGTCCACGAGGGCGGGCTGCAGGTCGCCGCGGCCGTTGCCGCCAAGGCGGCGATCGGGACGCTCAGCGCGGTGCTGCTCGGTGCCACGGCCACGTTCCCCGAGGTGCTGCGCGGACTGCAGGCGCTGCGCGTCCCGGCGCTGCTCGTGCTCGTGGCGGCGTCGATGTACCGCTACCTGTTCGTGATCGCCGACGAGGCGGGGCGGATGCGCGCCGCCGTGCGGGCTCGCGGCTTCCGGCCGCGCACGGCGTTCGGCGCCGGCGCCACGGGCCGCGTCGCCGCGGCGCTGTTCCTGCGCGCGCACGGCCGCGGCGAGCGCGTCCACCGGGCGATGCTGGCGCGCGGGTTCCGCGGCTCGGTCCCCGACCTCGCGCCGCTGGCCGTGCGTCGCGCCGACCTGGCGTTCGTCGCGCTCGTGCTCGTGACGCTCGTGCCGCTGCGGGTCATGGGATGACCGCGGTCATCGAGGCGCGCGGCCTGCGCTGCGCCTACCCGAACGGGCACGAGGCGCTGCGCGGCGTCGACCTGGCCGTCGAGGCCGGGGAGCGCGTCGCGCTGCTGGGCCCGAACGGCGCCGGCAAGACCACGCTGATGCTCGCCCTCGACGGGCTCCTGCGCGGGACGGGACGCCTGGTCGTGGCGGGCATCGACGTCGATCGCGGGCCGCTGGACGAGCTCCGCGCGCGGGTGGGCCTCGTCTTCCAGGACCCCGACGACCAGCTCTTCATGCCGACCGTGCGCGAGGACGTCGCCTTCGGCCCGCTCAACCAGGGGCTCGGCCGCGCCGAGACGGCGCGGCGCGTGCAGGAGGCGCTGGCCGCCGTTCGCATGGATCACGCCGCAGAGCGCGCTCCCCACGAGCTGTCGATGGGCGAGCGCCGGCGCGTGGCCATCGCCACCGTGCTGGCCGGCCGCCCGCGCCTGCTCGTCCTCGACGAGCCGTCGGCCAGCCTCGACCCCCGCGCCCGTCGCGAGCTGCTCGACGTGCTCGAGGCGACGCACCAGGCGCTGCTCGTGGCCACCCACGACCTGCCGCTGGCCGCGGAGCTGTGCGAGCGCGTGGTCATCCTCGCGCACGGGCTCGTCGTGGCCGACGGGCCGGCGGAGGCCGTGCTGGGCGACGACGGGCTGCTGGCCGAGCACGACCTCGAGCTGCCCGTCGGCTTCGACCTCGGGCGCGTGACGCGGCGCTCGCGGCCGGACGGTCTCACGGAAGCGGCGGCGCTCCCGTCTGGAAGGTGAGCCCGCGGGACCGAGCCCGCCCGCACACCCGAGAGGAGAGCACGCCGATGACGACCATGGCCTCGACGGCCGGCCCGCCCCTGACCGATCGCGTCGACACGCTGGCCTGGGACGAGCTGGGCGACCAGCTCGACGCACGCGGCTTCGCCGTGACCGTGCCGCTGCTGACGGACGCCGAGTGCGAGCGCCTGTCGGACCTGTTCGACGGCGGGCGCTTCCGCTCGACGATCGACATGGCCCGCCACCGCTTCGGCGACGGCCGCTACCGCTACTTCGACCATCCGCTCCCGGAGGCGATCGGCGAGCTGCGCGGCGCCTTCTACCGGCACCTGGCTCCGGTCGCCAACCGCTGGTCGACCCTGCTCGGGGGCGAGGCCGACGCGTTCCCCGACGAGCACGAGGAGCTGCTCGAGCGCTGCCGTGCCGCGGGCCAGGAGCGCCCGACGCCGCTGATCCTGCGCTACGGCGAGGGCGACTGGAACGCGCTGCACCAGGATCTCTACGGCGACGTGTTCTTCCCGCTGCAGGCCCTGACCGTCCTGTCCGAGCCGTCGATCGATCACGGCGGCGGCGAGTTCGTGCTGCTCGAGCAGCGTCCACGGGCACAGAGCCGCGCGCACGTGGTCGCCATCCCGCGCGGCGCGTTCGCGATCTTCCCCACCCGTCACCGTCCGCAGCGCGGCGCGCGCGGCTTCCACCGGGTCGGCCTGCGCCACGGCGTCAGCACGGTGACCTCGGGTCAGCGAACCGCCCTGGGCATCATCTTCCACGACGCGCGCTGATCTCACGTCCCGCGCGCGCCCGCCGTCGAAGGACCATGAGCCACCACGACCATCACATCGTCTCCCCGCCCACGGTCTGGGACATCCTGCAGACCCCGCTCGGGCCGCTCACCGTGCAGGCGAGCGAGCGCGGGCTGACCGGACTGGCCTTCCCGGCTGACGCCCCGACGCTCGACGAGGGCCGCCGGGACCGCGACGCGCTGGCCGACGCGGCCCGCCAGCTCGAGAGCTACTTCGCCGGCGAGCGCCAGGCGTTCGACCTCCCGCTCGACCTGGCCGGCACGCCGTTCCAGCGCAGCGTCTGGCACGAGCTGCTGCGGGTCCCCTACGGCGACACGGTCACCTACGGCGAGCTGGCCCGGCGCGTCGGGCGAGCCGACATCGTCCGCGCGGTGGGCGCCGCGGTCGGGCGCACGCCCGTGCCGATCGTCGTCCCCTGCCACCGCGTGCTCGGCGCCGACGGCTCGCTGACCGGCTATCGCGGCGGGCTGCAGCGCAAGCGGGCGCTGCTCGACCACGAGCGGCGCGGCCGCGACGGGCGAGGCCTCGAGCCGGCGTGGGTCGTGCGCCAGCTCGCGATGCTGTGAGCGGCGCGCCAGGCGATGCCGAGCAGAGGTCAGTCGGCGGCGAGGGCCCTGCGGATCTGGCGGGCGATCTGGGCCGGGCGTCGGGTCACATCGGCGTTGGTGAAGCGCAGCACCGCGTATCCGGCGAGCTGCAGGGCGTTGGTGGTGGCGCGGTCGGCCTGGAACGCGGTCGGGGTCGAGTGGGCTTGCCAGCCATCGGTCTCGACGACGATGCGCTCGGCCGGCCAGAGGAAGTCGACACGACGCCCCGCGAGCCGCTGCTGGGTCAGGGGCCGGGGGATGCCGTGGCGATCGCAGATGCCGAGCAGCCGGTCCTCGAGGATCGACTGGGTCGGGGCCATGTCCTCGAGCAGTTGGCGCAGGACGCGTGATCGCCTGCGTTGGAGCGCGTCCTGCACCGCGGAGGGATCGAACAGGCGCCGGAACTGCGCCTCGCGGACGGTCCGGACGAGGTCTTCGGGATCGAGCTCGTGCGCGAGGTCGACGAGCGTCCTGGCGGGTGAGGTGACGGGGATCCGCAGGTGCACGGCGAGATCCGCCGCGGCGAGGCGCGCGGTGTGGGCGGCGATGCCGGGACGGCGGCGAGGGGACGGGCTGGTGACGTCCGGGAGCCCGCCCTCGCGATCGAGGACTCGCCACAGCGCCGCGGCGCTGCGGTGGCTGAGCACGGCGCCGTCGCCGCAGGCCAGCACCGCCGCCAGCCAGCGCGCCTCGGTCCGCGGCGCTCGATGCCCGACCGCGTACACGCCGTGGTGCATCGACAGCAGGCGCCCGGAGGTCAGCCGCCGCTGGATCTGGCCGCGATCGGCTCCGAGTCGCTCGAGCTGCGCCCGCGACACCACGCCGTACTGGCGCCCGGCGACCCGCGCGAGGGCGCGGTCGATCCCGTCGTTTGACTCGAATGCACGCATACCGTGCTTATGCGTCAACCGACGGGAGCTCGCCCCCCCGCATGCCCGCAGCCCGCGCGCGGTCCATCAGTGGTGCTGATGGCTGGCCGCCGAGATCGTCGTGGCCTCGGCAGCCCGCCCGTGGCACGCTGAGCGGATGGCGGGAGGCAGGCTGACCGACCGGGCCGGCGACGGCGAGGCCCGGCTCATCGACGGCGTGCGGGCGGGGGCGCCGTTCGCCGTGGCCGGCTGCCTGCTCGCATTGTCGTTCGGTGTCGTGGCCCAGGGCGCCGGGCTGTCGGCGGCGGCGGCGATCCTGATGTCGGCCATCGTCTTCGCCGGCTCGGCGCAGTTCACCGCCATCGCGATCGTCGCCGACGGCGGCTCGGTCGGGGCGGCGCTCGTCGCCGCGGCGATGATGAACTCGCGCTTCCTGGCCATGGGCGCCGCGCTCGGACCGTCGCTCCCGGGGGGCGCGGTGCGCCGCGCGCTTCAGGGCCAGGCGGTCGTCGACGCCTCGTGGGCGCTGGCCCTGCGCGGCGACGGGTCCTTCGACCGCAACATGCTGTTCGGCTCGACGGCCATCCAGTACGTCGGCTGGGTCGCCGGGACAGCGATCGGCGCGCTGAGCGGCGGCCTGCTCGACGATCCGGAGGCGCTCGGCCTCGACGCGATCTACCCGGCCTTCTTCGTCGCCCTGCTGCTCAACGAGGCGCGCGACGGGCGTGCCCGGGGCGTGGCCGCGGCCGGCGCGCTGATCGCGCTCGCGCTGGTGCCGCTCGCCCCGCCCGGGCTGCCCGTGCTCGTCGCCAGCCTGGCTGCGCTCGTCGGCCTGCACCGCTCGGCCCGCCGCGACTTCGCCGGGGCGGGCGGGCGGTGAGCACGAGCGCCGCGCTCATCGCCGGCTGCGCGATCGTCACGTTCGCCATCAAGGCCGTCGGCCCGATCGCGCTCGGCGGCCGCGAGCTGCCCGGCTGGTTCACCGGCGTCGTCGTGCTGCTCGCCCCGGCGCTGCTGTCGGCGCTGATCGTCACCCAGGCGCTGGCCGACGGCGACCGCCTGACCGTCGGGCGCCGACACGGCCGGCGTGGTCGCCGGCGGCCTGGTGGCCTGGCGGCGGGGCTCGGTCATCGGCTGCGTCGTCGTCGCCGCAGCGGTCACGGCCGGGCTGCGAGCGCTCTGACATGCCGGAGCGGTGCGGGCGGCGGGGACGACTGACCGGCCACACCCGCCCGACCGCGCGCGGCTGAGCGATGATGCCTCCGTGGCCGACTCCGAGCCGTGGAAGGCGCACCTCGAGGCGCTCGGCGCCTACATCCGCGCGCAGCGGATGGCGGCCGGGCTGTCGCTGCGCGACCTGGCCGAGCGCACCGACGTCTCCAACGCCTACCTGAGCCAGGTCGAGCGCGGCCTCCACGAGCCGTCGCTGACGGTGCTGCGCGCCGTGGGGCTGGCGCTCGGCGTCTCGCTCGATGCGCTGCTGGCCCGGGCCGGCATGCTCGAGGAGCCGCTGGGGGAGGGGACGGCGGCGCTCGTGCGCGAGACGGAGGCGGCGATCCTGCGCGATCCCGAGCTCTCCGAGCCGCAGCGGATCGCCCTGCTCAGCGTGTACCGCAGCTTCGTGCCGGCGCGCGCGCCGGGGTCCTGATTGATTCATCATGCAATGCGTTATATACTGATCGCATGAACCTGATCGATTGGCAGGAGCTCTACGCATCCAACCGCGCGGTGATCGAAGGTCATCGCGCGCCGACCGCTGACAGTGCACGGCAGCCGGACCTCGGCCGCGCGCCGACCGTGTTCCCCCCGGCGCGCGGGCTGCCGGCGCCGGCTCACGACGACCACTGGCAGCGCCTGAGCCACACCGCCGGCGGCCGCTCGCGCAACTTCTACGTCTACACGCCGCCGGAGCTCGGCACCGCGTCGTCCGTGCCGCTCGTGGTCATGCTGCACGGCTGCACCCAGAACCCGGCGTCGTTCTCGGCGGGCACCGCGATGAACGCCGCCGCCGACCGCCACGGGTTCGTCGTCGCCTACCCCGAGCAGACGCGCGAGGACAACCAGCAGGGCTGCTGGAACTGGTTCACGTCCGGCCACCAGGTGCGCGAGGGCGGTGAGCCGTCGTTCATCGCCGCGGCCACGCGGACGGTGATCGACCGATGGACGATCGACCCCGCGCGCGTGTTCGTGGCCGGGCTGTCGGCCGGTGGGGCGATGGCATCGATCATGGCCGTCACGCATCCCGACGTCTTCGCCGCGGTGGCCGTCCATTCCGGCCTGGCCTACGGCTCGGCGCGCAGCCTGCCGGGCGCGATGACGGCGATGCGCAACGGCGGCGGCGACCCGGCGGCGATGGGCCGCGCCGCACACGAGGCGATGGGCCGCTTCGCGCGGCCGGTCCCGGCGCTGGTCATCCACGGCAGCGCCGACCAGGTGGTCTGCCCGGTCAACGGCGAGGAGGTCGCCCGCCAGTGGCTGGCCACCAACCGGTTGGCCGGCGGCGGCTTCGAGGGCGACTTCGCCCGGCCCGCGGAGTCCTCGAGCGACCAGGCCGGCGGGCGCGCGGTCGGCGTCCGGCGCTGGACCGATCGCGACGGGCGGCTGCTGCAGGAGCTCATCGAGGTCGACGGCCTTGGGCACGCGTGGTCGGGCGGGACGCCCGGCGGGTCGCACACCGACCCGCGCGGCCCGGTGGCCACCGACGCGATCTGGGACTTCTTCGCCCGCGTCGGCGGCGGCGCCGGGGGCTGATCGCCGCCGCTACGCTCCGCGCGGTGCCGGCGCCCGCCTCGCTTCCGATCCGCCGCAACACCGGGCTCCTGGCCGCCGCGCTGGCCGCGAACTCGGCCATGCTCCAGCTCTCGGCGGCGGTGGCGTCGCTCACCCTCGTCACCGTGCTCGACATCGAGGGGCTGCTCGGGCTCGGTCCGGCGATCGTGCTGGCCGCCGGTGCGCTCGTCGCCCTGCCGGCCGGCCGCGCGATGGATCGCTACGGGCGCGTGCCGGTGCTCGCGGCCGGCTTCGCCGCCGGGGTGGTCGGCTGCGCGCTGGCCGCCCTGGGCAGCGCCCAGGCCTCGACCGCCGCCGTGCTCGCCGGGCTGCTCGGCGTCGGCGCGGCCAGTGCGACCGCGCTGCTGGCGCGGACCGCCGCTGGCGACATGTACCCGCCCGCACGGCGCGCGCGCGGCATCGGGCTCGTGCTCTTCGGCGCCGTGTTCGGCGCGATCCTCGGGCCCGCCGTCTTCAGCCCGCTGCTGGCGGGCCGCGAGCTCGGCGGCGACGCGCTCGGCCGCCTGTGGCTGGCCGGCGGGGGCTTCATGGTGGTCGGGCTCGCGCTCGTGCTCGCCGTGCGCCCCGACCCGCGGCGGATCGCCGCGCTGCTCGCGCGCGACGACGGGTCGGAGGAGGCCGAGGCGGAGCCCGCGCCGCTGCGCGAGTTGCTCGCGCGTCCCGGCGTGATCCCCGCGCTGCTCGCCGCGCAGGCGAGCTTCGGCGTGATGGTCGGGATCATGACGCTGACCGGCGCCGTCGTCGTCGACCATCACCATCACGGGGCCGACAGCGTGTTCCCGATCATCGGCGCCCACGTCGTCGGCATGTACGCGCTGGTGATCGTCATCGGCGACCTGATCGACCGCATCGGCCGCACGCCGGCGCTCGGCGGCGGGCTGCTGCTCATGGCCCTGTCGGTCATCAGCCTGCTGTGGGTGACGAGCGTGGGCGCCACCGCCGTCGCGCTGTTCGTGCTCGGCGTGGGCTGGAACCTGTCGTTCGTGGCGGCCACGGCCGAGCTGGCCGACTGCACGCGGCCGTGGGAGCGCGGCAAGCTGCTGGGCTTCAACGACCTGCTCTCCGGGCTGACCGGCGCCTCGCTGGCGCTGCTCGGCGGCGTGGCGCTGACCGCCCTCGGCGTGGCCGCGCTGGCGCTGGGCGGGACGGCCCTCGTCGCCGCGCCCGCGCTCTGGATCCTGCGCAACGGTCGTCCGGCGCTGGCCGCGCAGGAGCGATGAGGGGGCGCTCGGCTCGCTACGCTGCCCGCCATGCGGACAGAGGGAACCACGACGCCGATGCGGTGTCCGGCGTGCGACTCGCGCCTCGTCGAGGTGGAGCGCGCCGACGTGCTCATCGACGCCTGCCCGGAGTGCCGCGGCGTGTGGCTGGATCGAGGCGAGCTGGACAAGATCCTGGTGCGCGAGCGCCGGCTGCAGCAGGGTCACGATGACGACGACGACTTCCTGCGCGAGGTCGAAGGGAAGCGTCGAGAGGGGACGCGCGAGCCGCCGCGCGACCGCTGGGAGGACGACCGGCCTTCGTCGCACGGCGACGATCCGCGCCGGCGCCGCAAGAAGCGCAGCTTCCTCGAAGAGCTGCTCGACTTCGACTGAGCCATCCGTGCGGGGACGATCCAGGACCACCGGTGTCGCGGCCGTCCTGTTGGTGACCGCGGTCGTGGCCGGCTGCGGCGGCGACGACGAGGGCGCCGCGTCGCAGACGCCGGCCGACGAGGTGCGCCGGGCGGCGACGACCTACCTGCAGGCGCTGCGCGGGCGCGAGTGGGAGCGGGCGTGCGAGCTGATGACGGCAGACGCCCGCCGCGACGTCGAGGACGCCGTGGGCGGCGAGTGCGTCGACGCCCTGGCCGCCGGCGTGGCGCTGCCGGCCGCGGAGCTGGCGGCGATCGCGCGCGAGTTGCCCGGCGCGAAGGTCCGGGTGCGCGGCGACAGCGCGACGATCGGTCCGCTCGGGGCGCTTCCGCAGCCGCTGCGCCTGCAGCGCCGGGACGGGCGCTGGCTCGTCGCCGGGGCCTGAGCGCAGGTCAGGCGAGCCCGACCACGTCGCCGGCGCCGGTCAGGTCGTAGCCACCGAGCTGGCCGATCCGGTGCGACAGCTCCGGATCCTCGAGCGCCGCGATCAGCGGCGACACGCCGCCGGCCTGCGTGCGCGTCGTGGCGATCTGGAACGGCTCCCAGATGATGGGGACGAAGTCGAGGTCCAGCGGCGTGGCGGCGCTGCGCAGGCCGAGGCCGGCGTCGGCCTCGCCGGTGGCCACGGCCAGCGCGACATCCAGGTGCAGTGCGACCTGCGGTCCGGCGACGGCGTCGGGGTCGAGACCCTCCTCGATCAGCAGCCGGTCCAGCAGCGTGCGGGTTCCCGTGCCGTGCGGGCGGCGCGCAATGCGCAGGCCGTGGAGCGATGCCACGCCCGTGGCCCCGTCGGGATTGCCCGCCGGCACGATCAGTCCCTGCTCGCGCCGCCACAGGTGCACGAGCACGGGGTCGCGCCCGGCCAGCACACCGCGGGCGAACGGAGCGTTGTATTCGCCGCTGCGGTGGCGCAGGTGCAGCGCGGCGCCGTCGGCCCGGCCCGACCACAGCCCGGCGAGCCCACGGTAGCTCCCGGACGCCCCGACCGGCGCGACGGCGTCGGGCACCTCGGCGATCAGCAGGCTCAGCGCCGGGTCGTCGCTGCCGGCCAGGCGGAACGGGTCGCGCCCGCGCAGCACCGAGCGCGCGGCCAGGGCGCCGTGCGGCGACACCCGCGCGGCGCGGCGCGGCTCGACGGCGATCGCACCGGCGTCGGCGAGCTCGTGATAGGCCCGGCGGACGGTGGTCGCCGTGGTCCCCTCGGCGGCCGCGAGCTCCCGGACCGAAGGCAGCGCGGCGCCCGCGGCGAGCTCGCCCTCGGCGATTCGCGCGGCGAGCGAGGCGGTGAGGTCGAGGTAGCGGGTCACGGGACCGGGCGTCTGATTCCCTATGGTCTATCTCAGATAGGGTCAGCGGCTGCGATCGCCGCTGCGAGCGACGCGCGGGGAGGAAGCATATGTCGAGGCGTTGGATGCTTGGAGGCGCGCGCTGGCCGCCGTCGCGGCGGTGGCGTTGCTCGTGGCGCTCGTCGCGCGCCCGGGGACCGAGGAGCCGCGCGAGCGCCGGACCCTGATCGTGCAGAGCACGACGAGCGTGCGCGACTCCGGCCTGCTCGATCGCCTCATCAAGCCCGGGTTCGAGCGCCGTCATCCGGAATGGCGGCTGACGTTCGTCGCGGTCGGCAGCGGCCAGGCGATCACGAACGCCCGCGCGGGCCAGGCCGACGCCCTGATCGCCCACTCGCCCCCGCTCGAGCGCGAGCTCGTGGCCGACGGGTTCTCGGCGGACCGGCCGCGGACCGTGATGTGGAACGACTTCGTGATCGTCGGGCCTCCGGACGATCCCGCCGGCGTGCGGCGCGCGGCCCGCCACGACGCCGTGAGCGCGCTGGAGACGATCGCCGCCGCCGGTGCCCGCGGCCGCGCGCGCTTCGTGTCGCGCGGGGACGAGTCGGGCACCAACACCAAGGAGCTCGAGCTGTGGGCGCTCGGGCGCGTAGCCAAGCAGGAGAACAACGAACCGGTGCGCGGCTCCGGCGACTCGGCCTGGTACCGCAAGGCCGGGCTGGGGATGGCCGACACGCTGCGCCTCACGCAGCAGTGTCCGTTCGAAGGCCGCGGTTGCTACACGCTTGTCGACCGCGGCACGCTGCAGCAGCTCGTGAGCAACGGCGCCATCGACGCGCTGCCGATCGTCTCGGACGGCCAGCGCGCGTCGGCGCGCGGCGGGCGGACGCTGATGCGCAACGTCTACAACGCCTACGCGATCAGCCCGCGGAAGTTCCCCGACGTGGAGGTCGAGGGCGCACGCGACTTCGTCGCGTACCTCGCGTCGCCGTCGTTCCAGCGCGCCCTCGCCGGCTATCCGGACACCAAGCGGCCCGGGTTCTTCCCGGCAGCGTCGATGTGAGACGCCATGGACTTCCTGCTCGACGGCGTCCGCCAGGCCATCGACCTGATCGCCGGCGGCGACCGCCAGATCCTCACCATCGTGGGCATCACACTGCGCATGGCCCTGTGGTCGACCCTGCTCGCGCTGGCCATCGGCCTGCCGCTCGGGCTGGCGCTCGGCCTCGGGCGCTTTCGCGGCCGACGCGTGCTGCTCGCGCTGGCCAACGCCGGGATGGGACTGCCGCCTGTCGTCGTCGGGCTCGTCGTCGCGCTGCTGCTGTTCCGCGGCGCGCCGCTCGGCGCGCTCGAGCTGCTCTACACGCTGAACGGCGTGATCCTCGCCCAGACACTGCTCGGGCTGCCGCTCGTCGCCGCGCTCACCGCCGCGGCGGTGCAGGCGCTCCCCACGGGGCTGCTCGAGCAGGCGCGGGCGTTCGGTGCGTCGCGCGCCCAGGTCGCGGCGCTGGCGCTGCGCGAGGCCCGCATCGGCGTGCTCGCCGCGACGATCGCTGCGCTGGGCTCCGCCTTCGCCGAGGTCGGGGCGGTCGTGCTCGTCGGCGGCAATCTCGAGGGCGACACGCAGACGCTGGCCAGCGCCGTGCTCGTGCGCGTGTCGGCCGGCGAGTACGGGCGCGCGATCGCACTCGGCGTGATCCTGCTGGGCATCATCCTGCTGCTCGCCTCGGGCCTCACGCTGGCCCAGCAGCACGAGCGCCGCGCGCTGCTCGGCCGCCCGTCGTGACCGAGCCCGTCGTGACCGAGCCCGTCGTGCGCGCCCGCGGCGTCGGCGTCGCGCGCGACGGCGCGGAGATCGTGCGCGGCGTCGATCTCGACCTGCGCGCCGGCGAGGTCGTGGTCCTGATCGGCCCCAATGGCGCGGGCAAGTCGACGCTGCTGAGCGCGCTGGCCGGCCTGCTGCCCGTCAGCGCCGGGAGCGTCGAGCGCCACGGGCGCGTGGCCGCGGGGCTGCAGGCGCCGGCCATGGCGCGCCGCTCGGCGCGCGCCAACGTCGAGGCCGCGCTGGCCTGGTGGGGCGTGCCGCGCGCCGATCGCCGCGAGCGCGCGCTCGCCGCCCTGTCGGCGATCGGCGCGCGGGGGCTGGCCGACCGCCTGGCCACCACGCTGTCCGGCGGGGAGGCGCGGCGCGTCCATCTGGCCCGCGCGCTGGCGCTCGCGCCCGACGCGCTGCTGCTCGACGAGCCGTTCGCCGGGCTCGACGCGCCGACCCGCGCCGAGCTGCTCTACGATGCGGCGTCCGCGCTGCGCGACGAGCGCCGCGCCACGCTCGTCGTGACCCACGACCGCGTCGAGGCGTGGGCACTGGCCGATCGCGTCGCGGTCGTCCTCGATGGGGTGATCGCCGCCGACGGTGAGCCCGCCGCCGTGTTCGGCGACCCGCCGACGCCCGAGGTCGCCGCGTTCGTCGGCTTCGCGGGGCGCCTGGTGGAGCCGGGCGCCGTCCGCCTGCTGCGTCCGCAGGACGTCGAGATCGCCCCGGACGGCCCGCTGCGCGGGCGCGTCGAGCGGCTCGTGCCGGTCGAGGAGGGCGTGCGGGTCGAGCTCGTGCTCGAACGCGGCCGGCTCGTGGCGATGGCGCCCGCGCCCGGCCCGGCGCCGGGCTCGGAGGTCTGCGTGCGGCTGCGCGGCGGCGTGCGATTTGCGCGCTGACGCGGCCGGCGGTCGCGCTTCAGCCGTCGTTGCCGACGCTGCGCAGCACGAGCAGCGCGATGTCGTCGATGACCTCGTGCCCCGGAGCATCGACGACCGCGTGCTCGATGCAGCGCGTCACTCCGTCACCGTCGAGGCCGCAGCAGCCGGCGAGCACGCGGGCCAGCCCGTCGATGCCGAACAGCCCGTCCGGCGTGCGGCTCTCGGTGACGCCGTCGGTGTAGAGGAGCAGGACGTCGCCGGCGCCGAGCGCCACGCGCGCGTCGTGGAGGTCGGGGTCCTCGAGCGCGCCGAGCAGCGTCCCGCGGACGCCGACGGCGCTCACGTCGCCGGCGGCGCTGAGCAGCAGCGGCGGGGGATGGCCGCCGACCGACAGCTCGAGCACGGGCACGTCGCGGCTCACGTCGAGGCGACCGAAGACCGCGGTGCAGAACTCGTCGCCGCCCTCGGCGCGCAGCAGCGCGTCGTTGACCACTCGCAGCACCGCGCTCGGCGACGGCTCGCGCACGGCCGCCGTGCGGATCGCGTAGCGCACGAGCGCGGTGACCGCCGCTGCGTCCGCGCCCTTTCCACGCACGTCGCCGATCGCGACCCCCCACACGCCCTGACCGAGTTCGAAGACGTCGTAGAAGTCGCCGCCGACGGTCGAGCCCTCGCCGGCCGCCCGGTAAGCCGCGCCGATCTCGACGCCCGGGATCGCCGGCAGCAGCGGCGGCAGCAGGCTGCGCTGCAGGGCGACCGCGACGCGCCGGGTCGCGCGCTCGGCCCGCTCGGCCACCAGCCGGGCGGCGTGCTCCCGCTCCAGCAGCCGAGCCAGCTCGTCCTGCGTCGCGCGCCGCTCGGTGATGTCGCGCACGAAGCCGGCGAACACCGGCGGGCTCGCGCGGCCGACGCGCGCGATGGTCAGCTCGACGGGCAGCGTGCTGCCGTCCGCGCGCTGGGCGACGAGCTCGATTCGACGCCCGAGGATCGTCGGCTGCTCGGTCTCCAGGTACCGGGCGAGCGCGCGACGGTGCGCGTCGCGCAGCGACGGCGGGATGATCAGCTCGGCCACCTCGCGACCGACGACGTCTGCGCGCGCGTAGCCGAACGTGGCCTCGGCGGCCGGGTTGAAGTCGACCACCCGGCCGTGGTGGTCCATCGTGACGATGCAGTCCAGCGCCGCCGACACGATCGCCGCGCTGCGCTCCTCGGTGACGGCCAGGGCCTCCTCGGCCCTCACGCGGGCGACGTACTGGCCGATCTGGCGCCCGACGGTGCGCATCAGCTCGAGCTGCCCGGCGTCCGCGGCCCGCGGCGTGGGCCCGAAGAACTCCATCACGCCGATGACGCCGGCGGGGCCGACGACGGGGACGATCACGGCCGTGCGCAGCGACGCGCGCGCCGCGGGCCCGGCGCGGGGGAAGTCGATCTCGTCCAGGTCGGCGATCCACTCCGGCTCGCCCGCCTCCCACACGGCGCCGGCCAGGCCGATGCCGGGCGAGAACGTCAGCCGGCGGTTGACCCGCGTGAACTCGTCGAGCTCCTGGCCCGGAGCGCTCCAGTCCTCGCGCCAGCGCAGCAGGCCGGCCTCGACGTCGACCAGCCACAGCAGTCCGATAGACCAGCCGAGCGCGTCGGCGACGAGCTCGAGCAGCCGCGGCGCCGCCTCCTCGAGCGTGCCCGCCTCGGCCAGCACGCGGACGAGGTCGTATTCGGGGCGCGGCGCCGACGAGCTCGGCGCGGGCGGATTCATGGCGCCACGCCGGCGCGGGCGCGCCGCGCGGCCTTCACGCGCTGGGTGGCGTCGAGCTCCACCTTGCGCAGCCGGACCGCCTGCGGAGTGACCTCGGCGCACTCGTCCTCGCGCAGGAACTCGAGCGCCTGGTCGAGCGAGAGCTGGCGATGGGGGACGAGCCGCACGAGCACATCGGCGGTCGACGAGCGCATGTTGGTCAGGTGCTTCTCGCGGCAGGCGTTGACGTCGAGGTCCTCGGCGCGGGCGTTCTCGCCGACGATCATCCCCTCGTACAGGTCCGCGCCCGGGCCGATGAACAGCGTCCCGCGCTCCTGCAGGTTCATCAGCGCGAACTGCGCCGCCGACCCGTTGCGGTCGGAGACGAGCGCGCCGGTCGGCCGCGTGCGCAGCTCGCCCGCCCACGGCTCCCAGCCGTCGAACACGTGGTGCAGCACGCCGGTGCCGCGCGTCTCGGTGAGGAACTCGGTGCGAAAGCCGATCAGCCCGCGGGCGGGCACGCGGTACTCCATGCGCACCCAGCCCGTGCCGTGGTTGACCATCTGCTGGAGCTGGCCCTTGCGCAGCGCGAGCATCTGCGTGACCACGCCGACGTAGTCCTCGGGCACGTCGATGGCCAGGCGCTCGACCGGCTCGAAGCGCGTCCCGTCGACGTCGCGGGTGAGCACGCGCGGCTGGCCGACGGTCATCTCGAACCCCTCACGGCGCATGAGCTCGACGAGGATCGCGAGCTGCAGCTCACCGCGGCCGTGCACCTCCCAGGCGTCCGGCCGCTCGGTGTCGCGGACGCGCAGCGACACGTTGCCGATCAGCTCCTGCTCCAGGCGCTGGCGCAGCTGGCGGGCGGTCAGCTTGGAGCCGTCACGGCCGGCCAGCGGAGAGGTGTTGATGCCGACGGTGACCGACAGCGACGGCTCGTCGACGCTGATCACGGGCAGCGGGCGCGGATCCTGCGGGTCGGCCAGCGTCTCGCCGATCGTCACCTCGGCGATCCCGGCCACCGCGATGATCTCGCCGGGCCCGGCCTCGTCGGCGGCCACCCGGTCCAGCGCCTCGGTGACGTACAGCTCGCCGACCTGGGCGCGCTCGATCGTGCCCTCGGCCCGGCACCAGGCGATCGCCGCGCCGCGCCGGATCGTGCCGTTGTGCACGCGGCACAGCGCCAGGCGGCCGACGTAGGGCGACGCGTCGAGGTTGGTCACGTGCGCCTGCAACGGGTGGCCGGGCTCGTAGCTGGGCGCCGGGATGTGCTCGAGCAGCAGGTCGAGCAGCGGCTGCAGGCTGTCGCCCGGCTGGTCGGGATCGAGCGAGGCGTGGCCGGCCTTGGCGTTGCAGTAGACGATCGGGAACTCGATCTGCTCCTCGTCGGCGTCGAGGTCGAGGAACAGCTCGTAGACCTCGTCGACCACCTCGGCGATCCGCGCGTCGGGGCGATCGACCTTGTTGACCACGAGGATCACCGGCAGCCGAGCCTCGAGCGCCTTGCGCAGCACGAAGCGCGTCTGGGGCAGCGGGCCCTCGCTGGCGTCGACGAGCAGCAGCACCCCGTCGACCATCGTCAGCCCGCGCTCGACCTCGCCGCCGAAGTCGGCGTGGCCGGGCGTGTCGACGATGTTGAGCTTGGCGCCGCGGTGACGGACCGCGGTGTTCTTGGCCAGGATGGTGATGCCCTTCTCGCGCTCGAGGTCCATCGAGTCCATGACGCGCTCGGCCACGTCCTGGTTGGCGCGGAAGGCTCCGGACTGCCAGAGCATGGCGTCGACCAGCGTCGTCTTGCCATGGTCGACGTGCGCCACGATGGCGACGTTGCGGAGGTCCTCGCGGAGGGCGGGCATCCGGTGCAGGGTAGTGCGCGGTCTCGCGCCTACGCAGTGGCCACCGTCACCGCGCCCGCCACGAAGACGATCGCCAGGGTGAGCTTTCGGAAGCCGAGCTCGGGCAGCCGCGGGCCGAGCGACGTGCCCAGCCAGTTGCCGATGATCGAGCCGGGCAGCCAGAGCAGGAAGGTGGGCCACAGCGCGTCGCGCTCGATCGCGTCCTGCGCGAGCAGGATCAGCAGCCCGATCGCGTTGGCGCACACGAAGAACACGGCGAGGTCGGCCTGGAAGGATCGCGGCGAGGCCTTGTCGCGCGCCAGCAGCAGGACGGGGGCGATGCTCTGCAGCGACGTCGATGCGCCCAGGAAGCCGCCGGCCACGCCGGCCACGAGCGCCAGCCCGGGGACCTGCGGCGGGGGCGGGGCGCTCAGCGAGCGGGCGAGCAGCATTGCGGTGACCATCGTCAGCAGACCGGCCGCCACCTTGATCGTGTCCTCCGAGACGGTGGTCAGAACGAGCGCGCCCAGCCACAGCCCGGGAACGGCGCCGCCGACGAGCGAGCCCGCACGGCGCCAGGTCACGTGGCGGCGGAAGCGGACGAGGGTCGAGAGCCGCGTCACGGCGGCGACGGCCAGGTTCGCGGTCACCACGAAGGGCAGCGAGAAGCCGATGAGCAGCAGCAGCGGCGTGGCCACGAGCGTGTAGCCGAAGCCGGTCACGCCGCCGAGGAAGGCGCCGAGCGCGACGGTGAGGCCACCGAGGACGAGGTCGACCGTCTCCACGCGCCTCAGCCGCCGCCGGCGTCGGCCAGGCGCTGCACGAGGGCGCGCTCCTCGGCGCCGAACCACGGTGCCGCGCCCGCCGCTGCGTTCTCGCGGGCCCGCTCGGGCCGCGAGGTGGCCGGGATGGCGACGTGGCAGCGGCGGTCGGACAGCACCCACTTCAGCAGCGCCTGTGCCCATGTGCGCACGCCGAACGGGCGCAGCGGCGCGAGCTCGGCCGCCGGCGGCGCATCGCGAACGAGCGCGCCCGCGCCGAGCGGGCGCATGACCACGACGCCGAGCCCGAGCTCCTCGGCCAGCGGCAGGATCCGGCGCTCGACGTCGCGCTGATGCGGGTTGTAGGGCACCTGCACGGCGGTGATCCGCCCGCTGCGCATGACCTCGGCCAGCTCGTCGAACACCCCGCGGCTGTGATGCGTGGCGCCGATCGCCTGGATCGCGCCGGCGTCGCGGTGGCGCTCGAGCGTGTCGAGCTGCGCTGACCACGCGACGAGATTGTGCACCTGGTAGAGGTCGACGCGCCCGCCGTACCAGCCCAGAGCGCGGCGGACCTGGGCCGCGCCCTCGTCGGGGTCGGGCGTCCACACCTTCGTGGCCACGAGCGCATCGCCCCGCCGGTCGCCGAGCGCGGCGCCCAGCACGCGCTCGGCCTCGCCGTACATCGGCGAGCTGTCGAACAGGCGCACGCCCGCATCGAGCGCCGCGGTGACGACCTCGCGCGCGCCGTCCTCGGCTTCGTCGCCGTGCACGTCGAGCGTCTGCCAGGTGCCCATGCCGACGACGGGCACGGTAAGTCCGCTGGTGCCGAGCGGTCGCCGCTCCATGTCGCTCGCCCCTGCGCTGCTCGCCACGGGGCGCATCATCCTCGCAACCGCCCACGGAATGCCGCCCGCCCGGCCTCGGGCCGGGCGGGCGACGGGTGCGGGCCGGAGGGGGCTACTGGGCCCGCACGACCTCCGCCGGCGCGGGCTCGTCGCGGACGTCGAGCGCGATCGCGCCGTGGCCGTCGTGACGCGCCAGGACGCGGGTGCCGTCGCGCAGCCGCCCGTCGAGGATCGCGCGGGTCAGCGCCTTCTCGAGCGTGCGGCGGACGTGGCGCTTGAGCGGCCGTGCCCCGAGCTCCTCGTCGAATCCCTCGTGGGCCAGCCGCGTGACGAGCTCCTCGTCGACCGCCAGCTCGACGCCGCGCTCGTCGCGCAGTCGGTCGGCCACCTGGCCGCAGATGAGCGCGCAGATCGACTCGACCTGCTCGGCGGTGAGGGGCCGGAAGGTGACGATCTCGTCGATGCGGTTGAGGAACTCGGGCAGGAACGCCTGCTTGGCCGCGGCGCGCATGCGCTCCTCGTCGGCCTGCGGCGCGGCGGCGGTGAAGCCGAGCGAGCGCTTGGCCATGGCCGCGCCGAGGTTCGAGGTCATGACCAGCACGGTGTTGGAGAAGTCCACGGTGCGGCCCTCGCCGTCGGTCAGCCGGCCGTCGTCCATGACCTGCAGGAGCACGTTCCACACCTCCGGGTGGGCCTTTTCGACCTCGTCGATCAGCACCACCGAGTACGGGCGACGGCGGACCGGCTCGGACAGCTGTCCTCCCTCGCCGTAGCCCACGTAGCCGGGCGGCGAGCCGATCAGGCGCGCGACCGTGTGTGGCTCGCGGTACTCGGACATGTCGATCCGCACGAGCGCCTTCTCGGTGGCGAACAGCCGCTCGGCGAGCGCCTTGACCAGCTCGGTCTTGCCGACGCCGGTCGGCCCGAGGAACAGGAAGCTGCCCAGCGGCCGGTCACCCTCGGCCAGGCCCACGCGGGCGCGGCGCACGGTGTCGGACACCAGCTCGACCGCCTCGTCCTGCCCGATCACGCGGCCGTGCAGGTCGTCCTCGAGCGTGTGCAGCCGCTCGAGCTCGCCGGCGACGAGCTCGCCCACCGGGATCCCGGTGCGCCCGGCCACCACGGCCGCGACGTCGGTCTCGTCCACGACCGGGCGGTCGTGGCCGGGGCCACCGGCGGCCAGGTCGGCAATGTGCTCCTCGAGCTTCTCGATGCGCGCCTTGAGCTCGCCCGCGCGCTCGTAGGCCTCGTCGGCCACGGCGGCGCGCTTGGCCTCCTCGAGCTCCGCGAGCTGGGCCTCGAGCGCCGAGGTGTCCTGGCCGGCCGCACCGCTGCGCAACCGGACGCGGGCGCCGGCTTGGTCCATCAGGTCGATCGCCTTGTCCGGAAGCTGGTACTCGGTCACATAGCGGTCCGACAGACGGGCCGCGGCGACCAGCGCCGCGTCGGTGATCGAGGCGGCGTGGTGGTCCTCGTAGGCCTCGCGCAGGCCACGCAGGATCGCGACGGTGTCATCGACCGACGGTTCCTCGACGCTGACCGGCGAGAAGCGACGCGCGAGCGCGCCGTCGCGCTCGATCTTGCGGAACTCGGCCAGCGTGGTGGCGCCGATCATCCGCAGCTCGCCGCGGGCGAGCATCGGCTTGAGCATGTTGGCGGCGTCCATCGCGCCTTCGGCGGCCCCGGCGCCCAGCACGGTGTGCAGCTCGTCGACGAACAGCAGCACACGACCCTCGGCGGCGGCGACCTCGTCGAGCACGCCCTTCAGGCGCTGCTCGAACTGGCCGCGGTACTGGCTGCCGGCGACCATCGCGGCCAGGTCGAGCGCGACCAGCCGGGCGCCCTGCAGCGTCGCCGGCACGTCGGCCTGTGCGAGGCGCCGGGCCAGGCCCTCGACGATCGCCGTCTTGCCGACGCCGGCCTCACCGATCAGCACCGCGTTGTTCTTGCGCCGGCGGGCGAGGATCTCGATCGTCTGCTCGATCTCGAGCTCGCGCCCGATGACCGGGTCGATCCGGCCGGCGGCCGCGTCAGCGGTCAGGTCACGGCCGAAGCCGTCGAGGTTAGGGGTGTCGCTCTGCGGCTCTCCGTCTCCGCCGTGGGGCGGGGTCTGGCCGCCATGAGCGGGCAGTCCGCGCACGGGGATCTCGCCGGGCGCGACGCCGCGCATGAGCTGTCCCATGCAGGTCTCGCACAGCACGCGGGCCTCACGCCCGGCGTCCGTGGGGACCAGCACGCGCACCGTGCCCGGCCGCTGGCCGCACGCCGAGCACAACGGGCGACCGCTGCCGGCGTGGGCGTCGTGTTCGTGGTTCATGGGGTTCTCGTCCTCCGAAAGATCTCAGTCGTGGTGACTGAGGTTACTTCACGTAAGCGCGCCTTCGGGAGATCTGTGACGAGGGTCACGGGCGCGTGGCGCTCGCCCTGGACGTATGGCGGCGATGCGCGGCCAGGGCATCCAGGGGGAGCGGGTCAAACGCCACGGAACCCAGGCGTGGCGCGTGGCGCGGGTTTGCACGCTCGCGGGGTTCGCGAGCCATCAGAGGGCTCCTAGGAACCCATACGGGTCACAGGAGACCACGGACCGCGCGAAACCCCCGTCGCGCCGCGAAGGCACCCTGCCCCTCGCTGCCTGGTCGGCGCCCACGCCGACCTTCGAGTCGCAAGTGCGACGTCAGCGTCAGGGGCGAGCGCCCGCCCGCCCCACGGCGAGCTCCGCCAGCCGGCAACCCGCCGCCAGGGCCGCCCGCGGCCCCGCGCCGCCCAGCCACGCCGCGAGGAACCCCGCCGCGAACGCGTCGCCGGCGCCCGTCGAGTCGACGACCGCCACGCCCGGTGTCGCGTGCTCGACGACCACCCGCGCGCCGTCGCTCCACAGCGCGCCGCCGGCGCCCAGCGTGACCACCACCTCCCGCGCGTGCGCGCCCAGCGCGCACGCGGCGGCCACGGGATCGCGCGAGCCGGTCAGCGTCGCCGCCTCGGCCGCGTTGGGCAGCAGCAGGTCGACCGGTCCCGCCCAGGCGAGGAAGCGCCGCGGGCCGACGGCGGCCAGCGGCGCCGCGGAGGACGGGTCGAGCGAGGTCGTCATCCCCGTCTCACGCGCCAGCGCGAGCGCGGCCCGCGCGGCGTCGCGCGACCCGGACCGCAGCAGCGCGTAGCCGGAGACGTGCAGGTGCGCCCCGGCGGTGAAGGGCTCACGGGGAAGGTCGCCGGCCACCAGGGCGGCGTTGGCGCCCGGGTCGGGGAGCATCGAGCGCTCGCCGTCGGGGCCGACGAGCACCACGCACGTGCCGGTCGGGCGCTCGGTGTCGACGGCCAGGCACGCCTGCACGCCGGCGTCGCGCAGCGCGGCCGCCGCGTCGTGCCCCGCGGCGTCGTCACCGACGCGACCGACCAGCGTCACCGGGGCGCCGGCCGAGGCCAGCCACGTGGCGACGTTGGCGGCCGAGCCGCCGGGCCGCACCGCGATCCGCGCCGGCGTGTCGCTTGCGTGGCGGAGCGGGCCGTCCGTCTGCGCGACGACGTCGACCATCACGTCGCCGACGACGACGACGGCGCTCACGGAGACGGCGAAGGCGAAGGCGTCGACGAACGCGGCGCACCGCCTGCCGCCACTGCGATCCGCCCGGCCAGCGACGCGTTGCGCAGCACGAGCCGGATGTTCGCCCGCAGGCTGGCGCCCTCCGTCCGGCGGTGGAGGTGGTCGAGCAGGTACGGCGTGACGTCGCGGCCCGAGACGCGCTCGCGCGCCGCCGCCTCCAGACCCTCGGCCAGCACGCGATCGTGCAGCCCGGGGTCGAGCTGCTCGCCGGCCGGCAGCGGGTTGACGACGACGATCGCGCGGTCGCCCAGGCCGAGCTCGTCGCGGGCGCGCATGATCGCCGCAACCTCGCCCGGAGCATCGACGCGCCACGTCACGGGGTGGCCCGAGTCGGTCAGGTAGAAGCCGGGGAAGGCGTCGGTCGCAAAGCCGACCACGGTCACGTTGAGGGTCTCCAGGCGCTCGAGCGTCGCGGCCACGTCGAGGATCGACTTGACGCCCGAGCACACGAGCGTGATCCGCGTCGCAGCCAGGGTGGACAGGTCGGCCGACTCGTCCCACGTCTCGCGCGCCTCGCGGTGCACGCCCCCCAGACCGCCCGTGGCGAACACCCCGATTCCGGCGCGCGCGGCCAGGAACGCGGTCGAGGCCACGGTCGTCGCGGCGCTCGCGCCGCGCGCGACGACCGGCGCCAGGTCGCGCACGCCCGCCTTGACCACGCTCTCGTCGAGCGCGATCGCCTGTAGCGCGGCGTCGTCCAGCCCGACGCGCACGACGCCGTCGACGACGGCGATCGTCGCGGGCACGGAGCCCGCCGCGCGCACCGCCGCCTCGGCCTCACGGGCCACGTCGACGTTGCCCGGGCGCGGCAGCCCGTGGGCGATCAGCGTGCTCTCCAGAGCGACCACCGGGCGTCCGGCGGCGAGCGCGCGAGAGACGTCGGGGTGCACGTCCACGGGCGCGAACCATGCCATGGCCGCCTGCGCGGAGTGGGCGGGAAACCCGCCGCGCGAACGAAACAGGCACGTATCCCTTGACACATGCTTCCTGTTCTGTTCTGATGTTTCTTGTTCGTTTAGGGAGGAGAAACGATCAAATCGAACGCAGAAGCACCGCGCGCTCTGCTGGGCGACGCCCGCCGCGCCGCGATCGTCGAGCGCCTGCGCAGCACCGGATCCGTGACCGTCGCGGAGCTCGAGGCGCGCTTCGGCGTCTCGTCGATGACCGCCCGCCGCGACCTGGCCGGGCTCGAGCGCCGCGGCCTCGTCAGGCGCACGCACGGTGGCGCCATGCTGCCGGCGATCGCCGCGCACGAGGACTCGTTCACGTCGCGCCTCGAGGTGGCCACCGACGCCAAGTCGGCGCTCGCCGCCTCCGCCGCGGCGTATGTCCAGGAGGGCGAGTCGATCTTCCTGGACTCCTCGACCACGGCCTACCACGTCGCGCGGGCGCTGCTCGATCGCCCGGTGACGGCCACCGTGATCACGAACTCGCTGCCGATCATGGACCTCGTCGTCACGCACCCGTCGTCGGCCATCGACCTCGTCGGCGTGGGTGGGATGCTGCGTCCGCTGACGCGCTCGTTCGTCGGGCCGTCGGCCGTGCAGACCGTCCTCGGCCACATCGCCGACCGCGTCTTCTTCAGCGTCAAGGGGGTCACCCCGGACGGCGCCCTGACCGACCCCGACGCGCTGGAGGCCGAGGTCAAGCGAGCGATGATCGCCCACGCCGAGGATCCCGTGCTGCTGCTCGACGAGTCCAAGCTGAGCACCCACGGGCGCAGCGTCCTGGGCCACCTGTCCGACGTCTCGGCCGTGCTCGTGCACGGCGTCGGCGACGAGCGGCTGGGCCAGCTCCGCGCCGCCGGCGCACGGGTCGAGATCGCCCGGAGCGACGCGGCGTGAGCGACGCGACGAACGCGGGCGCCCCGCCGATCCTGGCCCTCGAGGACGCGGCCAAGTCCTACGGCGCCGTGCAGGCGCTGCGTCACGGCACGCTGTCGCTGCGCGCGGGCGAGGTGCGCGCGCTCGTCGGCGAGAACGGCGCCGGCAAGTCGACGCTGGTCAAGCTGCTCGGCGGCGTCATCCGCCTCGACGACGGCCAGATGCTCGTCGACGGCGCGCCGGCCGACTTCCACAGCCCGACCGACGCGCGCGACGCAGGCATCGCCGTCATCTACCAGGAGCCGACGCTGTTCCCCGATCTGTCGGTGGCGGAGAACGTGGTCATGGGACGCCATCCGCTCGGCGCGCTGCGGCGCATCGAGCGCGGGGCGATGCACCGCGAAGTCCAGGAGCTGCTCGACCGCCTCGGCGTGCGGCTGGACGCCGAGCGCCCGGTGCGCGGGCTGTCGATCGCCGACCAGCAGATCGTCGAGATCGCCAAGGCGCTGAGCTTCGACGCGCGCGTGCTCATCATGGACGAGCCGACCGCCGCGCTGTCCGGGCCCGAGGTCGAGCGCCTGTTCACCGTGGTCCGCACCCTGCGCGAGCGCGGCGCGGCGGTGCTGTTCATCTCGCACCGCCTGGAGGAGGTCTTCGCGCTGTGCGAGACGGTGACGATCATGCGCGACGGCGCGGTCGTCCACGACGCCGCGACGGCCGAGCTGACGCCCGACGAGGTCGTCCGCCGGATGGTCGGCCGCGAGCTGTCGGCGCTGTTCCCCAAGCAGGACGCCGCCGTCGGCGACGTGGTGCTGTCCGTCCAGCGGCTCACCCGCGAGGGCGTCTTCACCGACGTCAGCTTCGACGTCCGCGCCGGTGAGATCGTCGCGCTGGCCGGCCTGGTCGGCGCCGGGCGCAGCGAGGTCGCGCGCGCGATCTTCGGCATCGACCGCGCCGACGCCGGCCAGGTCGAGGTCGACGGGCGGCGACTGCCCAGGGCTCGCCCGGTGGCCGCCATGCGGGCCGGGATCGGCTTCGTCCCCGAGGACCGCCGCCAGCAGGGGCTGGTCATGGACCTGTCGATCGCCCGCAACGCGACGCTCACGCGGATGCGCGCGCTGACCCGCGCCGGCCTGATAAGCGGCGCGGGCAGAGCGCCGCCTGGCCGCCGAGTGGGCGCGGCGGCTGCAGCTCAAGTTCCACCGCCTCGAGGACCCGGTCGGGACGCTGTCGGGCGGCAACCAGCAGAAGGTCGTGCTGGCCAAGTGGCTGGCCACCGAGCCCAAGCTGCTGATCGTCGACGAGCCGACACGCGGCATCGACGTGGGCACGAAGGCCGAGGTGCACCGGCTGCTGAGCGAGCTGGCCGGCCGCGGCGTGGCCGTGCTGATGATCTCCAGCGAGCTGCCCGAGGTGCTGGGCATGGCCGATCGCGTGCTCGTCATGCACGAGGGCCGCCTGACCGGCGAGCTGTCGCGCGCCCAGGCCGACGAGGAGCGCGTGATGCGCGCGGCCACCGGCCAGCCCATCGAGGCGGCGGCATGAGCGCCGCCACCGAGGCCCAGCGCCCGGTCGGCGGCGCCGAGGCGCGCCGCCGGGTCGAGTGGATCTTCCGCATCCGCGAGCTCGGCATCGTCGGCGCGCTCGTGCTCCTGATCGCGGTGACCGCGGTGCTCGAGCCGCGCTTCGTACAGGCCGACTCGCTGCGCAACCTCGCCCTCAACGCGTCGATCTTCGCGATCCTGGCCGCCGGCCAGACGCTGGTCATCATCACGCGCAACGTCGACCTGTCGGTCGGCTCGGTGCTCGGGCTGAGCGCCTACCTGGCCGGCGACCTGCTGTCCTCGAGCACGGGCCTGCCGATCCTCGCCGTCGTCGTGCTCGGCGTCGCGCTGGGCGCGGGCTGCGGCGCGCTCAACGGCGTGCTCGTGACCTACGGCCGCGTGCCCGCGCTCGTCGTCACGCTCGGCACCCTGTATGCCTTCCGCGGCCTGGCCTTCCTGTGGACCGACGGGCGCCAGGTCAACGCCGAGACGCTGCCCGACGCGTTCCTGAACGTCGGCACCGGCTCGATCCTGGGCGTCCCCGCCCTGGCCCTGATCGCGCTCGTCGTGGTGATCGTCGTCGGCCAGTGCCTGCGCGACTTCCGCTCCGGGCGCGAGCTGTACGCGATCGGCTCCAACCCGGACGCGGCGCGGCTGGCCGGCGTGCGCACCGACCGCCGCGTGCTCACCGCGTTCGTCATCTCGGGCGCGCTGGCCGGCCTCGGCGGCGTGCTCTTCACCGCCCGCTTCGGCACCGTCGACGCCACGGCGGGAACGGGCTACGAGCTCACCGTGATCGCCGCTGCCGTCGTCGGCGGGGTGCCGATCTTCGGCGGCGCGGGCAGCGTCTACGGCGCCGCGCTCGGCGCGCTGCTGCTGGGCACGATCACCTCGTCGCTGATCGTCCTCAAGGTCCCGGCCTTCTGGCAGCAGGCCGCCGTCGGCGCGCTGCTGCTGCTGGCCATCGCCTTCGACCGCTTCATCGGCCTGCGCATGGACGCCGCACTACGCCAGAGGAGTGCCAGACGTGCCGGCTGACACGACGACCCCGTCCGTGCCCGCGAGCACGGAGCCGGCCGAGCGCCCGTCGGGCGGCGCGCCCGAGCAGCCCGCGTGGCGCACGCTGCTCGGCCGCTGGGAGACGCTGATCCTCGGCCTGCTCGTCGTGCTCGCCTTCGTCGGCCAGGGGCTGTCGCCGGAGTTCCTGACCACCGACTCGTTCACCACCGGCTCGCTGGACTTCTCCGAGGTCGCGCTGATGGCCCTGCCGCTGGCGCTCGTCATCGTCGCCGCGGAGATCGACCTCTCGGTCGCCTCGGTGCTCGCGCTGTCCAGCGCCGTGATGGCCTACCTCTGGGACCACGGCCAGCCGATCGAGACGATCATCCCGATCTGCCTGCTCGTCGGCGCCCTCTGCGGCGCGCTGAACGGGCTGCTCGTCACGCGGCTCGGGCTGCCGTCGCTGGCCGTCACGATCGGCACGCTGGCGCTGTTCCGCGGCCTGGCCTTCGTCGTCATCGGCGACGACTCGGTGACCGACTTCCCGGCCACCTGGACCGACCGCGCGTTCGGCAACGCGGCCGGCACGTTCGTCCCCAACACGATGGTGCTGTTCGCGATCCTGGCCGTCGGCTTCGGCGTCGTCCTGCACGCCACGCCGTTCGGGCGCTCGGTGTTCGCGATCGGCGCCAACGAGGAGGCGGCGTACTTCTCGGGCATCCGCGTCAAGCGCATCAAGATGGCGCTGTTCGTGGCCTCGGGCATGGTCGCGGCGCTGGCCGGCGTGGTCATCTCGCTGCGCAACTCGACGGCGGCGGCCAACGTCGGCCAGGGCTTCGAGCTCACCGCCGTGGCCGCCGTGGTGCTCGGCGGCGTGTCGATCTTCGGCGGCCGCGGCACGATCGCCGGGGTCATCCTCGCGCTGCTCCTGCTCGGTGGCATCCAGAAGGCGCTGTCCCTGAGCGAGTCGATCTCGTCGTACTGGATCCAGATCGTCACCGGGACGCTGCTGATCGGCTCGGTGCTCGGTCCCAACCTCGTTCAGCGCGCCCGTGAGGCGCGCGCTCACCCATCCCGGCAGCGCGGCCCGTGGCCGCCGCGCGCCGCGGCACACCGCACACGGTCACAGGAGGAGAAGGCATGACGTATCGCATCCCCCGCGTGCTGCTCGCAGCCCTGCTGGCAGCCGCCCTGACCTTCGTCCTCGCCGCGTGCGGCGAGACGCAGGACGACTCCGGCTCCGGCGGCCAGGCCACCGACACCTCGTCGGAGTCCGCGGCCAACCCGGACGCCGCCATCAAGAAGGGCCTGAAGACCGTCTCGATGCCCAAGCAGCTCGGCAACCCGTACGAGGAGACCGAGCACTCCGGCGTCACCGAGGCGCTGGAGGAGGTCGGCGGGTCGAACCGCATCAGCGGTCCGACGGACGCCGGTGCCTCGGCGCAGGTCCCGCTCATCAACTCGGTCGTCCAGCAGAAGCCCGACGCGCTGATCATCGCCGGTAACGACCCCAACGCCGTCGCGCCGGCGCTCAAGCAGGCCTCCAGGCGGGGCATCAAGGTCGTGGCCATGGACTCCGACGTGGCGCCCGACGCCCGCACGGTGTTCATCAACCAGTCCTCCTCGCAGCTCATCGGCGAGGGCCAGGTCAAGCTGATCGCCGAGCAGATCGGCAACAAGGGCGAGATCGCCGTCCTGTCGGCCACCGCGAACGCCACCAACCAGAACACGTGGATCAAGTTCATGAAGGAGGAGCTCAAGAAGCCCGAGTACAAGGACATCAAGCTCGTGAAGGTGGCCTACGGCGACGACGACGACCAGAAGTCCTTCCAGGAGACGCAGGGCCTGCTGCAGGCCTATCCGAACCTCAAGGGCATCATCTCGCCGACCACGGTCGGGATCTCGGCGGCCGCCCGCTACCTGTCGAGCTCGTCCAAGAAGGGCGACGTCAAGCTGACCGGGCTGGGCACGCCGAACCAGATGCGCAAGTTCGTCAAGGACGGCACCGTCGACGAGTTCGCGCTGTGGGTCCCCAAGGATGTCGGCTATCTGGCCGGCTGGGCGGCCGCCGCGCTGGCCTCGGGCCAGATCACCGGCAAGCAGGGCGAGTCGTTCAAGGCCGGTCGCCTCGGCGAGCGCAAGATCGGGGCCAACGGCGAGGTCGTGCTCGGCCCGCCGACCGGGTTCAACAGGGACAACATTGACGACTTCGACTTCTGATCTGTCGGTCGTCACGGAGACCCGATCCGCGCCGCGCGCGCGGGTCGGGGTCTTCGGCATCGGCCTGGAGGCCTACTGGCCCCAGTTCGACGGCCTGCGCGAGCGCGTCCAGGGCTACCAGGCCCGCGTGGAGGAGCGCGTGGCCGAACTCGGGGCCGAGGTCGTCTCGGCCGGGCTGGTCGACACCGCCCAGCGCGCCCGCGAGGCCGGCGACGTCTTCGCCGCCGGCCGGGTCGACCTCGTCCTGTGCCACGCGGTGACCTACGCGACCTCGAGCCAGGTGCTGCCCGCCGCGCAGGCGGCCAAGGCGCCGGTGGTGCTGCTCGGCCTGCAGCCCACCCCGACGCTGGACTACGCCGGCACGAGCACGGGCGAGTGGCTGGCCAACTGCGCGGCGTGCTGCGTGCCCGAGCTGGCGGGCGCGTTCACCCGCGCGCGGATCCCCTACGACACCGTGGCCGGGACGATCGACGACGACGAGCGCGCGTGGTCGAGGATCGCCGCGTGGGTGCGGGCAGCCGGCGTCGCGCGCGCCCTGCGCCGCTCGCGGATCGGCTTCCTCGGGCACACGTATCCGGGGATGCTCGACATGTACTCCGACTTCACCGCCGTCCACGCCCAGCTCGGCGCGCACGTCGAGGTGCTCGAGATCGACGACCTCGGCACGCGCGTGGCCGCGGCCGGCGAGGCCGAGGTCGCGGCCAAGGAGGCCGAGATCCGAGCGATGTTCGACTTCGCCGACCCCTCCGACGACCCGATCGCCGGGCCGATCGAGCCCGACGCGCTGGACTGGTCGGCGCGCGTCGCCGTCGGGCTGGACCGACTGGCCGCCGACTTCGACCTCGACGGGCTGACCTACTACTACCGCGGCGCGGACGGCAACGAGGCCGAGCGACTCGGGGCCGGGGTGATCGTCGGCAACTCGCTGCTCACTGCACGCGGGATCCCGACCGCGGGCGAGGGCGACCTCAAGACCAACGTCGCCCAGCTCATCCTCGACCGGCTCGGCGCCGGCGGCTCCTACACGGAGTACTACGCCCTGGACCTCAGCGAGGGCTTCGTGCTCATGGGCCACGACGGCCCGGGCCACGTCGCCATCGCCCAAGAGCGACCGACGTTGCGCGCGCTGGCGCTCTACCACGGCAAGTCCGGGGCCGGCCTGAGCGTCGAGTTCAAGGTCCGCTACGGCGCGATCACGATCGTCGGGTGCACGCAGACCGCCGAGGGCCGGCTCAAGCTGATCGTCGCCGAGGGCGAGTCGATCCCCGGCGACACCTTCCGGATCGGCAACACGAACAGCCGCCTGCGCTTCTCCCTCGGTCCGGCGGAGTTCCTCGAGGCCTGGTGCGCCGAGGGGCCGACGCACCATGTCGCGCTCGGGATCGGCCACCGCGCCGACGAGGTGGCCAAGGTGGCCAGGCTGCTCGACCTGCCGTGCTCCCGGGTGGGGTGATGGAGCGCGTCTGCTTCCTGCTGCGGGTGCGCCCCGACCGGCTCGACGAGTACCGCGAGCGCCACCGCCACGTCTGGGACGACATGCTCGCCGCGCTGCGCGAGACGGGCTGGGGCAACTACTCGCTGTTCCTGGGCGACGACGGCCTGCTCGTCGGCTACCTGGAGACCGAGGACTTCGCCGGTGCGCTGGCCGGGATGGAGGAGCGCGAGGTCAACGCGCGCTGGCAGGCCGAGATGGCCGAGTTCTTCGAGCTGCCCGCCCCCGAGCGCGGTGGGCGGGCCGATCGCAGCCTGCAGCGCCTGGACGAGGTCTTCCACCTTGCCTGAGGCCCCGACGTTCGCGGCCATCGACCTCGGCGCGGAGAGCGGCCGGGTCATCCGCGGGCGCGTCGACGGCGGGCGTGTCGCGCTCGAGGTCATCCACCGCTTCGCCAACCGCCCCGTGCGGCTGCCCGACGGCCTGCGCTGGAACCTGCTGGCGCTGTTCGGCGAGGCGCTCGACGGCCTCGGGCGGGCTGCGGACGGCACCCGCCTGAGCGGTGTCGGCGTGGACGCGTGGGGAGTCGACTACGCGCTGCTCGACGCGCGCATGCGCGTGCTCGGGCTGCCGTTCCACTACCGCGACGCTCGCACCGACGGGATGATCGCCCGCGCTCACGAGCGCGTCGCGCGGGAGGACATGTACGCGGTGACGGGGATCCAGACGATGCCCATCAACACGGTGTTCCAGCTGCTGGCCGACGAGGGCAGCGCGGCGCTCGAGGCCGCGGAGCGGATCGCGCTCGTGCCCGACCTGTTCGCCCTGTGGCTGACCGGCGAGCTGGCCAACGAGGCCACCGCCGCCTCGACCACGGGTCTGCTCGACGCCCGCTCGGGCACGTGGGCGCGGGACCTCGTGGCTCGTCTCGGGCTGCCCCCGGCGCCGTTCGCCGGCGACCCCGTGGCCCCCGGGACAACCCTGGGCCCGGTGCTCGCCCACCACGCCCGGGCGGCGGGTGTGCCCGTGCACACGGTCGGCGGCCACGACACGGCCTCGGCCTACGCGGCCGTGCCGCTGCGCAGCGAGCGCGCCGCGGTGCTGTCGTCGGGCACGTGGTCCCTGCTCGGCCTCGAGCTGGACGCGCCCGTCCTGGATGCGCGTGCGGGCGCCTACAACCTGACCAACGAGCGCGGCGTGGAGGGCACGATCCGCCTGCTGCGCAACGTGATGGGGCTGTGGCTGCTGCAGGAGTGCCGGCGCGAGTGGGCGGCCGGCGGCGGTCCCGGCGACTACGCCGACCTCGCGCGGCTGGCCGCCGAGGCGCGAGCCGACGTGGCCCTGTTCGACCCCGATTCGACCGGCTTCCTGTCGCCGGGCGACATGCCCGCGCGTGTCCGGGAGGCGTGCCGGGTGGCCGACCAGCCGATGCCCGAGGGCGAGGGCGAGGTCATCCGCAGCATCCTGCTCTCGCTGGCCTGCAAGTACCGCCTCGTGCTCGAGCGCCTGGAGCGCGTCACCGGCCGCGACGTCGAGGTCGTCCACGTCATCGGCGGCGGCGCGCGCAACCGGCTTCTGTGCGAGCTGACCGCCGACATCCTCGGCCGACCCGTGCTGGCGGGCCCCGACGAGGCGACCGCGATGGGCAACGTGCTCGTGCAGGCGCGCGCGGCCGGCGTGCTCGGCTCGCTGGCCGAGCTGCGCGCCGTGGCCGCCGCGTCCTCGGACCCGGTCGCATACGAGCCGGCGCCCGATCGCGACGCCGCCGAGGCGACCTACGAGCGCTTCCTGGCCGTGACCGGCCTGACCGTGGACGAGCCGGAGCCCAGCCTTGCCTGATCGATCGCCCGAGATCGCACGACCGAGATGAGAGGACCGACACCGTGACCGACCCCGACGCCGAGCGCGCGCTCGCCGCGCTGGCCATCGAGACCCCGTCGTGGGGCTACGGCGACTCGGGCACCCGCTTCGCCACCTTCCAGCAGCCGGGCCGCCCGCGCGACGTCTTCGAGCGCCTGCAGGACGCCGCCGAGGTCCACCGCCTGACCGGCGCGGCGCCGTCGGTGGCGCTGCACTTCCCGTGGGACGCCGTCGACGACCTCGACGCGCTGCGCCGCCACGCCGGCGAGGTCGGGCTGCGCATCGGCGCGGTCAACCCCAACCTCTTCCAGGACCCGGACTACAAGCTCGGCTCGGTCACCCATCCCGACGAGGCGGTCCGCCGGCGCGCGCTCGAGCACCTGCTCGAATGCGTCGACGTCGCCCGGCGGCTGGGTTCGACGGCCCTGTCGCTGTGGCTGGCCGACGGCACGAACTACCCCGGCCAGGACGACCTCGTCGGGCGCCGGCGGCGGATGCTCGACGCCCTGGGCGAGGTCTACGCGGCACAGCCCGCCGAGCAGGAGCTGCTCGTCGAGTACAAGCTGTTCGAGCCCGCGTTCTACGCCACCGACCTGGCCGACTGGGGCTCGGCGCTGCTCGTCTGCCAGAAGCTCGGTGAGCGCGCGCGGGTGCTCGTCGACCTCGGCCACCACGCGCAGGGCACGAACGTAGAGCAGATCGTGGCGCTGCTCGGCGACGAGGACCGCCTCGGCGGCTTTCACTTCAACAACCGCAAGTACGCCGACGATGACCTGATCGTCGGCTCGGTCAACCCGTTCGAGCTGTTCCTGATCTTCTGCGAGCTGGTGGGCAGCGGGCGGCCGCTGCCGCGCCTGACCATCGACCAGGCGCACAACGTCGAGGCGAAGGTGGAGGCCATGGTCCTGAGCGTCGTCAACCTCCAGGAGGCCTACGCCAAGGCGCTGCTCGTCGACCGTACGGCGCTGGCCGACGCCGCCGGGCGCGGCGACGTGCTCGGCGGCCACGAGGTGCTGCTCGACGCCTACCGCAGCGACGTGCGCCCGCTGTGCGCGCGGGCGCGCACAGCGGCCGGCGCCGCCGAGGACCCGATCGCCGAGCACCGCTCCTCGGGCTATGTCGAGCGGATCGTCACCGAGCGCGGGTCCGCCGCGGCGGTGGCCGGGGGGTGGGGGCGATGAGCACCGTCGCGGCGATGATCGCCAACGCCGAGGACCGCTGGCCGTCCGACGGAGAGGTCCCGGGCGACACGCTCGGCCAGGTGCTGCTCGCCTCGCACCTGCTCGGCTCCGACCGCGCGGTGGCCAACTTCGGCGGCGGCAACACCTCGGCCAAGGGACGCGCCACCGACCACGTCGGGCGCGAGGTCGACGTGATGTGGGTCAAGGGATCGGGCAGCGACCTGGCCACGATGGGCGCCGGGCACTTCACGCCGCTGCGCCTGGACGAGATGCTGGTGCTGTTCGAGCGTCAGGAGATGAGCGACGAGGACATGGTCGCCCACCTCGCCCGCTGCCAGACCGACCCCGCCGCGCCGCGCGCCTCGATCGAGACGCTGCTGCACGCCTTCGTCCCGGCCGCCCACGTCCATCACACCCATCCCGACGCGATCAACGTGCTGGCCGGCACGCGCGACGGCGAGCGCCTCGTGCGCGAGTGCTTCGGCGACGAGGCCGCCTGGGTCCCCTACATCCGCCCGGGCTTCACGCTCGCCCGCCAGGTCGGCGCCGCGGTGCGCGACAACCCCGGCCTGCGGCTCGTCGTGCTGGCCAAGCACGGCCTCGTGGTCTGGGGCGACAGCGCGCAGGAGGCCTACCGGCGCACGCTCGAGGCGATCAACCGGGCTGCCGACTTCGTCAACGCACGGACCGCCGGCACGCCGCGCTTCGGCGGCCCCGCCGCCGATGACGGGGACGCGCTCGACGACGACGGTCGCCGCGAGGTGCTGCGCGCCGTGCTGCCCGCGCTGCGCGGCGCGGTGTCGAGCGAGCGCGCCAAGGTGCTGGTCGTCGACACGTCGCAGCGCGCGGTCGAGCTCGTCGGCTCGGCCGACGCGGCCGACCTCGTCACCGTGGGGGCGGCGTGCCCCGACCACCTCGTCCACACCAAACGCCTGCCGCTGTGGATCCCGTTCGATCCCGCGCGCGAGGACGCCGGCGCGCTCGCCGCCCGCATCCGCGCGCGGGCCGAGGCGTTCCGGGCCGAGTACCGCGCCTACGTCGAGGCGTTCGCCGACGAGACGACCGAGCCCGCGGACCCCGACGCACGGGTTGTCCTGATCCAGCACGTCGGCCTGGTCGGCGTGGCGCCGACCACGAAGAACGCGCGCCTGTCGCGCGACCTCTACCACCGGGCGATCGAGGTGATGGCGGGCGCGCACGCGCTCGGCGGCTTCACCTCGCTGGACGCGGGGGAGAGCTTCGCCGTCGAGTACTGGCCGCTGGAGCTCTACAAGCTGTCGCTCGCGCCGGCGCCCGGCGAGCTGCAAGGGGCGGTCGCGCTCGTCACCGGCGCGGCGGGCGGGATCGGGCGCGCCGTCGTCGAGTCGCTGGGCGCGGCCGGCGCGTGCGTGGCCGCCTTCGACCTCGACGGCGACGGAGCGGCGGAGGCGGTGGCGGCGCTGGGCGACGGCGGGCTGGCCGTGGACGGCGACGTCACGTCCGAGCAGGCGGTGGGCGACGCGTTTCGCGCCACCGTGGAGGCCTTCGGCGGCGTGGACATCGTCGTGTCCAACGCCGGGGTGGCGTCGAGCGCGTCGATCGAGGAGACGACGCTGGCCGAGTGGGAGCGCAACCACGCCATCCTGGGCACCGGCTACTTCCTCGTTGCGCGCGCGGCCTTCGAGGTCATGCGGGCGCAGGGCCGCGGCGGTTCGATCGTCTTCGTGGCCTCCAAGAACGCGCTGGTGGCCGGTCGCAACGCGGCGGCCTACTCGTCGGCCAAGGCGGCTGAGCTGCATCTCGCGCGCTGCCTGGCCGAGGAGGGCGGAGGCGCGGGGATCCGCGTCAACACGGTCAACCCCGACGCCGTCCTGCAGGGCTCGCGCATCTGGGGCTCCGACTGGCGCGAGGAGCGCGCCGCCGCGTACGGGATCGACCCCGACGAGCTCGAGGAGCACTACCGCCGGCGCACCACCCTGGGCGTCAACATCCTGCCCGACGACATCGCCGAGGCGGTCATGCACTTCGCCTCGCCGAGGCGGTCGGGCAAGAGCACCGGCAACGTGCTCAACGTGGACGGTGGGGTGGCGGCGGCCTACCCGCGCTGACCGGGTGGCCAGGCGCCACGGGGAGCTGGGCCACGATGGACTCGTCCGTCGTCGGTGCCGCCGACGCGATGGTCCTCGACGGCCCCGAACGCGGCCTTGGAGCACGCGACCGCGGCGCGACCGCCGCGCACCGACGGCTGAGGGACGATGCGGGTCATGTCGCCGGGAGACGTTGGAGGGAGCCCTCTTCGCGCCGGTCGGGTCGCAGCTCCAGCACCATCACCTCGGCCGGGGCGAGCAGGCGGACGGGCCAGCCGGTCGTGCCCACGCCGGCGGTCACGAACAGGTGGCGACCGTCCTCGACGACGTGGCCGTGGGCGTAGCGCTCGCCGTACCCGGATGGGATTGCTCCGCGGCGCAGCCGCGGGATCGCCACCTGGCCGGCGTGCGTGTGGCCCGACAGGGTGAGCGCCACGCGCTCGGGGACCGACGGGAAGACGTCCGGGTCGTGGCTGAGCAGGATGACGGGGGCACCGGCCGGGACATCGGCCAGCGCCGCGCCGAGCGCCACCTCGACGTCGAGGACTCGGGTGCGGACGTCGGCCAGGCCGGCGACCCACAGCGGACCGGCGCGGACCGCCGCGCCCTCGAGCACCTCGATGCCGCCGGCGCGCAGTGCCGCGGCCACGCGCGGGCCGCCGTATCGCCAGTCGTGGTTGCCCAGCACGGCGATCACGCCGTGCGGCGCCCGCAGCGCGGCCAGCCGGCCGGCCACCGCTTCGACCGTCACCGGGGACCCGAGCTTGACCTCGGGGTCGACGAAGTCGCCGAGCAGCACGACGAGGTCGGGGCGGCAGCGGTTCACCGCGGCCACCAGGCGCGCGATGCGCGGCTCGTCGACGTGCGGCGCGCCGGCGTGGAGGTCGGAGATCACCGCGACGCGCAGCCCGGCCAGCGCGTCCGGCCAGCGCGGCAGTCGCAGCGTGCGGCGGCGCAGGCGTCCGTGACGCGGCTCGTGCCACAGGGCGCGCCAGGCCAGCGCGGCGCCGGCGACCACCACCATCGTGGCTGCCGTCGCCGGCTGGGCCGAACGCCGCATGCGCGGCAGCCTGCCCCGAGCGCGCGCAGGGCAACCGGGCGGCGGGTAGGACGCAGGCCATGGGCGACAAGGACCCGTTCACCGCGCTGATGGCCGAGCTCGACTACCCCATGTTCATCGTCAGCACGAGCGCCCGCGGCGAGCGCGCCGGATGCCTGATCGGCTTCGCGACGCAGATCAGCATCCACCCGCCGCGCTTCCTCGTCGGGCTGTCGCACGAGAACCACACCCGGCGCGTGGCCCGGCACGCCGACCTGCTCGGCGTGCACTTCGTCCCCGAGGATGACGCCGCGATCGCGGAGCTGTTCGGCGGCGAGACCGGCGACGAGGTCGACAAGTTCGACCGCTGCGCGTGGCACGAGGGGCCCGGCGGCGTGCCGATCGTCGAGTCGTGCCCGAACTGGTTCGTCGGCCGGATCGTCGAGCGCGTCGACGCCGGCGACCACGACGCGGTCGTCCTCGAGCCGATCGCCGCCCACCACGCCGAGCAGGAGAGCGAGCTGACCTTCCACCAGGCCCGGGGGATCCATCCCGGCCACCCGCCCGCCTGATGGAGCGCTTCACGCGGCTGTTCCCCGATCGCGCCGACGGTCTGACGGCGCTCGACGTCGTCGCCGACCTGCCACCCCCGGGGCCCGAGGCGCGCCCGTGGATCGCGCTGAACATGGTCTGCACCGCCGATGGCCGCGTGACCGTCGCCGGCCGCACCCACGCGATCACCAACCGCGCCGACTACGAGCTGTTCCACGCCACGCGCGAGCGGATGGACGCGATCATGGTCGGCGCCGAGACGATCAGGATCGAGAGCTACGGCCGCACGATCAACAGCGCCGAGGCGCGCGAGCGGCGCGCGAGCGCGGGGCTGCCGCCCGACGCGATCGCCGTGGTGGTCAGCCGCTCGGTCTCGCTGCCCGCCGACGTCGGCCTGCTGCGCGCCGCGGACAACACGGTCGTCGTCCTCACGCCGTCGGCCGACGGCGAGCTGCCGGCCGCTGCCGCAACGGTTCACTACCTGCGTGAGCCCGACCCAGCGGTCGGGCTGGCGCGGCTGCGCGAGGAGTTCGGCGTGCGCTCGCTGGTCTGCGAGGGCGGACCGCGTCTCAACGGCACGCTGCTCCCGGCCGGCCTGGTCGACGAGCTGCACCTCGTCTACGCCCCCAAGCTGGCCGGCGGCGAGGATCCGCTGACGATCGTCTCCGGCCCGCCGTTCGAGCCGCCCGTCGACCTCGAGCTGCGCACGCTGCACGAGTCCGGCGGCTATCTGTTCGCGCGCTACGGGCTCGGTGGCTAGCCTCGGTCCTGGGTTGGTTGGCATGGATTCCGTCAGCGCCAGGCGTCGCGTCAGCAAGCTGCTCAGCGTCCGCCTGCTCAACCCGTTCATGCGCCGTGCGCTCGAGGCCGGGCTGATCCCGCGCGGCTGGGCGCTGCTGGAGACCACCGGGCGGCGCAGCGGGGCGCGGCGCCGCGTGCCGGTCGGCGACGGACTGCGTGGCGAGCAGTTCTGGATCGTGGCCGAGCACGGCCACAGCGCCGACTACGTGCGCAACATCGAACGCGACCCGCGGGTGCGGGTGAAGGTCGGCCGGCGCTGGTACACGGGCACCGCGCACGTGCTCGTCGACGACGACCCGCGGGAGCGGCTGCGCTGGCTGAAGCGACCGCTCAACGACGTCGGGCTGCGGGTGATGGCCAGCGAGATGCTCGTGGTCCGCGTGGACCTCGATGACTGAGCGCGTTCGGCGGCCGCCGGGCGCACCGCGTTCGTGCGGATGCGCCCGGTCGGCGCGGGGCGGGCGCGGGCTTCAGTGCGAAGCCAGCGCGCCGCCGCAGAACGGGCAGGTGCTACGACCGTCGACCCTATCGGGCGACCAGAGCCGCAGGCAGCTGCGACAGATGAAGCGCATCATGCGCTCTCCTTCCAGCAGGGCGCGTCCGGCGCCCGCTCAAACGCCGCGCGTGCTTAGAGCTGCGTGACGTTGACGGCCTTCGGGCCCTTGTCGCCGGCCTCGGCGTCGTAGGACACCTTCGCGCCCTCGGGCAGCGACTTGAAGCCGGAGGCGTTGATCCCCGTGTGGTGGACGAACAGATCCTTGCCCGGCTCGTCCGGGGTGATGAAGCCGAAGCCCTTGTCGTCGTTGAACCACTTCACGGTTCCAGTAGCCATGTTTTCCCTCCACGGCATATGTGAACGGCCACGCGGAGGATGCTTCATGGCAACGACTGCGGGCGCTGAACACTACTTGTGCCGAGCTCTCTGTTGGCTCGACCTGAACGAGCGCAATGTAGCAGCGTGCCCCGGACGGATGTCAAGCCCCGGTCCGAGATGTTCACGCTTGTGCGCAAGACTGGGCCCATGAGCGGGACGAATGTGCACGCCGGCGCTGGCGCCGGCCGGAGCGAAGGCGCGCTGCGGTGAGCCGGTTCGGGGATGGCGGGGGACCGGCGTCCGGGCCGGGCGGCGGCTTCACCGGGCGGTCGCTGGTCCTGTTCGAGCAGGAGGGCGCCGAGCGCGGTGTCGCGGCGCTGGGGAGCGCCACCGGCCTGACGGTGGCCTCGGCGACCGACACGGGCGCGGACCTCGCCGCGGTCCAGGCGTTCCTGTTCGAGCGGCTGGGCATCGCGATCGTCGCCGCGTCGCCCGAGCAGATCCGCCAGGCCGGGGACACGGGCGCGATCATCGCCGTCGAGCCCGAGCGCACCGTGTACGCCCTGGAGGCCCCGGCGCCCCACCGGCCGCCGCCCGGAGGCGGGGCGGCCGTGGACGAGTCGCAGGCGACCTGGGGCGTACAGGCGGTCGGTGCGCTGGACTCGCCCCACAGCGGGCGCGGGATCGGCGTCGCCGTGCTCGACACCGGGTTCGACGACACGCACCCCGACTTCGCCGGAAGGCAGGTCACGATGCGCTCGTTCGTGGCGGGCGAACAGGCACGCGACGCCCACGGACACGGCACGCACTGCACCGGCACGGCGGCGGGGCCGATGCGCCCGCCCAGCGGGCCGCGCTACGGCGTCGCCCACGAGGCGCGCATCTTCGCGGGCAAGGTCCTCGCCGACGCCGGCTCGGGCAGCGACGCGCAGATCCTGGCCGGCATCAACTGGGCCGTCGAGAACGGCTGCGCGGTGATCTCGATGTCGCTCGGCGCGCCGACCGAGCCCGGCCAGTCCTACTCGCGCGTCTTCGAGCAGGCTGCCCGCCGCGCGCTGCAGGCCGGCGCGCTGATCGTCGCCGCGGCGGGCAACGAGAGCGAGCGACCGGCGCCGCCCGCGCCGGTCGGCCACCCGGCCAACTGCCCGTCGATCCTGGCCGTGGCGGCGCTCGACGCCGACCTGGAGATCGCCCCGTTCTCCAACCGCGGACTGGACCCGGACGGCGGCCAGATCGACGTCGCCGGCCCGGGCGTCGACGTCCTCTCGAGCTGGCCGATGCCGGCGCGCTACCGGACGATCAGCGGAACGAGCATGGCCACGCCGCACGCCGCCGGCGTCGCCGCGCTGCTCGCGCAGGCCAACCCCGGCTCGCGCGGCGCGGGGCTCGGCATGCTCCTGACGGGCACCGCGCGCCGCCTTCCCGACGTCCCGTCGGCCGACGTCGGCGCCGGGCTGGTGCAGGCCCCGTGACCGCCGTCGGGGTCAACATCACCGTCGACGAGGGCCATCTCGAGGCGCTCGACGACGTCGCCGAGCGGCTGTGCGCGGCCGGGCTGCGCCTCGGTCGGACGCTGCCGGCCATCGGCGCGATCACCGGCACGCTCGACGACCCGCGCCGGCTCGAGGACCTCAAGGCGGTCCAGGGCGTCCAGGACGCAGAGCTCTCGCGCGCGATCGACATGCCGCCGCCGGACGCGCCCGTGCAGTAGCCCGGGGTCGGCCCGCCGGTCGGCTGCGCGGCACGGCCGGGGCGTCGAGGGAGGGGATGACCCGGGGCCGAGGATCGATCCGGGGTCTCCTGGGAACCCATAGGGGTCCTCGGAGACCCCGCGCCGCGAAGCCGGCCGCGCTGAGCGTCAGTGCGCCTGGCTCCCACCCTCCTCCCTGCGCCCACGCAGACGCCCGCGAGCAGGCGCGCTCGCTGGCGCAGCCCGCCCCCTCACCCGGGCCGGCGGGCGAGCACCTGGAAAACGGATGTGAAGCCAGATTCGAACCCGCGCCGCGCCGCGCGCAGGTAGAGCCGCCAGACGCGCACGCGCTCGGGCCCGGCCAGCTCCCGGGCGCGGTCGAGGTTGTCGTCCAGGCGCGAGGCCCAGTGGCGCAGGGTCTCGGCGTAGTCGAGCCGGAAGCCCTCGACGTGGGTGGGCTCCAGCCCGGCGCGCTCGACCGCGAAGAGGATCCGCGAGGCGTGCAGCGGCGCCGCGTCGGGGAACACGAAGCGCTCGGAGAACGGCCCGGCCTCCGGGTCGCCGTGGCGAACGCGCCCGATGCCGTGGTTGAGCAGCCGGCCGCCGGGCACGAGCAGCTCGGAGAGGCGCCCGGCGTAGGCGTCGATGTTCGCGTTGCCGACGTGCTCGACCATCCCGATGCTGGCGATCGCGTCGAAGCGCTCGCCGGCGAGGTCGCGCCAGTCCATGACGTGGACGTCGACGAGGTCGCTCAGGCCCTCGGCGGCGGCGCGCTCGCGGGCGCGCGCGGCCTGGGGCTCGGACAGGGTCACGCCGGTGACGCGCACGCCGTGCTCGCGCGCGGCGTGGAGCACGAAGCTGCCCCAGCCGCAGCCGACGTCGAGCACGCGCTCGCCCGGCTTCAGCGCGAGCTTGGTGCACACGAGCTCGAGCTTCGTCCGCTGCGCCTCCTCGAGCGTCGTCGCGCCGCGCGAGAAGATCGCGCACGAGTAGGTCATCGACGCGTCGAGGAACAGCGAGAAGAACTCGTTGGAGACGTCGTAGTGGTGGCGAACGGCGCGCAGGTCGCGGGCGCGGCTGTGGCGGCGTCCGCGCGGGCGCAGCTCGGAGCTCGGGGCGCGCGGCGGGACGACGAGCCCCATGGCCCGCGTGGCCGCGCCGGCCAGGCGCAGGCGGGTGCGCCCGTCCAGCGGCGGCGGCCGCCAGCCGTCGAGGAGGTCGAGCGCGGCGTCGACGTCGTCGACCTCGATCTCGCCGGCCACGTACGCACGCCCCAGGCCGAGCTGGCCGGGGGCACGCAGCGCGTGCGCCAGGGCGCGCGGCGAGCGCACGCTGAACGTCGGGCCGCCGGCGCCGTCCGTCGGTCGCAGCGACGTGCCATCCCACAGCTCGACGCGGAACGGGCGCTCCGGGAGCGCCTCTTCAAGCGTGGCGCGGAGCGGCGCGGTCCGTCTCACGGCTGTGCGGGCGCCACCGCCTTGCGCGCCATGCGCTCCGGGCTGATGCGGACGACGTCCCAGGCCAGCCCCGCGCGCTCGAGCAGCCAGATGGCCATCGCAGAGGGGTCGATCTGCCAGCGCCGCAGCCCGTGGCGGGCCGAGGTGGGGAAGGCGTGGTGGTTGTTGTGCCAGGCCTCGCCGAACGTCAGCAGCGACAGCCAGGCCAGGTTGCGCGACTCGTCGCCCGTGTCGTAGGTGCGACGGCCGAAGAAGTGACACAGCGAGTTGATGCTGAACGTCGCGTGGTGCAGGACGAGCAGCCGCACGGCGCCGCCCCAGAGCAGCCCGGTCAGGCCGGCCGTCAGGCTGCCGCCGAAGATCAGCCCGAGCAGGAAGGACAGGGCCAGGCCGCCGACGGCCCAGACGATGAACGTGCGGTCGACGAAGCGCACGACCGGGTCGGCGAGCAGGTCCGGGGCATAGCGGCGGCGGTTGCCGCGCTGGGTGTGGATGAACAGCCAGCCGACGTGCGCGTGCAGCAGCCCGCGCAGCGCGCCGCGCCAGCCGCCGCCGTGGTCGACGTGCGGGCTGTGTGGGTCGCCGGGCTGGTCGGAGAACGCGTGGTGCTTGCGATGGTCGGCCACCCACGAGATGACCGGCCCCTCGATGGCCATCGACCCGCACGCCGCGAAGACGCCGCGCAGCACGGGCGAGGTCTTGAAGCTGCGGTGCGTGAACAGGCGATGGAAGCCGACCGTCACGCCCATGCCGGTGGCGACGTAGAGGATCGCGAAGACGGCGAGGTCGTGCCAGTGCAGCAGGCTCTGCCAGGCCTGCCAGGCGACGAGGCCGAGCGCGAGGATCGGCACGACGGTGACCGTGCCGGTGATGATCCGGTCACGCGTCTCGTGCAGGACCGGCTCGATGTCGTCCCGGTCGGGGCCGTCCTGCGGCGCCTGAGCCGGCGCCCCTGCCTGCCGGTCGCCAACTGCTGCCATGGCGCCTCCGTTCGGGTCTCGGTTTGTCGCGGGCCAATCTAAGCACGATGGCCTCGCGATGTCGTGTACTCCGGAGCCTACGATATTCGGGTGACCTAACTCATCTCCGGGCGACCGGTGAGGCGGCCAGGCGTCAGACGTCGAGGACGACGTTTCCGCGCCAGCCGTCGCGGTCGCGGCGCAGCTCGAGGTCGTGGTAGGTGACGGCCTTGATGAGGTGGCGCGGCTCGCTGAGCCGCCCGCGCACGACGCCGGTCACCGAGTCCTCCGAGACCACCAGGTTGCGGACCGACTCGGGGACGAGGCCCTCGGTCTCGGCCAGCAGCACGAGCTCGGCCAGCCACTCGGCCAGCAGCGCCGCACGGTCGGTCGCCTCGACCTCGACCGAGCGCTCCGCCGCACTGCCCGGCGCGCGATCCTCGTCGTCGAGCAGCTCGCGTAGCGCCTGTACGGCCTGCTGGAACACGCCGGCCTGGCTGACCGCGTGCAGCTCGAGCTGAAGCTCGGCGGTGTGTTCGATCCAGTGGTGACTCGACGCCATCTGCGGTGCCGCTGCGTGTACGGCAGCGTCAACGCTACGCCGCCGAGGGCGCGGACACCAGATCGGCGGCAGCGATCGGGTCGTCGGGCAGACGCTCGACCCCCGTGAGGTCGGCCGGCGCGGCCCCGCGCCCGCCCAGGGCCACGCGGTGCGCGGCCCCCAGCTCGCCCAGTGGCCCGGCGATTTCGACCAGCGGCCCGGGCCGCACGGCGGACAGGACGACCAGCTCGGCCGCGGTCGAATCGGCACTGGCCGCGATCGCGTCGGCCGGCGTGTCCGCGCCGAGGTAGCAGACACGCCAGCCGCGCTCGCGCAGGGCCAGGGCGAAGCACAGCAGCCCGACGTCGTGGCGCTCGCCGGACGGGCAGGCGAGCACCGCGCCTGGCCCGACGCCCGCGTCCCACCCACGCGCCAGCCCGTGCAGCCGTCCGGAGATGACGGCGGTGGCGAAGTGCTCCTGGCCGACCCCGGCCTCGTTGCGCGCCCAGCGCTCGCCGAGGTCGGCGAGAAACGGGAGCACCACGTGGCGCAGCACGGTGTCGAGCGTGAAGCCGGCCAGCAGCCGGTCGAACGTGAGCTGTGCGCCGGCCGCGTCGAATCGGTCCAGGGCCCGGCGCAGGTCGGCGGCATGGGCGAGCAGGTCGGTGGCCGTGTCCGGGGGCGGCGGGTCGCGGCGGTCGGCGACCGGCGCATCGGCCAGCCGCGCGGCCACCGCGGGTGAGAAGCCGCGGTCGATGTGGGCGAGCATGCGCCGCACGCGCTGCTCGTCGGAGGCGCTGTACAACCGCTGGCCGGCGGGCGAACGGCGCGGGCGCAGCACGCCGTAGCGGCGCTCCCATGCGCGAAGCACGTCCGGGGACACACCGACGCGACGGCTCAGCTCGCCGATCCGCACGCCTAGCAACCGATCGCCGGCGTCCCCCGCGCTCGGGGCGACATCGTCCACGGGCCAAGGGTAGCCGTGCGGACAATCGCTTGACAACCATTGGACATCGTGTTCGACTTGGCGCCGAGCCGCTTCATGCGATCGCCTTCGCCTCACGACCTCCGCGATCCGGCCGCCTTCGCGCGCGCCTACGCGCAGCACGCCCGCTCGGTGCACGCCGCGGCGATGGCCGTGCTCGACGACGCGGCCGCCGCCCAGGATGTCGCGCAGGACGTGTTCCTGCGGCTGTGGCGTCGGCCGGGCGCCTTCGACCCGCGCCGCGGCGCACTCGGCCCATACCTGCGCCTGATGGCCCGCTCACGCGCGCTGGACGTGTGGCGCGACGGCCGGGCGGCGAGCCGCGCCGGCGAGCGGCTGCGACTCGTCGTCGACCGCGATGGCCCCGCGCAGCTCACGGACCGCACCGCGCTCGCGCGCGGCGAGCTGTGGACCGCGCTCGGCGGGCTGCCGCACGGCCAGCGCGAGGCGGTGGTGCTCGCCTACCTCGCCGGTCTCACGGCGGCGGAGATCGCCGAGGTCGCCAACGTCCCGCTGGGCACGGCCAAGAGCCGTGTGCGTCTCGGCCTGAGCAAGCTGCGACGGACCTACGGCGAGTCCCGCGCAGCCGCCTGACGCGCGGGCGCAGCACGCTCGCCGCGAGGCGGTAGGGTCGCGCCGAGCCCGCCCAGACCCCGAGGAGCTCGCCGCGCTGCGCCGTGCCGTGCCGGGCGGATGACCGCGAAACGACAGGAGTGCGCTGATGCAGATGGGCATGATCGGCCTGGGTCGCATGGGAGCGAACATGGTGCGGCGGCTGATGCGCGGCGACCACGAGTGCGTCGTTCACGACGTCAGCCCCGACGCGATCGCCTCCCTCGAGGCCGAGGGCGCCGTCGGCGCGGCGTCGCTGCAGGCGCTGGTGGCCGGGCTCGACACGCCGCGCGTGGTCTGCATCATGGTCCCGGCCGCGGTCGTCGACGGGACGCTCGAGCAGCTGGTCCCGCTGCTGGAGAAGGACGACATCGTCATCGACGGCGGCAACTCCTACTACGTCGACGACCTGCGTCGCGCAAAGGACCTGCAGCCGCTGGGCCTGCACTACGTCGACATGGGCGTCAGCGGCGGGGTGTTCGGCCTCGAGCGCGGCTACAGCCTGATGGTCGGCGGCGACGACTTCGCCTTCGAGCGCATCGAGGCGCTGCTGCGCACCCTCGCTCCCGGGGTCGAGTCGGCCGAGCGCACGCCGGGGCGCGACGGCGATCCGACGCCGGCCGAGCACGGCTACCTGCACTGCGGCCCGGTCGGGGCCGGGCACTTCGTCAAGATGGTCCACAACGGCATCGAGTACGGGATGATGGCCGCCTTCGCCGAAGGGCTGAACATCCTGCACAGCGCCGACATCGGCAAGGCAGAGCACCAGCAGGACGCCGAGACCGCGCCGCTGCGCAACCCCGAGCTGTACCAGTACGACTTCGACCTCTCGGAGGTCACCGAGGTGTGGCGGCGCGGGAGCGTCGTCGGCTCGTGGCTGCTGGACCTGACGGCGGCCACGCTGCTGCGCAGCCCCGGGCTGGACGACTTCTCGGGCCGCGTGTCGGACTCCGGCGAGGGTCGCTGGACGGCGCATGCAGCGATCGACGAGGGCGTGCCGGCGCCGGTTCTGACCGACTCGCTGTACTCGCGCTTTGCCTCGCGGAACGCCGACGACTTCGCCAACAAGGCGCTGTCGGCCATGCGCTTCGCCTTCGGCGGCCACCTCGAGCAGTCCCACACGTAGCCGCCGGCGGCCAGCGTGACCCGCGCCGGCGCGGGCCGGGACAATGCGGGCGTGCGACCACTAGCGCGCACCTCACGCGTGCAGCGCCCGACGATGCCCGAGCTGCGCGGCCAGGTGCGGCGGCGCACGAACCGGCTGAAGGCCGGGGCGTGGACGATCGCCCAGACGACGCTCGCCGTCGGCGCGGCCTGGACGGCGGCCAGCGCGGTCAACGACCAGCCGTTCTTCGCCCCGATCTCGGCCGTCGTGGCGCTCGGCGCCGCTCGCGGCCAGCGCACGCGCCGGGCGGTCGAGCTCGCGCTCGGCGTGGCCGTCGGGATCGCGGTGGCCGACCTGATCGTGGCCGAGCTGGGGACCGGGACGCTCGTGCTCATGCTCGTCGTCGCGCTGTCGATGGGCGCGGCGCTGCTGATCGGCGGGGGCGGGCTGCTGGTCAGCCAGGCGGGTGCGTCGGCGGTGATCGTGGTGACGATCGAGCGCCCGTCGGACTTCACGCCCGACCGCTTCCTAGACGCGCTGATCGGCGGCGCCGTGGCGCTCCTGATCTCTCAGGTGCTGCTGCCGCGCGACCCCGTGGCCGCCGTCGCCAGCGCGGCGCGCGCCGTCGGCGAGCGCCTGTGCCAGGCGCTGCGCGAGGCGGCCGAGGCGCTGCGCACCGGCGACGTGGCGCGCGCTCGCCGCGCGCTGGAGATCGCCCGCTCCGCCGATCCCCAGCTCCACGACTTCGCCGACGCCGTCGACCTGGTGCGCGAGACCGTCTCGGTCCGCCCGCCGATGTGGCGCGCGCGAGAGCGGCTGCCGATGCACCTCGTCGCGGTCGCCCAGCTCGACTTCGCGATGCGCAACACGCGCGTCCTGTGTCGCCGGACGGTCGCTGCCGTGCGGCGCGCCGGCCCGGCGCCGGAGGGCCTGGCCGAGGCCGTCTCGCTGCTGGCCGACGCCGTCGAGGAGCTCGTCACGCACCTCGTCGATCCCGATGCCGAGACGGACAGCCGGCGCCTCGCGCTCGAGGCGGCGATCCGCGCCACCGCGGTGCTGGAGGAGAACGCCGGGCTGCAGACGAGCGCGATCGTCGCGCAGGTCCGCTCGACGGCGATCGACCTGCTGCGGGGGTCGGGGCTGTCGGAGGACGAGGCCACGCGGACGCTCGAGCAGGCGCTCGGGATCGCGGTCGACGATGACTGACGCGGCGACGCAGCGTTGGCGCGGGCACGGTCTCGCGGTTCTCGCTGGCGCCTTCGTCCCGGTCTGGCCGGCGGCGCTCGGGGGGATGCCGGCCAGGGCGGAGGATGTCTCCGGGCGCGGAGGTGGGCGCGGTCTGAGGTCACCTGTCCACGTCACCCGTGATTTCCGCCCTCGGATGGCCGAGAGGCCTGCGATGTGACGAGAACCCACGCACACCGCATGCCGTGGGTCGTGGCTCTCCGCGGGCCCGCCGGTGAGCGTGGGTGGCGGCCAGTCGCTCGACCCGTCCCCCTCGCTGCCCCGGCCGCGCACCGCCGCCGGCGCGGCGAGGCGAGACAACGCGAGACCGGCGTGTCAGGCGCCGGTCCCCAGGGAATGGCGAGAGCGACGTCCGTCGAGAAAGGACCGCCGCGATGCCCACCGAGCCGGAGCCCGTCACCCTCACCCAGGTCGTGCACCGCGCCGTGCAGGTGGTGGACCCGACGGGCTCCGAGGGGCTCGACGACCTGCTCGAGCGCTTCGAGGACGCCGACGAGCCGCTGTCGTCGGTTCTCGCGCCGGCGATCGCCCAGCATCTCGCCGAGGAGCTCGGCGCGCTCGACCCCCAGGCCGAGGACCCAGCCGTGCAGATGGCCGGCGCGGTGGCGACCTACCTCGTGTTCCGCCGCGACGAGCTCGAGGAGGAGCCCGGGGCGCTGCTCGAGCTCGCCGCGCGCGCGGAGTTCGACGGCAAGCCGCCCGAACCGGTCAGCCGCTGGCTGGCCGACAACGGCATCGAGCTCTAGGCCGTCGCGTCAGGCGGCGGCGGGCAGGTCGCTGGCGGCCAGTGACCGGTAGACCGCCGCGTAGCGCGCCGCGATGCGCTCGGGCGTGAACCGCTGCGCCCAGGCCCGTGCGCCGGCGCGGTCGGTGCCGTCCCGCCCGGCCAGGGACGCGGCGATCGCGCGGGCGAGGCCCACCGGGTCGTCCGAAGCGACGAGCGTCCCGCGCCCCGCGCCCAGCACGTCGGGCAGGCCCTCGACGGCGGTGCCGATGACCGGCACCCCGAGGCCCATGGCCAGCACCGCGCTCTGCGACCACGCGTCCTCGCGCGAGGGCACGACGTGCACCGTCGCGCCGGCCATGAAGCGCTCGGGCCGCGCCTGCCAGCCCGAGAAGCGCACGACGCCCGACAGGCCGAGCTCGGCGACCCGCTGCTCGAGCACGGCGCGCTGCTCGCCGTCGCCGAGGATGAAGGTGGCGGGCGGGTCGGTCAGCTCGGCCAGGGCGTCGATCAGCACGTCGGCGCCCTTCTCGGCCGACAGCCGGCCCGCGAACGTGATGCGCGGGCTGGGCAGGACGCCCTCCGGCGCGCCGTCGAGGCCCACGACCGGCGACTCGCCGTTCTCGATCCGCGCGGGCTCGACGCCGATCCGTGCCGCCCACGCCCGGGTCGCGGGACCGTGGGCGAAGAAGCACCCCAGCCGCCGAGCGGCGCTGCCGGCCTCGATGTCGTAGCACCCGCCCGGCCACGTCAGGGCGTTGTGCTCGCTGGCCACCAGCGGCGTGGTCGCCGGCGCCGCCTGAGCGGCGGCCCACCAGGCGCCGAACATGTGGGCGTGGATCAGATGCGCCTCGTTCAGGCGGCTCACGAGCCACTCGGCGAACGCCTCGCACGGCTCCCACTGGAGCCCGCGGGCGTCGGAGAAGCGCTCGACGTGGAACCCGTGGGAGTGGGCCAGGTCGAGCCCGGCCGGCGTGGCGTCGCCCGCGATCAGACGGGTGGCGATCCCGTGGGCGCGCAGCGCCCGGCTGAGCCGCAGCGCGCCGAGCTGCGCGCCGCCCGGCTCCAGCACCCCGATGACACGCGCGAGCCACATCTCCACGGGATGTTGAACGGCGCACCGGTCGGCGTCGAGAGAAGCTCCCGCACGATCACCGGTCGTTCACAGCGTGGCCGGGCCCGTCCCGGCGCTTGCCGCGATAGCGTCCGCGCCCGTGGCCCAGCGCAACGTCGACATCCTGCTCATCGGCGGTGGCATCGCCTCGGCGACCGCCGCGGCCACGCTGCGCGAGGAGGGCTTCGACGGCTCGATCCTGCTCGTCGCGCGCGAGCTCGACGCGCCCTACCACCGCCCACCCGCCTCCAAGGGCTACCTGCGCGGGGACGAGCGGCGCGAGGACGCGCTCGTCCACCCGCCCGCGTGGTGGCAGGAGCAGGAGGTCGAGCTGCTCACCAGGACGAGCGTGATGTCGCTCGACCCCGCGGCGCGCACCGCCGCGCTGTCGACGAAGCACGAGGTGGCCTTCGGCCGAGCGCTCGTGGCCACCGGCGCCACCGTCCGCCGGCTCGACGCCGACGGCGCGCAGCTCGACGGGATCCACTACCTGCGCGCGCTGGGCAACGCCGACACCATCCGCGGCGACGTCGAGGCCGCCGAGCACGTCGCCTGCGTCGGCGGCTCCTACATCGCGACGGAGGTCGCCGCCTCGCTGACCGAGCTGGGCAAGCGCGTGACGATCCTCATGCTGGAGGACGAGCCGCTGGAGCGCCACTTCGGCGCCGCGGTCGGCCGCCATGTCCGACGCGTGCTCGAGGGCCATGGGATCGAGGTCCTCGGGGGCCAGGAGGTCCGGCGCTTCGAGGCCGACGGCGACGGCGAGCGTGTGGCCCGCGTGGTCACCGCCGGAGGGCGCAGGCTCGCCGCCCAGGCGGTCGTCTGTGGCGTCGGCGCGCAGCCCGACGTGATGCTCGCCCGCCGAGCGGGCCTCGAGCTGGGCGAGCTCGGCGGAGTGCGCTGCGACAGCCGCCTGCGGACCTCGGCCGAACGGGTCTACGCCGCGGGCGACATGTGCGAGTACGACTCGGTGGTCCACGGTCGAGCGATGCGCATCGAGCACGAGGAGGTGGCCGCAGCGCAGGGCGCCACCGCCGCGCGCAACATGCTCGACGCCGGCGTCGCGCACGAGACGGTTCCCTACTTCTTCTCCGACCTCAGCGACTGGATGGGGCTCGAGTACGTCGGCCCGGCCGCGCGCTGGGACGAGGAGGTCGTGCGCGGCTCGATGGACGAGGGCGCCTTCGCCGTGTGGTACCTCGAGGACGGCCGCGTACGCGCGATGCTGTCGGTCGGCGGGGGCGGCGACATCGACCGCGCGGGCGAGCTCATCGCCACCGGCGAGGCCGTCGGCGCGGACGGCGTGCCCGGGTGACGCGGCCTCAGCCCGCGGCGGGGAGCTCGAACCAGAAGCGCGAGCCCTGCCCCTCGACGCTCTCGAAGCCGATGCGCCCGTCGTGCGCCTCGACGATCTCGCGAGCCAGCGCCAGGCCCAGCCCGGTGCCGCCGATCGCTCGCGCGCTGGCATCCGGCGTCCGGTAGAAGCGATCGAAGATCCGCGGCTGCTGCGTCGTCGGGATGCCCAGCCCGGAGTCGAGCACGGCCACGCCCACCGTCCCGTCGCCGACCCACCCGTCGACGCCGATCCGCCCGCCCTCCGGCGAGTACTTGATCGCGTTGGACAGCAGGTTGGCCAGGACCTGCTTGAGCCGGGCGGCGTCGGCCTCGGCCACCAGCGGCTGCTCCGGGAGCTTTACGTCGAGCGTGTGGGCCCGGCTGTGGGCGGAGAACACCCTGGCCTGGTCGGTGACGATCGGCCGGAGGTCGACAGGGTGGCGCTCGAGCGGGATGCGGCCCCGCTCGGCCACGCGCTGCAGGTCGAGGAAGTCGTCGATCAGGCTGGCCAGGCGGCGTGCCTCGCCGTGCACCGTCTCCAGCTGCCGTTTCTGCATCTCGGGGTCGGTCTCGCGCGTGAGCAGCAGCTCGGTGAAGCCGACGATGCTGGCCAGCGGCGTGCGCAGCTCGTGCGAGACCGTGGCCATCAGGTCGTTCTTGAGGCGCTCGGCCTCGCGCTCGGCCGTCACTTCGTGGATGACCATCGCGCGGCCGAGGTGCTCACCGCTCGGATCGCGCACCGGCGCGGTGTAGCGCTGGAAGACGCGCCCGGTCTCGGCCAGCTCGAACTCGTCGAACGTCGGCTCGTCGGGATCGGACGCGATGAGCTCCTGGGCGACCGCGAAGGCCTCGGGGTCCGTCATCCGGGCGGCGACGATCGCCGGGTCGAGGTCGACGGCCTCCTCGATCGACAGCCCGAGCACCTCGTCCGCGACCCGGCTGGCCTGCGTGTTGGCGAGCACCAGGCCGTCCTCGGGGCCCGTGAGCAGGATCGCGTCGCGCACGATGTCGAGCACGGCGCGGTTGACGTCGGCCAGCCGCTCGGCGCGGCGGGTGACGAACGCGTTGCTCAGGGCGAGCGCGGCCCGCTCGGCCAGCGCCTCGACGAGCTCGCGCTGGCGCTCTGAGAACCCCGCCTCGTCGCTGCGGCCGAGGCTGAGCACGCCGACGACGCGCTCGCCGTCGGACAGGGGCACGTGCAGCTCGTGGCGCACGACGGTCGCGTCCCCGAAGGCGGCTGCGCGCAGCGTCGCCCGGCCGCGATCGGCGGCGACGGTACGGCATTCGGCGATCACGCGGCCCGCCAGCCCGTCGCCGGGCCCGATCCGGTGCGGCAGCTGCTCGGCGTCCAGGCCGCGCACGTCGATCAGCTCGTATCCGTCCGTCACCTCGGCGTACAGAACGCCGACCTCGCCGCCGGCCACGTCGCTGAGCACGCGCAGCGTCTGGCCCGCGCGGGCGGCGATCGTCCGCGACGAGGAGAGCGCCTGGGAGAAGTCGTTGAACAGGTGCTCGAGCTCGGCCTCCTCGGCCAGCGCCGTCGATGTGCGCTCGAGCTCGTCGCGCTGGGCGCGCAGCTCGTCGTTGGCCTGGGCGAGCTGCTCTCCCTGGGACTCGAGCTCGGCCGTCTGCTCCTCCAGCTCAGCGTGCTGGGTCTCGAGCTCATCGCGGCTGTCCTGCAGCGACTCTGCCATCGCGTTGAACGACGAGCTCAGGCGGGCGACGCCGCCGCGGCCCCGGACGGGCAGGCGCACCGAGAGGTCGCCGCCGGCCAGCTTGTCGGCGGCGTCCGCCGCCCGGCGCACGGGCAGCGCCACCGCGCGGCCGAGGTAGACCGCGAAGGCCACGAGCAGCGCAAGCGCGACGACGAGCACCACGACGCCGACCGCGACCGAGCGGGCGGCCGCGGCATCGGCGTCGTTCGTGCGCGCGGCCGACAGGCGTTCCTCGCGCGCGTCGAACCGGGCGAACTGCTGGCGGAGGGCGTCGAGGCGGCGCTTGCCCTCGGTGAGCGGTGGCGGCCGGCGGCCGGCGCGTACCGCCTCCACCACCGGGATCGAGTACTCCTCGAGGTAGGCGCGCGAAGAACCGGCGATCCGTTGGGCCAGCACGCTCTGCGCCGGCTCGCCGATGGCCAGGGTGGCCAGCCGTTCGGTCTCGCCGGGCAGCAGCAACCGGCCGGTCCGCCACGGCTCGAGGAAGCGCTCCTGGCCGGTGAGCCGGAAGCCGCGCGTGCCGGTCTCCAGGTCGAGCACGAGCTTCTCGGCCCGGTTGGCGCTGACCAGAACCTCCTGCGAGCGGGCGGCCAGCCGCGCCGTGTCGCGCAGCTCGCCGATCGTGAGCACCAGTGCCGTGATCGCCACGCCGAGCATCACGCCCAGCGCTGCGGCCGACGCCACCAGACGGACGGCGAGCGAGCCGGGAACGCTCACAGCAGCGCCTCGGGGCCCAGAACCTCGCGGACCTTCTCCAGCAGCGCGATCGGGGAGAAGGGCTTGGTGATGTAGTCGTCGACGCCCATGGCGCGGGCGATCTGCCGATCGGCGGGCTGCGAACGGGCGGTCAGCATGACGATCCTGATCGCCTCGGTCGCGGGGTCGTCGCGCAGCCGCCGGCAGACCTCCACGCCGGGCATGCCGGGCATCGTCCAGTCCAGGAACAGCAGGTCGGGGCGCTCGCGGCGCGCGACCTCGAGCGCGGCCTCGCCGTCGGGCGCCTCGAAGATCTCGAAGCGCCCGCTCTCGAGCGTCAGGCGCACGAGCTGGCGCAGCTGGCTCTGGTCGTCGGCGATCAGGACCTTGGCCATCGCGGCCGCTCAGGCCGGTCCGCCGACGAGCGCGTGCACGGCGTCGTGGTCGAGCTTCGTCATCGCCTCGGCGCAATCGGGGTCGAACTGCGTGCCGGCGCGGGCGACGACCTCCTCGAGGGCACGCTCGAGCGGGCGCCCGGGGCGGTAGGGGCGGTCGGAGACGATCGCGTCGACGGTGTCCGCCACGGCGAAGATGCGCGCCCACAGGGGGATGTCGTCGCGCTTCAGGCCCGCCGGGTAGCCGTCGCCGTCCCAGCGCTCGTGGTGGTGCAGGACGACGTCGACGGCGCGATCGAGGAACGGCACCGCATCGAGGATCCGGGCGCCCGCCTGCGGGTGGCGGCGCATCAGGCCCCACTCGCCATCGCTCAGGGGCCCCGGCTTGGTCAGCACCGCGTCGGGCACGCTCAGCTTGCCGATGTCGTGCAGCAGGAAGCCGTAGGCGAGCTGCGGGTCGGCGACCTCGTCCGGCGCGACGGTCCGGGCGAGCAGCAGGCCGAGCGCGTGCACGCGCTGGATGTGCGCGCCGGTGTGGCCGTCCTTGGCCTCGACGGCCGCGGCCAGCGCCTGGACGGTGATGAAGTAGGAGCGCTCGAGCTCGTGGGCCCGCCGCAGCTCGCGGCCGAAGCTCTCGCGCACGTCCTTGGCGTAGGCCTCGAGCTGGGCCTGCTCGAGACGGCGGGAGGAGATGTCGCGCGCGATGACGGCGACGGTCGGGCCGCTGCCGTTGCGCCCGAGCGGGCTCATGGCGACGTCGACCTCGATGGCCAGCCCCTGGCGGTCGCACCACACGTTGGGCTGGTCGGGCACGGACGCGCCGGCATCCGCCGCGCGCACCCGCGAGACGATCTCCTCGCGCATGTCGAAGGGCACCATCGGCATCGGCTGGCCGACGGCCTCGTCCTCGGTGTAGCCGAAGACCCGCTCGGCTGCCGCGCCCCAGCGGCGCACTCGACCTTCCAGATCGACTTCGCAGACGGCGATCTCCAGCACGAAACGCCCCGATCGGAGTGTCGGCCCCCACGGCGACGTGGGCAATATAGGCGACGCCCCGATCGGCGCATGAACGAACCCGCCCACCCTGCGATCTGCGCCGCTCGCCCGCCGGACGACGCGGACGACCGGTCGGGGCTGCCTAGGCGAGGGGCCGGTGCCGCTACCCGCGGCGCTGCTCGCGGCGGCGCTGCATGTACTCCTGGTTCTGCGCGCGCTCGCCGAGGGCCTGGGCGGCGGCGAAGGCGATCAGGCCCTGCACGAGGATCGGGAAGACGACGAAGAACACGACGACCAGGCCGAACGTGGCCGCGAAGGAGCTGAGCGCGATCACCATGGGGCCGGAACGCTACACCCTCCGGCGGGGCCGGCGGCGCCGTCCGGGCTCCCGGGCTTCTCCGACCTCGCTGGTAGGATTACGGCCCATGATCTTCACGACCAAGGCGGAGTACGGCGTGCGCCTGCTCGTCGAGCTCGGTCGCCACCACGAGGACGGCTCGCCGGTCTCGCTCAAGGCGATCGCCGAGGCCGAGGGCCTGCCGCTCGCCTACCTGGAGCGCATCGTCGCGCTCCTCAAGCGCGCCGCCCTCGTCGAGAGCACGCGCGGCGCTCACGGCGGCTACCGCCTGGCCCGCTCGCCCGAGACGATCCACATGGACGAGGCGGTGCTCGCGCTCGAGGGCGCGGTCGCCCCGATGTCCTGCTTCGTGGACGACTCGGAGGAGGGCCGCGTGCTGTGCTCCCACGTGACGGATCACGGTCAGGGGTGCGCGACGAAGCTGCTGTGGACACGGGTCCAGGGCGGCGTCATCCGAGCGCTGGCCGACACGTCGCTCGCCGAGCTCGTCGCCTTCCACGGACGCACGCTCGTCCCGGGCGAGCGCGAGCCCATCAACGCCTGACAAAACGAAACCGCACCGGAGCCATGGCCGATCTCGAGATCCGCAATCTGCACGTCCAGGCCGGGGACAAGAAGATCCTCAAGGGCCTGGACCTCACCGTCAACCAGGGCGAGATACACGCCCTCATGGGCCCTAACGGCTCGGGCAAGTCGACGCTGGCCAACGTCATCATGGGCCAGCCGAACCTCGACATCACCGAGGGCCAGATCCTGTTCAAGGGGCAGGACATCACCGAGGCCGACCCCGACGAGCGCGCGCGGGCGGGCCTGTTCATGGCCTTCCAGTACCCCGTCGCCATCCCGGGCGTGACCGTCACGAAGTACCTGCGCATGGTCATGAACGCCCATCGCGAGCAACGCGGCGAGGACGAGATCTCGCTCAAGGACTTCCGCAAGACCGTCGAGGCGGCCATGGAGCTGACCAAGGTGCCCAGGGAGTTCTCCTCGCGCTACCTCAACGAGGGCTTCTCGGGCGGCGAGAAGAAGCGCATGGAGATCCTCCAGCTCGCGTTGCAGCGCCCGTCGATCGCCGTCCTCGACGAGACCGACTCGGGGCTGGACATCGACGCCCTCAACGTGGTCGCCGCGGGCGTCAACACGGTGGCCGGCGAGAGCGACCTCGGCGTGCTGATCATCACCCACTACCAGCGCATCCTGCACATGGTCGAGCCGCAGCGGGTGTCGATCATGTACGAGGGCCGGATCGTCAAGGAGGGCGGGCCGGAGCTCGTCGAGCAGCTCGAGCGCCACGGCTACGGCTGGGTGCGCGACGAGGTGGCGGCGGCCGCCTGATGGGCGCGCTGGCCGACACCGCGCTGAGCCACGAGTTCCCCGTCCTGGATCGCGAGGGGCTCGTCTACCTGGACAGCTCGGCGACGTCGCAGACGCCGCGCGCGGTCATCGACGCGATGACCGACTACTACGAGGCGCACCGGGCCAGCGTGCACCGCGGGATCTACCCGCTGGCCGTGGAGGCGACCGAGCTGTTCGAGGGCGCGCGCGAGCGCGTCGCGGCCTGGCTGAACTGGCCCGCGCCCGACACGATCCTCACGCGCAACGCGACCGAGGCGCTGAACCTGGTGGCCTACTCGTGGGGCGGCGCGAACGTCGGCCCCGGCGATCGCGTGCTGATCACCGAGATGGAGCACCACTCCAACCTCGTCCCCTGGCAGCTCCTGTGCGATCGCGCGGGCGCCACGCTGGACTGGGTGCCGGTCGACGACGACGGCCTGCTCGAGCTCGACGTGCTCGACGACCGGCTCGGCCGCGGCGACGTCAAGCTCGTCGCCGTCACCCACGTCTCGAACGTCACCGGCACGATCAACCCGGTGGCCGACATCGTCCGCCGCGCCCACGCGGCCGGGGCCGTGGTCGTCGTCGACGGCTCGCAGGCCGTGCCGCAGCTCCCGGTCGACCTGGCCGAGATCGACGCCGACTTCTACGCCTGGACGGGGCACAAGGCCTACGGCCCGACCGGCGTCGGCGTGCTCCACGGCCGACACGAGCTGCTCGAGGCGATGCCGCCGTTCCTCGGTGGCGGCCACATGATCGCCTCCGTGTCGCTGGAGGGCTCGCGCTGGGCCGGGACGCCGGAGAAGTTCGAGGCCGGCACGTCGGCGATCGCCGAGGGCATCGGCCTCGGCGCCGCGGCCCGCTTCCTGCAGGCGATCGGCATGGAGCACGTGCGCGAGCACGAGGCCGACCTCGTCGCCTACGCGCTCGAGCGCCTGGCCGCGGTGCCCGGCGTGCGGGTCCTCGGCCCGCCCGACGCCGCCGCGCGCGGGGCGCTCGTGTCCTTCACGCTGGAGGGCGTGCACCCGCACGACATCGGCGAGATCCTCGGCGCCCAGGGCGTCTGCGTGCGCGCCGGCCACCACTGCGCCCAGCCGCTCATGAAGCGCTTCGGCGTGGCGGCCACGGCGCGCGCGTCGTTCGCGGTGCACAACACCGGCGAGGACGTCGACCGGCTGATCGACGGCCTCGAGAAGGTGCGGGAGGTCTTCGCGGACTAGTGGTCCCGCCCGCAGACACCCGCACCGCCAATCGACCGCCGATCACCGGCTGGCCATGTCCTCACTCGGGGCAAGGGCTCCGCCCTTGCCCCCTCGCTGCGCCCTCGTCAGCCGGCGCCGGCGGCCCCCTGGACGGCACGCGTGCCTACGGGCGCAACCAATGATGGACGACCTGTATCGCGAGGAGATCCTCAGCCACTACAAGCGGCCCCACAACTGGGGCCCGATGGACGGCCCGGACCTCGAGTTCGAGGACAACAACCCGCTGTGCGGCGACGAGCTGCGGGTCATGCTGCGCGTCGGCGACGGGGGGGTGATCCAGGACATCCGCTTCGACGGCCACGGCTGCGCGATCAGCCAGGCCGCCGCCTCGATGGCCTCGGACGAGGTCAAGGGCATGACGGTCGCCGACCTGCTCAAGCTCGACCGGCAGTTCATCCTCGACCTCCTCGGCATCGACATCTCCGCCACGCGCATGAAGTGCGCCCTGCTGTCGCTCAAGGTGCTCAAGAGCGCCGGCCTGGGCGGCGCCGTGGACTGGGAGCCCGCCACGCCGCCGTCCGAGGCCGAAGCGCGGTCGTAGCGCGCACCCGGGCCGCAGCGGCGATCACGCCGATCGCGCCCGCGATCCCGTGGCCGCGTCGCCCGGCCCGATACAATTCAGACCATCTCCATCGGATTTTCCCCGGACGTCTCTTCCTTGGCCACAGAACTCATCGAGGTCTGCCCGCTCTCCGAGCTTCCCCCCGGTGCCACGCGCATCGTGGAATGGGAGGACCTCGAGATCGGGGTGTTCAACTGCGGTGGCGAGCTGTTCGCCATCGAGGACCGCTGCTCGCACGACGACGGTCCGCTGGCCGAGGGCGAGTTCGATCGTGAGAAGTGCACCGTCGAGTGCCCCCGACACGGCTCGCTGTTCGATCTGCGAACCGGCAAGCCGCTGACCCTCCCCGCCTACGAACCGGTCGACACCTTCCCGGTCGTGGTCCAGGACAACGTGATCAAGCTGGAGGTCGACTGACACATGGCCACTCCCGAGACCAAGCCCGCCGCCCCGTCCGAGAACGACGCGCTCCAGCACATCAACGCCGACTACACCGAGCGCTACGGCTTCCACGACGCCGAGAACTACCTGTACAAGGCGCCCAAGGGCCTGACGCACGAGCTCGTGCAGAAGATCTCGGAGTTCAAGAGCGAGCCGCAGTGGATGCGCGACTTCCGCCTGAAGTCACTCGAGCACTTCCTGGCCCGCCCGATGCCGACATGGGGCTCGCCGGCGCTGGCCGAGGTCGACTTCGACGAGATCCACTACTTCGTGCGCGCCTCCGAGCGCTCCGAGCGCTCGTGGGACGACGTCCCCGAGGACGTCAAGAAGACCTTCGACCGCCTGGGCATCCCCGAGGCCGAGCGCAGCTTCCTGGCCGGCGTCGGCGCGCAGTACGAGTCCGAGGTCGTCTACCACCAGGTCAACGAGCAGCTCGAGGCCCAGGGCGTGATCTTCACGGACATGGACACCGCGCTGCGCGAGCACGAGGACCTCGTCAAGCAGTACTTCGCGACGATCATCCCGCCCAACGACAACAAGCTCGCGGCCCTCAACAGCGCCGTGTGGTCGGGCGGCTCGTTCGTCTACGTCCCGCCCGGCGTCCATGTCGAGATGCCGCTGCAGGCCTACTTCCGCATCAACACGGAGAACATGGGCCAGTTCGAGCGCACGCTGATCCTGGCCGACGAGGGCTCCTACGTGCACTACGTCGAGGGCTGCACGGCGCCCACCTACAGCTCGGACTCGCTGCACTCGGCCGTCGTCGAGCTGATCGCCAAGCCCGGCGCGCGGATCCGGTACACGACGGTCCAGAACTGGTCGAACAACGTGTTCAACCTGGTCACCAAGCGCGCCGTGGCCGAGACCGACGCGACCGTCGAGTGGGTCGACTGCAACCTCGGCTCGAAGCTGACGATGAAGTACCCGTCGGTCTACCTGATGGGCGAGCGCGCCCACGGCGAGATCCTGTCGATCGCCTTCGCCGGCCACGGCCAGCACCAGGACGCGGGCGGCAAGATCATCCACGCTGCGCCGAACACGACGTCGAACATCTTCGCCAAGTCGATCTCCAAGGACGGCGGACGCTCCAGCTATCGCGGCCTGCTCGAGGTGGCCAAGGGCGCGCACGGCTCGAAGTCGAAGGTCGTCTGCGACGCCCTGCTGCTCGACGAGGCCAGCCGCTCGGACACCTACCCGACGATCCGGATCGGGGAGGACGACGTCGACGTCGGCCACGAGGCCACCGTCTCGAAGGTCGGCGAGGAGCAGCTCTTCTACCTGATGTCCCACGGCATCCCCGAGGACGAGGCGTCCAAGCTGATCGTCAACGGCTTCATCGAGCCGATCGTCAAGGAGCTGCCGATGGAGTACGCGGTCGAGATGAACCGCCTGATCGAGCTCCAGATGGAGGGCTCGATCGGTTGAGCGCCACCACCTTCACCCAGCCGGAGTGGCTCGCGGAGCGCCGCGAGCGCGCGCGATCGGCGCTCGGCGCGATCGACCTTCCGCGCTTCCGCGGCACCGCGGGCTGGGAGTTCACGCCGATCGACAAGCTCGACCTCGACGCCCACCCGCCGGCTCCCGGCGGGGAGGGCACGTCGCTGTTCCAGTTCGACGGCGCCGTCGGCGTGAGCGACGAGGAGCACGCGGTCGAAGGGCCGATCATCATGCCGCTGGCGCTCGCCGCCGAGCGCCATCCCGACCTCGTGCGCGAGCACCTGGGCAGCGTGGTGAGCAAGGACACGCCGTTCACGGCTCGCAACGAGGCCCACTGGACGGACGGCTCGTTCGTCTACGTCCCGCGCAACGTCGAGCTCGACGCCCCGATCGTGCTCAGCACCGTCCACGAGCAGAACGCCACCACGCTGCACTGGCGCGCGCTCGTCGTGCTCGAGGAGGGTGCCCAGGCGGAGGTCTGGCACGAGTCGCGCTCAACCGCCGACGACCACGAGGGGGTCCTCAACGGCGTCGTCGAGCTGATCGTCGGTCAGAACGCGCGGCTGCGCTTCGTCGATGCCCAGGACGTGGCCGAGCGGTCGTGGGTGTTCGGCACGCAGCGGGCCACGGTGGCCCGCGACGGCTCGCTGGACTGGATCACGCTGGGCTTCGGCTCGGCCAACGGCAAGGTCTTCCAGGAGACCCAGCTCGCGGGCCCGGGCGCGCACGGCAAGGTCACGGGCGCGTACGCCTCGCGTGGGCGCCAGCACCTCGACTTCGACACGCTGCAGGAGCACGCCGCCGAGGACACCACGAGCGACCTCGCCTTCCGGGGGATCCTGGCCGACCGCTCGAGCGCCGTCTGGCGCGGCATGATCAAGGTGGACCCGGGCGCGCAGCGCACCGACGCCTTCCAGGAGTCGCGCAACCTGCTGCTGTCCAAGCGCGCGCACGCCGACGCCATCCCCGGGCTGGAGATCCTGGCCAACGACGTGCGCTGCACGCACGCCGCGGCGATCGCCCAGATCGACCCCGAGCAGCTCTTCTACCTGCGTTCGCACGGCCTGCCCCAGGCCGACGCCAACCGGCTGGTCATCGAGGGCTTCCTGCAGGCGCTCGTCGAGCGCTTCGAGGCCGGCCCGGTGCGCGATCGCGTCGCCGGCGCGATCGAGCGCCGGCTCGAGACCGTCCTCGGTCGCGCCTGAATCGGCGCGGGTCGCGCGCAGGCTCGGCACGTTCGCGTGCTGAACCGCGCGCGGTCTGGGCCCGATCATCCGGGGGTGGCTCCCCAAACGTTCCCCCCAGGCCAGTTTGCCGACACACCCCCCTCGCGCGACGCTCGCCGTGCGTCCGGGGAGGGGCGCGACGTCGCACTGGCGTCGATCGCCGAGCGCCAGCACGGGGTGGTGAGCGGCGCGCAGCTCCGGGCGGTCGGCCTGGGTCACAGCGCCATGAGCAAGCGCGTGGCCCGTGGACGGCTGCACCGGGTCCACCGGGGCGTGTACGCCGTGGGCCACCCCGGGCTATCGCGCGAGGGACGCTGGCTGGCGGCCGTGCTCGCGGCCGGCGGCGGCGCGGCGCTGAGCCACCTCTCGGCGGCGGCGCTGTGGGAGCTGGTCCGGCGTCACCAGCGGCAGGCTCACGTCCTGGCGCCGCGGGGTCGGCGGCCGGTCGGTGCGATCCAGGTGCACGCGTGCCGCCGGCTCGATCCGCGCGATGTCACCGTCTTTCGCGGCATCCCGGTGACGACCGTCGCGCGCACGCTGGTCGATCTCAGCGACGTGCTCGACGCCCATCAGCTGGCCAACGTGATCCACGAAGCCGCGTTCCGAAAGCGGCTGAGCGTCGCGGCCACGTGGGCCGCGATCGGGCGCGCCAACGGCCGGCACAACCTCGACGTGCTCGTCGCCGCGCTGGAGGCGAGCTCCGGCGGCAGCGCGGGAACGCGCAGCCGGCTGGAGGACGCGTTCCTCGCCCTCGTGCGCTCGGGCGGCGTGCGCGAGCCGCTCGTCAACGTCCACGTCCAGGCCGGCGACCGGCGCATCGAGGTCGACTTCCACTGGCCCGACCTGCGGCTGTGCGTCGAGACCGACGGCGACGGCCACACGAGACCCAGGACCAGGCGCGAGGACGACAGCCGCGACCGTGCACTCCGTGCCGCCGGCTATGAGATCCTGCGCTGGACGCGCGACGACCTCGAGCAGCGAGCGGCCTGGGTCCTCGCCCGACTCCGCGCTGCCATCCAGGACCGAACACGAGCCAACCTCCCGATCCGACCGCCGGGCGCCGAGACCGCAGGCCCAAGGGCTGCGGTGGACGGGCCTGAAGTGGTGTAGCAACGCGTCCCGTGCGTCACCAGCGCCACTACACCTTCGAGGAGGCCGACGCGCTGCGAGGCTGGGTGGCCGAGCGCGTGCACGACGCCCGCGCCGCGCTCGACCTCCTGATCACGCCGGAGAGCCGCGCCGCGATGGCCGCGCTCGACCCCCAGGCCGGTGGCGGCTGGCCCGGGCGCGACGTGGCCGCCGCCACGCTGCGCTTCCAGCGATCCGTGGCCGAACTGCACGGCGCCGACATCGTCGTGCGCGACCTGACCCGCGGGCTCATCGACTTCCCGGCCATCCGCGACGGGACCGAGATCTACCTCTGCTGGCTCGTCGAGGAGGACGAGATCGGCTTCTGGCACGACCTCGACGCCGGCTTCGCCGGCCGCCGGGCGCTCGAGGGAGGGTAGGCCCCGGTGGCGTCCAGCGAGGGAATCGGTGCACTTGAGTTCCGCGATCGTGCGCGGATAGCGTAGCTCCGGTCGCCCGGGCGTGGGCCTGGGCCACGACAGGAAGGAACGGCATGACCACTGCTGTGAGGAGGGCGCTCTGCCTGGCCCTTGGGGCCGGACTGCTTGCCCCCTCGGCCGCGCAGGCCGCGGAGAAGACGGTGTACATGGGGCTTCCCCGTGCATCCCAGCCGGCGTTCCAGGCCACGGGCAGCGACGCGAACGCGTTCTTCCCGCGCGTCGTCACGATTCGCGTCGGGGACACGGTGAAGTTTGCGGTGAGGGGGTTCCACAGCGTGGACCTGCCGGGTCGACGGACGCGGCCGCTGCCGCTCATCACGCCGACCGGCCAGACGATCGCCGGCGCGCTGGACGCGGCCGGCGCGCCGTTCTGGTTCAACGGGCAGAGCGGTCTCGGCTTCAACCCGGCGCTGCTGCGGCTGACGTTCGGCAAGCGCCTGAGCTACTCGGGGTCGAAGGCGGTGCTCAGCGGCCTGCCGGTCACCAACAACCCCAAGGCGCTGAGCGTCCGCTTCACCAAGCCCGGGACGTTCCGCTACCTCTGCGACATCCACCCGCAGATGATCGGGAGGGTGCGCGTGGTGGGACCGGCGAGCTCAGTGCCGTCGGCGAGCGAGGACAAGCGGACCGTCAGGCGCCAGGCCGCCGCTGCCCTGAGGGTCGCCAGGTCGATCACGAGCGGTCACACGACGCCGCCCAACACGGTCGACATGGGCATCGAGGCGAAGGGCGGGGTGAGCTTCTTCGGGTTCGTGCCGGCCAAGCTCACGGTGGCGCGCGGCACGACGGTGCTGTTCCGGATGCCGGCGCGGTCCAACGAGGTCCACACCGCGACGACGGGGCCGGGTGACCCCGCGAAGGAGCCGAACTCGTACCTGGGCAAGATCGCGGGATCGCTGCAGAGCCCGCAGTTCGATCCGGCCGCGCTGTACCCGAGCGACCCGCCGCCGGGACCCGTCGGGCTCACGCCGACCCTGCACGGCAACGGCTTCTGGAGCACGGGGGCCCTCGACGGGGACGCCCGCAGCCCCACGCCACCACGCAGCGCGGTGAACTTCGCTGCGGCCGGCACCTACGAGGTGTACTGCATCATCCACCCGTTCATGCACGGGACGATCACCGTCACGTGAGGCGGCGCCTCGCGGTGGCCGTGGTGCTCGTGACCGGCGCGGCGGCATCGACCGCCGCGCCGGCCGGCGCGGCCACGCGCGAGTTCTGGATCGCGGCGGTGCCGGTGACGTGGAATGCGGTGCCCAACCAGTTCGACGCGATCACGGGGGCGGCTCACCCGCCGTCGGAGACGGTGTTCCCGACCGTGGTCTACCGGCGCTACACGCGGGGCTGGCAGCACCCGCTGCCGAACACCCCGGTGTCCGGCAACCAGAACCACATCCCCGGACCGCTGTTGCGCGCACGGGTCGGCGACCGGCTGCTCGTGCACTTCCGCAACCTCGATCTCGCCACCAGGCACTCGCACTCGATGCACTTCCACGGCGTGCGGTATCGCCCGAGCTCCGACGGCGCCTTCGTGCCGGGCGTGTCGGGACGCGACGGGGACGTCAAGCCGGGGCAGACGTGGACGTACCGGCTCACCGCCGCCCGCAGCTCGGCCGGCGTGTGGCCCTATCACGACCACTCACGCTCGATGGAGGAGTCGATCGGCGGCGGCATGTACGGCATGCTCTCGATCATGGGGCGCGACGAGCCGCTGCCCGACCGGGAGTTCGTGGTCGTCCTCGCGCCGATGGGTGACTTCCAGACGATCGACGGCCGCGCGTTCGTGGGCAACACGCCCGTGTTCCGAGCTCGGCCGGGACAGCTCGTGCAGTGGGACGTGATGGCGATGGGCTCCGAGCACCACACCTTCCACGTGCACGGACATCGGTGGCTGGGGTCGGACGGCGTCCCCCGCGACACCCAGACCGTCGGCCCGGCCGAGTCGTTCCGCATCCGCTGGCGCGAGGAGGATCCGGGCACGTGGCTGTACCACTGCCACGTCGAGTCGCACATGGCCCTGGGCATGATCGGCACCTACCGGGTGAGCGCGCGATGAGGCGCGCGGTGGCGGCAGCGGTCGTCGTCTCGCTCGGCCTCGCCGTGGCGCCCGCTCACTCCCAGCACGGGGGCGGCCAGCCCGCCGCATCCGAGGCCCGCGTGAGCATCGGGTTCTCCTCGGTCGCGCCCTCCCGCCTCGACGTCCTGACCGGCGACTCCGTGACGTGGGTCAACGACAGCGTGCGCCCGCACACCGCGACCGCCGACGACGGCAGCTTCGACTCGGGGCGGATGATCCCGACCGGCCGGTTCAGCCATGCCTTCACGGCCCCGGGGGAGGTGCCCTACCACTGCGTGCTGCACCCGTTCATCCGGGGCGTCGTCAGCGCCCACCGCGTGCTGCTGGACGTGCCTGCCCAGCCGGCCGCCTCGGATCGCGCCTTCCCCCTGACGGGCCGCGCGGCGATGACCTCGGGCACGGCCGTCTCGATCCAGGCCGATCGAGGCGCGGGGTTCACCCCGGTCGCGACGACCACGCTGAAGGTCGACGGGTCGTTCGTGGCGCCGGTGATCCCGGGCACGACCTCCACGTATCGCGCGGTCGCGGGGGGCGATGCGAGCGCTCCCGTCACGCTGATCGTCCTCGACCGCCGCGTCGGCCTCCGGACGCGTCGCGCACGGAATCGCATCGTCGTCCGCGCCTCGGTCGCCCCGGCGTCCGCAGGCGCCCGGGTCGTGCTCCAGCTGTACCTGCGCGAGCATTTCGGCTGGTGGCCCGTTCAACGCGGCAGGCTGGACGACGCCTCGGTCGCGAACTTCTCCCTGCGCCTGCGCCGGCGGGTCGCCGCGCGCGTGCTGCTCACGCTGCCCGACGGCGCCACGCCGCTGGCCGTCAGCCGGACCGTGCGGCTGGGGCCCAGGCGCTGATCTCGAACACCGCTCAGCTCGCCCCCGGTGGTCAGGTCTTGCGCCTGTACAGCCGAACGGTCAGCGGCGCGAAGACCGCGGTGAGCACCGCCGAGGCGGCGAGCACGAGCGCGATGTCGCCGAAGCTCGCCGTCCCGTCCATCAGGCCGCGCGTGGCCGTGACGAGGTGCGAGATCGGGTTGACGTCCACGAACGCCTCGAGCCAGGCCGGCAGCGTCGCCGGGTCGACGAAGATGTTGCTCAGGAAGATGAGCGGGAACAGGGCCATGAAGCCGGAGTTCATGACCGCGCTCGGCGTGCGCAGCAGCATCCCCAGCGTCGTGAAGACCCAGGCCAGCCCGAACGAGAACACGACCACGAGCAGCATGGCGGCGAGGACGCCGGTGATGCCGGCCTCGGCGCTGAAGCCCATGATCACGCCGAGCACGACGACGACGGTCGCCGCGACGGCGTATCGGACGCTGTCGCCGAGCACCGCTCCGACGAGCGGCGCCGGCGCCCAGATGGGCAGCGAGCGGAACCGGTCGACGACGCCCTTGGTGACGTCCGTGTTCAGCGTGACGCCCGAGTAGACGGTGGTGAACAGGACCGACTGCACGAGGATGCCGGGAAGCAGGAACTGCAGGTACTCGCTCGTGGACCCGGCCACCGCTCCGCCGAACAGGTAGGTGAACATGAGCAGGAAGAGCACCGGCGTCACGGTCACGTCGACGAGCTGCTCGGGGACGTGCTTGATCTTCAGCATCCCGCGCCAGCCGAAGGTCAGGCACGCCGACAGCGCACTGGGACGAGGCGGGCGCGCGCCTGACGACAGCACGGCATGGAGCGTCTCGTCGACGCCGGAGCGCGACTCGGCTCGCTTCGTCGGTGCGGCGCTCATGCGGCGTCCTCCTCGATGGCTTCGCGGTCGTGCGGTTCGTCGGCGTCGGCCTCGTCGTCCTCGGCGGGGTGTCCGGTCAGCGCCAGGAAGACCTCGTCGAGGCTCGGCTGGCCGAGCGAGAAGTCGGCGAGCGCCAGGCCGGCCTGCGAGAGCCGGGCGAGCGCGCCCGCCGCCAGCTCGGGATCGGCGACCGGGACCGACAGCGCCGCCGGGTCTGCCTCGAGGTGGACCTGCGCCTCCAGTGCGCTCGATAGCACGCGCTCGGCCTCCGGGCGATCCTCGGGGTCCAGCAGGCGGACGTGAAGGGCGCCCTGGCCGACCGAGGCCTTGAGCTGGGCGGGCGTGCCCTCGGCGATGACCCTGCCGTGGTCGATGACGGCGATCCGGTCGGCCAGCTGGTCGGCCTCGTCGAGATACTGCGTGCACAGCAGCACGGTCGTGCCCTCGGCGACGAGCGCGCGCACGATGTCCCAGACCTGGTTGCGCGAGCGCGGGTCCAGGCCGGTCGTCGGCTCGTCGAGGAACATGAGCTGCGGCGTGACGACGATGCTCGCGGCGATGTCGAGCCGTCGCCGCATCCCGCCCGAGTAGCCCTTGACCGCGCGGCCGGCCGCCTCGGCCAGGCCGAAGGCCTGGAGCAGGTCGCCGGCCCGCGCCTTGGCGCGGGGCCGGCCGAGGCCCAGCAGCCGACCGAGCATCACGAGGTTCTCCCGGCCGGTGAGGTCCTCGTCGACGGACGCGAGCTGCCCTGTGAGGCTGACCAGCCCCCGGACGGTGTCGGCCTCGGCCACGACGTCGTGTCCCAGGACCCGCGCGCTGCCGGCGTCGGGCCGCAGCAGGGTGGCCAGCATGCGGATCGTGGTCGTCTTGCCGGCGCCGTTGGGGCCGAGCACGCCGTACACCGAGCCGGTCGGCACGGCCAGGTCGACGCCGTCGACCGCGCGGGTGGCGCCGAAGGCCTTGACCAGGCCCGAGGTCTCGATGGCTGCGGGAGAGAGCGCCGTCACTGTGGTTCCTCGCATGATCAGTGTCCAGCAAGGACCGGCCGGCGTGCGAGAACTCATCGGTGACGGGCGTCACATCCCCGGTCGCGGAACTTCGGTCACATGACGCAAGCCGGTCGTGCCCACGGTGACCTAGCGTCGGCACATCCATCGCCGAGCCGTTGCCGCTGAGCCGATCGAGCGGCCGACGGCCTCGGCACACATTCGTCGGAAGGACCACAATGAGCCGCGAAGCGGGCAGCCCCGACACCATCGTCCTCATCCACGGCTTCTGGGTGACGCCACGGAGCTGGGAGCATTGGATCGAGCGTTACGAGAACGCCGGCTACCGCGTCCTCGCCCCGGCCTATCCCGGGTTCGAGGTCGAGGTGGAGGCGCTCAACGCCGATCCCTCACCGATCGAGGCGCTGACGGTGCCTGCGGTCGTCGAGCATCTCGAGTCGGTCGTCGGCGGGCTGGAGTCACCGCCCATCCTGATCGGCCACTCGGCCGGGGGGACGTTCGTGCAGATCCTCCTCGACCACGGCTTCGGCGCCGCGGGCGTGGCCATCAACTCCGCTCCGACCGAGGGCGTCCGCGCGCTCCCGCTGTCGCAGATCAAGTCGACGTTCCCGGTCCTCAAGAACCCGGCCAACCGCCACCGTGCCGTCGGCCTCACGCCCGAGGAATGGCGCTACGCCTTCACGAACACCTTCAGCGAGGAGGAATCCCGGGCGCTGTACGAGCGCTACGCCGTCCCGGCATCGGGCGGGATCCTGTGGGGCATCGTGCTCGCCAACCTGCAGCCCGGCCATCAGGACGCGTGGGTCGACTACAAGAACGACGACCGAGCGCCGCTGCTCTTCATCTCGGGCAGCGAGGATCACCTCATGCCGCCGAGCATCCAGCAGTCCAACGCCAAGCACTACAAGTCCGACACGGTCACCGAGGTCAGGGAGTACGAGGGCCGGGCGCACCTCCTGCCCGCCCAGGACGGGTGGGAGGAGGTCGCCGACCACGCCCTCGAGTGGGCGCTCGGCCACGCCGGACGAACGGCCGCAAGCGGTGCCCGGACCGCCTGAGGCCTCGCCGGCGGCTCTCGCCGGCGGCGAGCGGCGCCTGAACGAGGTGCGCCTCACGCACATCGGCGGCCCGACCACCCTGATCGAGGCTGGGCGGGTGGCGGCTGCTGACCGATCCGACGTTCGACGCTCCCGGCCGGAGGTACTCCTTCGGCTGGGGCGCGACGTCGCGCAAGCTGGCCGGACCGGCGATCGCCGCCGGGAACCTCGACCCGATCGACGCGGTGCTGCTCACGCACGAGCACCACGGCGACAACCTGGACACCGCCGGCCGGGACGTGCTCGCTTCGGCGGACGTCGTCGTCACCACCGCCTCCGGTGCGAGCCGACTGGGCGGCGCGTCGCGCGGGCTCGACCCCTGGGCGACCACACGGCTCGAGGCGCCCGGGCGGCCGCCGATCGAGATCACGGCCACGCCGTGCCGTCACGGCCCGCCGTTGGGCCGTCGCGTCCTCGGCGACGTCATCGGCTTCGCGCTCCGCTGGGACGGCCAGGAGAACGGGGCACTGTGGATCTCCGGCGACACGGTGCTCTACGACGGCGTGCGCGAGGTCGCCGAGCGCCTGCGGGTCGACACCGCGCTGCTCCATCTCGGCGCCGTGCGCTTTCCGGTGACCGGGCCGCTGCGCTACACGATGACCGCGCACGACGCCGTCGAGCTCTGCCGCCTGATTCGCCCGCGCACCGCGATCCCGATCCACTACGAGGGCTGGAGGCACTTCCACGAGGGCCGAGCGGCGATCGAGCGCGAGCTCGCGCGCGCCCCCGAGGACATCCGCCGGCGGATCCGGTGGCTGCCCATCGGGGAGGCGGTCGCGCTGACTGAGTCGCGCGGCGGCGCGAGCGCGCGGGCGCTCACTCCTCCTGTGCGCGGAGGTAGGTGAGGACCGCGAGCACGCGGCGGTGGCCTTCGGCGCTGGGCGGCAGTTCGAGCTTGCTGAAGATGCTGCTGAGGTGGCGCTCGAGTGTGTGCTCGCTGAGCTCCAGGGTGTCCGCGATGGCGCGGTTGGACCGACCTTCCGCCATCCGCGCGAGGACGTCGCCCTCCTTCTCGGTCAGTGCGTCGAGCGGCCCTCCGGGCCGGCGGCGCTCCAGCATGTGGGTGACCACCTCGGGGTCGAGCACGGAGCCTCCGCCCGCGACTTCCCTGGCCGCCCGGGCGAAGCCGTCGGGCTCCATGACCCGCTGCTTCAGCAGGTAGCCGACGCCAGCGGCGCTGTCGCCGAGCAGCTGGAGGGCATAGCTTTCCTTGACGTATTGCGAGAGCACGAGCACGCCCGTGCTCGGAAGCTCCGATCGGATCGTTGCGGCGGCGCGCAGGCCCTCATCGGTGTTGGTGGGCGGCATCCGGATGTCGGTGACGACGATGTCGGGCTGGTGCTCTCGTGCCTGGCGGAGGAGCTCCGGGGCGTCGCCGGCTTCGCCGACCACGGCAAAGCCCGCTGCCTCGAGGACGCGGACGATGCCGGCGCGCAGGAGGAAGGAGTCCTCGGCGACGACGACGCGCAGCGTGCTGTTCGTCCCCGTGCTCACGCGCAGGGGAGCTGTGCTCGCAGCCGGGTGCCGCCGCCGGGCGGGCTGACCACCTCAAGCGCGCCGTCCAGCGCGGCGACGCGGTCCGACAGGCCGGCCAGCCCCGACCCGGTGCTCGGCCTGGCGCCGCCGACGCCGTCGTCGCTGACTTCGACCACGAGCCGTCCGTTGACGCGCTCGATCCGCACCGTCGCATGACCGGCGTGGGCATATTTGGCGACGTTGGTCAGGGCCTCGGAGACGACGAAGTACGCGGCGGTCTCGACGGCCGCCGGCAGGCGGCCGCCGGGCGCGCCGACGAGCTCGACCGGGACAGCCGCGCGGGCGGCGAGCGAGCGCACCGCCGGTTCGAGACCGCGGTCCGAGAGCAGCGCGGGATGGATGCCACGGGCGAGCTCGCGCAGCTCGTCGAGGCTCTGGCGCACCTCGTCGATCGACGCGTCGATCAGCGCGGCGGTGGCCGAATCGTCTTCGAAGCCGGCGCGCGCGAGGCGCAGGTTCAGCGCCAGGGCCACGAGTCGCGATTGGGCGCCGTCGTGGAGGTCGCGCTCCAGGCGACGGCGCTCGTTGTCGCCCGCCCGCACGAGGCGCGCGCGCGACGCGCGAAGCTCGACGATGTGCGCGCACAGCTCGGCGTCGAGCCGCTGGTTCTCCAGCAGCAATGCGGTCGCCCCGCCGGCCGCGCGGACGGTCTCGGCGTCGTCGAGCAACGCGCGGTCGTGGACGATGGCGGCGATCGGTCGCCCGTCACGCTCGACCGCGGTGACCGCCCGGGCGGCGTCCCCGTCGGCCGGGAGCTCCACCGGCCGGCCACCGGCGTCGACGTAGCGGCCGTGCTCGGGCACCCAGAAGGCGAGGCTCAAGGCGGGGTCGCCGAGGGCCCGCGCGAGCGCGTCGCGCAGATCGCCGCGCGCAGGCAGGTCCGTGAGACGCGCCATCAGGCTGCGCACGCCGCGCGAATGCGAGACGTCGGCGCGCGCGAGACCCGCGAGGAACGCGAACGGGGCCACGGCGAACGAGGCGAAGGCGAGCGTCAGCAGCGCCGGCGCCTTCGTCGCGGCGTAGGCGACCACGAACAGCAGCGAGGTCGCCCCGGCCGCAAGCAGCGGGGCGAGGCTACGCCGCCCGGCTCTGCTCGCCGTGCGCCACTTCGCGGCCAGCAACCAGAAGAGCAGCGCGCACAACGTCATGACCACGGCCGATCCCGCGACGAGCAGCGTCTCGCTCAGGCGCTCGTCGCGCGTGGTGAGCAGCAGGTTGCGCGGGCACTCGCCGTCGCACCTGATGAAGTCCTCGGTCGCGCTCACCAGCAAGGCGGGCACCGGCGCCAGCGGGATGAGCACGTAGGCGGCGAGCACGAGCGCACGCTCGCGCCGGCTCTCGAGGCGTCCCGTCGGGAAGCTCAGCAGCACGTGGGCCAGCACAGGACCCCACAACGCCCCGAGTAGGAGCCCGAGCGTGAACACGAGCGGTTGGTCGGCGGCCTGCAGCGGCGTGAAGAACCACGCGAATCCCAGCAGCGTCATCAGCGCGCCGAACCGGGACTCCGGCCGGCGCCGCCATGCGAAGAGGCCGGTGCCGACGAAGCTCCACCCGACGAGCGGTCCGAAGACGGCCCAGGGCACCGGCTCGGTGACGTGGTCGCTGGTGATGACGAGCAGGCAGTCCGCAAGCCCGGCGGCAAAGGCCGCCGACGCGATGGCCAGCGCGCGCCGCGCGTCAGGCGGACGCAGCACGGCGGAGCGAACGACCGCCGACATTCCGCCATCCTGACGCCCGCGCACTCCGGTGCATAGGTCCGCGCGCGGTGACGCATGCGATACGCGGTACGGGTGGGCGCACCCCGAGCGCGGAAGTCCCGCATCCGGACGCCTGGGCGCCCCACGGCGCCGTGAATGGGCGCCGGCGAAGCTGCTCATCGATGCAAACAACCCCTCCCAGGAGAGCAGCGATGTCGCGTACAACCGCGCTACGAGCGTTTCTCATCGGAGCCCCGCTGGCCTTCGCCGGGCTCCTCACCCAACACCCGATGGGCACCGGGGACTTCTACGCCGAGGTGTCCCGGAACGTGACCCCGTGGCTGGCCGTCCACTACGGCTCCGCGGTCTTCTTCCCGCTCATGGGGCTCGTCGTCTGGCAGCTCATCCGTGGCCTCGACGGGCGCGCCGCCACCATCGCGCGGGTGGCGCTGCCGGTGTACGCGGTGGCCTACGGCGTCTGGGAGGCGATGTTCGGCATCGCCAACGGGCTGCTCGCCCAGACCGGCAACAGGCTGAGCGGTGAGGCGCGCCAGGGCGTCATCGAGGCATCCGAGGACATCGTGAGCTCGCCGGTCTTCGGCGAGGTGAGCGTCTTCAGCACCATCGGCGGCGTCGCATGGATGGTCGGCGTGTTCGCCGCGATCATGGCGCTCAGGCAGACGGGCGTCCGCCGAGGAGCGCTGATCCTGCTCGCGTTCGGCGCGCTCATGATCTTCCACGTGCCCCCGTTCGGCTCCACCGCACTGGTCTGTCTGAGCGCCGGCATCTACCTGACCGAGCGTCGCCGCTCGGCGGCGCTCGGCGCCAGTCGCGACCTCGCGCCCGCATGATGAGCGGCTCGACCGGCCGCCAGCCATGGCGGCCGGTCGGCGCATATGTCATGGGCCGCAAGATGTTCGGCGGCGGCGACGGCCCGTGGGACGAGAAGTGGACGGGCTGGTGGGGCGAGGACCCGCCCTACCACGCGCCGGTCTTCGTGCTCACCCACCACCCGCGCGAGCTGCTGTCGATGCAGGGCGGGACGACCTTCACGTTCGTCACCGACGGAATCGAGTCCGCGCTGGACCAGGCGCGAGCCGCGGCCGGCGACCAGGACGTGGCGATCGCCGGCGGCGCGAGCGCCGTGCAGCAGTATCTCGCCGCCGGACTGCTCGACGAGCTCTACCTCCACATCGTCCCGGTAATCCTCGGGGCCGGGGAGCGATTGCTCGACGGCGTCGGCCGCCCCACGCTCGAGCCGGTCGAGGTGGTCGCCTCGCCGGCGGTCACGCACGTGAGGTACCGCGTCGCGCGGTAGAGCTGCCGGGCCACGCCGAAGGCGTCGCGTGCGATGGAAGCCCGCCGCCTGCCAGGCTGTTCGAGCAGCTCGCGCAGGGCGGGGGAGTGGCTCGGGAACGACGCCCGGACGTTCAGCTACTGATCGGCCCGGCTGACCGAGCCTGGGTCCCGGTCAGTAGCCGAGCCGGTCGAGGACGGAGCCGCCCGACTCGGGTGGTGGCTCGTCGTCGCCCTTCTTCCGGCGCTGGCCCTTCTCGTTGGTGAAGACGATCCGGACCTGGGCGCCGACGCGACCGTCCTGGGCCTTCTCGAGCTCTGCGCGCGAGACGCGGTCGGAGCTCTGCTCGCGCTCCTGCTGGCGCTTGGCGCGGCGCTCGTCACGGCGCTTGGCGTCGCGGATCCGTCCGACGCGCTCGGCCGCCTCCTCCTTGGACAGGGTGAGCGCCCAGAGGTCTTCGATGTTGGCCATCGCCAGCCCCTGCGCGGCGATCGCCTTGCCCAGGCGCCCGGCCCCGAGCGAGCCTGCGGCGATGTTGCGCGCGCGCACGCGCCAGTCGCCGTCCTCGGCGACGAGCCGCGCGAGGTCCTGGCGCTCCTTGTCGCCGAGCACGGAGAACGCGTCGCGCAGCGCCCGGCGCTGGCCGAGCACGTCGCGCATCGTCTCGGCCGCGGCGCGCAGCTCCTGGAAGGGGAGCGGGCCCTTCTCGCGCGGCTGGCGCGGGCCGTCGCGACGCTGCCGCGGCCGCTCGCCCTGGGGGCGCTGCGCTCCGTCCTTCGACCGCTCCCGCCGCCGGCGACGCTGACCGCTGCGTCGCCCCTGGCCTTCGGGGCGGGCCTGAGCGGGTTCAGCCTGCGGCGCGGCGGCCTGATCGCCGGCGGCGGCCTCCTGCGCAGCCGGGGGTGAGTCGGTGGTCGCGGGCGTCTGGTCGGCGGCGGGCTGCTCGGTGGGAGCGGGCTGCGCGGTGGGAGCGGGCTGCGCGTGGAGCGGGTGGCTCCGTGGACGCGGGTGGCTCGGGCGCGGGGGTCTCGGGGGATGCGGCGGGTGGGGGTTCGGTGGTGGCGGCGGCTCGGGGTGGCGGCCGGCTCGGGGGATGCGGCGGGTGGGGGCTCGGTGGTGGCGGCCGGCTCGGGGGATGCGGCGGGTGGGGGCTCGGTGGTGGCGGCCGGCTCGGGGGCGGGTGGTTCGGGGGATGCGGCCGGCGGAGGCTCGGCTGCGACCGGCTCCTCGCCGGCCGGCGCTGCCTCCGCCGCCTCGCTTGCCTCGCCGACGGGGGTCGTCGCGTCGGTCACCGTCGCCTCGTCGGGCGGGGCCTCGTTCGCCGCGGCGTCGGCCGCGTCGCGCTCGGGCTTGCTCGGATCCTCTGCCATGCCTCCCGCACGTTGTACACCCACGCGGCTCGCTTTGCCGCGCCGCTAGCCTCGCTCGTCGTGACCGAAGCCGCCCGCATCCCCGAGACCACCGACGAGGAGCTGCTCGGCGCGCAGGCCGGAGCGGTGCAGGCCGAGCTCAGCGACGCGCAGCGGCTCGAGCGCATCAGCGAGGAGTTCGATCGGGGCTTCGACGCGCTGCGTGAGGTCACGCGGGGCGTGTCGATCTTCGGGTCGGCGCGCCTGCCACCCGGCTCCGAGACCTACGAGCTCGCGCGCGAGGTCGCCCACCGGCTCGGCGACGCGGGCTTCACGATCATCACCGGCGGCGGCCCCGGGGTCATGGAGGCGGCCAACCGCGGCGCCCGGGAGGCCGGCGCGCTCTCGGTCGGGCTGAACATCGAGCTGCCGTTCGAGCAGGGGCCCAACGCCTTCCAGGACATCGAGCTGAGCTTCCACTTCTTCTTCGCGCGCAAGGTCATGTTCGTCCGCTACGCGGGCGCGTTCGTGGTGTTCCCGGGCGGCTTCGGGACGCTCGACGAGCTCTTCGAGGCGCTCGTCCTCATCCAGACCCGCAAGATCCGCTCGTTCCCGGTGGTCCTCGTCGGCCGCGAGTGGTGGTCGGGCCTGGTCGACTGGATGCGCGACCGGCTCGCGGGGGAGGGCATGATCTCGCCCGGCGACGTCGACCTGCTCACCGTCACCGACGACCCGGAGGAGATCGTCAGGATCGTCGAGGCCGGCGCCGAGCGCCAGCGCCGCTAGAGGACCACGGGGCCAAGATGAACGACTGGATCCAGAAGCACGCCGACGCGATCGCAGCCCGCGCGCCGCGCGAGCTCGAGGCGCTCGTCGCCGTGTCATCGCCCAGCGGCGACGTCCACGGCGCCGAGGAGGCCGCGGCGGTCGCCGCCGCGCTCGCCCCCGACGACGCGATCGTCGAGCGCGTCGCGTGCTCATCGCCCGACCACGCGCCCGACCTGCTGATCCGCCTGCCGGGCACGGGCGAGCGCCGCGTGCTGCTGCTCGGCCACCTCGACACCGTCGTATCGCACGACGATCATCGCCCCCTGCGGCGCGAGGACGACCGGCTCGTCGGCTCGGGGACCGTCGACATGAAGGGCGGCGACGTGCTGGCGCTCGGCGTCCTCCGCGCGCTCGCACATCGCCGCGATGACTTCGCCGAGGCCTCGCTGCTGCTCGTCTGCGACGAGGAGTGGCGTGTCGGCCCGTTCGCCCACGTCCCGGCTTTCGCCGGCTTCGACGCCTGCCTGTGCTTCGAGGGCGGACAGCGCGCCGACGGCGGCCAGGAGGCGGTGATCGTCAAGCGCAAGGCGGCGGGCACCGTCCACGTCACGGCCCACGGGCGCTCGGCGCACTCGGGCTCGGCACCCGACCGCGGCATCAACGCGCTGCTCGCGCTGGCCGCCGGCGCGCAGGCGGTGGCGGCCTGCCACGACCCGCACGGCGAAGACCACCTGACCGCCGTCCCCACGGTCATCCGTGCCGGCGACGCCTTCAACGTCGTGCCCGGCACCGGCGAGCTCGTCTGCGACGTGCGCGCGGACACCCTCGTCGCCTTCGAGCGCGTGCTCGGTGCGGTGCCGCGCGACGTCGGTGGCGCGCGCCTGGAGCCGACGCTGATGCGCGAATGGCCGAGCATGGACTCGCGCGCCGCGACCGCCGCGCTGATCGAGCGAGCGGGCGCGGCCATCGGCCGCCCGATCGTCGGCGCAGCGCGCGGTGGAGCGAGCGACGCCAGTCACTTCGCGCCGTCGATCCCGTTCACGGTCGACGGGCTCGGGCCGCTCGGCGGCGGCGCCCATGCGCCGCACGAATTCGTGCAGGCCAGCGGCCTGCGCCCGCGCGCCGAGGTCGCGCTGGCGGTCGTCGAGGCGGTCCTGACCGCCTGACGCGCCGAGAGCGCCGCTCGCCGGGCGAAAGGCAGGAGGCTTCGGCCAAACGACGAAGTCTCCTGCGAAGAGAGTTGCGTTTCTCAAGGCGGTGGGCAATACGGCCGACAACTTCGCTATCTTGCCCCGGTCGTTGTGACCAGCCGAACTCTCGCCGGCCCCACCGGTGAGAGGCGGGGGACCCAGTGGCCACCTCGGTGGCCTGGGGCGAATCGCCGTGTTCTCGCGGCGTAGCGTGACCCTTTTCGCGCGAGCCCGTCAGCTAACCCCGCAGGCGCCCGAAAAAGGGGGTTCGTGTCGTCGTGCCGCCGTCAGTTCGTCGTATCTGTCTCTTGGCTCTCGCCACGGTCGCAGGCTGCGGCCTGGTGTCGGCCCCGGCCGCCGTGGCCAAGAAGCCCGGCCTTGGCGACCGTGCTCTCAGGCCGGGAGCCAGTGGCGCGGACGTTCGTGCGCTGCAGCGCGCGCTGCGGTCGGCCGGAGTCTCCGTCAAGGTCGATGGCCAGTTCGGTCCGTCGACCGTCCGCGCCGTCAAGCGCTTTCAGCGCGCCGCGCAGCTCACGCCGTCGGGGGTCGTAGGTCGCAAGACGATCGCCGCCCTCCGGCAGGTGCAGGCCAGCGAGGGCACGGGCGGCTACGACCTGGCGCGGGCCACCAAGAAGCAGAAGCGGGGCCGGCTCGGCTCGCGCGTGCCGCTGCGCCGTGGGATGCGCGGCCAGGACGTCCGCGTCCTGCAGGACTTCCTGCGCAAGGTCGGCCAGACCGTCTCGATCGACGGCCACTTCGGATCCAGCACGCTGAAGGCGGTCATGGCCTTCGAGCAGGCCGCCACCCGGCCCGCCGACGGCGTGATGGACGCCGCCGACATCGATGCCCTGCGCGCGATGGCCGCGAGCGGCGTGCCGGCGGCCCAGCCCGTCGTCGCCCCCGCCGGTGAGAAGGCGACGATCGGCCCCGACGGGCTCGCGATCGCCCCCGCCAGTGCGCCGGAGCAGGTCAAGCAGATCATCGCCGCCGGCAACCAGATCGCCACAATGCCGTACAAGTACGGCGGCGGCCACGCGAAGTTCGAGGACACCGGCTACGACTGCTCGGGCTCGGTCTCGTTCGCGCTGCACGGCGCCGGGCTGCTCGAGCAGGCGCTGCCCTCGGGTGGCTTCGTCGACTGGGGCGACCCCGGCCCCGGGCAGTGGGTGACGATCTACGCCCACTCGGGGCACATGTACATGGTCGTCGCCGGGCTGCGCTTCGACACCAGCGGCCGGACCAAGAACAACACGCGCTGGCAGACCGAGATGCGCTCGACCGCGCGCTACACAGTCCGTCACCCCCCCGGACTGTAGGTCGCGCCCGTCCCCACGCCCTCGCGGCGTGGGGACGTCGCGCCCGGTGGGGAACCCCATGGCGCCGGCCGGTGTAGACAGGGGTGGTGGTGAGCCGACCACCTCAGAGCGAGGCGATGCTCATCGAGCGAGCGCGCCGCGGCGATCAGGCCGCCTATGAGGTGCTCGTGCGTGCGCATCAGGACATCGCCTTTCGCACCGCATGCCTGATCACGGGGTCGGCGGCCGACGCCGAGGAGGCCGCCCAGGAGGGCTTCGTCAAGGCCTGGCGAGCGCTGCCGCGCTTTCGCGCCGGGGCGCCCTTCCGCCCGTGGCTGCTGGCCATCGTCGCCAACGAGGCCCGCAATCGCCGCCGTGCGGCCGGTCGACGGGCGGGACTCGAGCTGCGCGTCGCCGCCGAGCGCGTCTCGGGGGACGCGGCTCCGTCCGCCGAGGCCGCGCTGCTGGCGGGCGGCGAGCGCGACGCGCTGCTCGGCGCGCTGGCCGCGCTGGACGAACGCGACCGCGCGGTGATCGCGTGCCGCTATCTGCTGGACCTGAGCGAGGACGACACCGCGGCCGCGCTGGGCTGCCGCCGCGGCACGGTCAAGTCGCGGCTGTCGCGCGCGCTCGGGCGGCTGCGCGCGCAGCTACCGGCGGGCGACGCGGAGGAGGTGGCGTCGCCGTGAGCGAGCTCGAGACGAGGCTGATCGCCCTGCGTGACGAGCTGGCCTGGCCGTCCACCCCCGACCTCGCCGCCGGCGTGGCGGCCCGCATCGCCGCCGAGCCGGAGCGTCGCCGCCGCCGGCCGTGGACGGGCCTGGCCTCGTGGCCGCGTCTGGCGCCCGCGGCGGCCGTCGGGCTCGTCGTCGTTCTCGCCGCCGGCGTGCTGCTGGCCGCATCGCCCGGCGTGCGCGCCCGCGTGGCCGACTGGCTGGGGATCGGAGCGGTGCGTGTCGAGCGCGTCGAGCGCCTGCCCGCGGTCGGTCCGGCCGACGACCTGGGTCTCGGCCGGCGCACGACGCTGGCCGCGGCCCGGCGCGACGCTCCCGTGCCGACGGTCACGGCGCTCGGCCGCCCGGACGGCGTCTACGTGGGCGAGACCGACTTCGGTCCCAGCGTGTCGCTCGTCTACGTCGCGCGGGCCGGCCTGCCGCCGTCGCGTCACGGGATCGGCGCGCTGCTGAGCGTGCTCCCCGGGGACGCGCTGGCGCTCGTGCGCAAGCTCGTCGACCCTAGCGTGCAGGTGCGGCCGGTGCGGGTCGACGGCGCCCGGGGCCTGTTCGTCGAGGGCCGGCACGTGCTCGTGCCGCCGCGGCGGCTGGCCGGCAGCACGCTGGTGTGGACGACCGGCGGCGCGACGTACCGCCTGGAGACCGAGCTGCCCCTCGACGCCGCGCTGCGGCTGGCGCGCAGCGTGCGCTAGCCGGCCACCCCGCAGGCCCGCGAAGGTGGGGTCAGTCGTCGGCCGGCGGCCGGCGGCGGTCGCGCTTGCGCTCGGACTGGCGCCGCTTGGACTTCAGGCGGCGCACCCGGCTGGCGCCGGTCGGCCGCGTCGGGCGCCGCGTGCGGGGCACGGCCAGCGCTCGCGCCAGCCGGTCGCGCAGGCGCTCGAGGGCGAGCTCGCGGTTGCGCGCCTGGCTGCGGGCGTCCTGGGCGACGCCGCGGACGACCGGCCCGCAGCGCGCGAGCACCCGCTCGCGCTGGGCCTCGCTGAGCGCGGAGGTGCTCGTGACGTCGAGGCTCGCCTCGACGCGCGAGTCGGTCACGTTGGCATGCTGGCCGCCGGGGCCGGACGAGCGGCTCGTGCGCACGACGACCTCGCGCAGCGGCACGGCGACGCCGCGGGTGACGACCATCGGGTCCTCCATCCCTTTATTGTGACGTGCCCTGACGGCTCTAGCACTGGGGAAACCCCTGCTAGCGCCGACCATCACCTTGCCATCCCGGGACAGAATTCACACTGTCGGTGTTGTGGGCGGGGTTCCCGGAACGCAGCGAGGGCGCCCCGTTCGGAGCGCCCTCGCCGTCCCGCCGGGTGTCGTCGGGAGCTACGCGGTGGTCAGGCCCGCCAGCTCGCTCGAGGCGCCGGAGGACGTACAGGCACGCCTGGCCGACGGCAACCGTGGCGCGCCGCCATCACGCGGCGCGCCACGGGGTCGCGGCGGGTCGCGGAGGGCGAATCAAACGTTTTGCATCCGCCATCTGCGTGGTCTGCGGCGATCAGCGGCCGCCGAACGTGACGGTATAGGTGCCCCCCGGGTTTCCGGTGACGGCCTCCAGGTGACTGGCCGCAGATCCGAACTCGCGGAAGCCGGGGTCGAGGATGGTTTCGCGGTGGCCAGCCTTGCTCTTCATCCACGCGTTCACGGCCGCGCGCGGGGTGCCGCCGGAGCCCTCCCAGCTGTAGAGGATCTCGCCCGTCTTCCCGCCATACGGCGCCAGGCGGCTCTCGCGCGTGCTGCCGTCCGAGCCGGTGTGGCTCCGGAAGTGGTTGGTCACCATGTCCTGGTTGTGCTTGTAGGCCTCGCGGTTGAGCACGTTCACGATGCGTGAGCCGCGAAGTGAGATGTAGTAGCGAAGCGGCGCAAGGCCACGGGCCTGCCGCTCGTTGTTGATCAGGCATCGCGTCGCCGAGGCGGCCTTGAAGGTCCGGTTGGCCGTCGGGATCTGATCAGCCTCCGGTCCACAGTCGACCGCGGCCTGGGCACCAACGGGTGCCAGCGCCATGGCGCACGCTGCCACGGCAGCGCCGGCGGCGGCGAGGCGCGCCCGGCGGGCGGAAAGGATGGTCACGTTCATTGGTCTCCTCCTCCGTCGAGGGCACTCCGGGGCCCCCGGTTGGTTGAGTCGCCAGTGTTGGCTTACGACGAGCGGGCGACTAGCACCCCTAGGGGTGAGGTTGACCACCCCGCGGCGGGGGCCGAGACTGGGCATGGCGTGGCCGCGGCGGGCGAGGCCGGCGGAGTCGACCGCGGTGGTCACGCCGACCGCGCTCCGAGGCGCCATCGAGGAGGCGTTGCAGCGGATCGCCGGCCGGTAGAGCTTCGGCGCCACGTTCGCGTTCGGGCCTAGGCTTCCAACTGCGCGGCGGCCCCGCTTGGTGCGTAGCACGCCCCGGTGGCGATCTGCTCCCAGGTCAGGTCGTCCTTCATGAGGTCCGCTTAGTCTTAGCCATGCCAGGGTTCGCCCTGGCATAGCTCGTGCTCATGAACCGCGCGGGCGCACCGGGCCCGGGGGTCTCAGCGCAGGTCCGACGGGCACCGGCGGAAGGAGAAGTCGCCCGACGAGCGCCACCACTCGCCGCGGGCCAGGCCGACGATCATCGGCGTGTCGCGGCAGCCGCGCCTGACGTGGCCGCGGTTGCCGGCCACGTGGCCGAACTCGTGCAGCAGGACGGTCTCCAGGTCGATCTGCGTGCGGCTCGGGTAGGCCGGCCCCTGCTGCCAGGGCAGGTCGGCGCGCAGGACGAGGTCGCGCTCGAGCCGCCCGACGCTGCCGGCGCGGAAGTCCGGGCCTGTGATGGTCACGGCCAGCGCGCCCGGCGGCACCAGACCGGTGTCGAAGCCGACCTCGGAGCGCCCGTTGCCGAACACCGGGCGCCCGGGCTCGGTGCCGCCCCAGTGCAGGCGCCAGCGGCGGCCGCTGTTGCGCACGAGCGACACGTAGCGCGAGCGCGACAGCCGGGACGGCAGTCCGCCGGTGCGGATCACGAACGTGGTGTTGTTGCTCGCGCCGATCCGTCGCGGGATCGGCGCGCGCGACAGCCGCGGCAGCCCGGTGCCGGCCCGCGGCCGCTGCGCCGATCCGGCCGGCGGCGCGACGACGTCGATCGTGCGCGCCGGCGCCGCCGCGCACGTCCCGTCCGGCGCGGTGCGGGCGACCTGCCAGAAGTAGGTGCCGCGCCGGTCGTACCAGCGTGCCGTGGAGAAGCCGTAGAGCGCCAGGTCGTTGGCCAGGGCCACGCCCGTCACGTCGGCGATCTCGCCGCCGATGCGACCGCAATCGTCGATCGGCTCCGGCGACCGCGAGATCCGCAGCCCGACCGTGGTCTCGCCGGCGACGCCCCGGGCCAGCAGGGCCACGGGCGAGCCGGCGACGACCCGTGCTCCCTCGGCCGGGCCGCTCGGCCGCGGTGGCTCGGCCGCCCACGCCGCGGCGGGCGCGGCGAGCGCCGCGACGGCCAGGCAGGCGGCGACGGCCGCGCGACGGAGCGAATGACGGCGCAAGAGGCCGCCAAGCGTAGCCCGGCCCGGATCGCGCCTAGGCAGGTGTCGTATCGGAGGCTCGGCCGGGCCGCGCGCCCACGAGCTCGGCGAAGCGCGCGGCGTCGACGTTGCCGCCCGACAGCACCACGCCCGCCCGCTGCCCGTTCAGCGCCAGCCGGCCGGAGAGCAACGCGGCCAGCGCGCTCGCGCCGCTCGGCTCGACGACGACCTTCAGGCGCTCGAACAGGAACCGCATCGCGGCCACGAGCTCGTCGTCGGAGACGGTGACGACGTCCTCCACGAGCGCCGCGACGATCGGGAAGGTGAGCTCGCCCGGCATGGGGAGCTGCTGGCCGTCGGCGATCGTGCGCCCGACGGTGACCCGCTCGCGCCGGCCCGCGGCCAGCGAGCGGCGGGTGTCGTCGCTGGCCTCGGGCTCGACGCCGATCACCCGCGTGTCGGGGCGCAGGGCGCGCACGGCGGTGGCCACTCCCGACACGAGCCCGCCCCCGCCGACGGGCACGACGACCACGTCGAGGTCGCCGGCGTCCTCGACCAGCTCGAGCCCCGTCGTCCCCTGACCGGCCATGACGAGCGGCTCGTCGTACGGGTGCACGAGCGTCAGCCCGCGATCGCGGGCCAGGTCGTGGGCGAGCGCGTCGCGGTCGTCGGTGTAGCGGTCGAAGCCGACGACCTCGGCGCCGTAGCCCACGGTCGCCGCCCGCTTGGACACGGGCGCGTCGTGCGGCATGAGGATCGTCGCGCGCGTGCCGTGCAGGGCGGCGGCCAGCGCGAGCGCCTGCGCGTGGTTCCCCGACGAGGAGGCGACGACGCCGCGCGGGGGCGCCAGCGCCGACACCGCGTTCCATGCCCCGCGGAACTTGAACGCGCCGGCTCGCTGCAGGTTCTCGGCCTTGAGCGCGACCCGCCCGCCGCAGCGCTCGTCGAGCGTGCGCGAGGTGAGGACCGGCGTGCGATGGGCGACGCCGCGCAGGCGCCCGGCGGCGGCGCGCACGTCGTCCAGGGAGATCGCCAGCTCGCCGGCCACGCCGGTCAGGGTGCCAGCGGGCGCGGCCGCGGGAGCAGCGGCATCGCGCGCGTCCACTCGTCGATGCGACAGCCGTCGCTGCGCGTGAACGGCCGGTCGACCGTGCGCGCGCCGATGCGGCCACGGACGCGGGCGTGCTCGGGGCCGCCGTAGATCTGGGTGCAGGCGCGCCGGCCGTCAGGGACCGCGGCCAGCAGTTGCGCGTGGCGGCGAGCCAGCCGGCAGGCGCGCCGCGCGCCCACGTCGGCGAGGTAGCCGTCGGCCCGCGCGCGCTCGCCGCTGCAGCGCAGATGAGCCACGTGGCGCGGCGCGCCCTCCTCGCGGACGAAGGTGATCGTGAGCCGGACGGCCGGTTGCGCGCCGCCGGCGGGGGAAGCCGACCCGGAGGGGCCGAGCAGCGCGACCGCGACGCCGACGGCCGCCGCCGCGCCGACTGGCCGGCGAAGGGACGGGCCTCTCATGCCGGGCATGGTCGCACGTGGGCCCAAAGAGAAGGCCCGCTCCGGGCGGGCCTTTCCTCTGCGCCGGCCGGGCGGCGGCTAGGTCAGCAGGACGATCAGGATGATGATCAGCAGCAGGGCACCGATGCCGATGTACACGCGCCTCTCCTCTGTCCGGGGTTCGAGGACCGAGGTACCCGGGGCGACCCGCCGCCATTCGCCGTCAGTGGTCGGCGACGTGCCCGTCCTCGGGCACGAGCGGGCGGCCCTCGTCCGCCCAGCGGTCGAGGCCCCCGGCCATCGAGTAGGCGTCGTAGCCGGCCCTGCGGAAGGCCTGCGCGGCCATCAGCGAGCGCGAGCCCAGGCGGCAGTGGAAGATCACCGGGCGCTCGCGGTCGATCGTCCCGGCGTTCGAGGCGAGGCGCTCGAGCTCGATGTGCCGGCTTCCGGCGATGTGGCCGGCCTCGCGCTCGTAGGGCTCGCGCACGTCGATGACCTCGGCGCTGTCGTCGGCCAGCGCGCTCGCGGCGTGCTCGGGGGTCACCTCGAGGCTGGAGTCTGCGAGTGGGTGGCTCATGGGACGAACGGTACCGCCGCGTCACGCCACCTCTCGTTGTGGCTACCCGCGCGCGGCCGTCGGCGCCGGCAGGTCGCGTGCGACGGCCTCGAACGCCTCACCGATGACGGCGGCCGCGTGCTCGACCTCCTCGCGCGTGATGACCAGCGGCGGCGAGATCGCCACCCCGTCACCGAGCGGGCGCACGAGCACGCCGCGGGCGCGCGCCTGGGCGAAGGCGCGCTGCGGGAGGTCCGGGTGGGTGGCCAGGGCCTCGCGCTCGAAGGCCACCGCGCCCATCGCGCCGATGCCCGCGCGCACCTCGCCGACGAGCTCCCGGCCGGCCAGGCCGCCGAGCGCGGCGGCGATCTCGCCCTCGAGCTCGCGGCCACGGGCCAGCAGGCCCTCGCGCGCGATGATGTCGAGGGTGGCCATCGCCGCCGCGCAGCACGTCGGGTGGGCGCTGTACGTCGGGCCGTGGCGGAAGATCGTGCCGGGCGACGACCAGAACGGCTCGGCCACGCGGCCCGAGACGACGATGCCCCCCAACGGCAGGTAGCCGCTGGTGACGCCCTTGGCGAAGCACAGCAGGTCCGGACGCACGCCGAAGCGGTCGGCCGCGAACCACGTGCCGAGCCGTCCGAAGGCGTTGATCACGGCGTCGACCACGAACAGCACCCCGGTGCGGGCGCACAGCTCCGCGACGCCCTCGACGTAGCCCGGGCGCGGCTGGTGCACGCCGCCCGCGCCGATCACGGGCTCGACGAAGATGGCCGCCACCCGGTCGGCGCCGACGCGCTCGACCTCGGCCTCGAGCGCATCGAGCGAGTCGTGCGGCACCTGCGAGGCCGACGGGTCGAGCGGCCCCATGTCGGCGCGGTTGGCCGGGATGCCGCCGATGCTCGTGCCCAGCCCGTGCGTGCCGTGGTAGCCCTGCGTGCGGCTGATGAGGTGCACGCGCTCGGGGGTGCCGATCGCCGCGAAGTAGCGGCGCGCGAGCTTGGCCGCGGTGTCGATCGCGTCGCCGCCGCCCGAGACGAAGAAGATTCGCGCGTCGTCGACCGGCGCGAGCTCGCTCAGGCGCTCGGCGAGCCGCAGCGCCGGCGCGTTGGCGAACGCCCCGAAGGCCGAGTAGCTGGCCAGCGTCCGCATCTGCGCGGCGGCCGCGTCGACGATCTCGTCGCGCCCGTGGCCGACGTTGACGTTCCACAGGCTCGCGGTGCCGTCGAGCAGCCGGCGGCCCTCGTCGTCCCAGACGTACGCTCCGTCGCCGCGCGCGATGACGATCTCGGCGTTGCGCACGGCGTGCATGTCGGCGAACGGATGCCAGAGGCGGGTGTCGGCGGGCATGTCCGCACGGTAAGCCCTCGCGCGCCGACATGTCGGCGCACGCTGCGCACCGGCGTTGGACCCACCGGACGATCAGCCCTCGTGCCGCGGCTCGCGCGCGAATCGCTCGTCGTCATCGGCCTCGCGGCTCGCGCCCCGGTCGGTGGCGCGCGACGGCGCCGCCTGCGCCTCGGCGTCCGAGCGCTGGGCCTCGGCATCGGCGCCCGGTGGCGGGGGGATCCCGAAGCGCCGGGCCCAGGCCTCCACCCGATCGGCGAGCCCCATCATCAGCCTGAGATCCGTCTCAGAAGTGGTGTGCACAGGCGCTCACAACGCAGGCGCGAGCACAGAATTGCGGTCGGTCAGCCGGAGGACAGGCGCAGGCCGCGGGCCGATGCGCCCGCTCGACCATCGACCGGATCGCTGCGCACGGCCTGACGAGCGGCGGCCTAGCGTCCCTCGGCCGCTCATTATCGCCGTTTCGGGAGTTTATCGGGAATAACTAAACGATGCTAATCTGGGAAAAGTGTCGCGCAGCCCGGCAAACAATCCATACACGCCGAACGCCGGCGCCCGACCGCCGGTGCTCGTCGGCCGTGTCGATGAGCTCCGCGCATTCGAGCTCCTCCTGGAGCGCATGAAGAATGGCTACACCGCTCAGTCGATGATCGCGATAGGCCTTCGCGGCGTCGGAAAGACCGTGTTGCTGAGCGAGTTTCGAGACACAGCGACCGAGCGCGGCTGGACCACCGTAGAAGCCGAGATCACAAAGCACGAGGACTTCGGGCAGCGCATGGCGGCGCTGGCGCGTCGCGCGCTTCTGCAAGTCGCCCCTCGCGCCCGTTGGAAGGACCGCGGGCACCGAGCGGCCCAGATTCTCCGTTCCTTTCAGGTCACGGTCAGCCCGGAGGGAGCCGTCACTGCGGCGCTTCGGGATGTTGAACCGGCGGAAGGCTTTGCCGACAGCGGCAGCTTGGCCGAGGATCTCACCGACGTCATGGTCGCCATCGGCGAGGCCGCTCAAGAGCAAGGCTCAGCAGTCGTCTTTCTGTTCGACGAGGTCCAGTTCCTGGCCCTCTCCGAGCTTGAAGCGATCATCGCCGCGCTGCACAAGACGGTCCAGCGACGCCTGCCGGTGACTTTCGTAGGCGCTGGCCTGCCCCAGCTACCGGAATTGGCTGGAGAGGCAAAGTCCTACGCCGAACGGCTGTTTCGATTCCCTGAGGTAGGGACCCTCCCGGAGGACGAAGCCGCCAGGGCCTTGATCGACCCGGCGTTGAACCTCGGCGTCACCTACGAGGCTGGGGCCGTGGAGGCGATCGTCGAGTACACCGAGGGATATCCATACTTCCTCCAGGAGTACGGCTATATCGTCTGGGACCTCTCCGGTCATGACGCGATCTCGAGAGAGGAGGCGGTCGAGGCTCAGGAACTCGTCGAGAGCAAGTTGGACGGGAGCTTCTTCAGGGTTCGCGCGGACCGGACAACTGAGTTGGAGCTGCGCTACCTGCGCGCCATGGCCGAACTCGGACCGGAGCCCCATCAGGCACGGGACGTTGCCGCGGTCCTAGACCGTACGTCGCAGCAGCTCGGCCCAACCCGAGCGCGGCTGATCGAGAAGGGCCTGCTCTACACACCCGGGTACGGGCTCGCGGCGTTCACGGTGCCGCAGTTCGACCGGTACATGAGACGGAATCACGCGCTGTAGGTCCTCGATCCCGACGACGCAGCGGCCCCCGTCGCATGCCGGAGAAGGGGCCCGAGCAGGCCGGGGCATGAGTGAAGCACAGCCATCCTGACGCCTAGCCCCAGAACAGGTTGAACAGGCCGAACTGGCGCTCCGGGCGCCAGGCCACGGGCGGCCCGAGGCGCATCCGCTCGCCCGCGTTGACGCCCTGGAAGGCCCAGCGGCCGAGTGCGGTCGCGGCGGCCTGGTTGGCGGCGGGCACAACCACCGTGGCCGCGCCCGGCCCACCGGCCGCGGCGGCGGCCATGAGCGCGACGCCGGCCTGCGGGTCGTCGGCGCAGATGGCCACGCTCAGGCCCCACGGGGAGCTCACCGCCCAGCCGACCTGCTCGCCGGCGCGCTCGGCCACCAGGCCGGTCGGAGGCATGAGCGCATCGAGCACCGGATCGCGCCGCTCCCCCGTCGCGCGCCGGTCGATCGCCCTCAGCGCCGGGCGGTCGCTCTCGCGCACCGCGCGCAGCTCGAGGCCCGCGCCGGCCTGGCCCGGGGTGCCCGCCGTGCCGCGCCAGGCCGTCGCCGCGCCCTCGGGCTCGAACCCCATCCGCTCGTACAGCGGGCGGCCCATGTCGGTCGCGAACAGCTGTACCGTCTGCACGCCGCGCTCGCGCAGGCGCGCGCACGCGGCCTCGGTCAGCGCTTGGCCCATGCCGTGGCGGCGCGCCTCGGGCAGCACCCCCAGCGCGCCGACCCAGCCCGTGGCCCCGAACGCCGCGCAGCACACGGCGCCGACCTCGCGCCCGCCGCGCTCGCCGATCAGCACGTCGCCGTGCGGGCTGGCGCGCGGGAACGAGATCAGCGCGGCGACGGTCGGCCCGAACCCCGCGCGCGAGAGCAGGTCCCCCACCCGGCGGGCCTCGTCGCCGCGCGCGTCGCGGACGGCTGTGGCGCCCGTGAGCCGACGGCGCGGCCGGCTGGGAAGCAGGCGGCTCAGGCGTAGGGGTCGCGCCGATCGACGGGCCTGCGCTCGACCACGTCCACGTCCCGGTCCCGCCTCCACATCGACATCATGAAGAACGAGATCACCATGCCGACGACGCCCACGATGATGAGGATCAGACCGATGGTGGGCAGGTCGATGCCCTCCACCGAGTCCGACACGGCGTAGCGCAGGATCGCGCCCAGGGCAATCAGGAACAGAGCAGTGCCAATGGCCATGCTCGAAGGCTACCCCGCTGCGCTGCGCGCCATGCGGGCCGAACTACCATGTTTCCTGATGACGACGAGCGCGCCGGACGTCTACGAGCTCCCGCCCGAGCATCGCGAGTTCCGCGACACGATCCGCCAGATCGTCGACGAGCGCGTGCGCCCGCGGGCGGCCGAGATCGACAAGGCCGGCGAGTACCCGTGGGACGTCCGCCGGCTGCTGGCCGAGCACGACATCCTCGCGCTGCCGTTCGCGACCGAGTACGGCGGCACCGGCACCGGGACGCTGATGCTCCAGGTCGCGGTCGAGGAGATCGCCCACGCGTGCGCGACGAGCGCGCTGATCCTGATGATCCAGGAGCTCGGGACGCTGCCGATCGCGCTGTTCGGCTCCGACGAGCTGCGCGAGCGCCTGCTGCCCCGATGCGCCAGCGGCGAGTGGTCGCCGGCCTTCGCCCTGTCCGAGCCCGAGGCCGGGTCGGACGCGGCGGCGATGCGGACGACCGCGGTGCGCGACGGCGACGAGTGGGTGATCAACGGCGCCAAGAACTGGATCACCAACGTCACGGTGGCCGACTTCTACGTCGTCTTCGCCCGCACCGACCCCGAGCGCCGGCGGATGACCGCGTTCGTCGTCGAGCAGGACCGGCCGGGCCTGTCGATCGGCCGACTCGAGCACAAGCTCGGCATCAAGGGCGCGCCGACCGGCTCGCCCGTGTTCGAGGACGTCCGCGTGCCCGACGCCAACCGCATCGGCGAGGAGGGCCGCGGGCTGCCGATCGCGCTGGCCACGCTCGAGCGCACGCGGCTCGGCGCCGCCGCCCAAGCCGTCGGGATCGCCCAGGGCGCGACGGACTACGCCAACGCCTACGCGCGGGAGCGCATCGCCTTCGGCGAGCCGATCCACGAGCTGCAGGCGATCCAGTTCAAGCTGGCCGACATGGAGACCCGCACCGCCGCCGCGCGCGAGCTGCTCTACAAGGCGTGCGCGATGGCCGATCGCTCCGCCGACGACCTCGGCAAGTGGACGTCGATGGCCAAGCTGTTCGCGTCGGACACGGCGATGGCCGTGACCGTCGAGGCGGTGCAGGTCCTCGGCGGCTACGGCTATGTCGAGGACCATCCGGTCGAGCGAATGATGCGCGACGCGAAGATCACCCAGATCTACGAGGGCACGAACGAGATCCAGCGCCTCGTCATCGCCCGGGCCATGAGGGCCGGCTGATGCCGCCCCTGCGCCGCATCGCGCTGGCCGCGGCGGTCGCGCTGTGCGCCGGCCTGACCGCGATCGTGGTCCTCGACGGGTTCAGCACGAACGGGCCGACGCGCTGGATCGAGACGCTGGCGGTGATCGGCTTCATCGCCGGCGTGGTCTTCGGCGGGGCGATCGCCATCGGCCTGAAGATGGCCGACTACCGCGAGCCCGCGTCCGAGGAGGATTTCGAGCGGGTCGTGCAGCGGGCCGAGCGCCTGGCCCGCGACGGCGTCGCCGCCGAGCCCGACGAGACGGAGTTCCTCGAGCTCGACCCCTACGACGACGGCGACTTCGAGGAGCTCGTGCGTGACGCGCTCGACGACCTGCCCGACCTGCTGCGCGTGCTCGTGGAGAACCACAACGTCGCCGTGGTCATCTCCGACGGCGGCCGCCGGCAGGGCGCCTACGGCCTCTACCACGGCGATGGCGCGACCCGCGACGACGTGGCCGACCGGATCGTCATCTACCGCGACACGCTGCGCCGCGACTTCGGGCACGATCCGGGGCTGCTGCGCGACCAGGTGACCCAGACCGTCCGCCACGAGCTGGCCCACCACGTCGGCTTCGACGAGCTCGGCGTCCGCGACCTCGGGCTCTAGCAGGTCACCGGCCATGATGATCGTCATGACACCCCAGGCCAGCGAGGCCGAGGTCGAGGCGGTCCGCGCGCGGCTGCAGACCACCGGCGTGCACGTCGTGGTCATGCCCGGGGAGCTGACCACGGCGATCGGTGCGATCGGCGACCCGGAGGGCGTGGCCGAGCTGGGGCTCGAGGGCATGTCGGGGGTCGACCGGGTCGTGCCGATCTCGCGGCCGTACAAGCTCGCGTCCTCCGAGCTGTCCCACCACCACCCGACGGTGCTCGACATCGGCGGGCGGACGGTCGGCGGCGGCGAGACGTTCTGCCTCGTGGCCGGGCCGTGCACGGTGGAGTCGCGCGAGCAGACGATCGGCGTCGCGCGCACCGTTCACGCGGCCGGCGCGTCGATGCTGCGCGGCGGGGCGTACAAGCCGCGGACCTCGCCGTTCGCGTTCAAGGGCCTGGGCGTGGAGGCCCTGGAGATCCTGGCCGAGGCGCGCGCGGTCACTGGCCTGCCCGTGGTCACCGAGCTGCTCGACAGCCGCCACGCCGACGCCGTCCACGAGCACGCCGACGTCGTCCAGATCGGCGCGCGCAACATGCAGAACTACGCCCTGCTCGAGGTCGCCGGCCGCCTGGGCAGGCCGGTGCTGCTCAAGCGCGGGCTGTCGTCGTCGCTCGACGAGCTGCTGCAGGCGGCCGACTACATCCTCAAGGAGGGCAACGAGGCCGTCGTCCTGTGCGAGCGCGGGATCCGCACGTTCGAGACGGCCACCCGCTTCACGCTCGACCTCGGCGCCGTGCCGTGGCTGAAGCTGCACACGCACCTGCCCGTGATCGTCGACCCCAGCCACGCCGCCGGCGACCGGCGGCTCGTCGCGCCGCTGTCGCGCGCCGCGGCCGCCGTCGGCGCCGACGGCATCATCGTCGAGGTCCACGAGGACCCGGAGGTGGCGCTGTGCGACGGCCCACAGGCGCTGCGGGCCTCGCACTTCGCCGAGTACGCCCGCGATGTGGCGGCGCACGCGGCGCTGCTCGGCAAGCGGCTGGCCTGACGCCGCCGATCGTTGAGGAACAGCGAACGCTGGACCCGGTCAGTCGCGATCGCCGTCACGACGGCGCATGGCGATGCCGGTGAGGATCTCGCGGACGATCCGCTCGCCCGCCAGCGCGGCGGAGTCCGCCGAGCCCACGCCCGTCGGGATCACCTCGACGAGGTCGGCGCCGACCAGGTCGAGCCCGGCGGCCAGCTCGCGCGCCGCCCAGAGCAGCTCGGCGGTCGTCATCCCACCCGGCTCCGGGGTGCCGGTGCCCGCGGGGATCAGCCCCGGGTCCAGCACGTCGATGTCCACCGTCAGGAACACGGGCCCGCCGCGCGCGACCTCCAGCGAGCGCCGCACGACCTCACCGATGCCCAGCTCGCGGACGTCGTGCATGAACAGGCTCGTGATCCCGCGCTCGGCCTGCCACGCGAACTCGGACTCCCCCGGCCAGTAGCCGCGCAGCCCGATCTGCACGTACCGGCGCGGATCGACGTGACCGGCCTCGACGAGGCGGCGCATGATGGTGCCATGCGAGAGCTCGGCGCCGTAGACCTCGATCCCGGTGTCGGTGTGGGTGTCGAAGTGCACGAGGCCCACGGGTCCGTGCGCCGCGGCGCACGCGCGCGCGTTGGGCTCGGTGATCGAGTGGTCGCCGCCGATGATCACCGGGATCGCCCCGGCGGCCAGCACCTGGCCGACGGTGTCGGCGATGGCCGCGTGCGAGCGCTCGGGCTGGGCGGGCACGATCGGCGCGTCGCCGAAGTCCACGATCCGCAGCGCCTCGAACGCGTCGACCTTGGCTTCGAGGTGCGGGCCGTGGGGACAGCTGGCCGCGCGGATCGCGCGAGGGGCGAAGCGCGTGCCCGGGCGGTCGGAGACGAGCTCGTCCATCGGCGCGCCGACGATCGCTACGTCCACCCCGGCGAGCTCGGCCGGGTCCTCGGTGTACGGAGCGCCGCCGAAGCTGAGCAGGCCCATGTAGTCGGGCTTCTCGCCGTACTGCGCCCAGCGCTCGAGCGGATCGATCATGCCTCGCAACCTCCTCGGAGTGGCGGCGCGCGCAGCCTATCCCGCGCGTGCCGGCCGGCCGCACCGCGCCCGTCTCGGTCAGAATTCGCCCGATGGCCTCCTACTCGGTGAACGATCGCGCCGTCGCCCGCGCGGCGCGCCTGATCGACGCACGCCAGTACGTGCTCGCCGGCGAGTGGGGCGAGGCTCAGCCGCGGGCCGAGGACGAGAACGCGTTCCTGGCCTCGCACTCCTGGGACGAGTACGCCGAGTGGCACCTCGGGCTCACCGAGGGAGCCTCCGAGGAGACCAAGGCGCGCTACGCGTTCGTCTACGGCGACTTCCACCGCGTCCACCGCATGGGCCTGATCGCGTGCCGGTACCGGGCGGCCGAGTGGCGTCACAAGGAGATCGAGCTCGCGGCCCACGATCTCCTCCAGCGCCTCGACGACACGAGCGCCTGACGTCGGCCGATGGTCTCCCAGCTGCTCGCCTTCTCCGCGGTCGCGGCCGTGCTCACGGTCACGCCCGGCGCCGACATGGCGCTCGTGACCCGCAACGCGGTGGCGGGCGGCATGCGGGCCGCGGTGGCCACGGCGGTCGGCGTCGTCGCCGGGTGCTTCGCGTGGGCGGCCGCCTCGGCGCTCGGGATCGCCGCGCTGCTCAGCGCCTCGGCCACCGCGTTCACGATCGTCAAGGTCGCCGGGGCGGTCTACCTGGTCGCGCTGGGTCTCCAGACGCTGCTCGCCGCCGTGCGCCACGTGAAGGCGCCGGCCGACGCCCGGCCCGACCCGGCGCGGCGACCGATCCGTCCGCTGACCGCCCTGCGCCAGGGCCTGCTCACCAACCTGCTCAACCCGAAGATCGCCCTCCTGTACGCCACGCTGCTGCCGCAGTTCCTGTCGCCCGGCGACCCGGTCATGACCCTGTCGCTGACGATGGCCGCGATTCACGGCGCGATGGGCCTCGTGTGGCTGTCGGCCTACGCGCGCGTGCTCGTCGCCGCCGGCGACCTGCTGCGCCGCCCGCGCGTGCGCGCCGCGCTCGACGCCGTCACCGGATCGGTGCTCATCGCGCTCGCCGTCCGGCTGGCCACCGACCGGCGCTGAGCGCGCACGTCAGCCGGTCGCCACCGTCCAGGTCCGCGGGCCGGTCCGGCAGCGCTCGCCGCCGCCGACCACGCGGCTGCGGAACGTGCCCGAGGCCGTGTCGCCGGTGAAGCGGCCCGCGAAGCGCCCGATGACGTCGGCGTTGCGCCCGGCGTCGTAGCGGTAGCTCTGCGTGAACGAGCCGCCGCGGGTCAAGCGGAACGGAAGCAGCCAGTCGTCGTGGGGCTCGAGGTAGTAGCTCGCCAGCCGGCAGGGCGCCACCCAGCCGATGAGGCTGCTCGTGACCCTGCGGCGGTCGGCCGAGACGCGGAGCACCAGCGGAGCCCCCTGCGAGGTGCTGCCGGCGAACAGGCGGCCGGGGTTGCGCGCGACGCGCCACGGGAACGTGCGCGAGCAGGTGCGCACGACGCGGCCGGTGGAGTCCTCGACCGTCTGCGAGGTCAGCGCCAGCCGGCCGCTGCCGCGGCTCGGGGTCAGCTCGCCGGTCAGGCGGCCGCGGGCCGTGTCGGTGCGGCCTTCGCCGCGTTCGCGCGCGAGCACCAGCGTCGCGTCGAGTCGGCCGTTCGTGATCGCCGCGCCGGTGAGGTAGAGGACGCCGAGCTGTGGCTCGGCGGGCAGCGCGGCGACGCTGGTCGTCGTGCCCGTGTCGGCGCGGTTGTACGAGTTGCGGCAGTTGAGCTCGGAGAGCAGCGACACGCTGTTCAGCGTCGCGCCGTCGTCGGCGACGGCGAACACCATCTGCAGGCGCTCGGAGGCCTTCTGCCCGCCATAGATGCGATCGGCGTGGGCGGGCGAGGCGAAGGCCGCGCTGCCTGCGCCGGCCACGACGGCCGCGGTGGCCATCGCGCGCTGGAGTCTGGTGGTCGGCCGCATGGCGGCGACCTTAGTGGTCCGCGCCGCGGACGGCGAGCGGGGGCGCCCTCCGGCAACCCCGCCCGCGCCCCGAAGGGCTCAGGCCCAGCGGCGGTGGGTCGGGCTCGCCTTGGCCGGGCACGCGATCAGGCTGGCCCGGACGAGGTCGCGCTGGCGCTGGTGCGCGGCGGCCTGGCGCGACGTGACGGAGGTGGCGGTGGAAGTGGGCGGCTGGGCGAACATTGCGGTCTCTCCTCGATGACAAGGCCAGTCTCCCGCGCGGGGCCGGCCGCGCACATGAGGCAGGCCCGCATCTTGTGACGATCGACACCGCACCCCGGGGGTGCGGTAGTCCGCACCGCGCGCCACGCGATCGCGCCGCCGCCGGCTTCTAGTTCTTCATCTTGCGGGTGTCGCGCGGCTCGAGGTAGGGCTCCTTGTCCTCGGGCGCGCCGGCCGCGATCTGGCGACCGCGCTCGAGCTCGGCGTTGAACTCGGCGCCGAGCAGGATCACGATGTTCGTGATCCACAGCCACACGAGGAAGACGATCACGCCGCCGAGGCTCCCGTACGTCTTGTTGTAGGAGGCGAAGTTGGCCACGTAGAAGGCGAACAGCGCCGACGCGATGATCCACAGGACGACGGCGAGCAGGCCGCCGGGGCTGACCCACTGGAACTTCGGGTGCTTGACGTTCGGCGCGAAGTAGTAGAGCAGCGCGAACATGAAGCTGACGATGAGGACGAGCACCGGCCACTTGGCGATGTCCCAGACCTGGACGGCGGTGTCGCCCAGCCCGACGATGTCGCCGACGGTCTGGGCCAGCGGGCCGGTCAGCACGACGGCCAGCGCGCTGACCGTCACCAGGATCAACGTGACGATCGTGACCGCGATCGCGCACGCGGGATCGTCTTCCAGGCCGGGCGGCCCTCCTCGACGTCCCAGATCGCGTTGGCCGCGCGCATGAAGGCGCCGACGTAGCCCGACGCCGACCAGATCGCGCCCGCCAGGCCGATGACGAACAGCAGGCCCGCGGCGCCCTGGCTCTTCTGCAGGTTCGTGACCGCGTTGCTGACGATCTCGGCCGCCGGTCCGGGGGCGAGCTGGCTGACGTTGTCGATCAGCGTCTGGGTGGCCGACTGGCCGGCGAGGCCGAGCAGCGACACGAGCACGAGCAGCGCCGGGAAGATCGACAGGATCGCGTAGTAGGTGAGCGCCGCGGCCCAGTCGCCGATGTTGTCGTCGCCGTATTCCTTGGCCGCCCGCTTGAGCGCGGCGAACCACGACCGCTTGGGCAGCTCGGTCGGCTCGTCCGGGCGCGAGGCTTCGCTCCCCTCGCCGTCGCGCTGCACGCGCGTGTCCTGCTCGCTCTCGGTCTCTGTCCTGGCCATCGGGTGATCCTCCTGGGCCGTTGGCTGCCGGGGGCTCTAGCGCCCGCTGATCCGGCCGGCGATGAAGCCGCCCGCGAATGCGACCAGCGCGGTGACGGGCAGCGGATTCTGGCGCGCCTTGTCCTTGACCTGCACGGCAGCCGTGCTCGCGCCCTGCGGGCTGGACCGGCGTGCGCGACCCATCACGTGCTCGCGCTTCTCGGCCACGGTGTGCTTGACGTCCGCCACACGCTCCTTCGCGCGCGCCTTGACGTCGGTCTTGTCGGCCAGCGCCGCGACGGTGTCGCCCAGCTCCTGCCGCGTCTGCTCGATCTCGTCGCGCAGCTGCTCGGGGGAGTCCGCCCCGCCCGTCCCGCTGGAACCGCCCGCCTCGCGCTGCGCGCCTACCGACGTGCTGACTGCGCCTTGCTCTTGACCCATCGGACGTCCTCCTTCGTGCTGTCGACGGCCCGCTCGGGCAGCGGCGGGTTGGCCTGTCGGACCTCGGCCTTGCCACGCAGCGCAAGCACGCCCGCTACGGCGCCGTAGACGACGGTGACGACCAGCGCCCCCAGCCAGGCAGGCAGGAACGTGGCCAGCGCCAGCACGATGCAGGTGGTCAGCGTGCCCAGCGCAAAAACGCCGAACAGGCCGGCGCCGCCGAACATGCCGGCGCCCAGGCCGGCCTTCTTGCCCTTCTCGCGGAGCTCGAGCTTGGCCAGCTCGATCTCCTGGCGGACCAGGTTCGTCGTCTGATCGGAGAGCTGCTTGAGCAGCTCGCCCGTCGGACGGTCACGCAACTGGTCCGTGGCGTCGTCCTGTGGCATTGCCGCCTCCAGGTTGCGTTCTCGATTGCCGCGGCGCTACCCCGATCGTCAGCCGCCTGCACGGCCGTGCGGATCGAGTTGGCGCGATGGCGCCCGGCTCAGCGGTCGGGGTCGACCTCGCGGGCGCGCTGCTCGTGCTCGCCCGCGGCCGCTCGCTGGGACTGCGCCTCCTCGGCGCGTCGCTCGGCCTTGGCGGCCAGCTCGCGGGCCTCGTCCTCGAGCTCGTCGGCGTGCTCGTGGCGGCGTCCGGCCTCCGCGCCCCGGGCACGCGACTCGACGCGCGCCTGGCGCTGCTGCTGCGCCCGCCGGCGCGAGGACGACACGGCGAACAGCGCGATCAGCAGGATCGCGACGACGATCAGGATGATGATGACGACGGTGCTCATCGGTTCCTCCGCACGGGTCGGGTTGACTGCTCCTACCCGACCCTTCCGGTCTCACTCGCCTCATCGCAGGTGGTCGTTTGCCGCCCCGTGCCCCGGGTAGCCGCATCCTGCACCCCGAGGAGGAGAGCCATGAGCCCGCTGGACATCGACACTGCGCTCGGCTGGCGCGGCAGGACCGTGGTCGACCGCGACGGCGAGAAGATCGGCACGTTCGAGGAGCTCTATCTCGACGAGTCCGATCGGCCGGCGTGGGCGGCGGTGAAGACCGGCCTGTTCGGCATGCGCCACACCTTCGTCCCGTTGTCGGCGGCGCAGCCCGCCGGCGACGACCTGCAGGTGCCGTTCGACAAGCAGCAGGTCAAGGATGCGCCGAACGTCGACCCCGACACGCAGCTCAGCGCGGAGGAGGAGGACACGCTGTTCCGCCATTACGGCCTGCAGCCGGAGGGCGCGAGCGGCGGTGAGCCGCCTTCGCAGCAGGCCGGAGAGCCCGACGCCGAGGCCGTGGCGACCGACGCCGACAGGGCGCGCGAGCACGAGCAAGAGCCCGAGCCCGAGCCCGAGCCCGAGCCGCCGGCGGCGGCCTCGGACGACGAGCGCCAGCGCGAGCCCGCGCACTCGGACGAGGGCGCCGAGGTGGTCCGTTCCGAGGAGGAGGTGTCGGTCGGCACGCAGCGGCGCGTCAGCGGCCGCGCCCGCCTGAAGAAGCACGTCGTCACCGAGCACGTCCAGAAGACGGTGCCGGTCCAGCGCGAGCGGGTCAGCGTCGAGTTCGAGCCCGCCGGCGACGAGGGCGAGGTGCCGGCCGGTGACCGGCGCACCGGCACCGAGCCTGACCCCGACCACGATCGGCGCCCCGAGAGCGAGCAGCGCTAGGCGGCGGCGCGGATCCGTCGATCCCGCGCCGCCGCCCCGAGCCCAAAGCGCTACCGCCGGCTGCTGCCGGCGCCCGCGGTCAGGCGCAGCGTGCGCTCGAGCGCGGTCCGGCTGATCCGGCTGCGGCTGGGGCCGGCCTGGACGCGCACCACGTAGGTCCCGGCCCGCAGCCCGCGCAGCGTCCGCGCGTCGAGCTTCCAGGTGACCTGGAGGCGACCGCCGCGGCGCACGTTGATCAGCGCGACGGCCACCCGCTTCTTCGCGCGGCCGTCCTTGCGCAACAGCGTCACGCGCAGCGCGCGGGTGTCGGCCGGCGCCTGCACCTGGATGCGCAGCCCCCGGCGACGCAGCGCGCCGAGCGAGAGCCGGCTGGCCACGCGCAGGTTGCGCAGCGAGCGCTGCCTGGTGCCCTTCAGGCCCACCCGCGGCGCGTTCGCGGCGCCCGACGACGACGCGCCCGCCGGCGCCGGCGAGGGCGGGTTGTCGCCAGCCTCGCCGGGCTCGGCCACGGGGCCGTCGGAGATGATCGACGGCTGGCCCAGGCAGTCCAGGCCGGGCAGCGGCCTGATCGGGCAGCTCGCATCCGAGAGCACCCGCGTCAGGCCCCACATGCCGCCGCGCGTGAACGCGCGCCGGAAGTCGCCGTACCAGAAGTCGCCGATCGTGCGGGCGCGGCCGCCGGCGCCGCCGATGACGTTGACGTCGACCGTCTGCCACGGCCCGAAGCCCTGGGCCGAGACCTCCTGGCTGCCCGGCTGCGAGAAGTCCATGTCCCAGGACAGGCCGCCGAGGCTGAACACGTGCGGCTGCTCGCTGCCCGGCGCGCCGATGACGTGGACCTTCATCGGGTCGCCCGCGTAGGCCTTCATCACCGGCGTTTCGGGCGTGCGCGAGAACGCGTTGTCGTTGCCGTCGTTCACCGGCTCGGAGCGGTAGTTGACCAGCGCGTGCTTCTCGACCTCGATCTTGTACGGCGTCGTGTCGCTGCCGAGCCGCGGCTCGTCCTCGCCCCAGATCTGGGTGAAGTCGCGGTACGCGCTGCCGTCCGGCGCGATGACGTCGACCTGGCTGCCGACGCTCGTCGGCTTGCCGCTGACCGGGTCGCGGAAGGTCGCGCCGGCCGGGCCGACGACCACGGCGCCGTACAGGCCCTCCGCGCCCGAGTCCTCACCGCCGAAGTCGGCGATCGGGGCGCTGCCGATCTTCTTGGAGTCCGCGAAGAAGCGGAACGTCCGGGTCGCGCCGTCGGCGACGGTCTGCTCGGGGTTGAAGCCCGCGTTGATGCCGGCCGAGCCCTTGCCGCGCAGCAGCTGGCCGACGTCGAACGACGCGCGCCGGTCGCCGCCGAGGCGGTTGTTGAGCGTGACCTCGAGGCACTCGCCCGCGGCCGCGTGGACGACGAGCGGCTCGGGCTTGACCCTGCCCGCCTCGACGTCGTTGGCCATCTCCGACGGCACGTAGGCCCATCGGTCACCCTCGTCGGACGCCTCGACCTCGACCGCGCTGACGTGGAGCGCGCGCTTCGGCGCTCCGGCCGGGCACGGGTTGCCCGCGTCGGCCGGCTCGGGCGGACGCCCGCCGGTCTGGCCCGGGGGCTGCCAGCCGCTGGCCGGGACGTCGCGGCCCGGCAGCGCCTGCAACTCGTCCGACTTGCCACCGAGCACGCGCATCAGACCCCACGCGCCCTGGCGGAACCGGCGCCCGGTGCCGTTGTGGTAGAGGTAGTCGCCCGGCGTGCCCTGCGGGCCGCCCGCGCCGCCGTCGACGACGATCGTCGCCTTCTCCGAGACGCCCGCGAGGACCGTGTCGATCTGCTTGCTGTTGTCGTTGCGCACCTCGGAGCTGAAGCGCATCCCGTCGAGCCGGAAGGTGTCGATCAGCGGTCCGACCTGAACGGTGCGCAGCACCACCGGGTCGTTCGGATAGGCCATCGGCAGCGGGGTGAACGGATCGCCGTGGCGATAGGAGCTGAACAGCAGCGACGGGTCGGGGTCGGCGCCCAGGCGATCGGCCCAGGGCTCGGCGCGCAGGTTGACCGTCGAGTCCTGGCCGTCGAAGTCCTCCTCGTCCGGTGGAAGCGGGATGCCCGGCGTGCGACCGGGGTTGTCGTCGATCTGGAACCACGCGAACTCGCGGAAGCTGCCGTCGACCTTGCCGGGCAGGAGCGGGTTCTCGGTGCGGATGTCCGCCAGCGTGCCGGACTCGATCTGCTGGCCGGTCTTGGGATCGTGATACGTGGAGCCCTTGGGCTCGACCATGAACTGGCCGACCAGGCCGTGGCCCCAGTTGTGGATGCCGTCGACGTGGTCGTGCCAGAACACGTTGTCGAGCAGCACGTCGGGATACCAGCGGTACTGGATGAACTCGGTGCCGGTCCACTCGTCCTTCGGGTGGGCGGCGTCGAGCGGATCGACGAGCTCGATCGTCGCGTTCGAGCCCGCGCGCGTGATCGTCTTGATCGTGTGGACCTCGATCCCCTCGGTGCCCTGGCCGACGGCGATCGCCACGCCCGGACGGAGCTTGGCCAGCCGCCCACCATCGGTCGGCGCGGGGTTGACCACCCGCAGGGTGGTGTCGCCCGCGGCGGCGCCCGCGGACAGCCGCACGTCCCAATCCATGTACGGCTTGACGGCCTGGCCGAACTGCATGCCGGTGCCGACGCCGTCGGAGGCCTGCGGGTCGAACTGCACGTGGTGGATGTGCATGTTGGTCATCGGACGCGGCTGCTCGGCGTCGGCTCGCTGCTCCGAGGTGAGCGTCAGCGCGATGCAGTCCCCGATGTTGCCGCGGATGGCGAGCGGCTCGGGCGACTTCTCGCCGGTGCCGCCGAGGGACTCGGGCAGGAGCTTCTTCTTGTCCTTGGCCAGCGTGAAGATGCGACCGCCCTCGTCGATCTTGCCCTTGGCCGTCACTTGGATCGGCATCTGAATCGACACCACGTTGAACCTGCGCACGGGTGCGTTGGCCGGGCACAAGCCGTCCTTGCGGCCCGCCCACGGGCTCGCCTGGCCCGGTGTGCCAGGCTCGTCGACGTTCTCACCGAGCCACGGCGCCCCGGAGTGCTTGTTGGACGCGAACGGCGCACGTTGGCCGATCTCGGGGCGCAGCAGCGGGTAGGCCGGGCGCCCGTTCGCCGGGTTGAAGCGAAGCTCGGGGCGCGTCTTGCCGTCGACGGTGCGCGGCGTGTCGACCGGCAGCAGGCCCGGGTGGCCCGGCAGGCTGCCGTGCTCGTTGCCCTGGGGCAGGTTGGGCCAGTCGGCGTCCTGCGTCTCGGGCGCGCCCAGGTACACGGGCCGGTCGGCGTCGGAGCCGTCGACCTTCCAGTCCCAGACGGTTCCGTCCTCCTCGTCGTCGGGCACGCCGGCCGGCGGGAGCTGGGGCTTGATCCAGTCGTCGAGGTTGTCCCTGGTCAGCGTCGTGCCGTCGGGCATCGTCTTGCCGATCAGGCCCGCCGAGTTGACGGCCTCCGGCGGCGCGGTGCGATCGGGCATGACGGCGAGGTCGGGCTGCTTGGTGTCGTAGACCCGCCAGAAGCTCCACATGCCGGCGACGTAGTGCTCGACGATGTGGCAGTGGAAGAGGAAGTCGCCCGCGGCCTGCTGGACGCCGCCGGCGCCACCCTCGATCTCGAGGTCGTACGACTCACCGGGGCCGAAGGCCTGGGAGTCCAGGCGCGTGGACGGCGAGGAGGCGGTCTTGGGGTGCTTGTTGAGCCCGGTGTCCTCGTAGTCGTACGTCTTGTCGAGGTGCGGGTTCAGCCGCCAGCGGATGCCGCCGCCGTGCAGGTGGTAGACGTGGAAGACCTCGGTGCCGCCGTGCAGGATGCGGATCTTGGTCGGGTCGCCCAGATAGGCTCGCGGCATCGGCGTGGCGGGGTCGCCGAACGTGTAGGAGTTGTAGGCGAACGCCTTGAGGTCCTTGCGCTCCAGGCGGTTCATGAACGGCTCGGTGCGGTAGTTGATCGCCCGCGTGCCCGGCCGGTAGGCCGTGGTGTGCGGGTCCTTCATCGGAAGGTCCTGGCCCTCCTTGTCGAAGACGAGCTCGTCCTCGTTGCCGATCTCGTGGTGCAGCAGCGCGTACTCCCGGAACGCCTTGCGCTTCGGCGGCTGGATGATCGCCTCCCAGCCCGACTCGAGCGGCTGGCGCGTCTTGGGATGCAGGTAGACCGAGCCCCTCGGCTCGACGGACAGCGCGCCGAACAGGCCGTGCACGACCGCCTGGCGGTAGCCGGGGCCGGGGCGGATGTAGTGCGTGCCCTCGAGCTCGGGGTCGTCGGGGACGTAGAAGCGGTACAGGCGCTTCTCGCCGCGCTTCGTGCCCGACGGCTCGTTGTCGCCGATCGCGTCGCCGGAGGAGGCGACGTCGTGGGCGAGGCCGTCGATGTGGATGCCGTAGTCGCCGCCGGAGGCGTCGTTGTCGAAGGCGATCTCGACGCAGTCGCCCATGTTGGCGCGGATCACGAGCGGCTGGATCGCGTCGTCGCCGTGCAGGCCGATCGAGACCTTCTGGCTGCGCTCCTGCTCGCGGACGTCGTCCACGCGGTCCGTGAGGGCGAACATCTTGCCTGCTGGGTCGTTGTCGCCGAAGCGGTTGAGCGGGATCTTCACGTCGAGCGCGGTGACGTCGAAGCGCTTGGTCGGCGAGGACGCCGGGCAGGGCGCCCCGGCCCCGGCGCCGGCCGTCGCGGTCTCGGCCGCGCCCTGGGCGAAGATGAAGACGGGGAGGACGAGGACGAGCGTCACTGCGGCCTGGAAGCCGTGACGCTGGCGGCCGTTCATCGAGCGCCAGCGCGCGATCTGGGGCTCGGCCCACGGCTGGCGGCGCAGCAGCGCGGTGGCCACCACGGCGCACAGCGGCAGCGTGACGGCCAGCGAGAGCAGCGTGTCGCGCGCGAGGTGCAGCGCGTAGGGCAGCTCGGGCCCGCCGTGGCTGGCGCCGAACAGGCCGGCGTGCATGGGGCTGCTGGCGCCCAGGGCGAGCGCCGTGGTCAGCGCCGCCGTGCCGGCCACGACGGCCCCGGCCAGGCCGGCAGACAGCTCCGCGCCGTGGCGACGGATCACGCGGCGGGCGAGCAGGATGCCCAGCCACACGGCGGTGAACACGAGCGGCAGCGACAGCGTCGAGTCGCGCAGCCAGTGCAGCAGCACGCCGGGCTCGTTGCGCTCGGTGCCTCCCTCGGCGCGGTGGAGCAGGTTCAGCCAGAAGCCGCAGCCGTAGGCCACGGCCAGCGTGAAGGCGAGCACGGCCGATGGCTGCGCGAGCGTTCTCAGCGGGCGACGGGAGAACGCCCTGATGAGGAGATCCGTCATGGCGTGAGCGAGTCCTTGTCCATTGGGAGGGCGTGCAGCCACGGCACCCCAGCCGTGACGGTTCCGTGCACGCTGACCATGGTCTGCGTTTCAGCGCGCGATCCCAAGGCGCGTCCGACCCCAATCCGGCTGCGCGATCTCGCAGGCGCGTGCACGACCCCGCCCAGCGCTCGCCGGGTGGGCCGTGCGGGAGCGGAGCGGCTACGCGCCCGAGCGCGCGCTGAGCGACAGGGCGAAGCGGTCGCCCGGGTCGGTCAGCACGTCGACGACCTGCAGCCCGGCGGCCGCAAGGTCGCCCGCCAAGCGCTCGCGCGTGAACTTGGCGCTGATCTCCGTGCGCATCTCCTCGCGCGCGGCGAAGGCGACGTCGAGGTCGAGGGCGGCGATCCGCACATCCATCCTGCGGGTTGCGCGCAGGCGCAGCTCGATCCACTCGCGCTCGCGGTCGTAGAAGGCGACGTGCTCGAACGCGTCCACGTCGAAGTCGGCGCCGAGCTCGCGGTTGAGGACGTGCAGGAGGTTGAGGTTGAAGGCCGCGGTGACGCCCTGGCCATCGTCGTAGGCAGCCTCCAGGACGGCGGGGTCCTTGACCAGGTCGGTGCCGAGCAGCAGCAGGTCGCGGTCCGGACGCAGCAGGCGAGCCATGCGCCGCAGCAGCCGGCGGCGGCTGCCGGGCGGGAAGTTGCCGATCGTGCCGCCCAGGAAGGCGACGATCCGCGGGCCGTCGCCCGGTGCCGGGACGTGGCGGAGGTGGCGCTCGAAGTCGCCGACGATGCCGTGCACGCGCAGCCCGGGGAACTCGTCCACGAGCGCATCCGCGGAGGCACGCACCATCGACTCGGTCACGTCGAGCGGCACGTAGCGGCGCAGGGTGCCCGCCTCGGCCATCGCCCGCAGCAGCAGCCGCGTCTTGGCCGCCGTGCCCGAGCCGGGCTCGACCAGCTCGGCGGCCCCGTCGCCCGCCGCGGCGACGATCGCGGGCGCATGGGACTCGAGGATGGCGCGCTCGGCGCGCGTCGGGTAGTACTCGTCGAGCTCGCAGATGCGGTCGAACAGCTCGGCGCCGCGCGCGTCGTAGAAGTGCTTGGGCGCGATCTCCTTGAACGGCCGCGTGAGCCCGTCGAGGACGTCGTCGGCCAGCGAGCGCTCGTCGGCCGGGCCGAGATAGGAGCGCACGACCACGGGCCCGGCGGTCTCGGTGCGGGTCATGTCACGGCTCCTGGACGAGGCGCAGCCCGGCGAAGATCTGGCGACGCTGCGGGCAGGTCCCAGTTGCGGAAGGTGCGGGTGGCCACGCGCGGGTCGGTGGCCCACGAGCCGCCCCGCAGGACGCGGTAGCGGTCGCCGAAGAACACCTCGGAGTACTCGCGGTACGGATGGGCGGCGAAGCCGGGATAGGCGCGGAAGTGGTCGGCGGTCCACTCCCAGACGCGGCCGATCGCGTCGAGCCCCGGAGCCCCGTCGGAGCCCCTGGTCCCAGGTCGCCGCCTTCTCCCACTGCGCTTCGGTGGGAAGGCGAGCGCCGTGCGCGCGGGCGAAGGCGTCGGCCTCGAACCAGGAGACGTGGCACACGGGCGCGTCCGGGTGACCCGTGGCCACGCCCGGGTGGTGCGTGATGTCGTGGTCCTCCTTCCACGCGAAGGCCTCGCGCGACCACCACTCGCGGCGCTCGTAGCCGCCGCCCTCGACGAAGTGCAGCCACGTGGCGTTCGTCACCGGTCGGCGCGCGATCCGGAACGCGGGCACCTCGACGTCGTGGGCCGGACGCTCGTTGTCGTAGGAGAAGACGTCGCCGCCCGCACCCATGCGCAGCGGCCCGGCCGGGACCTCGAGCCAGCCGCCGGCGCCGCCGACGGGCGGCAGGTCGGGCTCGCCGGCGGGCAGCATGCCGCCGAGCGCCATCGCCTGGCGCATCGTCTCGGTGTGCTGCAGCTCGTGGCGGACGACCATCTCGTGCACGACCGGGTCGGGCTCGCGGTCGGCGAGCGCGTCGAGGGTGCGCTCGCGCACCTCGGCCAGGTAGGCGCGGGCGCCGGGCGGGTCGAGCAGCTCGATGTCGCCGCGGACCGTGCGCGGCGTCTCGAACGCGTCGTAGCGCGCGGCGAGGTCGGCGCGCAGCAGGGGGACGCCGGCGAAGCGGTGCACGAGCCAGAGGTCCTCGTAGGCCGCGATGTGGCCGAGGTCCCAGACCAGCGGGCTCATGATCGGATCGAGCTGGCGCTCGAGCTGCTCGTCGCTCAGGTGGGCCACGAGGTCGAAGCGTCCGGTCCCGCGCCGTCCTGCAGGGCATCGGCGGCCGGGGTGGAGACGTCAGCGCTCGGCCTGGTCACCACAGGAGCCTACGCAACCCGACGTGCTCGGCTCGAGACAGGGCGATGAACCCGCGTCCGCGCCTGGGGATATCCCCACCCGCGAACGCCAGTGTTCCGCATGGTGACGGGCGGTCAGCCGCCGACGACACTGCGCAGCGCTCATGAAGGTCCCCGACCTCTCTCCCTCTCAAGGAGCACCAGAGTGCACGCCAACACGTTCGCCGCGCGCGCCGGTCGCTGGAGCGCGCAGCATCGAAAGAAGGCGATCTGGGGGTGGATCGCCTTCGTCGTCGCCTCGCTCGCCATCGGCAGCGCGGTCGGCACGAAGACCCCGACCGAGTACATCGGCCCCGGCGAGTCGGGCCGCGCCGACCGCCTGGCCAACGATCATTTCCCCAAGGACGCCGGCGAGTCGGTGTTCATCCAGGCCGGCAAGGGCGGCGACGCGCGTGACGCGTCCGTGCGCAAGGCGGTCGACGACACGATCGCGGCGGTCTCCGGCCAGCCCGGCGTCACGAACGTCGAGTCCCCGTACGCCAAGGGCAACGAGGGTCAGATCGCCAAGGACGGGTCGGCCGTGCTCGTGAACTTCGACGTGCGCGGCGACGAGAAGCAGTCCGAGGAGGCGATCGGCCCGGTGATCGATGCGGTCCATCGCGTCGAGGCGCAGAACCCGGGCGTCTACGTCGGCCAGTTCGGCGAGGCGAGCGCCAACAAGGCGCTGTCCAAGGCGTTCGAGGACGACTTCAAGAAGGCCGAGACGCTGTCGCTGCCGATCACGCTGGTGATCCTCGTCGTCGCCTTCGGCGCGCTCGTGGCCGCCGGCATCCCGCTGCTGCTCGGGTTGACCGCGGTGATGGCCACGCTCGGCCTCGTCGCGCTGCCCAGCCAGATCATCCCGATGGACGAGATGATCAGCTCGATCATCCTGCTCATCGGCCTGGCCGTGGGCGTCGACTACACGCTGTTCTACGTGCGTCGTGAACGAGAGGAGAAGGCCAAGGGCGCCGGAAAGCTCGAGGCCGTCCACACCGCGGCCGCTACCTCCGGGCGCGCCGTGCTCGTCTCCGGCTTCACCGTGATGGCGGCCATGGGCGGCCTGCTGCTGGCCGGCGACCGCACGTTCACCTCGCTGGGCATTGGCGCGATCATGGTCGTCGCCGTGGCCATGATCGGCTCGGTCACCGTCGTGCCGGCCATGCTGGCCTGGCTCGGCGACCGCATCGACAAGGGCCGCATCCCGTTCCTGGGCCGCCGGCGGGCGGCGAACGGCGAGAGCCGCATGTGGAACGCGATCCTCGACCGCGTGCTGCGCCGTCCGGAGCTGTCGGCCGGCATCGCCGCCGGCGTGCTGATCGCGATGGCCATCCCCGCGTTCAGCATGCACACCGTCCAGACCGGCACCGACGACCTGCCGCGCAAGCTCGAGGTCATGCAGGTCTACGACAAGATGCAGGCGACGTTCCCGGGCGGTGAGATCCCGGCCGTCGTGGCCGTCGAGGCCGCGGACGTGACCTCGCCCCAGATCGCCTCGGCCGTGAAGGACCTGGAGCGCCGCGCCGTCGGCCACCGGGCACTTCAATGCCCCGGTCGACGTCACCGTCAGCCCCGACAAGCACGTCGCGCTGGTCAGCGTGCCGATGAAGGGCAACGGCACCGACGACCAGTCGATCGCGGCGCTGACCGACCTGCGCGGCGGCGTCGTGTCGGAGACCGTCGGCCGCGCGCCGGGCGTGGAGAACGCGTACGTGTCGGGCATGGCCGCCCAGTCGTCGGACTGGAACGACCTGATGAAGGCGCGCGCGCCGATCGTGTTCGCCTTCGTCCTCTCGCTGGCCTTCCTGCTGCTGCTCGTCACGTTCCGCTCGATCGTCATCCCGATCAAGGCGATCGTCCTGAACCTCCTGTCGGTGGCCGCCGCGTACGGCGTCCTCGTGTGGGTGTTCCAGGACGGCCACTTCGAGAACATCCTGGACTTCCAGTCCAACGGCGGCATCACGAGCTGGCTGCCGATGTTCCTGTTCGTGATCCTGTTCGGGCTGTCGATGGACTACCACGTGTTCATCCTCAGCCGCGTCCGCGAGGCCTTCGATCGCGGGATGTCGACCGAGGACGCGGTGGCCCACGGCATCAAGGCCACGGCGAGCACGGTCACGAGCGCCGCGATCGTCATGGTCGCCGTGTTCGCGATCTTCGCCACGCTGAGCTCCATCGACTTCAAGGAGATGGGCGTCGGCCTGTCGGTGGCGATCCTCATCGACGCAACGATCGTCCGCGCGGTGCTGCTGCCGGCGACCATGAAGCTCCTGGGCAAGTGGAACTGGTACCTGCCCAAGTCGCTGAGCTGGCTGCCGCACGTCAGTCACGAGCCGGCGATCGAGGGCGCGAAGGCGTAGGGGCCCCGTCCCCCCGCTGCCTCGCCGGCAGAGCTCGAGCCCCGCGGCGCCCTCGTGGCCCGCGGGGCTCGGTCGTCGATGGCCTTGCCATCGGCGCTCGCCGGCCTCGCCTTCCGGCCCAAACCCACCGCATGCGTGGGGTTCTGCCGGACCGTGTGACCATCCTTCCCTCGCTGCCGTGGCCGCGCATCGCCGCCGGCGCCGCAAGGCCAACGAGCCGCAGCCGATGGACAACCCGCGCCCCGGGTAGCACCATCGTCCCATGGACCTCCTCCTGTACCTCATCCTGCTCGCCGTCTCCGGCCTGATCGTCGGTGGGCTGGCGCGGCTCGCGCTGCCCGGCCCGGACCCGATGGGGCTGTTCACGACCATCGCCATCGGGCTGGCCGGGTCGTTCCTCGGCGGCATGCTCATGTACGCGTTCGCGGGCACGCATGGGGCGGGGATCGTCGTGTCGACCGCCGTGGCCACGTTCATCGTCTACCTGATCCGCCGCTCGCGCGGCGGCAGCATCACCGACCCGGGGCTCGAGGGCCGCCGGCGGCGCGTCTAGCCGTCCACAGCCGCGGTGGGCATCCGCGGGCGGATCGACATTCGTCCGTTGCACCGGATCCATGTCCTATCCTCCCGCGATGCCTACCGCCAGCGCCTCGATCGCCAATCGCCGGACGATCCCCCCGTTGGCGATCGCCACGATCCTGATCGTCCTGCTGCTCGCCGAGGGCGCCTCCGCGGCGCTTCCGACGCTCACGTCGACGCGGATCGCGCCGAAGTCGCTCGGCGGCGTGCGCGTCGGGATGTCGCTCACGCAGGCGCAGAGCGCATGGGGCGCGGGCGGCTATGACTTCTCGCAGGATGCGCCGTGCAGCACCGAGGTCGATCCCGGCAGCACGTGCACCTGGCGGGCCTCGAACACCACACGGGCGTGGGTCGCGTTCGAGGATGGCAAGGCGGCGTCGATCGGCATCGCCGGTGGGCCGGCGTCGCGGCTGGCGCGATTGAAGACCGCGAGCGGCTACCGGCTGGGCACGCGCGTGCGCAGCTTCTTCCAGCGAGGCTGGGCGAGCGCGCCCGTTGGTCTCAACGGACCGGTCGCAGGCGCGACCGTGGCGTACGTCGGACGAGGCTCCGCCCACCGCGGTATCACCTTCTTCGGCAGCCGCACCGGCCGCACCGTCGCCATCACCGTGCGTTAGCGGCCGCGCCTGCCTGCCGGCTACGTCCGGTTCCAGCTTCGGATGACGCGCACCTCGCGCTCGAAGCCGAGCACCGACAGCGAGCCCGTGGTCAGGTAGAGGCGCCCGCCGAAGGCGACGGGCTGCTGCACCCAGCGCGCGCTCAACGCCCTCAGCACGTGGCCGTGGGCGAACACGGCGACGTCGCCCGGCGCGGCCACGAGCTCGTCGATGACGCGGTCGCAGCGGGCGGCGACCTCATCGGGCGTCTCGCCGTTGGGCACCCCGTCGCGCCACAGGTACCAGCCCGGTCGCTCGTCGCGGATGTCGGGCGTCGTGATGCCCTCGTAGTCGCCGTAGTCCCACTCGAGCAGGTCCTCGCGCAGCTGCGCGTGCTCGCCGAGGCCGGCCAGCGCCGCGGTCTCGCGCGCGCGATCCAGCGGGCTGGCCAGCACGACGGCGAACTCGCGGCCGCGCAGGACCTCGCCCAGCGCACTGGCCCGCTCGCGCCCGCCGTCGGTGAGCGGGACGTCGGTGCGCCCCGTGTGCCGGCCGTCGCGCGACCACTCCGTCTCGGCGTGACGGACGAGCCAGACCTCCTGGTCGGGGTGGTCACTCACCGAGCGCGGCCGTGTCGGCGATGACCTCGAGGCGATCGCGATCGAGCAGCGAGGCGGGCACCTCCGGGTCGGGCCCGGCCAGGACGCGGGCGAGCATCGGCGCCTTGTCGGCCCCGACGACGAGCAGCACGATCCGCCGCGCCTCGTTGAGCTTGCCCAACGTCAGCGTCACCCGGTCCGGTGGCGGCTTGGGCGAGTCGTGCACGGGCACGACGACGCCCTCGGCGTGCAGCGCAGGATGGCCGGGGAACAGCGACGCGGTGTGGCCGTCGGGCCCCATGCCGTTGAGCGCCACGTCGAGCGTCGTCTCGCCCAGCTCGGCGGCGTAGGCCGCGGCCGCCTCGTCGCAGCCGAGGTCGGTCGGCACCGGGTGCCAGGTCGCGTCGGGGGCGGCGAGCGCCTCGGTGGCCAGCCGGTGCGTCGACTCGGGGTCGTCGTGCGGGACGCAGCGCTCGTCGCCGTACCACAGGTGCACGTCGCGCCAGCTCTGAAGCTGCGGCCCGAGCAGGCGGTAGACGGCGGCGACCGTCGAGCCGCCCGACAGCGCGACGTGAGCGGCCCCGTGGACCGTCCGCGCCGAGTCGATGGTGACGGCGAGCACCTCGGACGCGCGCACGGCGGCCGCGTCGCGGTCCAGAACACGGGTGACGGCCACGTCGCTCACGACGGACTGATCTCCGCCCGGCGCGACTCGAGCAGCGGGCGCTCGCGCGCGGCCTGCTCGTCGGCCCGGATGACGTGCATCACGGCGTTGATCAGCGCCAGGTGGGTGAACGCCTGCGGGAAGTTGCCGAGGTGACGCCCGGAGCTCGAGTCGATCTCCTCGGCGAACAGCCCCAGCGGGGAGGCGTAGCCGAGCAGCTTCTCGCACAGCGCACGGGCGCGGACGACCTCGTTGATCTCGGCCAGCGCGCTGACCAGCCAGAACGAGCAGATGGCGAACGAGCCCTCGTCGCCGACGAGGCCGTCGTCGGTCTCGGAGACCTTGTAGCGCAGCACCAGGCCGTCCTCGGTCAGCTCGTCGGCGATCGCGTTGACGGTGTCGATCACGCGCTGGTCGTCGGCGGGGAGGAAGCGCACGAGCGGGACGAGCAGGCACGAGGCGTCCAGCGCGTCGGTGTCGTAGTGCTGGACGAACACGCCGCGCGAGTCGACGCCGTTCGTGCAGATGTCGGCATGGATCTCGTCGGCGACATCCTGCCATCGAGTCGCTCGCTCGGCGTCCTCCCGCAGGCGGGCGAGCCGCGCGCCGCGGTCCAGGGCGACCCAGCACATGAGCTTGGAGGAGGTGAAGTGGCGCGGCTCGCCGCGGACCTCCCAGATGCCGCGATCGGGCTCGCTCCAGAAGCGGATCGCGTCCTCGACCTGCTTGCACAGGATGACCCAGGTCGACTCGGCCAGCCCGTCGCGCGACTTCGTGTGCAGGTAGATCGAGTCCAGCAGCGCGCCCCACACGTCGTGCTGGCGCTGGTCGTAGGCGCCGTTGCCGATCCGCACGGGGCGCGCGTGCTCGTAGCCGTTGAGGTGGTCGAGCGTCTGCTCGGGCAGCTCGGTCTCGCCGCCGATCCCGTACATGATCTGCAGCACGTCCTGGTCGCTGCCGACCACGTCGCGGATGAAGTAGAAGAAGTCGTTGGCCTCCTCGTCGAAGCCCAGGGTGTACAGGCCCCAGAGCATGAACGTCGAGTCGCGGATCCATGAGTAGCGGTAGTCCCAGTTGCGCAGGCCGCCGGGCGTCTCGGGCAAGGACGTGGTGGCGGCGGCCACCATGGCGCCCGTCGGCGCGTAGCTGAGCCCCTTCAGCGTGAGCGCGCTGCGCTGCAGGTAGGTCCGCCACGGGTGGTCGGGGAACTCTCCGCGCGACAGCCAGTCGTGCCAGAAGTCGGCCGTGAAGACGAGCCGGTGGTAGGCCTCGTCGTAGTTGGCCGGCGGTGCGTGCTCGCTCCACGACAGGGCGACGAACGCGGTCTCGCCGTCGCGCAGCGTCGAGCGCGCCCGCGCGCGGCCACCCTCGAAGCCCAGGCGCAGGTCGGTGCTCAGGTGAAGCTCGACGTCCTCGCCCTCGACGGTGCCCCGCGCGGCGCCGTAGCCGGGGCCGGCGTACTCCCAGCGCATGCCCTTGCGTCCGTAGTCGAGCTTGGGCTCGCATTCCATGTGCATCTCCACGCGGCCGTTGACGCAGCGCAGGGTGCGCAGCAGCACGTGGTCGGCGTCGGTGTCGGTGGGCGAGCGCCGGTGGCTGTGCGAGCGGTCGTCCTCGTGGTGCCACGGGCCGATGAGCAGGACGTCGCGGACGATGATCCAGCCCGTGCGCGTGCCCCACGTCGTCTCCATGACCATCGTCCCGGGCACGTAGCGGCGGCCGGCCGGCACGGACGTGTCGACCGGGGCGAGGTTGAAGACGCCCGCGTCACGGTCGAGGATCGACCCGAAGATCGACGGCCCGTCGAAGCGCGGCAGGCACATCCACTCCACGTTCCCGCTCGGGGCGACGAGCGCGCACACCTCGCAGTCCGACAGGAACGCGTAGTCCGCGATCGGGGGGAACGGGCTGCCGCCCAGAGGGACGTCGCCGACGACCTGTCTCATGGCGCCGCCAATCTAGTGGGCCTGGCGAGCGGACACCAACGCCGCAACGCTGCCCTCAGCCCACCAGGGCCGAGGCCGACTCGAGCGCGGGGCCGTAGACGGGGTCGCGCAGCATCGCCTGGCGGATGCCCTCGCCCAGGATCCCGGCCTCGCCGCGCGAGGCGCCCAGCACCGTCCAGCGGCGCTCGTCGCCCTTGGCGTTGCGGTAATGGGCCCTCAGCCCGCCGGGGCCGCGGTCGAGCGACAGCTCGCGCCCGGAGGCGGTGCCCACGGTCACCCCGGACAGGCCGCGCACGTTGAGCTCGGGCACCGGCTCGAGCTCGATCTGAACGTCCTGGCGGCGGGCGTGGGCCGAGCCGACGAGCGTCCTGTTGCGCGTCATCAGCGGGCTGACCTGCCAATCGAGCCTCGACGCCAGCCAGCCGACGAGCAGCAGGCCGGCCGCGGCCGAGTCGGGGTGGTGGCGCACCTTTACGGTGCTCAGTATGCGCAGGTCGGGGCGCAGGTGCGGTGGGTCGAACGTCGCGGCCACGCGCTCGCGCCACGGCGTCGAGCGCAGCCACGCCAGGTCGACGACATAGGCGCGCTGGCGCAGCGTGTGCGCGCGCTGCAGCGCGTCGGCCAGCTCGGGCTCGTCGACGGAGTCCAGCAGCACGACCTGCACGAGCCCGAGCAGCGCGTCGACGGCGTCGCGATGGCCGTGGGGCGACCACACGACGGTCGGCAGGTCGGTGACCACGAGCGGGTCGACGATCGTGTCGAGGTGGGGCAGGTGGCGCTCGCCGACGTCGAGGATCACCGTCTCGCGCAGCAGCGCGAACTCGCCCGGCTTGGGATGCACGTCGGAAGCGATCGTGGCCACGGCGTCGATCGTCGTGCGCTTGGCCTCGACGGCACAGACCACCGTGCGCGCGGCGTGGGCGCGACCGACCTGGCGCAGCCGGTTGGCGATCTCGCCGCTCCACTCCTTGTCGACGATGCACACCAGGTTCAGCGTGCGCGCCGGGACGTAGCTGGCGTTCTCGGTGTGGCGCTCGTAGAGCATCGACCGCAGCGCCGCCTCGATGTCGCCCGGTGTCGTGCCCTGGGCGCTCCAGACGATGTCGCTGACGCCGGGCATCGATCAGGCCCGGTCGCCCACTAGATCGCCCGCCAGGCGTCGTCGCCGCGCAGCAGGGTGTCGGCCTCGAGCGGGCCCGCCGTGCCCGCGGCGTACTTGGCCACCGGCTCGTCGCTGGACTCCCACGCGCGCAGGATCGGGTCGATGATGCGCCACTGCGCCTCGACCTCGTCGTTGCGGGTGAAGAGCGTCGCCTCGCCGCGCATCGCGTCCATGATCAGCCGCTCGTAGGCTTCGGGCGACTGGGACAGGAACGTCGTGCCGTAGAGGAACTCCATGTGCACCGGGCGGATCCGCATCCGCGCCCCCGGGATCTTGGCCGCCAGCGACAGCGACACGCCTTCGTTGGGCTGCAGCGTGAGGACGAGCTGGTTGGGTCGCACCCCCGTCGAGCCGTCCTGGGAGAACCCGAGGTGGGGCACGGGCTTGAGCGTCACCGCGATCTCGGTCACCTTGCGCGCCAGGCGCTTGCCCGTGCGCAGGTAGAACGGCACGCCGGCCCAGCGCCAGTTGTCGATCTCCAGGCGGATCGCGGCGTAGGTCTCGGTGCGCGACTGGTCCGGGACCCCGGCCTCCTCGACGTAGCCGACCGCCGTCTCGCCGCCCGACATGCCCTCGGTGTACTGCCCGCGGCGAGCGATCCGCACGACGTCGTCGGGCCCGGGGACGGGCACGCTGTGCAGCACCTTGACCTTCTCGTTGCGGACCTCGTCGGCGGTGAAGTCGACCGGCGGCTCCATGGCCACGTGGCACAGCAGCTGCAGCATGTGGTTCTGGATCAGGTCGCGCACGGCGCCGGCCGTGTCGTAGTAGCCCGCGCGCGTGCCGATCCCGAGGTCCTCGGCCGCCGTGATCTGGACGTTGGCGATGTAGTTGCGGTTCCACAGCGGCTCGAACATCCCGTTGGCGAACCGGAAGGCCATGATGTTCTGGACGGTCTCCTTGCCCAGGTAGTGGTCGATCCGGAAGACCTGGGCCTCGGCGAAGACCGACAGCACGCGGCGGTTGAGGTCCTGGGCCTCGGCCAGCGTGGCGCCGAACGGCTTCTCGATGATCACCCGCACGTCGGCGCCGTCGAGCCGGTGGAGCCCCTGCTCGCCGAGCTTCTCGACGATCAGCGGGAAGAAGTGCGGCGCGGTGGACAGGTAGAAGCAGCGATTCAGCCGCTGGTTGACGTCGGCGTCGAAGCGGTCCAGCGCCGACTGCAGGTGGTCGTAGACCGCGTCGTCGTCGAACGTGCCCGCCACGTAGCGGGCGTCGGCGAACAGGCCCTCGAGCACCGCCGCGTCGGGCTCGCGGCGCGAGAACTTGCGCACCGCGTCGCAGGCGAACTCGCGGAACTCGGCCGAGCTCATCTCGGCCCGCGAGACGCCGACGAGGTTGAAGCGCTCGGGCAGCGCGCCATCGCTGGCCAGGTTGTAGATCGCCGGCAGCAGCTTGCGCTGGGCCAGGTCGCCCGTGGCCCCGAAGATGACGAGGTTGGTGGGGTGGACAGGGAGGCGCTCGAGGCCCTCGGCGAGCGGGTTGACCTCGACCGTCGCGGTCACAGCAGCCCCTTGACCCGTTCGGTCAGCTCGCGCAGTGCCGCCGCCGGCTCGGAGCCCAGCAGCGTGACGCGCTCGGCCGGCCGGCCGTGGCCGCGCAGCGTCTCCAGGTCGCCGATCGCCTGGGCGTGCTTGAGCCGCGTGAACCCGTAGCCGGCGCCGGGGATCTCGATGTCCGGCTCGGAGTCGTGGATGAGCTGCAGGAAGCGCCCGGTCTCCGCGCCGCCCTTGTGGAGCTGGCCGGTCGAGTGCAGGTAGCGCGGCCCGTAGCCGAACGTCGTCGTCGCCCTCGTCGCGTCGCGCACCGCGGCCCGCAGCTCGGTCACCGCGGCGTCGAAGTCGGCCGACGGCGCCACGTAGCCGAGGATCGCCAGGTAGCCCGGGTCGCTCAGGCCCTCGAGCAGCCCGCGCAGCGCGTCGTCGTCGGCGTCGGGCTGGTCGGCCGTCCCGGCCTCCAGCACCCGGCTCGTGCTGTCCTTCGCCTCCTGCACGTTGGGCTGGTCGAACGGGTTGATGCCGAGCACCCAGCCGGCCACGGCCACGGCGAACTCGGCCACGAAGAAGATCCGCCCGAGGTCGGTCGGGCCGTCGATCCCGCGGATGATCACCGGGTGGTCGGCCGCGCGCAGCGCGTCGACGCCCTCGACGTGGCGCTCCTCCGGCGCCTCCTCGTGGCGCAGGTAGAGGATCGTGCGGTCGCTGCCGTAGGCGTCGGGCGCGCCGAGCGGCTCGTCGGCCACGGGGAGGATGCCCTTGCCGTGCTTGCCGGTCGACTCGGCGATCAGCTGCTCCACCCACAGGCCGAAGCTGCCCAGCGGCGGATCGATGACGTACGTCAGCTTGTCGTGGCCGGCGCTGGCCAGCTCGCCCCAGGCCAGGCCGAGCCACAGCCCGCTGTTGACGTTGGCCGAGTCGAACGTCATGCAGCTCTGCTCGCCGACGCCGGCGCGGTCGAGCAGGCCGGTCACGTCGGCGCCCATCAGCGCGGCGGGCACCAGCCCGAAGTACGACAGCGCGCTGTAGCGCCCGCCGATCTCGGGGTCGTTGAGGAACACGCGCCGGAAGTCGTGCTCGCGCGCCAGCGCCTCCAGGCCGGAGCCGCCGTCGGTGATGGCCACGAACTGGCGGCCCTCGGGACGGGCCTGCCAGAAGTGGCGGAAGAGCGACAGCGTCTCGATCGTGCCGCCGGACTTCGTCGACACCAGGAACAGCGTGCGCTCGAGGTCGACGCCGGCCTGCACGGCGCGGATCGCGCCCGCGTCGGTCGAGTCGAGCACGTGCAGCCGCGGCCAGCCCTCCTGCTCGCCGAAGCTCTGGCGGATCACCTCGGGCGCCAGCGACGAGCCGCCCATGCCGAGCAGGACGACGTCGGCGAAGCCCTCGTCGCGCACCTCGCGCGCGAAGGCGAGCAGGTCGTCGAGGTGCTCGCGCATCGAGTCGGCGACCGTCAGCCAGCCGAGCCGGTCGGCCAGCTCGGGCGTCGACGCGTCGCCCCACAGGGTCGGGTCCTTCCTCCAGATCCGCCGGCCGACATCGGCCTGCGCCGCCTCCTTGACCTTGGCCGCGATGCGCGGCTCGAGCTCGTCGGGCAGCGACGCCTCGATCGACGCCGGGCGGTGGGTGACGATCGCCTCGCGCTTGGCGTCCAGGCCGGCCAGCAGCTTCTCCATCGGCTCGACGAACTTGTCGACGCCGTCGCTCAGCAGCTTGGCGGTGACGTCGTCGAGGTCGATCCCCGCTTCGGCCAGCGCCTCGAGGTCGGGCTGCGGGTCGAGCTTGACCGTCGCGCCGTCGATGTCGGCGTGGTCGGCGGCGGCCAGCAGCGTGGCCATCGGCATCGTGTTCACGGTCTCGGGGCCCACGAGCCCGTCGACGTACATCGTGTCCGAGTACTTGGGGTCCTTGACGCCGGTCGACGCCCACAGCGGGCGCTGCACCGGCGCGCCCGCCTCGCGCAGCGCGGCGAAGCGCTCGCCGTGGAAGATGTCCTCGAAGCGCGCGTAGGCGGCGCGCGCGTTGGCCAGCCCCGCGCGGCCCTGGAGGTCGGTGCGGCCGGCGGCCTCCAGGCGCTTGTCGACCTCGGTGTCGACGCGCGAGACGAAGAACGAGGCGACCGAGTGCACGTCGAGGGCGACGCCGTCGGCCTTGCGGCGCTCGAGGCCGCGGATGAACGCCTCGGCCACGCGCTCGTAGGCGGCCACCGAGAACAGCAGCGTGACGTTGATGTTGCGCCCCTCGTAGATCATCTCCTCGATGGCCGGCACGCCCTCGTCCGTGCCCGGGATCTTGATCATCAGGTTGGGGCGGTCGACGCGCTCGGCAGTACTCGCGCGCCTGGGCCATCGTGCGCTCGGTGTCGAAGGCGAGGTCGGGGTCGACCTCGAAGGACACGTAGCCGTCGTAGCCGTCGGTGTCGTCGTAGACGGGGCGCAGCACGTCGCAGGCGGCCTGGATGTCCTGGATGGCGAGCGCCTGGTAGATCTCGCGCGTGTTGGCGCCCTGGCGCGCAAGCTCGGCGAGCTGGTCGTCGTAGTCGTCGGTGCCGAGGATCGCCTGGTTGAAGATCGTCGGGTTGGAGGTCACGCCGCGCAGCGAGTCCTCCTCCTTGAGCCGTCGCAGCTCGCCGCTCTCGATGAGCTGCCGGCCGATCTGGTCCAGCCAGACGCTCGTGCCCGCGGCCGTGAGGGCGGCGAGGCGCTCGTTGACCTGCTGCGTCGCCATGTGGGGATCTTCCTCCGTTGGGTGTCGGGGACGCCCGGCGATGAGCGGCCGGGCGCCGAAGTTCGTGGTCGGGTCCTGCGGAGCACGGCTCGTCGCCGCGCCCGGTCATGCGTCCTGATGTCCTTCCCGTTCGATCGCCGCGACCTTCGCCACTCGCCGGACGTGGCGTTCCTCACCGGTGAACGATGCGCTCACGAACGCCCGGACGCAAGCGGCGGCGATCATCGGGCCGATGACGCGGGCCCCGAGGGCGAGCACGTTGCAGTCGTCGTGCTCCACGCACTGGGCCGCGGTGTAGCTGTCGTGGCCCAGCGCGGCGCGGATCCCGACCACCTTGCAGGCGGCCACGGCGACGCCCGCGCCGCTGCCGCAGACGACGATCCCGCGCTCGCAGCGGCCGTCGAGGACGGCGCGGCTGACGGCGATCGCGGTGTCGGGGTAGTCGTCCTCGGTGCCCACGTCGACGGGCTCGTGGCCGGCGGCGGCGAGCGCGTGGAGAACGGTCTCCGACAGCGGGACCCCGGCATGGTCGAATCCGACGGCGACGCGCATCAGCGCAATACCTCGAGTTCCTGGCCGGCGAGCAGCGCGGCGCCGCGCACGCCGGCCTCGGGGCCGTAGCGGGCCAGGCGGATCTGCGTCAGCGTGCCGACGCCCTTGAGCACGAAGCGCGCGGCGGCGTCGCGCGCGGGGGCGAGCAGCAGCTCGCCCGCGGTGGAGACCCCGCCGCCGACGATGACGAGGTCGGGGTCGAAGGTGTTGATCGCGTTGGCGATGCCGATGCCGAGCGCCTCGCCGATCATGCACATCGCCTGCAGCGCCTTCTCGTCGCCCTCGCGGGCGGCGTCGACGACCGCGTGGCCGTCGGCGAAGCCGCGCTCGATGCCCAGGCGGTCCAGCGCCCGCCCGGCGGCGTGGTGCTCGAGCGAGGCGTTCTGGGGGAAGGGGCCGGCGGCGGGGGCGCCGCGCTCGAGGGCGGCGGCGATGATCGTGTGGCCGATCTCCGGCGCGGCGCCCGTGGCGCCTCGGAAGGTGCGCCCGCCGATCACGATGCCGCCGCCGACGCCGGTGCCGACGGTGAACATGACGACGATGTTGGCGATCGGCCGCATGTCGTCGTCGTGGGCCTCGGCCAGCGCGGCCACGGTCGCGTCGTTGTCGACGAAGGTCGGGATCCCCAGGCGCTGGGTCAGCAGGGTGCGCAGCGGCACGCCCTGCAGCGGGATGTTGACCGACGACCGCGCGGTGCCGGTGGCGAAGTCGATCACCGAGGGCACGCCGACGCCGACCGCCGTGGCCCCGCCCAGCCGCCGAGATCGCCTCGGAGAGCTGGTCGACGAGCGCCTCCGAGCTCGACAGGTTCGTCGGTCGCAGCCACGGGGTGGACAGGACACCGTCCTCGAGGACGGCGACGGAGACCTTCGTCCCCCCGACGTCGACGCCGATCAGCCGCTGGGCCATCAGCGCCGGACACTATCGACCGCCGTCCGCGGTCCGGTGCCCGTTCACGTCGCCGGCGACGTTCTCGGCCGCCCATCCGTCGTCGCCCGCGTCGGTGAGGGGCAGCCCGGTGGCCGCGGCCACGTTGAGCAGCATCCCGTCCTTCATGAAGCCGCGCAGCGCGTCGGGCCCGGCGCCGCTGAGCTCGCGCACGAGCCGGTAGACGCCCGCGTAGCGGCGGCGCACCACCCCGCGCACCTCGTCGTCGCCGCAGGCGGCGTAGGCCTGGAGCTGGAGCAGGATGACGTCGCGGTCCTCGAGCAGGCCGACGTAGGCCTGGCCCATCGCCCGCAGGCGCTCGGCCGGCTCCGTGCCCTCGGCGGCATCGCGGAAGACCTGCTCGGTGCGGTCGAAGCCGTGCTCGACGGCGGCCAGGAAGAGCTCCTTCTTCGTGCCGAAGAGGCTGAACGCGTACGGCTGGGTGATGCCGACGGCGTCGGTGATGGCGCTGACCGCCGTGCCGTGCAGGCCGGTCTGGGCGAAGGCGTGGACCGCGGCGTCGATCAGCGCGCTGCGGCGCTGCGCGCCGGACTGGCGGCCGCCGTCGGCAGGGGCGGGGGAGGGCTGGACGGGCATGCCTTGACAGGATACTTAGTGACCGCTAACTTAGCAACTAGTTAGCACTCACTAAACTCGCCCTGGAGTCGTCGGAATGCCTGCTTCCCGCCCCGCACCCGCTGGACCCTGACGATCGTGTCGCTCGCGCTGTTCATGGTCGTCCTGGACAACCTGATCGTCACCGTCGCGCTGCCGTCGATCCGCGAGGACCTCGGCGCATCGCTCGAGCAGCTCGAGTGGACGGTCAACGCCTACACGCTCGCCTTCGCCGTCGCCCTGATCCCCGGCGCCGCGCTCGGCGACCGCTTCGGGCGCAAGCGCACGTTCATGGCCGCGCTCGCGCTGTTCACCGCCTCGTCGGCCGCCGCCGCGCTGGCGCCCGGCATCGGGCGAGCTCATCGCCGCCCGCGCGCGTGCAGGGCGTCGGCGGCGCGATCGTCGCCCCGCTCACCCTCACCCTGCTCGCCGACGCCTTCCCGGCCGAGCGCCGCGGCGCCGCGCTCGGCGTGTGGTCCGGCGTCAGCGGGCTTGGCGTCGCCCTCGGCCCGCTCGTCGGCGGCGCCGTCGTCGACGGCATGACGTGGCAGTGGATCTTCTGGATCAACGTGCCGCTCGGGCTGGCGCTGATCCCCCTCGCCGGCGCGCTGCTGCGCGAGAGCCACGGCGCCGTCCGCCCGCCTCGACCTGCCCGGCATCGCGCTCGTCGGCAGCGGGCTGCTCGGTCTCGTCTTCGGCCTCGTCCGCGCGCCAGGCCGAGGGCTGGACGAGCCCGCTCATCATCGGCTCGCTGGTCGGCGGGCCGCCGTGCTCGCCGCCTTCATCGCCTGGGAGCGGCGCACCGCCCACGCCGATGCTGCCGCTCGACCTGTTCGCCCAGCCGCACGTTCGCGGTCACCAACGGCGTGTCGTTCTTCATGTACTTCGGCGTGTTCGGGGCGATCTTCCTGATCACCCAGTACACGCAGCTCGTCATGGGCTTCGAGCCCTTCGACGCCGGCGTGCGGATGCTCGTGTGGACCGGCGCAACGGCCGTGACGGCGCCGATCGCCGGCGTGCTGGCCGAGCGCCACGGGCCGCGCCGGTTCATGGCCGCCGGGCTGGCGCTGCTCGCCGCCTCGCTGGCCTGGGTCGCGGCGGCCGCCGACACGCGAGCACCTGTTCGGCTCGCTGGCGGTCCCGTTCGCGATGGCCGGCGTGGGCATGGCGCTCGTGTTCTCGCCGTCGGCGAGCGCACTGCTGAGCGTCGTCTCGGCCGAGCGCGCGGGCCAGGCGTCGGGCGCGAACAACGCGATCCGCGAGGTCGGCGGAGTGTTCGGCGTCGCCGTGCTGGGGTCGATCTTCGCCGGGGCGGGCGGCTTCGACAGCCCGCAGGCGTTCGTCGACGGGTTCGGGCCGGCCGTATGGGTCGGCGCCGGCGTCGTCGCCGTCGGGGCGCTCGTCGCGCTGGCGCTGCCCGAGACGCGCGGCGCGCTGAGGCCCGCGCCGTGGCCGAGCCGCGTGGCCGTGGCCGCCTGAGTCGCTGCAGTCGCCCGGGGAGCCGTGGTTGCCCCGGGGCGCTTGCCGTGCGCGGCGGCGGGCAAGCACCCTTCCGCCATGGCCTCCCTCCGCCCCCACGGCCGCTTCCTCGCCGGCGAGGCCGGTGAGCTGGCCGGGGTGTCGGGCACGACGATCGGGCAGTGGGCTCGTCGCGGCCTGATCCGCGCCTCGCGGTCCACCGGCGACCCGCACGTCTACAGCGTCGAGGACGTGGCCGAGGCGGCCATCGTCCGCGCCCTGCTGCGGTGCGGCGTCGGCCACGCGGAGATCCGCCGAACGATCGCGGCCCTGGGCGACTACGGCGCGTGGCCGCTGAGCGGCGCGCCGCTGGGCGTGACCGACGAGGACGACGCGGCGCGCCTCGTGCTGCGCGCCGACGACGGGGTCTACGCCCTGTCCGGGCGCGGGTGGCAGCGCCTCGCGATCGAGCCCCAGCTGCGCGACCTCGGGCCTCCGCCCGCGCTCGCCGTGCTCGTCGCGGCAGGCGACGGGACGCCGCCGTCGGGTCGTCGCTGAGACATGTCCAGCGAGGTTCGGTGTCGTGGCGGCGGCGGTCGATGACCGATGCGTGGGGAGCATCGTCACCCCGGATCACGCGGGCGCCGCCGGTGTGCGCGCCGGGCGCCGGAGCGTGGCGCCGTCGTCCGGCGCGCGCGCACATGTGGCGTTGGACGCCGGCGGCGTCGGCACGGGCCGGCGCACGCCGTCGCCCGCCGTACGCGGCCAAGCGCGGGGGTCGCGACCGCACGGTCGTGGCCGAGCTCGATCCCGCCGAGCTCCCAGTCAGACCCGCTGCCCTCGTGCAGGCCGTAGGCTGGCCGTTCGTGGACGAGGCGCTCGAGGGCATCGCCGCCGCCGACGCCCGTCTCGGGCGGCCGTTCCCGCTGCCCGCCGCCGCGCTCCCGCTTGCGCGCTGGGTCGAGGTCGACGTGGTCGCCGGCGGCGCGGAGGTGGCCTGGAACCTCGACGACACGCGGCCGGGAACGCCCGGCCGGCTGGCGCTCTACGCCGGCCACGAGCCGCCGCCGACGCGCCCGCTGCCCGGCAGCGAAGCGCCCGAGCAGCGCGACGGCGTGAGCTGGCGCAGCGCGCCCCTGGACCAGGCGCAGCCCTCGCTGCGCCCCGTCCGCGAGCTCACGTGGACGGCCGGCGGCCTGCACCTGCGGCTGACCGCGCAGGGCCCGTGGAGCGATGCTGCGCTGGAGGCGATCGTCGCCTCGATCCCAGTAGGGTCGGCGGCTGCCTGAGACCGACGTCGTCCCCGGGGAGCCATGACCGCGGCTGACCAGACAGAACGCCCAGATCGCAACCTCGCGCTGGAGATCGTCCGCGTGACCGAGGCCGCCGCGCTGGCGTCCGCGCGCCTGATCGGCATGGGCGACAAGGAGGCGGCCGACCAGGCCGCCGTCGACGCCATGCGCCTCGTGCTCGACACGGTCCACATGGACGGCATCGTGGTCATCGGCGAGGGCGAGAAGGACGAGGCGCCGATGCTGTTCAACGGCGAGCGGATCGGCGACGGCCGGGGCCCGAGGTCGACATCGCCGTCGACCCACTGGAGGGCACGCGCCTGACCGCGCTCGGGATGCCGAGCGCGCTGGCCGTCATCGCGCTCAGCGCCCGCGGCACGATGTTCGACCCGGGGCCGTGCGTCTACATGGAGAAGCTGGCGGGCGGCGCGGACATCGCCGACCTGCTCGACCTCGACCGCCCGATGGGCGAGACGCTGGCGCTGATCGCCGAGCGCCGCACGTGCGACATCCGCGACATCATGGTCGTCACCCTCGACCGTCCGCGCCACGACGAGGGCATCGCCGACATCCGCCAGGCCGGCGCGCGCGTCCGGCTCATCACCGACGGCGACGTCAGCGCCTCGCTGCTGGCCGTCAGCCAGCGCTCGCCGGTGACGCTCCTGTGGGGCATCGGCGGCACGCCCGAGGGCGTCATCTCCGCCGCGGCCATCAAGTCGATCGGCGGCGGCCTGGTCGGCCGGCTGTGGCCACGCGACGACGACGAGCGCCGCGCGGCGACCGAGGCCGGCTACGACCTCGACCAGCAGCTCACCCAGGACGACCTCGTCCGCGGCGACGACTGCTTCTTCTCGGCCACCGGCGTGACCGATGGCGACGTCCTCGAGGGCGTCCGCTACGAGGGCTCGACGGCCACGACCGAGTCGATCGTCATGCGCTCGCGCACGGGCACGGTGCGCCGCATCGAGGCGCGCCACAACCGCGCGAAGCTGCGGCGGTACACGGGCGAGCGATACGGGTGACTTCGTCTGAGGGCAGACGGCGGTCCAGTCCCTCGGGGGAGGGCTAGTCCTCCGCCGGTGGGAGGCGGCGACCGTGCGCGTGGGATACGTTCGGCGCGTGCGTCGGGTCCGAGTGTTCGCGCGCCACCATGGCTTCGACCTGCTGACCGTGATCGGGGCGATCGTGGGCGCGCTCGAGGTCGGCTTCTGGGACGACGAGCTGCTGGAGCCGGGGACGGCGCCGTGGCTCGCCGCGCCGGCGGTGGCGGTCGTCACGCTGGCGCTGCTCGGACGCCGTCGCATGCCGTTCGGCGCGCCTGTCGTGGTCTGGCTGCTCGGCGCCGCGATCTCGTTCCTTGATGGTCAGCTCGTGGGGATCACGATCGTCTTCTCGCTGGCCGGCCTGGCCGCGGCGTTCCTGCTGGGGACCCTCCCGAACGAGTCTCGGAGCCGCGCGGGGCTCACCGTGGTGCTCGTCGCGGCGGCGATCATCGTCTACAACGATCCGGACCACGCTCCCAGCGACTATCTCTTCACCCCGGCGATGTTCGCGATCGCGTGGCTCACCGGCTTCGCCCTGCGCGAGCGCGCAGCGCTGGCCGAGGCGGCGGAGGCGCGCGCGGCGCAGGCCGAGCGCGAGCGCGAGGAGAACGCTCGCCGCGCCGGTGTTCGAGGAGCGGGTGCGGATCGCGCGCGAGCTGCACGACGTCGTCGCGCACCACGTGAGCATGATGGGCGTCCAGGCCGGTGCCGCCCGCGTTGTCATCGACCGCGATCGCCGTCAAGGCCAAGGAGGCGCTGACCGCGATCGAGGCCTCGAGCCGGCAGGCGGTGGTGGAGCTGCACCGCCTGCTCGGCTTCCTGCGCCAGGCCGGCGACCGCGACGACGTCGCTCCGACGCCCGGGCTGGGCGAGCTCCCGCGGCTGGCGGCGGGCCTGAGCGACTCGAACCTCGTCGTCGACGTGCGCATCGAGGGTCGAGGAGCGCTCGCTGCCCCCGACGATCGACGTCTCCGCCTACCGCATCGTGCAGGAGGCGCTGACCAACACGCTCAAGCACTCGGCGGCGTCGCGCGCGGACGTGCGCCTGCGCTACCGGCCCGACGAGCTCGAGGTCGAGGTCGTCGACGACGGTCGCGCCGACGCGGGGCCCGGCGTCGGGTCCCGGTGGGCTCGGCCTGATCGGCATGCGCGAGCGCGCCGCGCTGCACGGCGGGCAGCCTGAGCGCCGGCCCGCTCGAGGGCGGCGGGTACCAGGTCCGGGTCAAGCTGCCGACGCGGACGGGAGCGCTGTGAGCACCCGGGTGCTGCTGGCCGACGACCAGTCGATGGTGCGGGCGGGCTTCCGCATGATCCTCGAGTCCGAGCCCGACATCGAGGTCGTCGGCGAGGCCGCCAACGGCGAGCAAGCCGCCGCCGCGGCCCGGCGCCTGCGTCCCGACGTCGTGCTGATGGACATCCAGATGCCGGGCGAGGACGGGCTCCAGGCGACGCGGCGCATCACGTCGAGCTCGGAGCTGGCCAGCCGCGTGGTGATCCTGACCACGTTCGAGCGCGACGACTACGTCTTCGAGGCGCTGCAGTCGGGCGCCAGCGGCTTCCTGTTGAAGAACGCCCCGCCCGAGGAGCTGGTCCACGCGGTCCGGGTCGTCGCCGCGGGCGACGCGCTGCTCGCGCCCTCGGTCACCCGCCGCATCATCGCCCAGTTCGTCCGTCGCCCGCGCAACCCGGAGCCGGCGGCCCGGCTCCAGGCGCTGACGCAGCGCGAGCGCGAGGTGCTCGTCCTGCTCGCCCGCGGGCTGAGCAACGCCGAAGTCGCCGGCGAGCTGTTCGTCTCGGAGGGCACGGTCAAGACCCACGTGTCGAGCGTGCTGGCCAAGCTCGGGCTGCGCGACCGCGTGCAGGCGGTCGTCCTGGCCTACGAGAGCGGGCTCGTCACGCCCGGCGGCTGAGCGGCTCCCGCCGCGGCTCTGTCGTCGGGCGGAGATGGGCCCCGGCAAGATCCGTCCTGGGGCAGACCCCGCGCGCGACGTGCGGGCGATGACGGGCGCCGGCACCGCTCGGACACTGCTCCCATGACGACACAGCCCATCATCCATGACCCACGTACGACCTCGGTCCCGCCGCGCCGGCGGCGCCGAGCCGCCGCCGCGGGCATCGCCGCGCTGGCCGGCGCGGCGATGCTCGCCATGGCGACCCCCGCCGCCGCCGCCGGCGCCGACGCCCAGGCGCGCGAGGCGCCCCGCGACGTCGGCCCCCGGCTGCAGGCGATCCTCGACCGCGCCGTGAAGACCCACGAGGCCGACTTCCCGGGCGTGGCGCTCCACGTCCACCGCCCGCGGCACGGGACCTGGTCCGGTGCCGCGGGGAAGGCGAGCATCGACCCGGCCACGCCGATGCGAGCAGGCGATCGCTTCCGGGCCGGCAGCATCACCAAGACGTTCGTCGCCGCCGCGACGCTGCAGCTCGTCGAGGAGGGGAAGATCGCCCTCGACGATCCGCTTCCCGCCGTGCTGCCCCCGCGCGTGACCGCGCGATTCCCGGATGCGGGCCAGATCACGGTGCGCATGCTGCTCAACCACACCAGCGGGATCGCCGAGTACTCCGACGCGCGCCACGAGCGCGAGGTCTACGCCAACCCGCGGCGCCGGTGGAAGGTCAGCGAGTTCCTCGATCGCGCCGCGGCGCAGCCGCGAACCGGGGCGCCGGGCGAGCGCCACGCGTACTCCAACACGAACTACAACCTGCTCGGCCTGGTCCTGGAGCAGGCGACCGGCAAGCCATGGCGAGCGGTCGTCCGCGAACGCGTCATCGAGCGGCTCCATCTCAAGCACACCTCGCTGCCGCGGCCGGGCCACGTGCCGACCGGACGTGACATCGCACACGGCTATCAGCTCGTCGATGGCCGGCTCGTCGATCTCACCAACGTCGACTCCTCGATGGTCGGCGCCCCCGGAGGGAACTCCCAGCTGACCACGACCAGGGACCTGTCGCGGTTCCTCCGCGCGCTGCTGGCCGGCAAGTTGTTCCAGCGACCGGAGACCCTGGACGCGATGCGCACGTTCGTGGCGGCGCCGCCGGACAACGGCCAGGTCGGCTACGGGCTCGGCCTGCAGCGCTACATCATGCCCGGCGGCGTCGAGATCCTGGGCCACATGGGCACGGCGGCCGGCTACCGCGCCTACATGTTCCACCCTGCCCGCGCAGAACATCGACCTCGCGATGGCCACCACCACCCCGGGCGATCCGACGCCTGTGCTCATGCCGGCCCTGAAGCTCCTGGTCGCCGAAGCGTCCTGACGACGACGGCCGGACCGCCGCCGTCTCCGCCTTGCGGTGGAGACGGCGGCTCGTCGCGGCGCGAGCTCCCGGCCGCCCTACGCCCGCGCCCCCTGGCGCTCCCGGGGCGTGGGCAGGCTCGGGTCGGGCACCTGGTCGACGGTCGAGAAGCGGCCGACCTTCGACGGGGCGAGGTCGAGGCGGGCGAGCGAGCGCAGGAAGCCGTGGGTCACGAGCACGTGGATGCGCGACTGCGTGTTCGCGTACAGCCAGCGGCTGAGCGAGAAGGCGATCGTCGGGTAGAAGTTCGCCACCTCGACCTCGACGTGGACGGTGACCAGGCCGGGCGCCGCCGGGCGGCGCTGGACGTCGATCTCGAGGTAGCCGTCGGCGCCGTGGCCGCGGCCGGCGACGAGCACGCCCTGGACGATCCGCCAGCGGACCACGCCGCGGCGCGCGTCCATCTGGTACTCGGGCGGCGCGAAGGTCAGCAGCTTCAGGCGCGGGTGCAGCAGGCAGACCGAACGGTCGCGCTCGGTGTAGACGACGCGGATCAGGCCGAGCGTGGCGCGCGACAGGAAGCGCCAGTACGTGCGCGCCAGGCGCTCGAGATACAGCGGCGACCACAGCGCGTCGATGCGGTCGGCGGGCAGCGTCACCTCGGCCGACTGCACCGAGCGCACAGCGCCCGTCCCGCCGTCGATCGCCGTGCTGTCGTCGACGTCGCGCAGGACGCGCATGTCCGCGGGCACGCCGCCGAGCAGCCGACGTCCCGCCACGTACAGCCCACCGGCGACGGCGGCGATCGCGGCGATCACGGGCAGCATGGCCGGCAGAGGCTACCCCCGCAGCGCCTCGGCGACCGCGTCGTCGAAGCCGAGCGGACGGTCGTTCAGCCCGGCCGGCGGGGCCCGGCGGACGACCATCTCGGCGCTCAGCCCGGCCACGAGGGGTCGCGCGAGCGCGCTGTCGACCGGCGTGACGAGCCCGACCCAAAGCGCCGACAGCCCCGGCGTGAGCACGGGAACGCCGATCACCGCCGGCATCCGCCGCCCGGCCACGCGCGCGTAGCGGCGCATCATCTCGCGGTAGGTCAGCACGTCGGCGCCGCCGAGCTGGACCTCGTCGGGCGCCGGCGCGTCGAGGTCCGAGAGCGTGGCCAGCGCGGCGACGACGTCACGGATGGCCACCGGCTGACTGCGGGTGTCGATCCAGCGCGGGCACAGCATGACCGGCAGGCGATCGACGAGATGGCGGAGCATGAGGAACGACGCGCTGCCGGCGCCGATGACCATCGCCGCGCGCACGTGGACGACGCCGTCGGTCGTCGCGGCCAGGATCTCGGCGACCTCCTCGCGGCTGCGCAGGTGCTCCGAGCCGACGCCGCCGTCGGTGCCGCCGTCCTCGAGGCCGCCGAGGTAGACCACGCGCCGCACGCCCGCGCGCCGCGCCGCCCGGCCGAAGCCCTCGGCCCCGCGGCGGTCGCGCTGGGCGAAGTCGCCGCCGCTCTCGCGGCCCATCGAGTGGATCAGGTAGTAGGCGACGTCGACGCCCTCCAGCGCGGGCTCGAGCGTGTCGGGTTCGAGCACGTCGCCGCGCACGAGCCGCGCCGCGCCGTCCGCGCCGACGTGCCCCGCTCGCGCCGGATCGCGCACCAGGCAGCGCACGTCGGCCCCGCGGCGCAGCAGCTCGGGCAGCAGCGCGCCGCCCACGTACCCGGTCGCGCCGGTGAGCAGGACGGAGGTCATCATCCGTGCATACGCGCCCGGCCCGCCCGGCGATGACCGGCTCGCCGCGATCGCGCCCGGGCTCCACTCGGGTCAGCGCGCCGGAAGTCCGTGCGTAGAGTCCTGCCGGCGGTGGGAACCCCGATGGTGTGACAACCGAAACGCAGCTCGCCGGCGGACGCTTCAGAACGATCCGCCGGCTGGGGACCGGCGGGATGGCCTCCGTCTACCTGGCCGAAGACGTTCGCCTCGGTCGCAAGGTCGCGATTAAACGCGTGCATCCCGAGCATTCGATCGACGTCGCGCCGCGCTTCCGTCGCGAGATGCGCCTCGCCGCGTCGTTGAGCCATCCGAATCTCGTTCGGCTGCTGGACGCGATCGTCGACGAAGGCGCGGTGCTGCTGATCATGGAGTACGTCGAGGGCGAGACGCTGGCCGAGCGCCTCGGTCGCGGCCGACTGGAGCTGCCGGTCGTCCGGGAGGTGCTGCGCGCGCTCGCCGACACCGTGGACTACCTGCACTCCCAGGGCGTCATCCACCGCGACATCAAGCCCGCCAACATCCTGCTGGACCGAGCCGGACGCGTGAAGCTCGCCGACCTCGGCATTGCCTCGGCCGCGGAGGCCACCGGCATCACGACGTCGGGATCCGTGCTCGGCACGCCGGCCTACATGGCCCCGGAGCTCTTCGAGGGCAAGCGCGCGGGCCCCGCCGCCGACGTGTACTCGCTGGCCGCCGTCACGTTCGAGATGCTGACCGGCGAGCGTGCGCAGCCCGGCACGACGGTGCCCGAGATCGCCCTGGGTTTCGCGCGTGAAGCGCCGCCCGATCTCCGCGAGCACTGGCCTGAGGCGGGCGCGCTCGCGGCTGCCCTGCAACGCGGCATGGCGCGGCGGCCCAACGAGCGCCCGAGCGCCGCATCGCTGCTGCTGACCGAGGTCGAGGTGGGCCTGCGCGAGGCGCAGGAGCGGCGCACGGTCCGGCCGAGCACGACCGGCCCCAGATCGCTGCTCGCGCCGACGACGCCGGTGCCCGTGCGGTCGCGACGGCCGGCGGACCGCCCGCGACGGCCCCGGCGCTTGGCCGCGCCGCTGCTCTTCGCGGCCCTCATCCTGATGGCCGGGGCGGTCGCGGCGATCGTGCTGACCGGGGGCGACGGCACGGCAGAGGGTCCGAGAGCGCAGGGCAGCGCCCCCCAAGCGGGGTCGGCGGGGCAGCGCACGACATCGCGGTCGAGCTCCACGGGGACGGCCGAGCGCCGCGCCCCGTCCCGCACGACCGACACTTCGGCCGGCGGCTCCGCCACCGGCGCGACCGGGTCGGCGAGCGCAGCCCTCCAGCACGCCGCAGCCGTCCAGCACGCAGCAGGCCGTCGCGCCGCAGCCCTCCAGCACGCCGCAGCCCGCCGCGCCGCAGCCGGCTGCGGCCGCCGGCGTCCAGGCCGCGCCGACGCCGGACACGCCGCAGGGCGCGGTGCAGGCGTTCTATGGGCGCGCGGCCGCGCACCGTTACGACGAGGCATGGGCGCTCGCGGCGCCCGGGCTGCGCGCTCAACTCCGGGGCTATAGCGCGTTCCGCGCGCAGTTCAGCTCCGTGCGCTCGATCCGCTTCCAACGCGCAGAAGTGCTGCGCCGCGACGCCGATCAGGCCACGGTGGCGATCGCCACCACCGCCACTCACACGAGTCGTGTCGATCGCTGCGCGGGCACGGCGGTCACGGCCCGGACGCCCGCCGGTGGGTGGGCGGTCTCGCGCGTGTCGGTGAGCTGCTGAGCCACGAACGGTCGGCGGCCGGCGCATGCATACGCGCCCGGCCCGCCCCGCGATGAGCCTGCTCGGCGCGCTGGCCGTATTCCGCTGCGGGCAGGAAAGGTTCAACATGGCGTTGAACGGTCCTTCCTTCCCGGAGGCAGACGAGATGCAAGGCGAACTGGCCATCAGCGACGTCGCGCAGCAGGCCGGCATCGCGGCCGGGACGATCCGCATGTGGGAGCAGCGCTACGGCTTCCCGACGCCGCAGCGCACGCCCTCGGGCTACCGGCGCTACACCGCCGACGACGTCGAGATGCTGCGCCGCGCGCAGGCCTACCGCCGCCGCGGGCTGTCGGTGCCGGCGGCGATCGAGCGCGCGCGCGAGACCGGTGCCGCGTCGGACCTGCCGTCGCTGTACGCCGCCGTGGCCGGCGCCGCGCCGGGGACGCGGCCGCAGCTGCTGCGCAAGTCCACGATGGTCAGCCTCAGCCGCGCGATCGAGCACGAGACGCTGGCGCACGCCGCTGCGCCCGTGCTCTTCGGGGCCTTTCAGGAGGAGCGCTTCTACCGCCGGGTCCAGCCGCGCTGGCGGCGCCTGGCCGACCACGCCGACGCGTGCGTGGTGTTCGCCGACTTCGGCGCCATCCGCCGCGACGAGAGCGGGCCGGTCGAGCTGCCCGTGGGGCGCACGGACGCCCTCGGCAACGAGTGGGCGGTGATCGTCGACGCGCCCGGTTTCGCGGCCAGCCTGCTGGGCTGGGAGCAGCCGCGCACGAGCGACGACGAGCCCGACGCCGAGCGGCGTTTCGAGTCGATCTGGACGCTCGACCCGCAGGCCACCCGGCGGGCCGCGCAGATCGCCGCCCGCATGGCCGGGGAGATCGACGCGGGGCTCGGCGCCGAGCTCGACGCGAGCCTCGCGGATCGACCGCTGGCGCTCGAGCAGCCGGTGCCCGCGCTGACCGCGCTCGCCAATCGCGTCGTCGCCTACCTCGAAGCCGGCTGACACGTCCGAGCGCGATCAGCGAGGTTGCGTTCCGACGGGCGCGGGTGTAGATACGCACAACGCAGGTCGGCGCCCTCGCCCCCCGAGGGAGCGTCAAACAGGAGGTCCGTACCAGAGTGTGCCTGGCGATCCCCGGCCAGGTCGTCGAGATGGTCGACGAGCTCAACCGGCTCGCCAGGGTCGACGTGGTGGGCGTGCAGCGCAACGTCAACGTCGGGCTCCTCGACGCTGACGACGGCGGCGGTGTCGGCCCCGGCGACTGGGTGCTGATCCACGTCGGCTTCGCGATCTCCCAGATCGACGAGGACGAGGCGCGCGCCACGCGCGAGCTGCTGGAGGCGATGGGCGCCGAGTACGAGCAGGAGCTGGAGGAGCTGCGGGAGAGCGTGATCGAGTAGTGGAGTCACGCTGCGACGAGGAGCATCACTGCATCACCTGCTCGGACGAGGGGGTGGCCATGCACGTGGTGGCCGTCGACAGCGATCGCGGCCTGGCCCTGTGCCAGGGCCCCGGCGGCGAGCGCGCGTCGGTGGAGACCGCGCTCGTCGAGCCGATCGCCCCCGGCGACGCGCTGCTCGTGCACGCCGGCACGGCCCTGACCCGGCTGGAGGCCGGAGCGCTCGGGTGAGGTTCGTCGACGAGTTCCGCGACCCCGAGCTCGGCCGCGTGGTGGCCGGGGAGATCCTCGCCGCTGTCGAGCCGGGCCGCCACTACAAGGTCATGGAGGTGTGCGGCGGCCACACCCACTCGATCTACAAGTACGGCGTCGACGACCTGCTGCCGGCCAACGTCGAGCTCGTCCACGGGCCCGGCTGCCCGGTGTGCGTGATCCCGATGGGGCGCGTCGACGACGGCATCGCGCTGGCCCACGAGCCCGACGTGATCTTCACGTGCTTCGGCGACATGATGCGCGTGCCCGGCTCGAACGGCAGCCTGCTCGAGGCCAAGGCGGCCGGCGCCGACGTGCGGATGGTCTACTCGCCGCTCGACGCGCTGCGGATCGCGCGCGCCAACCCCGACCGGCCGGTCGTGTTCTTCGCGATCGGCTTCGAGACGACGGCGCCCTCCACCGCCCTGACCATCATGCGCGCCAGGGCGGAGGGCATCGCCAACTTCTCGGTCATGTGCAACCACGTGACCATCGTGCCGCCGCTGCGGGCGCTGCTCGAGTCGCCCGACCTGCGCCTGGACGGCTTCATCGGCCCGGGCCACGTCGCCACCGTCGTCGGCGCGCGCCCGTTCCAGTTCATCCCGGCCGACTACGGGCGACCGGTGGTCATCGCCGGCTTCGAGCCGCTGGACATCCTGCAGTCGATCCACATGATCCTGCGCCAGCTCGAGGAGGGCCGCTGCGAGGTCGAGAACCAGTACACGCGCGTCGTGCCCCACGAGGGCAACGTCAAGGCGCTCGAGGTGCTGGCCGAGGTCTTCGAGCTGCGCCCGCACTTCGAGTGGCGCGGCCTGGGCTTCATCTCCCAGAGCGGGCTGAAGATCAGCGAGGCCTACGCCGACGTCGACGCCGAGCGGCGCTTCAGCGTCCCCGGGGTGCGCGTCGCCGACCCCAAGGCGTGCCAGTGCGGCGAGGTCCTCAAGGGCGTGATCAAGCCGTGGGAGTGCAAGGTGTTCGGCACGGCCTGCACCCCCGAGCGGCCGATCGGCACGTGCATGGTCTCGTCCGAGGGCGCCTGCGCGGCGTACTACAACTTCGGCCGCTTCGCGCGCGAGCGGGAGGTCGTGTGACCGACGATCTCCGACCGCGAGCAGCGAATCCTCGGGATCATCGAGACCGCGCGCGCCAAGCGCGCGCGCTTCCGCGAGCCGCGCATCACGATGGCCCACGGCGCCGGCGGCAAGGCCACGCAGACGCTGATCGAGGGCCTGTTCGTCCCCGCCCTGGGCTCGCGGCAGCCTGGAGGCGATGGCCGACGCCGGCGCCGTCACCCTCGACGGGCTCGACCTCGCGCTGACCACCGACTCGTTCGTGGTCAAGCCGATCCGCTTCCCGGGCGGCTCGATCGGCGACCTGGCCGTCAACGGCACGGTCAACGACCTGGCCATGGCCGGCGCCCGGCCGCACGCGCTGACCCTGTCGCTGATCCTCGAGGAGGGGCTCGACGCCGACGCGCTGCGCGGCGAGGTCGAGGCGATCGCCCGCGGCCGCGCTCGCGGCCGACGTCGAGATCGTGGCCGGCGACACGAAGGTCGTCGAGCGCGGCCACGCCGACGACATGTACATCTGCACGACCGGTCTCGGCCGGATCGACCCGCGCGCCGACCTCAGCCCGGCCGGCCTGCGCCCCGGCGACCGCGTTCTGCTCTCCGGGCCGATCGGCGAGCACGGCATGGCGATCATGCTCGCGCGCGGCGAGTTCGAGCTCGACGCGGCGATCGACGTCGGACACGCGGTCGCTGTGGCCCGTCGTCGACGCGCTGCTGGACACGCGCCGGGCCGGGGCTGCGCTGCCTGCGCGACGCGACCCGCGGCGGCGTGGCCTCGGTGCTCAACGAGCTGGCCCGCGCCTCGAACGTGGCGATGGTCGTGCGCGAGGACGCCGTCCCCGTCGACCCCGCCGTGGCCGGCGCGTCGGAGATCCTCGGCATCGACCCGATGTACGTGGCCAACGAGGGCAAGCTCGTCGCCTTCGTCGCGCCCGAGCTGGCCGACGCCGCGCTGCAGGCGATGCGCGCGATGCCCGGCTGCGACCAGGCCGCGGAGATCGGCGAGGTGCGCACCGAGCCGCCCGGGATGGTGCTGGTGGAGACCGCGTTCGGCGGGCGGCGGGTGATGGACCAGCTCGTCGGCGACCCGCTGCCGAGGATCTGTTAGCGGCCCACTGGATGCACGAGCTCTCGATCGCCTCCGCCGTCCTGGACATCGTCTGCCGGCACGCGGGCGAGCGAAGGGTGGCGCGGGTCGAGCTGAAGGTCGGCCACCTGCGCCAGGTCGTGCCCTCGGCGCTCGCGTTCGCCTTCGGGCTGGTGGCCGAGGGCACGGTGGCGCGAGGGCGCCGAGCTCGTGATGGAGGAGGTCCCGGCCGAGGGCCGGTGCCGTGACTGCGGGACGGTCGGCGCGCTGCCCGGCTTCCCGCTGCAGTGCTCGAGCTGCCGGAGCCTCGATCTCGAGCTGCTCCGTGGCGAGGAGCTGCTCGTCGATGCGCTCGAGCTCGAGGAAGTGGACCCGATGTTGGCGATTGGAGGGACGGGCCGTGGCGACTGAACCGAAGGCTCCGGCGGTGGAGGAGGTCCACATCCTGTGGATCTCGGAGGGCATGAGCTGCGACGGGGACTCGGTGTCGGTCACCGCGGCCGGCCAGCCCGGCATCGAGGACGTGCTGCTGGGCGCGATCCCGGGGATCCCCAAGGTCCACCTCCACAACAAGGTCCTGTCGCCCACGCTCGGCGGCGAGGAGTTCCTGCTGCCCTTCCGCCAGGCGGTCCGCGACGAGCTCGACGCGCCGTTCGTGCTCGTGGTCGAGGGCTCGATCCCCAACGAGAACATCAACGGCGACGGCTACTGGACCTCGTTCGGCAACGACGAGGCCACCGGCGAGCCGCTGACCCTGAACTGGTGGCTGGACCGGCTCGCGCCCAAGGCGTGGGGCGTCGTGGCCATCGGCACGTGCGCGACCTACGGCGGCATCCACGCGATGGCCGGCAACCCGACGGGCTGCATGGGCCTGGCCGACTACCTGGGCTGGGACTTCCGCTCGGCCGGCGGGCTGCCGATCGTCAACGTCCCCGGCTGCCCGGTGCAGCCGGAGAACTTCATGGAGACGCTCGTCTGGCTGCTCTACCAGGCCGCCGGGCTGGCCCCCGTGATCCCGCTCGACGAGCAGCTGCGCCCGACGTGGCTGTTCGGCAAGACGGTCCACGAGGGCTGCGACCGCGCGGGCTACTACGAGCAGGGCGACTTCGCCAAGGACTACAACTCGCCCAAGTGCCTGGTGAAGGTCGGGTGCTGGGGCCCGGTCGTCAACTGCAACGTGCCCAAGCGCGGCTGGATGGCCGGCATCGGCGGCTGCCCCAACGTGGGCGGCATCTGCATCGGCTGCACGATGCCCGGCTTCCCCGACAAGTTCATGCCCTTCATGGACCAGCCGCCGGGCGGCACGGTCTCGTCGATGATCACCGGCGTCTACGGGCCGATGATCCGCCGGCTGCGCAGCATCACCAACAAGACGGTCAACAAGGAGCCGTCCTGGCGGGAGAACTCGCAACGAGCTGACCACGGGCTACGCGCCGCGCTGGGGAAACTAGGGAGGAGACGAGGACCACATGGCCACCCGACGAGAAGGTCACGCCCGAGGCCGGCAAGGTCGTCGACATGTCCTGGGACCCGATCACCAGGATCGTCGGCAACCTCGGCATCTACACGAAGATCGACTTCGACAACCGGGAGGTCGTGTCGTGCAAGAGCACGTCCTCCCTGTTCCGCGGCTACAGCGTGTTCATGAAGGGCAAGGACCCGCGCGACGCGCACTTCATCACCAGCCGCATCTGCGGGATCTGCGGTGACAACCACGCGGTCTGCTCGTGCTACGCGCAGCAGATGGCCTACGGCGTCAAGCCGCCGCCGCTGGCCGAGTGGATCGTCAACCTCGGCGAGGCGGCCGAGTACATCTTCGACCACATCATCTTCCAGGACAACCTGGTCTTCGTGGACTTCTGCGAGCAGATGGTGCGCGAGACGAACCCGAGCGTCTGGGAGAAGGCGGAGAAGGCCGAGGCGCCCGGCGCGAACATCCACGGCTACCGGACCGTCGGCGACATCATGCGCTCCTACAACCCGTTCACGGGCGAGACGTACCGCGAGGCGCTGCACATGAGCCGCATCGGGCGCGAGATGATCTGCCTGATGGAGGGCCGCCACGTGCACCCCTCCACCATCTACCCGGGCGGCGTGGGCACGGTGGCCACGCCGACCCTGCTGACCGACTACCTCAGCCGGCTGCTGCGCTGCCTGGACTTCATCAAGAAGGCCGTCGCCATGAACGACGACGTCTTCGACTTCTTCTACGAGGCGCTGCCCGGCTACGAGGAGGTCGGCCGGCGGCGGATCCTGCTCGGCTGCTGGGGCGCGTTCAACAACCCCGACCACGTCGACTACCGCTACGACACGATGAACGACTGGGGCAACGAGATGTTCGTCACCCCGGGCGTGGTCGTCGACGGCGAGCTGGTGACGACGAACCTCGTGGACATCAACCTCGGCATCCGCATCATGCTGGGCAGCTCCTACTACGAGGACTGGACCAACGAGGAGACGTTCGTCCCGCGCGACCCGCTCGGCAACCCGGTGGACAAGCGCCACCCGTGGAACCAGACGACGATCCCCAAGCCGCAGAAGCGCGACCTCGACGGCGGCAACTACTCGTGGGTCATGAGCCCGCGCTGGTTCGACAAGCGCACGGGCGACAACCTCGCGCTGGACACCGGCGGCGGCGCGCTCGCGCGCCTGTGGGCGACCGCGCTGGCCAACAAGGTCGACACGCCGTACGTCAAGGCGACCGGGCAACAGCGTGCTGATGAACCTGCCCAAGACGCCCGACACGCCGGACGTCAACCTCGAGTGGAAGATCCCGCAGTGGTCCAACGCGATCGAGCGCGACCGCGCGCGGATCTACTTCGTGGCCTACGCCGCGGGGATGGCGCTGCACTTCCTCGACAAGCGCCTTCGAGGAGGTCCGGGCCGGGCGGACGAAGACCTTCGAGGACTTCGACGTGCCCGACGAGGCGATCGGCTGCGGCTTCCACGAGGCGGTCCGCGGCGTGCTGTCGCACCACCTCGTGATCCGCGACGGCAAGATCGCCAACTACCACCCCTACCCGCCGACGCCGTGGAACGGCAGCCCGACGGACTCCTTCGGCACGCCCGGGCCCTACGAGGACGCGGTCGCCGGGCAGCCGATCTTCGAGGAGGCCGGCGTCGACGACTTCCGCGGGATCGACATCATGCGCGCGGTCCGCAGCTTCGACCCGTGCCTGCCCTGCGGGGTGCACATGTACCTGGGCAAGGGCAAGACGATCCGCCAGGTGCACTCGCCGATGTTCGGTGAGCATGGCTGAGCCCGGCCTGACGCTGGACGACCGCGCGGCCCGCGAGCGGGTCGCGCGCGTCGAGACGCTGCTGGAGGAGGTCGAGGGCCTGGCGGACGCCGTCGCCCGCGACAAGGCGCTGGCGAGGTCGTGCAGGCGCTGCTCGACGTCTACGGCGAGGGGCTGGCGCGGATCGTCGTCCCACGTCGCCGCGCGCGACGACGGCTCGCTGGCCGCCGCGCTGGGCGGCGACGAGCTCGTCGCCCACCTGCTGCTGCTGCACGGGCTGCACCCGGTGCCGCTGGAGACGCGCGTGCGCGGGGCGCTCGAGGAGGTCCGGCCCGTACCTCGAGTCCCACGGCGGCGACGTCGAGCTGCTCGGCCTCGAGGGCGGCGTGGCCCACCTGCGCCTGGAGGGCAGCTGCAATGGCTGCCCGTCGTCGGCGGTCACGCTCAAGCTGGCCATCGAGGAGGCGATCCACAAGGCCGCGCCCGACATCGAGGGCATCGAGGCCGAGGGCGCCGCGCCGGCCGGCCCCGCCGCCGCTGCTGCAGCTCGAGATCTCCGACGCGCTGCGCAAGCCGGCCGGGGCGGGCTGACGCGTGGGCGCCGGCGGGGGCGGTGGCCGACCTCGGCGGCGGCGAGCCGCTGCTGCGCGAGGTGGCCGGCGAGCGCGTGCTGTTCATGCGCCTGGACGGCGGCGCCTACGCCTACCGGCCCGCCTGCCCGGCCTGCGGCGGCTCGCTGGCCGACGGCGTGCTCGAGGACGCCGAGCTGCGCTGCAGCGGCTGCGGGCACCGCTACGACGTGCGCCGCGCCGGTGGCTGCGTGGACGAGCCCGCGCTGCACCTCGCCCCCGTGCCGCTGCTCGTCGACGGCGCCGGCATGGTCAAGGTGGCGCGTGGGCGCCGCGGTCTGAGCGATGGCCTCGGTGAGCGACACGCCGCGCCGGGTCGCGCCTGCGGCGCCTGGCCCAGGCCTCGACCACGGAGCGCGAGGTGCAGGCCGAGCACTGCGACCTGTGCCGCGCCCCGATCGGCTCCGACCACCGCCACCTGCTCGCGCTCGCGACGCGCGAGCTGCAGTGCACGTGCCGCGCGTGCGCGCTGCTGTTCGATCGCCGGGCGGCCGGCGGCGGGCACTACCGGCTCGTCCCCGACCGGCGCCTGCGGGTCATGGACTTCGCCATGGACGACCTGGCCTGGGAGGAGCTGCGCCTGCCGGTCGACATGGCGTTCTTCTTCCACCACTCGCAGGCCGGCCGCGTGATGGCCTTCTACCCCGGGCCGATGGGCGCGACCGAGTCGCTGCTCGAGCTCGAGGCGTGGCGCGCGCTGGCGGTGGCCAACCCGGTGCTGGCCACGCTGGAGGAGGACGTCGAGGCGCTGCTCGTCAACCGCGCGCGGGGGGCCAACGGGCACTGGGTGGTGCCGATCGACGTCCCCTACGAGCTCGTGGGCCTGATCCGCATGCACTGGAAGGGCCTGACCGGCGGCAAGCCCGTGTGGGAGGAGATCGGGCGGTTCTACGAGGCGCTCGACCGGCGCTCGCGCCCCGCGAGCCGGACCGGTGAGCGATGGACCCAGGTCGCGGCCCCGGCCGCGGCGGAAGGAGGATGAGATGGCGGGCATCAAGACGGGCAAGGGCGCGGTCAAGCCGGACGCTCTGGCGCACGTGGCCGGGGTCAAGCAGGGCAACTCGAGGGGCAACTACGAGTCCCAGATCGGGCACCGGCCCGACGGACGCTCGACGGCCGAGCGCTCGACGGGGATCAACGCCAAGGCGGAGAACCCGATCGACCCGCGCATGCCGAACCTGTCGCCGGCGTAGCGGTCGCCGCGAGCGTCCATGGCCGCCACCGGGCCCAGCGCCATCGCCGCCGACTCGATCCCCGAGCTCGCCTTCGAGGTCGTCGACGCCGACCGCGTCGAGCACACGGCGGTGCCGACGCTGCGCTTCGTGCTGCGCGTCGACAGCGCCGGCGGGGCGCCGATCCGCTCGATCCTGCTCGACACGCAGATCCGCATCGCCACGCGGCGCCGTGCCTACGACCCAAGCTCGCACGACCGGCTGTTCGAGCTGTTCGGCGCGCCCGCCGACTGGGGCACGAACCTGCAGTCGCTGCTGTGGACGCGCACGACGTCGGTCGTGCCGCCGTTCGCCGGCAGCGCGCGCGTCGAGCTGCAGGTCGCCTGCAGCTACGACCTGGAGGTCTCCGCGTCGCGCTACTTCGACGCGCTCGAGGACGGCCACGTGCCGCTGGAGTTCCTGTTCAGCGGCACCGTCTTCTACTCCAACGCGGCCGGGCTGCTGCAGACGGTGCGGATCCCGTGGGACCTCGAGGCGGGCTTCCGGATGCCCGTCGCGCTGTGGAAGGAGACGATGGCCGCCCACTTCCCGGGCAGCGCGTGGCTGCGGCTGGACAAGGAGCGCTACGACCGGCTGGCCGCCTACCGCTCGCGCGGGGCGCTGCCGACCTGGGAGCACGTGGTCGACAAGCTGCTGCCCGAAGACCGGTCCGAGGGCTGATGGATCCCGTCCGGGCGATCGCCGACGCCGTCCTCTACGAGGGCTACGTGCTGTGGCCCTACCGGCGCTCGGCGCTGAAGAACCAGCGGCGCTGGACGTTCGGCGGCGTCTACCCGGCGGGCCACAGCGCCGGGCGCGAGGACGACCCGTGCGTGATGCGCACCGCGTGCCTGCTCGAGGGCGGCGAGGAGGCGGCGCTGGAGGTCCAGGTGCGCTTCCTGCACGTCGTGCGCCGGCGCGTGGCCGAGGACGGGCCGGACGGGCGGCGCTTCGTCGACGAGCTGGTGGTCGGGGATGCGCGGCACCTGGCCTGGGAGGAGGCCGTCGAGCACGAGGTGCTGGCCGACGCACCGGGCGTGGGGCAGCTCGCCGACGGCCGCCGCGTGGTCATCGACATCCCCGCCGGCGAGCAGGAGGAGGCGCTGCGCGAGCCCGACGGCCGCGTCGTCGGGGCGCTCGTGCGCTCGTGGCAGCCGCTGGCCGGTGCCGTCGACGTCGCGGCGCGCCGCGTCGGGGACGGCCTGTGGCGGGTGACGGTGGAGATCTCCAACACGACGCCCTGGGACGGCGGCCCGCGCGAGCAGGCGCTCGAGCGCACGTTCTGCTCGACCCACACGGTGCTCAGCGTCGACGGCGGCGCGTTCGTGTCCCTGACCGACCCGCCGGAGGCCCTGCGCGCGGAGGCCGAGTCGTGCCGCGCCGAGAACGCCGGGACGTGGCCGGTGCTGGTCGGCGAGCCCGGCGAGCGCGGGACGCTGCTGTCCTCGCCGATCATCCTCGAGGACCACCCGCGGATCGCGCCCGAGAGCCCCGGAGACCTGTTCGACGGCGGCGAGATCGACCAGATGCTCGTGCTCAACATCCTCAGCCTGACCGACGAGGAGAAGGCCGAGATGCGCGACTCCGACCCGCGCACGCGCGAGATCCTCGAGCGCACGGAGGCGCTGAGCGAGGAGCAGCTCATGAACCTGCACGGCGCGATCCGCGACTTCCGGGTGGTGCGCGAGCGATGACCGGCGACCGGACGCCGTGGGAGGAGCTCGAGCGGCCCGCGCCCGACGCGGTGACCGTCGACGGCGTGCAGCTGCGCCGCCGCAGCCGCGTGCGCCTGCGCCCGCGCGCCGGCGGCGACGTGTTCGACCTCGCGCTGGCCGGGCGCACCGCGGCCATCGAGGGCATCGATCAGGACATGGAGGGGAACATCCGCCTGGCCATCACGGTCGATGACGACCCCGGCCGCGACCTGGGCGACCGCCGCCAGCCCGGCCACCGCTTCTTCTTCTCGCCCGAGGAGGTCGAGCCGCTCGACGGCGATCCGCCGGCCGGCGCCGGTCGCCCTGCGCATCCTGGTGGCCGGCATCGGCAACGTGTTCATGGCCGACGACGGGTTCGGCGTTGCGCTGGCCGACCGCCTGGCCCGGCGCGAGCTGCCGCCCGGCGTCGAGGTCGTCGACTTCGGGATCCGCGGCATGGACCTTGCCTACGCCATGCAGGACGGCTACGACGTCGTCGTGCTGCTCGACGCCACGCCGCGCGGGCAGCCGCCGGGGACGCTGTACGTCATCGAGCCCGAGCTCGACGACGACGACGTCGGCGTCGACGCCCACGGGATGGACCCGGTCAAGGTGCTCGCCCTGGCGCGCGCGCTCGGCGGCCGCCCGCCGCGCACGCTCGTCGTCGGCTGCGAGCCCAAGACCCGCATGCGCGGCGACGAGCAGGACGTCGTCGCCGACATCAGCGAGCCGGTGCGTGCCGCGCTGGACGAGGCCGTGCTGCTCGTCGAGTCCGTGCTCGGCGAGTTGATCGCGGAGAATTCGCAAGAACAGCAACAGGAGGGACCGTCGTCATGAGTGAGATCCGCATCGGCCCGAAGACCCAGCTGCTCGGCACGCTCGTGCTGGTCGGAGGGGTGGGCGCGCTGGTCGCTCGCCCAGCTGCCGGAGATCCGCCGGTACCTGTCCATCCGGTCGATGTAGCGGGCCGCCGCCGAGCCGCCGGGAAGGAGCGCGATGCATCGCACGAGGGTCAGGGTCGTCGAGGACGCGCTGGACGCCAACAACACGATCGCCCGGGCCAACCGGGACGACTTCGACCGCGCCGGGGTGACGGTGGTCAACCTGATGAGCGCGCCCGGGGCGGGCAAGACGACGCTGCTCGAGCGCGTCGTGGCCGACCTGCCGGGCGTCCGCGCCGGGGTGCTCGAGGGCGACGTCCAGGGCAGCCTGGACGCCGACCGGCTCGCTGCGCTGCACGTGCCCGTGACCCAGCTCAACACCGATGCCGGCTTCGGCGGCGAGTGCCACCTGGACGCCAACATGGTGCGCTCGGCGCTCGGTCAGGTGGGGCTGGACGGGCTCGACCTGCTCGTCATCGAGAACGTCGGCAACCTCGTGTGCCCGGCCGAGTTCCGGGTCGGAGAGGACGTGCGGGTGATGGTCTCCTCGGTCACCGAGGGCGAGGACAAGCCGCTGAAGTACCCGCTGATGTTCCGCGCGGCCGAGCTCGTGATCGTCAACAAGATCGACCTGCTCGAGCACCTCGACTACGACCTCGACCTGTTCCTGCATCACCTCGATGCGGTCAACCCGGGCGTGCCGCGGATGCTCGTCAGCGCGCGCACGGGCGAGGGCGTCGAGGCGTGGCGCGACTGGCTCGTCGGGCTCGTCGAGCGCGTTCGCCACGCCGGGGCGGCCGTGTGACGGCGCCGGCCGGGCTCGACCTCGTCGGCGTGCGCCTCGAGCAGCGCACGCGGGCCAACGAGCGCCTGTTCGGGGCGGAGTCCGACCGGATCGCGCGGCTGTGCCACCGGATGGCCGAGCGCTTCGCGGCGGGCGGGCGGCTCGTGGCCATCGGCGGGGCGGGCGCCGACCGCTCCGACGTGCGCCACGTCACGGTCGAGTTCGTCCATCCGGTGATCGTCGGCAAGCGCGCGCTGCCGGCCATCGGGCTGTCGGTCGAGGGCGGCCCGCTCGTGGCCCAGGTCGAGCTGGTGGCCGAGCCCGGGGACATGGCGATCGCCTTCGGCTCGGGCGCGGAGGTGGTCGGCGCGATGGCTGTCGCCCGCGGGCGCGGGTGCCTGACGATCGGCTTCGGCGACGTCGAGGCCGAGTGGTCGTTCCGCGCGCCGGACGAGGACCCGTTCGTCCGCCAGGAGCTGGTCGAGACGCTCTACCACGTGCTGTGGGAGCTCGTGCACGTGTTCTTCGACCACCGCGGGCTGCTCGAGGGCCGCCATTCGCGGACGGTCCACGATGCGGGGGCGTCGAGCTTCCTCTACCCGTTCCTCGGCGAGCGCGAGGACGACCTCGAAGCGGTGGTGGCCGACGTGCGCGCGTCGGTGGAGATGAAGGCGGCCGAGGTCGGCGCGCTGCGCGCGCAGACGCTGGGGGACGGGCGAGCGGTGCTGGTGGAGGCCGCCGGTGCGCTGCGGGCCAGCTTCGCCGGTGGCGGCCGGCTGCTGGCGCTGGGCAACGGCGGCTCGGCCACCGACGCGATGGACGTCGTCGCCGACCTGCGCTACCCGCCGGCGCAGGCGGGCTGGGCGGCGCGGCCGGCCATCGACCTGACCGAGGACACCGCGATCATCACCGCGCTGGCCAACGACATCGGCACCGAGGGGCTGTTCTCGCGCCAGGTGATCGCCCACGGCCGGGCGGGCGACGTCCTGCTGGCGATCTCGACCAGCGGCGGGTCGGCCAACGTTCTGCACGCGCTGGCCGAGGCGCGCCGGCGCGGGCTGGTCACGATCGCGCTGGTCGGCTACGACGGCGGGCGCGTGGCCGCCGAGGGGCTCGCCGACCACGTGGTGGTGACGCGCTCCGAGCACATTCCGCGCATCCAGGAGGCGCAGGCCAGCGCGCTGCACGTGCTGCGCGAGCTGGTCGAGACGGGTGAGGAGACGACGTGACCAGCTCGGTGACGGACTCCGACGACCGCGCCCAGGAGATCGCGCACGCGGCGCTGCGCGGCGCGATCGCGGCGATGGCCATGACCGGCATGCGCGTCGTCACGGTGAACCTCGGCATCGTCAAGGAGACGCCGCCGCAGCAGATCATGCGCCAGCGGGCGCGCGGCGTGCTCAAGCGTCGTGCCGCGCAAGCGCCGGCGCACCGCGATCGAGCTCGCGCACTGGAGCTTCGGCGCCGGGTGCGGCGTGGTGTTCGGGATGCTGCCCGACGAGATCCGCCGCCGGCCGTGGGTCGGGCCCGCGTACGGGTTGGCGGTCTGGCTCGGCTTCGAGCTGGGGCTCGCGCCCGCGCTCGGCCTGTCCCACGCCAAGCAGCCGCGGCCCGCAGAGCGCCTCGGGACCGCCCTGGACCACCTGCTCTACGGGCTCGTGCTGTCGGAGTTCCGCGCCCGCCCCCAGGAGACCCCGACGTGACCGGCCCCGCACCGGCCGCCGGGGTGTCCGGCCGGGTGCGGAGGCGGGCGCGAGTGGAGGGGACGGTGCAGGGCGTCGGCTTCCGGCCCTACGTGTTCCGCCTGGCCGAGGAGGGCGGGCTCGACGGCTTCGTGCTCAACGACGAGCGCGGGGTGGTGCTCGAGGTCGAAGGGCGAGGTCGGGGAGGTCGAGCGCTTCGCTTCTCGGTTGGAGCGCGAGGCGCCGCCGCTGGCCGTGGTCGAGTCCGTGCGCTGGTCTGTGGTGGCGGCCCTCGGCGATCACGGCTTCCGGATCGCCGCGAGTGGCGTCGGGGGCGAGGCGGCCGCGCTCGTGTCGCCCGACGGCGCGACGTGCGAGGCGTGCCTGGCCGAGCTGCTGGACCCGCGCGACCGTCGCTTTCGCTACCCGTTCATCAACTGCACCGACTGCGGCCCGCGCTTCACGATCGTGCGCGGCGTGCCCTACGACCGCCCGCTGACCACGATGACGGGCTTCACGATGTGCGCCGCGTGCCAGGCGGAGTACGACGACCCGCGCGACCGGCGCTTTCACGCCCAGCCCAACGCGTGTGCGGATTGCGGGCCGTCGGTGCGGCTGGCCTCGGCGGATGGGGCGGCGGTCGAGGCCGCCGATCCCTTGGGTGCGGCCGCTCGCGCGCTGCTGGACGGGCGGATCGTCGCGGTCAAGGGCCTCGGCGGTTACCACCTGGCCTGCCTGGCCGGCGACGAGCACGCGGTCGCCGCGCTGCGCGCGCGCAAGCACCGCGAGGACCGCCCGTTCGCGTTGATGGTTCTCGATGCCGGTGCCGCCCGCGAGCTCGTCGATCTCGGTCCGGGGGAGGAGGCGCTGCTGCGCGGGCGCGAGCGGCCGATCGTGATCGCTCGGCGGCGGGCGGACGCCGACGCCGCTGTCGCGCCGTCGGTCGCGCCGCGCTGCGCCGACCTCGGCGTGATGCTTGCCTACACGCCGCTGCACCACCTCCTGCTGGGGGATGTCGGGGCGCCGCTGGTCATGACGAGCGGCAACGTGGCCGACGAGCCGATCGCCCACCGCGACGAGGACGCGCTCGCCCGGCTCGGCTCGATCGCGGACCTCTTCCTGCTCCACGACCGCCCGATCCACGTTCGCGCCGACGACTCCGTGATGCGCTCGGTCGCCGGCCGCCGCACGCTTCCGCTGCGCCGCTCGCGCGGGTTCGTGCCGGCGAGCATCGAGCTGCCGCGCGCGGCGGCGCGTCCGGTTCTCGCCTGCGGCGCGGAGCTGAAGAGCACGTTCTGCGTGGCCAAGGGGACGCGGGCGTGGCTGGGCCACCACATCGGCGACCTGCATCACGAGGAGACGCTGCGGGCCTTCCGCGACGGGATCGCGCACTTCGAGCGCCTGTTCGCGGTGACGCCCGAGGTCGTCGCGCACGACATGCACCCGGACTACCTGTCGACCGCGTACGCCCTCGAGCGCGAGGGCGTCGAGCACGTCGCGGTCCAGCACCACCACGCCCACCTGGCGGCGTGCCTGGCCGAGCACGGGGAGATCGGGCCGGCCGTGGGAGCGATCTACGACGGCAGCGGCTTCGGGCCCGACGGGACGGTGTGGGGAGGAGAGCTGCTGGTCGGAGACCTCGACGGGTTCGAGCGGGCCGGCCACCTGCGCTCAGTGCGGCTGCCGGGCGGCGACCAGGCCGTGCGCCAGCCGTGGCGGATGGCCTGCGCCTGGCTCGTCGAGGCGCTGGACGTCGACGAGCCCCCGGTCCCGGCCGCTCTGCGCGACGCCGTCGACGACAGCCCGCTGGCGGACGATCGCCGGCATGGCCCGCCGCGGGGTGATGGCGCCCGCGACCACGAGCGCCGGGCGCCTGTTCGACGCGGTGGCCGCGCTCTGCGGCCTGCGTGCGACGGTGACCTACGAGGGCCAGGCCGCCGCCGAGCTCGAAGCCTGCCGCGACCCGTTCGAGCGCGGCGCCTACCCGCTGGGTGTGGGCGAAGACGGCGTGTTGGACGCGGGCGAGACCGTCCTCGCGGTGGCGCGTGACGTCGCCGACGGCGTTGCGGTCGGCGTGGTCTCCGCGCGCTTCCACCGGGCGCTCGCCGACGCCACCGCCCGCGCCTGCGCGTCGATCGCCGGGCGCCACGGGCTCGACCTCGTCGTCCTCTCGGGAGGGGTCTTCCAGAACCGCGCCCTGCTCGAGGCCACCGCCGGCGGGGTCGAGGCGCGTGGGCTGCGCGCGCTGGTGCACGAGCGCGTGCCGCCCAACGACGGTGGCATCGCGCTGGGGCAGGCGG
>CAWBBQ010000020.1:0-31158 GCA_963787065.1 uncultured Actinomycetes bacterium
GGCCGGCGGGCTGCCCGCGGCGGGCGGCTGAGCCTGACCAGGCGAAGGCCGGGCGGGCGCCCGGCCTCCACCTCGAGCCTGCGCGGCCGTCTACGGCAGCCGCTCGTACCTGTCCTCGTCGGTCCGGATGAACGGCACCAGGAAGTGGTTGTTCGGTCCGGAGACGAGCACGCCGCCGTCGAAGGTGACCGTGCCGGTCGCCGTCGCGGTGCGCTCCTTGCGGGTCGTCGTCCCGACCCGGAAGCCCGGGGACTGCAGCGGGTTGACGGTCGTCTCGACCGGCCCCTCGCCCGTCCAGCTCACGTCGATCGTGACGTCGTGCGTGATGCCCGAGTTGTCGCGGGCCGTGAACGCTCCCGAGACGCTGACGCTCTTGAGGTTCTCGGTGCTCGCGTGGGTCACCGGACCGGCGTTCCGAACCCAGCTGAACGACCGGCCGTCCGGGCAGACGGCCAGGAACTGCACCCGCGCGGTCGGGTCGGCGTCCACCGTCTCGGGCGACTCGAAGTCGTACGTGCTGCGCACGAGCAGGCGAGCGTCGACGACCGACCCATCGTCGCACTGATGGGGCACCGACCAGTTGGCGTCGGCCGTCTCCTCGAAGAAGACCTCCTGCTCAGCCTGCGCCGAGGCGGACGCCGGCAACGCCAGCGCGGCGAGGACCGCGAGCAGCGAGACTGCGTATCGCTGCGGCCGCGCACCCGACATGCGCGGCCGCCCAGACCACGTAGTGGGCGCGGCAAGCGCCGATCGACGCCCCTGCGGGCGGGACTTCTCTGCCATGACTCCTCCTCCTGCCGGCGCGGTGGGACCTCGAAGGGCTGAAATCGGGGTCCCGGAGCCCTTCGAGCCGCCCGCCGGAATCCTCGAGAGATGACGCGAGTGCCGGGTTCCCCGTACGCCCAGCATCGACCCCGCGCTGGCGCGTCGGCAATTGGACTTTGGGTGTACGACCCGGTGGAGAACCGTGCCAGTCGGCAGCCGCTGCGCGCGACCGCGTCAGCGCCCGAGCAGCGCGCGCAGCTCGGTCAGGAAGCGGCGGTTCTCGGCCGGCGTGCCGTAGGTGACCCGCATCGCGCCGGGCTTGCCCAGCGCCGTGCCGGCGCGGATGATCACGCCGCGCTCGGCCAGTCCGCGGACGACCGCGGCCTCGACCTCGACGGGATCCTCGTCGCCGGCCACGGGCAGGCTGAACCAGCAGAAGTTGGCCTGCGACTCGGCCGGCTCGATGCCCAGCTCGCCGAGGCCGTCCTCGAGCTCGACGCGCGCCACGACGGCGCGCTCGACGCGCTCGGCCACCGCGTCCTGGTGGCGCAGCGCCTCGACCGCCGCGGCCTGCGCGGCGCTGTTGCAGAAGAACGGCTGGCGCACCTGGTTGACCGCGGAGACGAAGTCCTCCGACCCGCACAGGCCGAAGCCGACGCGCAGGCCGCACAGCCCGTAGGCCTTGGAGAACGTGCGCAGCAGGACGATGTTTGGATGGCGGCTGAGCAGGTCCAGCGACGTGTCGGGGTCGTCGAGCATGTTGAACTCGCAGTAGGCCTCGTCGAGGATCACGCAGACGTGGCGCGGGATCGCCTCCACGAACGCGGCGATCTCGTCGTAGGCCACCGCCGTCGAGGTCGGGTTGTTCGGGTTGCACACGATCACCAGCCGCGTGGCCACCGTGACCTCGCGGGCCATCGCGTCGAGGTCGTGGCGGTCGCGGGCGTCGAGCGCGACCTGGACCTCGGTCGCGCCCGAGGCGGCGGCCAGGTGCGGGTAGACCGAGAACGACGGCCACGCGTACACGAGCTCGGCGCCCGGCTCGAGCAGCGCCTCGCCCGCCGCGAGCAGCAGCTCGACCGAGCCGTTGCCGATCGCGATGCGGTTGGACGGCACGCCGTAGCGGCCCGACAGCGCCTTGCGCAGCGCCGCGTTCGTCGGGTCCGGGTAGCGGTTGAGGCCGCCCAGCACCCGCGTGATCGCCTCGACGACCTGCGGCAGCGGCGGGTCGGGCGACTCGTTGGAGGCCATCATGGCCACGTCGTCGGGGACCGCGTAGGCCGACGCCGCGGGGTAGGCCGGGATGCGCCGCACGCGCTGCGAGAACTCGATCGCCATCGGCCTATTGTGGCGGGCGGGCCGTCACTGCGCCGCCTCGAGATCCGAGCGCAGGCGCCGCGCCTCGCCCAGGTAGACGTGCTGGGCGCGATGCGCCTCTTCGGCGTAGTAGTGGATCAGCACGCGGATGACGCGCGGCAGCGCGCCCGGGACCGGCACCTCGCGGGCGCACAGCAGCGGCACGCGGTCGAAGCCGAGCTTGCGCGCCGCGACCGCGGGGAACTCGGCGTCGAGGTCGTCGGTCAGCGTGAAGATGCAGCTCACGACGTCCGGCGGCCCGACCTCGTTGCGCTGCATGATCTCGCGCATCAGCGTCTCGGTGGCGCCGAGGATCGCCTCGGCGTCGTTTCGGTCGACCGAGGCGGCCCCGCGCAGGGCGAACAGGCGCATCGGCGCGGGATCATGCCAGCTACGGTGCCCGCCGCCGCCGCGCCGCGGACGCGCCGCGCAGGCGCTCGACCTCGGCCGGCGTCAGGCGCCGGTGCGAGCCGGGCGGCAGGTCGGCCAGTCGCAGCGGGCCGAAGGCGACACGGCGCAGCTCGAGCACCCGGTGGCCGACGGTCTCGCACATCCGCCGCACCTGGCGCTTGCGTCCCTCGTGGATGGTCAGCTCGAGCTCGTGCGGGCCGATGCGGCGCACGCGCGCGGGCGCCGTGCGGCCGTCGTCGAGGTCGACCCCCTCGCGCAGGGCGCGCATCGCGCGCTCGCCGACCGCGTCGCCGGCCAGGCGCGCGCGGTAGGTCTTGGGGACCTCGAAGCTCGGATGGGTCAGCTCGTGGGCCAGCGCACCGTCGTTGGTCAGCAGGATCAGGCCGGTGGTGTCCGCGTCGAGGCGCCCCACCGGGTACAGCCGCGCGCCGCGCCCGGGCACGAGCGACACCACTGTCGTGCGGCCCTGCGGGTCGCGCGCGGTCGAGACCACGCCGGCCGGCTTGTGCACGGCGTACACGACGCGCTCGGGCATCGCATCCAGCGCGCGGCCGTCGACCGCGATCGCCTCGCCGCCGGTCACCGCGCGCGCCGGGTCGGTGACCGTCTCACCGTCGACGGTCACGCGCCCCTCGGCGACCAGGGCCTCGGCCGCGCGCCGCGAGGCGACCCCCGCGTGTGCGAGGTGCTTGCCCAGGCGCATCGTCGTCGGCGGGCCCACGCCGGGTGAAGCTAGTGGAGAAGGCGGTGGAGGCCACTACCTTGTTCCCTGTGGACCTCACGCTCCTCGACGACCGCCTGGCCGAGCTCGGCGAGCCGCGCTTCCGCGCCGGGCAGGTATGGGCGTGGACGGCCCGCGGCGCCGGCGCGTACGACGAGATGACCGACCTCCCCGCCACGCTGCGCGCGCGGCTGGCCGACGAGGTGCCGTTCTCGACGCTCGAGCTCGAGCGCGAGGCCCAGTCGCGCGACGGCACGGTCAAGGCGCTGTTCCGCACCCACGACGGGCGCCCGGTCGAGGCCGTGCTCATGCGCTACCGCGACGGCCGCCGGTCGCTGTGCCTGTCCTCGCAGTCGGGGTGCCCGCTGACCTGCACCTTCTGCGCGACGGGGTCGATGCGGTTCGGGCGCAACCTGACGGCGGGTGAGATCGTCGACCAGGCGCTGCACTTCCGGCGCATCGAGAAGGTCGACCACGCCGTGTTCATGGGCATGGGCGAGCCGATGATGAACCTCGACAGCGTGCTGGCCGCCTGCGAGCGCCTGCCCGACCTCGGCATCGCCCACCGCCGCACGGCGATCTCGACCGTGGGCTGGGTCCCGGGGATCGACGCGCTCGCCCAGACCGACATGCCGATCCGGCTGGCGCTGTCGCTGCACGCCCCCGAGGACTCGTTGCGCAGCGAGATCATGCCGGTCAACGAGCGCTACCCGCTGGCTGACGTGCTCGCCGCCTGCCGGCGCTTCCACGAGCGCAAGCGCCGGCGAGTGTTCATCGAGTACGTGATGCTGGCCGGGGTCAACGACCGCTACGAGCAGGCACTGGCGCTCGCGCGGCTGCTCGACCCGCGGATCTTCAAGGTCAACCTGATCCCCTACAACCCGACCGGGAGGTACGAGGGCTCCAGCCGGCAGGCGATCGACGCGTTCCGCACGGCGCTCGAGGAGCACGGCGTGCGCGCCACCGTCCGCCTGACCCGCGGCCGCGACATCGACGCGGCCTGTGGCCAGCTCGCCGCCCGCAGCTGACCGGATCAGCGTCCGCGGCCGCCGTCGTCGGTACCGCCGACGGTGAACCGCCACGCGTGCGTGCCGCCCGGCTGCGGCCAGCTCAGCAGAGCTTCGTGCTCCCCGGGCCCCGGCGGCCCGACGAGGACGAGGTCGGCACGGCGCGGCGGATGGGCGCGGTCGATGCGCAGCGCACAGCGGGCGGTGACGTCCTCGCCGTCGAGGCGCAGCGCGAGCCCGTCCGGGCCGCTCCCGGGCGCCAGCCGCAGGCGGGCGGTGATCGTCGTGCCGGGCGGGACGCGGGCGCCGGCGGCCGGCTCGGTGGCGATCACCTCCATCCGGTCCGCGCGCCACCGCTATCCGGCCTGCGCGGAAGCGAACAGCGCCTCCGCCTCCGTGCCCTGGTAGGGCCCGTACATCACGTCCGGGCGGCCCGCGTAGCCGTAGCTGTTGACCGACAGCACGTTCGTGCCCACCACCCACGAGCCGCCGCTCGCGCCGCTCGTCATGTCGCAGCCGATGGCCATCGTGGCCGGCGAGATCGACGCGTCGCTGCCGCCCAGCGGCGAGCGGCAGACCCAGAGCCGGCCACCGCCGAACGATCCGCCGGCCGGGTAGCCGAACGAGCTGAAGGTCTGGTTGCGGTCATAGTTGAAGGCGATGCCGCGCCCGCCGACGGCGTCGGTCAGCGCCGCGCCCGACTTGGTCGACACGACCGCCGCCCCGAGGTCGTAGCCCAGGTCGCCGGCCGTCCGCCACGCCTGGATGGTCAGCAGCCGGCGCGCGGTCCACGTGCCGAGCGGACGGGCGCCGTCTCGGTAGGCGGGGACGAAGGCCCAGTTCGCGTGGAACGCGCCCGGGCCGTCGTTGACGCAGTGGCCCGCGGTCCACACGACGCTGCGGTTCTGGCTGGCCAGCGCGGTGCCCGAGCAGACGTAGTCGGCGCCGTGCGAGGTGAAGTACACCTTGCCGTGGGCGGAGATCGGCGGCACGGTGTAGTCGCCGGGGTACTCGCTGGAGGTGAACTCCGGGGCGGTGCGGGTGACCGCCGGCGCCGCGGCCGGGTCGGCGGTCGCGGGCACGGCGTGACGGATGCGCGCCGGTGTCCAGTACGCCGTCACCGCGGCGCGCGATTGCGAGACGGCACGGGTCGTCACCGCGCGCTGCTGGGCGGCCGCCGCCCCGGCGGCGCCGATCAGGCCGACGATCACCGCGACGATCGCCGCGACGCACTGCCTCATCTCTCGTTCCCCCGTTCGCGATCCACGCTCGGCGTGGCACGCTACTGCGTCCGTGCCACCGCCGACAGCGCCGCGACCGCGTCCGGACCGACCGGCCTCAGGCCGTGGCCGGCGCGGGGCCGCCGGCCCGCTGCTCGCCGGCCTGGAGCAGGCGCTCGCGCAGGTCGCCTTCCTCCTCGGGCGTCGGATCCCATTGGGCCGGGTCGGGCAGGTCCTCCAGGCAGCGCAGCCCGAAGAGCTTCAGGAACAGGTCGGTCGTCCGGTACATCACGGCGCCGAACGGCGAGCGCCCCGCCTCCTCGACGAGGCCGCGCTCGAGCAGCGTGGCGGTGGCCGAGTCGGCGCTGACCCCCCGGATGCGCGTGATCTCGGGGCGCGAGACGGGCTGCAGGTAGGCCACGATCGACAGCGTCTCGCCCTGGGCGGGCGTCAGCGGCGCGGTGCGCGGTCGGGACAGCAGGCGGCGCGCGGCGGGCTCGGTCTCGGGCGCGGTGGCCAGCGTCCAGCCGCCCGCCAGCTCGCGCACGACGAGGCCGCGCGCGCCGGGCGCGTTGGCGGCCGACAGCTCGGCCAGCGCCGCCTCGACGTCGTCGGGCCAGCAGTCGGCGGCCTGGGCGAGATCGGGCGTGCTGACCGGCTCGGAGGACAGGAACAGCAGCGCCTCGACGGTCCGGGCCAGCGGGCTGAGCTCGGCCGGACCGCTCATGCGCTCGCCGCCCGCGCGGCGGCCGGGGCGGCCGCGGCCGCGGAGATGGCGATCTCGCCGAAGGGCTCGGGCTGCGTCCACGTCGCCTCTCCCTGCTTGTAGAGCTCGAGCAGTGCGAACAGGGTGACGGCGACGGTCACCCGATCGGCGCCGCGCACCGCCTCGTCGAACGAGCAGCTCCCGCGGCGCAGCAGCGCGCGCAGGTGCGCGAGGCGCTCGGCCACGGTCACGCGCGGGGTGGCGAGGTGGCGCAGGTCCAGGGGCGGCGGGGTGCGCAGCAGGCCGCCGAGCGCCGCCCCGAGCCGGGCCGGGTCGTAGACGGCGGTGACCTCGTCCTCGTCGGCGCGGCGCAGCGCGGCGGGCGGCGGCGCCTGGCGGAAGCGGTGGCCGTCCTCGCCGGCCAGCCGGGCGCCGAGGAACTCCGACGCCCGCCGGTAGCGACGCGCCTCGAGCATCCGGGCCAGCAGCTCCTCCGCCGCCTCGCCGGGCTCGAGGTCGGCCAGATCCTCGTCGTCGCGCGGCAGCATGAGCCGCGACTTCAGCTCGAGCAGCGCGGCGATCAGCACGAGGAACTCGGTCGCCACCTCGAGGTCGAGCTCGCCGCGCTCCTCGAGGTGGTCGAGGTAGCTGACGACGACGTCGGCCAGCTCGACCTCGAGCAGGTCGACCTCGTCCCGCAGGACGAGCGTCAGCAGCAGGTCGAACGGGCCGCTGAAGACCTCGAGGTCCAGCTCGAGCTCGGCGACGGTCACGGCCGACACCGTAACCGCCGCTCCGGTCGGCTCGGAGGCGGCGTGTTCATCCCAGAACCACGCGGCGCCACTACCCTGGGCACCGGATGGACGTCGAGGCCGACCGCGCGCTCGCCTTCCGGCTGGCGGGTCAGGGCCTGGCCGCGGCAGGCCCCGAGCCCGAGGCCGCCCTGAGCGGCTGGGGCGTGCAGGACTCGCCTCCGGGGGCGGCGGTCGCCGCCGTGCTCGCCCGCACCGAGACCGTGCCACCCGGCTGGCTGGACACCGTGCTGCATGACGAGCTCTCGGCCGTCGCGCTGTACAACGCGCGCACCGCGACCGCCGTGGTGCCCGCCGCCGAGGCGGCCGCCTACGCGACGTCGATGCTGCCGCCCGATGACGCCGCGCTGCGCGCCATCGTCGGCCAGGCCGTGCCCGAGCGCACCGAGGGCCTCGCCGAGCCCGTGCAGCTCGCCGTCGACGCGGTGGCCGACGCGCTCGACGGCACGGTGCTCAGCCGCGACGACCTGCACGAGGAGTTGCGCCGGCGGCTGCCCGGGGAGCTCCTGCCGTGGTGCAACGGCTGCCGGAGCCACCACGCGCGCCGCGGGCTGCTCGTCATGGCCTCGCTGCGGGGGCGGCTGTGCCTGGCCGGCCGCTCCGGGCGCCAGCCGGCGTTCGCGCGCACCGACCAGCGCATCGCGTGGGGCCCGCCCGCGCGCGAGCAGGCCGGCGCCGAGCTCGTGCGCCGCTACCTGACCGCGCTCGGTCCCTCGACGCGCGCGCACTTCGCCCGGTGGGCCGGGCTCGGCACGGCCCACGCCCGCGAGCTGTGGGAGCTTGTGCAGGACGAGCTCACCGACGTCCGCGTCGACGGCCGCGCCCGCGCATGGCTGCTGGAGCGCGACCTGCCGCGGCTGGCCGACCCGCCGCCGGCGCGCGGGGTCAGGCTGCTCGCCCCCGGCGACCCGCTGCTGCTCGGGCGCGACCGCGAGCCGCTCGTCCCGGACCCGCGCCTGCGCAAGCGGGTGTGGGCGACGGTCGGCGGCGCCGGGCTCGTCCTGTCCGACGGCCGGCCGGCGGCCGTGTGGCGCGGGCGCAAGCAGGGCCGGCGGCTCACGATCGCCGTCGAGGCCTTCGCGCCGCTGCCGCGCGACGCGCTGCGGGTCGAGGCCGAGCGGCTCGCGCCGCACCGCGGATGTGCGAGCGTCGACGTCGAGGGTGGGTGAAGGCCCTCGTCTGGGCGCGCATCGCGCTGCGGGGGGCGTTGGGCGGCCTGGCAGCGCAGCGCGGGCTGCGATTCGCGGCCAGGGCAGCGACGGGGGTGGCCCTGGTTCACGCACCACGCCATCGGGCGCAAGTCCACGGATAGCGTGGGCTTCCGCCCGCGCGTGAGAAGGAACCCCTCCCCTCGCCGCCCCCGAGCCGCGCCGCGTCGGCCGCCGGCGGGCCGCGCGGAGCGCCGCGGCACCGGCCCGGGCCGCCGCGGCCCACTCGTCACGTCACCGCGCTCGCCGACAGCGCGACCGCCCCCATCGCCACGCACAGCGCGGCGAGCGCGGCCGGGAGGCTGACGGCGTCGGCGGTCAGGCCGATGAGCGGCGGCCCGGCCAGGAACCCGAGGCTGCCAAGCGAGCTCACGGCGGCGATCCCGGGGCCGGCCTGACCGTCGCGGGCGCGTCCGGCGGCGCTGAACAGGACGGGCACGCCGTTGGCCACCCCGAGGCCGACCGCGACGACGCCGAGCAGGGCGAGCACGGGCTGCGCGACGAGCAGCGCGAGGGCCAGCGCCCCTCCCGCGAGCAGGGCCCCGCCCCGGACGATGGCGACGGGGCCGAGGCGGGCGTTCAGGCGATCGCCGACCAGGCGCCCGAGCAGCATCCCCAGCGACAGCGCCCCGAACCCGAGCGCCGCGAGGCTCGCCTCGGCCCCGAGCTCGCGGCGCAGGTAGACCCCGCTCCAGTCGGCCATCGCGCCCTCCATGACCATGACCAGCAGGGCCAGGACGGCGAGCACGAGCACCGTGCGGCCGGGCAGCACGAAGGCGGCCGCCGCCGCGCCGGCGCGCGCCGAGCCCGGCCCAACCCTCCGCACGATGGCGAGCACGCAGGGCACGAGCACGGCCGCGGCGATAAGGAGCTGAACGCGGGGCTCCACGCCCGCCGCCGTGGCCAGCGCCACCGCCCCCGAGCCGAGCAGGCCGCCGAGGCTCCAGCCCGCGTGCAGCGACGACATGATCGGCCGCCGGCCGGCCTGCTCGACGGCGACGCCCTGGGCGTTCATGGAGACGTCCATCGCGCCCGACCCGGCCCCGAGCGCGAGCAGCGCCATCGCCGTGAGGGCCGGCTCCGGGGCCAGCAGCGGAAGCGCGAGCAGCGCGGCGCAGGCCGGGGCGGCGATCCGCAGGACGGGGGCGCTCCCGTACCGGGCGATGGCCTGCCCGGCGACCAGCGTGGCCAGGATGGCGCCGATCGCGTGCGCGAGGATCACCATGCCCAGGGCTGCGTTGGACAGGTCGAACCGCGCCTGCAGGAACGGGATCTGCGCCACCCAGCAGCCGACGACGGCGCCGTTGATGACGAACATCGCCGTGGTCGCCGGGCGCCCCTGCACGCGATCGAAGGCTAGTGGTGCCGCTCGGGTCGGCCTGCGCGCGATCGACTGTCCGCATGATCGCGAGGAGCCGCCGACACCCGAGCTCGGCGGGGTCGCTCACCACGTCTCGTCCGCGGTGTCCTCGGTCGCACGCGCGGGCAGCTCGCTCACATTCGGAACCGAGAAGACATGCGAGGCAGGTGCTCGCTCGCTCGCGAGCCGTGACGGTCGACCCTCGCGCGCTCGCAACTTCTCGGCGGCCGCATTGCGGCCGCCGAGGGCTCGATCGGCCTCGCGGACTGCAACCTCGTCGGCGACGGGTGCGCGGCTGGGCATCGGATGTCCTTTCTCGTGCGACGTCCAGAAAGCTAGGTTCGATCGCGCCGGCCTTCCGCGTCCTGCGGCGCCGCCCCTGTGGGTCATACGACTCAGAACCTGTCAAACGGCCCCGCCGGCGGGACACTTGGCTCATGAACGCCGACCAGCCCGATGGCGGCCGACTGGTCGCGGCGCTGCGCCGCCACGGCGTGCTGCGTCACTACCGCCGCGGGGAGGTGATCTTCTCCGAGGGCGACGTCGGGGAGCGGCTCTTCGTGCTCGAGCGGGGCTGGGTGCTGATCCGCTCATCGGGGCCGGACGGGCGCGACGTCGTGCTCGGCCTGCGCGGCCCGGGCGAGGTGTTGGGCGAGCTGTCCGTGCTCGACGGAAAGCCGCGCTCCGCGACGGCGGTCGCCGCCGACGACGCGGAGCTGGTGGTGACCCCCGCCGCAGCGCTGCAACGCACGCTCGAGGGCGACCACCAGGCGACCCGCGAGCTGCTCATCATCATCGCCGACCGCCTGCGCGAGGCCGACCGCCGGCGGCTCGAGTACACGACGCTGGACACGCTGGCCCGCGTGGCGACACGGCTGCTGGAGCTCACGGAGCGCTTCGGGGAGCCGGCGCCCGACGGGATCCACATCGAGCTGCCCCTGGTCCAAGAGGATCTCGCACGGTGGTGTGGCGCCTCTCGCGAGTCGACGGTCAAGGCGTTGAGGACGCTGCGCGGGCTGGGCGTGGTCACGACCGCTCGGCGCAACGTCACTGTCCACGACGAGCGCGGACTGCGGCGGGCAGCGCGCGGGCTGGCGCTCGGCGGAGGACCAGCGCCGTGACGACCGGCAGGATCCTCTTGGACGTCGCGCTGATCCTGCTGGCCGCCCGCGCCGGCGGCCTGCTCTTCGAGCGCATGCGCCAGCCCGCGGTGATCGGGGAGATCGCGGCGGGCATCGTGCTGGGCCCCACTCTGCTCGGGTCGCTGCCGGGGGACCCGTCGGGCGCGCTGTTCCCCGCCGATGCGAACACCGTCCTGAAGTTGATCGGCGACATCGGGCTCGTGCTGTTCATGTTCGCGGTCGGGTGGCAGCTCGAACTGCGGCTCATCGGGCGCCGCGAGCGTGCCGCCGTGCTGATCTCGCTCGCCTCGATCGTGCTCCCGTTCGGCCTCGGCCTGGCCCTCGCGGCCCATCTGCACCCGGCGCATGGCGTGGTCGACGGGGAGCCGGTGGCGTTCGCGCCGTTCGCCCTCTTCGTGGGCGCCGCCCTCTCCGTCACGGCCTTTCCGGTACTTGCCCGCATCCTCCAGGACCTGGGGCTCGCGCAGACGTCGCTGGGCACGCTCGTCCTCTGCGCCGCCGCGATCGACGACGTCATCGGCTGGACGCTGCTCGCCGGAGCGATCGCATTGCTGGCGTCGGCAGACGCGTGGGACTACGTCCTGATCGTCGGAGAGACAGCGGCCTTCGTCATCGCCGTCTCATTCCTGCTGCGACCTGCCCTGCACGCCGTGGTACGGGCCGGCTGGCCGGCCACCGAGGCGCTCGTGGTGGCCGCCGCGCTCGGTGGCGCCTACGCGACCGACGCCATCGGGATCCACCCGGTGTTCGGAGCGTTCGCCGTCGGAGTCGCAATGCCGCGAGCGCAGTCCGGCGAGCCGGTGACGGAGCTGCGCCGCGGCCTGGGGCGGATCGTGCGACTGCTCGTCCCGATCTACTTCGTCACCGCGGGCATGGCGGTCGACGTCCCCGGCCTGCGCGCAGGCGACTTCGCGGCGCTCGTGCTCATCGTGGGCGTCGCCTGCGCGGGCAAGTTCCTGGGCGCCTTCGCTGGGGCGCGGGTGGCGCGGATGACCTCGCGCGACGCCGCGGCCGTCGCCGTGCTCATGAACACGCGCGGCCTCGTCGAGATCGTCCTGCTCACGGTTGGCCGCGACCGCGGTCTGATCGACGACCGCCTGTTCACGCTCTTCGCGCTCATGGCGATCCTCACGACGCTGCTCACGTCGCCGGTGCTGCGCGCGATCGCCGTTCCCTCCCTCGGACGACTTGGAGGACGGCCGGTTCCGGCGTCGTGACGCGGATATGCTCGCAACGATCTCCTCGTGCCCGCTCGGCCACGGCCGGGCCTCGTGACATGGATCCCGCGGTGTCCGCCCAGGCGAATCCGACCACGCCAGACACGCGCGTGGACCGGCTCGCCGCGGACCTGGCCAACGCCGTCGAGCAGCAGAAAGCGACGAGCCAGGTGCTCGAGGCCATCGGGCGCTCGGACTTCGAGCTGGCGCCGGTGTTCGAGACCGTCTTGCGCCACGCCGTCCACCTCAGCGGCGCGGACGGTGGCGTGGTGTGGCAGCTCGAGGACGGCGTGTACCGCATGGTGCTCGGCCTCGGCGGCTCCGACGAGTACCGCTCCTACCTGGACACGCACCCGATCGCCGCCGGGTCCAGCACGGTCGTGGGCCGGGTCGGGGCCGAACGCCGCACGGTGCAGTTCGCCGACGCCCGGGAGGATCCGGAGTACGGATGGCAGGAGGCGCTCGATCTCGGCGGCTTCCGCACCGTGCTCGGCGTCCCGATGCTGGCCGACGACCACGTCGTCGGGGTGATCGTGCTGTGGCGGACGGTCGTCCAGCCCTTCGGCGACCGGACGATCGGCCTGTTGACGACGTTCGCGGCACAGGGCGCGATCGCGATCCAGAACGTTCAGCTCTTCCGTGAGCTGACGCAGCGCAGCGCGGAGCTGACGCGCTCGGTCGACGAGCTGCGAGCGCTCGGGGAGGTCAGCCAGGCGGTCAACTCGAGCCTCGACGTCGACGAGGTGCTCACGACGATCGTCACGCGCGCCGTCGAGCTGTCCGGTGTGGACGGCGGCTCGATCTTCGAGCTCGACGAGCCGTCGGAGGAGTTCGCCCTGCGGGCATGCCACGGCACGAGCGAGGCTCTCGCCCAGGCGCTGCGCGGGATCAGGATCCGCCTCGGGGACACGTTCATCGGACGGGCCGCGACCGCCGGCGAGGTGCGGCAGTCGACGGATCTCGACCTGGAGCCGCCCGACATCCACATCGACGCGCTCCGGGCGGACGGCTGGCGGTCGATGGTCGTGGTGCCGCTTCGCAGTGAGCACCACATCATCGGAGCCCTGGTCGTCCGCCGCAGGGCGCCCGGCGCAGTGTCGTCCCAGGACGTCGAGCTGCTCGAGACCCTCGCCAGCCAGTCCGCCCTCGCCATCCACAACGCTCGCGTCTTCCGTGAGCTCGAGCGCAAGACCGAGCAGCTCGAGGTCGCCAGTCGCCACAAGTCGGAGTTCCTGGCCGGGATGTCGCACGAGCTGCGCACGCCGCTCAACGCGGTGATCGGTTTCTCCGACGTGCTGCTGGACCGCATGTTCGGGGACCTCAACGATCGCCAGGAGGAGTACGTCCGCGACATCCGCGACTCGGGCCGGCATCTCCTGGAGCTCATCAACGAGATCCTGGACCTCGCGAAGATCGAGGCGGGCCGGATGGAGCTCGACATGGGAGCGGTCTCCCTCCCCACCCTGCTCGAGCAGGCGGTCACGATGCTGCGTGACCGCGCCGCGGCCCAGGGCGTCACGCTGGCCCTGGACGTCGCGGCCGGCCTCGGGACGGTGCCCGGTGACGAGCTCAAGCTCAAGCAGGTGGTCGTCAACCTCGTCAGCAACGCCGTCAAGTTCACGCCGGGCGGAGGCTCGGTCGCCATCAAGGCACAGACGGCGGGCACCGACGTGGTCGTCGCCGTGCGTGACACGGGCATCGGCATCGCCGAGGAGGAGCGCGAGCGGATCTTCGAGGCCTTCCAGCGCGGCGGGCGCGGCGTCCGGACGAGCACGGAGGGCACCGGCCTCGGCCTCACCCTCTCCAGGCAGATCGTCGAGCTGCACGGCGGCCGCCTCTGGATGGAGAGCCGCGTCGGAGAGGGGAGCACCTTCTCCTTCGCGATCCCGCGGAGCGCGGACGTCCCGGCGGTGGAGCACGAGCCGCCGGCCGCGGCGCCGGCCGGACGCGTGCTCGTCGTCGAGGACGACCGGCGATCCGCCGACCTCCTGCAGGTCTACCTGGAGGACGCGGGCTATGGGGTCACCGTCGGTCGCGACGGGATCGAGGGCCTCCAGCTGGCCCGCGAGCTCGAACCGACCGTGGTGATCCTCGACATCCTGCTTCCACGGCTCGGCGGCTGGGAGCTGCTCGCCGAGCTCAAGCGCGACCCCGCGACGGCCGCGATCCCGGTGGTGATCGTGTCGATGCTCGACGAGCGGGGGGCCGGGTTCGCGCTCGGGGCCGCGGAGTACCTGGTCAAGCCCGTCGAGCGCAGGGAGCTGCTGAGCGCGCTCGCCCGCTGCGTCTCGCCACGTGGCGACGGGCGGACCGTGGTGGTGATCGACGACGATCCGCTCGACCTCGACCTCGCCGAGGCCACGCTCGCGCCCCTGGGCTGGACGGTGCTGCGCGCCGACGGCGGGGAGGAGGGCGTGGAGCTGGTCCGGCGAGAGCGGCCGGCGGCCGTGCTGGTTGACCTGCTCATGCCCGGCGTCGACGGGTTCGAGGTCGTCGAGCGGCTGCGCGCCGACCCGGCGCTCGCCGACGTGCCGATCGTGGTGCTCACGTCCAAGGACATGACCGCGGGCGACTACGAGCGCCTCAACGGCCGCATCAGCCACCTGGCGCAGAAGGGGTCGTTCAAGCACGTGGAGCTGGCCGAGGTCGTCGCGCGTGTGAGCGGCGGGAGCGGCACCGACCGCCGGGCTGGGTCATGACCGCACCGGTGGTCCTGATCGTGGAGGACAACCCTCGCAACCTCAAGCTGGTGCGCGACGTGCTCAACCACGTCGGCTATCGCACGCTGGAGGCCGCCACGGCCGAGAAGGGTCTCGCGCTGGCCCGCGCGGAGCACCCGGCGCTGGTGCTCATGGACATCCAGCTCCCGGACATGGACGGGCTGGAGGCGCTGGCCCGCCTGCGAGCTGACCGCCAGACGGCCGACATCCCCGTGGTCGCGGTCACCGCCTTCGCGATGGAGGAGGACCGGCGGCGCTTCCGCTCGGCCGGCTTCGACAGCTACCTCGAGAAGCCGCTCAACGTCGCCGAGCTGCCCGGCCACGTGGCGGCTCTGCTCGACTCGGGAGCACCGGCATGAACGAGCCCGGCACGATTCTCGTCGTCGACGACGTGTCGCAGAACATCCGCCTCCTGGAGGCGGTCCTCACGCCGCGCGGCCACACGGTCCTCGGCGCGACGTCGGGCGCGGAGGCGCTCGAGCGGGTCGCCTCCGTGCCCGGCGTGGACCTCGTGTTGCTCGACATCGTGATGCCGGGCATGGACGGCTACGCGGTCTGTCGGGCGCTGCGCGAGGACCCCGTCGCGCGGTTCCTGCCCGTGGTGATGATCACCGCGAGCGGCGACCAGGAGAAGCTGGCGTCGATCGAGGCGGGCGCCGACGACTTCGTGACCAAGCCGTTCGACCAGGCTGAGCTGCTCGGGCGCGTCGGATCGCTGCTGCGCGTCAAGCGCTACCACGACACGATCGAGGCCCAGGCGGCCGAGCTCGCCCGCTGGAACCGCGAGCTCGAGCAGCGCGTGCAGGACCAGGTCGACACCCTCGAGCGGCTCGGCCGGCTCCGACGGTTCCTGTCGCCGCAGCTGGCCGAGGTCGTGATCTCCTCGGGCGGGGAGTCGTTCCTGCAGAGCCATAGGCGGGAGATCACGGTCGTGTTCTGCGACCTGCGCGGGTTCACGGGCTTCGCGGAGGCCGTCGAGCCGGAGGACGTGATGGGCGTCCTCAGCGAGTACCACGCAGCGCTCGGGGACCTCATCCACCGGTTCGAGGGCACGCTCGAGCGCTTCACAGGCGACGGGCTGATGGTCTTCTTCAACGATCCGCTGCCCTGCCCGGACGCGCCGGAGCGCGCGGTGCGCATGGCCGTGGCCATGCGCGCCCGTGTGGCGGAGCTGGCCGCCGGGTGGAGGCGCCAGGGCCACGATCTCGGCTTCAGCATCGGGATCGCCGTCGGCCACGCCACGCTGGGCCGCATCGGCTTCGAGGGGCGTTCCGACTACGCGGCGATCGGCAGCGTCACCAACCTGGCCGCCCGCCTCTGCGCGGTCGCCGGCTCCGGGCAGATCCTGGTCAGCCAGCGTGTGCAGGCGGCAACGGACGGCTTCGTGGTGGCCGACCCCGTAGGCCGGCTCGAGCTGCGCGGTTTCTCGCGGCCGACGCTCGCCTACAACATCGTGGGACTGGACGAGGCGAGGGCAGAGGCATGACCGACCTGTTGGCCACCGCGCCGCGGCTGAGCGACCTCACCGAGGAGCAGCGCAGCGCGCGCTTCGGCGCTCTGCAGGAGCGGCTCGTCCCGGTCTGGGGCGCGATGCGGCTCAACCAGCCGGGCGAATCGATCGTCGTCGTGCCCTCGGTCGTCCCCCCGAGCGCCGACGATCACGGCGCCGCGGTACAGGCCCTCGAGGAGCGGTTTCTCTTCCTCCTGCTCCTGCTGCGCCAGCCGCGGCTCCGCGTGATCTATCTGACCGGACGTCCCGTGCCCGAGAGCATCGTGGGCTACTACCTCGCGCTCCTGCCGGGCGTGATCCCCGCCCAGGCGCGCCGTCGCCTGCACATGGTCGCGGCCAACGACGGCTCGCCTCGCCCGCTCGCGGCCAAGCTCCTCGAGCGCCCGCGCCTGCTCGCGGAGCTGCGCGCGCTGATCCCCGACCCCTCGCGGTGCCATCTCGTCCCCTACTCCACCACCACACTCGAGCGCGACCTGGCGCTGACGCTCGGCGTGCCGCTCTACGGCACGGACCCGCGGCTGCTCCAGTTCGGCACCAAGACCGGCTGCCGGCGGCTGTTCGCGGAGGCGGGCGTGCGGCATCCGCTCGGATACGAGGACCTGAAGGAAGCGCAGGCCGTCGTCGACGCGCTCGCCGCCATCCGCTCGGCCCGCCCGGGTCTCGCCCAGGCGATCGTGAAGCTCAACGAGGGCGTGTCCGGACGAGGCAACGCGGTCGTCGAGCTCCGCGACCTGCCCGCGCCCGGCGCCGCCGACGAGGCGGCCGAGCTGCGTCGTCGCGTCGATCGCATGTCCTTCGAGCACACGGACACGCGTCTCGAGGACTACCTCGCCCGCCTCGAGCGAGACGGCGGGATCGTCGAGGAGCGCGTGTCCGGCGCCGAGCTGCGCAGCCCGAGCGTGCAGCTGCGGGTGACGCCGTTCGGCGACGTCGAGCTGCTCTCGACCCATGACCAGCTCCTCGGCGGCCCAAGCGGCCAGAGCTATCTCGGGTGCCGCTTTCCTGCCGACCCTGCCTATGCCGAGGCGATAACGCGGGAGGCGGCCAAGATCGGCGCGCGCCTCGCCGGCGAGGGTGTGCTCGGCCGCTTCGCGATCGACTTCGTCACCGTCCGCGACGAGCACGGCCGGTGGGAGCCCTACGCCATCGAGCTCAACCTGCGCAAGGGCGGGACGACGCACCCGTTCCTCACGCTGCAGTTCTTGACCGACGGGACCTACGACCCCGCGGCGGGGATGTTCATCGCCCCGAGCGGCCGCGCGAAGCACCTGGTGGCGACCGACCACCTCGAGTCGGAGCTGCTCCGCGGCCTGACCGTCGACGACCTGTTCGAGATCGTGGTGGCGAACGACCTGCATTTCGACCAGGCGAGGCAGACGGGCGTGGTCTTTCACATGATGGGCTCGCTGACGGAGCTCGGCCGGTTGGGGCTGACCGCGGTCGGAGATGAGCCCGAACAGGCCGACGCGATGTTCAAGCGGGCCGAGCAGGTGCTGCTCGAGGCCGCGGCACCGCCGCCCGAGCAGGCCCTGCCACCGGTCTGACGGCACGCGGCGGATCGAGGCGCGTTTCCGCTTCGCTCCGAGTTGGCGACGGTGCGCGGCCAGGGCAGCGAGGGCGAGGGTCGGCCCCCCGCGCCCGCGGTCGCGCGCGGATCGACGATCCGGGGTCTCTGATCACCGCATGCCGGCGACAGGAGACCCCGCACGGCGCCAGGACCGGCGCGCCGGTGGATACCCACCCTCGTCGGCGCCGTTCGCGCCACCCAACCGGCCGCGGATGGCCTCCGTCCTCGTCGTGCTCCGTGCTGGCCTCAACTCGACCGGTCGCCACCTCCCGCGCCGCGCTACCCCCGCGCCGGCGCGGCCGACCGGCGGATCCCGGCCAGCAGCGCCGCGCCGATCGCGCTGGCCAGGTAAAGAGCCGCGGCGATGCCGTAGGGGACGGCGTCGGCGCTGGCCTCGGCCAGCGCGCCGCCGGCCACCGAGCCGACCGCGAAGCCGCCGGCCCACGACAGGTTGAAGAAGCCGAACGCATAGCCGTGGTCGAGGCCGATGCGCTCGGCGCCGTCGGTCAGCAGGCCCATGGCCGGCACCCAGAGCGCGCCAAGGAGCGCGCCGACGAGCACGATCCCCGCGGCCAGGGCGGGCACGCTGCCCGGGAGCTGGAGCAGCACGAGACCGGCCGCGGAGGCCAGCAGCCCGGTCGGCACCAGGCGCCGCGTGCCGTGGCGGTCGCTGAAGCGCCCGACCGTCGGGTTGACCACCGCCTCGACTCCGGCGGCCACGAAGAACGTCGCGCCGATGGCCAGCGCGCCGGCGCCGAGCTCGTCCAGGCGCAGCGGCGCGAGCACGTCGAGCACGCCGAAGGCCGCCGCCGGCAGCGCGGTCAGCCACATGCCGGCCAGCATCCTCCGTTCGCGCAGCGCCGCGCCGGGCCGGGTCGGGGTGTCGTCGCGGACCGCTCCGCCCGGCGTCGCCCAGGCCCAGGCGCCGAGCAGCACGGTGAACACGACGACCGACGAGAACGCCGCGCGCTGGCCGACCCACGTGGCCAGCGCCCCGAGGACGGGACCGAGCTGAACGCCGAACACCGCCGCCGCCATTGCGCTGCCGAGCGCGGCGCCGCGCCGCTCGCGCGGCACCGTCGCGGCGATCCAGGTCATCCCCGCCGCCCACGCGCACGCGCCGGCCAGGCCTTGCACGAAGCGCGCGCTGTCGAGCACGACGATGCTCTCGGCGAACGCGAAGGCCAGCCCCGCGGCGGCCAGCAGCGCCAGGCCGAGCAGCAGCGTCGGCCGCACGCCGATCCGTGCGGTCAGCCAGCCCGCGGGCAGCGAGCCGACGAGCGTTCCCGCGGCGTAGGCGCCGGTCAGCAGGCCCGCGCCGTTCTTGCCGAGGTCCAGGCGCTCGACCAGCTCGGGCAGCAGCGGCGTGATCGCCGCGTAGAACATCGTCTCGACGAGGATCACGGCCCCGACGAGGACGACGAGCCGTCGCATGCCTCGCTACCGGCGCGGGGCCCCCACCCCCATCGCCTCGCGCACGTCGGCCAGCGTTCCGCGCGCGATCGCGCGCGCCTTGTCGGCGCCGGCGGCGAGCGCGTCCTCGAGCCCGGCCTCGTCGGCGCGGATCGCGTCGTAGCGCTCGCGCACGGGCCCGAGCAGGTCGATCACCGCCTCCGCGACGGCGGACTTGAGGTCCCCGTAGCCGCGCGCGTCGCGCAGGTCCCGCTCGACCGCGGCCGGGCTCACGCCGCGCGCGACGGCGAGCACGTCGATCAGGTTCGTCACCCCGGGCTTGTCGGGGTCGCGGCGGATCTCGGTGCCCGAGTCGGTGACCGCGCGCTTGACCTTCTTCTCGATCGTCTTGGGCTCGTCGAGCACGAGGACCGTGCCCTCGAGCGTGCCACCGGTCGTCGACATCTTGCGCGTCGGCTCCTGCAGGTCCATGATCCGCGCGCCGACCTCGGGGATGCGGTGGTCGGGGACGACGAGGATGTCCTCGCCGAAACGAGCGTTGAAGCGCCGCGCGACGTCGCGCATGAGCTCGAGGTGCTCGCGCTGATCCTCGCCGACCGGCACCTCGTGAGCGCGGTAGGCGAGCACGTCGGCCGACTGCAGCACGGGGTAGAAGAGCAGCCCGGACGAGACGAGCTCGCGCTGGGCCAGCGACTTGTCGCGGAACTGGTGCATCCGGTTGAGCTCGCCGATCGCCGTGACCGAGCTCAGCAGCCAGCACAGCTCCGTGTGCTCGTGCACGTCGCTCTGGCGGAACAGCACGCAGCGCTCGGGGTCCAGGCCGGCGGCGAGCAGGACCGCGGTCGTGTCGTAGAGCCGGTCGCGCAGCTCGGCCGGCTCGTAGGGCACGGTGATCGCGTGCAGGTCGACGATGCAGTAGATCGCCGGGTCGCCGCGGTCCTGGCCCTCGACGTACTGGCGGATGGCGCCGATGTAGTTGCCCAGGTGCTTGCTGCCCGTGGGCTGGATGCCGGAGAAGATACGCACGGGCGATCGAATCTAGCGGGCCACCGGCCGCCGGGCCGTGACGGCCGGCGGCCTCCGCGGCACGCGTTCGCGGCGCCGCGCGCAAGGGTAGGGCGGACCCGTGCCCGCAACCGACCAGCGACCGACCCGCACCGCCGACTACGCCGCCCTGAGCACGGCCTGGGGCGCTCTGCTCGGCACGCTGCTCGTCGCCACCCGCGACGGCGACGACGAGCCCGTGCGCGCCGCCGAGCTCGTCCCGATCGGCGTGGCGACGTTCGCGCTGTCGAAGATGGTGGCCAAGGAGAAGGTCGACGCCTGGGTGCGCGAGCCATTCGTCGAGGAGCGGCCCGACGGCGTTCGCCAGCCGAAGGGTCACGGCCTGCGCTACGCCGTCGGCGAGCTGCTGAGCTGCACGCGCTGCGTCGGCACCTGGAGCGCCCTGGGCCTGGTAGCCCTGCGTGTGACCCGGCCACGCGAGGCCCGCGTGGTCAACGCGGTCCTCGGGGCCAGCGCGGTCAACGACTGGGCCCAGACCGGGTTCAACTGGCTGTGCGCCCGCTCCAACGCCGCCAGCTCGAAGGCCTCCGAGGCCGAGATCCGCACCCACCGCGCGGCCGCGGTCGCGTCGGTTCCGGGCTGACGTGCGACTCTGAAGCGGCTGGCCGAGGAGGCGCCGCCGGTCGCTCAGGGCCCGCCGGCGCCGGCGTAGGTCCCGAGCATCCAGCGGTTGCCGTCGGGGTCGGTGACGGTGAGGTCGCGCGAGCCGTACTCCTGGTCGACGGGCTCGGTCACGTCGGCGCCGGCGGCCTTTGCGCGCTCGTACGCGGCGTCGGCGTCGTCGACGACGACGTAGATGACGCTCACGCCGGGCGGCGTGGCCCGCGAGCCGGCGCGCTCGTCACCGCCCATGACGATGCTGGCGCCGACGCGGACCTCGGCGTGGACGACGCGGCCGTCGTCGTCCTCGTGGACGGCGACGCGCTCGGCGCCCAGCGCGCGCTCGAGCCAGTCGAGGGACGCCTTGGCGTCTCCGAACGTGATGCAGGGAAAAACGGTCTGGGGCATGACGGGAACGCTACGCCGCCCGGTCGCGATCGTCTTGAACGGATGGGAACGCCGTCGGCGGCGCGCCGCCCAGCGCGCGGAACTCGCGCGCGAGGTGGGCCTGGTCGGCGAAGCCGTGCTCGGCCGCCAGTCGGGCGAGCGGGACGGAGCCCAGCCGGGCGCGCGCGGACTCGAAGCGGATCAGCCGGGCGGCGACCTTCGGCGAGACCCCGATGTCGATGGCGAAGCGGTTGGACAGATGGCGGCGCGAGCACCCCAGCTCGCGAGCCAGCGCGCCGATGCGGATGCGCCCGCCGCTGGCCCGCATGAGCGCCCAGGCGCGGTCGACGTCGGGCCGCGGCGCCGGCGCCCGCGAGACCCGGCGCAGCAGCAGCTCGTCGAGCAGCGCGAAGCGCGCGCTCGCGTCCGGCGCCGCGTGCAGGCGCTCGGCCAGCCGCGCCGCGTCGGCGCCCAGGAGGTCGTCGAGCGCCACGGTCCGATGGGCGAGCGCGCCGGCCGGGACGCCGAGCAGGGCACGGACGGCGGGCGGCTCGAGATCGAACTGCACGCCGCGGGTCGAGCCCTCGTGGCGCACGCGGACCGGCCGCGCATAGAGCCCTCCGGCGAACGACCCGAAGCGCTCGCCCTCGACCCTCCAGCCCGCGTCGAGGTCGACGATGACGACCACTCCCCGCCCGGGCGCCTCGCTCGTCTCCTGGGGCGCGACCGTCCGCTCGGCGAAGTCGGCGTAGCCGGCCACGATCCCGCGCAACCCGGCATGGGGGACGCCGCGGATCACTTCCATGGGCAGAGCATGACGCGCGCGTCGAGGATGACGACCAGAAGCGCCCGCTGTGGAGCCGCCAGGCTGGCCACAGCGCGGGTGGCGACCGAGTGGAGGCCGGCGCGCCGCCCTGAAGCGGCCGGTCGGCAAGCAGCCGCCGGCCAGGTACCGGCGCGGTCTCGCTGCGGGCGTTCAGCGTGGGCCGCTGCCCGGCGGCGAGGGCAAGGGAGCCCTCGCGGCGCAGGTGAGGCGCGGTCCGAGGGCTCCTGGACACGGTATGCGGTGTCAGTCGCCCTCGCATGGCCGGTGGGTCCCCGAGGGTGCTCGCCGCCTGGCCCATGAACAGCAGCCGGAAGTTGCGGTGCCTCAGGACGGCCACTCAGCGACAGCCTTCGATGCGGTTGCGCGCGGCTCGGCCGGCGGACGGACGGACGACGGACGGCTGGCGGGCGTCGGCGTCGTGTTGCGCGCCGGCCGCCGGCGCGGGGGCGGTCAGCCGGGGTCGTCGAAGGCCTGGCGGATCCGCGGGCGCTTGGCCGCGCCGGCCTCGTCCAGGCGGCGCACCGGCGTGGTGTACGGCGCGTTGCGCGCGATCTCGGGGTCCCCCTCGGCCTCGCGCAGGATCTCGGCCAGGGACTCGGCGAAGGCGTCGAGCGTCTCGCGCGTCTCGGTCTCGGTCGGCTCGACGAGCAGCGCCTCGTCGACGATCAGCGGGAAGTACACGGTCGGCGGGTGCACGCCGTGGTCCAGCAGACGCTTGGCCAGGTCCAGCGTGCGGATCCCCAGCTCGCGCTTCATCGGCGCGCCGGACAGCACGAACTCGTGCATGCAGCGATCCCCGAAGGCCAGCGGCAGGCGGTCGGCGACGCCGAGCGAGCCGAGCCGCGCCAGGAGGTAGTTCGCGTTGAGCACCGCGGTCTCGGAGGCGTCGCGCAGGCCGTCGGCGCCGAGCGAGCAGATGTAGGCATAGGCGCGCACGAAGCAGCCGTAGTTGCCCTGGAAGCCGCGCAGGCGACCGATCGACTTCGGCGCCTCGTCGCTGAGGTCGAAGCGCGCCGGGCCGCCGTTGTCGGGCTCGTGGCGCACGATCCGCGGGACCATCAGGTAGGGCTCGATGCGGTCCGACACGGCGATCGGCCCGCTGCCCGGCCCGCCGCCCCCGTGCGGCTGGGTGAAGGACTTGTGCAGGTTGAAGTGCACGATGTCGAAGCCCATGTCGCCCGGGCGCGTGACGCCCATGATCGCGTTGAGGTTCGCGCCGTCGTAGTAGAGCGTGGCGCCCGCGTCGTGGACGATCTCGGCGATCTGCTCGATGTTGCGGTCGAAGATCCCCAGCGTGTTGGGGTTGGTCAGCATCAGGCAGGCGACCTCGTCGTCCGCCTTGGCCTTCAGGTCCTCGACGTCGACCCCGCCGTCGGCGTCGCTGGCCACCTTGACGATCTCGCAGCCGGCCATCGTCACGGTGGCCGGGTTCGTCCCGTGGGCCGTGTCGGGGGTCAGCACCTTGCGCCGCTGCTCGCCGCGGTCGGCGTGGAAGGCGCGCGTGAGCAGGACGCCGGCCAGCTCGCCGTGGGCGCCGGCCGCGGGCTGCAGCGAGACGTGCGGCAGCCCCGCGATCTCGCCCAGCGCGCGCTCCAGGCGCCACATCAGCTCGAGCGCGCCCTGCGCCTGCGCCGGGTCCTGCAGCGGGTGGAGCCGCGCGTGGCCGGGCAGCGCGGCGACGCGCTCGTGCAGGCGCGGGTTGTGCTTCATCGTGCACGAGCCGAGCGGGTAGAAGCCCGAGTCGAGGTCGAAGTTGCGCTTGGACAGCCGCACGTAGTGGCGCACGAGCTCGGGCTCGGAGACCTCCGGCAGGCGAGCCGGCTCGCGGCGGCGCAGCCGCGCGGGCAGCAGCGTCCCGGCGTCGGCCTCGGGCACGTCGAGCGGCGGCGCGCGTGAAGGCGCGCCGGCCGGGCTCGCCGCGCTCGAAGATCGTGCGCGCGGTCTCGCGCTGCAGCGGCGACCCGGAGCCGCCGGCCGCCGGGACCTCGGCCGCGCTCATCCCGCCACCCCCGCCGGCGCGCCGCGCTCGGCGGCGACGGCCGCACCCAGCACCTCGGCCAGGCGGTCGATGTCGGCCCGCGAGCGCCGCTCGGTGATGGCCACGAGCAGCGCGTCGCCGAGCTCGGGCAGGTCGCGACCGAGCGCGACGCCGGGGTTGACCCCGAGCTCGCGGCAGCGCCGCACGACGGCGTCGACGGGCGCGTCGAGGGCCACGGCGAACTCGCGCACCACCGGCTGGGCGTGCAGCGCGCGCACGCCGTCGAGCGCGCCCAGCGCCTCGCGCGCGTAGTGGGTGCGCTGGAGCAGCAGCTCGCCGAGCTCGACGAGCCCCCGACGGCCGAGCCAGGCGAGGTAGACCACGCCGGCCAGCGCGTTCAGCGCCTGCGCCGTGCAGATGTTCGACGTCGCCTTCTCGCGGCGGATGTGCTGCTCGCGCGTCTGCAGGGTGAGCACGAAGCCGCGCCGCCCGTCGACGTCGCGCGTCTCGCCGGCGATCCGCCCCGGCATCCGGCGCAGGTAGGCCTCGGTGGCGGCGAAGAACCCGAACGACGGGCCGCCGAAGTCCAGCCGGTTGCCCAGCGGCTGGCCCTCCCCCACCGCGACGTCGACGCCGCACTCGCCCGGGCGGCGCGAGCACCCCGAGCGTGATCGGGTCGTAGGCGCCGATGACGACGCCCGGCGAGTCCTTCGCGGCCTGCGCCAGCTCCGCGGCATCCTCGACCGCGCCGAGGATGGTTGGGCTGCTGGAGCACCACGGCCGCCGTGTCGCCGTCGATCGCCTCGTGCCCACGCCTCGGCGTCGGTGACGCCGTCGCGCAGGCCGACCTCGACGACCTCCATGCCGTAGCCGACGGCCATCGTGTGAAGCGTCGCCCGGCTGTGCGGGTGCACGCCGCGCGAGACGACGACGCGGTCCTTGCCGTTGGCCAGCCGCGCCAGCCACACCGCGGCCGACACCGCGCTCGGGCCGTCGTAGACCGAGGCGTTGGAGACGGGCAAGCGCGCACAGCTCGCTGATCGCCGTCTGGAACTCGAACATGACCTGCAGCCCGCCCTGGGAGACCTCGGGCTGGTAGGGCGTGTACGGCGTCAGGAACTCCGAGCGCTCCGTGAGCATGTCGACCACGGCGGGGACGTAGTGGTCGTACATCCCCGCGCCGAGGAAGCTGATCTCGTCCTCCGTGCTCACGTTGCGCGCGGCCAGCTCCCGCAGGTGTGCGTAGACCTCCTGCTCGGCCATCCCGGCGGGCAGGTCGAGCGCGCGCCGGGCGCGCACGCCCGCCGGCACCTGGGCGTCGAACAGGTCGGCCAGCGAGCCCACGCCGATCTCGGCCAGCATGGCCGCGCGGTCGTCGTCGGTGGTGCTCGTGTACCGGCTCACGACAGGCTCTTCGCGTACGCCTCCGGGTCGAGCAGCGCGTCGCGCTCGGACGCGTCGGACATGCGCACGCGCACGAGCCAGCCCTCGCCGTAGGGGTCGCTGTTGATCGCCTCCGGGGCGTCGCCGAGCGAGGTGTTGACGTCGACGATCTCGCCCGAGAGCGGCGCGATGACGTCCGACACGGCCTTGACCGACTCGACCTCGGCGTACGGCTCGTCCTTGGTCACCGTGCTGCCGACCTCGGGCGGGTCGAAGAAGACGACCTCGCCGAGCGCGTCCTGGGCGAACCAGGTGATGCCGAACGTGGCCACGTCTCCGTCGAGGCGGACCCAGTCGTGCTCGGGGTGGTAGAGGAGGTCGTCGGGGTAGCTTGCGTCAGCCATCTCGCTCCTTGCGATAGAGGGGCCGCTCGGCCACCACGGCCTCGCGGGTGCGGCCACGGACGTCGATCTCCAACGCGGTCCCGGGAACGGCGCGCTCGGCCGGCACGTAGGCCATCCCGATGCCGGTCTGAAGGCAGGGCGACAGCGTGCCGCTGGTCACCACGCCGCCGCCGGCGATCGCGTTTCCCGCGCGCGCGATACCGGCGCCGGTGAGGCGGAAGGGGACGAGTCGCTCGCGCGGGCCGGCCTCGCGGACGGCGCGCACGGCGTCGGCGCCGACGAAGCCCGTGTCCTCGGCGCAGCACCAGCCCAGGCCCGCCTCGATCGGCCCGCGCTCCTCGCTCAGGTCGTTGCCGTACAGCGGCAGGCAGGCCTCCAGGCGCAGCGTGTCGCGCGCGCCCAGCCCGCACGGCGTCACGCCGCGGCTCATCAGCGCGTCCCACAGGGCGGCGGCGTCGTCGGGGGCGCACAGCACCTCGACGCCGTCCTCCCCCGTGTAGCCGGTGCCGCACACGAGCGCCGGGCGCCCGGCCAGCAGGCGCTCGGCCGCCGCGCCGCGCGGCGGCAGCGGCGCGTCGGCGCCGGCCTGCACCGCCTCACGGCCGCCCGGGCCCTGGACGGCGAGCATCGCCCAGCGTTCGGCCGCGTCGGCCACCTCGGCGTCGAAGCCGTCGGCGTGGTGGCGGAACCAGTCGACGTCGCGCGTGTGGTTGGCGGCGTTGGCCACCGTCAGGTAGCGCTCGGGGCCGAGCCGGTAGGTGAGCAGGTCGTCGAGCACGCCGCCGTCCTCGCGGCACAGGACCGCGTACTGCGCGCCGCCGACGGCCAGCGCGTCGACGTCGGCCGACAGCAGTCGCTGCAGGAGCGCGCCGGCCTGCGGGCCGGAGGTCTCGATCTGGCCCATGTGCGAGACGTCGAAGACGCCGGCGGAGGTGCGCACCGCGACGTGCTCCTCGCGGATCCCGGTGTACTGGACCGGCATCTCCCAGCCGGCGAACGGCACCAGTCGCGCCGACGCCGCGACGTGCCGGTCGAAGAGCGGCGTGCGTCGGGGTGTCTGCGACGGGGCGGCGGCCACCGTGGGCGGACGTTACCAGCGGCCCGCGCGGATGCCGTGGGGGGCGCGGGCCGCGCGCAGCGCAACCCGGGGCGGACGAGCCCGGACTCGTAGGCGTAGATCACCGCGTGCACGCGATCGCGCAGCGCCAGCTTCATCAGGACCCGGGCGACATGCGTCTTGACCGTCGACTCCTCGACGACGAACGCGCGGGCGATCTCGGCGTTCGACTCCCGCGCGCGAGGTGGCGCAGGACCTCGAGCTCGCGAGCGGTCAGCTCGTCCAGCGCGGCGGGTCGTCGCGGTGGGGGCGCATGGTCGGCGAAGGCCTCGATGACCCTGCGGGTCACGGCCGGGGCCGGCAGCGCGTCGCCGGCGGCGACGGTCCGCAGCGCGCCCACGAGCTGCTCGGGCGGCGCGGCCTTGAGCAGGAAGCCGCGCGTGCCGGCGCCTGACCGACGGCACCCTGAGCTTCAGCCTGGTCGCCCGCCTGGGTTCGGACCGCGTCATCACCGCGGCCATCACCGGCGGCACGGGCGCCTACGCGGGCGCGCGCGGCGAGCTCGTCAACAGCGAGCGCGGCGAGAACGTGCAGACCAGGTCGTCACGCTGTTGCCGTAGGCGACCCGGGGAACGAGGCGTCGGGCCGCTCGCGCCGCAGCGGCCCGACGATCCCGCGAGCGCGCCTACGAGCGCTTGCGCGAGCCGCCCTTCGACGAGCGCGTCCTCGCCGCCTTCTTGGCCGCGGTACTGCGGCTCTGCGCCTTGCTCTTGCGCGTCTTGGCGGCCTTGCGCGCCGCCGCCTTGCGCTTGGCGGTCCTGCCCGTCGCCCGGTCCTCGATCTCGTCGACGAGGTCCCTGAGGTCGCTGACGACCTTCGTCACGGCCTTGGGCGGTGACTTCCGGGGGCCCGAGCCGATCGCCTCGGCGACGGACTTCGCGTGCTTCTTGCGCAACCCGCGCGCCCGGAACCGGTCCATCAGCGCGGTCTCCTTGCCCTTGGCCATCGAGCGGCCTCCTCCTGTCGTGGGTGTGCCCGTGGAGGTTCCCGAAAGCGGCCGGCGGCACGCCCGAGCGTGCCGGAGCCTCGCGGATGCGGGCGGCGCGCGGGCCGCCGGCCGCGCCTAGCTCTCGGGTCGGCGGTCAAGGGCGGCGGTGGCCGTAGGTCATCGCCGCGATCGTTGATCGCGGTGTTTGCGGAAGTCGGCGAGGAGGAGCGCTCGGGCGCGGCCGCTGTGGTCGGCGGGCTGATCAGGCGCCGTCGTGCGGCAGGCTCTCGTGTGCGCCGTGAGAAGCGGCTGCGCGGGCGGGCGGCAAGCTAGGTTGCGCCGTCGTGCGGCATAGCTGTGAAGGCCGTCACCGCCCGCGCCGCCGAGCGCGAGCGTAGCGCCGATCGTCGTAGGGCTGTTGGGTGTGAAGCAGGCGCCAGCAGAGCCGGCAGGCGTGGCGGGCCAGCGCGACGCGGGCTTGGATGGGCCGGAAGCCGCGGGCGCGCAGCTCGGCATCGCGCTCGACGAACGCTGGCGCGTAGCGCGATAGGCCCCAGGCGATGCCCATCAGCGCGTCGCGGTGCTCGGCCAGGCCCTGGCGGCTGATGCGACCGCGCCGCGCGATCGTCGAGGACTGATAGGTCGCGGGCGCCAGGCCGGTGGCCGAGTAGAGGTGTTCGGGCGTGGCCCACCGCTCGATCGGCAAGGTGTAGGCACTGAACGCAGCGGCGCGGACCGCGGCGACACCGGGCAGCGTCGTCAGGATCTGGCCCGCCGTGTCGGCCAGCAGCTGCGCGAGCTGGGCGTCGGCGAGGTCGATGTCGTGCTGGAGCTCCTGCCAGCGGCGCAGATCGCGCCCGAGGCGGGCGGCGCGCAGCTCGCCGTCCGTGGGCGGGTCCAGCAGCCGCTTCCAGCGCCCGGCCCAGAACGCGGCCGCTTCGTCGGTCATGCGGCCCGGCGCGCGGGCCAGCAGCGATCGCTTCGACGGGGCGCGGCCGGTGAACGCCGCCGCGCAGGCCAGCACGGCTTGGCCGGCCGGCGACTCGAGCTTCAGCGCCCGGCCGTGGCCGGCCGGCGCCGACAGTCCCGGACACAGCGCGTTGAGTTGGTCGTGCAGTCGCTGCTGCAGCACCCGCCGCGCGTCGACGAGCTGGCGGCGGTGCCCGACCGTGCCCAGCAACGTCTCCAGCGTGTCGGGCTGAGCGCGACGGCCGGCGCCCTGGCGCAGCAGCCAGATCATCGCCGCGCAATCGCGGTCGTCGGTCTTGAAGCGCCGCGAGCCCAGCTGCGCCCGCGCGGCCGTGGTCTCCGACGGCGCGAACAACCGCAACGATCCCGGCCAGCGTCGCTCGATCTCGGCCGCCCACGCCCGATGCAGCGCGCCGGTCGCTTCCATGCCGATCACCGGCACACCGGCGATGCCGCTGGCCACGATCAGCCGCGCCAGCTCGTCGACGCCGTCTCGCAACACCGGCAACGACACCGGCTCGCCGATCAACCCACGCTCGCCGCTGGTCAACCACACGCGGTTGAACGCCTTGCCCGGATCGACCGCAACAACAAGAGACGTGGCTGGCACCTCTCTGCGCAACAGGTCCAAGGAAACCTCCTCAATCAAAGACAGAAAGAGAACGACCCTCCCCGGCCACGCCGAGAAGGGACGATCTCAAGCCGGTCTTTGCGGACCTACAGCTGTCCTGCGTGCGCTTGGACGGGTAGGTGCGGACGAGGAGGTCGTGCAGGAGCTCGTCCAGGTCCTCCGTGGTGGCGGCCCGGATCAGCTTCACATGCTCCTGGAGGTCCTCAGCGGTCATGTCTGGCATCGGTACTGCTCCCCGAGTACGAGAGAGGGTGGGTATGAGAGTGCATCGCCAGCCTGCCGCGCCCGCGGCAGCCCGACAATGGGGATTTCCACACTCTGCGGGGTGCAGTCCGCGCAACCCGTGACAGCCGTCACGGACCAGCGGGTGCGCGGCGCCGCCCGCGGGTGGCGAGGCTCAGCGGTCGCGCAGGAACGGCGGGATGTCGATCTCGTCGTCGCCGATCTCCAGCGACGAGCGCTCCACGCGCGGGCTGCGGTCGCGGCGGCGCACGCTCTCGCGCGTCTCCTCACGGGCGGTGCGCGGCCGGGCGCGGCCGTGGTCGAAGCCGGTGGCGATGACCGTGACCCGGACCTCGTCGCCGAGGTTCTCGTCGATGACCGACCCGAAGATGATGTTGGCCGTCTCGTCGGCCGCCCCGCGGACGACCTCGGCCGCCTCGTTGAGCTCGAACAGGCCGATGTCGCGCCCGCCGGTGATGTTGAGAAGGATGCCGGTGGCGCCCTCGACCGACTCCTCGAGCAGCGGGCTGGCGATCGCCTGCTTGGCCGCTTCCGTGGCGCGGTTCTCGCCCCCGGACTGGCCGATTCCCATGAGCGCCGAGCCGGCGTCGCTCATGATCGTGCGCACGTCGGCGAAGTCGAGGTTGATCAGCCCGGGGATGGTGATCAGGTCGGTGATCCCCTGCACGCCCTGGCGCAGGACGTTGTCGGCCTCGCGGAAGGCCTCGAGGATCGTCGTGCGGCGCTCGACGATGTTCAGGAGCTTCTCGTTGGGGATGACGATCAGCGTGTCGACGACCTCGCGCAGGCGCGCGACGCCCTCGTCGGCCTGGCGCATGCGCTGGGTGCCCTCGAAGTCGAACGGCTTGGTGACCACGCCGACGGTCAGCGCGCCGATCTCGTTCTTGGCGATCTCGGCGATCACCGGCGCGGCGCCGGTGCCGGTGCCGCCGCCCTCGCCGGCGGTGACGAAGACCATGTCGGCGCCCTTCAGCGCCTCCTTGATGTCGTCGCGCGACTCGGCCGCCGCGCCGAAGCCGACCTCCGGGTTGGCGCCCGCGCCCAGTCCCTTGGTCAGGTCGTGGCCGATGTTCAGCTTGATGTCGGCGTCGCACATCTGCAGCGCCTGGGCGTCCGTGTTGGCGGCGATGAACTCGACGCCGCGCAGGCCCGCGTCGACCATGCGGTTGACCGCGTTGGTCCCGCCGCCGCCGACTCCGACGACCTTGATGACGGCGAGGTAGCTGCCGCTGCTTTCCATAGTGCGTTCCGACCGACCTTCAAGTTAGCGTTGAGCGTTTTCTCGCTCCCTCCGCACCCTAGCTCGCCTGCACGGTAAGCACGGACATCGAGGCGTGTCAACGGAAGTGTACGCGAGCAAGGTTCCTTGCAGATTCCAGAACCCTCAAGTCATGCAGGAGATTTCCGGCCGAGACAACCCTCGAGCCAAGGTCGAGGGAGAGGTCAGGGAGCGGGCTGGGTCGAGGCGGGGGCCGTCTCGTCCGCATCGGGA
>CAWBBQ010000021.1:0-9841 GCA_963787065.1 uncultured Actinomycetes bacterium
GATGTCGATCTCCACGCTGCGAGACCGCTCGCCGTCGCTGACCGTGAACTTGGCCGTGTACTGGCCGGGCTGCGCGTAGGTGTGGCTCGCGTTCGCCGTCGTGGCGTCGGTCGTGCCGTCGTTGGTGAAGTCCCACGCGTAGCTGAGCGTGTCGCCGTCGGCGTCCGCCCCCGTGCCCGTGAAGCTGACGGCCAGGGGCGCGGGGCCGGCCACCTTGTCGGCGGTCGCCGACGCGGTCGGCGACGAGTTCGACGCGATGCCCTTCCCGACGAACGTGAACTCGTCGAGGTCGAACAGGTCGGTCGTGTTCGCGGTCCGGGCCCGGAACGTGAGCGTCAGCCGCTCGCTGCCTCCGGCCGGGGTGATCGGGATCGTCACGTTCTGGAAGTCCGTCCAGCTCGCGGTCGGCATCAGCGTGGCGGTGCCGACGATCGTGCCGTCGGTGCCGCCCTGGCGGACGTCGACGACGCCGCCGTCCTCGCCCGCCGCGTAGCGGATGGTCAGGTTGGTGATCCCCTGCAGGGACACCGGCTCGAAGTAGATGTAGTCGCCCTGGTCCGTGAAGCCGACCGTGCGTCCGCCCTCGGCGTTCGCGACGGTGTTGCTCTGCGTCCCCGAGTGGTTCGTGTAGTGCTCGGCCTGGATCGTCTTCGGCGTCAGCCGCCGGGTCGACGCGCCGGTGAGCGGCGCCGAGCCGGGCGCGCCGCCCTTGTCGGTGTAGTTGGCGATCAGGACGAGCGCGATGTTGGCGCTCTTCTCGTGGCCGGAGTCGGCCGGAGCGTCGATCGTGCCCGAGCAGCCGGTGCGATCCGTGCCCGGGTGCACGTGGGCATTGCCGCCCTCGTCGTGGAAGACGCCGACGTTGACGGTCACCTTGGTGCAGTCGATCGTGCCGTCCTCCGGGTCGGTGACGGTCACCGTGTACGGGATCTCGTCGCCCCAGTCGAAGATGCCGCCCTGGACGGGCACGGTCAGGTTGACCACCGGGCGAGTGTTGCCGGCGTTGATGACCACCGTCGAGGTGCCGGACTTGCCGGTCGAGTCGGTCGCGGTCAGGCGGACGCTGTACGTGCCCGCGTTGGTGAAGGTGTGCGTCGGGTTGGCCGCGGTCGAGCTCTGGCCGTCGCCGAAGTCCCACGCGAAGGTGAGCACGTCGCCGTCGGCGTCCTCGGAGCCCGCGCTCGAGAACTGGACGGTCAGCGGCGCGGGACCGGAGTCCTTGTCGGCCGTCGCGCGCGCCACCGGCGTGCGGGTGCCCTTCGCGTAGTCGATCCGGTAGAGGCCGGAGTCGGGGTTGATGCCCGAGCCGGCGTAGTTGAAGTCACGCCCCCACTCGAGCACGTAGAGCGAGCCGTCCTGGCCCATCTCGATGTCCTGCGGGTGCCGGAAGTCGGCGTTCGGCATGAACTCGACGATCTCCTTCGGCTTGCCCTGCTCGTCGAGCTCGAGCGTCGAGATCCAGTCGCGCGACCAGTCGGCGAAGAACACCTTGTCGTCGAACCACGCCGGGAACTTGGTGTCCTTCGCGTTGGCCGAGTTGAAGTGGTAGATCGGGCCCGCGATCGCCGTGCGGCCGGGGCCCTGCGGGATCGCCAGCGGCGGCGTGTTCCACGGGAAGTTCGGGGCGTTGGCCTGCGGCTGGTACGGCCACCACAGCAGCGCGCCGGTGGTCGGCGGCGTGTTCGCCTTGCCGGTGTTCCACGCCGAGTCGTTCAGCGGGCCGTCGTTGACGCCGCCGGTGCCGCTGCAGTTGAAGAAGCCGCTCTGGGTCTGGGTAGCCGAAGTCCCAGTTCGAGTACGCCTTGTTGTCGGCGATGCAGTACGGCCAGCCCATGTTGCCCGCCTCGCGGATCTGGTTGAGCTCGTCGTAGCCGCGCGGGCCGCGGTTGGCGTTCTCGCCGCCGGCGTCCGGGCCGACCTCGCCGTTGTAGAGCCAGCCGGTCTCCGAGTCGACCTGGATCCGGAACGGATTGCGGTGGCCCATCGTGTAGATCTCAGGCCGCGTCTGGCCGTCGACGCCCGGGTACTTGCCGCCGAGGCCGAACAGGTTGCCGGCCGGGATCGTGTACGTGCTTCCGAGGCCGGGCGCGCCGGTCGGGTCGGCGACCGGCTTGATGCGCAGGATCTTGCCGCGCAGGTCGTTCGTGTTGCCCGACGAGCGCCGCGCGTCACGCGCGTGGTCGGCGTCGGGATTGTCGCCCGGCTCGTTGGCCAGCCGGTCGTCGATCGGGTTGTAGCCCTGCGACTCCGCGTGCTGCGAGTCGTCGCCGGTCGAGATGTAGAGATTGCCGTCGGGCCCGAAGGTCATCGAGCCGGACGAGTGGCAGCAGATGATCCGCTGGTGCGGGAACTCGAGCAGCGGCCGCTCGTCGGTCAGCGCGTTGCCGGACACGGTGAAGCGCGCGATGCGCTGTACCTCGGGCGACGGCCGGCTGTAGAAGAGGTAGAGGTGGTGGTTGGTGTCGAAGTTCGGGTCGAGCGTGATCCCGAGCAGGCCGTTCTCGTTGCCGCGGTGGACGTCGATCTGGGCGATCTTGGTCACCGCGCCGGTGGCGCGGGTGTAGCGCTTGACCGCGCCGGCGAGCTCGACGTAGTAGACGTCGCCGTTGCTCGCGACCGCGATCTCCATCGGGTTCTCGGTGTTGTCGTCGAGCGTGACCTTGTCGAACGACGCGTCGGTCGGCAGGCCCTCGCGGTCGGGCCCGCAGTCGCCGGCCTCGGCGCCCGCGGCCCACTTGATGGCGCCGCGGATGTGGTCGAGGTAGTCGGGCTCGGACCAGTACGCGCCCTCATGCCCGAGCGCGGTGTAGAAGTGCCGCCCGCCGTCGTAGTTCGAGCACCACGCGATCGGGTGGTCGTCGGCGGCCGCCGATCCGTCCTGCTCGTCGTACGTGTTCTCGTCGAGCTTGAGCAGGACGTGGACGTTCTCCGGCTCGGCGGTGAAGTTGTACCACTCGTCCGTCCGCACCCAGTTGGGCTGCGGGAGGTCCTTCGTGGCGGGGTGCGTCGTGTCGACGACGTTGACCGTGGCCTGCTGGAACTGGACCGGCGGAGCGGGGTGGTTGAGGAACCAGGCGCCGCCGTTCATGTCGCCCTTCCAGGCCCAGTTGCGGTCGGCGTTCGCGTCGGCGTGGATGCTCACGATGCCGCCGCCACGCTGCGTCCACCGCTCGAAGGCGTTGCGCTGGGCGCCGTTGAGGATGCCCTCGCCGTCGGTGTTGAGGAAGACGACGACCTCGAACGGGCGCAGGCCGGCGTCGGTGAAGAGCGTCTGATCCTCGCTGAGCTGGACGTTGAAGCCCTCGGCCGTCCCCATCTGCTGGATGGCGGTGCGGCCGGAGGCGATCGCGGTCTCGTGGCGGAAGCCGGTGGTGCGGGAGAAGACGAGGACGTCGAAGGACTCGACCGTGACGGTGCCGGTCATGCCGCCGTGGAGGTCACAGCGGAACGTGTAGGTGCCCGGCGCGGTGAACCGATGAGTGACCGCGGCGCCGCCAGGCTCACGCGACTCGTTCTTGCTCCAGTTGCCGCTGGTCGAAGTGACGGTGTGCGGGACGGTCGTCTGGTCGAACTCCCATCGGACCGTCGCCCCGGTGGGCACGGTGACTGCATTCGGAGTCCACGACGAGTCGCCGGCCTTGATCGTCGTCTGCGCCTGCGCCGCGGTCGCGGCCAGCGCCCAGACGACGACGGTCAGCAGCGCCATCCACAGCTTCGACATCCCCGACATGTGCCCCTCTCCCCCTGTTCCGCAATACGGAATAGCCATTCTGCAATCCGGTGATGCTTCCACAGCGCTCACCGCTCGTCAAGAATCTGGATCGCGTGTGTTTCCGGGGCTCGCCGGCCAACGGCAGGGCCGTACTCGCTCATGTCCGAGCCGCAGTCGGCGGCGTTGACGATCGCGGCGTCAACGTCCGATGTGAACGCTGCCAGGTTGCGGCGCGCGAGCTTGCCCGCCTGGCCGGCGCTACCACCGTGCATGGCCGCCGCGCGAAAGCGGCGCGAGTCCAGATCCCGCAGCCCCTGCACCAGCTCGACAACCGCCACAGCCCGTTCTCCCCCGTCCTCCCCAGGACGTTGCATCTATCTTGCATCTTTGTAGCATCTGACCGGTACCTATGGCAAGCTCGCCGATGAAGATGACCGCCACGAACCGCGCCTACGCGTTCACCAAGGACCGGGTCCTGGACTCGACCTTCGCCGGCGGCGACTTCATCACCGAGGGCGAGGTGGCCGACGCGCTCGGCATGAGCCGCACGCCCGTGCGCGAGGCGTTCCTGCGACTCGAGGGCGAGGGCCTGCTGCGCCTCTACCCCAAGCGCGGCGCGCTCGTGGTGCCGGTCTCGGTCGGCGAGGTCGAGGCCGTGATGGAGACGCGGATGCTCGTGGAGCGCTTCGCGCTCGACAAGGTGCTGGCCAGCGGGCCGAGCGAGATCCTGGCCCGCGCGATGGACGAGGCGATCGCCGAGCAGGAGGAGCACGCCGTCGCCGGCGACGCCGACGGCTTCGTCGTCGCCGACCGCGAGTTCCACACCAAGTTCGTCACCGCCGCCGGCAACCCGATCGTCACCGACCTCTACGACTCGCTGCGCGACCGCCAGCAGCGGATGATCATCACCTCGCTGCTGATCAGCGCCGAGCGCAGCGCGTCGATCCTGGTGGAGCACCGGGCGCTGACCGAGGCGATCCGGGACGGTGAGCTGGAGCAGGCGCAGGCGGTGTTGACCGCGCACCTGCGTGGGACGCTGGATCTGCTGCGGCCGGGTTAGCGCCGGCGAACGTCAACCCCGGCTGGGTAGGGGAGCGGGGAGGCCGGCGTGGCCGTTTTCTTCGAACCGTCCTGCCTAAGGGTCGTATAGCGACCCCTGGGCAGGATGCTTCGCCGAAATCCGTCGCGCGGTAGGCAATCCCAGCTTCTCCACCCAGCCGCAGTTCGAATGCGCTACGCCGCGGCTTCGAAGCCCAACGCGTCGGACACCTTCGCCGCGTGCGCGACCAGCAGCCCGCCCAGCCGCGCCGCATTCGCACCCAGGATCCGCGCCGACGGCCCCGACACGCTGATCGCGGCGCTCGCCCGGCCGCTGTGGTCGAAGACGGCCACAGCGACGCAGCCGACGCCCTCCTCGTGCTCCTCCTCGTCGAGCGCGTAGCCGCGGCGGCGGATGCGCGCGAAGTCGTCCTCGAGCGCGTCCAGCGTCGTCAGCGTGTGCTCGGTGAGCTTCTGGAGCGGCTCGCGGCCGCCGTAGAGCGCGTCGAAGGCCTCCGGCGGCCCGTTGGCCAGGATCGCCTTGCCCGAGCCGGTGGTGTGGGCGGGCACGCTGGTCCCGACCGTCGTGAACATGCGCACCTGGCGCGAGCCCTCGACCTGGTCGACGTAGACCACGCGGTCGGCGTCGAGCACGACGAGGTTGACGGTCTCGCCGGTCTCGCGCTGGATGCCCTCCAGGTGCGGCCGCGCCACCACGCGCAGGCGCTCGAGCCGGTGCTCGAGCCCGCTCGCCACCTCGACCACCTTGTAGCCGAGCAGGTAGCGGCCCGACTCGCTGCTCTGGCTCACGTAGCCGCGCTTGGCCAGGGTGTGCAGCAGCCGGTGCGCGGTGCTGGGCACGAGCCCGGTGCGGTTGGCCAGCTCGGTGACCCCGAGCTCGCCGCCGTCGCCCAGCGCCTCCAGCAGGTCGAAGGCGCGCTCGAGCGACTGGACGCTGTCGCGGCGGTCGGGCATTCCGTCATCCAATCACAACCTTCCGTACACCGGAAGCAGTTGGTAGGGTCGCGGCCGGTCCCACCGAGGGGAGGATTGAAGTGGAGGGCTCGAAGACGGTCCTGCTGGTCGGCACGCTCGACACCAAGGGCGCCGAGTACGCGTACCTGCGCGACCGCCTGCGGTTGCACGGGGTCGACACGATCCTGGCCGACGCGGGGGTCAACGAGCCCGTGGGCGTGGAGCCGGACCTGCACGTGGGCGGCGACCCGTCCGCGCTGGCCGCGGCGGGCGACCGCGGCGCAGCGGTGACCGCGATGGCCGAGGCCGCCGAGGAGCTTGCGGGGCGCCTGTACTCCGAGGGGAAGATCGGCGGCGTGCTGGCCGCCGGCGGCTCGGGCGGGACGGCGATCGCCACGCGCGCGATGCAGGCGCTGCCGGTCGGCGCACCCAAGCTGATGGTGTCGACGATGGCGGCCGGCAACACGGCCGACTACGTCGGTGCCAGCGACGTGACGATGATGGCCTCGGTCACCGACGTCGCCGGCGTCAACTCGATCTCGGGCCGCATCCTGGCCAACGCGGCGGCCGCGATGGCGGGCATGATGCAGGCCCCGGAGGTCGACCTCGGCGAGCAGAAGCCGCTGATCGGCGCGTCGATGTTCGGCGTCACCACGCCGTCCGTCACGCACGCGCGCGAGCGGCTCGAGGGCCTCGGCTACGAGGTGCTCACCTTCCACGCCACCGGCGCCGGCGGGCGCGCGATGGAGGGCCTGATGGACTCGGGCTTCCTGGCCGGCGTGCTCGACATCACGACCACCGAGCTGTGCGACGACCTTGTCGGCGGCGTGCTCTCCGCGGGCCCGGAGCGGCTCGAGGCGGCCGGGCGGCTCGGGCTTCCGCAGGTGGTGTCGGTCGGCGCGCTCGACATGGTCAACTTCGGCGCCCGCGCCTCGGTGCCGCCGCAGTTCGAGGACCGCAACCTCTACGTGCACAACCCGTCGGTGACGCTGATGCGCACCACCAAGGAGGAGTGCGCCGAGCTGGGCCGCCGGATCGCGCGCAAGCTGTCGGCCGCCACCGGCCCGACGGCACTCTTCCTGCCGCTGGGCGGGGTGTCGATGATCGACGCCGAGGGCCAGCCGTTCCACGACCCGGAGGCCGACGCCGCGCTGTTCGACGAGCTGCGAGCCGGCCTCGACGACAGCGTGGAGCTGATCGAGATGGACTGCAACGTCAACGATCCGGAGTTCGCGGAGGCGATGGCTGACAAGCTCGACGAGTACATGAAGTCATGACGGGCGACGAGGCACGCGCCAAGCTGCGCGCGACGCTCGACGGCGGCGGCGTGATCATCGGCGCCGGAGCGGGCACGGGCCTGTCGGCGAAGTGCGCCGAGGCGGGCGGCACCGATCTGATCATCATCTACAACTCCGGCCGCTACCGGATGGCGGGCCGCGGCTCGCTGGCCGGCCTGATGCCCTACGGCGACGCCAACGCGATCGTGATGGAGATGGCGGGCGAGGTGCTCCCGGTCGTGAGCGACACGCCGGTCATCGCGGGCGTCTGCGGGACCGACCCGTTCCGGCTGATGGACGTCTTCCTGCGCCAGATCGCCGACGCCGGCTTCGCGGGCGTGCAGAACTTCCCGACCGTCGGCCTGATCGACGGCACCTTCCGGGCCAACCTCGAGGAGACCGGCATGAGCTACGGCCTCGAGGTGGACATGATCCGCCAGGCCAAGGAGCTCGGGCTGCTGACCACCCCGTACACGTTCAACCCGGACGACGCCGTGGCCATGGCCGAGGCGGGCGCCGACGTGCTCGTGCCCCACATGGGCCTGACCACCAAGGGCTCGATCGGCGCCCACACGGCCAAGACCCTGGATGAGTGCGTCGTGGAGATCCAGGAGATGCGCGACGCGGCCGTGCGCGTGAACCCGGACGTGATCGTGCTCTGCCACGGCGGACCGCTGGCCGAGCCGGATGACGCGCAGTACGTGCTCGAGCGCACCGAGGGCATCGCGGGGTTCTACGGCGCGTCGAGCATGGAACGGCTGCCCACCGAGGTGGCCATGACCGAGAACATGAAGAGGTTCAAGAAACTGGAGAGGAGCTCGTAGTGCCGTCCAAGTTCGTCGATACCTCGTCCCTGCCGACCATGACCTTCGACTGGGGCGTCATCAAGCCGCTCGTAGCCTCGGACAACACCGAGGGCACCGAGGTCTCGATGATGCACGTGATCCTGCTCCCGGGTAAGGGCCACGACCGCCACAACCACCCCGAGTCCGACGAGATCCTCTACATCCTCGCCGGCGAGGGCGACCAGATGGTCGACGACACCGACCCGCAGCGCGTCCGCCCGGGCGACACCGTGTTCATCCCCAAGGGCGCCTTCCACTCGACGATCAACACGGGCTACGAGCCGATGGTCATCCTCGCCATCTACGCGCCGGCCGGCGCGGAAGAGGTCCTGAAGACGCTGCCCGACTACCAGGAGGTCCCGGCCGGCGAGGCGCCCGCGCTCTCGCGGGGGTGATGATGCGCGAGGGGCTCGAGCGCATCGACGATCCGGCCTGGATGGTGCGCGGCGAGCTGCCGCCGGGCGAGGTCAGGTACCTCGCGGCCTTCGCGCCATGAGGCCGGCCATCGTGCGCACCATCTGACGGCCGACCCAGGGAATCCGCGCGGCGGGGCCGAGCAGCGCGTCGCGCGGCGGCGCGAGGCGGTCGCGGCCGGACTGGAAGAACGGCGTCATCCAGCGGCTGGCGAAGGCGTAGAAGCGGACGTGGGCGCGGCGGCGGCGCGTGTAGCCGGCCACGCCCTCCCCTGCCTTCAGGGCGTCGGCGAGCGCGGCGGCGTCGAGCAGCGCGAGGTTGGCGCCCTGCCCGAGCTGCGGGCTCATGGCGTGCGCGGCGTCGCCGAGGAAGACGACGTTGCCGCGGTGGAAGTCGCGCATCACGACGTCGAGATAGCGGGCCTCCTGGAGCTGAGAGGCGTCGTCGATCTGGGCGGCGAGCGCGGCGGCGGCCGGGTGGCGCTCGAGCTCAGCGCGCCACGCGTCGAGGCCGCCGGCCAGGCAGTCGCGCGGGCGGTCGGCGCGGACGCTGAAGAACAGGCTCGCCTGGGTCGGGCCGGTCGGCAGCACGCCGGCCAGGAAGCGGGTGCCGTCGACGACCTGGTCGAGCATGTCGGGCGCCAGGTCGCCGCGGTCGCCGATGAACCACAGGGCGCCCCACGGGTACGGCCGGACGCGAGCGCCGGAGCGCAGCGCGCTGCGGGCGCCGTCGGCGGCGACCACGAGGTCGTAGCCCGCGGGCGGCTCGGTCACGCGCGTGCCCAGACGGAGCTCGACGCCGGCCGCCTCCAGAGGATCGAACAGCGCGTGGAAGAGCGCGCCGCGGTGGACGCCTAACCCGTACGCGCCGATCACGTCGTAGCTCAGGTCGAGCAGCGTCCGCCCGGCCGCGTTGGTGCAGCGCAGCCGGTGGACCTCGGCGCCGGAGACCGTCACGCCGAGCCGCTCCAGGACCTCCATCCCGGTCGGCTGGAGAAGGATGCCCGCGCCGACCGGCCCGGGCTCGGCCGCCTGCTCGAACAGCGTGACGCGGTGACCGTCGCGGGCGAGCAGCAGGGCGGCGGCGCAGCCGGCGGTGCCCGCGCCGACGACGGCGACGCTACTCACGGATGACGAGCCACGTCCCGACGGCCAGCAGCACGACGCCGGCGACCTTGGCGACGGTGATCGGGGAGCGCTCGACGCCGAGCCATCCGAAGTGGTCGATCACGACGGCGAGGCCGAGCTGGCCCGCGATCGTCACCGCGGTGAGCCCGCCGGCGCCGAGCGCCCGGACCGTGAAGACGATGCTCCCGACGTAGAGCGCACCGGCCAGTCCGCCGCCGATCGCCACGTGGATCGGCGCGTCGCCGATGTTCCGGATCCCGCCGAGACCGTCGGTCACGGCCGCGAGCGCGAGCAGGGCGACGCACGAGACCGCGAGCGCGACGGCCGACGCGTTCACGCTGCCCACGATGCGCCCGAGCTGCGAGTTCAGCGGAGCCTGCGTGACGACCAGGCCGCCGACCACCGCCGCCACGGCGACGGCGACGCCTTTGTCCACTACTTGGCCTCTAGCCA
>CAWBBQ010000022.1:0-90743 GCA_963787065.1 uncultured Actinomycetes bacterium
GACGTCACACCCCCTGACGGAACACCGGGTGACCCCCCGCCCGGCCCTCCGTCACCTCAGCGCCTCAACGGCCGGTCCGCGGCAACCCCCTAGCCGCGGGCCGGCCGCGAGCGCAGCACGGACACCCTTCGAGTGCAGGGGTGTCGCCGCCGGCGATCCAGCGAGACGTCGTGACCGTGACCGACCTCATCATCGACACGGATCCCGGGCCCAAGCTCACCCAGACGTTCCGCACTTCGGCGTTCGCCGAGCGTCCGACGATCGGTGCCGCGACCGTTCCGGGGGAGCTGGGCTAGCTACGCTCACACTGGCGGCGCGCCGGACCGAACCCCCCGACGGCGCGCCGCCACCCAGTTCCCCGTCGGGGGGTAGCCGTACGCCGGCCGATACCTAGGCCTGGGAGGATCGCGGCGCGATGATCCGCTGCCTCGTCGTCGACGACCACCCGGTGCTGCGAGCGGGCCTGGAGGCGGTGCTGCGGGCCGAGCCGGGGTTCGCGTGCGTCGGCGTGGCGCCCGACGGCGCGGAGCTGCGGCGCGTTCTGCCCCGCGCGCGCCCGGACGTCGTCATCCTCGACCGCCGCCTGGGCGACGAGGACGGGCTGGCGCTGTGCCGAGAGCTCCGCGACGACCCGGGCGCCCCCGAGGTCGTCGTCTACACGGCCGACGCGGTCGACCCCGACCTCGACGCGCGCGCTCGCGAGGCCGGCGCATGTCGGGTCGTCGAGAAGGCGCGCGCGATCGACGAGCTGTTCGACGCCGTGCGGCTGGCCGCGCGCGGCCCCACCGCGGCCTGACCGCCGCGCGGGCGGCGCTCACGCCTGGCGCCCGATCTCCCCGACCGCGCCGCGCAGCCCCACGCAGCCGATGCATGCGACGCAGCCCACGCAGTCCACGCATCCGATGCAGGCCACGCAGGCAGCGCACGCGACGTTGCCGATCCCGGCCGCCACGGCCGCGCTCCCGACGACTCCGAGCCCGAGCACGACGCCCGCGGACCCGACGACGCCGGCGCTGCCCACCGACGCCGGCGCCGCCGCCGCGAGCCGACCACGCCGGCGGAGCCGACGACCGCCGCCGAGCCGACGACTGCCGCGCTCTTGAAGACTCCGGCGGAGCTCTCCACAGCGTCGACGGTGGACGTGTCGAGCGGGAGCCCGGGCATCGCGCGAACAGTAGCGAGCACGGCGCACGCCTCCACACGACGAGCACTCGCCGGCGCCCGGGGGCGCCGGCCGCGTGGCGTCCCGCTAATCCTTCAACAGCTCGCGCAGGACGTACCGCAGGATGCCGCCGTGGCGGAAGTACTCCGCCTCCTTGGGCGTGTCGATGCGCAGGCGGGCCTCGAACTCGACGTCGCCGGCCCTGACGCTCACCGTCGGCGGTGGCGCCTCGCCCGCGTTCAGCGGCTCGGCCAGGCCGGTGATCTCGAACTCCTCCTCGCCCGTCAGCCCGAGCGACTCGGCGCTCTCGCCCTCGGGGTACTGCAGCGGCATGACGCCCATCCCGACGAGGTTGGAGCGGTGGATGCGCTCGAAGCTCTCGGCGATCACGGCCCGCACGCCGAGCAGGCTCGTACCCTTGGCCGCCCAGTCGCGCGAGGAGCCCGAGCCGTACTCCTTGCCGCCGAGCACGACGAGCGGCACGCCCTCCTCGGCGTAGCGCATCGCCGCGTCGTAGATCGACATCTGCTCACCGACCGACCCATGGCCATCCGGGCCATCGGTCGGTGCCCCAAGGTGGCGCGTGACGCCGCCCTCCGTGCCCGGTGCCAGCTGATTGCGCAGGCGGATGTTGGCGAACGTGCCGCGCATCATGACCTCGTGGTTGCCGCGCCGGGCGCCGTAGGAGTTGAAGTCGCGCACCTCGACGCCGTGCTCGAGCAGGTACGCGCCGGCCGGCCCGTCCTTCTTGATCGAGCCCGCCGGCGAGATGTGGTCGGTGGTGACGCTGTCGCCCAGCTTGGCCAGCACGCGCGCGCCCGACACGTCCTCGATCGCCTCGGGCTCGGCCGGCATGCCCTCGAAGTACGGCGGCTGGCGGACGTAGGTCGACTCGCCCCACTCGAAGCGGTCGCCGGTGGGGATCTCGAGGGCGTTCCAGCGCTCGTCGCCCTCGAACACCTCGCCGTAGCTCGAGCGGAACATGTCCGACTGCACGGCCTCCTCGACCGTCTGGGCGACCTCCTGCTCGGACGGCCACAGGTCGCGCAGGTAGACCTCGTTGCCCTCGCCGTCGATCCCGAGCGGGTCCTGCACGAGGTCGATGTCCATCGTCCCGGCCAGCGCGTAGGCGACCACGAGCGGAGGCGAGGCGAGGTAGTTCATCTTCACGTCGGGGTTGATCCGCCCCTCGAAGTTGCGGTTGCCGCTCAGCACGGACACGACGGCCAGGTCGCCCTCGTCCACCGCCGCGGAGATCTCCTCGGGCAGCGGCCCCGAGTTCCCGATGCAGGTCGTGCAGCCGTAGCCCACGAGGTTGAAGCCGAGCTGGTCGAGCGGCGCGTCCAGGCCGGCGCGCTCGAGGTACTCGGTGACCACCTTGGAGCCCGGGGCCAGCGACGTCTTGACCCACGGCTGGCGTGCCAGCCCACGGGCCACGGCGTTGCGGGCGAGGATCCCGGCGCCGAGCATGACCGTCGGGTTGGAGGTGTTCGTGCACGAGGTGATGGCGGCGATGACCACGTGGCCGTGGTCGAGCTTGAACGTCTCGTCGTCCATGCTCACCTCCAGCGCGGTCTCCGAGCGCTCGGCCACCAGGGCGCCGGCAGCCACCGCGGGCGCCGGGGCGGGCTCGTTCGGATCTGCCTCGTGGCCCGGGGCGCCGTTGGCCGGCGGGTCGGAGGCGGGGAAGCTCTCGGCCACCGCCTCGTCGTGGCGATCGGCCACCGACCGGCCGGCATCCTCTCCGACGAGGTCGGACAGCGCGGCGCGGAAGCTGTCCTTGGCGCCGGCCAGCGGCACGCGGTCCTGGGGGCGCTTGGGGCCGGCGAGCGACGGCTCGACGTCGCCGAGATCGAGCTCGACGGTGTCCGAGAAGGTCGGCTCGCTGTCCTCGTCGTGCCACAGCCCCTGCTCCTTCGCGTAGGCCTCGACCAGGTCGATGCGCTCCTGCGGGCGGCCGGAGAAGGCGAGGTAGCGCAGCGTCTCGGCGTCGATCGGGAAGATCGCGCAGGTCGAGCCGAACTCCGGGCTCATGTTGCCGATCGTCGCGCGGTCGGCCAGCGGCAGCGCGGAGACGCCCGGGCCGTAGAACTCGACGAACTTGCCGACCACGCCCTTGCGGCGCAGCAGCTCGGTCACCGTGAGCACGAGGTCGGTGGCCGTCGCGCCCTCGGGCAGCTCGCCCGACAGCTTGAAGCCGAGCACCTGCGGGATCAGCATCGACATCGGCTGGCCGAGCATCGCCGCCTCGGCCTCGATGCCGCCCACCCCCCAGCCCAGGACCCCGAGGCCGTTGATCATCGTGGTGTGCGAGTCGGTGCCGACCAGTGTGTCGGGGTAGGCCAGCCCGCGCTCGTCGTCGACGAAGACGACGCGCGCCAGGTACTCGAGGTTGACCTGGTGGACGATCCCAGTGTCGGGCGGCACGACGGCGAAGTTGTCGAACGCGGTCTGGCCCCAGCGCAGGAACGCGTAGCGCTCGCGGTTGCGCTCGAACTCACGCTCTGCGTTCCTGGCGAAGGCGTCGCGGGTGCCGAACACGTCGACCTGGACGGAGTGGTCGATGACGAGCTCGGCGGGCACGAGCGGGTTGATCCTGGCCGGGTCGCCGCCGAGGTCGGCCATCGCGTCGCGCATGGCGGCGAGGTCGACGACGGCGGGCACCCCGGTGAAGTCCTGCATGACCACGCGAGCGGGCGTGAAGGCGATCTCCGTGCCCGGCTCGGCCCTGGCGTCCCAGGTGGCGAGCGCCTCGATGTCCTTCGCCGTCACCGACCCGTTGCCCTCCGTGCGCAGCAGGTTCTCGAGCAGCACCTTGAGGCTGAACGGCAGCCGCGCGACGTCGAAGCGCGACTGCAGCGCGTCGAGCCGGAAGATGTCGAGCTCGCGGTCGCCCACCTTCAGCTTGTGCCTGGCGTCGAAGCTGTTCTCGGTCATGGTTCGGTCTCCTGGCAGGGGGTCAGCGGGAGTCGGCGGGCAGCACGATGAAGGGTTCCCCGTGCGGCGTGGTCAACGCCCGGAAGCGGCGCAGATCGAACGTGGCGATGCGCGTCGTGCGCAGACGAGCGGCGAGCGCGACGAGCGATGCGTCGGTGAGGCCGACGTGCGGGTGGCGGCGAGCGACGGCGACGGTCTCCGCCGCGGCGTCCGCCCACCAGCGAATGCTGAACGCGCCGGCTTCGAGATCGTCGAGCAGCGTCGTGCCGGCGCCCGCGCGCGCCGCCAGATGGTGCATCTCCGCGAGCGCGAGCGGCGTCGTCACGAGATCGTCGTCGCAGGTCGGGTACCAGTCACGCGCCGCGGCGTGGTGTTCGTCGTCGGCGTCGTACAGCGCCACGACGACGCCCGTGTCGAGGACGACGGTCAACGCTCGCCAAAGCGCGTCTCGGCCAGGTACCGGTCGACGTTGGCCGACACGCCGCTGACGCCACTTCGCACGACGCCGACCGACATCCTCGCCCGTGGCGGCCGCTGGACCGCGCCGGCCAGCGTGCGGCGGATGAACTCGGCCTTGGTCAGGCCCTCGTCGGCCGCGCGGCGCGCCAGCGCCTCGTCGAGATCGGGGTCCAGATACACGCTCGTCTTCTTCACCCTATATAGGGTATCAATCGTCGGCCCGCGACATCGGGGCCGACGATGCGATGCGCGGCACGCTGGTCACCATCCGACGCTGACGCGAGCCGGGGCGGCGCCGCGCGCCGCCAAGGATCGGCGAGCCGCGATCAGCGCACGCGGAACGCGAACGTGCCGCGCTGGCGATGCCCGTCGTCGTCCAGCGCGGGCCACGTCACCGTGTAGCGGCCCGCCGCGAGCCGGCGGGCGAAGCTCACCCGTAGCCGCCCGTGGTCGCGCGGATCGCGGCCCGCCGCGCGCGCAGCGACGGTGCCACCGCCGCTGCGCGCGACGTCGATGCGCCCGGTCAGGATGTCGTTGGCGAACCGCACGCTCACCGTGCGCACCGGCGCGACCGTGGCGCCCCTGGCCGGGAAGGTCCCGGCCACGGGCGCGTGCGCGGATGCCGGGACGGCGCCCAGGCCACAGCCCAGGGCGACGCCCAGCATCGTCCTGCGGATCGATCGGTGCGACATCGCGTGCCTCGGTCTCCTCGCGACCGGCCGGTCACGCCGTGGCCGGCGAGCGCCGGTCGCCGCGGTCCCGCCGGCGGCTGGCCGCGAGCGCGCCGCCGCCCAGCACCAGGCCCAGGCCGCCGGCCACGAGCGCGGCGATGCTGAGGCCGTCCGAGCCGCCCGCGCCGCCGTCGTCCGAGCTCGTCGCGGCCGCGCCGGGCTGCGCCGGCCCGCTGCTCGCGCCATGCGCGCCGGGGTCGGATCCCTGCGCGGCGGTCACATTGACCTGCGGGGCGGGGTGGTCGGAGTCGGCCGCTCCGATCCAGCGCACGACCTCGCCCCCGGCGTAGGTCTGCAGCGCCTTGAAGGTCAGCTTGTCGCCGGCCTTGCCCGGGATCTGGACCGAGATCGGGAAGTCGACGAACTGGCCGGGCTTGATCCCGCCACTGCTGTTCGTGCGCGTCCAGACCATCCGGCGCACGCCCTCGGTGATCGGGCCGTCGTCGGTCTGGATCGGCGTGGCCAGCCGGCCCATGACGACGCGCACGCGCCAGCCCGGCTTCGGCTCGTAGCGGGCGGACGCGAAGCCGGTCGGGAACTGGACGGCGACCCTGGCGGTCGACTTGTCGTCGCGCTCGTTGGGCACGCGCACGTCGAGGACGGTGAACGCGCCGGCCTGGGCGCTGCTGGGCTGCAGCGTGACGTGCGCTTCGGCGGCGGCGGGCGCGGCGAGCGCGGCGATGGCGGTCGCGACGGCGATCTTGCGAGTCATGTCTGAACGGCTCCTTGTGCTGGTGAGATGAAGTGGATGGGTCCGGCGTGGCGGGCGGCGCGCCCCGTGGCGCGGCCGCGGGTCACCGCGGTGGAGCCCGGCCCGCCAGGGAGCAGCCGACGAGCAGACCGCCGCGAGGCACGAGCACCGCGCGCCGGCGCGGCCGCCGGGCCCACGCCACGCGGACGACGCGGCGGAGCGGACGCTGCCGGCCGACGAGTCGTCGCTCGCCCGGGTAGCGCCCGGCGAGCAGCGGGACCAGCAGCAGGAAGGCCGGCGCCAGGAACATGAGCCCGGTGTCGAGCCCGCCGACCCGCAGGCCGGCGATCCACAGCGCGGCCATCAGGGCCACGCCGAGCGCGGTGCGCAGCAGGTGATGCGTCGGGAGGGTCACCGGACGGTCACCTCGGCCGTGGTCGAGTACTCGTCGAACTCCGACACGCGGTCGGCGATGAGGATCTCCCAGTCGCCCCCGGGGCTGAGCGTCGCGGCCGGCACGACGTAGTGGCCGGGGCCGGCCTTGCGCGCGTCGAGCGCGATCGGGCCGATGCGCCGGCCGGGCATCCGGGCCCGGACGGTGAGCTCCTTCGTGCCCGTGAACGGCGCGCCGGTGGCCGCGCGGAAGAGGTACAGGTGGACCTCGTTGACCCCCGTCCGCGCCGGGTCGATCGTCAGGTCGAGGTCGAGCGGGCCGAGGCGCTGGCTCGATCGACACCGGCCCGGTGGCCGCCGCGGTGGGCGGCGGGTAGCCGGTGAGCGCGCCGGTGACCGCGAGCACGGCGACGATCAGGCCGACTTCGGCGCGCAGCGTGCGCCGCAGCAGCCGGCCGGCGTCCCCGGGCGCGGCGCCGTCGCCGGCCAGGCGCCTCAAGCGCCGGCACGACGCGCCGGCGGTTGAGCGCGCCCAGCGCGATCAGCGCGAGCAGCAGCGCGGCCTTGACGAGCACGGCGCGGCCGAAGGCGGTGTCGAAGAGCGCGCTCGGCGTGCGGACCTCGAAGATCGCCTGCAGCGTGCCGGTGGCGGCCAGCGCGAGCACGGAGAGCAGGGCCAGCGACGAGAAGCGCCGAAGCGCGGCGGCCAGCAGGCGCGTGCGCTCGGGCGGGGCCAGCGCGCGCGTGGCCGCGGGCACGGCGGCGAGCAGGAAGGCCAGCCCGCCCAGCCACGCGCTCATGGCCACCACGTGGATCGACGTCGGCGGGCACGAGCAGCGCCGCGGGCGACTGCGAGCGGGCGTGGCCGGAGAGGGCCGGCGTCAGCGCCAGGGCGCCGCCGGCGATGGCGACGGGTGCGGCGGGCGAAGCCGGCGCGCGCGGCGGCGGCCGGGCCGGCGGCGCGTGCGGCCGGGCCCCAGACCAGCGCCACGAACAGCAGCCCGCCGAGCGCCAGCGCGATCGCCGCGTAGCCGGCCGCCTTGACCGCGCCGAACGCCACGCCCGTGACCGGGCCGGCCTTCGGCGCGCCGATCAGCTCCGAGACGCGACTCGGCGGGCGCGGCGCCGGGCGCGCCGGACGCTGAACAGCAGCCCGCCGGCCACGGGGTGCCCGTCGGCCGACAGGACGCGGTAGGTGGCGGTGTACGAGCCGTCCGGCAGGCCGCCGCGCACGCCGACGGCGATCTTCTTGCCGGCGCCGCCGGGATGGACTGACGCGGCCGTCGTCCACGCGCCGCGCCCGCGCGTCGAACACGCGCACGGCGCCGAAGCTGGCCTCGACGGGCTCGTCGAAGGCGAGCACGACCTGCCGCGGGGACTGCGGCCAGCGTGGCCCCGCGCTCAGGCGAGGACGACTCGCAAGCGTCGCGTGCGCGTGGGCCGCGGGGCGCGCCGAGCGCGAGCACGGCGAGCGCGAGCAGGAGCGCCCTCACCACGCCTCCACCTCGGCCCGCGCCGGAGCGCCGCCAGCGCGGCGGCGCCGGCGCACGACGACGACGGCGATCGCGGCCAGCGCGACGAGCGCGCCCAGGCCGGCGTACGCGCCGACCGGCGCCGCGGCCCTCGGCCGGCGGCTGCCAGAACAGCGAGCCGCGCACCGCGCCCGCGGTCCGGCCGACCCGCAGCGGGATCGACCAGTCGAAGATCTTCGTCCGGGCCGCTCGCGCCGTCGGCCTGCTTGGGCGGCACCTTGCTCATCCAGTGGATGCGGTGGTCGTGCCACTCGAAGCGGCCGGCTGCGATCGACGAGCTCCCACGGAGGGCGCGGCCTTCGCGTCTGCCGACGCGGGCACGGAGACGGCCGCGAAGCGATCGTCGTTGAGGTAGAAGGCCGGCGAGCGGCGGTTGACCTCGACCGTCCCGTCGCCCGTGCAGCCGCGCGTAGGGCTCGTTCTCGATAGCCGGCGATGACGATCGTCCGGCCGCTGCGGTTGTGCAGCTCGAGCCGGTCGTCGTGGTTGAGGATCTCCAGGCGGAGGCCCTCGACGTCGGGCGACACCGCGGTGATGACCGAGCGGTAGCTCGGGTTGCCCTGGTGGGCGACGGCGGCGGGCGTGGCGATCAGCGCGATGAGCACCGAGGCCACGACGGCCGCGCGCAGGCGGGACATGCTGACTCCTGGCGTTCGGTCGAGGACGGGCGGTCGGGCGCGCCCGACCGCCGTGCGGCCTAGCGCGCGAGCGTCGACACGAACGCGGGCGGCCCGCGCCGGGCCATGGCCGCGGCGATCAGGCGCCCGCCACGGGGCAGCATGCGCGGGGCCGCGCCGCGGCACGACGGCCCGCGCGAGCGCGGTCCGCCGGGGCGGCGCGGCGCGGCGCGCGCCCAGGCGGGCGATGCCGTCCTCGCCGACGTAGCGGCCGGCGAGCAACGGCAGGAGCAGGACGAGCGCCGGCGTGGCCAGCAGCACGTCGGCGTGGACGCCGGCGACCGACACCAGCACCGCGAGCAGCACGGACAGGGCGGTGAGCCCGAGCAGGATGTGCTGGTCGCGGCGCGGCACGCGGGTGAGATTAGACCCACACCGGCCCAGCGGCGAGGGTGGTTCGCGCAGTTGGACGAACGTCCGGTCGCCCTGCCCGGGACGCGGTCAGCCGGCGCGCGAGAAGCGGTTCGAGCGCCGGTCGACCTCGAACCAGACCTTGCAGCCGCGATCCGTGCAGTCGACGCCCCAGCGGCTGGCCAGCTTGGCCAGCAGGCGCAGCCCGAAGCCCTCGCTGCGGACGGACTCGGGCTCGAACCCATCGCCCTGGTCGGCGACCTCGACGTGGGCGAAGTCGTCGCTCAGGCGCGCGAAGAAGACGATCCGCTGGTCGGGCGTGAGGTTCGCGTGGCGGATGGCGTTTCCGACCACCTCGCTGGCCAGCAGGGTCACGGTGTGCTCGACGTCCTCGTGGAGGCCGTGCGTGGCGAGCGCACGGCGCGCCATGCGAGCCGATTCGGGCCGCGGCTCGAGGGCGAGCAGGAGCTCGCGGTCGTCGGTCGCGGTCTTCGCCATGCGTTGAGGCTGCCCCGTCCCCGCCGAGACCATGCGCCCGGCGGCGCGGACGTCCGCGTCGTCGGAGGGGAACGTGGGCGCGCGCATGCGCCCGGAGAACCTGGACCGTTCGGGCATGTCCAAGCAGTACCGCTCCGGCTGAACGCCAAACGCTGCGCGTTCGCCGGCCGCGGTGCTGCTGGTGGCGCCGGAAGGCGCCGGGGGCGCTAAGCCGCCTCGCGGAAGGCCGCGAGGTCGTCCATGCGCGAGAGGCGATCGAGCGCTCGGCGCTCGATCTGCTCGGCCTTCTGCGGGCTGATGCGCAGCTCGCGCCCGACCTGGGCGCGGGTGCGCTCCTCGCCCTCGGTGCCGAAGCGCAGGGCGATCACCTTGCGCTCGTCGTCGGGCAGGCGCTGCAGGGCCTCGGTCACGTGCGACGTGAGCAGGCCGCGGTGGACCTCCTCCTCGGGCGCCTCGTTGTCGGCGGCCTTCAGGTCGCCGAGCGTCGCGGAGTCCGAATCGTCTCCGAGCTGCTGATCCAGGCTCGCGGGCGTGTAGTCCACGGCGCGGATCTCCTCGACCTCGTCGACCGGCATGCCGGCCACCGCGGCGATCTCCTCCAGCTCCGGCTCCCGCTCGAGCTTGACGGCGAGCTCGTTGCGGATGCGGCCGACCTTGCGGGCCTTCGTGGCCACGTGAGCGGGCAGGCGGATGGATCGCGAGGTGTTGTCCAGGCCGCGCTGGATCGACTGGCGGATCCACAGCGTGGCGTAGGTCGAGAAGCGGAAGCCCTTGCGCCAATCGAACTTCTCCGATGCCCGGATCAGCCCGAGCATGCCCTCCTGCACCAGGTCATTGAGCGTGAGCCCATGGCCCTGGTACCGCCGGGCGATCGAGACGACGAGTCGCAGGTTGCAGTTGATGAGCCGGTCCTTGGCCGCGAGATCGCCGCGCTCGATGCGCTTGGCAAGCTCGATCTCCTCGTGGGGCTTCAGCAGCTGGAACTTGTTCGCGCGCTGCAGGAGCTGCTCGAGCGCATCGGCGTACACGTAGGTCTCGTGGTCCTCGGCGACGGGGGTATTCGACTTGATCAAGATCCTCCAGGGATATCCGATTGTTGTACTCGGAATTATACCCAAACTCGTTGCTTAAGCAACCGTCTGGGCGCTCGCCGGTCAGCGCCATGGCCCGACAGACTTCGAGAGAAGGTCGCGCACACCAACACGGCGCGCGCCGACGAGCGAGCAAGGGTACCGAAGGTACGCCCGTCCGTGTGTTGCGGTTCATTACGGACGTACGGACGGGCGCGTGGAAACGCCCGTCTGTCCGCAAGGATACAACGCGTGCTGCTGCGCGACCTGGTCGGGGTGTCGGAGGCGGTCGCCGCCACGCCCGGGCGCCGCGCGAAGGTCGAGCACCTGGCCGACGCGCTGCGCCGTCTGGCTCCGGACGAGGTCCCGGCTGCGGTCGCCTGGCTGTCGGGCGAGCTGCGCCAGCGCCAGATCGGGGTGGGCTGGGCGGCGCTGCGCGATGCGCCCCCCGCGGCGGCCGCGCCGTCGCTGGGCGTGGGCGAGGTCGACGCGGCCTTCGAGCGCATCGGCACGCGCGCGGGGCCGGGCTCGCAGGGCGAGCGTCGGCGCCTGCTGGCCGACGTCCTGAGCCGGGCCGACGAGGCCGAGGGACGGTTCCTGGTCGGATTGCTGTCGGGCGAGCTGCGCCAGGGCGCGCTGGCGGGCGTGATGGTCGAGGCGGTCGCCGCAGCGGCCGGCTTGCCCGCGGCCGCGGTCCGGCGCGCGCTCACGCTGCGCGGCGACCTCGGGGCGGTGGCCGCGATCGCGCTGGCCGAGGGCGCCGTGGGCCTCGATGCCCTGCGCCTGCAGCCGGGTCGCCCGCTGCAGCCGATGCTCGCCCAGCCGGCGCCCGACATCGCGACTGCGATGGCCAAGGTCAGCCCCGCGGGCGTCGAGTTCAAGCTCGACGGCGCGCGCATCCAGGTCCACCGCGACGGCTCGGACGTGGCCGTGTTCACGCGCACGCTCGACGACGTGACCGCGCGGGTGCCGGAGATCGTCGAGGCCGCGCTGGCGCTGCCGGTGCGCGCCGCCGTGCTCGACGGCGAGGCGATCGCGCTGCGCGCCGACGGGCGCCCGCATCCGTTCCAGACCACGGCGGCGCGCTTCGGCAGCCGCCGCGACGTCGCGGAGCTGCGGGACGCGCTGCCGCTCACGCCGTCGCTGTTCGACCTGCTGCACCTCGACGGCGAGGACCTGCTCGACCGCCCCGGCGACGAGCGCGCCGCGGCCCTGGCCGCCGTCGTGCCCGAGGCGCTGCGCGTCCCACGGGCGATGGCCACGGACGCCGAGTCGGCGGCGGTGGTGTTCGACGAGGCGCTGGCCCGCGGTCACGAGGGGGTCGTCGTCAAGGCGCTCGACGCGCCCTACGAGGCGGGGCGCCGCGGGGCGGGCTGGCTCAAGGTCAAGCCCCGCCACACGCTCGACCTCGTGGTGCTCGCGGTCGAGTGGGGCCACGGGCGCCGGCGCGGGAAGCTGAGCAACCTGCACCTCGGCGCGCGCGACCCCGCCGGCGGCTTCGTGATGCTGGGCAAGACGTTCAAGGGGCTGACCGACGCGATGCTCGAATGGCAGACGGAGCGGCTGCTCGCGCTCGAGGTCGGCCGCGACGGCCACGTGGTCCGCGTGCGCCCCGAGCTCGTCGTCGAGGTCGCCTTCGACGGCGTGCAGACGAGCCCGCGCTATCCGGGCGGCGTGGCGCTGCGCTTCGCGCGCGTGCTGCGCCATCGCCCCGACAAGGGGCCAGGTGAGGCCGACACGATCGACGCCGTGCGGGCGATCCACGCGCCGCCGCACGAGGAGTAGCCGGTGCCCGTGTCGTCGGGCGTCATCGGCTGCGCAGCGCCGGCCGGACCGCCGCCGCGGGGGCCGTGGGCCCGGCGCGGCACACGGGCCGCGGCGCTCGCCGGCGGGTCGGCGCCGCTGCTCGTCATCGGCCTGGCCGTGTCGATGCACCTCGGCTCGGCGATCGCCACCGGCCTGTTCGACCGGGTCGGCCCGCTGGGCGCGCTGTGGCTGCGCTGCGCGCTTGCCGCGCTGCTGCTCGTCGCGCTCACCGGCCCCCGGGCGCTGCGCCTGCCCCGTGACCGCGTGCGCGGCGTGGTCGCGCTCGGCGCGGTGCTGGCGGGGATGAACGTCTGCTTCTTCGAGGCCATCGCCAGGATCCCGCTTGGCGTGGCCTCGACGATCGAGTTCACCGGCCCGCTGCTCGTGGCGCTCGGGGGGTCGCGGCGGCGATCGGACATCGCATGGGCGCTGCTGGCCGGGGTGGGCGTCGTCCTGCTCGGCAGCCCGACCGCCGACGTCGACCCCGCCGGCGCGCTGCTCGCCTTCGGGTCGGCGGCGTTCTGGGCGGCCTACATCCTGCTCGCCAAGCGCATGGTGGGCGCGGCCGAGCCGCTGCCCGTGCTGACCGGCACGCTCGTCGTCGCCGCCGCGCTGCTCACCGCGCCGGCCACGGCGACGGCCGGCCCGGCGCTGTGGGACGGCCGCGTGCTCGCCGTCGCGCTCGCCGTCGCCGCGCTGGCCTCGGCGATCCCCTATCTCCTCGAGCTGCTGGCTCTGCGGATGCTCAGCGCCGCGACGTTCAGCGTGCTGCTCAGCCTCGAGCCGGCGATCGCGGCGCTGATCGGCCTGCTCGTGCTCGGCCAGGCCCTCGGCGCGATCGAGGTCGCGGCCGTCGGCTGCGTGGTCATCGCCTCGGCGGCCGCGGCGCGCGCCGCGAGTAGTGGCTGACGGTCGCGGCGGGCTCAGGCCCGGGCGGCGGATGCGGGGCCTGCGCGGCGATGCGCGGCCAGGGCATCGAGGGGAAACGGGTCAGACGCCACCGACGCGCGCAAAGCCAGGTATGCCGCGGGTTTGCGTCACTTCGCGCGGCGCGCGAGCCGCGCGAGGGCGGTTGACCCCGAATACGGTGGTCAACAGCCCTCCGACCGCGCCCAACCCCACGCACCGGTGCCTCCCTCCTCCTCGATGCCCGGGCCGGCACCCACGCCCACGTGCAAGGCAGGAGGCGCAGCGGAAGGGCGCGGCGGCCGACTACAACCCCGGCGGGTGGCGGACGCTGAAGCCGGCCATCGAGCGCGGCGCGGTCTGCCAGCGCGAGCCGAGCGGGCCGTCGCGGCCGCTCGTGTCGAAGCGGATGCCGGCGACGGTCATGAAGACGTGGCCGTCGTGTGCGTAGATCGTGATCCAGCGGCCGGGTCCGGGCTCGCCCCACTGCGCGAACTGGCCGGAGACGAGCGGGCGCGTCGAGCAGGCCGGCGGCGGCCAGCGCGTAGCTCACCGAGCCCGAGCAGTCGTAGGCGCTGTCGATGAACGAGCCGTGCCCGCCGCCCCAGACGTAGGGGAAGCGCGCGATCGCGTTGCCGCCCGCGATGACCTGGGCGATCCGGGCCGGGGCGCCGAGCGGCGTCTTGACGTTGCCGCCGCGGGTCAGCGCGCCGCGCGCCTTGGCGGGCGACGTGGTCTGGCGCCGGCGGCGCTCGAGGTCCTTGAGCACGCCCTTCATCTCGCGCAGCTCGGCCTCGACCTCGGCGTCGGTCGGCGCGCCCGGCGAGATCGACGGCTCGTCCTCGCCCATGCGCGGGGCCGCGTCGACGGACGTCGGCAGCGGCGCGTTCGCGCCGCCGCGGGTGCCCTCGGGAAGCGGGAAGCTCTTGTCCTCCTCGGTGTCGCGCGTGAGCCCGACGACCTGCGCGCCGGCCTGAGGCCCGGCCTGCGATCGCGGCACGCCGGGCGCGGCCGGATCCGAACCGGCGCAGCCGGCCAGCGCGATGGTCCCGGCCAGCGCGGCAGGCAGCACGATGCGCGTGAAGCGACGGCTCACGCTCCGGTTAACGGCCGACGGCGCCACGAACTGAAGGGCCGTCGCGCGCGATGTGCGATGCAGAACATCGACCCCCTCGCGCCTTGACAACGGCTCCGTGAGGTCGCGCACACGTTGGTCACGCGGCTCGGGATCGGGGGTACGTTGAGTGACGAAGCGATCTCTCTCGACCACCTGGAGCCAGCTGAAGATGTCCACCATCCGCACCGCCCTGCGCCGGATCCTCGCCACGGGACCGGCCGCCGAGGACAGCGTCCACTTCCACCGCCGCAGCGAAACCCCCGAGCCGTGCTACGACCGCGGCTGCACCATCCCGCGCCTGAAGGTCTGACGGCGCGCGAACCGCGCCCCCGCCTCAGCGCGTGACCGCGACCGAGCGCGCGCCCGCGTAGAGCTCGGGCCGCGGGGCCAGCCGCACCGCGGTCCGCTGGCCCGATCGCAGCGAGGCGATGCAGGCGTCGGCGACCGCGGCCGCCGCGTAGCCGTCCCACGCGCTCGGGCCGTCGGCGCGCTCGTCGCGCCAGGCCGTCGACCCAGGCCTGGAGCTGCACGCGGTAGGCGTCCACGAAGCGCGCCCGGAAGTCGTCGTCGACCTCGCGCCCGTCCGCGCCCTCGCCGCGGATCTCGACGCTGGCCGGTGGCGCCAGCGTGAGCGTGCCCGACTCGCCGACGAGCTCGCAGCGGATGTCGTAGCCGTAGCGCGCGTTGACGAACACCTCGACGTCGACGAGCACGCCCTCGTCGGTCTCCAGCACGATCAGCTGCGGGTCGCGGACCCCGTCGGGCGCGAGCCCCGACGGGCGCGGCACCAGGACGGTGGCCGCCACCACCTCCTGGCCGAGCAGCCAGCGCGTCAGGTCGAACTCGTGCGTGGCCGAGCTCGTGATGAGCATCTCCGAGGTGAAGCCGGGCGGCGTGCCGGCGTTGCGGTGCGCGCAGTGCACCATCAGCGCCGCGCCGACGCGACCCGCGTCCAGGCGCTGCTTCATGGCCACGTAGCCCGCGTCGTGGCGGCGCATGAACGCGATCTGCACGAGCCGCCGGCCGATCGCCGCCTCGGCCTGGACGACGCTCAGGCTGGCCTCGGACGTCGGCGCCAGCGGCTTCTCGCACAGCACCGGCTTGTCGGCCTCCAGGCAGGCGAGCACGAAGCCCTGATGGGTGGCGTCCGACGACGCGATGACCACGGCGTCGACCTGCCGGGTCGCCGATCAGCGCGAGCGGGTCGTCGTGGACGCGGGCGTCGCCGGCCACGCGCGCCGCCCGCGCCGGGTCGGCGTCGGACACGGCGGCCAGCGTGGCGCCCGACACCGCGCGGGCGATCATCCGGCAGTGCGAGCTGCCCATCGCCCCGGCGCCGATGACCCCGATGCGGCGACTCACGGCCGAGCCGCCCCTCACACCGCGGTCGGGAAGTGCATGTGGCCGCGGTGGTGCGCCGAGTCCTCGGTCTCGTGCGGCCAGCGCGTGGTGACCACCTTGCCGCGCGTGTAGAAGGCGACGCCCTCCGGCCCGTGGATGTGCTTGTCGCCGAACAGCGAGCTCTTCCAGCCGCCGAACGAGTAGAAGGCCATCGGCACCGGGATCGGGACGTTGATGCCGATCATGCCCACCTCGATCCGGCGCTGAAATGTGCGCGCGGCCTGGCCGCTGGAGGTGAAGATCGCCGTGCCGTTGGCGAAGCTGTTGGCGTTGATGAGGTCGATCGCGTCGGCCAGGGTGTCGACGCGCACGACGCCGAGCACGGGCCCGAAGATCTCGTCGGTGTAGATGTCCATCTCCGTGCCGACGTTGTCGAACAGCGTCGGGCCGACGAAGAAGCCTCCGCCGCCGACCTCGAGCTCGCGCCCGTCGACCACCGCATCGGCGCCGGCCTGCACGCCGCGGTCGATGTAGCCGGTGATGCGCTCGAGCGCCTCGGGCGTCACGACCGGGCCCATGTCGGAGTCGGGCTCCAGGCCCGGGCCGACCTTGACCTCGAGCGCCTTCTGCTTCAGGCGCGCGACGATCGGCTCGGCCGAGTCCCCGACGGCCACGACCACGGAGATCGCCATGCATCGCTCGCCGGCGCTTCCGTAGCCCGCCGCGGTCAGGTGCTTGGCCGCGAAGTCGAGGTCGGCGTCGGGCATGACCACGGCGTGGTTCTTGGCCCCGCCGAGGGCCTGCACGCGCTTGCCGCTCTGCGTGCCGCGCTCGTGGATGTACTTCGCGATCGGGGTCGAGCCGACGAACGAGATCGCCGCCACCAGCGGGTGGTCGAGCAGCGCGTCGACGGCCACCTTGTCGCCGTGCACGACGTTGAAGACGCCCTCGGGCAGGCCCGCCTCGTGGTACAGCTCGGCGATGAAGTTCGAGGCCGACGGGTCGCGCTCGGACGGCTTGAGCACGAACGTGTTGCCGGTGGCGATGGCCATCGGATGCATCCACATCGGGACCATCACCGGGAAGTTGAACGGCGTGATCCCGGCGCACACGCCGAGCGGCTGGCGGAACGAGTGCAGGTCGACGTCGGTCGAGACCTGCTCGGAGAACTCCCCCTTCAGCAGCTCGGCGATCCCGCAGGCGTACTCGGCCACCTCCATGCCCCGGATGACCTCGCCCTTGGCGTCGTCGAAGACCTTGCCGTGCTCGGCCGACACGATCCGCGCCAGGTCGTCGGTGTGCTTGTCGACGAGGTTGCGGAAGGCGAACATGATGCGCGCCCGGCGCGTGACCGAGACGTCGCCCCAGCGTCGCGAAGGCGTCGTGCGCGGCGCGCACGGCCGCGTCGACGTCGGCCGGCTCGGCGAGCGCGACCTCGGCCTGGTGCTCGCCGGTGGCCGGGTTCCACACCGGCGAGGTGCGCGTCGACGTCGCCGGCCGTCTCGCGGCCGGCGATCACGTGCTGGACGGTCTTCAGCGCTGTCGTGCTCACGGGGTCTTCACTCTCTCTCGGGTGCTCAGGTACGGGCGCTGCTCGCGCTTGTGCTGCTCGTAGCCGGCGCGGGCCTCGCGCGTGCTGTCCAGGCCGGAGACCTCGGCCACCGGGACGTCCCACCACGCCTCGGAGCTCGGCGCGGGGACGAGCGGGTCGGTCTCGACGTGCACGACGGTCGTGCGCGGCGCGTCGCGCGCGGCGCGCAGCGCCTCCTCGAACTCGGCGACCGTCGTCGCGCGCAGGACGTCGGCGCCGAGGCTGGCCGCGTTGGCGGCCAGGTCGACGGGCAGCCGCTCGCCGTCGAGCGCGCCCGTGTCGGGGTCGCGGAAGCGGTAGCGCGTGCCGAAGCGCTGCGAGCCGAGCGACTCCGACAGCGCGCCGATCGACGCGAAGCCGTGGTTCTGCACGACGACGATCGTCAGCTTGACGCCCTCCTGGACGGCGGTGACGATCTCCTGGGCCATCATCAGGTACGAGCCGTCGCCGACCAGCACGAACACCTCGCGGTCGGGGTCGGCCAGCTTGACCCCCAGGCCGCCGGCGATCTCGTAGCCCATGCACGAGAAGCCGTACTCGACGTGGTAGCCCTTCGGGTCGCGCGTGCGCCACAGCTTGTGCAGGTCGCCGGGCATGCTGCCCGCCGCGCAGACGACGACGTCGCGCGGCTCGCTGACGCGGTTGACGACGCCGATCACCTCGCTCTGGGCGGGCAGCGGGCCGTGGCCGAGCGTGTAGGCGCGCTCGACGATCGCCATCCCACTCGGCCGCCAGCGCGCGCGCCCGCTCGCCGTGCTCGGGCTCGGCGGCCCAGCCGTCGAGCGCCCCGCGCAGCGCCTCCAGGCCGGCGCGCGCGTCGGCCACCAGCGCCACCGCGGACTGCTTGGAGGCGTCGACGGGCGCGACGTTGAGGTTGACGAAGCGCACGTCGGGGTCGGCGAAGACGCTGCGCGAGGCGGTCGTGAAGTCGCTCCAGCGCGTGCCCACGCCGAGCACGACGTCGGCCTCGCGGGCCAGCGCGTTGGCCGCCGTCGTGCCGGTGGCGCCGATCGCGCCGACCGCGCACGGGTGGTCGTAGGGCAGCGAGCCCTTGCCCGCCTGGGTCTCGGCCACCGGGATGCCGGTCGCCTCGGCCAGCTCGCGCAGCGCGTCGGTCGCGCCCGCGTAGATCGTCCCGCCGCCGGCCACGATCAGCGGCCGCCGGGCGCCGCGCAGCAGGTCGGCCGCCTCGGCCAGCACCTCGGGCTCGGCCGGCGGGCCGGCGCACGTGCCAGACGCGCGGGGCGAGGAACTCGTCGGGCCAGTCGAAGGCCTCGGCCTGGACGTCCTGCGGCAGCGCCAGCGTGACCGCGCCGGTCTCGACCGGGTCGGTGAGCACGCGCATCGCGGCCAGCGCGCCGGCCATGAGCTGCTCGGGGCGGTTGATGCGGTCGAAGAAGCGCGACACCGGGCGGAAGGCGTCGTTGACCGAGACGTCGAGCGACGTCGGGTCCTCGAGCTCCTGCAGGACCGGGCTGGCCACGCGCGTGGCGAAGATGTCGCCGGGCAGCAGCAGCACGGGCAGCCGGTTGATGGTGGCCAGCGCCGCCCCGGTGACCATGTTCGTCGCCCCCGGGCCGATCGACGACGTGCACGCCAGCGTCGACAGGCGGTCCTTCATGCGCGCGTAGGCGGTGGCCGCGTGGACCATCCCCTGCTCGTTGCGGGCCAGCAGGTAGGGCAGCTCGGGCGAGCCGCTGAGCTCGGCCTCGAGCAGCGCCTGGCCGACGCCGGCGACGTTGCCGTGGCCGAAGATCCCGAAGCAGCCGGCGATCAGGCGCCGGCGCTCGCCGTCGCGCTCGGTGTGCTGGTTGGCCAGGAAGCGGACGAGCGCCTGGGCCACGGTGAGCCGGGTGGTGGACGGGGTCATGCGTGCCTCCGCGCGGACGTCATCGGCAGCCTCGGGTCGATCTCCTGGCCTTCCCAGGTCGAGCGGATCCAGGCGTGGTCGGGGTCGTCGGTGAAGCGCCACGCGCGCTCGCCGGGGCCGGCCATCACGTTGAGGTAGTACAGGTCGTAGCCGGGCGCGGCCATCGACGGCCCGTGGTAGCCGTGCGGCATGACGATCGCGTCGCCGCTGCGCACCTCGGCGGTCACGTCGATCTCGCGGCCGGGGCCCGAGCCGTACACGCGCTGGTAGCCGAAGCCCGGCGACCCGCTCGGGCCGGCGGCGACCTCGAAGAAGTAGATCTCCTCGAGCGCGGTCTCCTCGCCCGGGCGCTCCTCGTCGTGCTTGTGGGGCGGGTAGGACGACCAGTTGCCGGCCGGGGTGAGGACCTCGACGGCGATCAGCCGGTCGGCCTCGAGCGCCTCGGGCGCGCAGAAGTTGTTGACCTGGCGGCTGGCCTGGCCGGCGCCGCGCAGCTCGACGGCCACGTCCTCGGCGGCCACCCGGCGCGCGTCCAGCCGGCGCTGCGCGCGGGCGCTGGGCAGCGCGAAGCGCCCGCCGCCCGTCGGAGGCGATCTCCACGCGGGCGTCGCGCGGGACGTAGACGAAGTCGGTCACCCCGAGAAGACGCCGTCGCGGCCCTCCAGGGCGAACGCCTCGCCGTCGCAGGTCACCGAGCACGCGCCGGCCAGCGGCAGCACGATCAGCTCGTCCTCGCCGCTGTCGCAAGCGCGTGCGCGCCCCCCGGCTCGAGCTCGAGCACGCGCAGGCCGCTGAAGCCCCAGCCCGCGGTCTCCGGCGTGATCGACAGCGCGAACGGCCCCTCCGCCGTCGCGCCGGCGCGCAGCAGGCCGCCGCTCATGCCGGCACCGCCCGCGGCAGCAGCGAGACGGCGGTGTCGACCGCGGCGGCGACGTCGTCGTCCGGCGGGTACAGCAGCGAGCGACCGACGACGAGGCCGATCGCGCCGGGCACCTCGCAGCGCGCGTCGCCAGCGCTCGAAGGTCGCGTCCTGGTCGTCTGAGACCTCGCCGCCGAGCAGCACCGTGGGCAGCGTGGTCGCGGCGACGACGCGCTCCATGTCGTCGACGACGGGGACCTTGAGCCAGGTGTGGGCCGACGTCGTGCCCAGGCCGGCGGCGATCACCGACGCGCGCACGGCCGCCTCCGTGGTCAGCTCGGTGCGCAGCCGCCCGTCGGCGCCGCGACGGGCCATGAACGGCTCGATCATGGCCACCAGCCGCGCGCGCGGCGAGGTCGCTGACCGCGCCGGCGCAGGCGGCCACGGTCGCCGCGGTGGCCGGGTCCTCGAGGTCGATGCGCACGAGCATCTTGCCGCCCTGGAGGCCCATCGCCTCGATCGCCGCCGCGTCGTAGGCGGTGAAGCGGTCGTCGATCTCCCACGTCGCGCCCTGCAGGCCGCCGCGGTTCATCGACCCGAACACCGCCTTGCCGTCGAGCGCGCCGAGCAGCAGCAGGTCCTCGATGATGTCGGGCGTCCCCAGCACGCCGCTGACGCCGGGGCGCGACAGGGCCAGGCACAGGCGATCGAGCAGGTCGCCGCGGTCGGCCATGGCCATCGCCCGCGAGCCGGCGCCGAGCATCCCGCGCGCGGTGTGGTCGGCGGCCACGACCATGACGCGGCCCGACTCGTTCAGCGGCGAGTCCGGCCGCGCGGCGCGCGGCGGCGGCCTCGGCGATCGCCTCGGGGCGACGCGCGCGGATCTCGGTGAGCGCGTGCACGCGGTCCTCAGGCATCGACGGCCTCCCCGAGCAGCGCGTCGACCTCGTGCTCCTCGGGCATCGCGTCGGCGCAGGCCAGGCGCGCGGCCACGAGCGCGCCGGCCGCGTTGCAGAAGCGCATGATCCGCTCGACCTCCCAGCCGGCGAGCAGCCCGTGGCACAGCGCGCCGCCGAACGCGTCGCCCGCGCCGAGCCCGTTGACGACCTCGACGGGCACGGGCGGGACCTCGACCGTGGTCGTCGCCGTCGTGGGCCAGCACGCCCTTGGGGCCCTGCTTGACCACGGCCAGGTCGACGCCGCGCTCGCGCAGCGCCTGCGGCGGCCGCGCGCGGCTCGCGCACGCCGACGGCGGTGTCGCACTCGTCGAGGTTGCCGACCGCCACGGTGACGTGCGGCAGGGCCTGCTGCGACCCGCGCGCGCGCCTCCTCGCGCGAGGGCCAGAACATCGGCCGGTAGTCGAGGTCGAGGATCGTATGGAGTACCTCCGCGGGGCGTCCGGCCCCGCGGCCTGAGAGTGACGGCCGGCGTCCAGCCGTCCGAGACTGACGCCCGCGCGCCTCGAGCGCGGCCAGCGTCGCCGACCGGCTCGGCTCCTGCGACAGCCCGGTGACCGTCACCCAGAAGACGCGCGCCGCGCGGATCGCGTCGAGGTCGAGCTCCTCGGGACGGATCTCGAGGTCGGGCGCCTTGGGCTCGCGGTAGAAGTACAGCGGGAAGTCGTCGGGCGGGAAGATCTCGCAGAACGTCACCGGCGTGGGCAGGCCGGCGACCTCGGTGACGTAGCGGTCGTCGACCCCGAAGCGCCGCAGGGCGTCGTGCAGGAAGGCGCCGAACGGGTCCGCGCCGGTGCGCGTGATCACCGCGCTGCGCCGCCCGTAGCGGGCGGCGGCCACGGCGACGTTGGTGGCGCTGCCGCCGAGGTACTTGCCGAACGACTCGACCTCGCGCAGCGACACGCCGACCTGCAGCGGGTACACGTCGACGCCGATCCGGCCCATGGTCAGGACGTCGTGGGGCGCCGTGGGTCCGCCCGCGCTCACCGCGTCCTCATCCCGGTCCCGGTCACCAGCCCGCATGCTCGCGCAGCCAGTCGCGGTTGCGCCGCTGCTCGGCCGCCGCGTCGCCGAACGCGCCGGCGTCCTGGAGGACGCGGTCCTGCTCGATGACCAGCCAGCCCTCGTAGCCCGACGCCTGCAGCGCCGCGCAGAAGCCGGTCAGGTCCACGTCGCCGTCGCCCAGCGCGCAGAACAGCCCGCGCTGCCAGGCGGTCAGCGTGTCGGCGCGCTCGGCCTTGACCCCGGCCAGCACGTCGAGGCGGACGTCCTTGAGGTGCACGGCGCCGATCCGCTCGCCCCAGTCGCGCAGCCCGGCGATCGGGTCCGCACCGGCCACGGCGAGATGCCCGGAGTCGAGCAGCAGCGGCACATCGGTGTCGGTCAGGAGGCGCTCGATCTCGGGCAGGCCCTCGACGTAGGTCGAGGTGTGGTGGTGGAAGACGGGCTCGTAGCCGCGCTCCCGCGCGGCGTCCGCGGCGCGTTCGACGCCCTCGACGAGCGTGTCCCAGCGCGCGTCGTCCAGGCGCAGGTGGGGGTCCTCGCCGCCTCGGCCGGGGTTGGCGATCCGATCGGGCCCGCCCGCGTCGCACAGGACGGTGCGCGCCCCGTCGCCGCCGGCGGCGTCGAACAGGTCGAGCGTGTGGCGCAGGCCCGCGAAGCCCTCATCCCAGTGCTCGCGCTCGCTGAGGCGGATGGGGACGAAGCCGCCGGCCAGGGACAGGTCGTTGGCCTCCAGGCGCGCGCGCAGCTCGTCGCCCTCCCCGAGGTAGCCGGGCGGACCGAGGTCGGTGCCGGCATAGCCGGCGTCGCCGATCTCCGACAGGACGCGGACGGGATCGGGCACCGCGAAGTCGGTCCCCACCGTCATCTCGAAGGCACCGTAGCTGAGCGGGGCGTTGGCCACGCGCACGCCGCTCACCGCGCCGGCTCCCACGCGCCGCTGGCCGACGAGCGCTCGATGGCCCGCAGCACGCGCGCGCAGGCCAGCATGTCGTCCACGCCCGGCGCGCGCTGCTCGCCGTCGCGGACGGCCTCGAGGAAGGCGCGCGCCTCGGTGACGCGCAGGTCGTCGTAGCCCATCGGCACGCCGGCGCCGGGCTGGAAGGCGGCGAAGTCGCCGTGCTGGGGCCCGACGAGGATCGTCGTGTAGCCCTCGTCGGCGCCGTTGTCGGAGAGCTCGAAGCGCTCGAGCTCGTTCATCCGCTCGAGCTCCCAGGACAGCGCACCGCGCGTGCCGTGGACCTCGAAGCGCATCTGCACGCGCGGGCCGACGATCACGCGGCTGGCCTCCAGCGAGCCGACCGTCCCGTCGCCGAACTCGAACAGGGCCCCGGCCCAGTCCTCGTTCTCGACGTCGACGAGGTCGTCGGTCTCGACGCGACTGAAGTGCGTGCCCGCGCCGACCGGGAGCTGGGGCCGCTTGGCGATCATCGTCGCCGTGCGCCCGTTGAGGCGCTCGATCGGGCCGACGAGGAAGTGCGTCATGTCGACGACGTGGGCCATGAGGTCCCCCAGCGCCCCGGAGCCGGCGTCCTCGCGCCTGAAGCGCCACGACGCGGCCGCGTCGGGACGGTTGGCGTAGTCGGCCAGGAACACCCCGCGGTAGTGCGTGACGTCGCCGATCGCCCCGGAGCGGATCAGCTCGCGGGCGTGCTGGACGGCCGGCGCGAACCGGTAGCAGAAGCCCACGCCGGTGACGACGCCGGCGCTGCGCGCGGCGTCGGCCACCGCCGCGGTGTCCTCGAGGCCGCGGCCGACCGGCTTCTCCACCCAGACGTGCTTGCCCGCGGCGATGGCGGCCAGCGCCACCTCGCGGTGCATCGCGTTGGGCAGCGTGATGCTGACGACGTCGACGTCCGGGTGCTCGAGGACGGCGCGCCAGTCGTCGCTGGTGGTCTCGAAGCCCACGCGCGCGGCGTGGGTGCGGCGCTCCTCGCCGACGTCCGCGGCGATGACCAGCCGCGGGCGCACGCCGAGCTCGGGGAAGTGCTCGACCACACGCCGGTACGACGACGTGTGCACCCGCCCCATCCAGCCGAAGCCGATGACCCCCACGCCGATCTGTCGCTCCAATGCCTTCTCCTCCGCCCTGCGACCGGAACGTACGCTAAAGGTATGTTTCGCAACCACGCTTGTGGAATCGATTCCAGCCGCATGGAAAGCATTCCAGCACCGGCTGTCGCTGTCAAGCCGGGAGGTCGCCGGGCTGACCCGCCCGGCCGCGCCCGGCTTCGCGTCAGGCGGCGCCGCAGCCGCACGATCGGCGCACCCGGATGTCCAGCGGGACGCGCTCCACCACGCCCTCGGTGGCGATGCCGTTGGCGCCCGACAGCGCGGCAAGGAGCAGCTCCGCCGCCCGCCGCCCGAGCTGGCGGTCGTGGCGGTCCAACGAGGTCACGGGCGGGTCCAGCAGGTCGGGGTGGGACGGCTCGTCGAACGAGACGACGGCGAGCCGGCCGGGCACGTCGACACCGAGCTTGCGAGCGGCCTCGAGCACGCCGAGGGCCAGCGTGTCGGCCCCGGCGATGATCGCCGTGGGCGGCCGCTCGAGCGCGAGCAGCTCGCGCGCGAGCTCCTCGGCCACCGCCTCGGTGCAGGTCGGGTCGCTGGTCCGCACGTAGGCCGGAGGCACCGGCAGCCCGGCGCGGCCCATCGCGGCGGTGAAGCCGTCGAGACGCTCGCGTCCGGGCCGGTGCATGAACGGCGCCGCGCCCGGGGCACCGACGGCCGGCGGCCCGATGTAGGCGATCAGCTCGTGGCCATGCTCGCGGACGAGGTGGTCGACGAGCAGCCCGACGCCCTCCTCGTTGCACATCGCCACCGCGCCGGCGCGGACGTCGGCGGGCACGGCGTCGAAGAAGACGGCGGGCACGCCGATGTCGCGATAGCCGCCGGACGTGGCGAGGATCACGCCGTCGACCTGATGGGCGCCGAGCATGCGCAGCGCAGCGGTCTCGCGCTCGGCGGTGCGCTCGGTGTTCATCACGAGGACGTGGTAGCCGCGGGCCTCGAGGACCTCCTGGGCGCCCTTCAGGGCGCTGGCGTAGAAGCCGACCGCGACGTCGGGCACGACGAGCCCGACCGCCATCGTCGAGCCGCGGCGCAGCGACCGGGCGAGGTGGTTGGGCTCGAATCCCAGTCGCTCGACGGCCGCCCAGACGCGCCCGTGCGCCGCCGCGCTGACGTTCGGCCCACCGGACATGGCACGTGACGCCGTCGCCCGCGACACGCCGGCCGCGGCCGCCACGTCGGCCAGCGTGGGGCGCCGACGCGCGTTCGGTCCGGAGGCCATGTCGGACAGGCTATCCGGGCTTGACAAACGATTCCAGCGCTGTTTAGGCTGGCGCGCTGCTGAAATCGATCTCAGGGGTTCGGGAGATCGGGAACTTGACCGGAGCGTTCTCGGGAGGGACGCTCCGCCCAGACGACTGCCGCCCGCGCGAGCGCAACGGCGGCCTGCAGACCAGAGGAGAGGTGCCTATGTGGAACGTGCGCAAGCGCTCGACGCGCCTGCTTGCGGTTGGCGGTGCAGTGGCCCTGACCACCCTCGGCATCGCCGCGTGCGGCGGCGACGACGAGGGCGGCGGGGGCGGCGGCGGGAGCAGCGGCGGCGACGAGAAGGTCGTCGTCGGCCTGATCGTCAAGCGCGAGTCCAATCCCTTCTTCGTGAAGATGATCGAGGCCGGCGAGAAGGCCGCCAAGGAGAACAACGTCGAGCTGATCACCGCTGCGGGTAAGAGCGACGTCGACAACCAGAGCCAGGTCACCGCGCTGGAGAACATGACCACGCGCGGCGCGAAGGGCATCCTGATCGTCCCGGCCGACTCCAAGGCGGTCGTCCCGGCCATCAAGAAGGCGCGCGATGCGGGCGTGACGGTGATCGCCCTGGACACGCCGACCGAGCCGCAGAGCGCCGTCGACGCATTGTTCGCGACGGACAACCTGAAGGCCGGCGAGCTCATCGGCCAGTGGGCCAAGGCCAAGATGGCCGGCAAGAAGGCGAAGATCGCCATGCTCGACCTCGCGCCCGGCATCTCGGTCGGTCAGCTGCGCCACGACGGCTTCCTCAAGGGCTACGGGATCAAGGAGGGCGACCCGCAGATCGTCGGCTCGGTCAACACCGAGGGCGACACGGCCAAGGGCCAGGCAGGCATGGAGCAGCTGCTCCAGAAGGACCCCGACATCAATCTGGTCTACTCGATCAACGAGCCCTCCGGCTTCGGCGGGGCCACCGCGCTCAAGGCGGCCGGGAAGGGGCCGGAGGACTTCGTTCTCGTCTCCGTCGACGGCGGCTGCGACGCGATCGAGCGCGGCATCAAGACCGGCGTCATCGACGCGACCTCGCAGCAGTACCCGCAGAACATGGCCGCCCAGGGCATCAAGGCGATCGCCGAGGCCGCCCGCGGCGGGAAGAAGCCCACGGGCTACACCGACACCGGCGTGAACCTCATCACCAAGGAGCCGCTGGACGGCGTCACATCCAAGGACGAGGCCTACGGCACGGAGAACTGCTGGGGCTAGTCGCGCGGCGCTGACCGCGACGGCGGCCGGTCCGCTCGGACCGGCCGCCCGGCGCCGAGGCGTCTCGTGATCCACCTCGACGGAGGACACCAGTGACCACTGAGCCACAGACCCAGACCGCCGGGGCGGAGGCCGCTCCCGGCGCACCCCCCGACGCCCCTCGAGGCGGTGGCCGCAAGGCCCCGAAGGTCTCCGGCGATCGCGTCGCTCAGCTCGGACCGCTGTTCGCGCTGCTTCTCGCCTGCATCTTCTTCACCACCCAGTCCGACCGATTCCTCACGGGCGGCAACTTCTCGCTGATCGTCCAGCAGGTGATGGTGATCGGCACGCTGGCCATCGGCCAGACGCTCATCATCCTGACCGCCGGGATCGACCTGTCGTGCGGGACTGTGATGGCGTTCGGGTCGATCGTCATGAGCAAGCTCGCCGTCGACAGCGGCGTGCCGCCGGTGTTGGCGATCCTCATCGGCATCGCCGCGTGCGCCGCATTCGGATTGCTGAACGGCAGCCTGGTGACGTTCCTGAACCTGCCAGCCTTCATCGTCACGCTGGGAACGTTCAACATCGCCTTCGCCTTGACGCACATCTACTCCGAGGACGAGACGATCTCCAACCTGCCCAGCGTGATGACGACGCTGGGCAACTCGTTCTCGCTGGGTGGCACGGCGATCACCTACGGGTCGTTGGTGACGCTCGGGTTGTTCGCGTTGTTCTGGTTCATCCTCAGCCACACGACGTGGGGCCGGCGGATCTACGCGCTCGGCGACAACCCGGAGGCGACGCGCCTGATGGGCATCCCGGTCAAGAAGCAGCTGCTGGCCATCTACACGGTGGCGGGCGTGATCTACGGGATCGCGGCCCTGCTGCTCATCGCGCGAACGAACACCGGCGACCCGAATGCCGGCCAGACCGACAACCTCGACGCGATCACCGCCGTGGTGCTGGGCGGCACGAGCCTGTTCGGCGGCCGCGGCCTGATCATCGGGACGCTGATCGGCGCGCTGATCGTCGGCGTGCTGCGCAACGGCCTCGTCCTCATGGGCGTCGCCACGACCTACCAGGTGCTGATCACCGGCATCCTGGTCATCGTCGCGGTGTCCGTCGACCAGATCGCCCGGAGGCGCGTGTGAGCACCACCGAGAACAGAGAGCCGATCCTCGAGGCCAAGGGCATCGTCAAGCGCTACGGGTCGGTCACGGCCATCGACGGCGCCGACTTCGAGCTGTATCCCGACGAGATCCTCGCCGTGATCGGCGACAACGGCGCCGGCAAGTCGAGCCTCATCAAGACGCTGTCGGGCGCGACGATCCCCGACGAGGGCGAGATCAAGCTCGACGGCCAGACGGTGCACTTCAAATCGCCGTCCGAGGCCCGCGAGGCGGGCATCGAGACGGTCTACCAGGATCTCGCCGTAGCCCCCGCGCTGGACATCGCGACGAACCTGTTCCTGGGTCGCGAGAAGCGCCGCGCGGGCCCGCTGGGCAGCGTGTTCCGCATGGTCGACAAGAAGTTCATGCGCGAGGAGGCCGACCGGCAGATGAAGAGCCTGCAGATCGGCATCCGCTCCATGAGCCAGGCGGTCGAGACGCTGTCGGGCGGCCAGCGCCAGGGCGTGGCCGTGGCGCGCGCCGCGGCCTGGGCGCGCAAGCTCGTGATCATGGACGAGCCGACGGCCGCACTCGGCGTCAAGGAGTCCGCGCAGGTGCTCGAGCTCATCAAGCGCGTCAAGGAGAACGGCCTGCCGGTGATCCTGATCAGCCACAACATGCCGCACGTGTTCGAGATCGCCGACCGCATCCACATCCACCGGCTCGGCAAGCGGGTGGCCGTCGTCACGCCGCAGACGCACACGATGCACGAGGTGGTCGGCATCATGACCGGCGCCGTCGTGCACGACCTCGAGCACCCCGGCGACGACAACGGCGACGGCAGCGCCCGGGCAGAGGCGCCGCCGGCGCAGGACAAGCCGGCCACGTAGACGCGGGGCGACCGGCGTGTCCGCTCGCGTGACGAGCGGGCGCGCCGTCGATCCCGATGTGCGGGCGGACCGGGTGGGTCAGCCGCCGCTGATCGCGGCGATGACGTCGACGCGCGAATCGGCATCGAGCGGGGTGTCCAGCGCGGCGCGCTCGCGATCGACGTAGACGTTGATGTGCGGTCGCAGCACCGGTCCCGGCTCGCACAGCCGGACGCGGAGCCCCGGCCAGCGCTGGTCGAGACGCTCGATGGCCTCGTCCACGGTCGCCGCGTCGACCTCGAGCTGCCGCGGCAGGTCGCGGAACAGCGGCGGCAGCGAGGCGGGCAGGCGCAGCGCGGCCATGCGTTAGGCGAGGACCGCGACCTCTACCGATGAGATGCCGGGCAGGTAGCCGGCGATCTGATCCCAGCTCTCGCCCTCATCGGCGCTTGCGAACACCTGGCCCGTGCTCGTGCCGAAGTAGAGCCCCGGCACGTCGAGGGCATCGATCGCGAGTCCTTCGCGCAGCACGCCGAGGTATGCGTCGCGCTGCGGCAGCCCGCGATCGAGCCGATGCCAGGTCGCGCCGGCGTCGCGGGTGCGCCAGACCGCGGCGCGACCGTCCGGCATGCAGCGGCCGTGCCCGGGATCCAGCGGGATCACGTAGAAGCAGTGCCGGTCGTGCGGGTGCGCCGCGGCGGCGAAGCCGAAGTCGCTCGGCAGGCCCTCGGTCACCTCCGTCCACGAGCGCCCGCCGTCGTCGCTGCGGTGCACGCCGCAGTGGTTCTGCTGGTACAGGCGGTCACGGTCGGCGGGCGACATCACGAGCTTGTGCACGCAGTAGCCGACCTCGGGGTCCTCCACCGGCCAGTCGGCGCGCAGGCCCCGGTTGCGCGGCGTCCAGGACGCGCCGTCGTCCGTGGTCTCGAAGATGCCGAACCCCTGCACGACGACCCAGAGGCGGGAAGGATCGTCGGGATGCGGCAGGATGCCCGGCAGGCCGAGATGGCCGGGCGGCTGGTTGGCCGGATCGTTCCAGGCCGTGCGGCCCGGCTGGCCGTCGAGCGTGCTGAGCAGCGACCAGGTCTCGCCGCCGTCACGGCTCTCGAACAGGCCGGCCGCCTCGGCGCCGGCCAGCACGCGCCCGTGCGCGGCGCACAGACCGGAGACCTTCGACAGCCGCAGGTCGCCGTCGCCATAGGCCAGGCCCTCGCTCGACAGCTCCCAGGTCTCGCCCAGGTCGCCGCTGCGCCAGATGCCCGCACCGTGCCACTCGCTCGCGGCCGCCGCGTAGATCGTGCCCGATGCCGGATCGTGCACCGCATGGTAGATCGGCCACCCCTCGCAGAACGGACCACGCACGCTCCAGTCGCGATGCTCTCGATCGCCTTCCAGCAGAAAGCAGCCCTTGCGCGTCCCGACCAGCAGGACGATGCGCGCCATCCCTCACCTCCGGCTTCGGATTTCGCTGCCGAGTCTCGCTGTCGCCGGGGGATGTGGCAAGGGCCTCAGGGCTCGGCCACCCGGCCGGGCGCCTGCGGCTCGAAGATCCCCGCCTGGTAGGCGAGCACGACTGCCTGGACGCGGTCACGGAGGTCGAGCTTCTGGAGGATGTGGGTGACGTGTGTCTTGACCGTGGTCTCGCTGATGTAGAGCTCCTGGCCGATCTCTGTGTTGGAGAGGCCGTTGGCGATCAGGCGAAAGACGTCCTGCTCACGCGCCGTCAACTCGTCGAACTCCTTGGGGGGCGCGGGGCGCGGGATGCGCGCGAATTGCTTGATCACGCGTTTCGTGAGGCTGGGCGAGAGCAGCGCGTCTCCGGCGGCCACGGTGCGGATCGCCGCGATCAGCTGGTCGACGGTCCGCGAGGCGCTCTGGGCTCCGTTCACCCCGCCGTCCGCGGAGTGGCCGCACCGAGGACGTGGCACGGGAGCGACGGGACTCGAAGCCGCGACCTCCGGCGCGAGAGGCCGTGCCTCAGACGTCCATCTGGCTGTAGAAAGCCAGATCAAGGACCGGCCAAAGGCCGTGCGCTGGATGCCGTGCGGCGGACAACGCAGGAAAGGGATCCGGCGCGACGATCGCAGTCGCCGCGTACGACCACGAAGAGTGGCTCGCGAACAAGACCCTCGAAGTCAAGGTGACCGCCGAGCATCGCGGTCGTGTGCCTCAAGCTCCGTGAGCTGCATCGCGTCAGTGCCTCAGGGGCACGATGTGCTTCGCACGTGCGGCATCGCCGGTGCACGCGCTGCGGCAACTACGACTGCGCGCTCGCCCGTGACCTCGGAGGACTGCTGCTCGCACGTACGTCAACCGGCACGACCGCGCGTCCGGCCGGCAATCGGTGGAGCTGGTCACCGACCAGCGCGCCGAGGGGCGGTGCCATTTCGTCGTCGTCCAGCGGCACGTCGACGTTGCCGGTCCCGTTGCAACGCCAGCACGGGATGTCGTGGCCGATACGGCCGGCGCCCTGGCATGACGGACAAGTGCGGATCATCGTTCAGACAATCGACCGCACCGGCGCAGCCTTGAGCGGTCGTCTGCACACAGACGCGACAACGGCCCGCCGATGCCACGACTGGGCGGCTGGGTTCGGTATGGATTTCGGTACCGAATCACCTCGCCCGCGGTGGGTATGAGGCGAGGCAATCGTCCCCCCACACGACCGAGGTGGCGACGCGCTGCGTGCCGTCCATCGCGCGTGCCGCAACGCTCGGAGCTGGGTCGTCGCACCCCGCGGTTGCGACACGGCAGTTTCGTCGTGGATCGCTGATTCGGCGCCGCGCGTGGTGGACGCCGCCAACGCACCTGAAGTATCTTGGCGACCCCGCCCGCGCTTGCCGGACGCCCCCGCGAAGAGCAGTCGGGCGGCGGGCGGGGTGCCAACCCGGTACCCCGTAAAGAAACCGGTGCCCATGTGATCGACCGCTCGAGCGAGGGCTTGAGCGTGGGATCAGCGTCGGTCTGACCTGAGCGGCGACGCTCCGGGAGAGGACCGCCCCGATGCGCACGCGGACCGCCTCGCCGCCGCGGGCGTCGCCGACGGGCAGCTCGTCCCGGCGGCGCTCGCCGACGAGCCCTCCGGCGCGGCTGCCGAGGCGTCCGCGCGCGACCCGGACCGCTGACCGCCGATCGCGTCCCCGCGTGATCGTGAACGTGCCGAGGAGCCGCCCAAGAGAAAGGCCCCACTCTCGGGCGGCTTCTACGAGCGGGGAGCGACGGGACTCGAACCCGCGACCTCCGGCGAAGTGGCGCGACTCGCATGGACGCCAGGTCAAGCGCCGAGTGGGCGCGGCGTGGGTCGAGCGCGGCGCCGGCGCCGGGGTCTGGCAGCGGCGCGGCGGTCGACTGGCCGACGGGTGCTTCGACGAGAAGGCCGCGATCGTCGAGATGCGCCGCCTCATCGACGAGTGCGAGGAGGAGCTCGCGGCCGGACCGCCGCGGGAAGGCGGAGCTCAGGTCGTGCCCGTCCGCGAGCGAAGCGCGGTGCGTAAGCCGTCGTGACGTGGCTGCCCGCGAAGCCCGTCCCGCTTCACCTCCGCCGCGCGGCCCGTGCCTTCGGGCATGCGCCCGCTCGTCGCGAGTATCGGCTCGACGAAACGAGATTGCTGGCTCGCGCGGCCACGGCGGCGTCGGCGCGCCGGCTACGCAGGCCGCGCATGGCGCCTCAGCCGCAGCTGCGATCGAGGCGGTCGTCGATGATCCGCGTCTGCGATTCGGTCTGGGTCGATGCGACGGACAGCAGGCTCCCGCGCACGTGAGACTCGTCGCCCAAACCCTCCTGCTTGCCGATGCGCGCGGGGCTGGTCTGTACCTGCGGGGCGGCGTGGTGCGCGCGGTAGAAGAGGAAACAGATGGTCGACGCCCGCGCCGCAGCCCGCGGCGAGCGCGAGGGCCACCACGGCGGTGAGAACGCCGACGACCTCGCGCCTGATGACGCGCTAGGGGGCAGGCGCGCAGCGAGGCGCTCACCGGAATGCCGGGATCACGTCGGCGCCGTAGCCGTCGAGCGTCGCCTCCTGCGCGTCGTGCATCAGGTAGACGTTGAACTGGTCGACGCCGAGCCCCTCGAGCTCGCGTAGCTTCGCGACGTGGTCGGCCGCCGTCCCGAGCACACAGAAGCGGTCGACGATCTCATCCGACACGAACTCCGTGTCGGGGTTGCCGGCGCGGCCGTGGTGGGCGTAGTCGTAGCCCTCGCGGGCGCGGATGTACTCGGTCAGCGCCGTCGGAATCTCGCCGCCCTCGCCGTAGCGGCGGACGAGGTCGGCGACGTGGTTGCCGACCATCCCGCCAAACCAGCGGCATTGGTCGCGCGCGTGCGCGACTTCGCTGCCGAGGTACGCGGGCGCCGCGACGCAGATCGCGACGTCGTCGGGGTCGCGGCCCGCCTCCGCCGCCGCCGCGCGCACTCGCTCGACCGTCCAGCGCACGATCACCGGGTCGGCGAGCTGGAGGATGAACCCGTCGGCCTTGCGCCCGACCAGCGCCAGCGCCTTCGGCCCGTAGCCGGCCATCCACACGTCGAGCCTGCCGTCGCGCACCCACGGGATCGAGACGTCGCCGGCCGGCGTGGAGATCGGGCGGCCTTCGGCGAGCTCCTTGATGATGTGCATCGCGCTCTCGGTCTCGGCCAGCGTCGTCGGCTTGCGCCCGAGCACGCGGCGCGACGAGTCGCCGCGGCCGATCCCGCAGATCGTGCGGTTGCCGAAGCCCTCGTTGAGGGTCGCGAACAGCGACGCGGTCACGGTCGGGTCGCGCGTCGCCGGGTTCGTGACGAGCGGGCCGACCATGATCCGCTCGGTCGCCGCGAGCATCTGCGCGTAGATCACGTACGGCTCCTGCCACAGGATGTGGGAGTCGAACGTCCACGCGTAGCGGAAGCCGAGCGCCTCGGCCCGCTGCGTGAGCTCGACGACGCGCCGCTGCGGCGGGTCGGTCTGGAACGTGACGCCGAAGTCCACGGCGGTCAGCCCTCCGTCGCTGTGATCGGGGATGGCGCCTGCACGCGCGTGAGCGCGACGTAGGTCAGGGCGGACAGCCCGAAGGCGACGAACACGCCGTAGCGGTAGAGCTGGTCGAAGAAGTCCGGGTCGGCGATCACGCCGCCCTCGGTCGTCGCCGCGTTCAGGAACCCCGGCATCACCGGGATCACGCCCGCCGCGACCGCGACCAGCGCGCGCCAGTTGTAGCCGTTCGAGAACCAGTAGCGCCCGCCCGGCCCGTAGCGGTACAGCTCCTCGACGTCGAGCCGTGCGCGCCGCAGCAGCCAGTAGTCGAACACCATCACCGCGAGGAACGAGGCGAGCAGGCTGCCGTAGCCGACGAGCCACGTGAAGATGTAGGCGCCCGCGTCCTCGTACAGCTGCCACGGGAACGAGATGATCCCGATCACGGCGGTGATCAGCCCGCCCGTCCGGAACGAGATCTGGCGCGGCGACAGGTTGGAGAAGTCGTTCGACGGCGAGACCACGTTGGCCGCCATGTTGGTGGAGACCTGCGCGATCACGACGATGATCATCGCGAAGATCAGCAGGATCGGGAGATCGTCGAGCAGCCGCGCGACGAGCGTCACCGGATCCCAGATCGGCTCGCCGAACTCGATGATCGTCGCGCACGTCACCGCGATGCCGATGAACGCGAAGCCGGTCATCGTCGCCGGCATCGCGATGCTCTGCCCGACCATCTGCGAGCGCTGGTCGCGCGCGTAGCGCGTGAAGTCGGGGATGTTCATCGACAGCGTGATCCAGTAGCCGACGTTGGCCGCCAGCCCCGGCCCGAACAGCGACCAGAAGTCCTGGTCGTCGGTCACGAGCTGCGACGACGCCGAGAAGACGTTGCCCGCGGCGCCGAAGCCCCAGATCAGCAAGCCGACGCTCCCGCCGAGCAGCAGCGGCGCGGCGTAGCTCTCGAGGAACTTGATCCCCTCGATGCCGCGCAGGATGATCGCCACCTGGACGATCCAGAAGACGCCGAACGCGATCGCCTTGTGCCCGCTCACGTCGGCCCAGCCGGAGGTCAGCGTCGTCATCAGCGTGTCGAGTGCGAGCGCGCCGATCCAGGTCTGGATCCCGAACCAGCCGCACGCGACGAGAGCGCGCGCCATCGCCGCGACGTTCGCGCCGCGGATGCCAAAGCTCGAGCGCACGAGCACCGGGAACGGGATCCCGTACTTCGTGCCCGGGTGCGAGTTGAGCAGGATCGGCACCAGCACGATCAGGTTGCCGAGCGCGACCGTCAGCAGGCCCTGCCACCACGTCATGCCGGCGGTGATCAGGCCGGAAGCGAGCGTGTAGGTCGTGATCACGATCGACAGCCCGACCCACAGCGCCGCGAGGTGGTACGTGCCCCACGTGCGCTGGTCCGGGCCGGTCGGCGCGAGGTCCTTGTTCGACAACGGCGACTCGGCGATGGTGCTCGTGCTCATCATTCGCTCCTTTCCCCCGCCGCCCACGCGAGTGTGCGCTGCGTGAGCTCGTGCAACGCCTGGACCGACCGCTCGAGGTCCGCATCCGCCGTGTCCTCCTCCTTCGTGTGGCTGACGCCGCCGAGCGACCTGACGAACAGCATCACGGTCGGAATCCGGCGCGCCATCTCGGCGGCGTCGTGCAGCGGCCCGCTCGGCAGCCGCGTGCTCGTGCCGGCCACCTCGGCGATCGCGGCGTCAGCCAGCTCGATCAGCTCCGAGTCGAACGGGATCGGCTCGATCTCCCAGACCTGCTCCCACGCGACGGTGCAGGCCTCCTCCTCGGCGATCTGCTCGGACAGTGTGCGCGCGGTGGCGAGCATGTCGGCGAGCACGTGCGCGTCGAGCGCACGCTGGTCGAGCGAGACCTCGCAGGTGCCGTTGAACGCGGTCACGATCCCCGGCGTCACGCGCACGATCCCGGTCGTGGCGCGCACGTCGTCGCGCGCGGCGGCATCGTCGCGCCACGCGAGCGAGCTGCGCGCCGCCGCGAGGAACGCGTCGCGGCGCCGGTTCATCGGGCTCGCGCCCGCGTGCGCGTGGGCGCCCGTGAAGCGGACGAGGTGGCGCTGCACGCCGAACGTGCCGAGGACTGCGCCGAGCGGGAGGTCGAGCTGCTCGAGCACGGGCCCCTGCTCGATGTGCAGCTCGAGGTAGGCGAGCGCCCCGTTCAGCCGGCTGCCGGACTCCCTCATGTGGTCGAGCTCGACGCCGTGGGCGGCGAGTGCGTCGGGCAGCGGGGTCCCGTCGCGATCGGTCAGGCCGCGCACCTCATCGGGATCGAGCGTCCCGGCGCATGCGCTCGAGCCGAGCAGGCTGCGGCCGAAGCGCGCTCCCTCCTCGTCGGCCCAGTCGACGAGCTTGAGCGTCAGCTCGCGCCGCTCGGGCGCCAGCGCGCGCAGCACCTCCAGACCGGCGACGACGTTCAGCGTGCCGTCGAGCCAGCCGCCGTCCGGGACCGAGTCGAGGTGGCCGCCGACGATCACGAAGCGGTCGGACGCGCCCGGCGCGGTCGCCCATGTGTTGCCGGCCTCGTCGCGCTCGACGGTGACGCCGTTGATCGCCTCGAGTTCGCTCGCGAGCCAGTCGCGCGCCGTGATCCAGGTGTCGGTCCAGGCGACCCGCTGCGCGCCGTCCTCGTCGCCCGTCAGCCGTTTCAGCTCGCGCAGGCCGGCGACCGCGCGCGCCGCGTCGACGCCCGGCATCAGCGGACTGCCGGGCCGGGGGCGGGCTGCGCGAACGTGCGATGCACGTAACGGCCGGAGCCGGGCTCGGCGACGACCTCGCCGTCGCGATACGCGAGCTCGCCGCGCGCGTAGACCGCAGCCGGGCCGCCGATGAACGTCATCCCCTCGTACGGCGTGTAGTCGACGTTGCCGTGCCGGTTGGACTGCGTCGCGGTGACCTTCAGGTCGGGGTCCCAGACCACGATGTCGGCGTCGGCACCGGGCGCCAGCGTGCCCTTGCGCCCGGCCATTCCGTGCACGCGCGCCTGGTTGGTGGAGAGGGCGGCGACGAACAGGTTCTCCGTGATCCGGCCCTCGCGCACGCCGTGCGTCCACAGCACGGAGGGGCGCTCCTCGACGCCGGGCAGTCCGTTGGGGATCGAGGTGAAGTCGTCGGCCCCGAGTTCCTTCTGGCCGGCGTAGTTGAACGAGCAGTGGTCGGAGCCGAAGATCTGCAGGTCGCCCGCCTGCAGGCCGTGCCACAGAGCCGGCCGGTTGGACGGGTCGCGCAGTGGTGGCGAGCACACGTACTTGGCCCCCTCGAAGCCGGGCCGCGCGAGGTCGGCGTCGGAGAATACGAAGTACTGGCCGCAGGTCTCGCCGTAGACCGTCTGCCCGCGCGCGTGCGCCTGTTCGATCGCCTGCAGCGCGGCGGCGCAGGAAACGTGCACGACGAGCAGCGGGCAGCCGGCGAGCTCGGCCAGCCGGATCGCCCGGTTGGTCGCCTCGGCCTCGACCGCTTCGGGCCGCGTCAGCCCGTGCCAGCGCGGCTCGGTGTCGCCGCGCGCAAGCGCCTGCGCCTGGAGCTTGGCGATCACGTCGCCGTTCTCGGCGTGCACGAGCACGAGCAGGCCGCAATTCCGCGCGATCTGCATCGCCTCGAACAGATCCTCGTCGGGGGTGTAGAGCGGCGTGCCCTTGTAGGCCATGAAGATCTTCACCGTCGCGACGCCGAGGTCGCGCAGCGACGGCAGCTCCCGCTTCACGTCATCGGTGAGGTTCGTGATCGCCACGTGCAGGCCGTAGTCGATCCGAGCCGTCTCCGCCTTGCCCTGCCACGTCTCGACGGCCTCGCCCAGCGTGCCGTCCACGTCCTGGAGCGAGAAGTCGACCAGCATCGTCGTGCCGCCGGCGAGCGCCGCCGCCGTGCCGGTGTCCCAGTTGTCGGCGGTGACCGTGCCGCCGAACGGCATGTCCATGTGCGTGTGCCCGTCGATGAAGCCAGGCATCAGCTTCGCGCCGGAGACGTCGATCACCGTGGCGCCGTCGCGCGGCAGGTCGACGCCGACGGCCGCGATCGTCTCTCCCTCGACCGCCACGTCGGCGCGGAACGAGCCCTCGGCGGTGACGACCGTCCCGCCCTCGAAGATCTTGCTCACGTGACCACCTTGCTCGAATGCTCGGGCAGGACGTCGACGATGAGGTCGACGTCCGCGCGGGTCGGCGACAGCGGGGGTCGGGGCACGGTCACGGTGTCCAGCCCCGCGGCCATCGCGGGGTGAGGCCGAGCCGCACGCATACGCCCCTCGAGGACCGACCACGTCTCGGTCCGGCGCGGGTGGACATGGGCGGCCAGGCTGCCGCCGCGTCGACGGTGCAGGTGTTTACCAGGTCGTCGTCCACGCGCTCGAACGAGTTGCGAACTCGGCTCACCGCATCGTAGGCGTCGCGACGATCCGTCGCCAGGCGCCTCTCCCACCGCGATCAACGTCGCCGATTCTGGGGCACGGTCGTTGCGGCGGCGATCGGTTCTGCCCACTGGCGGACGTGATTTCTTCCCGCTGGTGGCCATCGTTTCCCCGCTTGAGGTAGCGCGACAGCGTCGCGGAGCCGAGCGCGTAGGCGCCGCCGCGAGGCGGTGGCCACGGGACGGCCGCCCCGTAGGCGACGAAGGCCGATCGGCGAGGGGTGCTCAGACCGGCCGAGACCAGGCAGATCGCATATATCCCGCGCCGGTGACGCCGAGCGTGGCCGCGATTGAAGCGGTTTGGCACCCAAATGTGGTGCCCATCTCGATCACGGTGCCAGGGCTCGTGAGCCACCCAAACGAAAAGCCCCGCTGTCGCGAGGCTTCTGACGACGGGAGCGACGGGACTCGAACCCGCGACCTCCGGCGTGACAGGCCCGTCTGGAAACCTGTTTTTAGCTCTAGTAAGCCAAATCTGGGCCGGTTCGTGGGTCCCATATCGGGCACGTCCCAACCAGTTTGGTACCCAAAGTGGTACCCAAACCGCCCGCCCCGAGGAGGACCGCATGCCGACATCGTTCAACGGAGCGCTCGTGATCCGCGAGCAGAACGGGCGCGTCTTCTACGAGGCCAAGTGGCGCGACTCGCGCGGGCGCCAGGTCAAGCGCCGGGTCGGCCCAGCGTGGCTCGAGCGCGACGCCGCCGGCCGCTGGCGCCGGCACGGCGGCCGGGTCGCCGACGGCTGCTTCGACGAGAAGGCCGCGATCGTCGAGATGAGCCGCCTCATCGACCAGCGCGAGGAGTAGCTCGCCGCCGGACCGCCGCCGGGCGCGATGACCTTCGACGAGGTCGCCGCCGACTGGCTGCACCACGTCGAGCACGTCGACGGCATCAAGCCCTCGACGCTCAGCAGCTACCGCTACAACCTCCGCCGGCCCAGCGCGACGCCGCGCAAGCGAGGCCGGCGCAAGGCCGGCGGCCGCGTGATGGCCGAGTTCGGCGGCCAGCCCATCGCGACGATCACCACGGCCCAGGTCGAGCGCTGGCTCGGCCGGCTGGACGCCGAGCCGATCGCCAAGCGCACGATCAACATCCACCGCCAGCTCGTGTGCTCGGTGCTCGAGCATGCCGTCCGCCGGCCAGACCACTATGGCATCGAGACGAACGTCGCGCGCGCCACGTCGAAGCGCCGCGAGCCCGATGCCGCGGTGCTCGACTTCTACGAGCCCGAGAGGTCGCCGCACTGGCGCGCGCGGCGCGGGCGGGCGCGCACCGCGACCCCTCGCGACCGGCGATCTCGGTCGACGAGATCGGCGATTGCGTGGCCGACGTGGCCGTCAGCGATGAGGTGTTCGGGTTCTCCGTGGGCGGCGGCGCGGCGGAATACGCACTGCTGGACCACTACGCCGCCAAGCCGGTCGGGCTCTCGTGGGCCGAGGCCGCCGCGCTGCCGGTGGCGGCCGAGACAGCAGTGCGCGCACTCGACCTGCTCGGCGTCGCGGCGGACCAGACGGTCCTAATCAACGGAGCCGCCGGCGGCGTTGGGACCGTGGCCGTGCAGTTCGCCCGTGTCCGCGGCGCGCACGTCATCGGCACCGCTAGCCAGGCCAATCACGAGTTCCTGCGCACGCTCGGCGCCGAACCGACCACTTACGGCGAGGGCATGGTCGACCGTGTTCGCCAGCTCGCCCCTGACGGCGTCGATCGCGCGCTGGACACAGCCGGACGCGGCGCGCTGCCCGACCTGATCGAGATCACCGGAAGCCCGGACAACGTCGTGACGATCGCCGACTTCACCGCCACCGAGCACGGCGTGCGCGTGACCAGTGGCGCGGACCAACGTGCCTGGCAGGCGCTCGGCCAAGCCGCCGACCTCCACGAAGCGGGGAAGCTGAGCGTGCCCGTCGAGCAGACCTTCCCGTTCGACCAGGCGCCCGAGGCCCAGCGCAGCAGCGAGGCCGGACACGTCCGCGGCAAGCTCGTCCTCATCGTCGACTGAGGCCCAACCACCTCCCCCAGACCGCCACGCCCTGCTGCTGCATCGGACGACATCCGGCCGCGCGCGACGCCGCCCAGCGCGCTATCGGATTGCGCGATAGGCGCAAGCGGCTCAGTGCGGGCAGGTCGGGGCCGGCCGCCGCGGCTTCGCGGTCGGTCGGTCAGCCGAAGCGGTCGACGATCCGGTCGGCGTAGACGTCCTGCCAGCGGGCCGCGGGCGCCGCTTCCGCAAAGGCGCGCTCGCACTCCACGAGTTCGTGCACGAGGTGGCTACGTGTCGGGGCCCGGCCGAGCGTGTCGGGGAGCTCGGAGTGATCGATGAGCCAGTCTGCGTAGAAGGAGGCCCAGTCGTCGTCTGCGCCGTCGGTGATGCGGTACACGACATGATGGACCTCGCCGGCCTCATGCAGGAGCTCGCTGACGCGCCCGGTGCGGTCGTCCATGTCCGAACCCTACGTGCTGCGCGCCCGATTGGCGAGATCGGCCCGAGTTGAGCGCTGCGCACGAGAACGGGCGGTGGCGGCCGGCGATCAGGGCTGCGGGGGCCAGCCAGGTGGCGTCGGACAGACTCGACAACCGGCGCTTCCTGGCCATACGGGCCTCGCGACGGCGCTACCGCAATGCGCGAGAAGCAGTGGTGGCCGCGCTGTCTGCGGGTGGCCGGCTGGCGATCTGACATAGCTCGCCTCGGTTGCCCGACCGAACCGAGTCAAATTCGAAGCGAGAGGCCTTGCAGTTCGCGGGCATGCGGCGTCGAACTGGTTCCGCCGACTCGGGCTGGCTCGTGAACGGGTGTGGCTGCTCCGGCGGCGTGCCCGGGGCTCGGCGGCGCGCGACCGGCGGTTCACGCGGTCGGCGATCAGCGCGCCGTGGTCAGCCTGACGTCCAGCGCGGTGGCGCACAGGGCATGCAGGAAGCACATCCGCTGGCCCATGGCGAGGATCCGGCTGGCCGCGTCCGGGCTCTCGGGCGAATCGAGAAAGAGGTGTGTCTCAGGGGCTTCGGCGGCGGACTCCTCGCCGTCGGCGGATCCCAGCCAGAGGTCCTGAACGAGTCGGCAGCCGTCCACGCGCAGCTTGGTGAGCTGCGCGTAGCGGATGACCTGGGTCGCGTAGCAGAACGCAAGGCCGGCCGAGACGTAGCTCAGAGCGTCTGGCGCGCGTGGCTCGCGACCCGTCGCCGCCGGACTGTCCGCGACCAGCCGAAAGTGCGATCCAGGGGGCTGGAAGAGGTATTCGTCGATGACCATCAGGCCGTCGTCGCGCGGGGCGCACACCGCGCGGGCGTGCGGCCGGCGGGCCTGACCGTCGGCGCGCGGTCGGGCGTCGCGCGCGTCTGGGAGCTCGCCCGAGGCATCGTCGACGACCTTGACCACGAGCGCCTCTGACGCCGGCATTGCGTCGGTCGCTTGATCGAAGAGATCACCGGGATCGTCGAGTGGCGGCCCTGCGATCGCGGCGACGCTGCCCGCCGGGATCCGTTTTCCGTTGACGTACAGCGCGAAGCGACCGGTCAGCGGGCGGCGCAACAGCCCATCGACGGGCGACGCGACGATCGCCTCCTGCGCGAGCGCTCGCAGGTCGGCGTCTTCGGCCGTGTTGGCCTCGACCCGGACCTCGACGGGCAGCGCGCCACCGGCAATCGTGCCCCGAAGCGCCGACCCCTCGGTCGTATAGACGCTGTCCTCGATCACCCGCAGCGCGTCCAAGGGGATCCCGCGGCGTGTCGCCAGCGCCCTGAGCTCGTCGACGTAGGAGGAGGCCAGTCCGGCGCTGAACAGCCCGAGCGGCGGCGGCGCGAGGTCCGTGCCCCCGAAGTAATCGCCTTCATCGGAGAACAGCCGCCACGCCGGTCCCTGCCCTCGCTCCACCACAAGTGCCTCCTTGGCGTGGTGCGTCAGCGACCGCATGACGGTACGAATGGCGCGCCCACGCCGCGCCTCAGGGAGCCCGACGTCGTGCCCTTCCTCCACGCGTGCCGCGCTGAACGCCGGCGCCGCCATCTCCCCGGTCATGGTCTTCAACTTCCCCGCGACGCTCGACGTCACACCGACCGCTGTGATCCCGACACCGTCGAGGCGGCCCCAGCCCTCTCACGCCGGGGCCAGACCCCGCCGCGTCACGAGCGCTGCCGCGCGTCGCATGACGACCAGCAGATCATTCCGAGGCCGACACCCCGCTGCTGCTGTGCGCGAGAAGCAGTCACGCGCGGCCTCCCTCCCAACCACCCGTGGCAGGGCCGGCATCGATCAACGCGAGTCATGCCTCTTCGCTTGGCCACCGGTCGAGAGCCGGCGCATTTCCGTCGCGACGGGCTGACTGCTGGAGCGACAGTCAGCCCGTCGAACGTCTGGGGCGCCGCGAGCTACGCCACTCTTCCCTTCAGCCACTCCTCGAGCATCGGCCTGGTGAAGCGGATGTGGCGCCCCAAGCGCAGGCAGGGAAGCGTGCCGGCGCGGACGGCCTCGTAGATCCAGCTCGGCCGCACGGCGAGCAGCTGGGCAGCCTCGGCCGGGGTTGTGGCGGGTGGGTTCGCTGCGCCACAGGAACCGGGCGACGTCGGATTCGGCGAGGATCGCGAGCCGGTCGCGGGTGCCGGCCAGCCCGCGCTTCTGGTCGCCGGAGAGCGAGTCGACGTAGTCGTGGATGCGCTTGGCCTGCTCGTCGGGCAGCGCGCGGGCCCAGACCTCGAGGCGTGGCGGGGTCCATCGCGTCGGCGAGCATCGCGACGGTCACCGGGTAGCCCATGCGCGCGCAGGCGCGCGGACGGCGTGGCCGAGGTAGCGCTGCGCTTGGCGGAGGTAGTGCGGCTCGGTGTAGGTCTCGCCGGCGAGGACCTTGTCGGCGAGCTCGGTGTCGGTGCCGTGCGCGAACGGGTTGTAGACCGCCGGGCCCTCCGGCGTCCACACCCGCAACGTGCGCCGTGCCTTGCGGGCGGCGTGCTCGAGCTCGTCGCGCAGCAGCCGGTCGCCCTTGGGGTCGATCACCACCGCGCCGTGGCCGGCCTGGATCAGGCGGCCGGCGATCCACGCCTGGGTGACCGTCTTGCCCGAGCCGGTCGCGCCGACGACGAGCGCGTGGCGGCCGCTGGCATGACCGACGGGGATGCGGACGGTGCGGCCGCGCTCGTCGCGGCCGACCGCCAGGCCCCTGCGGTCGATCCAGCGCCCGCCACGGACGGTCGCGGCGCTCCACGCGGGCTCGCGTCGGCGTCGAGCGGGGTGCGGCGGTCGCGCGCGTCCTGGGCGCGATCGCCGCCGTGGCGCAGGTCGTCGTGGTGCCAGCGCGCGCCGGTGACGGTGGCGAACAGCGCGGTCGCGGCGATGAAGCCCGCGCCGTCCTGGTCGAAGGGCCACAGCAGCGGCCCGAGCAGGACGCCGGGCAGCGTCCACGTCCAGTGCAGCCCGAGCCAGCGCAGGAACGCCACGGCCGAGATCGTGACCAGGACGGCGCCGCCGATCGTCGAGCGCCAGACTGGTGAGCATCCGCACGAGCGGGTCAAGCGGCGAACCGGACATCAGCAGCCTCCTTCAAGGCTTCCTCCAAGCGACAGGACTGGATGGCGTCGTGGGCGTGGACGGCCGAAACGGCACGGGAAACCGCACGCGCCACATGCGGCGGGGCGTAGTAGCGGACCTCGCGCGACGAGCCGGCAGCGCGCCCACGCGCGGCAGATCGCCTCAAGCCGCCGGGCGCCCTTGACCGACAGCTCGACCTCGACCGCCACCGGCAGGCCGCTGCCGTTTCGGGGAAACAGCACGAGATCCGGGCGCCGCAACCGCGGCCGGCCGTCCGGCAGCGTGCCGCGCTGGGCGCTCGCGACCGCGTGGCCCGCTTCGCGCTCGGCGGCGCGCAACCGCGGCTCGCCCCACACCACGCACCCGCTCGCGGCGCTCCAGCACCACCGCGAGGCGCGCGCACAGCGCCCAATGCCGGACCGTCGCCATCGCCGACGCGCGCCGGGTCGAGCTCCCCGAGGCCCGGCCCACGCCACGCCCTCCCTGGTCGCGACGTACAACGCCGGCTGCCCGTAGACCAAGCGCACCCGCACGCAGCAGGCCGAGCTCGACGAGCGCCGCCAACCGCCGGTAGCGCGACCGTCCGCCCGACGCCGAAACGCGCCATGACGTCCTGCGCGCTGACCGCCCCGATCGACGGCGACCCACGCCACGACCGACCGATCCCGATCGGTAACCACAAGCTCCTCCCCTCGACGATCCGCAACGCATTCCGCGCAAGCCAATCACCAGGATGGGATGCCGGCGAAAACCTCGCGCTCTCCGACGCCGTCGCAACGCGCGAGCGCGTGCGGCCTGGAGAGCCCCTCGTCCCGAAGCGCTCGCAGGCCTGGCGCCGTCGGCCCTGCGAACATGTGTGCGTGTCGACCGCCCGAGCATTTTCACGGCCGCCTCCTCGAGCTGCTGCCGATCTACACCGCTACCGGGCAGCGCCTGGCGCGCCTTGACCCGACCGCGCCGGCCGGCCACGACGAGGCGCTGGCATGGGCACTGGCCGACCGTGCGTGCCGGTCGTGGCTGCGCGGCACGATCCCGCCCCACGCCGACATGCTCGACGCCATCGTGCATGCGATCGAGTCGCTTGACCCCGTCAGCGATCCGAGCACCGCCATGGACGCGGTCGAGGTCGCACGCGACACGCGCCTCATCGCCGAGCCGATACCCGGCACCGACGAGATCGTGGCGACCGCGCGCCTAGCCGAGGCCGTCGCGTATGCCGCCGCAAGCGGCGACCACCCAGCGACCGGACGGGCGGCAGCCGAATGCCTGTTCAGCCGACGCGCGCACGCGGGCGACAAGTACCTGATCGGCGAGGCCGCGGCCGTGCTCGCGGTCCCGTAGCTCTCGTGCCGGCGGCGCGTCGGCTGGAGATAGGCAACCGGCGGCACCGTGCTCTCCCGCGCGACGTTGGCCATGACCCTCTGGAGCTTGCGCGCCGGCGAACGTCGACCCCTGGACGACCCTTGCCGCGCGATCGCACCCCTTGCCACGCGTTCGCACCCTTGCCGCGCGATCGCACCCCTGCCACGCGTCGCACCGCCACGCGATCGCATCGCCGCCCCACGCACGCCGCACATCGCCACGGCGCATGCGCCGCCCCGCGCCCGCGCAACGCCCACCACGCGCCCCCACCACTCCCACAAACCTCCCGTCTCCACCCCGCTTGCCGCTCCCCCGCCGCCGCCACCGCCACGCCGCTCTGCCTCCGCCGCCCCTGTCCTCTCCTCTCTCACTGCTCTCTGACTCCACCTCCTGCTCTGTCCTGTCCTTCTCACCACCACCTTCCGTCCACCCGTCCCCCACCAACCCTTCTTCCTGTGCCGGGCCCTGACCCCGTCCGAGCACCTCTATGGTGTTTGGGCGGGGTCAGGGCCCGGCACAGGCCGCAAGCCCCGTGTTCACCGGCGGTTTCCACGGACGGCCCATCCACCGCCTGGTCCATACCTCGGTCGCGGCCTGCGGCGCTCCGTTTGTCCATCTCAACGGCGAGCGGACGGTCGGCGCGGTGGGCCCAGCAGTGCTCCTTGCGCTACGTCTCATGGGCGAGCGTCTGGCTGGTGTGGGTTCAGGATCCCATCGACCCGGCAGAGTCGGCGGACGGATCTTGGCGGGATGGCTCGTCTAGTGGTTCTTGTGAGTCCGCCGCGCCGGCTCAAGCTCGACGAGGCCGAGGACTGGCTGCGCCGGGAGCTGGCGCCGGTCGTCCGAGCTGCGGGGCTGCGATCTGCCGCGCTCAGTCGCCTGGCGAGCGCGTCGTCGCCTGGACGCTCGACTGGGGGTGGCTGGTCGAGTTCGACTTCGAGACCGCTGAATGCGCACGCGGCGCGGTGCGTGACGATCGCCTGGCGATGCTGCTCGGCGATCTGCGGCTGCTCGGGATGTCTCCGACCGTCGCGCTCGTCGACAGCGCGGCGGAGCTCATGCCCTGATGGCGCTGGCGATCGCCATCTTCGCCGGCGCGCTTGCGCTGATCGCCAGCGAGCGGTTCGACCGCACGAAGATCGCGCTGCTCGGCGCGGTGCTCGTGCTGCTCACGCAGACGATCGACCAGGAGCACGCGATCGAGTCGATCGACTTCAACACGATCGGGCTGCTCGCGGGGATGATGCTGCTCGTCCGCCTGACCGAGCCGACCGGCGTGTACAACTGGCTGGCGATCCGCGCCGGTCAGCTCTCGCGCGGCAGACCGCTCGCGGTCGTGGCGTCGCTTGCGGTCACGACCGCCGTGCTCTCGGCGTTCCTGGACAACCTGACGACGGTGCTGCTGATGGTGCCGATCACGTTCGTGCTCGCGGACGCGCTCGACATCGACCCGATCCCGCTGGTGATCATCGAGGTGATCGCCTCGAACATCGGCGGCACCGCCACGCTGATCGGCGATCCGCCCAACATCATCATCGCCGGCGCGACCGGTCTCTCCTTCATGGCCTTCATCACGAACCTCGCGCCGATCGTCGTGGTGGCGTTCGTCGTGGTCGTGGGCCTGCTCTACCTGGCCTACCGCAGCAGGCTGCAGATCGCCGAAGAGGCTCGCAGGCGGGTGCTGGACCTCGACGCTGCCGCCGCGATCCAGGACCGCGACGAGCTGGTGCGCACCGTCCCCGTCCTGCTGGCGACGATCCTGCTGTTCTTCTTCCACCAGGCGCTCGGCCTCGAGCCCGCGACCGTCGCGCTCGCCGGCGCCACCGCGGCGCTGCTGATCACCCGCCAGCCGCTTGAGGATGCGCTGCGCGGGATCGAGTGGCCGACGCTGTTCTTCTTCATCGGCCTGTTCGTGATGGTCGGCGCGCTGGAGGAGACCGGCGCCATCGCCGAGGTCGCCGACGCCATCGCGTCGGTCACCGACGGAGACCGCACCGCCGAGCTGCTCGGCATCGCCTGGCTGTCGGCCATCGGCTCCGGCATCGTCGACAACATCCCCTTCACCACGACCATGATCCCCGTCGTCGAGCAGCTCCAGCAGGGCAACGACGGCGACGACGCCTACTGGTGGGCGCTCGCCCTCGGCGCCTGCTTCGGCGGCAACGCAACGCTCATCGCGGCCGCCGCCAACGTGGCCGCCTCAGGGATGGCCGCACGGGCCGGCAAGCCGATCGGCTTCGTCCAGTTCCTCAAGGTGGGGATCCCGGCCACGCTGATCTCGATGGTGCTGGCCACCGGCTACATCACCCTCCGCTATCTCTGAGGTCGCCGCTCGTGAACGCGAATCAGCTCAGCCACGACCTCGTCCGCGAGGCGCCCGTCCTGCGTGAGGAGGACAAGGTCGGCGACGCGGTCCGCGCCATCCTCGACAGCGGCCTGCCCGCACTCCCCGTCACCGCCAGCGACCGGACGGTTCGCGGGCATCTTCGGCGAGCGCGAGTTCATGGCCGCGCTGTTTCCCGGCTACGTCGGCCAGCTCAGCTACGCCGGGTTCATCAAGCACGGACTGGACGACGTGATCGAGCGGCGCGTCGCCTGCCGCAACGAACCAGTGTCGGGGTACATGAACACCGAGCACGTCGCGGTGGAAGAGGACTTCTCAGATGTTCAGATCGCCGAGACCTTCCTCCACCACCGCGTGCTCATCATCCCGGTCGTCCGACAGGGTCGGGTAGCCGGCGTCATCACCCGCGCCGACTTCTTCCGCCGCATCGCCGAACGCGTCATCGAAGCGGGCTAGGGCCCGGGACCGCCGTCGTCGCGCCTCGAGACCGCTCAGGGCTCGACGAGCCCGCGGCGGATCGCGTAGCGCGTCAGCTGGACCCGATCGCGCATCCCGAGCTTGGCGAGCACGTTCTCCCGATGGCGCTCGACGGTCTTGCGGCTGATGCTCAGCAGCGCCGCGATCTGGTCGTTGGTGTGCGCCTCGGCGATCAGCTTGACGACCTCCAGCTCGCGCGGAGTCAACGGGTCCTGCGGCTCATGCTCGCCGGAGCGCGCACGGTCGAGGTAGTCACCGATCAGGGCCGCGATCCCCGAGGGGTACAGGAACGGCTGGCCACGCAGCACGGCACGACACGCCTCGACAAGGTCCCGATCCGCAGCCGTCTTGAGGACGTAGCCGCTGGCGCCGGCCTTCAGGGCCTCGAACAGGTACTGGTCGTTGTCGTGCATCGAGAGCATCAGCACGCGCACGTCAGGACGGACCCGGCTCAGCTCGGCGGCCGACTGCAGGCCGGTCATGCGCGGCATCGACACGTCGATGATCGCCAGGTCGAGCTCCTCGGTCTCGCGCGCGATCGCGACGGCCTCGGCGCCGTCGCCGGCCTCTGCCACCACGCGGAGGTCCGGCTGCGCGTCGAGCACCATCCGCAGACCGCGCCGGACCATCGCATGGTCGTCGGCGATCAAGATCCGCGCCGGAAACCTCATGACAGCCGCAAGCGCACGGTCGTGCCGTGCCCCGGTCGCGACTCCACGTCCAAGGCCGCGCCGATGAGCATCGCCCTCTCGCGCATCCCGCGCAGGCCGCTACCGCCCGCGTGGGTGGCAGGATCGAACCCGCGGCCGCTGTCGCGAACCGTGAGCGTCACCCGCCCATCGTCACCGCTGCCCGAGCAACAGCCAGGCCTGCCGCGCCTCGCTATGCCGGGCGATGTTCGTCAGGGCCTCCTGCGCCACGCGATACAAGACGAGCTCCTCGTCGGGCTCCAGCGCCCGCACATCCGGCGCGAGCCGCCGTTCCACGCGCACGCCGGCGCGCCGTGCGATGTCGTTCGTCAGTGCGGCCAGCGCACTGGATAACCCGAGGTCGTCAAGCGCCTCCGGACGCAGCCGCCGCGCGATCTCCCGCACCTCCTCCAAGCTCGCCCGCAGACCCTCGCGCGCCTCCTCCAACTGGTCGCTCACCGGGCCAGCCGCCTGCTGCGACGTCCGCTCGAGCTGCAGCATCACCGCGGTCAACGCCTGACCCACCTCGTCGTGCAGCTCGCGGGCGATCCGCGTGCGCTCACGCTCCTGAGCCGCCAACGCCGCGCGGGCGCTCTCCCGACGCTCGGTCTCCAGCCGTTCGATCATCTCGTTGAAGGCCGCGGTCAACTCTGCCACCTCCATATCGGCCGGCCCCACCGCGACACGAGCGCCCGGCCGCAACGGGTCCACGCCGCGCATGAACCGCGTCAGCCGGCCCAGCGGTCCGAACGCGCGCCGCAGCAGGAGGAGATTGAGCGCGAGCATCGCCACGAGGCCCGGGACCAAGACCACGACCTCCGTGAGCGCGATCGGAAAGCTCACCGTCGCCGGGGACACCACAAGCGCGAGCGTCGCCACGACGAGGACCGCAGCGTTCGTGGCGAACACTCTCCACAGCAGAGGCATCGACGCCAGCGTACGCGCGAGCTCAGGGCGGACCCGCTACTCGAGCGCTTGGAGCGGAATGCGCCCGCATCGCGGACACCGTCAGGTCAGTCGGTCACATTCGCGCCTCGTCGAACAGCCGCGCTGCGCATTCACCTCAGCGGTCGCTGATCGATTGCCTCGAGTGCGGCGCGCGCGAGCTGTGCCGTCGTCGCCTGATCGCGCGGGCTGAGTGGGTCGTCGGAATCGTCGGCCAGCCGATTGGCCGGACTCATGGGGTCGCTGACCAGGAAGCTGGCCAGCGCCACAGCTCTGGGGCAGGGCTCCTCCGCATCCTCCAGCCGGGCCGCCAGCATCAACAGCAGCTCGTCGGCCTCCTGCACCTGGGACCGACTCGGCGGCACAGCCGCCACCGACGCGGACCGCGTCGGCTGACGCGCCTGCCTACCCAGCCAGCGCAAGCTGGCCGCCAGGTGGCCGCGGTAGCGCCGGTTCGACAGCTGTTTCGCGCGCAGCCCGCGCGCGGCATCGGTGGTCGGGTTCGCGCCGGTCGCGAGCTCGCGGTCCAGGCTGATCCGACACCACCACACCCGCAGAGCCAACGACAGGGCCCGGCGGCGCGAATCCCGACCGACAGGGTCCAGGGCACGACAGGCAAACACACCAGATCGCCTCGAATTTCCCAGCGTAGGTGGAGCCGCGTATCCCGGAAATGGGGTGAGGAACCCATCTCGACTCACCCAACAAGAGCCTCGAGCATCCGAGACTTCGGAGGGCGTCTGGTCGCAGCGAGCGGTGACCGCGCCGTTGTGGCCGACTCGAGGTCGCCTGATCGCCCCGATGATCCTGTTGCCTGGCGGCCTGAGCCGAGTGGACCGAGCCCTATCCAGGAAGCGACTTCTTCCCAGCCGCCGCCCAGCGCTGTCTCGCCGGCCAGGTCCCGGCGCCGTGGGGCGAACGAGGACGCCTCGCCCAGGCGGCGACTGCCAGGGTGTGCCGGTGCCCGAGCGCCCTGCCACGCCCACCGAACCGAAGGGCGCCGTCCGGCGTGTCGTCGACCCGCTGACCGAGTTCCTGCGCGAGGAAGCCGCGGGCGGCCTGGTGCTGCTGGCCGCGACCGTGGCCGCGCTGTTGTGGGCCAACGCCGCCTCTGACGGCTACGCGGCGCTGTGGGAGCGCGAGCTCAAGCTCGGCGCCGGCGATGTCGCACTCACCCTCGACCTGCGCCACTGGGTCAACGACGCGCTGATGGCCGTCTTCTTCTTCGTCGTCGGATTGGAAATAAAGCGCGAGCTCGTCTGCGGCGAGCTCCAGGACCGGCGTGCCGCCACGCTCCCCGTGCTTGCCGCCATCGGTGGCGTCGCGCTTCCCGCGCTCATCTTCATCGCCTTCACCGCAGGAACGCCGCTGTCCTCGGGCTGGGCGATACCCGCCGCCACGGACATCGCGTTCGCAGTCGGCGTGCTCTCGCTGCTCGGCGACCGCGTCTCGTCCAACCTCAAGCTCTTCCTGCTCACGGTCGCCAGCGTCGACGACATCGCCGCCATCCTCATCATCGCCGTCTTCTACTCCGACGACCTGTCAGCCGTCTGGCTGCTCGCCTCGGCGGCCGGTCTGGCCGCCGTCCTCGCCCTTCGCGCGCTGGGCGTGACGAGAGTTGCCCCCTATGCGCTCGTCGGCGTGTTCGTCTGGGCGGCCGTTCACGAGTCGGGCATGCACGCGACCATCGCCGGCGTAGCGCTCGGGCTGCTGACGCCCACCGGCGACGTCGGCGGCCGACGCATCCTCGAAGACCTCGAACACCGCCTGCACCCGGTCAGCGCCTTCCTCGCCGTGCCCCTGTTCGCGCTCGCCAACGCCGGTGTCGACCTCGGCGGCGGCGTCCTCACCGACGCCCTCGACAGCCGCCTGGCCTGGGCCATCGCGGTCGGCCTCGTCGCCGGCAAGCTTCTCGGCATCGCCGGCGCCACCTTCCTCGGTCTGCGGATGAACTGGGGCGCACTGCCCGAGGGCGTACGCCGGGAACAGGTTTGGGGCCTCGCTGCGCTCGGCGGCATCGGCTTCACCGTCTCGCTGTTCATCGCCCAACTCGCCTACGAGAAGCAGGACATCGTCAACACCGCGAAGGTCGGCATCTTCGCCGGGTCGCTGATCAGCGGACTGCTCGGAGCCGCGCTGCTGATGCGGCGAGCGCGCCCGTAGGCGGTGCTGCGAGACGCCATGACGAGCGTCAGGTCTCGGCTTGTCGTCGCACCGCCCAGGCGGTCGTCGCGGAGGAACCCGCCGCGCGCCGACGATGCGTTCAGCCTACGCTGGCCGCATGCAACGTGCGCGCCTTCGGGCCCATAGGGACCACCGCTGTGGAACACGGACGGTCGAAGTCCCCGAGAGACGAGCGGAAACCGGCTTAGCTGCAGGCCTTTTTCCGCTGGACCCAGCCGGGATCGAACCGGCGACCTCCTGCTTGCAAGCGTGCCGACCACCGGGGTAGCCCGCTCATGAAAGGCCTGCATCGGGGCCTCCTAAGGCTCATCTGGAGACCGCGTGCCCGCTGTAGAGATCTCGCCGAGTGTGGTCCCCGCCGCTGTCGGTGGCGACCAGCGGGCGCTCGAGGAACTGTTGCGGGCGGTCGCCGTCGACGTCCGCCGCCTGGCTCAGCGGATGTTGTGGCATCCGCAGGACGCCGAGGACGCGACGCAGGAGATCCTCGTGAAGGTGGCCACGCGGCTGAGCACGTTCCGTGGCGACGCCCGTGTGACGACGTGGGTGCACCGGATCGCCGTCAACCACCTGCTGACGATGCGGCGCGGCCGTGCTGAGGACCCGGCGCTCACCTTCGCCGCCTTCGGCGACGACCTCGCCCGTGATCTCGACGCCGCGTACGACCCGCGCGGCGTCGACGACGAGCTGTTGGCCCAGGAGGTGATGGTCGGCTGCACGCAGGGCATGCTGCTGTGCCTCGACCGCGAGCATCGGGTCGCATACGTGCTCGGCGAGGTGTTGCAGCTGCCTGGCGACGAGGCTGCCGCGATCTGCGAGATCACGCCGCCCGCGTTTCGCAAGCGCCTGCAGCGCTCGCGGGAACGGCTCCAGCGCTTCATGGAAGAGCACTGCGGTGTGCTGGACCCGTCGAACGCCTGCCGTTGCAAGCGCCGCATCGGCGCGGCGATCGGCCGCGGTCGCGTGGAGCCGGAGGAGCTCCTGTTCGTCGAGCGCGTCGACGCGCTGAAGCTCGAGATGCAGCGCTTCAGCGATGCCGGCGCGATCTTCCGCAGTCACCCGGAGCTGCGCACACCGCCCGAGCTGGTGGACGCCGTGCTGCGCGCCGTCGCCTGACACAACGCTGCGACCCTCCGCGGTAAGGCGGGCGTAAGACTCGGCTGGGACGGTCGGCGGCGATGCTCCTCCTGATCGTGTTCGGCTTCGTCGCCGGAGCCGCGACGGCTCTCTCGCCGTGTGTGCTTCCGGTGCTGCCGGTCGCGCTGTCTGCGGGCGCGACGGGTGGGAGGCGACGGCCGCTTGGAGTGGTGACAGGGCTTGTGCTGTCGTTCACGTTCGCGACGATCGCCCTGGTCTATGTCATCTCGGCGCTCGGGTTGCCGGACGACCTTCTGCGCAACGTGGCGATCGCGGTGCTGGTGGGCTTCGGACTCGCGCTGATCGTCCCGCGCTTGGCTGCGTGGGTCGAGGTCGCCGTCAGCCGGATCATCCCGCAGCGCCAGGCTCGGGCACGCAGCGATGGGTTCGGGTCCGGCCTACTGCTCGGTGCCAGCCTGGGGCTCGTCTACGCGCCGTGCGCCGGGCCGATCCTGGCGGGGGTGATCACGGTGTCGGCGTCGCAGGACTTCACCGCTGGGCGCTTGGGGGTGGCGTTCTCCTACGCGCTGGGCACCGCGGTGGTCCTGTACGCGCTGATGCTGGGCGGCCGGCGGCTCACGTCGCGGCTGGCGCGGCGCAGCGGTCGCCTCCAGGCGGCGATGGGAACGCTGATGGTGGCGGTCGCGGCGCTGATGGCGTTCGAGCTCGACATTCGCTTCCAGACGGCGATCGCCGACGACCTACCGGCGGTGTTGGTGAATCCGTCGCGCGAGCTCGAGGCGAGCACGGCGGCGCGCGAGCGGCTCGCTGAGCTGCGTGGCGGCGGCGGTGGCGGCGCGCTGGCACAGGCGGCCGAGGCCAGTGGTGACGACGCTTCTGAGTTGCCGGTCCTCGGCGACGCGCCGGAGATCGTCGGAACGCAGCAGTGGTTCAACACGCCGGGGAATCGGCCGCTGTCGCTCGCGTCGCTGCGCGGCGGCGTGGTACTCGTCGACTTCTGGACGTACTCGTGCATCAACTGCATCCGCACGCTGCCGTACCTGAAGGCGTGGGACGGGCGCTACCGAAAGCGCGGCCTCACGGTGGTCGGGGTCCACGCTCCGGAGTTCCCGTTCGAGCGCGACCCGGACAACGTCGCGCGCGCGGTCCGCGGCAACGGGTTGCGCTACCCGGTGGCGCAGGACAACGAGTTCGCGACCTGGAACGCCTACGACAACCGGTTCTGGCCGGCGAAGTACCTGATCGACGCACGCGGGCGCGTGCGCTACACGCACTTCGGTGAGGGCGACTACGAGGAGACCGAGGCGGCGATCCGCGCGTTGCTGGCGGAGGCCGGCGAAGCGGAACTCGGCGCGCGGGCCGAAGCGACGACCGACAGCGCCCGCGAAGGCACGACGCCCGAGTCCTACCTCGGCGCGCAGCGCGCTGAGCGCTTCGTGAACGGCGCGCTGCGCCCGGGGACGCGCCGGTACGAGCTGGCGCGCGCGGAGGTTGCCGCGATCCCTGCTCACCACCTCGGTTTCGACGGTCGGTGGCGGGTGGAGGGCTCACGCGCGGTGGCGGCCGGCGACGGGGCTCGTCTGCACCTGCGTTTCACAGCCGCCCGCGTGTTCCTGGTGCTCGGCAGCAACGCCGAAACCCGCCGCGTCGGTGTTCGCCTCGACGGCCGTCCGCGGCGGCCCATCCGTGTGTCGTCACATCGGCTGTACGAAGTCGTGCGCCTGGACGAACCCGGCGAACACACGCTGACTCTGGAGCCCGAACGAGGGGTCGAGGCGTATGCCTTCACCTTCGGCTAGGCCCATAATCGGTCGCATGGCGAGGTCCGTCGAAAGGCATGGCTCGGTCCTGATCGTCGAAGACGAGCCGATGATCGCCGACGTGGTGGCGCGATATCTGGATCGGGCGGGCTACGAGACCAGACGGGCGCACGATGGCCCCGCGGCGGTCGCGGCGGCGATGAGCTGCCGCCCGGACCTGGTCGTGCTCGACGTCATGCTGCCCGGGTTCGACGGGCTGGAGGTGATGCGGCGCCTGCATGCCGATCTCGACGCCCGCGTGCCGGTGATCCTGCTCACGGCCAAGGGCGAGGAGGCCGACCGGCTCGTCGGCCTGCGATCGGGCGCCGACGACTACGTCGTGAAGCCGTTCTCGCCCGCCGAGCTCGTCGCGCGGATCGACGCCGTCCTGCGCCGGACGCGCGGTGAGGACGCAGCAACGGAGCCGCTGCGCTTCGGCGAGCTCGAGATCGACCCGTCCGGGCGCACGGTGACCGTCGGCGGGCAGGAGGTCGAGCTGACCCACCGCGAGTTCGACCTGCTGCATTTCTTGGCGACGAACCCGGGCCAGGTGTTCAGCCGTGACCAGCTGATGGATCGCGTCTGGCAGTTCCCCTTCTACAACGACGTCACGACGGTCACCGTCCACGTCCGGCGCCTGCGGGCGAAGCTCGAGCCGGATCCCGCGTCGCCGAGGTGGATCCAGACCGTGTGGGGCGTCGGCTATCGCTTCCAGCCTGACGCGCCATGACGCGTTCGCTTGCCTTCACGGTGGCCGCAGGCGCGCTGTGTGCGCTCATGATCTGGCCCGTCTACGGCGTCTACCCTGCGTGGGTCACAGCCGGCCTCGTCGCCGCCATTTCGACCACCGGACTTGCCGTCGCGCACGCGCTCTCACGTCACGGGTCGACTCGTTCGTTGCGCGGCCGCTTCACGGTCGTAATTGCGGTCGCCGTCGGCGTCATCCTGGCCGCCGTCTTGGCCGCTGCCGAGCTGATGTTCGTGTCGAATCACGACGCGCTCATGGTGTCGGCGATCGTGCTCGCCGCGGCGCTGGTCGCCCTGCGCGCCGCCCACGTCGCGGCCGCTCGGGTAGTTACCGAGGTGGCGGACGTCCGCGACGTCCTGCGCTCCGTAGGCGACGGCCAACGGGAGCAGCGCGCCGCCGCCGGGGCCGCGCGGGAGTTGACGGAGTTGGCCGCGGAGGCCAACTCGATGATCGAGCGGCTCGCGAGCGAGGAGCGCCGACGCGACGCCTCAGATATCGCTCGTCGCGACCTCGTCGCGGCGATCTCGCACGATCTGCGCACCCCGATGACCTCGCTGCGGCTGATGGTCGACGCCGTCGAGGACGACCTCGTCGACGCCGACACCCTGCCGCGCTACCTCGCGGCGATGCGGACGCACGTCACGGCGCTGGGGTCGATGATCGACGACCTGTTCGAGCTATCGCGCCTGGAGGCGGGCGACCTCGAGTGGTCCATCCGTCAGGTGGAGCTGTGCGAGCTGGTCGAGGAAGCCGTCGCCGCGATGGGCCCCGAGGCCGAATCCAAGGGCGTCGCCGTCGCCGCGGACCTTCCGCACCTCCCTCGCCCCGCGCGCGCGGACCCCGAGAAGCTGCAACGCGTCCTCTTCAACCTGATCCGCAACGCCATCCACCACACCCCGCCGGATGGCAGCGTCACCGTGCGCGCCGAGGACGCCGGCGAGTGGATCGAGGTCGAGGTCGCCGACACCGGCGCCGGCATCGCCGCCGACGAGCGCGAGCGGGTCTTCGAGCCGTTCGTGCGCGGCGAGGCGTCGCGCTCGCGCGGCGGCGCCGGCCTCGGCATGGCCATCTCCCGCGCGATCGTTGAAGGTCACGGGGGGCGGATCTGGCTCGCCGACAGCGACGCCGGGACCCGCGTGCGGTTCGTAATCCCCACGTAAGGGTCCAGCGGAAGGATCGCCGCATGAAGATGCTTCCGATGCTCCTGATCGCCGCACTGCTGGCCATAGCGGGATGCGGCAGCGACGACGAGACGCCCGCCACCGCCGGTCAGCAAGGCGAGGATGCGGCAATGCAGAAGAAGGACGCCGACGACGCCGCCATGAAGAAGGACGACGAGGACGCGGCCATGAAGAAGGACGACGAGGACGCCGCGATGGCCAAGGGCAAGGGCACCACGGTCACGATCGGAGACTCGGAGTTCGGCGAGATGATCTTCGACTCCAAGCGCCAGGCGATCTACATCTTCGAGAAGGACCCGAAGGGCGACACGGTCTGCTACGACGAATGCGCCGAGGGGTGGCCGCCCGTCTTCACCGAGGGTGACCCCGTCGCGGGCAAGGGCGTCGACGCCTCGCTGCTCGGCACCGTCACGCGCCGCGACGGGAAGCTTCAGGTCACCTACGCCGACCAGCCGCTCTACTACTACGCGCACGAGAAGCCTGACGAGGTGCGCTGCCACAACGTGAACCTCAACGGCGGCCTGTGGTGGGTCATCGGGCCCGACGGGAAGCGCCGCCCATGAAACGATCACTCCCGCTCGCCGTCGGCGCCGCCATGCTGACGGCCGTGGCGGCCGCGGCCTTCGTCCCGCCCGCCATGGCGGCCGGGACGACGGTCACGGCGCGAGGGTCTGAGTTCGGGACGATGCTCTGGGGCCCGAAGCGCCAGGCGATCTACATCTTCCAGCGCGACGGGCGCAATCGCTCCCGCTGCTACGGAGACTGCGCCGAGCTCTGGCCCCCGGTCTACACGAAGGGGAAGCCCGTGGCCGGCCGCGGTGTTCGCAGTTCGCTCCTCGGAACCACGCGCCGGCGCGACGGCCGGCGACAGGTCACCTACGCCGGGAAGCCGCTCTACTACTACGCACACGAGACAGGCGGCCAGGTGCGATGCCACAACGTCGATCTCAACGGCGGCCTCTGGTGGGTCATCGGCCCCAACGGCAAACGTCGGCCCTGAGCGGCATACCCGGGCCGACCCTGGCTGTGTAGGGGTCGGGCTGGACGTGCCAGCGACGGGCCGCTATAGCCTGCGCTCAATGGCCAAGGTGCGGGACTGGACGTTCGAAGGGACGTGGCCGTTCGAGCCGCGGTGGTTCGATTCCCCCGACGGTCGCATGCACTACGTCGACGTCGGGCCTGCCGAAGGTCGCCCGGTCGTGATGGTGCACGGCAACCCGACGTGGGGCTATCTGTACCGCAACTTCATCCCGGCGCTGGTCGAGGCCGGGCACCGCGCGATCGGGCCCGACCACCTCGGCTTCGGCCGCTCGGACAAGCCCGCGGATCCTGAGCTGTACCGCGTCCCCCGCCACGCCGAACGGCTCGATGCGCTGCTCGAGTCGCTCGACCTGACCGGTGCGACGGTCGTACCGCAGGACTGGGGCGGGCCGATCGGGCTCTACTGGGCCACGCGGCATCCGGAACGCGTGGCTGGGCTATTCGTCCTCAACACGTATGCACACGGTTTCCGCCGGGGAGGTGCTGCCACCGGGCAAGGACAAGATCCCGCTGCCGCTTCCGCTGCGTCTGTTTCGCACGCCGCTCGTGGGAGAGGTACTAGTCAAGGGCCTCGACGCGTTCAAGCGCGGCTTCCTCTTCGGCCAGGGCATCGTCCATCGCGACCGCCTCACGCCGGCGATCAAGCGCGCCTACCGCGACGTGCACGCCGGCTGGTCGGAGCGCACGCCGATCCTCGTCTTCCCGCGCGAGATCCCGGTCGCCGGCGACGGGCCGGTCGTCGCAATGACGACCGGGATCGAGCAGCGCCTGAAGGAGCACCCGTGCCAAGCCCGTCCACATCACCTGGGCGATGAAGGACGTCGCCTTCCTGCCGACCTACCTCGAGATGCTGTGGCTCGACACCTTCCCCGACGCGTCGGTCACCAGGCTCGAGGACGCCGGCCACTATCTGCAGGAAGGCGCCCACGAGCGCATCGTGCCCGAGCTCGTCAGCTTCGTGAACGCGCTGGCGGCGTAGGCGGATGGCCGTTGACGTCGTCACCGAGATCGAGATCACGCGCCCACGCGCGGAGGTGGCTGCGTTCGCGGGCGACATCGACAACACCACCCGCTGGTACGAGAAGATCGAGTCGGTGGAGTGGAAGTCGTCCCCGCCGCTAGCAGTCGGCTCCCGAATCGCGTTCGTCGCCAGGTTCCTCGGTCGCCGCCTCGCCTACACATACGAGATCACCGAGCTCGTGCCCGGCGAGCGCCTGGTGATGCGCACCTCCGAGGGCCCGTTCCCGATGGAGACGACCTACGCGTGGTCGGACTCCGAAGGCGTCGCGACCGGATGACGCTGCGCAACCGCGGTCGGCCCTCGGGCTTCAAGCGGATCGCCGCGCCGCTGATGGCGAGCGCCGTACGCCACGCCAACAAGCAGGACCTGCGCCGGCTGAAGCAGCTCCTCGAGTCCGGCCCTTGATCACGTACTTGTCGCCGTCGTGCACGGCCGCGAACGAAAAGGCCGACGGAACCCACCGTCGGCCGTAACTCGGCGGAAACGGCCGCAAACTCCGGGAAAATCCGGACGCCGACAGACACGCCGAGAGCGCGAGAATCCCCTGCAAATCGTGGCAACTTCAGACGCACGGCCGCACGACTGAAATCGTGGTGTCTCGGGTTCGAGTCCAGTCTCGCCGCACGCTCCCGCTGTTGGGCCATCGAGGGCGAGGCCGACAATCCGCACCGGTCCGAGCCCGGGTCTCGCCATCGGGCTCCGTGTCTCGAGCCGTCCGAGCATCGTCCGGGCACCCTGCACATGGCGCACCGGCGAAAACTGGCTGCGTTCGAGGCGATTTGGTACCCAAATGTGGTACCCATGTCTACGCCAATGCCTCGGCCGACGACCCACCAAAACAAAAAGCCCCGCTATCGCGAGGCTTCTGAGAACGGGAGCGACGGGACTCGAACCCGCGACCTCCGGCGTGACAGGCCGGCGCTCTAACCAACTGAGCTACGCCCCCGGGCGCGACCCGAAGTGTAGCCATCGCGAGCGCGATCGGAGGGTCGTGGCACGACCGGCCATCTAGCATCCGGCGGATGCCACGCCGCAGCGCCGGCATCCTGCTGTTTCGCGACGCCGGCGACGGGCCCGAGGTGCTGCTCGTCCATCCCGGCGGCCCGTTCTGGGCCAGGCGCGACCTCGGGTCGTGGTCGATTCCCAAGGGCGAGTGCGAGGACGGCGAGGACCCGCGCGCCTGTGCGCTGCGCGAGTTCGCCGAGGAGCTCGGCTCCCCGCCGCCGCCGGGTACGCCCGTCGAGCTCGGGGAGGTGCGGCAGAAGGGCGGCAAGGTGGTCGTGGCCTGGGCTCTGCGCGGCGACCTCGATCCCGAGGCGATCCGCTCGAACTCGTTCACGCTCGAGTGGCCGCCGCGCTCGGGCCGGACGCAGGAGTTCCCCGAGGTCGACCGCGCGGGCTGGTTCTCGCTGGCCGAGGCGCGCGAGCGGATCCTGCCCGCCCAGGCGCCACTGCTGGACCGCCTGGCGGAGGCGCGGCGTGAGCGGCCGGCCCGCCGCAGGTCCGTCCTCAGCGGGCGCGGCCAACCGCCCGGCGGGCACGGCGTCGCGCGTGGCTCACCGCCGCGGCGATGCTGAGCAGCGCTCGCGCCGCGGCGAGCTGGACGGCCGCCGGCGGCCACGCCGGCTGGACGTCCGTCCCGAAGTCGCGGACGAGCGCCGCCGCGGCCAGCGGAGTCGGAAAGCCCCAGCGGTTGAGCTCGCCCGCGCGCGACATCGCGGCGAGCCGCTCGCCGAACGCCTCCGTGGGCCCCGCAGGGCGCCACTCGACGTGGAGATGATGCGGCTCGCGGCCCTGAGGCAGCTGCGCGTGCCTGACGCCGGCCGGGATCACGGCGCGGTCGCCGGAGCGCAGCAGGCGGACGCTCCCGCCCATCCGCAGGCGCAGCGTGCCGTCGACCACCTCGATGTGCTCGGCGTAGCCGGCATGGACGTGGGCCAGCCGGAGCACGCCCCGCGGACGACCGATGACGTCGAACTCGATCAGCGCACCACCGGTGTCCCGAGCCCGGCGCCGGATCTCGATCCGGATGCCGAGCTCCGGCATCGCCAGCCTGTCCTCAGCCCTGACCACGGCACCTCCGCTGTCCCATGGGCGGTGCAGGGCTCGAACCTGCGACCTCCCGCTTGTAAGGCGGGCGCTCTGACCAGCTGAGCTAACCGCCCGGCGCCAGACCTACAGGCTAGACCGTCGGCTTGCGGCACAATCGATCGGATGGATCGATCCGTGCTTTGGCGCGCGGCGGCGGTGCAGGCCGTCTCCGTGGCGATGCTGGCCCTTGCGCTCGGGCTCGCGCTTCCGCGCTCGTTCTTCGCCGAGTGGGGCTGGCTGGCCGGGCCGGCGGCCTGGATCGCGTGCGCGCTGCTGACGGCGGCGGTCGTGCGGCTGCCCGCCCGGCCCGTGCTCGCCGGGGCAGCGCTGGCCGGCCTGCCCAGCCTCGTCGCGGTGGCGGTCGGCGTGCACTGGCTGGGCGCGGTGTTCGGCGTCGTCCTGTTCGCCCTGTGGTGCGCGCGGCTGGCGCGCGACCGCGGGCTGCCGGCGCGCGCGATCTAGGGCGTCGCCGTCACGCGCCCACACTGCGGGACGCCACTAGCCTGCCGCCATGGACCTGGGCATCGCGGGACGCGTCGCGCTCGTCACCGGCGCGTCGGCCGGCATCGGCCGTGGGATCGCCGCCGAGCTGGCGGCGGAGGGGGTGCGCGTCGCCGTCAGCTCGCGCTCGCGTGAGCGGATCGAGGCGGCGGCGGCCGACATGGGGGCCACCGAGCTTCGTGTTCGACAGCGCCGACCTCGACGCCGTGCCGGCGCTGGTCGAAGAGGTCACGCGGGCGCTGGGGCCGATCGACATCCTCGATCTGCAACACCGGCGGGCCGCCGGCCGACCCCGACCCACTCGCGTTCACGCGCGAGCAGTGGGAGGCGGCCTACCGCACGCTCGTGCTCGCGCCGATGGCGCTCGTGGAGGCGGTCGCTGCCGGGCATGCGCGAGCGCGGCTTCGGGCGCGTGGTCAACGTCGTCAGCACGAGCGTGCGCGAGCCGATCGGCGACCTCATGCTCTCCAACGCCCACCGCGCATCGATGATCACGGCCTTCAAGACGCTCGCGCGCAGCGTCGCGGGCGACGGCGTGACGCTCAACAGCGTCCTGCCCGGGCGCATCGCCACGCAGCGCATCTTCGAGCGCAGCGCGTCCCCGGAGGCGGCGGAGGCCGACGCCGCGCGCCAGGTGCCGGCGGGCCGGCTCGGCACGGTCGAGGAGATGGGCGCCGCGGCGGCGTTCCTGTGCTCGGCGCGGGCCGGCTACATCACGGGCGAGACGCTGACCGTCGACGGCGGGCTGACCCGCTCGGTCTGACCGAGCCGCGTCCGCGCCCGACCCGCGACCTATCATCGGTCGCAGGCCCCCATGGTCTAGCGGTTCAGGACGCCGCCCTTTCAAGGCGGAGATCGCGGGTTCGAATCCCGCTGGGGGTATGGGCGTACACCGAGGTTGACGGCCTCGCGCGCGTTCGCCGATACTCGGTCACCGCGGTACGCACGACTGAAAGGGGACGAACGATGCACGCGCGCGTCGCTTTCTACCGGCTGCGGTCGGGCTCGCTCGACCAGGTGGTGCGCACGGTCGAGGCGCCCGGGGGCATGCTGGAGATCTTCCGCGAGCGGCCGGGGTTCCAGTCCTACGAGCTCATCGAGACCGGGTCCGGGCTCGTCTCGGTGTCGCATTGGGAGTCCTCGGCCCAAGCGGACGCCGCGACGGATGCCGCCGCGGCGTGGGTCGCAGACAACATCGACGAGTTGGTCAAGCTGCAGCAGAGCGACATCGGCGAGGTCGTCCTGTCGACGCCGGTCGAGGCCGCGACGCACTGACACCCGCGCCCGGCGGCCACCTACCATCCCGGGGGCCCCCGTAGCTCAACGGCAGAGCGGCGGTCTTTTAAACCGGCAGATGGGAGTTCGAGTCTCCCCGGGGGCACTCCCGGTCTGACTTCGTTGCGTCATGCAACCGGTTCGCGCTGGAGACGTTACGATCGGCACATGCTCCCGCGCACCTACGACGGCCAGAACTGCTCGGTGGCTCGCGCGCTCGAGGTCCTGGGTGACCGCTGGACGCTGCTCGTCATCCGCGACGCGTTCCTCGGCGTGCACCGCTTCGACGACTTCCAGCGCGAGCTCGGCATCGCGCGCAACGTGCTCGCCGATCGCCTCGCGCGGCTCGTCGACGAGGGTGTCCTCGAGCGCCGCCGCTACCGGGAGCGCCCCGAGCGCCACGAGTACCGCCTGACGGCCAAGGGACTCGACCTGCTGCCGGTCACGATGTCGCTGATGAGCTGGGGCGACCGCTACTACGCGCCGCCCGAGGGGCCGCCGCGGGTCGTGCGCCATCGCGGCTGCGGCGGCAGCGGTGACCGGGCAGCATGACGTGCGAGCGCTGCGGTGCCCAGGTCGGACCGGGCCAGGTGCGCGCGGAGCCCGGCCCGGGCGCGGGCCCGCCGCCGGCGCGGTCGCGGACCTTCGAAGCGGCCTGACGGACTATCCGCGCCGCGCGGTCAGCGCGCCGAGCAGCAGCGCGACCGAGCGCTCGAGCTGGTCGATCGAGGCTTCGTCGACGCGTCGGATGCCGCACGTCCGGTTCAGCCAGCGGTTGATCTCCGCGTGGCTGCGGCCGTCGCGGCGGCGCAGGTCGGCGACCAGCCGATGGCGCTTGTCGCGCAGCAGCGGCGCGGCGCTCGAACGCGGGCATCGCGGCCGGCTCGTCGTCGGCGGCGCGGGCGGCGCGGGCGCAGGGACGGCCGGGGCCATGCGGGCCGGGGCCCGGCCCCGGCGCCCCGAACAGCGCGAGCTGGGGCGCGACGTCGGCGGCCACGGGCACGAACGCGGGCTCCTCGCCGCGCTCGGTCTCGCGCGCGTGCCGGGGCTCGTCGAGCGCGCTGCGGTCGTCGTCGCGCGGTGGGCGTCAGCACGTGGCGCAGCTCGCGCTCGACCTCGGCGGCATGGCCGCGCAGCACCGGGTCGGCGGGCAGGTACAGCCAGCTCATGTCGACCGGCCGGCCCGGGATCGTGCGCACGAAGCGCCCGACGATCTGGCGGAAGATCAGCGGCGTCTTGGCCGCGGTCGCGTAGACGCCGACGCGCAGGCGCGGGATGTCGACGCCCTCGCTGACCATGTTGACCGCGACGATCCAGCGCTCGGAGGACGCCGTGAAGGCCGCGAGCTTCTCGGCCGCGCGCGCCTCGGTGTGCAGGACGACCGTCGGCGCGCGCCCGGTGTGCGCGCGCAGGAGCCCGGCGATCGCCCTGGCGTGGGTGCTGTCGGCGGCGACGACGAGGCCGCCGGCGTCGCGGTGCTCGCCGCTGCGCAGGCTCCGCAGGCGCTCGTCGGCCGCGGCCAGGATCCGCGGCAGCCCGTCGGGCAGCCCGACCGAGATCGCCGTGCGGTAGCGGCGGCCGGCCTCGCGCCCGGCCAGCGCGTCCTCGAACGACGCCTCGACCACGTCGTCGCCGCTGCGCCACTGCAGCACGCCGTCGTAGGGGATGAACGTCACCGGCCGGCAGATCCCCTCGCGGACCGCGTCGGCGTAGGGGTAGGAGACGTCGGGCACGGCGACGCCGCCCTCGTAGCGCACGCCGGGGATCGGCGTCGTGTCCGAGCGAAACGGCGTGCCCGACAGCAGCAGCCAGCGCCCCGCCGCGCGCGAACGCGGTGGCGAAGCCCGTGCCCCAGGCCAGCTCCTCGCCGAGGTGGTGCGCCTCGTCGGCGATCACGAGCGTGCCCTGGCCGCAGGACCGCGACCAGCGCTCGGCCATGCGCGGCCACCCGCGCGTAGGTGACCGCGATGCCCTGGAAGTCGCGCGGCGGTCGCAGCGCCGTCGCGTCGGGCGCGAGGTGCAGGCCGAGCCGCGCGGCCGCGGCGGCCCACTGGCGCGTGAGCGGCGTCGTCGGGCAGACGACGACGATGCGCTGCACGGCGCGGGCGTGGAGCAGGTCGCGCGCGTGCACGAGCGCGGGCCGCGTCTTGCCCGCCCCGGGCGCCGCCGAGAGCAGGAACGGCCCGCTCGACCATGCGCGCATTGCCACGAGCGCGTCCTGCTGCCACGCCCGCAGCGAAGCGGGCGAGGGTGCGACGGCGGCAGCGGACACGGACGCGGCATCCTGCGCGACGGCCCGGACGGATCGAAAGGCCCCGCTCCGACCGGCCGCCGATCACCGCGGCAGGTAGGCCTCGACCTCCACCTCGACGAGCATCCGCGGGTCGGCCAGGCCGGCCACGATGACGGTGGTGTTGACCGGGCGGATGTCGCCGAAGGCCTCGCTGTGGGCCCGGCCGAAGCCGTCGAAGTGCCCGGGGTCGACGAGGAAGACGCGCGTGCGCACGACCTCCTCCAGCGACGCGCCGACGCGGGCCAGCGCGGCGGCGACGTTCTCGAGGGTCTGGCGCGTCTGGAGGTAGGGGTCGCCGATGCCGGCAATCGCGCCGTCGGGCATCGTCGCCGTCGTGCCGGCCACGAGGACGAGGTCGCCCGCGCGCACGACGCGCGAGTAGCCGACGACGTCCTCGTAGGCGCCGCCCGATGCGTGGCGCTCGATCCCGGCCATCAGTGGCGGAAGTGCCGGCGCCCGCTGAAGACCATCGTCGCTCCGGCGGCGTCGGCGGCGGCCACGACCTCGTCGTCGCGCTTGGAGCCGCCGGGCTGGACGATCGGCGCGGACGCCGGCCTCGATGGCCAGTGCCGGCCCGTCGGCGAACGGGAAGAACGCGTCGGAGGCCAGCACCACGCCACCCAGGTCGCTCAGGCGGGACTTCTCGACGGCCAGGCGCACCGAGTCCACACGGCTCATCTGGCCCGCGCCGATCCCCACGGTGGCCCCGTCGCGGGCCAGCACGATCGCGTTCGAGCGCACGTGACGGCAGACCACCCAGGCGAAGCGCAGGTCGTCCCACTCGGCATCGGTGGGGGCGCGGCCGGTGACGACCTCCATCGCCTCGCGCGCGGGAAGCACGACGTCGCGATCCTGCACCAGCAGCCCGCCGGTGACCTGGCGGACGTCCTTCTCGCCGAGCAGCGGGAGGCGTCGCTCCTGGTCCTCGAGGATCCGCACGTCGCGCTTGCGCGTGAGCACGTCGAGCGCGCCCTCCTCGTAGGCCGGCGCGAGCAGCAGCTCGACGAACTGCTCGCTCAGGGCATCGGCGGTCTGGCGATCGACCGGCCGATTGACGACGACCACGCCGCCGAAGGCGCTCAGCGGGTCGCACTCGAGCGCCCTGCGGTACGCCTCGAGGAGCTCGTCGGCAACCGCGGCGCCGCACGGGTTGTTGTGCTTGACGATGACGCAGGCCGCGCGCTCGCCGAGGTCGCGCAGCAGCGTGCGAGCCGCGTCGAGGTCGAGGATGTTGTTGAAGGAGATCTGCCGGCCGTGGTGCTGACGGACCTGCGACAGCACGCCGGCGCGCGCCCCGACCTGCGTGTAGTAGGCGGCACGCTGGTGCGGGTTCTCGCCGTAGGGCAGGTCGAGCACCTTCTCGAACGCGCGCAGGTGCAGCTGCGGGAAGCCGTCGCCCTTCTCGGCGAACCAGCGCGCGATCGCGGTGTCGTAGCGCGCGGTGTAGGCGAAGGCCTCGGCCGCCAGCCACTCGCGCGTGGCCAGCGAGAGCCGGCCGTCGGCGTCGCGCAGCTCCTCGAGCACGGCGTCGTAGCTCTCCGGGCTGGTGACGACCGCGGCGAAGGCGTGGTTCTTGGCCGCGGCGCGGATCATCGTCGGGCCGCCCACGTCGATGTCCTCGATGACCTCCGCCTCACCGGCGCCGGGGCGCCCGGCCGTGCGCTCGAACGGGTACAGGTTCACGCACACGAGGTCGACGAACTCGATCTCCGCGTCGGCGGCCTGACGGACGTGCTCGGGGTTGTCGCGGACGGCCAGCAGCCCGCCGTGGAGCTTGGGGTGCAGCGTCTTGACGCGGCCGTCCATGATCTCCGGGAAGCCGGTGAGGTCGTCGATCGGCCGCACGTCCAGCCCGGCGCGTCCGAGCTCGCCCGCCGTCCCGCCGGTGGACACGAGCTCGACCCCGAGCTCGGCCAGGCCGCGGGCGAAGTCGACCAGCCCGCGCTTGTCCGAGACCGACAGCAGCGCCCGCCGGACGCGAACCGCGCCCGGCTGGACGAGCGGCTCCTGCGCGCGATCGGTGGGCGAGTCGGCGATGGACGCGAGGATACCCGGGGCCTCGCGCGCAGCGCCGCGGGTTGAACGAGCGGACGGCCGGGAACACCCGCCGCTACGTCCTAATTGCAACAGGAGACCACATGGACAACCGCACCGCCGAGCCGGATCGCGACCTCGAGCGCACCGGTGACGAGCTCGAGGAGCGGCTCGATCGCCTCGATGACCACATCGACGACTCCAAGCGCGAGCTGCAGGCGCGCAGCGAGGAGGCCGACGAGCCGGCCGAGGACGTCGCGGGCGACTGGCAGGACAGTGACGACGACGCCGGCGGCGAGGACGCCTCGGGCTTCGACGACCCCGAGGCCGAGGAGGAGGACGAGGAGGCGTAGGAGCGCGGCCGGGGGCGTCAGCCGACGGGTCTCACGTGGCCGGCGGCGCCGGAGCGCGCTCGTCGAGCAGCACGCGCCGCGGGTGATCGGGGTCGCGGCGCACGGCGCCGGCGGCGATGAGCGCCACCGCGCGAGGCAAGAGCGCGTGCTCGAGCGGCCGCAGCGCGGCGAGGACCGCGGCCGCGCCGGTCGCGTCGGGCAGCTCGACGGAGCCCTGGAGGATGATCGCGCCGCCGTCGACGGCGCCGGGCTCGACGTAGTGGACGGTCACCCCGAAGACCTTGACCCCATACTCGAGCGCCTGCTCGATCGCCCGCAGGCCGGGAAAGGCGGGCAGCAGCGACGGATGGACGTTGATCAGCCGGCCGGCGAAGCGCTCGAGGAACGCGTCGTCCAGGACGGCCATGTAGCCCGCCAGCACGACGAGCTCCGCTCCGCGCTCGTCGAGCCAGCCGGCGATCGCGGCGTCGCGGGCGCCACGGTCGGCGAACTCGCGCGTGGGAAAGCTCGCCACCGGCACGCCGGCCTCGCGCCCGCGCCGCAGCGCCCGCGCGCTGGGCTGGTCGGAGGCCACGGCGACGATCTCGGCCTCGTGGCCGTGGACGGTGTCGAGCAGCGCCTGGAGGTTCGTGCCCTCCCCGGAGGCGAGCACGCCCACCCTCATGCCGCGCGCGCCTGCGCCGTCCGCAGCGTGGGGTAGTGACCGCCCGTCGAGTGCAGGCGGCCGTCGGCGAGCAGCGCGTCGACGCGCTCGAGCACCTCCCCGGCCGCGAGATGGGCGAACGCGCCGTACAGCGGCAGGCCGTCGTAGGCGTGGCGGCGCAGGGCCTGGGAGCGCCCGCCGCGCAGGATCTCCACCGTGCGCGTGCGGCCGACCGACGGCTGGGCCCCGCCCACCACCTCGACGATCGCTGCGTCGAGCTCGACCGGTGCGCCGCTCGCGCCGCGACGCGCGGGGGCCGCCGGCGCGGCGGGCACGAGCTCGGGCACGCAGACGTCGCAGCACGGCCCGCTCGCCGCGGGCGCCGCGCCGTCACCGAAGTGGCTCAGGATCGTCCGCCGGCGGCAGGCGTCGCCCTCGACGAACGCCCACACCGAGCGGTACTGGCGCCAGCGGGCGCGCTGGGCCTCGCCCGCCGAGGCCCGGCACGCGGCCTGCGCACGCCCGTCGAACGGCGCGGCGAAGCGGCCGCGAACGCGGTCCACCGGCGCCGGCGCGGGCCGGATCACCCCCGCGCGGGCGAGGTGGCCGAGGATCGCCCGGACCTGCTCGGCGTCGGCCCCGAGGTCGCCGATGCCGAGGTCGTACGTCGCGCCCGCGTCGCCGAGGGCCAGCGGGAGCGTCCCGGCGGCGCCCGCCAGGCGCTCGGCCACGCGAGCGAGCGTCGCGTCATCGACCTCGGCGCGCTGGATGAAGAAGACGTGCAGCCCCTTGTCGCGCGCCTCGGCGAACAGCAGCGCGCGCGCCGGCGAGCCATCACGACCAGCGCGCCCGGCCTCCTGGTAGTAGGCCTCGATCGACCCGGGCACGCTCGCGTGCGCGACCGTGCGAACGTCGGCCTTGTCCACGCCCATGCCGAACGCGTTGGTGGCCACGACGACGTCGACATCGCCGCGCATGAAGCGCCGCTGCGTGTCGGCGCGCGCCTCGCGCGCCAGGCCGGCATGGTAGGGCAGGACCTCGACGCCGAGCGCGTCCCCGAGCTCGACGGCCAGACGCTCGGTGTCGGCGCGCGTGCCGGCATAGACGATGGCCGGGCGCGACGCCGGCTCGGCGAGCGCGGCCGCCAGCCGAGCGCGCTTGTCGGCGGCGCTGCGGCACGGGACCACGGCGAAGGCGAGGTTGGGCCGGTCGAACCCGGTCGTCACGCGGACCGGCTCGCGCAGCGCGAGGCGGCCGGCGATGTCGGCGGCCACCTGCGGCGTGGCCGTCGCGGTCGAGGCGACGATGCTGCGCGCGCCGAGCCAGCGGGCGGCGTCGCCCAGGCGGAAGTAGTCGGGGCGGAAGTCGTGGCCCCATTGCGAGACGCAGTGCGCCTCGTCGACCACGAACAGGCCGACCTCGACCTCGCGGACGGCCTGCAGGAAGCCGGGCGAGGAGAAGCGCTCGGGCGCGACGTACAGCAGACGCAGCTCGCCGGAGGCGGCGCGCGCCAGCGCGGCGCGGTTGGTCGCCGCGTCCTGCTGGGCGTTGACGAGCGCGGCGCGGCCGGGCACCGCGCGCTCCAGCGCCTCGACCTGATCCTGCATGAGCGAGACGAGCGGCGAGACGACGAGCGTGAGGTCGTCGCGCAGCAGCGCGGGGAGCTGGTAGCAGAGCGACTTGCCGGCGCCGGTGGGCATGACCACGAGCAGGTCGCGGTCGGCCAGCGCGGCGCCGACCGCCTCGGCCTGGCCGGGCCGGAAGGCGCTGAAGCCGAAATGCTCGCGCAGGGCGATCAGGGCACGATCCATGGGGGCGACGACCATAGCGCCGCACCCGGCCGCCATCGGCCGCCGGCGCAGAGCCGTGACGTGTGGCGCGGCGCGGGAGACCCGAGACGCGGACTCGCGCGCTGTGTGCGCAGCCTCACTCCGCGGGCCGGCCGCTTCGACGAGGCTCGTGCGGATCACCACATGGGGCTCCCCGGGGGGAACGGCGAGGGGCCCGGAGCGACGCCGCGAGAGCGGCGGCCGCCCGCCGATTCCGGCGGGGTTGCCGGGGGGCGCCCCGCCGGAGCGGGCTGTGGCCTGCCGCGCCGAGCGGCGGTCGGACGCGACGAGTGCGCGACCGATCGTCGTCCCTGCGGTCAGAGCGGCTGGGCCCTGACGCGCGTGTGACCGTACGCTTGTCGCGTGGGCCGCTACGGAAAGCGCGCGGACCTGATCGTTCACCAGGACGATCCGTTCAACGCCGAGACCGGGCTCGCTGCCCTGGCCGAGGGTCCGCTGACCGCCACGGACGCGTTCTACGTGCGGGGGCACGGCCCGGTGCCGGAGATCGATCCGGCCGGGTGGCGGGTGCACGTGCACGGGCTCGTCGAGCGCGAGCTCGACCTTTCCCTCGCCACCCTGCGCGAGGCGTTCCGGGAACGCGAGGTGATCGCGACGCTGCAGTGCGCCGGCAACCGGCGCGCGGGGCTGATGGCCATCCGCGACATTCCCGGCGAGGCGCCGTGGGGTCCCGGCGCGACCGGTACCGCGACGTGGAGCGGCGTCGCGCTCGCCGATGTGCTCGCGCTCGCCGGGCCGGTGCGCGGGGCGGCGCATGTCGGCTTCCACGGCGCCGACCTCTGTTCGGAGGCCAAGCCCGCCCAGTCCTTCGGTGGCTCGATTCCGCTCGACAAGGCGCGCCGCCGCGAGGTCCTGCTCGCGTGGGCGATGAACGGAGAGCCGCTCCAGCCCGTCCACGGCGCGCCGCTGCGCGTGGTGGTGCCTGGCTACATCGGCGCGAGGAGCGTCAAGTGGCTCGAGCGGATCGAGGTCCGCTCGAGGCCCTGGCGTGGCTACTTCCAGCACGTCGTCTATCGGCTGTTGCCCGAGGACGGAACGCCGGGCCCGGGCGTGGGGCTGCCGCTCGGCCTGATCGCCCTCAACGCCGACGTGTTGTCTCCGGCCGACGGCGAGACGGTCGCCGCCGGCCCGGTCGAGGTCCGCGGCTACGCGTTCGCGGGCGGGGAACGCCACGTCGCGCGGGTCGACGTCTCGATCGACGGCGGCGCGAGCTGGTCGCAGGCGGAGCTGCTCGAGGACCTCGGCCGGTGGGCCTGGCGGCACTGGCGGATCACGGTCGGCCTCGCGCCCGGCGAGCACGAGATCCTCGTGCGCGCGTGGGACTCCTCGGCGGCCACCCAGCCCGAGGACGAGGCGGCGCTATGGAACCCGAAGGGCTACGTGAACAACGCCCGCCCGCGAGTCCGGGTGCGCGCCTCCGCCGCTTAGCTCAGCACGCGGTGGAGGACGTACCCGACGCCGAAGCCGAACCCACGAGCCTTCTCGCTGAAGAGGCAAGCCCACGGCGGCCTTGCGAAAGGCCAGGAGCACCGGCAGACCAACTCAGACCGGTCGACCGGGTTCTCGAGGACGCTACGCCCGCACGAGCGGGAGCGCGCGCTCGAAGGCGAACTTGTCGTTCGCGTCGTCGCTGCCGGCCAGCGGGTAGTGGCCGGAGAAGCAGGCGTCGCAGTGGCGGTCGCGGTCGCCGCGCACGGCCTCGTAGACGCCGGGCAGCGAGAGGTAGGCCAGCGAGTCGCAGCCGAGCTCGCTCGCCACCTCGTCGACCGAGCGGTCGTGGGCGATCATCTCCTCGCGCGAGGACATGTCGATGCCGTAGTGGCACGGGTGCTTGATCGGCGGGGCGGAGATCCGCATGTGGACCTCGAGCGCGCCCGCGTCGCGCAGCATCTGCACGATCTGGCGGGTCGTGTTGCCGCGCACGATCGAGTCGTCGACCACGACGAGGCGCCGGCCGCCGACGATCTCGGGCAGCGGGTTGAACTTCAGCCGCAGGCCGTGCTTGCGCAGCTCCTGACCGGGCTGGATGAACGTGCGGGCGACGTAGCGGTTCTTGATCAGGCCGTCGTCCTGGGGCAGACCGCTGGCCCGGGCGAAGCCGCGGGCGGCCGGGTTGCCCGAGTCAGGGACGGCGATGACGAGGTCGGCGGAGGGCGCGGGCGCCTCGCGGGCCAGGATCTCGCCCATCCGGCCGCGTGCGGCCTGCAGCACGTCGCCGCCCATCCGCGAGTCGGGCCGGGCGAAGTAGATGTACTCGAACACGCAGAACGCCTCGCGCTCGCCCTCGACGACCTGCCGGGCGCGCATGCCGTCGGCCCCGATCGACACGAGCTCGCCCGGCTGCACGTCGCGCATCCGCCGCGCGCCGATGATGTCGAAGGCGCAGGTCTCGCTGGCCACGCAGAAGTGCTCGCCGATCTGCCCGAGGGCGAGCGGGCGCACGCCGGCCGGGTCGCGGAACGCGTACACGCGCTTCTTGGTCATGACGACGATCGAGAACGCGCCCTGCAGGCGCGGCATGACGTCGGCGATCGCGTCCTCGATGTCGTCGGCGGGATGGGTGGCCAGCAGTGCTGCCACGATCTCGGAGTCCGACGTGGAGCTGAACGTCACGCCGCGCTCGCGCAGCTCGGCGTGCAGCTCGACGGCGTTGGTCAGGTTGCCGTTGTGGGCCAGGGCGAGCTCGCGGCGGTTGCCGCCGGCGCCGTCGCTGCGGTGCACGGGCTGGGAGTTCTCCCACTCGTTGGAGCCGGTGGTCGAGTAGCGCACGTGGCCGATGGCCAGGTCGCCGGACAGCGCGCGGAGGTCGTGCTCCTTGAACACCTGCGAGACGAGCCCCAGCGAGCGCTGGGTGATGATGTAGCCGCCGTCCTCGGCCGCGGCGATCCCCGCCGACTCCTGGCCGCGATGCTGCAGGGCGTAGAGGGCGAAGTACGCGAGCCGCGCGACGTCCGTGCCCGGGGCGTAGAGCCCGAAGACGCCGCACTCGTCGCGCGGGCCGTCGCGCTCGTCGAGGAAGGGCTGATCTGCGGTCATGAGGAGCCGCCAGGGAGCCGAGGCGACGGCGCTGAGCGTAGCAGCGAGACCGGGCGGTATCGGTTCGAGGCCGCATCACCGGTCGTCGTAGCCCGGTTGGTACGTTTGCCCCGAGCGCAGATGGATGATCACGTACCGAACGCGGGCTCGGCGCACGACGACGGGGAGCAGGCTCGGGCCTCGCTGACCACTGTGCGTCCCGCGCGCCGGCGGGGTTTGGTGCAGGAGGTGGCCGAGCAGCTCGTGGGAGTCATCGCGTCGAGCACGTCCCCCGAGGTCGCGCTGCCGTCGGAGCGCGCGCTCGGCGAGCAGCTGAGAGTCAGCCGCAACGTCCTGCGCGAGGCACTGGCCGCGCTGGACCACATGGGCCTGACCGAGACCCGCGGCAAGACGCGCGTCGGGCTGACGCCTCGCGCGCGCGTGCATCAGCTGGCGCAGCTCGCGCCCGAGGACGCCGCGCGCGAGCTCATGCTCGACCCCGTCGAGGTCCGGCGGATCATCGAGCCCGAGACCGCCGCCCTCGCGGCAACGCGCGCCACCCCCGAGGCCGTGCAGGACATCGAGCGGTGGATCGAGCTCATGGAGCGCGGCATGGCGGCGGGCGAGAGCGTGGTGGACGACGACTCGGGCTTCCACGTCGCGATCGCTCGAGCGACCATGAACCAGATGCTGATCGACCTGGTGAGCACGCTGAGCGCCGCCCTGCGCCAGAGCCGCGAGCGGTCCTTCGAGCCGTCAGAGGCCACCGGAGCGGCGATCGCCGACCATCGCGCCATCCTCCGGGCGGTGCGCGCCGGCGACGCCGACGCCGCCAGGCTCGCGATGGGCGTACACCTCAACCACGTCGAGGATCTCATCCGTTCGACGATGCCCGGCCGCGACGGGTAGGTTCCCGCGGACGCGCGCCATGGTCGCTCAGGGTGTGGGCAGGATGCCGCCCGACACGTACTCCAGGTAGAGCGTTGCGAACGCCGCGACCACGCTGACCACGCCCACGGGTCGTGGCCCCACCCGGCCGTACGGCAGCGCCCAGAAGCCGAGCAGGACGAGCACGTAGATCAGGAAGACGAGCTCCACGATGGCGATGTGAAGGCTTAGCCCGGTCCCCAGCGTGGGCAGCACGACCATCTCGATGACGTGCAGCACGGCGAGGAACGCGCACATCGTGCCGATCGGCTTCAGGCTCCACCCGCCGAGCTGGGCGAAGCTCACGCCGATCCACAGCAGCGCGAACTTCGCGCTCAGAGAGGCGTACAGCAGCTGCGTCTTGACGGTGTCCGCGTCGTCGGTGCCGAACGGGGCGCCGACCACCAGCCAGCCCGCGAGGAACGCCAGCGTGATCGCTCCGCCGAGACTGCCGACGAGCGCGACGGTCTTCCCGCTTGTCGCATCGTCGTCCGGGCCGTCGTGGGCGCCCAGGAGTTGCATCCCGTTGGCGAACAGCGCCATCGCCAGACCGACGACGCCGACCGACACTGGCGACAGGCCCATGGTCTCCTCCTGTGTCCGGATGCCCCTTAGCGCGCAGCGCCGGCGGCGCGCTCGGTGACCGGGTGATCCCCGACGATGTCGTCCAGGTCCGGGCGCTCGTACTGGTCCGGTGCTGCCACGATGTCGATCAGGTTCTCGATGTCGCGCTCGTAGACCTCCAGCAGGATCGAGTGGAGCGTCGCGTAGGCCGTGGGGTAGTCCTCGCACGTGAACGCGACGGTGCCGCGCTTGGGCGAGGTGACCTGAGGGTGCGTGGCGAGGACCAGGTCGACGTCGCTGAGCGGCTTGTCGCCCCAGGTACGGTCGATGAAGCGCTGGTTGTCATCGGAACGGGCGCCCAGCGGAGTGTCGTGCACCGGATCCGGCGAGAGGTCGAGCTCGATCGTCACCGGCAGATCGCACCGGACCGGCTCGAACCCACGGACCCCGGCGACCGCTTCGCGGGCCGTCGTCCGCAGCAGCCGGCGACTCTCGTCCAGCGGCAGGTGGTCGCCGCTGAAGTAGCCCGTCGACGCCTTGACCTGGGCGTAGTGGATGTCGCCGAGCACCGGGCGCGCCTCGCGGATGACGTGGTCGTCTCCCGACAGCATCACGACGGGCACCCCGAAGGCTCCGGCCAGCCAGGTGTTCAGCGAAGGCTCGGGTACGGACTGGCCGTTGACCCGAACGTCGAGGAAGCTCGTGATCCAGGTGTGGCTGAGGATCGCGTCGGGGTTGCCGGCCTTGGCGTGGTAGCCGACGAGCAGCACGGCGTCGTAGTCGTTCTCCATGCCCTTCATCTGGCACCAGCGACGGCGCATCTGGCCGCGCTTGAGGCGCACCCCGGGCACGAGGTCGTCGGGGTTGATGTTGCACATGTAGCCGTGCGAGTCACTCACGACGATCTCGTCAGCGCCCGCGTCGATCGCGCCATGGACCACGGCGTTGGCGTCTCCGGCCATGAGCCGGCGGAACCGATCGAACCCCGGGAGCCCGCGGAAGATCTCCTCGAGGCGCTCCAGGCCGCTCGTTCCCTCCATGTCCACCGAGATGAAGACCTTCACCGTCCGTACCCCTTGTCTCGACGCGTATCGATCGATATTGGTAGGATGATGGGACCAAATCTACTCCGTGGGAGGAGATGGTGTCAAGCGGCTTGTGGTTCGGCGGCGGGGCAAGGACGACGAGATGACCACCGCGCCTGACACGCACGGACGTCCCGCGGGGGCGGTGGCGAGCCCGCACTGGGCGGCGACCGTGGTCGGGCGCGACGTCCTGGCCGGGGGAGGCAACGCGCTCGACGCAGCGATCGCCACGAACGCCATGCTCGGCGTCGCCTACCCCCACATGTGTGGGGTGGGAGGCGACCTGTTCCTGCTCTACCACGAAGCGCGCAGCGGGATGGTGCACTGCCTCAACGGCACCGGCCCGGCTCCCGCGTTGGCCACCCCGGACGCGTTGGCAGATCGCGGGCTTGCCGCCGTGCCGGCCCGCGGACCGCTGACCCTCACCGTTCCCGGAGCTGTGCGAGCCTGGGATGCGGCGCTCGCGCGCTTCGGCTCGCAACCGCTCGCCGAGCTGCTCACCGCGGCCATCGGTGCGGCGGAGGAGGGCGTCCCTGTGACGGACCGCCTGGCGGGGTGGATCGCCGACTCCCGCGACGAGCTCCGCGCCGATCCGACGCTGCGCCGGCGCCTGTTCCATGGTGGCTCCGAGCCGCTGGCCACCGGCGACACCCTGCGCCAGCCCGAGCTGGCGGGAACGCTGCGACAACTGGCCGACGCCGGCGCCGGCGATCTCTACGCCGGGGACCTGGCTCGGGCGATCGATCGCGCCGTGCACTCGGCGGACGGCCTGCTGCGGGCCGGGGACCTGAGCGCCTACCGGCCAACGTGGGTCGCACCCCTGCGCATGCGCCATCGCGGCCTGGAGGTCGTGACCACGCCGCCCAACAGCCAGGGCATCACGTCGCTGCTGATGCTCGACCGGATGGTCGACCTGGACTCCCTGCGGCCGGGCACGCCTGGTTACGTCGCTGACTTCGTCGCCGCCAAACGCCGCGCGTTCGGCCTGCGCGACCGCCACGTCACCGATCCGGCCCACATGACGGTGGGTGTGGACGACCTGCTGGCCGGCAGCGCGCCGTCCGTCCAACCGGCTGCCCCGCCCTTGGGGGGCGACACCGTCTACCTGTGCACGGTCGACGCCGAGGGAAACTCATGCTCGCTGATCCAGAGCCTGTACTACGGCTTTGGCTCGTGCTTCGTGGCGGGGGACACCGGCATCCTGCTGCACAACCGGGCGCACTACTTCTCTCTGGACGCCGGCGCGGCCAACGTGCTCGCCCCGGGCAAGCGCACGCTGCACACGTTGATGGCATGCATGGCGCTCGAGGAGGGTCGTCCGCGGTTCATATTCGGCACGATGGGAGCTGACGGCCAGCCGCAGACCAACGTACAGGTGCTTCATCAGCTCCTTGAGGGCGCCACCGCGGAGGAGGCCGTCTCCGCCCCCCGGGTGCTGCACGGTCGCTTTCTGCTGGAGGACGACCCCGAGACCCTGCACGTGGAGGCGGACCTGGAGCCGGAGTCGCTCACTGCGCTGCACGAGACGGCGTCACGGATGCATGTCGTCCCGCCTCGCAGCGAGCGTATGGGCCATGCACAGGCCATCACCCTCGGCGCCGGCGGGCTGCTGACGGCCGCCGCCGACCCGCGCAGCGACGGCAGCGCGGCGGTCGTCGAAGGCGCGAGCGCGGTGTCTTAAGGGAAGAAGCGCTCGAGCTCGGCATGCGCCGCACGCAGCTCGCTCAGGGGGACGGACAGCAGCTCGTCCTCGCCGTGTCGCACCGCCAGCCCCTCGCCACCGACCGTGCCGAGCACCTCACCGGCACGCGGACCGAGAGCTGCTCGATCGCCGCGAGCGACCCGGAGACGACGAAGCCGCCGGGGCCCTCGCCGAACAGCCGCTCGGCCGCCGCCGGGCCGGCGCCCAGGTCGACCTGCGTGCCGACGCCCCCGGCCAGGCACGCCTCGGCGAGCGCGACGAGCAGCCCGCCCTCGGCAACGTCGTGGGCGCTTGACAGGCGTCCCTCGCGGACCGCGTCGCGGATCGCCTCGAGGGCACCGGCGACGGCCTCGAGGTCGACGTCGGGCAAGCGCTCGGGCAGCGGCTCGCCGCACAGCTTGTGCAGCTCCCCGGCGTCCAGCGCCGGCGAGAACGGGCCGGCCAGCGCGACGACGTCGCCCTCGCGAGCGAAGCCCAGCCGCCCGGCGCGCCTCGCGTCGGGCACGCGGCCGACCATGCCGACGACCGGCGTCGGGTAGATCGGGCCGGCCGCGCCCTCGTTGTAGAGCGAGACGTTGCCGCCCACCACGGCGGTGCCCAGCGCGCGGCAGCCGTCGCCCAGGCCGCGCACCGCCTCGCTGAGCTGCCACGCGACATGCGGCTTCTCGGGGTTGCCGAAGTTGAGGTTGTTGGTCACCCCGAGCGGCTCGGCGCCCACGCAGGCCAGGTTGGCCGCGCACTCGAGCACCACCTCGAGCGTGCCGCGGTAGGGGTCGGCGGCCACGCGGCGGCCGTTGCCGTCGATCGACACGGCGAGCGCCCCGCCGTCCGGAAGCAGCAGCACCGCGGCATCGGCCTCCTCGGGCCGCCGGACGGTGCGCGACTGCACGAGCCAGTCGTACTGGCGGAAGAGCGGCAGCCGCGACGCGACGTTGGACGAGCGCAAAAGCGCGAGCAGCGCCTCGGTCGGCTCGACGTCGGGCGCGAGCACCGGGGGCGACGGCGCGTAGAGCGGCGCGTCGGGGCGCTCGGGCGCCAGGTCGTAGAGCGGGCAGTCGTCCACCAGCGCGGCCACCGGCATGTCGCCGACGACGCGATCGCCGTGCAGCACGCGCATCTGGCCGGTGTCCGTCACCTCGCCGACCGCCGTCCCGTGGACCTCCCACCTCGAGCACACCGCGAGCACCTCGTCCACGCGTGCGGGCTCGCAGACGCACAGCATCCGCTCCTGCGACTCGGAGACCATGATCTCGAAGGGCTCCATGTCGGCCTCGCGCAGCGGGACGCGCGCGACGTCGAGGTCCATGCCGACGCCGCCCTTGGAGGCCATCTCCGACGCGCTCGAGGTCAGGCCCGCGGCGCCGAGGTCCTGCAGGCCGACGAGCAGCCCGCGCTCCAGCAGCTCGAGCGAGCACTCGAGCAGCTTCTTCTCCGCGAACGGGTCGCCGACCTGGACCGTCGGGCGCTTGTCCTCGTCGGCGTCGCCGAGCTCGGCCGAGGCCAGCACGGAGGCGCCGCCGATGCCGTCGCGCCCGGTCGAGGCGCCGAACAGCACGACGACGTTGCCCACGCCGGCGGCCGCACTGGTCATCAGCCGGTCGGCCGGGCCGAGCCCGAGAGCCATCGCGTTGACCAGGCAGTTCTGCTCGTAGGGCGCCTCGAAGTAGACCTCGCCGCCGACCGTGGGCACGCCGATCGAGTTGCCGTAGTGGCCGATCCCGGCCACGGCGCGGTCGAGCAGGTAGCGCGAGCGCCCCGACGCGTCGGGCTCGCCGAAGCGCAGCGAGTCGAGCACGGCGATCGGCCGCGCGCCGATGGCGAAGATGTCGCGCAGGATGCCGCCCACGCCCGTGGCCGCGCCCTGGAAGGGCTCGACCGCGCTGGGATGGTTGTGCGACTCGACCTTGAACGCGCACGCCAGCCCGTGGCCGACGTCGACCGCGCCCGCGTTCTCGCCCGGCCCCATGAGCACGTGCGGCCCCTCGGTGGGCAGCGTGCGCAGCAGCTTCTTGGAGTGCTTGTAGGCGCAGTGCTCGCTCCACAGCAGCGAGAACATGGCCAGCTCGACCTGGTTGGGCGCCCGCCCGAGCTTTTGGCCGACGAGCTCGTACTCGGCGCGCGTGAGGCCGAGCGCGACCGCCTCCTCGACGGTCGGCAGCGCCGCGGTGTCAGGCGGCGACGCGCTCATCCACGGCCTGCGCCATCGAGGTGAAGATCGTCAGCCCGTCGGCCGAGCCGCCCGTCAGCTCGTCGACGGCGTGCTCGGGATGCGGCATCAGGCCGAACACGTTGCCCCGCGCGTTGCACACGCCGGCGACGTCGCGCAGCGAGCCGTTGGGGTTGGCGCCGGGCGCGTAGCGCAGCACCACCTGGCCGCCGGCCTCCATGCGCTCGAGCTCGTCGGGCGGCGCGTAGTAGCGGCCGGTCGTGTGCTTGGTCGGGATCGACAGCGGCCGGCCGGGCTCGCACGCGCGGGTGAACGGCGTCGAGCGGTTGACCACCTCGACGGCCACCTGGGCACAGCGGAAGCGCAGGTGATCGTTGGGCAGCAGCGCGCCCGGCAGCAGGCCGGCCTCGCACAGCACCTGGAAGCCGTTGCAGATCCCGAGCACGAGGCCGCCGTCGCGGGCGAAGGCGATCACCGACTCCATGACCGGCGCGAACCGGGCGATCGCGCCGACGCGCAGGTAGTCGCCGTAGGAGAAGCCGCCCGGGATGATCACCGCGTCGACGCCGTGCAGGTCGCGGTCGGCGTGCCACAGCAGCACGGCGTCGCCGACGCGCTGGGCCGCGAGCTGCGCGTCGACCTCGTCGCACGAGCCGGGGAAGCGGACGACGCCGGTCCTCATGCGGCGACCCGCATCCTCAGCCGGACCGGCCGTCCAGGATCTCGTAGTCCTCGATCAGCGGGTTGGCCAGCAGCTTGCGACACATCGCGTCGAGCTGGCCGGGGTCATCGACGTCGAGCTCGACGAGCCGGCCGACGTGGACGTTCGACACGCCCCCGAAGCCGAGGGCGGGCAGCGCCCGTTCGACCGCGATGCCCTGCGGATCGAGGATGCCCGCCTTGGGCCGGATCAGGACACGGGCCCTCACGGCGCCGTGCGGGCCAGCCACTCGTCGAAGCGCTCGCCGGTGATGCGCTCGTAGGCGTCGACGTAGCGATCGCGCGTGCCCTGCACGACGTCGCCGGGCAGCTCCGGCGCGGGCGGGGTCTTGTCCCAGCCGCTCGAGCTGGCCCAGTCGCGCACGTACTGCTTGTCGAAGCTCGGCTGGGCGCGGCCGGGCGCGTAGTCGTCGGCGGGCCAGTAGCGCGAGGAGTCGGGGGTCAGCACCTCGTCGCCCACGACGAGCTCGCCGTCGTCGTCCAGCCCGAACTCGAACTTCGTGTCGGCCAGCACGACGCCGCGCTCGCGCGCGTGGTCGTTGGCGAAGCGGTACAGCGCGATCGAGACGTCGCGGACGCGGCCCATCAGCTCCGCGTCGCCGACGAGCCGCGCGGCGGCGTCGAAGTCGATCGCCTCGTCGTGGCCGGACTCGGCCTTCGTCGAGGGCGTGAAGATCGGCGTCGGCAGCCGCTCGGACTCGCGCAGCCCCGGCGGCAGCTCGATCCCCGACACACGACCGGTGGCCCCGTAGTCCTTCCACCCCGAGCCGGTGATGTAGCCGCGCACGACGCATTCGACCGGCAGCATGGCCAGCCGCTTGACCACCATCGCGCGGCCGCGCACGTCGTCGGGCACGCCGTCGACGGCCGACAGGAAGTGGTTGGGCACGATGTGCCCGGTCTTGGCGAACCAGAAGGCCGACAGGCCCGTGAGGACGGCGCCCTTGTCGGGGATCGGCGTCGGGTGCACGACGTCGTAGGTCGAGATCCGGTCGCTGGCGACCATCAGTATGCGGTCGCCAAGGTCGTACATCTCGCGGACCTTGCCGCTGGCGAGGAGGGGCAGGTCGGCGACACTGGGCACGCGACGCAGGCTAGCAACCGTCCCGGCCGATCCCGGGGCGCCGGGAACGGTCCGGTGCGGGGCGGCTCAGGGCCGCGCGAGGATCGCCGCGTACTCGTTTGGCAGCTGCACGGTCACGTCGAGGAGCTCCTCCTCGCCGATCGCCTCACGAAGCGTGGCCATGACCGCGCGCGCCGCGCGACCAGTGCGACGGACATATGGTTCCGACGACCGTCTCGCGCGGTACCCCATGGCCATGGCCTCCGCTCCCGTCATCGCCGCCTTCGACCCGGTCGACGCGAACGGCGCGCCCGCGCGCTTCGGCGCGACGGTGGCCGCCGTCACCGGCGCCCAGCTGCTCGTCGCGTCGGTGTACGGCGGCGACGACGTCGCCGACCGGCTCGTCGGCGGCCAGCTCGGCGAGAACCTCTCGTCCGACCCCAGCGACGCCCTCGGCGCGATCGTGAACGCTCTGCGCGACGACGGCGTGGATGCCGAGCCGCTGGCGCTCGCCGCGACGAGCGCCCCGCGGGGCCTGAGCCTGGCCGCCGAGCAGCTCGGCGCTGGGCTGCTCGTGGTCGGAGCGGCCTCGGGTCTGCGCCAGGACCGGCTCGCGCCGGGCAGCACGACCGAGCGCCTGCTCGGCGGGGCGCCGTGCGCGGTGGCCGTCGTGCCCACCGGCCACCGCAGCCGGCCCCCGGCGACCGTAGGGGTCGGCTACGTCGACACGGCCGAGGGCCGCGAGGCGGTGCGCGCCGCGCACGCGCTCGCGCGCCGGGCGGGCGCCCGGCTGCGCGTGCTCAGCGTCGTCCAGCCGCGACCGTGGATGAGCGCGCCCGGCGGCGAGGTCGAGCTCGTCGCGGCGCTGCGGACCGCGGCCGAGGAGGCCGCCCATGAGGCGGTCGCGGCGTTCCTCGGCGCACCGGTCGACATCGACGTCGAGGTCGCCGATCCGGGCGACGTGCTCGTGGCCGCCTCGGCGGAGGTCGACGTGCTCGTGCTCGGCTCGCGTGGCTACGGCCCCCGCTCGGCCACCCTCCGCGGCGGGGTGTCGCGGCGCGTGGCGGCGGAGGGCGGCTGCCCGGTGATCGTCGTCGCCCGGGCGGCCGAGGTGCCGCTGCAGGCGCTCGTCGGCGACGACAGGTAGCGACCAGCTCCTGCCGGCCGCCGAGATCGAAGAGACTGGACCGCCGCCTCACCCCACGAACGAAGGGGGCACCACGATGAGCTCGGCCATCCGCGTCGAGGAGTCGGTCCAGATCGCCAGATCGCCGGCCGAGGTGTGGGACGCGATCGCCGACTACGCGTTCGACCTGAAGTGGCGCAACGGGCTTCGTGAGATGACGCCCGACCCGCCCGGCGGCCCGGCGACCGGCACGCGGGTCCACGAGGTGGTCCGGTCCTCCGGCCGCGACTACGTCGCGGACACGGTGGTGACCGAGGTCGATCCCGGCGTCTTCTACCGGTTCGCGGGCGCGGGCACGATCGGCGGCCTCGAGGGTGGCCGGTCGGTCCGGGCCGACGAGGCCTCGACGGGTGCCGTGTTCACCTACACCATCGAGCTTCAGCCGATGGGCGGCATGCGCCTGCTCGGCCCGCTGCTGGGCCCGCTCGTCCGCTCGGGCCTGAAGAAGGACCTCAAGACGCTCAAGGCGCTGCTGGAGGATCAGTAGGTCGGAGGCGACGACACCGCCGCGACATGGGTGACAGGTGACGCGCGTCGTCCGCTGGGAGAGTCACCACGGCCCCCTCCGGTCGGCACCCGGGTCACGGCGCATACTGGAACCACGGATGGCTCGCTCGGAACAGCGACGGTCACATGCTCGTGGCCGGCACCGGCGCGCCGCACAGGTCCGGGCGGTCGGGGTGGTTCAGGCCCCGGCGCAGCGACGCGAAGGCCACCGCGCCGACCAGCAGCGGCAGCCAGAAGAGGATCACGCGGTAGGCGAGCACGGCGGCGGCGGTGGCCGCCGCCGGCGCGCCGAAGACGATCAGCGCGCCGATCAGGCCGCCGTCGATGCCGCCCACGCCGCCGGGGATCGGGAGCAGGCCGCCGAGCTGGCCGATGAGGTAGCCCATGAGCACGACGGACAGCGGCACGGACTCGCCGAACGCCTGGTAGGCGGCCCACAGCACGGCGTTGTCCCATGCCCAGTAGCCGATCGCGCCGACGATGACCAGCACGTTGCCCGAGCGCACGATGCGCACCGCCTCCTGCGCGCCGCCGACCACCGCGCCGCGCACGGCCAGCCACCATCGCATCGGCCGCGGGTCGCCGGGCCGCGGATCGCGCCCGTCGCCCAGGCGACCGAGCGCGAGCACGGCGACGATGACCGCGATCGACGCCGCGGCCGGCGCGGCGGTCAGCCAGGGCGAGAGCTCCGGGCCGAGCGCACCGACGGCGAGCAGCGTCCCCAGGACGGCCACCGCGACGAAGTTCACCGAGCTTTTGATCAGGAAGAAGGCGACCGAGCGGCGCGCGATCGTCGCGCCGTCCATGCCGGCCTGGCGCAGGATCCACGCCCCGAGCGCCAGCCCGCCGGCGCCGCTGGCCGGCACGAGCGACCCGACGGCGAGCTCGGACCAGCCGATCTCCCAGCTCGTGCGCCAGTGGGTCCAGCGACAGAACACGGGGCGGAACATGAGCACGTAGGAGATCCCCGACAGCGCCTCGAAGGCGGCGGCGATCGCCAGCCAGCCCGGGTCGGCCTCGGCCAGGCGCTCGCGGACCTCGTCGAGGCCCGGCGCGAACGCGGCGATCAGACCGACGACGGCGAGCAGCGCGAGGACCTGGAGCGACCGCCGCACGAGGCTCCGGGTCGAGAGCTCGGCCGGGAGGGTGATGGGCTCGTTCGCCACGCCGCCGAGTCTCGCAGCCGCGAATCCCCGGCCTCCGGGTCGCCGTGGCGAGGTGCGCGATCACGCGGTGTCTGCGGCGAAGGTCCTCCTGGACGTGCCCGGCGCCGGCCGACTCGCCCGGCGTCAGATCACGGCACACGCAGGCGGCGCGCCCGTCAAGCGCGCGGCGGCGACACCGAAGCGCACGGGCGCCCGGTCCTGCGTGGTGGGCTCGAAGCCGACGAGGATCGGTCTGCTCGTCGCGTGGTCCCGAGCTGAGATAGGGCGCGTCGGCCGCCCTTCAAGTCGCGCGGCTGTCGCCGATCACGGGGACATGGACATCCGCCTGTCGGAGGTCGTCGCCGCGCTGTCGAAGGCCCTGGACGTCACCCACGGCCAGCCGCCCGGCCACGCGACCCGCTCCTGCCTGATCGGCATGCGGATCGCCGGCGCGCTCGGCCTCGAGGTGCTGGCCATCATGCGCCAGGACGCAGGGACGAGGCTCGACGGGGACGTGTTCCTCGCGCTGGAGGACTACCTGCCGCGCTACCGGGCGACGCCGGCCGGACGCGACGCGGCCGCGGTCGTCGCCTGAGCCAGCGCGTCGAGCCGGCCGACGATCGCCCCGGCGTGGCGCGTGTAGTGACCGAGGTCGAACAGCTCGTCGAGGTCGAGCTCGAACGGCAGGTCGCGCGCGGCCAGCAGCTCGCGCAGCGGCGTGCCGGTGTCCCAGGCGCGCTGGGCGTCCTCCTGGACGATCCGGTAGGCCTCGTCGCGGCTGAGCCCGCGCTCGACGAGCGCGAGCAGCACGCGCTGGGAGAACAGGGCGCCGTGGGTCAGCTCGAGGTTCGTGCGCATCCTGTCCTCGTGCACGACGAGCCCGCTCACGACACGGATGGCCAGGTGCTGCATGTAGTCGAGCAGGATCGTGGCGTCGGGCAGGATCACGCGCTCGGCGCCCGAGTGCGAGATGTCGCGCTCGTGCCACAGGGCGACGTTCTCGACCCCCGCCGAGGCGTGGCCGCGCAGCACCCGCGCCAGCCCGGTGATGCGCTCGCTGACGATCGGGTTGCGCTTGTGGGGCATGGCGCTCGACCCCTTCTGCTGCCCCGAGCGAAACGGCTCCTCGGCCTCGCGGACCTCCGTGCGCTGCAGGTGGCGGATCTCGGTGGCCAGCCGCTCGAGGCCCGCGCCGGCCAGCGCGATGGCCTGCAGCAGCGCGGCATGGCGGTCGCGCGGGACGACCTGCGTGGAGACCGGCTCGGCCGGCAGCCCGAGACGCGCGAGCACGCGGGCCTCGTAGTCGGGATCGGTCGCGGCGTAGGTGCCGACCGCGCCGCTGAGCGCACCGATCGACGCCTGGCCGAAGGCCTGCTCGAGGCGCTGCGCGTTGCGATCGGCCTCGAAGGCGAAGCCGGCCAGCTTGATCCCGAACGTCGTCGGCTCGGCGTGGACCCCGTGCGTGCGCCCGACGCAGACCGTGTCGACGTGCTCGCGCGCACGAGCGACGAGCGCGCCCACGAGCTCGCGCGCACCGGTCACGACGATCTCGCCCGCGGCGCGCAGCTGCAGCGCCAGCGCGGTGTCGAGCACGTCTGAGGACGTCAGGCCGAAGTGGATCCAGCGCCCGGGCGGGCCCGCGCTCTGGCTCAGCACGTCGACGAAGGCGGCGACGTCGTGGTCGGTGACGCGCTCGCGCTCCTTGACCGCCTGCACCGTGAACGTCGCCGCGCGGATCGCCCGCAGGTCGTCCTCGCCCGGCCCGGCCAGCTCCTCGGCGGCGGCGACCTCGACCCGGCGCCAGGCCTCCATGCGCGCCTCGTCGGTCCACAGCGCGCCGATCGCCTCGCGCGTGTAGCGGTCGATCATGTCGGGCGCTCGGGAGCCTGCGCGTCGATCGCCGGGGCGCCCTGCCAGGGCAGCTCGCGCCGCGCCCGCAGATCGAAGAACAGCAGCGTCCCGAAGATCCCGGTCAGCGACAGCACCACCGCCTCGACCAGGATCAGCCCGGCCACGTAGATCGCGCCGTTCTCCACCGAGGCCAGGATCGCGGTGACGAGCGAGCCGAGCAGCGCGAACAGCAGCCCGCTGGCCAGCAGCAGGCCGAACGTGCGCCACCAGCGGTCCTTGACGAGCTCCGCGCTGCGGCGCAGCGCACCCACCGGGCTCAGCTCGTCGACGACCGCGGCCTGGGCGGCGAAGGCCCAGCGCACGAGCAGCCAGACGCCGGGCACGATGAGCAGCAGGAGCCCGATCGCCACGGCCACGGCGTAGAGCAGCACGGCCCCGACCGCGGCCGGGAAGCGGCCGGCGGCGCCGCGCAGCGCGTCGCCCACCGTCGGCTCGTCGCCGCGGGCCAACCGCTGGACGATCACCACCTGCATCGCCGTGGCGAGCGGGATGACGAGGATGCTCAGCGCCGCCGACGTCACCGACACCGCCGGCTCGGGGCTGGGTTCGGCGCCTTCGGCCAGCGCGCGCCCCCAGATCCCGTCGACGATCAGCGTGACCGGCCCGCTGACCAGCAGGGCGGCGGCCAGGAAGACGGCGGAGTGACGGCCGAACAGCGAGAACGTCGTAGACAGCAGGTCGCCCAGGTCACGCTGACGGGAGAGGTCGAGCTTGGGCGCGGCCACCGGCGGCCTCAGATGGACAGGATCCGGGCGGCGAGGTGGCCGGCGTTGCGCGCGTTGTCCAGGCCGACGCCGGCCACCGGGACCCCGGGCGGCATCTGCACGATCGACAGGATCGCGTCGAGGCCGCCCATCGCGCTCAGCCGGCTGCTCAGCGGGACGCCGATCACCGGCAGATCGGAGTGGGCGGCGGCCACGCCGGGCAGCGCGGCGGACAGCCCGGCTCCGGCGATGATCACGCGCAGCCCGCGCATGCGCGCGTTGCGGCAGTAGTCGGCGACCACCTCGGGGTCGCGGTGGGCCGACATGACGCGGACCTCGTAGCTGATGCCCTTGTCCTGCAGGACCTCGCCCGCCTTCTCCATCTCGGCCATGTCGGACTTCGAGCCCATGATGATCCCGACCCGCGGCGCGTCGATGTCCAAGCCGGCGAACTCGGCCTCGGGATCGGTCTGGGTGATGGCCGGCGGAACCGACTCGGTCATGGCGTGCGCTCCACGGCCCGCAGCGCGATGTCACGGCGCAGCTGCCGACCCTCGAAGGTGATCAGGTCGGCGGCAGCATACGCGGCGTCCCTGGCGTCTCCGGGCCGCGGGCCCAGCGCCGTGACGTTGAGCACGCGCCCACCGGCGGTGACGATCTCGCCCCTGGGCCCGGTCGCGGTCCCGGCGTGGGTGACCTCGACGTCGGCGGGCACGTCGCCCAGCCCCGAGATGACGTCCCCGGCGGAGGACGAGGCCGGGTAGCCGGCGCTGGCCAGCACGACGCTGACCGACCACGCCGGGTCCCATTCGAGCGTCGCGCCGCGCAATCCCTCGGGCTCGGAGGCGCGCAGCAGCAGGTCGAGCAGGTCCGAGCGCAGCCGCGGCAGCACCGCCTGCGTCTCGGGGTCGCCGAACCGCGTGTTGAACTCGAGCACGCGCGGTCCGTCGGCGGTGAGCATCAGGCCCGCGTAGAGGATTCCGTGGAACGGGGTCTCGCGGTGGCGCAGCTCGTCGACCACGGGCTGGTGCACGGTGCGCGCGATCTCGGCCACGAGGTCGTCGTCGACCCCGGCCACCGGCGAGTAGGAGCCCATGCCGCCGGTGTTGGGGCCTTCGTCGCCGTCGAAGATGCGCTTGTAGTCCTGGGCGGGCGCCATGGCCAGCGCGCTCTCGCCGTCGCACAGCGCGAGCACCGATACCTCCTCGCCCTCGAGGTGCTCCTCGACGACCACCTGCCCCGGGCCGAACCGCTCCTCGATGAGGAACTCGTGCAGCGCCGCGTGCGCCGCGGGCTCGTCCGGCGCGATGACCACGCCCTTGCCCGCGGCCAGGCCGTCGAACTTGAGGACGACCGGGTAGCGGTCGATCGCGGCCATGCCCTGCTCGAGGTCGTCGACCGGCGTCCACGCCGCGGTCGGCACGCCGGCCGCGGCCATGACCTCCTTGGCGAACGCCTTGGAGCCCTCGAGGCGGGCCGCGGCTCGCGTCGGGCCGAACACGGTGCGCCCGCGCGCCTGCAGCTCGTCGACGAGCCCGGCCACGAGCGGCGCCTCGGGCCCGACGACGGTCAGCCCGGCGTCCTCGCGGTCGGCCACGTCGGCGATCGCGGCGACGTCGTCGGCCGGGACGTCGATCGTGCGCGCGTCGCCGGCGATCCCGGCGTTGCCCGGCGCGCACAGCACGTCGGGCGACTGGGGCGAGCGCGCCAGGCCGCGCACGATGGCGTGCTCGCGGCCGCCCCCGCCGACGACGAGGACCCTCATGCGCGGGGCGCGGCGACGCGCCTCACAGGCTGGCGATGAAGTCGTCGATCGGGATCGCCACGAGCGTCTCGTAGCGCGACGTGCCACGCGAGCCGAGCTCGAGCGAGACGCGCGCCATCGTGCCCTCGTCGGGCGCCTCGACGACGCTGATGAAGTCGAACTGCCCGAGCGTCGCCCACTGGGCCTTGACCGAGGCGCCGAGCTGCTCGACCTCCTTGTTGACCTCGCGGATCCGCTGCGGGTTGTTCTTCACGGTCTGGACGCCCTCGGGGGAGAGCGTCGAGAGCATGATGTAGGTCGGCATCGCCCCTCCTGGTGCTCGAGTGCAAGATCTGACACCTGCGCGTCGTCGGGTTCTATCCCATCGGCTGAGCGGCCGGTACCGTGGCGACCTCGTGGCCAGCTCCTCCGATCGTCCGTGGCCGGTCGCGCGCGTGCGCCGCGAGCTGTCGGTGGGCCGTGGAACGGTGGCGCTCGGCGCCGCCGCGGTGGCGGGCACGATCGCCACCGCCGCGGTCGAGTTCGCCCGCGTGTGGAGGCGCGGCTCGGCGCCGGTGCCCCACCACGCGAACGAGCTTCTCGCCGCGGGGCGCACGGCCACGCGCGAGACGCTCGAGGTCATCCGCCAGGGCGCGCACTCCAGCCCGCGGCGCGAGAACGCGCTGTTCAACATGCTCGGCGCCTTCGCCGCCACCTTCGGCGGCGCCCGCGCCGTCACCGCGCTGATCCGCTCGGGCCGGGCGCGCGTCGTGCTGCGCAACGTCCGCGTCCGGGATCGTCACATCCACCATTTCGTGCCCGGCATGGTGGTCGCGCTGGCCGCGGGCGGCACGGCGATCGCCGTGCGCCGCGAGGGGCTCGACCCGTGGCTGGCCGTGCCCTTCGGGGCGGGCACCGCGCTCGTGTTCGACGAGGCGGCGCTGCTGCTCGAGCTCGAGGACGTCTACTGGAGCGAGGAGGGCGTGCTCAGCCTGCAGCTCTCGTTCGCGGCGATCGTGCTGCTGTCGATGCTCGCGCTCGCCGTGCGCCTGCTGCGCCGCGGCGAGCGCGTCGTTCTGGCGCCCCCGGCGGCGGTCCCACCGGCGGACGCGCCGCCGGATTAGGCCGCCGCCACCGGCTCGGCCGGTTCGGCCGGCTCGGCCGGCTCGGCCGCGGTCGACAGCACGAGGTCGCCGTCGCCCGCGTCGACGCGCACCGTGTCGCCCTCGCGGAAGTCGCCCTCGAGGATGGCCAGCGCGAGCGGGTCGATCAGGCGGCGCTGGATGACGCGCTTCAGCGGCCGAGCCCCGTAGGTCGGGTCGTAGCCGAGGTCGCCGATGAGCTGGCGGGCACCGTCGGTGAGCTCGATCTCGATGCCGCGGGCGCGAACGCGCTGGACCAGCCGCTGGACCTGCAGGTCGACGATCGCTCCGATCTCGGTGCGGCTGAGGCTCTCGAACTCGACGATGTCGTCCAGGCGGTTGATGAACTCGGGCTTGAACGACGCCTCGGCGCCGGCACGGCCGCCGGGCAGGTTCGAGGTCATGATCAGCACGGTGTTCTTGAAGTCGACCGTGCGACCCTGGCCGTCGGTCAGGCGCCCGTCGTCCATCACCTGCAGCAGCACGTTGAACACGTCGGGGTGGGCCTTCTCGACCTCGTCGAGCAGGACGACGGAGTACGGCCGCCGGCGCACCGTCTCGGTGAGCTGGCCGCCCTCGTCGTAGCCGACGTAGCCCGGAGGCGCGCCGACGAGGCGGGAGACCGAGTGCTTCTCCATGTACTCCGACATGTCGATGCGGACCATCGCGTCCTGGCTGTCGAACATGAACTCGGCCAGCGCGCGGGCCAGCTCGGTCTTGCCGACGCCGGTCGGCCCGAGGAACAGGAAGACGCCGATCGGCCGGTCGGGGTCGGCCAGCCCGGCGCGCGAGCGGCGCAGCGCGTTGGACACGCTGCGCACCGCCTCGTCCTGGCCGACGACGCGGCCGTGCAGGCGCTCCTCCATGTGCACGAGCTTCTCGACCTCGCCCTCGAGCAGGCGGCTGACCGGGATGCCGGTCCAGCGCGCCACGATCTCGGCGACGTCGTCGGCGTCGACCTCCTCCTTGAGGAAGCGCATCTGGCGCGGCTCGGTCTCGGTCGCCTGCACCTCGGCCGCCTCGACCTCGGCCAGCCGGCGCTCGAGGTCAGGGATCTCGCCGTGGCGCAGCTGCGCGGCGCGCTCGAGGTCGCCATCGCGCGAGACGCGCTCGAGCTCGCGGCGCGCCTCCTCGAGGCGCTGCTTGACCGTCGACACCTCGTGCAGCGCATCCTTCTCGGCCTGCCACTCGGCCTTCATGGCCGACGAGCGCTCGCGCAGCTCGGCCAGCTCGCGCTCGATCGCCTCTCGGCGCTGGGCGGAGCCGTCGTCGGTCTCCTTCTGCAGCGAGGTCAGCTCGATCTCGAGCTGCAGCACGCGGCGGTCGACCTCGTCGATCTCGATCGGCACCGAGTCGATCTCGATGCGCAGCCGCGAGGCGGCCTCGTCGACCAGGTCGATCGCCTTGTCGGGGAGATGGCGGTCTGAGATGTAGCGGTCCGACAGCGTGGCCGCGGCGATCAGCGCGCTGTCCTGGATGCGCACGTCGTGGTGGACCTCGTAGCGCTCCTTGAGCCCACGCAGGATGGCGATCGCGTCCTCGACGGACGGCTCGCCGACAAGCACGGGCTGGAAGCGGCGCTCGAGCGCGGCGTCCTTCTCGATGTGCTTGCGGTACTCGTCCAGCGTGGTGGCGCCGACCGCCCGCAGCTCGCCGCGGGCGAGCATCGGCTTGAGCAGGTTGGCGGCGTCGACCGCGCCCTCGGCAGCCCCGGCGCCGACGATCGTGTGCAGCTCGTCGAGGAACAGGATGACGCTGCCGGCGGCCTCCTTGATCTCGTTGAGCACCGCCTTGAGACGCTCCTCGAATTCGCCGCGGTACTTCGAGCCGGCCAGCAGCGAGCCGATGTCGAGCGCGATCACCCGGCGCTCGAGCAGCGACGCGGGCACGTCCTCGGAGACGATCCGCTGGGC
>CAWBBQ010000023.1:0-8730 GCA_963787065.1 uncultured Actinomycetes bacterium
CTCGGTTGACATGTCCTTCATCCGCTCCAGCAGCGGGGCCGCGTCCTCGCCCGAGCGCTTGGCCGCCGCGATCGCCTCCGAGGCGGCCTTCTGCTCGGCGCGCAGGCTCTCGGCGGCCGTGGTGGCCGCCCGCCATTCCTCGTCCAGCGCGAGCACCTCGTCGAGCCGGCCCTCGTCGCCGCGGCGCGCCAGCGCGGCGCGGACAGCGCCCGGGTCGCGACGGATGAGCCTCAGGTCGAGCATGACGCACGTGTCAGCCTAGTGGCGCGCATGCCAGCGGGCGGGCCGTCCGCCCGCGAGCGTCACCCGCCGGCGACGCTGGAGACGTACTCCGCCACCGCGGCCACGTCGTCGTCGCCCAGCCGTCCGCGGAACGCCGGCATGCCGCCGCCGCCGTTGAGCACCTTCTGCTCGACGGCCTGGCGGTCGGGGCGGGCCTGGTCGAGGTTGGGGCCGACGTTGCCGTTGGAGCCGGCGTCCGACAGCGTGTGGCAGCCGGCGCAGTTCTCGGTGAACACCTGCTTGCCGCGCGCCGCGGCCTGCTCACCGCCGGCCGCGGGCGTCGTCTGCGTCTCGGTCGTGGCGGTCGTCTGCGTCTCGGTCGTGGCGGTCGTCTGCGTCTCGGTCGTGGCGGTCGTCTGCGTCTCCGTCGTCGACGTGGTCTCACCGCCGCCGCCACCACCACCGCCCCCGGCGTCAGCCGAGGGCTGGGCCGCGGCGCCGCCGCCCTGGCCCGCGCGGCCGGCGTACTTGGCCACGAACGCGGCGACGTCCTGCGCCTCCTTGCCCACCACGAGGTTCTCGGGCATGATCGCCCCCGAGAAGCCGCCGTTGCGGATCGCGTAGAGGACGCTGTCGCGGTCCTCCCCGCGAGTGTCGAAGCTCGGCCCGTCGACGCGCTCGCGGTCGTGCACCTCGCTGGCGCCGCCGTCGGCGCCGACCACATCGAACGTGTGGCAGCCCGAGCAGCGCTCGACGAACAGGCGCGCCCCGTTCTCGACATCGGCCGACGGGTCGTCGACCGTGCTGGACTCGCTGCCGCAGGCCGTCACGCCGAGCCCGACGGCGAGGACGCAGGCGACGAGCGGCGCGCGGTGGAGGCGACGGGGCATGCGGGCGGGCATCATACGAAAGCGATGTGGGGCCGACGAGCCAGGTTGTCCGCGCTCCTGGCCGCTGCCCTCGCGGCGGTGGGCGGCTGCGGGGGCGATGATCCGTACGTGCCGGCCGGCGGCCGGACGCTGAGCCTGCGCCTGGACGAGTACCGCGTCCTTCCCTCACGCATGTCCGTGCCCGCCGGCCGCGTCCGGGTCGTCGCACGCAACGTCGGCCGGCTCACGCACAACGTCGCGGTCGTGCAGTTCGAGCGCCCACTGGGCGAGGAGGAGGAGCGCCAGTACGCGCGCACCCCCACGGCCCAGCCGGGCGAGCGCGTCGTGGTCGCGGTCACGCTGCGGCCGGGCAAGTACCGGCTGGCCTGCACGATCGCCAACCACGACAACCTCGGGCAGTACGGCGAGCTGAAGGTCGGCGGCGGGTGACGGGGAGGATCGCGCGGACGCGCGGCGAATCCAGCCCATGCCCGGCGCCGACCCCGGACGGTCCCACAACGACACCACGATCGTCTGGCAACGGCGGCAACCTGGTCGGCGCCGGGCGGCCACTTCCCCTCTGACGACAGGCGCCGCGGCGTCAGCTCACGCGGTGGTACCGGCCGCGGAAGAACACGAGCGCGTCGCCGTCCGGGTCCGAGTCCAGGTGGGTGACGGCGCCGACGCCGATCGTGTGGTCGCCGGCCGGGTGCAGCTCGCGCAGGTCGCAGGCCAGCCAGGCCAGCGCGCCGTCGAGGACGGGCACGCCGTGGGCGTCCATGTGCGTGACCGACTCGAACTTCTCGCGCGCGACGCGCTTGGAGGCGAACACGCGCGCGAGGTCGTCCTGGCCGGCGCGCAGCACGTTGACCGCGAACCGCCGGGACCCGCGCACCGCCGCGAGCGTCCGCGAGCCGTTGTCGAAGGCGACGAGCAGCAGCACCGGCTCCAGCGAGAGCGAGGCGACCGCGTTCGTGGTCAGCCCGGACGGGCCGTCGGGCCCGTTGCAGGTGACGATCGCGACGCCGGTGGCGAACTGGCCGATGACCTGGCGGAAGCGGTCGGGGTCGAGGTCGGGCGCCATCGCCGGGCGAACGGTAGTGGCCCCTACGCCGTGCCCGCCGCGCGCAGGGCGAGGAACGCGACGACGAGCGCGGCCAGCGCGGCGACGCCGATCTCGCGGCGGACGATGGCCAGCACGACCGAGCGCTGGCCCGCCTCGTCCAGGCGCCCGACCGCCCGGGCGTCCTCGAGCTCGCGCGCCTCCAGCACGGTCGCCGCCGACGCGATGCGGAACCCCTCGCCGATGAGCGACACCACGACGGGCAGCAGCGCGTAGAGCCAGAACAGCCCGTCGGCCGGCCGGTAGCCGGTCGCCGCGAGCACGCCGATCAGCACGGCCAGGGCAGCCGCGGCCGCCTGGCCCGCCCGGGCCAGCACCCAGAACGACCGCGACGGCGAGACCGTCCACCAGCGCCAGCCGCCGTATGCCCCCGCCAGCGCGTTCAGGGCCGCGACCGCGAGCGCGCCGAGCGCGGCCGTGTCATCCATTCGCGCACATCGCCACTAAGTATCACCGCGTCACAAAGACGTGGTAGAACCCCCCGCGATGCTCTCGACGTATCTGCCGGCCATCGTGTTTCTGATCCTCGGAACCGTCGTGGGCGGCGCCTTCACCGTGCTCAACACGCTGTTCGGCCCGCGCAAGGGACGGCGCCCCTCGCACGACGATCCCTACGAGTGCGGACTGCCCTCCGAGATCCAGCGGGGCTTCCGCTTCGGCATCAGCTTCTACCTGATCGCGATGCTGTTCATCCTGTTCGACATCGAGGTCGTCTTCCTCTACCCGGTGGCGATCCAGCTGCGCGACTTCGGGACGTTCGCGCTCATCGAGATCTCGGTCTTCGTCGTACTGCTGCTGGCGGCCCTGATCTACGTCTGGCGCAGAGGAGCACTCGAATGGAGATAGTCAGACGGGAGAAGGCGAGCGACGACTTCCGCGTGCGCCAGCTCAAGGCGCGCGACATGCTGCGCGGCGACCTCGAGGGCGAGGACCTCGAGCGCTACGTGCAGGAGCGTCTCATCACCACGACGCTCGACAAGGCCGTCTCGTGGGCGCGCGGCAACTCGCTGTTCCCGGCGACGTTCGGGCTGGCGTGCTGCGCCATCGAGATGATGTCGATGGTCGGCTCGCGCGCCGACATCGCTCGCTTCGGCTTCGAGGCCTTCCGCGCGTCGCCGCGCCAGGCCGACATGATCATCCTGTCCGGGCGCGTCAGCATCAAGATGGCCCCCGTCGTGCGCCGTGTCTACGACCAGATGCTCGACCCCAAGTGGGCGATCGCCATGGGCGCGTGCTCGAGCTCGATGGGCGTGTTCAACAACTACGCGATCGTGCCCGCCGACAAGTTCATGCCCGTCGACGTGCACATCCCCGGCTGCCCGCCGCGTCCCGAGGCGCTCATGCACGGCATCCTGCGGCTGCGCGCGATGATCCAGAAGGACCCCGCGCTGGGCTGGCGCGAGCGCTACAACGCGGTCGGGACCGAGGAGCTGGTCCCGGGCCGCGACGGCCACGACACCGCGATCAACGTGCTCAAGCCCGGAGCGACGCCAGGTGCCTGACGCGACGGGCCTCGAGCTGCTGGCCCAGGAGCTGCGTGAGGATCGGCCGGACAGCGTGAGGGACACCGAGTTCTTCCGCGACAAGGCCGCGCTGCACGTCGAGCCGGGCGCGATCCGCGCCACCCTGCAGTTCCTGCGCACGAAGGGCTTCGGCTTCCTGTGCAGCGTCCACGGGCTCGACTACTACCCCGAGGAGCCGCGGCTCGGCGTCCAGTACGAGCTGCTGGACATGACGGCGCTGGACCGCATCACGGTCAAGCTGCGCGTCCCCCTCGACGCCGCGCGCGTGGAGTCGGTCACGCCCGACTGGCCGACGGCCGACCACCAGGAGCGCGAGGTCTACGACATGTTCGGCGTCGTCTTCGACGGCCACCCGGACCTGCGCCGGATCCTCATGCCCGAGGACTACGAGGGCCACCCGCAGCGCCGCGACTTCCCGATCGGCGGCGAGCCCGTGCTGTTCACCAAGGACGGCGCGCAGGGGAAGGACTACACCCAGTGAGCACCGAGGTCTCCGACTACCGCCGCCGCGAGGAGAGCATCGACCTCTCGGCCCAGCTCCAGCCCGTCGAGGAAGGCGAGCAGGAGCTGCTGACGATCAACTTCGGGCCCCACCACCCGGCCACGCACGGGGTGCTGCGATTGCTCGTGACGCTCGAGGGCGAGGTCGTGCGCGACCTCAAGCCGATCATCGGCTACCTCCACACGGGCATCGAGAAGACGGCCGAGGACAAGAGCTACTGGAAGGTCATCCCCGTCATCGAGCGGATGGACTACCTGGCCTACTACTTCAACGCGCAGGCCTTCTGCGGCGCGGTCGAGACGCTGCTCGAGGTCGACGTGCCCAAGCGCGCGCAGTACCTGCGCGTCATCCACCTCGAGCTGAACCGGATCATGAGCCACCTCGTGTGGCTGGGGACGAGCGCGCTGGACCTCGGCGCGATCTCGATGTTCTGGTACTGCTTCCGCGAGCGCGAGAAGATCCTCGACCTGTTCGAGATGTCCTCCGGCCAGCGCATGCACACGCGCTACATCCAGGTCGGCGGCGTCTTCGAGGACATCCCGCAGGGCTTCGAGGCCAACCTGCGCAGGTTCCTGGCCGACATGCCCGACCGCGTCGACCAGTACGGCGACCTGCTCAGCCGCAACGAGATCGTGCTGCGCCGCCTGCGCGGCACGTGCCCGCTGGACGAGCAGACGCTGCTCGCGCTGGGCGTGACCGGCCCGCTGCTGCGCGCGGCCGGCAACCCGTGGGACCTGCGCAAGGCGATGCCCTACTCCTCCTACGAGGACTTCGACTTCCGCATCCCGGTGGGCACGCAGGGCGACAACTACGACCGCTACGCGGTCCGCCTGGCCGAGATGAAGGAGTCGGTCAAGATCGTCGAGCAGGCGCTCGACGGTCTGCCCGAGGGCCCGTACATCACCGAGGACCGCAAGGTCGCGCTGCCCCCGCGCCACGAGCTGGCCACCTCGATGGAGGCGCTCATCCACCACTTCAAGCTCGTCACCGAGGGCTTCCGGGTGCCGCCGGGGGAGGTCTACTACCCGATCGAGAGCACGCGGGGCGAGCTCGCCTGCTTCGTGCGCTCCGACGGCTCGAGCAAGCCCGCGCGCGTGCACATGCGCGACCCGAGCTTCGTCAACCTCCAGGCCACGGCGCCGATGGTCAAGGACTCCTACATCGCCGACCTGATCGCCACGCTGGCCATGCTCGACCCGATCCTCGGGGGCATCGACCGGTAGTGATGCGCTGATGGCGATCGATCCCACAGGGGTGCCGCGCTTCGGGCACGGCTCCCGCGTCCCGGGTTGGGACGACGCGGCCGACCTCACCAAGGACCCGTCCCAGGTGCCCGACCCGGCCGTCACGCCGGTGCCCGAGGACCTGCGCGCGCGCATCGAGTTCCACATGTCGAAGTACCCCGACCGCCGCTCGGCCGCGATCCCGGCGCTGCACGAGGTGCAGGCCGACTACGGCTGGTGCTCGCCCGAGGGGGTCGAGCAGGCGGCGTGCGTGATGCGCCTGACGCCCGGCTACCTGATCGCGGTGGCGACCTTCTACGACATGCTCTTCACGCACCCCGTGGGCCGCCACCAGGTCTACGTGTGCACGAACATCTCGTGCTCGCTGTGCGGCGCGGACGAGCTCTACGACGCCTTCCTGGCCGAGGTCGGTGGCGACGCCGATTTCAACCTGCGCTCGTTCGAGTGCCTGGGCGCGTGCGACATCGCGCCGATGGCCTCGATCGACGGCCAGTACGTGGGCCCGATCGACCTCGACGAGGTCCCGACCGTCGTCCAGCAGATCCGCGACGGCGAGGAGCCGCTGCCCGCCAAGCAGCTCTCGCGCCGCAAGAGCGTCGACCCGAAGGCGGCCCCGCGATGACCGACGTCCTCCTGTTCGAGAACATCGACGAGCCCGACCTGCACACGCGCGAGGTCTACGAGCGCCGAGGCGGCTACGCCGCGATGCGCACGGCGCTCGCGATGTCGCGAGATGCAGTGCTCCACGAGATCGACGCGTCGGCCATCCGCGGTCGCGGCGGCGCCGGCTTCGCGATGGGCAAGAAGGCGTCGTTCCTGCCCAAGGGCGCCATGGACAAGTACCTCGTGTGCAACGCCGACGAGTCCGAGCCGGGCACCTTCAAGGACCGCGAGCTCATGCAGAAGAGCCCGCACATGCTCGTCGAGGGCATGGTCATCGCCGCCTACGCGATCGGCGCCACGCGCGCCTTCATCTACATCCGCGGCGAGTACGAGCTGCAGGCCGACCGCCTCGAGGCGGCCGTCGCCGAGGCGGTCGCGAGCGGCTACCTGGGCGAGCGCATACTCGGCTCGGATCACACGCTCACGCTGTGGGTGCACCGCGGCGCCGGCGCCTACATCTGCGGTGAGGAGACGGCGCTGCTGGACTCGCTGGAGGGCAAGCGCGGCAACCCGCGGCTGAAGCCGCCGTTCCCGGCCAACCAGGGCCTGTACCAGGGCCCGACCCTGATCAACAACGTCGAGACGCTGGCCACCGTGCCGCACATCATCCGCATGGGCGGCGACGAGTACGCCAAGATCGGCGTGGCCAACTCGACGGGCACCAAGCTCGTGTCGGTGTCGGGCAACGTCACCAACCCGGGCAACTTCGAGGTCCCGCTGGGCATCTCGTCGCGCGAGCTCATCTACGGGCTGGCCGGCGGGCCGCCCGAGGGCCGCGAGGTCAAGCTGTGGTTCCCCGGCGGCTCGAGCTCGCCCGTCCTGACCAAGGACGACCTCGACCTGCCCTACGACTTCGACTCGATGGCCAAGGCCGGCTCGATGCTCGGCTCGGGCGCGATCATCGTCGTCGACGACTCCAACTCGGTCATCGACGTGGCCATGAAGACGGCCAAGTTCTACCGCCACGAGTCGTGCGGCAAGTGCACGCCGTGCCGCGAGGGCACGAACTGGACCGTGAAGATGCTCGAGCGCATGGAGCGCGGCGAGGCCACGCCGATGGACCTCGACATCATGGCCGGGGTCTGCACGAACATCATCGGCAACTGCCTGTGCGTGCTCGGCGACGCGATGGCCATGCCGATCGGCTCGATGATCGTCAAGTTCCGCGACGAGTTCGAGGCCTACATCGAGGCGGCGCGCGAGCGCAACGCGATGGCCACGACCGAGGAGGCGCCGCCGGAGGCGCTGATCCAGGGAGCCGTTGCCTAGTGGTCCCCCCGGCACACCCTGACGCCCTTGGATCGGCCGCCGATCTGTGCCTGGCTGTGTCCTCGACCCTTGAAATGCCGGGGGCATTCCTGCGGGTCTGCGTCCTTGCCAGGCACAGCCGGCGACCGCCCAAGGACGCCAGGACGCACCGGAGGAACCACTGATGCCACGTCCGCCCCAGCGGATGGTGACGTTCTCGATCGACGGCCGTGAGGTCTCGGCGCCCGAGAACGTCATGCTCGTCGACGGGGCCAAGTACGGCGACGTCGAGATCCCCGTCTTCTGCTACGAGCCCAAGCTCGGCGCTCCGGTCGGCGCGTGCCGCATGTGCCTGGTCGAGATCGAGGGCATCCCCAAGTTGCAGACCGGCTGCTCGACGCCGGTCAAGGACGGCATGGTCGTCCACACCCAGACCGAGCGCGTGCGCGTCGCCCAGGAGGCGGTGGTCGAGTTCCTGCTCATCAACCACCCGCTCGACTGCCCGGTGTGCGACAAGGGCGGCGAGTGCCCGCTGCAGGACATCTCCTTCGGCTGGGGCAGCGGCCGCTCGCGCTTCATCGAGCCCAAGCGCCACTTCGCCAAGCCGCTGGCGCTGTCGCCGCTGATCGCCATCGACCGCGAGCGCTGCATCCTCTGCTACCGCTGCGTGCGCTTCAGCCAGGAGATCAGCGAGGACTACCAGCTCATCCTGCAGGAGCGCGGCGCCCACTCCTACGTGGCCACGTTCGACGGCCATCCCTACGTGGCCCCGTTCAGCGGCAACATCGTCGAGCTCTGCCCGGTCGGCGCGCTGACCTCCCAGCCCTACCGCTTCCGCGCGCGCCCGTGGGACATCGAGGGCGCGGGATCGGTGTGCACGATGTGCCCGTCGCAGTGCAACGTGCAGTTCACCGTGCGCGACGAGCGCGTGCTGCGCGTGCTCGGCCGCGACCATCCCGAGGTCGACGACGGCTGGCTGTGCGACAAGGGCCGCTTCGCCTACCAGGCGGTGCACGTCGACGAGCGCATCACCCACCCGATGGTGCGCGACGGCGGCGAGCTGCGGCCGGTCTCGTGGGAGCGCGCGCTGAGCGAGGCGGCCGCCGCGCTCGGCCGGGCGCGCGGTCGCGTCGGCGCGATCGTCGGCGGCGAGACGACCAACGAGGAGGGCTTCCTGCTGCAGCGGCTCGTGCGCGAGGCGCTTCGGTCGAACGACCTCGACTCGCGCCGGGGCGGGTCGCTGCCGCGCGCGCTGCACCAGGCGCTGGGCACGCCGCGCCTGCAGGCCACGGTGGCCGACCTCGAGTTCGCCCACGCCGTGCTGATGCTCGACACC
>CAWBBQ010000024.1:0-5647 GCA_963787065.1 uncultured Actinomycetes bacterium
GCTCAGGCGGCGCCGACCGTCTCGCGCTCGCGCTCGGGCTCGCGCTGCTCGGCGACCACCGGCTCCGGCTTCTTCGCCCCGACGAGCTTGGCTGCCTGCCGCTCGGGCGCGATCTCGACGACGTTCCACGCCAGCCCGACCCGCTTCATGGCCCGAATGACGAGCGCGGAGGGGTCGATCTCCCAGCGGCCGAGGCCGTGCGAGGCCGAGCGCGGGAAGGCGTGGTGGTTGTGGTGCCACGCCTCGCCCATCGAGGGGATGGCGAGCCAGGCGACGTTGGTCGACTTGTCCTCGATGTCGAACCGCCGGCGCCCGAAGAAGTGGCAGATCGAGTTGATCGACCAGGTGATGTGGTGCAGGAAGAACGCCCGCACGAGGCCGCCCCAGACGAGGCCGCGCAGCGCGCCCTCGGCCGTGAAGCCGTGCAGGACGAAGCCGAGCACCGTGGGGATCAGCAGGCTGGCGAGCGCGAGCCAGGGGAACAGGCGGCCGATACGGCGCATGCCCGGGTCCTCGTAGAGCTCGGCCGCGTAGCGCTTCCAGTCGGCCTGCCCGTGCGTCTCCATCAGCCAGCCGGTGTGCGCGTGCCAGAGGCCCTTGAGCCCCGAGCCGTGGCCGACGTGCGGCGAATGTGGATCGCCCTCCTCGTCCGTGTGGGCGTGGTGCTTGCGGTGGTCAGCGACCCAGTCCATGACCGAGCCCTGGAGGCCCATCGAGCCGAGCACGGCGAAGCCGTACTGCACCGGCTTCGAGGTCTGGAAGCTGCGGTGGGTCAGCAGCCGGTGGTAGCCGACGGTGATGCCCAGCGCGAAGAGGAGGTAGGTCACGACCATGATCGCGAGGTCCGTGGCGTCGACCGCGCGGTTCCACAGCAGGACGACGGCGGCGAGCAGCCCGACGAACGGCACGACCACGCCGATGAGGTTCACGGTGCGTTCAGCTCTCGACATGTACTGCAGTCTGGCGCCTAACGCGGCCCGGTTCTTGAGGGATTGTCCGGCCTTCTAGCGGCCGAATTTGTCACCAGATGACAATTACGCGGTCGTGGCGCGGGCCCGAGCCGGCGCGTCGGCGGCCGCCGGCACGGGCGAGCCGGCCGCCAGCCACGCCCACACGAGCACTGTCCAGAGCACGGCGGGCAGCGAGGCGTGCACCCACACCCACTCGGCCGGCAGCGCGTTGTGGTACTGCACGAGGCCGACCACGCCCTGCGTCGCGATCAGCAGGCAGACCGCCGTGAGCGCGCGCATCAGGGCCGGCCCGGCGCCCCGCCGCCACGCGAAGACCCAGAGCGCCACGGCCACGACCCCCAGCGCCGTGGCCATGTGGCCGTGCAGGTGGATGAGCGTCTTCAGCGTCGACGCGCCGAACGCGTCGAGCCGCTCGACGACGTCGCCCGTCCCAGCCCCGCCCGCGTGCGGCCCGGCCGCGGTGGCGAACGTCCCGGCAACGATGACCACCGCCCCGTAGACGACCAGCACGCGCGTCCCCAGCACCCCCAGCCGCTCGCCCGTATGCGCCTCCCCGGACGGCCGGCGCACGCGCCAGACGAGCAGCGCGCCGGCGGTGAGGAGGACCATCGAGAGCAGGTAGTGGGCGATGACCACTTGCCACGAGAGGTGCAGCGCGACCGTCAAGCCGCCGAGGAGGCCCTGCGCGACGACGCCGGCGGCGAGCACGGTGGCCGGCCGCAGCAGGTCCGGCCGCCGCGGCCGCACTTGGTAGGCCGTCACCCCCGCCGCGAGGCACGCCGCGCCGACCACGGTCGAGAACAGGCGGTTGCCGTACTCGATCCACACGTGCGTGTCGAGCTCGGGCACGAAGGTGCCGGAGCAGTCCGGCCACGTCGGGCACCCGAGCCCGGAGCCCGTGAGCCGCACCCCGGCGCCGCTGAAGACGATCAGGACGAGCGTCAGCAGCGCCCCGTAGGCGAACCAGCGATACGTGCTCAGCGAGAGGGTCGCGCGCTCGCGCATCCGGCGCGACATTCTGGCAGCGGCGCGCGGCATGCTTCGAGTCATGCCGCATCGCATCGGTGCCAAGGGCGAAGTCGTCATTCCCAAGCGCATCAGGGAGGACGTGGGCCTTCAGCCAGGCACAGCGGTCGAGTTCGTGCGAGACGGCGACGGTGTGCGCATCGTTCCGGTCGGAGCAGCGGCCACGCGCGGGTTGCGCGGCCGCTACGCCTCGGACGGCCTAGCCGTCGCGCTTCTCGCCGACCGTGAACGCGAACCCAGGTGAAGGTCTGCCCGACCCGCGGGCGATGGGCGCGTTAGCCGTTATCGGACACACCGATGGCATACAATGGACGCATGGCTGTGCTCCACGAGGTGGCCGAGGAGGTCGGCGCACACGAGCGCACGCTGCGGCGCGGCCTGACGGATGGGCTGTTGCGCGGCCGTCGCCCCACGGCACGGACCGTCGAGCTGGCGGCCGGGGAGGTCGCGTATCTGCGGACGCACTGGCCGCTGCTCGCTGCATTGCGCGAGGCGCTGCGCGCCGAGCGCAACGTGCGGTTGGCCGTGCTGATCGGGTCGGCAGCCCGCGGCGCCCTGCGCGAAGGTTCCGACGTCGACGTGCTCGTCGAGCTCGCCGACGCGAGCTGGCGGGCTCAGGACCGGCTCCGCGAACGCCTGGCCCTTGCGGCGCAGCGACCGGTGGACCTGGTCCTTCTAGAGGTGGCGAGGGCTGACCCGCTGCTACTCGATGCCTCACTGCGCGACGGTCGCGTGTTGGTCGACCGCGACAGACGGTGGCTATCCCTGATGGCCCGCCGGGCGGAGACGTCGCACGCGGCAGCGAGCGCTGCCGACGAGCTACGCGGGGAACTCCACGCGTTGGTGTCCGAGCTCGCAGACGACGCGTGACGATACGAGGCTCGGTGCGTGAGCGAAAGGTCGTCGCGCGGCTGCGCGAGATCGGCCGCGACCGGCGCGCGCTGCGCAACGCGCTGGACCGGTTCGACGGAGCCGAGGACTTCGCCGGCGCGTGGGTCAGCGAGGACCCGGACCAGATCAACCGGCGCGATCAAGTCGAGCGCCCTTACGAGCGCATCGTCAACGACATGCAGGAGATCATCGACCTCTGCGAAGCGGAGGAGACCGAACGGGGCATGCCCGCGCCAAAGGAGGGCAACGCCGGCCGCTGGCGCCGCACAGCGTTGCGCGGCTACCTCAGCCACGCCCAGGCCGCCCGCTGGCAGGGCATCGCGCGAGGTCGCCAACGGCTAGCGCATCACTACGCGGATCTGCCGGCACGGCAGGGCCTCGAGATCTTCGAGCGCGCCAACGAACTGCTCGGCGATCTGCCGAGGGCCATCGGTGGTCTCGGACGCTGGATCGAGACGCTGTGGCCGCGCGATTGAGCCCTCAGCCGGGACGCTACGCCGCCCGGCGGCCCTCCGGGCACGGCTGGGCGAGCCGGACGGCGCCGAGCTCCTCGCGCGGCTCGCGCGGCGCGCGTTCCTCCAGCCGCGGGTTGACGATCCCGAGCAGCGACATGACGCCGCCGAGGACGACGAGCGCGCCCGCCACCCCGAGCCCTGCGCGGAACGCCTCCACGGACGCGTCGACGACCTGCGGCGAGCCGGTCGTCAGCGCCTCGGCGTCGCCCGCTGCCGGGCCGGCTACGGCCTCGAAGCGCGCGTTGACGACCAGGCCGATGACGGCGATGGCGAGCAGGGCGGCGACCCGGGCGATCTGGTTGTTCACGCCGCTGGCGACGCCGGCGTTGTGCTGCGGCACCGCTCCCAGCACCGTGTTGGTGAGCGGCGCGACGGTCGCGGACAGGCCGAGCCCGAAGACGAGCACGCCGGGCAGCAGCTCCGTCCAGTAGTCGACGTCGGCGTCGAGCCGCCCCATCCAGATCAGCCCGAGCCCGGCGACGATCGGCCCGAAGCCCATCAGCAGCCGCGGGCCGATCCGGTCCGACAGCGCGCCGAAGCGGCGCGACAGGAACCACATGCACAGCGTGATCGGGATCAGCGACAGGCCGGCCGCGATCGGGCTGTACCCGCTCACCTGCTGGAGGAAGATCGTCACGAAGAACGTCGCCGCGCCGAGCCCGCCGTAGATCAGCAGGGTCGCGGCGTTGCCGACCGCGAAGTTCCGCGACCTGAACAGCGACAGCGGCAGCATCGGGTGGTCCGTGCGGCGCTCGTGCCAGAGGAACACGGCGAGCAGGATCAGGCCGGCGATCCCGGGGATCCAGACGAGCGGGTCGGTCCACCCGTACAGCGGCTGCTCGATCAGCGCGAACACCGGCCCGGCCAGGCCGAGCGACGCGAGCACCGCCCCCAGGTAGTCGATCCTCCCCGACGCCTCCTCGTCGCGACTCTCCGGCACCCGCCGCGCCATCGCCAGCGTGACCAGCACGAGCGGGACGTTGATCGCGAAGATCCAGCGCCAGGAGACGAACTCGATCAGCGCGCCGCCGCCGAGCGGGCCGATCACGAACGCCATGCCCGTCCACGCCGTCCACGACCCGATCGCGGCGCCCCGCTCCGCACCCGGGAACGTCGCGGTGACCAGCGCGAGGCTGGCCGGCACGAGCAGCGCCCCGGCGATGCCCTGAAGCGTCCGCGCCGCGACCAGGACCTCAGCCGTGGGCGCCATCGCGCACAGCGCCGACGTCACCCCGAAGCCGATCAGGCCCGCGACGAAGACGCGGCGGCGCCCGAGAAGGTCACCGAGCGACCCGCCGACGAGGATCAGCGCGCCGAGCGTGAGCAGGTACGCCTCGACGATCCACTGCTGGGCCGCCAGCCCGGTGTCGAGGTCCTCGCGGATGGCCGGCAGCGCGACGTTGACCACCGTCCCGTCGAGGAAGACGACGGCCGAGCCGAGGATCGCCGCCACGAGGGTCGTGCGCTTGCTGCCGGCGGACGCCTCCATCTCGGCAGGAGTGCACGCCGTCGCTAGCGCTTCCGCGTGCACGGACCGCTCCGAGCGCCGTGGACACCCGACGGCGCCTGCGACGCCCCCGGCTCGTCGTGGCGCCGGGCGTCTCGAAGCACTTCCGCCTCCCGCACCAGCAGTACATGACGCTCAAGGAGCGCGCGCTGCACCCGTTCCAGCCGGACAGTTCGACGAGCTGCGGGCCCTCGACGACGTGAGCTCGACGATCGCGCCTGGCGAGTTCTTCGGCATCGTCGGCCGCAACGGCTCCGGCAAGAGCACGCTGCTCAAGTGCCTGGCCGGGATCTACGAGATCGACCGCGGCGAGCGTGACGTGCGCGGCCGCCTCTCGCCGTTCATCGAGCTCGGCGTCGGCTTCAACCCCGAGCTGACGGCGCGCGAGAACGTGGTCATCAACGCGATCATGCTCGGGCTGACGCGCCGCCAGGCGCGCGAGCGCTTCGACGACATCATCGCGTTCGCCGAGCTCGAGGAGTTCGTCGACCTCAAGCTCAAGAACTACTCGTCCGGGATGCACGTCCGGCTGGCGTTCTCGGTCGCGATCCAGGCCGACGCCGACATCCTGCTCGTCGACGAGGTGCTCGCCGTCGGCGACGCCGCGTTCCAGCAGAAGTGCTTCGACGACGTTCACGGCGCTGAAGGCGAGGGCCGGACGATCGTCTTCGTCACGCACGACATGCGTGCGGTGGAGCACTTCTGCGACCGCGCGATGCTGATCGAGCGCGGCCGCG
>CAWBBQ010000025.1:0-38815 GCA_963787065.1 uncultured Actinomycetes bacterium
GAGCGCCTGCAGCTCGTCGGTGAGGTCGTAGAGCGACGGCCGTTCCCGTTGGACGCCCCGCATCGTCAGCGCCGAGCCCTGCGAGGAGTGCTCGGCGAGCTGGGCGGCGAACTGCGCCCACCCGCGGGGGTCCTTGTTCTGGAACTGCACGCGCGCCGGCCCGACCGCGTAGCGCTTCGCGACCTCGGCGGCGCCCTCCTCGGCGAACGCGTCGGCGATCGTCGCGGACTCCGCACGGAAGGCCTCGCGGCGGTCCGGCGCCGCCCCGTAGCCGCAGCCCGCGACGACGAGCGAGCGCGCCCGGTGAGGGTGGCGCAGCCCGAGGTGCACCGTGGCGAAGCCGCCCATCGACAGCCCGACGACGTGCGCCCGGTCGACGCCGAGCCCGTCGAGCACGGCGACGGCGTCCTCGACGGCGCGCAGCTGCGAGTACGCCGCGAGGTCGTCGGGGACGTCCGACGGCGGATAGCCGCGCGCGTCGTAGGTGATGCACCGATAGCGCCGGCTGAAGGCACGGACCTGCGGCTCCCAGCTGCGGTGGTCGCCTGCGAACTCGTGGATGAAGATCACGGGGATGCCCTCCCCGGTCTCCTCGACGTTGAGCTGCACGCCGTCGTCCGTGCTGATGTACACCACGTCCCCTCCTCCGCGAGTCTTTTCGCCTACCCGCGGGAAGTCATAGCGTTGTCGGGAGTGGAGGAGGGCGAACGCGCCGCGATTCAGGCGTGAGATGAAGGAGGGTGCGGTGGATCTCAACGGAGCGGGGCGCGTGAGCATGCCCGCAGCCGGCGGGCACGCCGCCGCATGCCGCGACCAGGGCACGGCGTGAGCGGCGTTCGTCGAGACCATCCGCGGCCGGGTGTCGTGCGCCTGCTCCTGGACCGCGCCGAGCGGCGCAACGCGCTGGACCGCGCGCTCGTCGAGGCGCTGCTCGAGGCGTTCCGCGAGCCCTCTGAGCCGGTCGTCGTGCTGGGCTCCACGTCGCCCGCCGCGTTCTGCGCCGGTGCGGACGTCACCCTCGCGGACGCGGAGCGCGCCGACGTCAGCGACCTGCTCTACGAGCTGTACGCGCGCATGACCGGATCGGAGGCGATCGTCATCGCCGCGCTCGAGGGCCACGCCGTCGGCGGGGGCGCACAGCTCGCCATCGCGGCCGATCTGCGCGTGGCGGCTCCGGCGACCACGATCCGCCTGGCCGGTCCGGGGCACGGCCTCGCCGTCGGCGCGTGGGGGCTGCCGTCGCTCGTCGGCCGCGGGCGCGCGCTGGACCTCTGCCTGTCGATGCGGCCGGTCGGCGCCGCCGAGGCGCTGACCATCGGCCTCGTCGACCGTGTCGTGGACGACGTCGAGGCCGGGAGCCTGGAGCTGGCCGCTGAGCTCGCGGCGCTCGACCCTGCCGCCGCCGCGCGCGTGAAGCGCATCGCCTGGACGGCCGCCGGCGGCCTCGAGGCGCTCGAGCTGGAGCGGGCCGGCAACCGCGGCGCATGGTCGGGATCGATGCAGCGGGAGGGCGCCGCCAGTGGATGACGCCGATCGCGCTGCGTGGCGACGCCACCTCGGCGAGGACCCCGAGGCCGACGAGCTGCGGGAGCGCCTCGCCGCCGGCACCCTGCACGAGTCGTTCGCCGCCACGGCCGCCAAGCATCCCGACGCGCCTGCGATCTCCGTCGACGGCGCCGGCCTGACGCACGGCGGGCTCGACGAGCGCGCGGCCCGCGTCGCCGGGTTCCTGCGGGAGCGCGGGGTGGCGCCCGGCGACCGCGTGCTGCTGTGCGCGCCGACGTCGCTCGACCTCGTGGTGGCCTACGCGGGGACGCTGCGGGCCGGCGCGACGGCGATGCCGTGCGACGCGGCGCTCACGGCCGGCGAGATCGCACACCTCGTGAAGGACGCGGGCCCGGTCGCGGCGCTCGTCGCGCCCGACGCTCGCGAGCGGCTCGAGCACGCGGCGGCGGACACGCGGGTGCCGACCGTGGTCGCGATCGGCGGCGATGCGCAGGGCATCCCCTCGCTCCGAGACGCGCTGGAGGCAGACCCGGTCGGGCCCGAGCCAGAGCCCGGCCCGGCGATGCTGGCCTACACGTCGGGGACCACGGGCCAGCCCAAGGGGGTGCCGCTGACGCACGCCAACGTGCTCGCCTCGACGCGCGGCGTGATGCTCGCGTGGCGGTGGAGCGCGGACGACGTGCTCGTCCACGCGCTCCCGCTGTCGCACCAGCACGGGCTCAGCGCCGTCCATCTCAGCCTGCTCACCGGGTCGCGTGCCGCCATCCTGAGCCGCTTCGATCCCTCGCGCCTGTGCGATGCGGTGCGCGACGAGGCCGCGACCGTCCTGTTCGCCGTGCCGGCGATGTACGAGCGACTCGACGCATGGGAGGGCGTCCGCGACGCGCGCCTGGGCACGCTGCGCCTCGCGGTCTCGGGCTCTGCACCGCTCGGCCGCGCGCTCGCCGAGCGGGTCGCCGCGTGGCTCGGCCAGCTGCCGCTCGAGCGCTACGGCAGCACCGAGGCGGGCCTCGACGTGTCCAACTGCTGCGGCGGCCCGCGCCTCGTCGGCCGGGTCGGCTGGGCCTTGCCCGGCATCGAGCTTCGGATCGCGGGCAAGGAGGACCGGACGACGGCAGCGCCGGGAGAGGACGGCGAGATCCTGCTGCGCGGGCCGCAGGTGTTCGCCGGGTACTGGAAGCGGCCGGACGCGACGGCCGAGGCGCTCAGCGAGGACGGCTGGTTCCGCACCGGCGACCTCGGGCGGGTCGACCCGGAGGACGGCAGCCTCGAGATCACGGGCCGGACCAAGGAGCTGATCATCAGCGGCGGCCTGAACGTGTACCCGCGCGAGGTCGAGCTGGCGCTGGAGCAGCATCCGGCCGTGGGGCGCGTCGCGGTCGCGGGGGTGCCGTCAGAGCGCTGGGGCGAGGAGGTCGTCGCGTTCGTGGTTCCGGCCGGCGACCTGGACGCCGAGGCGCTCATCGCGCACTGCCGCGAGCGGCTGTCCGCCTACAAGTGCCCGAAGCGGGTTGTGGCGCTCGGCGAGTTGCCGGTCAACCGGATGGGAAAGATTCGGCGCGACGCGCTCGCCGGCCTGGCCGCCGGCGAGGAGGCGCGGCGCCCCGAGTGAGCTGATCGACGAAGGAGAGGGACGATGGATCTCGGTCTCAGGGACTCGGTTGTCTTCATCACCGGCGCCAGCCGGGGCATCGGTCGTGCCACCGCCGAGCTGCTGGTGCAGGAGGGCGGGCACGTCGCGATCACGGCGCGCAGCGAGGACACGCTCCGGCAGGCCGTGCAGGAGCTCGGGGGCGAGGAGCGCGTGCTCGGCATCCAGGGCGACATGACTCAGGCCGAGGACATCGACCGCGCGGTGCGCGAGACGCTCGCCCGCTTCGGCCACATCGACATCCTGGTCACGTGCGCGGGCAGCTCGCCGGGCGGCCTGCTCGAGAACCTGACCGAGGAGGAGTGGATGGGCAGCCTGAACCTCAAGTTCATGGGCTACGTCCGCACCTGTCGTGCCGTGCTGCCGCACATGGTGGAGCGCGGTGAGGGCAGCATCGTGCTCGTCGTCGGCAACGACGGGCTGAAGCCGAGCTACTGGGAGATGACGGCGGGCGCCGCGAACGCCGCCGACCTCAACTTCGCCTCCTCCCTGGCGGAGCAGTACGGACCGCAGGGAATCCGCGTGAACACGGTCAACCCGGGACCCGTGGACACCGACCGCTGGGACGGTCTCGAGAAGGCCTTCGCCCGCGACAAGGGCGTCGATCAGCAGACCGCCCATGAGCTGGCGGTCTCCTCGATCCCGCTCGGGCGCATCTGCACGCCGCAGGAGGTGGCCAACCTCGTGGCGTTCGTCGCCTCGCCGAGCGCGAGCTTCCTCAACGGCGCTCACATCCCGATCGACGGCGGCCAGCGCAAGGCGCTCATGGACGTGCCCGTCGGCGCCCGCGAGGGCGTGGCGGCCACGGGCGGCTAGGAGCGGGTCATGCACTTTCAGAACGAGATCGAGGTCGCCAGCCCGCCCGGCGAGCTGTTTGCGTTCCTGACCGACGTCGAGCGCGTCGCGCCATGCCTCCCGGGCGCGTCCATCGACGGGCGCGACGGCGACGACTACCACGGCAGCATGAAGGTCAAGGTCGGCCCGATCACCGGCACCTACAAGGGCACGATGCGCTTCCTCGAGCGCGACGAGGAGGCGCTGCGGGCGGTGATGAGCGCGCGCGCGGCCGAGGTGAGCGGACAGGGCGACGCCGAGGCGAAGATCACGACGCAGATCGAGCAGGCCGGGGACCGGTCGAGCCGCATCACGATGGACACGGACCTGCAGATGCGCGGGCGGGTCGCGCAGTTCGGCCGCGGCGCCATGGAGAAGATCTCGCAGCGGATGTTCGACGAGTTCGCGCGCAACCTCGAGCGCGAGATGACCGGCGGCGGTGCCGACGGCGCGAGCGCGCCCTCGGCTGAGGCCGCTGCCGGCGGCGATGCCAAGCCGGCCCGCGAGGAGGACGCGAGCTCCGCTGGGGCGGGACCCGCCCCGGGGCGGGGCGCGGGCCCCGCCGGCGCGGGCGGCGATTCGCTGGATGCATTCGGGATGTTCGTCGCGCCGGCGCTGCAGAAGGCGCTGCCCTGGCTCGGCGCGGCGCTCGTCGGCCTGGGCTACGGCTACCTGCTCGGTCGCCTGCGCGAGCTGCGGCGATGACGGCTCCGGCCACCGCCGCCAAGCCGCCGCGCCTGGACCCGCACGACCCGCTCGGGGTCGAGCTGCTGCTGTCCGAGGCCGAGCGCGCGCGGCGAGACGAGGTCCGCCGGTTCGTCGCCGAGCGCTTCGCGCCCGACGCCGAGCGCCTGTTCGACGAGGCGCGGTGGCCGCGCGATCTGGCGCCGGAGCTCGGCGCGCTCGGCGTGCTCGGCATGCACCTCGAGGGCTACGGCTGCGCCGGGAGCAGCGCGGTCGAGTACGGGCTTGCGTGCATGGAGCTCGAGGCGGGCGACAGCGGGCTCCGGACCTACGTCTCGGTCCAGGGCTCGCTGGCCATGACGGCGATCCACGCATGGGGGTCGGAGGAGCAGAAGCGGCACTGGCTGCCCCCGATGGCGGCCGGGACGGCGGTCGGGTGCTTCGGGCTCACCGAGCCGGACGCCGGCAGCAACCCCGCCGAGATGCGCACGACAGCGCGCCGGGACGGGCCCGACTGGATCCTCGACGGCGCCAAGCGGTGGATCGGGATGGGGAGCATCGCGGACGTCGCGGTCGTCTGGGCGCGCACGGACGACGGCTGCCGCGGCTTCCTCGTCCCGGCCGGCACGGCCGGCTTCACCGCCCGGGACATCGAGGGAAAGCGCGCCCTGCGGGCATCCCTGCAGAGCGAGCTGCACTTCGAAGGCTGCCGAGTGCCCGACGACGCCCGGCTGCCCGGGGCGGAGGGGCTGCGCGGTCCGTTCACGTGCCTGAACGAGGCCCGCTTCGGGGTCGCGTGGGGCGTCGTTGGCGCCGCGCGCAGCTGCTACGAGGCGGCACTGCGGCGGGCCTGTGAGCGCGAGCAGTTCGGCCGCCCGATCGCGGGCTTCCAGCTGGTGCAGGAGCGTCTGGCCGACATGGCCGTCGGTGTCGGGCAGGGCATGCTGCTCGCCCTTCACCTCGGGCGGATGAAGGACGAGGGACGCCTCGCGGTGCAGCACACCAGCGTCGGCAAGCGCGAGAACGTGCGGATGGCGCGCGAGGTCGCGCGGCTCGCGCGCGACGTGCTCGCCGGCGACGGCATCACGGCCGCCTACCCGGTGATGCGCCACATGGCGAATCTCGAGGCCGTCGCCACCTACGAGGGGACCGACGACATCCACACGCTGATCCTGGGCCACGCCGTCACCGGGATGCGGGCCTTTGCCTGACCCGGCGGACCTCGGGCTGACCGCCGCCGCCGCGGCCCTCGCGGACGGCGAGCTGTCCGCGGCCGAGCTCGTCGACGCATGCCTGCGCCGCGCGACGGCGACCGCCGAGCTCGGTGCCTTCACCGAGCTGTGCGGCGAGCGAGCCCACGCGGAGGCGGCGGCGCGCGACCGCGAGCGGCCCGTGACGGCTCTGCACGGCGTGCCCGTGGGCGTCAAGGACCTCGTCGACGTCGCGGGCATGCCGACCCGTGCCGGGTCGTCGGCGACGGGCGACGAGGCCGCGGCCGCCGACGCCCCGATCGTGGCGCGCCTTCGAGCAGCCGGAGCGGTCGTGATGGGAAAGACGGCCACGCATGAGTTTGCGTACGGCGTCACGACGCGGGCCACGCGGAACCCGTGGAGTGACGAGCGCCTGGCGGGCGGCTCGAGCGGCGGGTCGGCCGTCGCGGTCGCGGTCGGCGCGTGCCCGGTGGCGCTCGGCAGCGACACCGCGGGCTCGTGCCGGATCCCCGCCGCGCTGTGCGGCGTGGCCGGGATGATGGCGCGGCCGGGGACGCTGGACATGGCCGGCGTCGTCGCGCTCGCTCCCGGCCTCGACGCGCTGGGGCTCCTCGCGCGCGGCGCCGAGGACCTGGCGCTGGCCTGGTCCGCGCTGACCGGCACGCCGGCCACGGCGCCCGCCGCCCTGCGGGTCGGCACGGCGCGCGCGGACCGCCTCGGAGACGTCGATCCCGACGCGCTCGCCGCGGCGGATCATGTCGCGGCGATGCTCGCGGCCGGGGGCGGGAGCCGCGCGACGCTCGACGTCCCTGTCCTCGACGACTTCAGCCGGCCGCGGGGGACCCTCATCGCCGCTCTCGCGCTCGAGGGGCATCGCGTCCGCGGGTGGTGGCCCCAGCGAGCCGAGCGCTACGGCGACGACATCGCGGCGCAGATGCGCGCGGCCGAGGGCATCGCCGACACCGTGGTCGCGGCGGCGCGCGAGCGCCTCGGCGAGCTCGGCCGTCGGCTTCGCGCGGCACTCGCGACCGTCGACGTCCTCGTGCTGCCGACGACCCCGGGCGCCGCGCCGCTGCGCGACGGCGACGATCCGCTCGAGCGCCGCGAGCGGCGCCACACCGCGGAGTTGACGCGGCTGTGCGGGCCGGTGAACGCGGCGGGGCTCGCGGCCGTGAGCGTCTTCGGCGGCCTCGACGCGGCCGGCCTGCCGCTGGGGGTCCAGATACTCGCTCGCGACGAGGCCACGGCACTGGGCGCGGCCGCCGCGTGCGAGCGCCTCGCCGGGCCGCCACCACGCCCCCCGCTGCGCACGGTCGCGGGGGCAGGGGCGGTCGCGGGGCGCCATCCATCGGCGGAGGAGCTGTGAAGCCCGCCTCGTTCGAGTACCACCGGGTCGATCGCACCGAGGAGGCGCTGGAGCGCCTCGCCGAGCTCGGCGAGGACGCCAAGGTCCTCGCCGGCGGCCAGAGCCTGGTCCCGATGATGAACTTCCGGCTCGTCCGCCCGCCGGCGCTCGTCGACGTGAGCCGCATCCCGGACCTTCGCTACGTCGTGCGCGATGACGACTGCCTGCGCATAGGGGCCCTGACCGTCCACCGCGAGATCGAGCAGCTGCGCGACCCGGAGCTCCTGGCCGGCTATGAGCTGCTGCCGCGCGCGGCGCGCTGGGTCGGCCACTACCCGATCCGCACGCGCGGGACCTTCGGCGGCTCGGTGGCCCATGCCGACCCGTCGGCGGAGTGGTGCATGCTCGCGGTCCTGCTGGACGCGACGATCGTGGTGACCGGGCCCGGCGGCGAGCGCGAGATCCCGGCCGCGGACTTCTTCCTCGGCTTCTTCACGACCGCGATGGAGCCGGGCGAGCTGCTCGTCGAGGTCCGACTCCCGCGCCCGCGCCCGCACGCCGCGCTGCAGGAGTTCGCCCGCCGCCTCGGCGACTTCGCGGTCGTGGCGGCGGCGGTCGCCGTCGACATGGACGGGGACCGCCTCGCCGACGCGCGTGTCGTCGTGGGCGGCGTGGACGAGGTGCCGCTGCGTGTCGAGGCGGCCGAGCAGGCGCTCAACGGCGCGCCCGCCGACATGGCGGCATTCACGGAGGCAGGGCGCGCTGCGGCGGGCGCCGTGGAGCCCTCGTCGGACGTCCACGGCAGCGCCGAATACCGCAAGGAGCTCACCGCCGTGCTCGTCCGCCGCGCTCTCGCCGAGGCCGTCCACCGCCCGGCTGGCGCAAGGGACGGCCATGTCCGGTGACGGCGCCGTGCCGCCGGCCGACGCCGCCGGCGTGGCGCTCGGCGGCCGCTGGGTGGGGCGGCCGCTGCGGCGCGTCGAGGACCCGCGGCACCTGACGGGCACCGCCTCCTTCGTCGACGACATCAGGCGCCCCGGCGTGCTCCACGCCGCCGTCGCGCGCGCCCCGCACGGGGCGGCCCGCATCGCAAGCGTCGAGCCCGCCGCCGCGCGCGAGACCGAGGGCGTCCGCGCCGTGCTGACCGCCGACGACGTCGCGGACCTCGCGCCGCTCGTGCCGCGGCTGAACCGCCCGGAGTTCGTGGCCGTCGAGATGCCGCTGCTCGCGCGCGACCGCGTTCGCCACGTCGGCGAGCCGGTGGCGCTCGTCATCGCCGACACGCCCCATGCCGCCGAGGACGGCGCCGAGCGCGTCGCGGTCGAATACGACCCGCAGACCGCCCTGATCTCGACCGATGCCGCGCTCGCCGACGACGCGCCGCGCGTGCACGACGACGGCAACGTGCTCCTCGACGTCGTCTTCCACGACGATCCCGAGCTCGACGGGATGCTCGAGCGTGCACACCTCGTTCTCGAGGAGTCGTTCTCCTCCGCGCGCCTATCGGCCCTCCCCATGGAGGGGCGGGCCTGCCTGGCCGAGTGGGACGACCGCGACCAGCGACTCACGCTGTGGTCCTCGACGCAGGTGCCGCACCTCGTGCGGACGACCGTCGCGCAGCTCCTCGGGATGCCGGAGCAGCGCCTGCGCGTCGTCGCCCCCGACGTCGGCGGCGGATTCGGCCAGAAGTGCGTCGTCGCGCGGGAGGAGGCGCTGATCTGCCTGGCCGCCCGCCGCGTGGGCGCCCCGGTCAAGTGGGTCGAGGATCGCCAGGAGAACCTCGTCGCCGGCTTCCAGGGCCACGAGGCCCGCTTCGACGTCCGCGCAGGGTTCGATGCGGACGGCCGGCTGATCGGCGTCGAGGCGAACATCGTCTGCGACGTCGGCGCCTACTCGACGCACCCGTTCACCTGCGGCGTCGAGCCGCTCATGGCGGCCACCGAGCTGCTGGGTCCCTACGCCGTCCGCCATTATCGCGCCCGCGCTCGAGCGGTGGCGACGAACAAGTCGCCGATGGCGCCCTACCGTGGCGTCTCGCGGCCGCAGATCGTGCTCACGATGGAGCGCCTGCTGCAGAAGGCGGCGTTCCGCCTCGACGTCGACGCTGTCGAGATCCGGCGGCTCAACCTGATCCCGCCCGATGCCTTCCCGTGGACCGGGCCGGCCGGGCTCGTCATAGATCGCGGCAGCTACCACGAGGCGCTCGAGACGTGCGCCGAGGCGCTCGACCTCGCCGCGTTCCGCGAGCGCCAGCGGACGGCTCGCGACGAGGGGCGCCTGCTCGGCGCCGGGATCATCTGCTTCGCCGAGCGCACGGGCTACGGCACCGAGGCGTTCAACCAGCGCAAGATGACGGTGACGCCCGGATACGACCAGGCGATCGCCCGCATGGACCCGTCGGGCGGCGTGACGGTCTACGTCGGGACGTCCGGTCACGGCCAAGGCCACCTCACCACGCTGGCGCAGATCGCCGCCGACCGCCTGAGCCTCGAGCCGCGCGACATCCAGGTCGTACAGAGCGACACGGACGCGACGCCCTACGGGTGGGGCACGTTCGCCAGCCGCTCCATGGTCGTCGGGGGAGGGGCGACCCAGCTGGCCGCCGTCGCACTGGCCGACCGTGTGCGCCGGCTCGCCGCGCACCTGCTCGAGGCCGCGCCCGAGGACATCGAGCTGTGCGATGGCCGCGCGGCGGTCCGCGGCTCGGCCGAGCGCGCACTGGACTTCGCCCAGGTCGCGCGCGTTGCCTACCTCGAGGCGCACCGCCTTCCCGAGCGGGAGGCGCCCGGCCTCGAGGCGCACGCGTCGTTCGACCCGCCCGGGACGTTCTCCAACGCCACGCACGGCTGCATCGTCGAGGTCGACCCCGACACCGGCGCGGTGGCGATCGAGCGCTACGTCGTCGCGGAGGACTGCGGCGTGATGATCAACCCGGCGATCGTCGAGGGCCAGGTTCGCGGCGGCGTGGCCCAGGGCATCGCCGCCGCGCTCTACGAGGAGCTCGTGTACAGCGAGGACGGCCAGCCGCAGACCGCGTCGCTGATGGACTACCTCGTGCCCACGGCGGCCGAGATCCCGGACGTGGAGATCATGCACCTCGAGACCCCGTCGGAGTCGTCGGAGACCGGAGCCAAGGGCATGGGAGAGGGCGGGACCATGGGCGCCCCAGCCTGCGTGGCGACCGCGGTCGCGGACGCCGTCGCGCATCTGGGCATCGAGATCGACCGCGTGCCGATCCGCCCGGACCACCTGCTCGCCGAACTGCGCTCGCACAGCCACGTCGAAGGGAGCACCGCTCGATGAGCGACCTCCACCTGATCGCCGTCACGGTCAACGGGACCCGCCACGAGGTGGCGGTCGAGGCGCGGCGAACCCTGGCCGACGTCCTGCGCCATGACCTGGGCTACACCGGCACGCACCTCGGCTGCGAGCACGGCATCTGCGGAGCCTGCACCGTCCTGATCGACGGCGAGCCGACCCGCTCGTGCCTCGTGTTCGGCGTGCAGGCCGACGATGCTCGCGTCGAGACCGTTGAGGGGCTCGGCGACAAGGACGGCCTGAACCCGCTGCAACAGGCCTTCACCGACCACCACGCGCTGCAGTGCGGGTTCTGCACGCCGGGCTTCCTGATGCTCGCGACCGCGCTGCTGCGCGAGAGCCCCTCGCCGTCCGACGACGAGATTCGCGAGGCCATGGCGTCGAACATCTGCCGCTGCACGGGCTACCAGTCGATCCTCGCCGCCGTGCGCGCGGCGGCGGATGCCGGTGGCGGAGCCGACCACGGCGGCGACACCGAGGGCGTCGAGCGCAGCGGCGACGGAGCGACCGGCGTGGAGGAGGGCCAGCCGGGATGACGGCGGTCGGCCGCCCGCTGCGGCGCCTCGAGGACGGGCGGCTGCTGCGCGGCGCGGGGCGGTTCGTCGACGACGTCGACCGCCCCGGGCAGCTCTGGCTGCGGGTGGTGCGCGCGACGTCCGCCCACGCGAGGATCCTGCGCATCGACACCGAAGCCGCGCGCGAGGTCCCGGGCGTGCACGCCGTTCTCGTCGCCGCCGACTTCGACACGGTGCCGCGCATCCCCGTGCGCCTCGGTCCCTTCGACAGCCCGCTGGACGAGTTCCTGCAGCCGGTCCTCGCCGACGGGACGGTGCGTTACGTCGGCGAGCCGGTCGCGGCCGTCGTCGCGGAGGACGCCTACTGCGCCGAGGATGCCGCCGAGCTGATCGTCCCTCGTCTCGAGGCGCTCCCCGTCGTGCTCGACGCCAGGAGCGCGATCGACGCCGACGCGCCACCGCTGCACGAGAGCGGCAACGCCGTCCTCACGTTGCGCCGCGGCTACGGCGACGCCGACGGCGCCTTCGAGCGCGCCGAGCACGTCGTCGAGGTCGACGTCGAGGTGGGCCGTCACACGGCGGTGCCGCTGGAGACGCGCGGGCTCGTGGCCGAGTACGACGCGTCGCTGCACCGCCTGACGCTCTGGGGCGCCACGAAGGTCCCGCACTTCAACCGCCGTGTGCTCGCGGGCATGCTCGGCGTCGACGAGCATCGCATCTCGCTGCTCGGCTGCGACGCCGGCGGCGGCTTCGGCGTCCGCGGGGAGCTCTACCCCGAGGACTTCCTCGTGCCCCACCTCGCCCGTGAGCTGCGCAGGCCGGTGAAGTGGATCGAGGACCGGGCCGAGCACCTCGTCGCCACGAACCACTCCCGCCAGCAGCGGCGCAGGATCGCCGGGGCGTTCGCCGCCGACGGCGAGCTGCTCGCCATCCGCGACACCGTCTGGCACGACAACGGCGCCTACGTGCGCACCCACGGCGTCGTCGTGCCGGAGCTGACGCTGAGCATGCTGCCCGGCCCCTATCGCGTCCCCGCCTACTCCGGCGAGGCGCACGTCGCGTTGACGAACAAGACGCCGTGCGGCACGTACCGGGGCCCCGGGCGCTACGAGGCCACGTTCGCCCGCGAGCGACTGCTCGACGCCGCCGCGGCCGAGCTCGGGCTGGAGCGCGTCGCACTGCGCAGGCGCAACCTCCTCAACGCCGATGACCTCCCGCACCACCGCGCGCTGCCTGTGCTCGGCCACGACGTGGAGATCGACGCCGGCGACTTCTCCGGGATCCTGGACGTGGCGATCGCGAGCTGCGGCTTCGAGGAGTGGATCCGGGAGGCGCGCGAGCTCCGCGCGCAGGGCCGCGCGGTCGGCGCCGGGCTCGCGTGCTTCCTCGAGAAGAGCGGCGGCGGGGGCTTCGAGCGCGCCCGGGTCGGGGTGGACGAGCGCGGCCGCGTGCGGATCGCCGGCGGCGGCGCGTCGCTGGGCCAGGGCATCGAGACCGTCGTGGCGCAGGTCGCGGCCGACGAGCTCGGGGTCGATCCGAGCGCGATCGAGGTGACGATGGGGGACACCGGCCTCGTGTCCGCCGGCGGCGGATCGTGGGCGAGCCGATCCACGATCTACTCCGGCGGCGCGGTGAAGCTCGCCGCCCGCGCGACCGCCGAGCGCGCCCGGGCCGTGGCGGCCGAACTGCTCGAGGCCGACCTCGCCGACATCCGCCTCGAGAGCGGCCGCGCGGTCGTGGCCGGCTCGCCCGAGCGAGGCGTGACGCTCGGCGAGCTCGCGGCGGCATGCGATGCGACGAGCGCCGGGCGGCGCGGCGAGGAGCCGGGGCTCACGGCGGCGCGCACGTTCGTCGACGCGCCGATGACCTATCCCTACGGGGTCCATCTCGCCCAGGTCGAGGTCGACCGCGAGACGGGCGGCGTCGCGGTCCGCCGCTACTTCATCGCGTACGAGGTCGGTCGCGCGATCAACCCGATGCTCGTCGAGGGGCAGCTCGTCGGCGGCGCCGCGCAGGGCCTGGGCGGCGCGCTCATGGAGGAGTTCCGCTACGACGCCGAGGGCCAGCCGCAGTGCACGTCGTTCATGGACTACCTGATCCCCTCCGCCGCCGAGGTCCCGCCGGTCGGCGTGGCGATTCGCGAGGACGCGCCGTCCGCGGGCAACCCGCTCGGCGCGAAGGGGGCGGGCGAGGGCGGCGTGGATGGCGCGGCCGCCGCTGTGGCAGCGGCCGTCGAGGACGCGCTCGAGGTCTCGCGGGCCATCACGTCCGTCCCGGTGAGGCCCGAGCACGTGCGCGCCATCGCGGCCACGGCCGCTGCTCAGCGGACGGTCGCCACGGCCTCCTGAAAGGCCACGCTCCGGCGATCGACGGTCACGGTCGGTTTATCGCGCCGCCGATCGGGCAAGGAAACCTGGGAATCCAGAAGCGTACGGGGAGGGTTCTCGCGTGGCACAAGACGCGTCGTCTGGGCAGCGCCCGAGAGGAGACGGAGCCGCGGACGGCGGAGCTCATCCGCCCGGCGGCCGAGGCATCGCGACGCGTGAGACGGGCGCGAACTGGCAGTGGCTCTTCCTGCTGCCGTTCTTCGGCACCTTCTTCCCCTGGATCTACAACACCCGCGATCCCGAGCTCTTCGGGATGCCGTTCTTCTACTGGTACCAGATCATCTGGCTGCCGGTCAGCGTGATCATCACGATCTTCGTCTACCTGAAGACGAGGGGTAGGGCATGATCGACTTCATCGCGCTCCCGCTCGCCGCCTCCGACGTCAAGTGGGTCGAGCTGGCGGTCTTCGTCTTCCTGTTCGGCGTAGTCAGCGTCCTGGGCTTCATCGCGTCGCGATGGCGCCGGGCCGAGTCGCTCGATCACCTCGACGAGTGGGGCCTCGGAGGACGCAACTTCGGCCCCTGGATCAGCTGGTTCCTGATCGGCGGCGACCTCTACACCGCGTACACCTTCGTGGCGGTCCCGGCGCTGCTCTTCGGCGTCGGCGCGCTGGGGTTCTTCGCGGTCCCCTACACGATCCTCATCTTCCCGCTGGCGTTCGTCGTGGCGCCGCGGCTGTGGTCGGTGGCGCACCGCCACGGCTATGTGACCCCGGCCGACTTCGTGCGCGGCCGCCACGGCTCCGCGACGCTGGCGTTGATGATCGCCCTCACCGGCATCGTGGCGACGATGCCCTACATCGCGCTGCAGCTCGTCGGCATCGGCGCGGTCATGCGAACGATGGGCGTCGAGGGCGACTGGCCGCTCATCATCGCCTTCATCGTCCTCGCCGCCTACACGTACCAGTCGGGGCTCCGCGCCCCGGCGCTGATCGCGTTCGTCAAGGACACGCTGATCTACCTCGTGGTGATCGTGTCCATCATCTACATCCCGATCGAGCTCGGCGGCTTCGACGACATCTTCGCCGCGGCGGACGAGAAGTTCTCGCAGAGCGAGCCGCCCACCGACGGCATCCTGCTCGCCGACGCGCAGATCCTCGGGTACTCGACGCTGGCGTTCGGCTCCGCGCTGGCGCTGTTCCTCTACCCGCACTCGATCACGGGGCTGCTGGCCACCCGCAGCCGCGACACGATCCGGCGCAACATGGCGGCGCTGCCCGCCTACAGCCTGGTGCTCGGGCTCCTGGCGCTGCTCGGGCTGATGGGCATCGCCGCCGGCGTCGAGCCGCTGACCGGAGCGAACGGAGCGCCGGACAACAACACCGTCGTCCCACTGCTCTTCGACCAGATGTACCCGTCCTGGTTCACCGGCATCGCCTTCGCGGCGATCGGCATCGGCGCGCTCGTGCCGGCGGCGATCATGTCGATCGCCGCGGCGAACCTGTTCACGCGCAACGTCTACAAGGAGTACCTGCACCGCGACGCCTCGCCCGCCGAGGAGGCGCGCGTGAGCAGGCTGACCTCGCTGATCGTCAAGGTCGGCGCGGTGGTCGTCATCCTCGTGCTCGATCCGCAGTTCTCGATCGACCTGCAGCTCATCGGCGGCGTGATCATCGTGCAGACGCTTCCGGCGATCGTGATCGGGCTCTACACGCGCTGGGCGCACGCCTGGGCGGTGCTGGCCGGGTGGGCGATCGGCATGACGGCGGGCATGTACATGCTCTACGACACGCCGAACCCGATCACCGGCAAGGAGCACTTCGGCGGCGCGCTCTACGCGCTGTCGAACTTCGGCATCGACACGGACTCGACGCTCTACACCGGGCTCATCGCGATCGCCCTCAACCTGCTCGTCGTCGTCGTCGGCACCCTGGTGCTGCGGACGCTCAAGGCGCCGCAGCTGCCCGACTCGACGAATCCGGAGGACTACGACCTCGAGGCCCACGACCCTGGCGTAGAGCCGCTGCCGACAGAGCCCAGCGAGAAGGAGGCCGTGCCGGCGGGTCCTCGCTGAGGCTGTGCTTGCCTACCTGTTCTGGCACGAACCCCGGCCGGGCGTCGAGACCGACCGGTACGTGGCGCTGCTCGACGCCTTCCACCGCGCGCTCGCCGACGCGCCATCGCCCGCCTTCAGGCGCTCATGGAGCGTGCGGCTCGACGCCGCGCCGTGGGAGTCGGGCTCCGCCGGCGCGTTCGAGGACTGGTACCTCGTCGACGGCTGGACCGCGCTCGGCGCGCTCAACGACACGGCCGTCCGCGCGCCGCGTGAGCACGCGCACGACGCGATCGCGGCGCTGGCGACGAACGGCGCAGGCGCCGTCTACGCGCTGGCGCACGGCGACCTCGACGGCCCCCGCCCGTGGGCGGGCTGGCTGGCCAAGCCCGACCGCATGCCGTATGCCACGTTCGTCCCGCGGTTGCTGGGCGCGCTCGACGGCGCCGACGCCGCCGTGCTGCGCCGCCAGATGGTGCTCGGCCCCGCGCCCGAGTACGTCGTGCTCGCCGACAGCGCGCCCGCGCTGCCATGGCCGGTCAGGGCGACGGGCCCCCACCCGATCGCCCGCTGAGCGCGGCGCCGAGCACCTCCGCGCTGCCATCGCTGCGCGGGTCGGCGCCGGCCGTGAGCCGCCCGTCGGCACCGATCGAGATCGCGTGCGCGTGACCCATGCGCTCGCTGCGTGGCGGGACGATGCTCAGGCTCGACTCGGCTCCTCGCAGCTTCGCCAGCGTCGCCGGTTCGTAATCGGCCTCCACGTGCAGCGTCTCGGGGTCGTCCTCGAGCGTGAACCGCCCGTGGAGCACGCGCGGGGCAGCGACGGCATGGTCGGCGCTCTCGCCGCGGATGAGGCGGTGCAGCACCTGGACGTTGGCTTGCGGCTGGCCGTCCGCGCCCATCGCGCCGAAGAGGAACCGGGGACGGCCATGATCGAGCGCCATGCACGCCATCAGCGTGTGGAGCGTGCGCTTGCCCGGCGCCACGACGTTGGCGGTGCGCGGGTCGAGCGAGAAGTAATGCCCCCGGTTGTGCATGAGGACCCCGGTGTCGCCGGCGACGAAGCACGCGCCGAACCCGTAGTAGAGGCTCTGGATCAACGAGCACGCGTTGCCCTCGCCGTCGACCGTGCACAGGTAGATCGTGTCGCCCTGCGGCGGAGCCACCGCGGGGACGGCGCGTGGAACGGCGGTGGCAAGGAGGTCGTCCGCGCTCACGGCCATGTGCGCCGGGTCGGTGACGTGCCGGTCGCGCAGCGCGAAGGCGTGCCGCTTGGCCGCCAGGAAGTCCTCGACGTAGGCGGCGGTCCCGGGCTGCCGGTCGGCCGAGGCCATCTGCTCGAGGATCAGCAGCGCCGTGATGCCCTGGCTGTTGGGTGGCGTGGTGATGACGTCCAGGCCGGCGTGGCGCCGGCGCAGGGCGGTGACCCACTCGGGGGCGTAGGTGCTCAGGTCGCTCGGGCGCAGCAGGCCGCCCGCCGCGGTCACGGCCCGGACGATCTCCTCACCGATCTCGCCGGCGTACAGGTCTCGCGCGCCCGAACGCGCCACGCGCCGCAGCGTCCGCGCCAGCTCGGGCTGACGCAGGGTCGCCCCGGCGCCGATCGGCTCGGCCGCGCCGTCGAGGAAGCAGCGGCGCAGGGTCGGGTCCGCGGCGAGGTCGTCCCGGGTGTCGGCGATCCAGGCCGCGAGTCGCGGGGTGACGGCGACGCCGTCGTCGGCCGTCGCGATGGCGGGTGCGAGCAGCTCGGCGAGGTCGCGCGAGCCGAACCGCTCGAGCGACGTCTGCCAGGCACCGACCGTGCCGGGGACCGTGACGGCCAGCGCGCCCCGGGCCGGCACCGTGGTCAGGCCCCGCTCGGCGAAGGCCGCCGGCGTCGCGAGGCGCGCGGCCGGGCCGGTGCCGTTCAGGCAGTGCACGGTCCCGGTGCGCGCCTCGTGATAGAGCAGGAAGAGGTCGCCGCCCGGGCCGCACATGTGCGGGTAGACGACGGCCAGCATGGCGTTCGTCGCGATCGCCGCGTCGAGTGCGTTGCCGCCGCTGGCCAGGACGTCACGGCCGACAGCCGTTGCCGCCCGGTGCGGGCTCGCGACCGCGCCGGTGGCGCGTGGGTGCTCGCTGGATCGCGTGATGTCTGTCCCTTCGGGCGCCACACGCTGTGAGCGCGTCTTCGGCGGGCGCGTAGTCTGGCCGATCATCCGGACGCCCGATGACAGGCCAGCCGCGCCCGGCCGCGCACCCGCGGGCGGCGGACGCGCTCAGGAGCGCGGGCGCTCCTTCTTGGGGTCGTAGAACGGGATCGGCACGACCTGCGCCGGGATCCGCTTCTGGTGGCCGTCGAGCTTGCCCACCTCGACCCCGGTCCCCGCCTCGGCGTACTGCACGGCCATCCGGCACAGCGCGATGTTCTTGCGCAGCGTCGGGCTCTTGGTCCCCGACGTGATCACGCCCACCTGCGCGCGGCCGACGTGCACGCAGTCGCCGTGCTGGGCGACCTCGTTGCCCGCGAGCTCGAGCCCGACCAGCGTGCGCTGCGGATGGGCGCTGCGCTCGAGCAGCGCGTCCTTGCCCAGGAAGTCCTCTTCGGAGTCGAGCTTCACCGCGAAGCCGATGCCCGCCTCGAACGGGTCGACCTGGTCGTCGAACTCGTAGCCGGCGAAGATCAGCCCCGCCTCGATGCGCAGCATGTCCAGCGCGTCGAGGCCGAGCGGCTTCAGCCCGCGCGGCTCGCCCGCCGCCCAGACGGCGTCCCAGACGGCCGGGCCGTCGTCGGGATGGCAGAAGACCTCGTAGCCGAGCTCGCCGCTGTAGCCGGTCCGCGACACCATGATCGGGACGCCGTCGTAGTCGCCGATGCGCCCCACGAGGAAGCGGAACCACTTCAGCTCGCCGAGCTGCGGCTGCTGCGGGGGCGCCCAGACGATCTCCTCGAGGATCTCGCGGCTGCGCGGCCCCTGCACGGCGAGGTTGTGCAGCCCGTCGGTCGACGGCTTGACCCAGACGCGCAGGCCGTGCCGCTGCGCGAGCTGCTTGAGGTGGACGCCGTCGTACTCGTCGCCGCCGACGAAGCGGAAGTTCTCGTCGCCGATGCGGAAGACGGTGGCGTCGTCGATCATGCCCCCCGTCTCGTTGCACACCGCGGTGTAGACGACCTGGCCGGCGGCCAGCCGCCGCACGTCGCGGGTGATCGCGTGCTGCACGAGCGCCTCGGCGTCGGGACCGAGGATCTCCCACTTGCGCAGCGGCGAGAGGTCCATGACCGCCGCCGCCTCGCGACACGCCCAGTACTCGGCGATCGCCCCTTCGTTGGTGAAGCAGGTGGGCAGCCAGTAGCCGCGGTACTCCGTGACGTTGCGCGTCAGGGCCGACCAGCGGGGATGGAAGGCCGTGTCCTTGGTCATGACGGGCTCGGCCTCCGGGGTGACGCGGTGCGCGATGGCCATCGAGAAGCGGTTCTCCGGTGCGTAGACGCGGACGTGGACGTCGGTGGTCTCCCAGCCGTTGGCCGGGTCGATGTCGTCGGGGCAGGCCGAGGAGGCGCACACGAGGTCGTCGAGCGCGCGCAGCAGCACGTAGTCGCCGGGGCGCGACCACGGCTCGTCGAGCGTGAGCACCAGGTCCGAGTCGAACGCGGTGTTGTAGAAGAAGTTCAGCGCCTCCCAGCCCTTGCGCGGCGCGATCGAGAACGGATGCAGCTGGGCGTTGAAGTTCTCCGTGCAGTTGACGTGCCCGAAGTAGCCCATGTCCTCGTAGTACTTGCGCGTGCAGGCCAGCGCGAACGAGTCGTGACGGCCGACCGTGTCCTGCACGATCTGGCACAGCGGGTCCATGTCGAGGTCGTAGTACTTCGAGTGCAGGCCGACCACCGGGTAGGCGGAGCCCATCAGCGTGCGCGTGACCTGCGCGTCGAGCCCGCGCTCCACGCCGGCCTGCAGCTTGTGCGCGTTGAAGGCCAGGAAGTCCGAGCACTGGCGTCCGCGCACGTCGATGATCTGGATGAACTCGCCCTTGGCCACCTCGTAGCTCAGCGCGCTGGCCCGGTCGACCCGGAAGTCCAGGCGCGGCTGCGCCAGCGGCGCGGGCAGGATCGCCTCGCCGGCGGGCGCCTCCGGCTCGGCACGGCGAATCTCGACGGTCAGCGCCGAGGCCGGCCAGCCACCGTCGATGACCCGGCCGCCGGGCGCGGCGACGACCACGGTGGCCTCGCGCTGCACGTCGAAGGCCTGCGCCGCGCCGGGCGGCGAGTCGGGGCTGAACAGGCGAAGCGCGCGCGGGTCGTGGGGCCGCAGCCCGCGCCGCTGCAGCTCGCCCAGGAAGCCGTCGGCGCGACCGCCGTCCAGCGCCGCCAGCAGCACGGTCGCCGGCCCGTCGGCGCGCGCGCCGATCGCCGCGGCGTCCTCGCGCCCGTCCCGGTCGAGCACGGTGAGCTCGGCCGGCTGCCCGCCGTCGGGATCGCGCACGGCGAGGCGGTCGCCCGCGCGCACGCGCACGACGGTCGCCCCGCCGGGATGCACCCACCAGGTCTCGACGCCCGGCTCGGGCGGGCTCAGCCCGGGGGTGATGAGCGAGGGGCGATCGAGCGCGACGGCCATCGGGTCAGCGGGCTAGGTCGCGGCGGCCGTCGACTTGGCCTCGTCCTTCTCGGCCTGGGCCATGAGCTGCTCGGCCAGCTCGCGCTTGCCCGCCACGTCGAGCTTCTTGACCTCGTTCTCGACCACGCGGCGATTGTAGGTCTGGTTCCAGTAGTCCAGTGCGTCGAAGCCCAGCAGCACGGCCTTGCCGACGAACTGGCGCAGGACCTCGTTCGTCGGGCCCATGACCCAGCCGGCCTTGGCGTCGCGCACGTAGCGCTCGAGCTCCATGTCGCGCTTGTAGCCGCTGCCACCGCACGCGTGCAGCATCTTGTCGACGTGGTGGGCGGTGTTCTTGGCCGCCTCGAACTTGATCTGCCAGGCCCAGTGCAGGAAGTCCGCGCGCGCGAACTCGCCCGGCGACAGGCGCTTGGTGTTGTTGTCGGTGGCCCAGTCCATCGCCTGGGCGACCGAGGTGACGAACAGCCGGCAGGCGTTGGTGTCCATCACCGCCTCGCCGATGTAGTCCTGGATCGTCGGGTAGTCGGCGACGCGCATGCCGACGTCGACGTGGCGCTTGCGCGTGGTGTGGCGCTTGGCGATGTCGATCGCGCCCAGCACGATGCCGTTCCAGACCGACGACGAGCCGATCAGGAACCACGGGTCGACGGCCTCGTCGTTGGACGCCGCGCCGTCGCCCACCGGGCCGACGATCTGCTCGCCCGGGATCTCGACGTTGTCGACCTCGATCGGGCCGGACTGGTTGCCGCGCAGGCCGAGCGCGTCCCACAGCGAGGGCTGGGCCTTCACGTCGTCGCCGTCGATGACGAACACCGACAGGTCGTCGTAGCCGGAGAAGTCGGGCGACGTGGTCTGCACGACGTAGAAGTCGGCGAAGCCGCCCGAGGTGGTCCACGACGCCTTCTTGCGGACCTTGTAGCCGCCGTTGGAGCGCTCGGCGCCGGAGGAGAACGGGTACCAGAAGTGCGAGCCGGTCTCGGGGTCGGAGTAGGACAGCGTCCCGAGCTTGCCCCCGTTCAGCGGGCGGATGTACTTCTCGACCAGCTCGTCGGTCGGGCGCAGCATGATCGTGTTGACCGCGGCCAGGTGCATCACGTAGCACATGGCGGTCGACGCGCAGCCGTAGCGGGCGAGCGTCTCGCAGACCATGCTGAAGGCGACGTGGTTCTCCCCGAGGCCGCCGTACTCCTCGGGCACGGTGAGAGCCAGGAAGCCGTGCTCGCCCATCAGCTCGAGGTTGCGCCGCGGGTACAGCAGCTCGTCGTCCGATCGCTTGGCGTTGGCGCGCATCTCCTGCTCGCACAGGCCGATGAGCGTCGTGCGCAGCTCCTTCTGGCGGTCGGTGAGCGTCCAGTCGGGATCCCACTCGTAGCCGAGCCCCCAGAACGGCTCGTCGCCCCACATCTTCTCCTCCGGCATCCCGGCCCTCCTCACTGACTGATTAGACGAATTGGTCCAGATGCGTGGCGCCCGTTCTATCGCAGCACGGCCTGCGTGTCCACCACACCTTGCGGAGGTTGACGGCTCTTCGCGGCGCGTGGTACAAGAGCGCCCGTCCCGGTTGGTCCAATTTGTTCACTTTCCGCTTTCCTGAGGAGGAGCGGAGGAGGAGGAAGAACGGTGGCTACTGCGCAGGTTGAGGAGAGACAGCTCCTCAAGGCGATGACGTGGTGGGACGGCTTCGTGGTCGCCCTGGCCAACCCCGGGTTCCTGATCGCCGGCCTCGGCGGCTCGATCGGCGTGCTGGGCACGACCGGAGCGTTCGTCCTGTGGACGATCTCGATCGCGCTCGGCGCGATGCAGAACAACATCCACGCCGAGCTGGCGTCGATGTTCCCCAACAAGTCGGGCGGCATCGCCCTGTACGCGCACGAGGCGTGGCGCAAGTACCTGAGCCTCATCGGGCCGCTGGCCACGTTCGGCTACTGGATCGGCTGGTCCGTCGTGCTGGCCGTCAACGGCCTGGTCGCCGGCACCCTGATCCAGGCCGAGTGGTTCTCGGGCTCGGACTGGAGCACCACCGCCGCCGGCTTCGACCTCACGCTGCCGATCGTCATCGGCATCGCGCTGATCCTGATCGTCTGGCTGTTCAACATCTACGGCGTGCGCCCGGCCGTGTGGTTCGGCTACGTGACCGGCGGGCTGCTGTGCATCCCCGTGTTCGTGCTCATGTTCCTGCCCTACGTGACGGGCGACTGGAGCAGCTCGAACATGACGTGGGAGATCGGCGCCAACGGCGGCCTGGCGCTCGCGCTGACCTGGCTGTACTTCATGTGCTGGTCCTCCTACGGCATCGAGGTCGTCGCCACCTTCGCGCCCGAGTACCGCGACACCGAGGTCGACACGACCAAGGCGCTGCGCGCCGCCGCGCTGTTCTCGGCGCTCGTCTACGCGCTGCTGCCGCTCGGGCTGGGCGGCACGCTGGGCACCGAGACGGTGGCCGCCGACGAGACGATCATCGCCTTCTACACCCAGGCCTTCGACGCGATCGTCGGCAGCACGCTGGCCAGCGTGATGATCTTCTGCGTCGTCTGCGGGCTCGTGCTGTCGATGAACACGGCGACGATGGACGGCTCGCGGGCGCTGTACGGCATCGCCCACGACGGCATGACGATCCGCCAGTTCGGCAAGCTCAACCGCTTCCACGTGCCCGGCCTGGCCATGACCGTCGACATGCTGCTGAACATCCTGCTCATCAGCTTCTTCGCCAACCCGCTGGAGATCATCGCGGTCAGCAACATCGGCTACGTGTTCGCCACCTGCGCGGCGCTGTCGGCCTTCGTGCTGCTGCGCCGCGACCGGCCGCAGTGGCCGCGGCCGCTGCGCCTGCCCGACTACTGGGTGCCGCTGGCCGCCGTGCTGTTCGCGATCAACCTGACGTTCCTGATCGTCGGCGGCTTCGTCTACTCGGGCGGCTTCCTGGGGATCGAGGGCTACGGCTACGGCTGGGACAAGACGCGCGTCGGCCTGCTCGTCCTGCTCGCCGCGCTCGTCCTGTACCTGTACCGCCACATCGTGCAGGACAAGATCCCGGTCAAGCTGCGCGAGGAGATCCCGCAGACGCCCGAGGACGAGCGGGCCCACCCCGAGAAGAAGGCCGTGCCGGACGCGATGACGACCGTCTGAGCGGCGATCCGGTCAGCGCCGTTGCCGCACTCGACGGGGCCCCGCGGGGGCCCCGTCGCGCTATCTGGGGTGCAGCTCCCAGCGCGGCAGGTCGGCGATGGCCCGGCGGTAGCGCTTGCGGTGCACCGGGCGCAGGAAGAAGAACCACACCATCGTGCTCAGCGGCAGCAGGATGAACAGGCTGAAGAAGTTGCCGGTGACGATGAAGAACAGCGCCACGGTGGCCACCAGCACGCCGACGGCGATCGGCAGCATCCGGAAGCGCAGCTGCGTGCGCCGGATGACCTCGTACTGCTCGCGCGGGATGTCGGCCGTGTCCCACGTGCGCCCGCAGCGCTCGCACGTCCAGGCCTCGCCGTAGCGCAGCTCGCGGCGCTCGCCGCACTCGCAGTCCACGCTGATCGGCGGGCCGCCCAGGACGGCGCCCGGCGCCTCGCGGCCGAGGCGCTCGCGCGGCGCGCGCTCAGGCCGCCGGCGGCCGCGCCGGCCCATCCTGCCCCGTGTCCTCGATCGGCTCCATCGCGGCCATCCTAGGTCCAGTGGGCCACGCGGCGCGCGACCCACTCCGCAAGAAATGTACCTATTTGCTCAAAACGTCGGTTATGATCCGCCGGCGCCCGGGCGTCGACGAGCCGCCGGCCCCGGCCCGGCCCCGGCGCACAGGGACCCCCGCGAGCCGAGCGACAAGAGGAGAACGGCCATGGCAACGGAGACCACCGGCGGCCTGAGCAGCGTCAACGGGCGCATGCTCGGCGGCACCGTCGAGACGGTGCTGTCCAGCCCGCGGATCGCGCCGCCGCCGGAGACGCTCGAGGAGGCGCGCCGCGCCCCCGGGCGCGCCGAGAAGATCGAGGCGATCACCCGCCGGATCGAGTCCGAGGGCATCAAGTACGTCTTCTTCCAGCAGGTCTCCGTGACCGGCCGCGTGATGGGCAAGGGCGTCGTCTCGAGCTTCTTCCCGCAGGTCGCCGAGAAGGGCTACCAGCTCGTCTACGGCGCGACGGCCAACCTGTTCACCGACCGCTACGGCAACTACATCGGCTTCGGGCCCGAGGAGTCCGAGCTCGCCGCGGTGGCCGACCTCGACACGTTCGCCGTGCTGCCCTGGGACCCGCGCGTGGCGCGCGTGTACTGCGACTGCTACGACACCGAGACCGGCGACCTGCTGGATGCCGACCCGCGCCAGAACCTCAAGAAGGTCGCGCACGAGTTCGAGCAGGAGCTCGGGCTGCAGTTCCTGATCGGCATCGAGCCCGAGATGATGTGGCTCAAGAAGCCCGAGGAGGGCAAGGAGCCCGAGGGCGTCACCAAGCCCTACTGCTACCACATCCACCAGTTCGAGGAGCTTCGTCCGGTCCTCATGGACGTGGTCGAGTACGGCCAGGCGCTCGGCCTGGACATGAGCTACGGCGACCACGAGGACGCGCCCGGCCAGCTCGAGCTGAACTTCCGCTTCGACCGCCCGGTGCGCACGGCGGACAACATCACGACCTACCGCCAGGTGTGCGCCGCCGTCGGGCGCAAGCACGGCCTGCTGCCGACCTTCATGCCCAAGCCGTTCACCGGCGTTTCGGCCAACGGGCACCACCACCACTTCACGCTGATCGACGACGAGGGGACCAACGTCTTCCACGATGCCGACGGCCCGGGGCAGCTGTCGCAGTTCGCCCGCCACTTCCTGGGCGGCATGCTCGAGCACTTCCCGGCGCTCATGTGCATCGGCAACCCGACGGTCAACTCCTACTGCCGCATGTGGGACACCGGCTTCTGGGCGCCGATCTACAAGAACTGGGGCTGGCAGAACCGCACCACGACGGTGCGCGTGGCCGCCGGCGGGCGCTTCGAGTACCGCGGGGTGGACTCGTCCTGCAACCCGTACATGACCGTCGCCACGCTGCTGCGCGCCGGCCTGGACGGCGTGCGCCGCGAGCTCGACCCGGGGCCGCCGCAGCAGGGCAACACCTACGACCTGCTGGCCGAGGGCCAGGAGATCGAGAAGGTTCCCGACAGCCTCGGCGCCGCGCTCGACGCGCTCGCGCAGGACGAGGTCATCAAGAGCGCCATCCCCGGACGCCTCTACGAGGTGTTCCGCCACTACAAGCGCGACGAGTGGGAGCGCTACCTCGCCGCCGTGACCGACTGGGAGCGCGACGAGTACCTGGAGGTGCTGCCGTAGTGTGCGGGATCGCAGGGATCATCTACCGCGACGGGACCCGGGACATCGGCCGGGACATGACCCGGATGCTGCAGTCGATGAAGCATCGCGGGCCCGATTCGACCGGTTACGCGCTGTACCAGCCGCCGGGCAACGGGCACTACGCGATGCGCGTCAAGCTCGCCGACGGGCACGGCGCGCGCGACTTCGACTACCTGCAGCGGATCCACCGTCACCGCGGTGAGGTCGAGCGACAGCTGCAGACCGCGGGCGCGCAGGTGGTCGACTTCGAGAACGCCACCGAGTACGCGTTCAACGTCACGTTCGGCTTCGACGGCGACCTCAAGATGCTCGCCGACCGCGTCGAATCGGTGCCGGGGGCCGAGGTGCTGTCGATCGGGCACTCGCTGCAGATCGTCAAGGACCTCGGCGACGCCGAGACGGTGGCCGGCGCGTACGGGCTGGGCGATTTCGTCGGCAGCCACGCCATCGGCCACGTGCGGATGGCGACCGAGTCCGACGTGGACATCTCCGGCGCTCACCCGTACTGGGCCTATCCGTTCGCCGACGTCGCCGTCGTCCACAACGGCCAGCTCACGAACTACTTCTACTGGCGCCGGCGCCTGGAGCGCAGCGGCCACCGCTTCCAGTCCGAGTGCGACTCGGAGATCATCGCCGTCTACCTGGCCGAGCGGATGGCCGAGGGCGCCTCGCTCGAGGACGCCATGCGCCAGAGCATGGACGAGCTCGACGGCGTCTTCACCTACATCTGCGTGACCGACGACGCGCTGGGAATGGCCAAGGACGAGCTCGCGGCCAAGCCGCTCGTGCTCTACGAGTCCGACGACCTCGTGGCGCTCGCCTCCGAGGAGGTGGCGATCCGCCAGGTCGTCGACCACGAGATCGACACGTACGACCCGTACGAGGGGGAGGTGATGGTGTGGCAGCGGTAGGCGAGTCGAGGATCACCTACGACGCGCGGGGCCTCGTCGAAGTCGACGGCAGCGCGCCGCACGTCGCGGAGATCGAGGACGGGCGCGCGACGTTCGACGCGCGCGAGCTGAGCACGCGCAAGATCAACGCCGAGCTGCGCCGGCTCGTCTACGAGGAGGGCCTGACCGACGTCACGATCCTCAACCCGGGGGCCAAGCACTCGCTCGCCGTGGGCATCCTCACCCGCTGCCGGATCACGATCGACGGCAGCCTGGGCTACTTCGGCTGCGGCCTGATCGACGGGCCCGAGATCCACGTCCGCGGCCGGGTCGGCTGGTCGTCGTGCGAGAACATGATGTCCGGCGTCGTGGTCATCGACGGCAACGCCGGGTCGCTGACCGGCGCGGCGATGCGCGGCGGCGACCTCGTCATCCACGGCCGCGTGGGCGCCCGCACGGGCATCGACCAGAAGGGCGGCACGATCATCGTCGGCGGCAGCGCCGGCTCGATGACCGGCTTCATGATGCAGCGCGGCCGCCAGATCATCCTCGGCGACGTCGGCCCCGGGCTGGGCGACTCGATGTACGACGGCGAGATCTACGTCGCCGGCAAGGTCAAGTCGCTGGGCGTCGACTGCGTGCCCGGCGAGTGGACCGACGCCGACACCGAGTTCATCCAGCGGAAGTTCTCCATCTACGAGCTCGGCGCGCCACCCGAGCTTCAGAAGTTCGTCTGCGGCAAGCAGCTCTACAACTACGACACCCTCGAACCGTCCGAGCGCAAGCTCGTCCTGTGAGGAGGACGCCCCATGGCTGACGAGACCGCGCCATCACAGCGCAACGTCCTCGGGCAGAGCCGGATCTTCACGCCCGAGGTCATCAACGACATCCACATGAAGGCCGAGCTCGGCCGCTACCGCATGCGGGGCTTCTCGATCTTCAAGAAGATCCCCCACTGGGACGAGCTCGTCTTCCTGCCCGGCACGCTCACGCGCTTCGTGATCGAGGGCTACCGCGAGAAGTGCGAGACCAAGACCGTGCTCGGTGCGCGCTTCGCCCAGAAGCCGATCGAGCTCGACATCCCCGTCTACATCACGGGCATGAGCTTCGGCGCGCTGTCGATCGAGGCCAAGATGGCGCTGGCCAAGGGCGCCTCGATGGCCGGCTCGGCGACCTGCTCGGGCGAGGGCGGCATGATCCCGCCCGAGCGCGACCTGTCGACCAAGTGGTACTACCAGGTCATCCAGAGCCGGTACGGGTTCAACCCGCACCACCTGATGCTCGCCGACGCGGCCGAGTTCTTCATCGGCCAGGGCTGCAAGGTCGGCCTCGGCGGACACCTGATGGGCCAGAAGGTGACCGAGCAGGTCGCCGAGATGCGCTCGCTCCCGGTCGGCATCGACCAGCGCTCGCCCGCCCGCCACCCCGACTGGCTGGGCCCCGACGACCTGTCGCTGAAGATCCAGGAGATCCGCGAGGCGACCGACTACCAGATCCCGATCCAGCTCAAGCTCGGCGCCTCGCGCGTGTTCGACGACGTGCGCATGGCGGCCAAGTGCGGGCCCGACATCATCTACCTCGACGGCGCCGAGGGCGGCACCGGCGCCGGGCCGCACCTGGCCACCGAGGAGACCGGGATCCCGCTGATGGCGGCGATCCCCGAGGCGCGCCGCGCGCTGGAGGAGGTCGGCCTGGCCGACGAGATCGACCTCGTCGTGGCCGGCGGGATCCGCAACGGCGGCGACGTGGCCAAGTGCCTGGCGCTCGGGGCCAAGGCGGTGGCCATCGGGCACTCGGCGCTGATGGCGCTGAACTGCAACAAGGAGATCCCCGGCGTCACCGACTACGAGGGCTCCGTCGGCGTGCCGGCCGGCAAGTGCTACCACTGCCACACGGGGCGCTGCCCGGTCGGCATCACGACGCAGGATCCGGAGCTGCGCAAGCGCCTCGTCGTCGACGAGGCGGCCGAGCGCGTCTACAACTTCCTGCACGCGCTGACGCTCGAGGTGCAGCTGCTGGCCCGGGCGTGCGGCAAGACGAACATCCACAGCCTCGAGCCCGAGGACCTCGCCGCGCTGACCGTCGAGGCGGCCGCGATGGCGCGCGTGCCGCTGGCGGGCACGAGCTACGTGCCGGGCGTCACCGAGGAGCACGCGCTGACCGAGATCACGCGGCTGCTCGAGCAGCACCTGACAAACCCGATCGACGAGCTTCCCGCGCAGCCGGCGTCGGTCGGCGGCCACGGGCACAACGGGGAGGCCACGGCATGAGGGGCGAGCCCGAGAAGACGTCCGGCCTGGACGCCGAGTACCTGTCCGGCCAGCGCTTCCCCTACCAGGAGGACATCGCGCTGGTCGAGGACATCGACCTGCTGTCCGCCACCCCGGGCGAGGACATCAACTGGCTCGAGGACATCCACCTGCTGCAGGAGGACGGCACGCCGGCCGTCTTCGACCGCTACTCCAACTCGTTCCTGCGGATCTACTTTCCGATCCCCGACGGCCGCGAGGACGAGATCGCCCGCAAGGTGCTGATCAAGCACCTGACCTCGGGGAACTCGTACGGCATCCGCCTCAAGGAGCAGCACACGAAGTTCCCCCAGCCGGAGCTGGGATCGTGGGTCGAGCGATCGCGCACCGTCGGGACCGACTGGAAGCCCCCGGTGCTCGAGGGCTGGGAGCCGCCGCTGCACTAGCCGGTTCGTATAGCGTCGCCGCCCATGCCGGCAGTCCTCGTCGCCCCGGACTCCTTCAAGGGCACCTTCTCGGCGGTCGAGGTGGCGGACGCCATCGGCCGCGGCCTGGCGCGCGCCGGCCTCGAGGCCGACCGCTGCCCGGTGGCCGACGGCGGCGAGGGGACGATGGCGGTGCTGCTGGCGTCGATCGGCGGCGAGACCCGCGACGTCGAGGTCCGCGACCCGCTGGGACGCACGATGACCGCGCCGTTCGCGCTGATCGAGGACGGGCGGCGCGCGCTGGTCGAGATGGCGGCGGCGAGCGGCCTGGCGCTGGTGGCGCCCGACGAGCGCGACCCGTGGGTGACGACGACCTACGGCACCGGCCAGCTCATCCGCGCCGCGGTCGAGGCGGGCGCCGAGGAGGTCATGGTCGCCGTCGGCGGCTCGGCGACGGTCGACGGCGGGCGCGGAGCGCTGGAGGCGATCGCCGACGGCGGGGGCACCGGCGACGCGCGGATCGTCGTGCTGTGCGACGTGACGACCACGTGGGAGGACTGCGCGCGGGTGTTCGGTCCCCAGAAGGGCGCCGACCCCGAGATGGTGCAGCGGCTGGCCCAGCGCCTCGACGCCTACGCCGGCGAGCTCCCGCGCGACCCCCGCGGGGTGCCGATGACCGGCGCGGCCGGCGGCCTGTCGGGCGGGCTGTGGGCCGGCTGCGACGCGGTGCTGGAGCCCGGCGCCCCCTACGTGCTCGACGCGGTGCGCTTCGACGAGCGCCTGCGCGACGTCGTCGCGGCGATCGCCGGCGAGGGGCAGATCGACGAGCAGAGCGTCCTGGGCAAGATCGTCGGCGAGATCGGCGAGCGGGCGGCGCGCGCCGGCGTGCAGCTCCACGCGATCGTGGGCAGCGATGCGGTGCCGCCCGAGGCAGCCGAGCGCATCGCCCTGCGCTCGGTGCGCGAGGCGACGACGCTGGAGGAGATCGAGGCCACGGCCGAGCGCCTGGGTCGGGAGCTGGCGGCGGCGGGGTAGCGCGGCTGGGGGTTATGGCGCGGGCGGGCGCCGGGGCGGCGGCGCCCGTGGGGCCCCGGACCGCGATTCCAGCGCGTCGCCCCGCCGTCCGGTCTGCTATCGCCGGTATGCGGTGATGAGAGACCCCGAATGGTGAGAATCGCGCGCCTCGGCCGCCCCATCCGCGCCCGGACCCACTTCCCCTCGGTGGAGCCGTTCGGACGACCGCCGGGTCACCGAAGCAACCCGGCCACCGCCTCAGCGCCGCCCCGAGCGCCCCTCCGGCGGGATCTCGCTGCGCCCCACGTGCTCGTCGAGCCACGCGTTGAGCGGCGCCGCCGCGCGCCACGTCGCGCCGACGTGGTCCAGCGCGGCGTCGCGCGACATGCCGCGCGCGCCGGGCACGGCGCGGCGCCCGGCGATCAGCGCCTTGCGCCGCAGCAGCTCGATCCGGGGATGGTCGCGCGGATGGCCGCGCGGCGCGCTGCGCAGGCTCTCCCCCTCCAGCTCGAGGCCGGCGTCCGTCGCGGCGGTGCACGCCTCGACGAGCCGCGGGCCGGTCCGGTCGTCGGTCACCGCGTCGCGGAAGCGCTCGAGCTGGTCGCGCGCCATCTGGTGGTAGCCGGTGCCGGCGTACAGGCCACGCGCGGACAGCTCGGCATAGAGGCCCGCGCCGGACGCCGGCGCACCCTGCAGGACGCCGTAGGTCCGCGTCTTGTAGGGCGACCTGTCGCGCGTGAAGCGCAGGTCGCGCTGCTGGCGGAACACCCGCGGCTCGCCGCCGAACGACTCGCTCAGCTCGTCGAGCATGGCCTCGAGCCCGCCGCGGACCTCGCGCTCGTAGCGCTCGCGCGTGGTCGTGAAGTAGTCCTTCGTGTTGTCGCGCTCCAGCCCGGCGAACCACTCGAAGACCTCGGGCGAGAACCCGTGAAAGGCGACGTCCACCACGGGAGGATCGCGCATCGGCGACCGCCGCGCGCGAACGACGCACGCGCCACCCGCACGCCGGCGTGACCGGCCTGGCCGGCATGCCGCCGCGATCACGGGGGCGATCGGGGCCGGCGCCACGCTCACCTGAGCGGTCCGCGTCGGGCCGCGGCGGGTCCCGCACCCACGCATACGGTGGGTAGGAGACCCCGCACCGAAGGCGCGCGAGACGGCGCTGTCACTCGCCGGCGGCGACCGCGAGCGCGCGCTCGAGGTACTCGTCGGCCCGGGTCGTCAGGCGCACCAGGCCGTAGGCGTCGAGCACGGCGCGCTTGAGGTCGTCGGCGCCGGCCGACGCGAGGCGGTCCATGAGCTCGGCGACCTCGTCGATCGGGACCTCCTCGAGCGCGCGCGGGCCCAGCTCGCGCACGCGCACCGCCGGGCTCGAGGCCATCCGCAGCACGTCGTCGCCCTGCCCGGGGCCGTCCTCGTCGCGGACGATCTCGATGCGACCGGCCATCCGCAGGCGGTAGGCGGCCGCTGACAGCGGCGCGCGGACGATCGTCGTCAGCTTCTTCCCGCCCGATGCGCGGTTGTACAACCCGAAGGCGCGCGCCGCGAGGATCGGCCCCTCGGCGGCGACGATCTCGGCCAGCACGGGGTCGATGACGCCGCGCCCGGCGCTACGCGGATCGGTCACGGGACGGGGCTCCCATGCCGCGTACGGGGCGAGCGCCACCTCGCCCGGCCGCGCGGTCGCCGGCGCCGCCGGCTCGGCCGCCGCCCACTCCCCCAGCGGCCAGCCGGTGACCGCCGCCGACGGTGCCTGCGGGTCGGGCAGCTCGACCACCGCGGCAGCGCCCGCCTCGTCGCGCAGCACGGCGCGCTGGTCGGCGCCCCCCGGGCCGGCCACGACGACCGCCGCCACCGGCAGCCCCACGCTGCGCGCGGCCTCGACGGTCAGCAGGGCGTGGTTGGCCAGGTCGGGCCCGCCGGGTGCGACGACGACCACGGTCGCCCCGCGCGAGCGCGCCGCCTCGCGCACGAGTCCCTCGCCGTCGCGCAGGGGCGCGAGCAGGCCGGCCACGGAGCGCACCGTGACGCCCTCCGGCGCCTGGCGCTCGATGGCCCGAACGAGGTCGCGAGCGTCGAGGCTCGACGTCGTGCAGACGAGCAGCAGTTCGGGCACGCCGGGAGGATAGGCACCGTGCGCCGCGCCGAGGCGGCCGCCCGCCCGCACGAGCGGGTCGAGACCGGGCACACGCGCGGCACGGTGGTGCCACTCACCGGCCAGCTCCGCTTCGGACCCCCTGGGGTGGGGTACGAGACCCTCCCTGTGGGCAGGCGCGCTGACACACCCCTCGCCGCTGACGTGACGAGCCCATCGCTCCGTGTTCATCTAGCCTGCCGCGCATGGACGTCTCCGCCATCGAGGCCACGCTCGGGCGCGTCGAGGAGGGCCTGCGCGAGGCACGCGCGGCCGTCGAGATCCTGCGCGAGGGCGACACCACGGCGATGCGGGACCTCGACGCGGTGGTCGACGCGCTCGCCGGCGAGGTGGCTGAGCTCAAGGGCCAGACCTCGAGCGCCGGGTTGTAGGGCCGGCCTGGCCGCCGGCCGCGCCTCAATCGCGCTCGAGCAGCGCCAGGCCGTGGCCGTCGACCAGCTCGGCCACCGCCGTCTGCGCGCCGAGCACATGCGCGGCGCCGGACAGCACGTCGCGCCAGCGCCCGGGCGCCGACAGCGTGGCGTCGCCGGGGTCACGCACGGCGACGACGGTCAGGACGTCGTCGCCGCGTACGAAGGCGACCACGTCCGGCCCGGCCGCCACCGGCGCGTACGTGCCGCCGTCGAACGCCTGCGGCCGGCGGGCGCGCAGGTCGAGCGCCTTCCACAGCACGTACAGCTTCATCGTCTGCGCGGTGGGCGCGGCGCCGCCGCGGAGGTCGTGCAGCGCGCGCCGGCGCGCCTCCCAGTCGACGGGGCGGCGGTTGTCGGGATCGACGAGGTTGAGCGCCTCGAGCTCGTCGCCCTGGTAGACGTCGGGCAGTCCGGGCACGGTCAGCTTGAGCAGCGTCTGGCCGAGCGCGCTGCGGCGCCCGGCCTCGGCCACGCGCGCGGCGAACGGCTCGAACGTCTCGAGGAACGGCCGGTGGGCGAGCAGCGCCACGGCGAAGCGCTGCACGCGAGCCTCCCAGTCGGTGTCCTGCTGGATCCAGCTCGTGTTGCGCTTGGCCTCGCGCAGCGCCTTCTCGAGGTACGCCTCCAGGCGCGCGGCTCGATCGGCCACGCGCCGACGAGCGTCTGGAGGATCAGGTACTCCTCGTTGGCGTCCGGCGCGCCGCCCTCGCGCAGCGGCGCGTTGACCTCGCGCCAGCGCAGCACGTGCGCGCGCCACTCGCCCGCCATCCCGGCCAGCGCCCCGATCCGCGCGCGGACGTCGCCGCCGCGCTTGGTGTCGTGGGTCTGGGTGACGAGCAGGCCGCGCGGGAAGCGCTCGGCGCGCTGCGCGTTGGCGGCGTGGAACGCGTCGACGCTCATCGTGAAGCGGCCGGGGTCGCCGCCGACCTCGTTGAGCGCCAGCAGCCGGTTGTAGCGGTAGAAGGCGGTGTCCTCGACGCCCTTGGCCGTGACGGGCGGCGAGGTCTGCTGGAAGCGGGTGACGAACTCGGCGTGGCCGTCGTCGCGCAGCAGCAGCGCGTCGGCCAGCGGACCGTCGATCCCGGCCGCGGTGACGGCCTCGCGGTCGGCGTCCTCGACGCGGCCGCTCCAGGGCTCGACGTAGGTGCGGTACACCGGCAGCGCGGCCAGCGCGTCGGCGATGCCGGCCACGTCGAGCAGCGACCGCAACCGCGCCACCTCGCGCGCGAAGGTCGTCGTCGCCTGCTGGACCTCGGCCTCGAGCGCGACCTCCGCGAACGGTCGGGTCTCCCCCGTGAGCTGGGCGAACAGGTCGGTGAGCTCGGCCTCGCCCGCGGGGTCGACGAACAGCGCGGTGACGTCGTTGAGGAACTCGTAGCCGACCGTGCCGGCCACCGGCCAGTCGCGCAGGGCCTCGCCGGGATGCAGGATCTTCTCCACCCAGACGTGCTCGGCGCCGCCGTCGCGCAGGCGGCGCAGGTAGCCCGCCGGGTCGGCCAGGCCGTCGGGGTGATCGACGCGCAGCCCGTCGACGACGCCGTCGCGGACGAGCTCGAGCACCTTCGCGTGCAGCGTTTCGAACACCTCCTCGTCCTCGACGCGCACGGCGGCGAGGTCGTCGATGTCGAAGAAGCGCCGGTACCAGCCGTCGTCCGGATCCCAGTCGAAGAAGCGCGCGCGCAGCGCCTCGTCGGCCCACCAGCGGTTCTCGTCGGTGGCGCCCATGTGGTTGGGCACGATGTCGAGCACGATGCCCAGGCCCGCCGCGCGCAGCGCGCGCAGCCCGTCCTCGCCGCCCAGCGCCTCGGACACGCGCGTCGGGTCGACGACGTCGTAGCCGTGCGTCGAGCCCGACCGCGCCTGCAGCGAGGGCGACAGGTAGAGGTGCGACACGCCCAGGTCGCGCAGATAGGGCACGAGTCCCGCGACCGCCGCGAAGTCGAGCTCGGGCGTGAGCTGCAGCCGGTAGGTCGCCCTCACGTGACTCGTCGGAGCAGCTTCATCGAGCGCGACCGGACGAACACGTTGCCGCGGGCGGGGAAGCGCTCGTCGGCGGCTGCCGGGCCCGCCTCGACGGTGCACAGCTCCTGGGCCCACTCCGCGCCGAAGCGCCGCGCCGGCAGCGCGAACGTCGTGTCCTCGTGGCTGGCGTTGAACAGCAGCAGGAACGAGTCGTCCTCGATCGGCTCGCCCTGCTCGGTGCGGTCGGCGATCTCCTGGCCGTTGAGGAAGACCCCGAGGACGTGCCCGTGCTGCTCCCAGTCCCGCTGGGTCATGCGCCGGCCGTCGGGCCGGAACCACCACACGTCGGGCAGGCCCGAGCCCTCCTGCTCGCGGCCGGCCAGGAACTTGCCGCGACGGAACACGGGATGGTCGCGACGCAGCCGGATCAGCCGCGTGGTGAAGTCGTGCAGCTCGGCCTGCGGCCCGCGCAGGCCCCACTCGTACCACGAGATCTCGTTGTCCTGGCACCAGGCGTTGTTGTTGCCGTTCTGGCTGCGGGCGATCTCGTCGCCGCCGAGCAGCATCGGGACGCCCTGGGACAGGAACAGCGTGGCCAGGAAGTTGCGCTGCTGGCGCTCGCGCAGGGCGTTGACCTCGGGGTCGTCGGTCTCGCCCTCGACGCCGCAGTTCCACGAGCGGTTGTCGTCGGTGCCGTCGCGGTTGTCCTCGAGGTTGGCCTCGTTGTGCTTGTCGTTGTAGGAGACGAGGTCGTGCAGCGTGAAGCCGTCGTGGGCGGTGATGAAGTTGATGGACGAGAACGGCTGGCGGCCGTCGGACTCGTAGAGGTCGCTCGAGCCGGTGAAGCGCGAGGCGAACTCGCCGACGCTCGCCGCGCCGCGCCAGAAGTCGCGCACGACGTCGCGGTAGATGCCGTTCCACTCGCTCCACAGCACCGGGAAGTTGCCCACCTGGTAGCCGCCGGGGCCGACGTCCCAGGGCTCGGCGATGAGCTTGACCTGAGACAGCACCGGGTCCTGGTGGATGACGTCGAAGAACGCGCTCAGGCGGTCGACGTCGTACAGCTCGCGGGCCAGCGCGCTGGCCAGGTCGAAGCGGAAGCCGTCGACGTGGCACTCGGTCGCCCAGTAGCGCAGCGAGTCCATGATCAGCCGCAGGACGCTCGGATGGACGACGTTGAGCGAGTTGCCGGTGCCCGTGAAGTCCATGTAGAAGCGCGGGTCGTCGGGCATCAGGCGGTAGTAGCTGACGTTGTCGACGCCCTTGAAGCTCAGCATCGGGCCGAGGTGGTTGCCCTCGGCCGTGTGGTTGTAGACGACGTCGAGGATCACCTCGATCCCCGCGCGGTGCAGCGCCTTGACCATGCCCTTGAACTCGCGCACCTGCTCGCCCCGCCGGCCGGTCGCGGCGTAGTCGGCGTGCGGGGCGAGGAAGCCGATCGAGCTGTAGCCCCAGTAGTTCGACAGGCCGCGCTCGTGCAGGAAGCTCTCGTCGGCGATGTGGTGGATGGGCAGCAGCTCGACCGCGGTCACGCCCAGGCGCTTGAGGTAGCCCAGGGCCTCCTCGGAGGCCAGGCCCGCGTACGTCCCGCGCAGGTCCTCGCGCACCACCGGATGGCGCATCGTGTAGCCGCGGACGTGGGTCTCGTAGATGACGGTCTCGTTCCACGGCGTGCGCGGCGGCGCGTCGCCCTCCCAGTCGAAGCTCGCGTCGACCACGATCGACTTGGGGACCGCGTCGGCGTCGTCCTCGTCGTCGCGCTCGAGGTCGGCGTCGGCCGATCCGTCGGGCGTGTACGGGTGGACGTTGGCCGTGTCCCAGCCGATGCGGCCCTCGATCGCCTTGGCGTAGGGGTCGATCAGCAGCTTGTGGTGGTTGAACCGATGCCCCTCGTTCGGCGCGTAGGGGCCGTCGACGCGAAAGCCGTAGCACCGGCCGGGGCCGACGCCCGGGACGTAGGCGTGCCACACGTGCGCCGTGCGCTCGGTGACCTCGATCCGCTCCTCGACGCCGTCGTCGTCGAACAGCGACAGCCAGACGCCGTGGGCGTTCTCCGAGAACAGCGCGAAGTTGGTGCCGCGCCCGTCCCACGTCGCGCCGAGCGGGAACGGCTTGCCGGGCCAGGCCCCGGGCGTCGTCATCGCAGCAGCGCTCCGGCGCGCGCGGGCAGCACGACCATGTCGCCGTCAAGGCGCGCATCGTGCGTGGACAGGACGACCTCGGAGGCGCCGCCGGCGGGCAGGGCGGCCTCGCGCTCGCCGAAGTTGGCCGCCAGCACCGCGTCGCCGCGGCGCGCGCGCAGCCACGGGACGGCCGGGTCGCAGTCGACGGCGTCGGCCTCGCGCCCCGCGGGCAGTTCGCGGCGCGCGCGCAGCAGGCGCGCGTAGAGGTCGGCGAGCGCCGGGTCGCCGCGGCGCGTGAGCTTGGAGCGCGCGAACGTCTCCTGGGCCTGCGGGTCGGGGACCTCCTCGCCGGCATGGTCGGCGAAGGCGGCGAACTCGCGGCGGCGGCCCTCGCGGGTGGCCACGGCGATGTCCTCGTCGATGTGGTCGGTGAAGAACTGGAACGGCGCCTGCTCGCCGTACTCCTCGCCCATGAACAGCATCGGCACGAACGGCGAGAGCAGCGTCACGAAGGCGGCCAGCGGCCTCGCCTGCTCGGGCATCCGGTCGCCGAAGGCGCGGTTGCCGACCTGATCGTGGTTCTGGCTGAAGACGACGAACTCGTGCACCGGGCGATCGCCCGCCGGCGCGCCGAAGCGGCGGCGGCGGAACGTCGAGTAGCCGCCGTCGTGCACGAACGGGCGGCGCAGCGCCTTGGCCAGCTGCTCGATCTCGCCGAACTCCTCGTAGTAGCCCGCGCGGTCCCCGGTGAGCAGCACGCGCAGCGCATGATGGAAGTCGTCGGCCCACTGGGCGTCCTGGTCCCAGCCGCCGTCCTGCGGCGGGCGCGTCACCTTCGGGTCGTTCATGCCGCTCTCGGCGATGACGAGCGCGCGGGGGCTCTGCGCGTGCACGCGGTCGGCCAGCTCGCGCATGATGTGCCGCGCGCCGGAGTCGAAGATCGCGTGGATGGCGTCCAGGCGCAGCCCGTCGACGTGGAAGTCGCGGACCCAGCCCTCGGCGCTCTGCAGGACCCACTCGCGCACGGGATCGCTGTCGGCGTCGTCGAAGTTGATCGCCTCGCCCCAGAACGTGCCGTAGCGGTCGGTGAAGTAGGGGCCGAAGGCGGCGATCGCGCCGCCGCCGGACGCCCCCAGGTGGTTGTAGACGACGTCCAGGATCACGCCCAGGCCGGCGCCGTGGGCGGCGTCGACGAGCCGCTGGAACCCCTCGGGCCCGCCGTAGCTGGACTGCGCGGCGCCGATGTACACGCCGTCGTAGCCCCAGCCGCGCGTGCCCGGGAACTCGGCCACGGGCATGACCTCGATGTGGGTCACGCCGAGCTCGGCCAGGCCGGGCAGGTGCTCGATGGCCGCCGCGAAGGTCCCCGCCTGGGTGAAGGTCCCGACGTGCAGCTCGTAGATGACGGCGTCGCGCAGCGGCGTGCCGCCGTCCCAGCCCGCGTCGGTCCACGCGAAGGTCGCCGGGTCGACCACGCGCGAGGGGCCGCGCAGGCCCGCCGGCTGCCAGCGGCTCGATGGGTCGGGCAGCCGCTCGCCGTCGAGGACGAGCCAGTAGTCGTCGCCGTGCGCCGCGTCGACGCGCGCGGCGCGCACGCCGTGGCCCTCGTCGGCGAGCTCGTGCTCGGCGTCGCCGATGCGCACGGCGACGCTCCGCGCGCGGGGCGCCCAGGCCCTGAGCTCCACCGTCCCGTCGCCGAGCGGGGTGGCGCCCAGGCGCCGCTCCCATGGGAACTCGACATCAGGCATCGGCGAGGCACGTTACCCGGGAGGCCGCGGATCTAGCCGTCCCCCCGGCGTCCCGCTTGACGCCCCGCACGCGGCGACGGCTACCGTCGCTGGGATGGACGTCGTCCGTCACGAGGCCTCGGTTGACGCCGCGCTGGACATCGCACTCGGCCATGCGCTGCTCGAAGGGGTGGCGCGCGCCGGGCGCCCGCCGCTGGTTCGCCTGTACCGGCCGGGCCCGACCGTCGCCTTCGGCCGGCTCGACGCGCTGCGCCCCGGCTACCGCTCCGCCGTCGCGGCCGCGCGCGCCCATGGCTTCGCGCCGGTCCTCCGCCAGCCCGGCGGTCACGCGGCGGCCTACGACCACGGGGCGGTCTGCCTGGACGTCGTGCGCCCCGAGCCCGACGCGCTGCCCGCCCTGCAGGAGCGCTTCGCCGAGGCGGCCGAGCTGATCGCCGGCGCGCTGGGCGGCCTCGGCGTCGACGCGCGCGTCGGCGAG
>CAWBBQ010000026.1:0-15122 GCA_963787065.1 uncultured Actinomycetes bacterium
AGACGGTCATGACCCGCAGCGTAGTCAGCGCCCGCACGGCGTCGGTACGGGTACCCGCACGGGCGCGCTGTGGCGGGCGCCAGCCTTCGCGCCCGCCGGCGCGTCGATGCGTCCTGAAGGGCGGAGATACCGGCCGCCCGACGACTGTCAGCCTGGCCTGGCTGCCTGTGGTCCCGACGAGCGCGCGGACGTTGCCTGTGGCGGACGAGCTCGCGACGGCTCCTCACGAGCCCTCGGTGGTCGTGGGGCGGTCGTGGGCGGCGCCTTGACGACGGCTGCGATCACGCGCATCGCCTGGGAGAGGGTGCCTCCGAGCGCGTGCTTCTGCTTTGCGACGTGCACGAGGACCGGACCGCCGAACGGCTGGCGCTCGATGACGCGGAGGCGGACGCCGGGGGTTATGCCGCGCTCGGCGAGGTAGCGGAGCATCGCCGGGTCGGCGTCGGAGATGCGCACGAAGATGGCCACTGCGCCGGGCTCGAGCTCGTCGAGGCTGATCGTGCGCTGCTCCGCGACGTGAAGCTCGGCGCTGGGGATCGGATCGCCGTGCGGGTCTGTCTTCGGATCGTCGAGTCGCGCCGAGATCAGCGCTTCGAGGCGCGGCGAGAGGTGGTGCTCGAGGACCTCCGCCTCATCGTGGATCTGGTCCCAGGGAACGTCGAGCATCTCCGAGAGGAAGAGCTCGAGCAAGCGGTGGCGACGCAGCACGGAGAGCGCCACGCGCTCGCCGGCAGTGGTCAGGCGGGTGCCGTGATACGGACGGTGCTCGGCCAGCCCGAGCTCGCTGAGCCTGGTGAGCATGGCTGACGCCGAGGCGGGCGTGACGCCAAGCCGGTCGGCGACGGCGTTCGTCCTGACCGCACCGTCCGCTGTGCGAGCCTGGAGGGCGTAGAGGGCCTTGGCGTAGTCCTCGATCGCTTCACTGACGCCGCGCTCGGGGCGCGGGCGGTGGTGGGCGCCGTCGGGGACTCGGGTCATACGCTGACGAGCATCCCGGTGAGGTACATGGCCAGCACGCCGGCGCTGATGCCGCCGACGCTGACGGGGTGCAGCACGCGACCGCCGCGGTCCTCGAGCGCCGGGGCGATCTGCACGATGACCTGCACGATCGCCCCCACCCCGAGCCCGATCAGCAGCGCTGAGAGCTCTGGGTTGGTGACGGAGGCGCCCAGCACCGCGCCCGGGATCGTGGGCGCGCCGGCGATCGCGCCGAGCCCGACGAGACGCCGGAGCGGGACGCGTGACTCGCGCGCGAGCGGCGCCGCGATGGCGAGCCCCTCGGTGGTGTTGTGCACGGCGAACCCGATCACCAGGAAGGCGCCCAGCGCGAGTGCGCCGACGGCGTAGGCCGACCCGATCGCGAGGCCCTCGCCGAGGTTGTGCAGGCCGATGCCGACGGCGATCATGAGCGCGACGCGCCATCCGCCGATCCCGCTCGTGTCGGCGGCGGCGCGGCGCTCCTGCAGCCAGCGGTCGACCCCGGTGAGCGCCAGGTACGCGAGGCCGGCGCCGAGGAAGAGCAATTCGGCGCCTCCAAACGCTCCCGAGCTGCCCTCGCCGATCTCGAGTCCCTCCAGGTAGCCGTCGACGGCCAGGAACGCGAGCAGCCCGACCGTGACCGCCAGGGCGGCGCGGATCCACGTCTCCCGTGCCCGGCGAAGCAGCGGCAGGAACAGGATGCCAAGGGCCACCGGGATGATGCCGACATACATGCCCAGCAACGCCATGAGCCCGTAGAAGCCGCCGTCGGACCGCGGCGTCTCGACGGCGAGCGGGATCTCGTGCTCGATCGTTCCGCCCGCCGACGTCAACATCGAGATCAGGTACGGACTGCCCTCCTGCCACGGGTAGTCGAGCGTCAGCCGGGCGCTGCCCAGGCGGTCGATGGTGTCGGTGTCGGTGTCGAACCCGACGAACGCGTCGTTGACCGCGACCTGACCGATCTGCACCGGGTCGGGGCCGGCGTTGCGAACCGTCAGCTCGATCGCGCCGGGACGAAGCATCGTGCGCTCGACGGCCAGCTCCTCCAGCGGCGGTCCCCGCCGATCACCGAGGGTGGCCCCGCCAAAGGCCGCGAACAGCGCGATCGCGACGGCGATCAGGGCCAGCGGGACGACAGCGAGCGCCCATGTCGGCGCGCGCAGGCGAGGCGCGTCCGTTGCGCCGGCTCGTTCGCCGTGCTCCTCGGCTGCCATCAGGAGACCTCGAAGAAGCCCATCCAGCCGAGATCGGCGAACTCGCTCTTGTGGGCGTGGAACATGAACCGCCCGGTGTTGGGGAAGCGCAGCTCGCAGATGCCACGCTGGCCCTGGCCGAGCACGATCGTGTCGGTGAAGTCGACGGGTTCCAGGCGCGTCCCCGTCGGGAAGTAGTCGAAGAAGTTGCCGTGGATGTGCAGGGAGTTGATCGGGTCGTACTCGAGGATGTTCACGACATAGATCCGCACCAGCTCGTTGCGGCGGACCTGCACGGGCTCGTTGACGTGGTGAAAGGCGATCGAGTTGACGGCGTAGAGCTGATTCCCCTCGGCGTCGAAGTTGGTGTTGAAGCCGTTCATGACCATCACCAGCTCGTCAGCCTCCGGGCGGGCGCGGCGCGGGTCGACGATGAACGTCCCGTACATGCCGCGCGCGATGTGCTCGGCCAGCGGTCCGACGTGGCAGTGATACAGGTGCAGCCCGAACGGCTCGGCGTCGAACTCGTAGGTCGTGCCGGCCCCGGGCTGGATCAGCCCCGGTCCAGCGCCGGGCACGCCATCCATGTCGGCTGGGTGGATGCCGTGAAAGTGGATCGTGTGGGGGTGCGCCGAGCCGTTGACGAAGCGAATCCGCAGCCGCTCACCCTCCCGGCAGCGCAGCGTCGGGCCCGGCACCCGCCCGTTGTAGACCCACGCGGCGAACTTGACGCCGGGCGCCACCTCGATCTCCTTGTCGCTCGCCACGAGCTCCCATTCCCGCAGCGTTCGACCGCTCGGCAGTCGCCGCGCTCGCCCCCAGTCGAAGTCGCGCAGCAGATCGGTCGGGTTGAAGCCGTTGGCGCGGTGGTCGACCCTCGCCCCCGCGCGAAACGTCGGACCCGCCGTCCCGCCGCCGTGACCGGTCCCGAGGTGCCCCCGCGCTGATGCGGTCGCGGGACCGTTGCCCAGTCCGGCGTGCACCCCCGCATGCGGGACGAGGCTGTGCAGCAGCGGCAGCCCGCCCGCGGCGGCGCCGCCTCCGGCCAACAGCTTCCGACGACTCAACCGCTGCATACCGCGAGCTAACCAGGGAACTTAGTCCGAATGCAACGTCATTTTTCGGATCCCCTAAACCTGCTCCGGCCCCCCGGCCCAGCGGCCCGCACGCCCCGCCTGCAGGTCGCCGTCCGGTCGGCGCGCGCTCGGCCGCCTCCGAACAGCGAGCCGGGTCAATCCTGTCTGGCCTCTGGGAGCTGCTGCTCGTACTCGCTCGCGGCCTCGGCGTAGACGTCCTGGGCGCGCTCGCCGAGCTCCGCGGCGACCGCGCGGGCGTGCAGCGCACGCTTGATCGCTCGCTTCATCGCCGGCCGCGGCCCGTGCGCGAGCACCTCGCCCACGGCCACGACCGTCCCCACGCCGAGCGCCCAGCCGACGCCTCGCCGAGCGCCCTTCCAGACCTCGGACATCCGTTCGCGCCGCTCAGCCATCGTCGCGCCTCCTCCTCGGGGATTCGCTCGGCGGAGCGCCGGCCGCGTCGCGCTGGACGAGCGGGCGCAGCCCGTTCGCCCCGGCCAAGACCGTGGAGCCGTTGTGGATGACGGCCGCCGACACGGGGCCGAGGCCTCCCGCCGTGGCAAGTCCGAGCGCGGCCAGGTTGGTCCCGACCACGATCGCGATGTTCTGGTGGATCAGGCGCATGGCCTGACGGCTGGCCGCGACGGCGCGAGGGAAGCCCTCCAGGTCGTCGTCCATGAGCACGACGTCGGCGGTCTCGCGGGCCACGTCCGTGGCGCCCCCGAAGGAGATCGCCACGTCGGCGTAGGCCAGGGCGGGGAGGTCGTTGACACCGTCCCCGACGAAGGCCACGCGCCGGCCACGCCGGCGCAGCCGGCGCACGACCTCGGCCTTCTGATCGGGAAACAGCTCCGCGTGGGTGTGGGCGGGATCGATGCCGATCCGGTCCGCCACGGCCCGGGCCGCGTCGCGGTTGTCGCCGGTGAGCAGGTGGATCTCCATCCCGTGGCGCTCGCGCAGAACGGCGATGACCTCGCGGCTCTCCTCCCGCGGCGGGTCCGCGTAGGTCAGCACGCCCCGCAACCTACCGCCGCGCGCCACGAAGATCCGGGAGGCCCCGGGGCTTGAGCGCGCCCGCGCCGCGGGGACCAGATCGATGCCCTCGCGCTCCAGCAGCCGCTCGCCGCCGACGAGGATCGTCTCGCCGTCGATCTCGGCGCGCACGCCCAGGCCGATGTCGTAGTGCCAGTCGCCGCGCCGACCCGGTCGGGCGCCGTGGTCGTGCGCGTAGCGCATCACCGCCCGGGCGACGGGATGCCGCAGGCGCTGCTCCGCCGTCGCGGCGAACTCGAGCACGTCGCCCGGCGACGTCCGCTCGTCGACGCTCTCGACGCCGACGACCGTCGGCTCTCCATGCGTCACGGTCCCGGTCTTGTCGAAGACCACCGTGTCGACGTCGGCGAGCTGCTCGAGCGCGCGGCCGCTGCGGATCAGGATCCCGCTCCGGGCCGCCGCGGTCATGCCGGCGAGCACGGTCGTGGGTACGGAGACGCGCACGCCGGTCATGAAGTCGGTGATGAGGATCGACGCCGCCCGCCCTGGGTTGCGGGTGAGCACCAGGACGGCGCCCGCGAGCAGGAAGGCCGGAGCGACCGCGCGATCGGCGACCGTCGCCGCGTAGTTCTCGATCCTGGTGTCGTGGACGGGAGCGTCCTGCACCAGCCGGATGATCCTGCCCGCGCGGGTCTCGTCGCCGGTGTGCTCGACGCGGATGTGCAGATGCCCCTCACGCACCAGCGTGGAGGCGTAGACGATGTGGCCCTCCTCGCGCTGCTTGGGCATCGACTCGCCGGTGAGGTGGTGCTCGTCGATCAGCGCCGTGCCCTCCAGCACGTGGCCATCGGCCGGGATCCGGTCCCCCGGGTAGACCAGGATCGTGTCCCCGCGCCGCAGGCTCTCGCTCGGCACCTGCCGGCGCTCGCCGCCGCGTCGCACCCACACCAGCTGTGACAGCGACGCCAGCAGGTCGTGGACCTCTCGCTCGGACGCTCGAGCGGTCCGCTCGCGGATCGCCTCGCCGATCTCCACCAGGCTGATCATCGCGGCCGGCGCCAGGAAGGAGCCGCGCAACGTGGTCAGCGAGATGGCAGTCATGTCGAGCACGTCGATGTTGAGCCGCCGCTCTACTCGGAGGCTGTGCCATGCCCGCCGGGCGATCGGCAGCGCCGTGGCGCCCACCGCCGCGGCCATGAGCGGCGCGGGGACCGGAAGCGCGAGCGGACCGCCGAGCAGCGCCAGGCCGGCCGTCAGAGCGGGAAGCGCGATCGCGCGCCAGCGCGGCTGGTCACGTGCCGCTCGCCGGGCCGCCGACGGCGCCGGGTGCGGGCCCGCATGGACCGCGGCCGCGACGTGGCGCTCGACGGCGTCCCGGATCGCCAGGTCCGACGCCGAGCGCACGTAGCGCACGACGACCGAGCCCGCAGCGCGGTTCACGCGCACGGACAGGACGTCCGGGCTCGCCTCGCTCACCACCGCCAGCTGCTCCGCGTAGCCGGCGTCGGCGGCCACGCGGGGCACGTGGTACCGAAGCCGCCCGGGGACCGCGTGGACCAGCCGGGAGCCGGGCGCCGCTGCGGGCGGACCCTCCGTGATCGGGGCGGCGATCGCCATGTCCCGCGGTGGCGTCAGCGCAACGTCGGCAAGCGGCGTCGCGACGGCGACGCCGTCGCTCAGCCGCCGGCGCCGCCCTCCACGGTCGCCTTGCGCCGCGTGCCGGCACTCCTCGAGCGCCGGGCAGGCGAGCTCTCCGCGACCGGCGCCTCGCGCCCCGCGCGGTACTCGTCACGCGCCTCGCGATAGAGCTCGGACAGCTCGCGCCGGGTGCTCGCGGTGGCGTCCGCGACCGTGAGGCCGCCCTTCACCACCAGCTTCGCCGCCGGTCGAAGCAGGTCGCGGGCCAGCACGACGGTCGCCACCGCCCCGCCCATCGCGATTGTCTTCTCATCCATCGGCCCCTCCTCCGGTAGCGCTCCGGCGCCGGGCCGGACGACGTCCCGCCGCCGGGGCGTCATTCAGCTTCAGGAAACTGTCGAACGCGTACCAGCCCAGCACGTACCACGGAGCCCGCCGCAGCTCGTGACCGGCGACGAGCGCCTGTCGCGCCGCCAGCAGCCCGAGTCCCACGGGCACGAGCAGTCGCAGCTCGAGGCCGCCGGTTCCCTGCTGGACCAAGCCGTCGAGCGCCCGCGCGCCGGCCGCCACCCGGCCGGGCCCGCTCTGCGGCGCCGTCGAGGTCGCCGGTCCGAGCTCGAGTCCGAGCCGGCTCAGCCTCGCCCCGAGATCCTCCCGGCCCACGGCCCCCGGCTCGAAGCGCACGACCACGCTTCCCGTTCGCTGGCTGACCTTCGCCTCGGTCACCCCGGTCAGCTCCTCGAGCGCCTCGCTCACACGGCGCAGCTCGTCCCCGGCGCGCCACCTGCCCGTGAGCCTGAGGCGCAGCCGACCGGGGATGGCGCTGACGACGATCGCGTGTGCCGTCATCGCGCTCATCCCCCTTCCACGCGCCGCCGGAACACGCGGGCGATCCTACGCCGACGCCGCGCCTTGCCGCAAGCGGCGACTTCGGGGACGATCCTGCAGCGCGTCCGGCGCCCCCTTACGCCCGCAGGTACGTGAGCACCGCCAGCACGCGCCGGTGGTCCTGCTGCGCGGGCGGCAGGCTCAGCTTGTTGAAGATGCTCGTGACGTGCTTCTCGACGGCGCGCTCGGTGACCACGAGCTGTTCGGCGATCGCGCGGTTGGAGCGGCCCTCGGCCATCAGCCCGAGGACCTCACGCTCGCGCGGGCTCAGCTCGGACAGCGGGTCCTCGCGGCGGCGGCGGCCGAGCAGGCGCGAGACGACCTCGGGGTCCAGGGCGCTGCCGCCCTCCCCCACGCGCTTCACGGCGTCGACGAAGCGCTCTAGGTCGGCCACGCGGTCCTTGAGCAGGTAGCCGACGCCCTCGGCGTTGGAGGACAGCAGCTCGAGCGCGTAGCCCTCCTCGATGTACTGCGAGAGCACGAGCACGCCGACCGACGGGTGGCGCTCGCGGATCTCCGACGCGGCGCGCAGGCCCTCGTCGGTGTGGGTCGGGGGCATGCGCACGTCGACGATGGCCACGTCGGGCTTGTGCGCCCCGACCTTGCGCAGCAGGTCCTCGGCGTCCCCGGCCTGGGCGACGACCTCCATGCCCGCCTCCTCGAGCAGGCGCGCGACGCCCTCGCGCAGCAGCATGCTGTCGTCGGCCAGGACTACGCGCATGACGTGCACGGGATGTTGGCGCGGACCACGGTGCCTCCTCCGGGCGGGGAATGGACTTCGAGCCGGCCGTCCAGCGCGGCGAGCCGGTCGGCCAGGCCGCGCAGACCGGTGCCCGAGGCCGGGTCCGCGCCGCCGACACCATCATCGCGCACCTCCACGACGGCATAGCCGTCGCGGCGTCCGATGCGTACGCTGGCGTGCTCCGCGCGGGCGTAGCGAGCGACGTTGGCCAGCGACTCGGCGACCACGAAGTAGGCGGCGGCCTCGACGGCCGCGGGCAGGCGATCGGTGGGCATGGCCTCGAGGTCTACCGGAAGCGGCGCACGATCGGCCAGCGCCTCGAGCGCCGCCTCCAGGCCGCGGTCGGTGAGCACGGCCGGATGGATGCCGCGGGCCAGCTCGCGGAGCTCCTCCAGCGCGCGCCCCAGCTCGCCGCGCGCAGCCTCGAGCAGCCGCCCGGCGCCGGCCGGATCGGCCTCGAGCTTGCGCTGGGCCAGGCCGAGCTGCAGCGACAGCGAGACGAGCCGCTGCTGAGCGCCGTCGTGCAGGTCGCGCTCCAGGCGGCGGCGCTCGAACATCGACACGTCGACGAGCCGCGACCGCGACGTCTGCAGCTCCTCGACGCGCGCGCGAAGCTCGGCCTCGAGACGCTCGTTCTCGAGCTGTAGCGCGGCCGCCGCGGCGGCCGCGCGCACGAGGCTCGGGTCGTCGCGCAGGGCGGCGTCGTAGACGATCGCCCCGACGAGCTTTCCGTCGCGCTCGACCTCGGCCACCGCGCGCCCGGTGCCCGGCTCGGGCAGCTCGTAGCGCTGGCCCTCGAGGGTCACGTAGTGCCCGGCCCACTCGCGCCAGTAGACGAGCTGCAGGGAGCTGTCGCCGAGCGCGTTGGCCAGCGCCTCGCGCAGGGTGATCCGGCGATCGGGCGTGTTCAGGCGCTCGATCAGCTCGCCGACGGCGCCGGCGGCCGAGTAGCGCGTGCGCACGAGCCCGAGCAGGAAGGCGTAGGGCACGATCGCGAAGCCGAGCAGCCCGAGCAGCGAGATCGGCCCGAGCACGGCGTCGGGCGCGCCGACCGCGTCGCCCAGGAACAGCAGGCCGAGCAGCGTCATGACCACCAGCGCGGTCCACAGCATCGGCGCCTGCGCGCGCCGCTGGGGCGGCGTGGCCACGCGGCGCTTGCGCAGCAGCACGAGGATCGCGGCGGCGGCGATGGCCACGGCGCCCAGCGACGAGGCCGCGTCGAAGACCGACGCCACGCCCGGCTCGTCGGCGATCGCCAACGCGTTGTGGGGCGCGTCCGCGTCGCCGTGGGACAGGTCGCCGCCGAGCAGGAACCACGGCAGCGTGACCAGGAAGCCGTCGACGTAGCTGGCCGCGACGATCGCTCGCTGCGCCGTCGTCTGCAGGCGCCCGCTGGGGAACGCGAGCACCATGTGGATGACGAGCACGAGGTACAGCGGGCTGAGGTACGCGCCGACCGTGAACACCGTCGGGTCGTCGGCGTTCGTCAGCCCGGCCAGGAACCACGCGAACCCGACGGCCGTCATCAGCACGCCGAAGCGGTTCAGCGGGCGTCGCCACCAGGCGAACACGCCGGTGCCGATGAAGCTCAGCCCGATCAACGGGCCCAGGACGGCGGTCAGCGCCTGCTGCTCGGCGTGCGAGCTGACGAGCACGAGCGCCACGTCGAAGCCGGCGAAGATGACCCCGACGACGAACAGCGCGACAAGCGCGCGGCGCAGTCCGAGCATGCGTCGGTCGACCTCGCTACAGGAGCTCCGCGATGGCGGCGCCCGAGAGCTCTCCCTTCGAGATGAAGCCGCGCGCCCCGCTGCCGGCGACGAGGGGTCCGAAGTCCGACGAGTCGCGGCTGGAGGTCAGGACGACGACCGGCGCTCCATTGCGACCGGTGATCCGCTGCGCGACCGAGAAGCCGTCGAGGTCGGGCAGGTTGACGTCGAGCAGGACGAGGTCGGGGGCCAGCACGCCGGCCGCCTCGATCCCGCTCGTCCCGTCCGGCGCCTCGCCGATGACGTCGTAGCCCTCGGCCTCCAGCAGCATGCGGGCAGTCGCGCGGAAGGTCGGGTGGTCGTCGACGATGAGGACGGTCGTCATCACTGTTTCCAAGTGTCGGACAAGCGGAGACTGCCCCGTATACGGTTAGCTACACCCGATGCTGGAGGCCAACTCAGCGTAGGCCTCCCCGGGGTTCGGCATACCGAAGATGGCCGTTCCGGCGACGAACATCGTCGCACCGGCCTGCGCGCACGCAGGTGCGGTCTCCCGGTCTATCCCACCGTCGACCTCGAGGTCGGCCTGCTCGCCGATGATGGCGCGCAGACGTCGGATCTTGTCCAGCGAACGCGGGATGAACGACTGCCCGCCCCAGCCGGGGTTGACCGTCATGCACAGCGCCTGGTCGACCTGCACCTCCGAGAACGCCGCCGGCGGGGTGCTCGGATTGACGGCCAGGCCGGCGCGGCAGCCGCGCTCGCGGATGTCCTCGAGCACGTAGTCGAGGTGCGGGGTGGCCTCGGCGTGCACGATGATCGTGCCGGCGCCCGCCGCGGCGAACTCGGCGACCTGCCGCTCCGGGCGCTCGATCATCAGGTGGACGTCGAGGTGAGCGCCGAGGTCGCGCAGCGCGGCCACGGCGATCGGCCCCATGGTGATCGGCGGAACGAAGTGGCCGTCCATGACGTCGACGTGGATCACCGTCGCACCGGCGTCGAGGACCTCGCGGACCTGCTCGCGCAGCCGCCCGAAGTCGGCGGCCAGGATCGATGGGGCGATGCGGCGGGTCATACCTCGATGAGCATGGAGCCGCCGCAGTGGTTGCAGGTCAGCGTCGCGCTGCTCGACATCCGCACGATCGTCCCGTGCTCGCCGCAGTCGGGACACACGGAGCGCAGCTCGAACCGATGCAGGCAGTTGACGCAGCGGTAGCGACCCGGGAGGTTGCCGGGCCGCAGCCAGGGCTCGCTGCACGCCGGGCAGGTGAGCCCCAGTTCAGCCTCCATCACGCGCAATATAGAAGCCGGGGTCCCTCACGCGCGGGTGCGCGCGTAAGCCCCATTCCAGAGCCGCTGAGGGGCGCTGAGGCTCGCTGAGAAGTCGTCACGTCGGGACGCCGACGGGGACACCGGGGACACGGGGAGCGGCCTCCCCCATCGCCGCCGCGACCGCCGCCGAGCCGAGCGCGGCCGCCGCGGTCTTGGGCACGTGGTGGGCGTAGATCATGGTGGTGGCGATGTGGGCGTGCCCCATGTACGCCTGGAGGTCGACCATCGGCCAGATGGTCGCCCCGATCGTGCCGAAGGTGTGGCGCAGGTCGTGGAAGCGGAACGGCTTCGGACGCCGGTCGCGCGCGCGCAGGTGCCCGAGCCCGGCGCGCCCGAGCGCCGCGTACAGCGCGGCGCGGGTGTGGTCGTCGTTGAAGTGGCCACCGACGACGGAGGGGAACACGAGGTCGTCCGGGCCGGTGAAGGACTCGCGGCGGCTCAGCCGGTCGAGCGGCCGGGCCGCCTGGTCGATCAGCGGCACGCTGCGGGCGCGCTTGCCCTTCGTCGTGCCCACCTCGCCGTAGCGGTCGGAGGCGCGCCGCACGTGCACCAGGCTCCCGGCGAAGTCGACGTCCCGCCAGCGCAGCGCGCGGAGCTCCCCGGCGCGCAGGCCCGTGAAGGCGGCGACGGTGAACAGCGCGGCGTGCCACTCGTCCGGGGCGGCCCGGGCGACGGCGGCGACCTCGGCGGGGGTCAGCGCGTTGAACTCCGTCGTCGGCGTGACCCTCACGGCGTCCACCCGGGCGACCGGGTTGTGCGTCGCCCAGACCCGCCGCATCGCGCGCTTGAACACGGCGGTGAGGAGGCTGCGCACGCGCTGCACGGTGCGGGCCGAGTGCTCCCCGGCGAGCAGCCGCGCCTGGAAGTCCTCGACGCGCTCGGCCGTGATCTCCGCGAGCGGGGTGTCGGCGCCGAACGCCGGGAGGAGGTGGTTCCTCACGACGCCCCGGTAGTCGGCCACGGTGGAGCGGGCCACGCCGCGCCCCTCGACGTGGAGCAGCCACGCCTCGACCGCCTCCCCGAACGTGCGCCCCGCGGCGCGTAGGCGGCGTCCAGGGCGCCGCGCTCGGCGTCGACGAGGATCTGGCGCAGCCGCTCCTCGGCCGTGCGCCTGGTCAGGTGACCCTCGAGCGGTCGGCCCCGGCCCCGGTGCGCCGGGCCGAGGCGCCGCTGCATCTGCCTGAGCTGACCGGGCCGATCTGGGTCGGGGGCGCGCCACTTGGCGTACCAGCCCGGGACGCGGACGTCGGTGCGGAGGAACACGTGGCCGGTGACGCGCAGGGGCGGCCCCGGCCGGGTGGTGTGGACTTCGGCCGCCCGCCCGACCCGTTCCAGCCGCCTGAGGCGCCGGGCGGCAAGATCAACCTCACCGACCTGGACTCGCGCAACGTCAAGATCTCGCGCGGCTGGGTGCAGGGCTACAACGCCCAGCTCGTCACGACGGCGGAGCAGATCGTCATCGCGGCCGAGGTCAACGTCGACTCGCCCGACTTCGGACACCTCGAGCCGATGGTCGCCGCCGCCCGCGCCGAGCTTGAGCGGGCCGGCGTCGAGGAGTCACCCGCGGTGGTGCTCGCCGACGCCGGGTACTGGCACCAGGTCCAGATGGAGCGCCTCGTCGCAGGCGGCATCGCCGTGCTCGTCCCGCCCGACGCCAAGAAGCGCGGCGGCGCGCGGCCCGGCTGGGACGGCGGGCTCTACGCCTTCATGCGTCGCGTCCTGGCCGCCGAGCACGGCGGCGCGCTCTACGCCAAGCGCCGGGTGATGGTCGAGCCAGTCTTCGCCGACACCAAGTTCAACCGCCGCATCGACCGCTTCCTCCGCCGCGGCAGAGCCGCCGCCAGATCGGAATGGCGGCTCACCAACGCCGCCCACAACGTGCTCAAGCTCTGGCCGCACACCACAACGCCCGCGACGGCCTGACAGGCCGCTTCGCGCGCGAGCGACGGGCGGCTCTCTCGCAGCCTCAGCCGGCCACCTCCCGCAGAGACGCCGGCGCACGACCCTTTCCGCAACAGCCTCCATGGAAAGCAGCAGCCGGTCGTCGTGTCGCCCCCTGGTGTCGGCCGCGCGGATGTCGAGCTTACGCGTGTCAGCGAAACTGCTTGACCTTGCCCCGAGGGGCAGGGTTACCGTCCCTCGCGTGCGGATTGGGATCTTGGCACGGCGAACGGGCGTGACGCAGAAGGCGTTGCGTTACTACGAGCGGCTCGGTGTGTTGACGCCGGTGCGCGGCGAGAACCGCTATCGGGAGTACCGGGAGGCCGACGTCCGGGTGGTCGAGGTGGTGCGCTCGCTGGGGCGTCTGGGCATCCAGGTCGAGCAGACCCGCCCGTTTCTGGACTGTCTGGGCGCCGGGCACGAGCACCCGGATGATTGCGTCGCCTCGATGGCCGCCTACCGCACGGCGATCGCGCAGCTCACCGAGCGCATCGACGCCTTGGCGGAGATGCGCGACGAGCTCGTCGCGCGTCTGGAGCACGCCGCGCTGCGCGCCGCGGCCCAACACGAAGACAAGGAGAGCGCCGTGACTGACTACACGAGCCTGCCCAGCGATCTGCCGGCCCCCGAGGACGACGGCGCCGCCGATCACCTCGCCGGGCTTGAGATGCCGCCGATGCCGCTGCCCGGCACTGCGGGCAGCGAAGTCGCGCTCGATGGTCTCGGCCCGGGGCGAACCGTGCTGTACATCTATCCGCTCAGCGGCCGGCCGGGCGTCGACCTTCCCGATGGCTGGGATGCGATTCCCGGCGCGCGCGGGTGCACGCCCGAGGCGTGCGGGTTCCGCGACCATCACGCCGACCTTCGCGACGCTGGAGCCGCCGCAGTGTTCGGATTGTCGTCGCAGAGCACCGACTACCAGGCGGACCTGGCCGAGCGCCTGGACCTGCCGTTCGAAATCCTCTCCGACCCCGCCCTCGAGGTCGCCGACGCGCTGCGGCTGCCGACCTTCACCGTCGACGACAGCCGGCTCTACAAGCGCCTGACGCTCGTCGTGACGGACGGCCGGATCGAGCACGCCTTCTATCCGATCTTCCCGCCCGACCAGCACGCCGCCGAGGTCCTTCGGTGGCTGCGGGAACACGCCGGCGGTCGAGCATGACGTCCGGCTCACAGCATCGCCGCGAGACGGTGGCGATCGCCGCCGGGCGCCCCGAGCGCGTGCCGGGGGCGCCGTTCAACGAGCCGATCACCCTCGCGTCCGCCCTGCACGCCGACGGACCGACAGGGTACGCGCGCGACGGGCTGCGCAGCTGGGCCGCGCTGGAGGCGGCCGTGGGCGCGCTTGATGGTGGGCACGCGGTCGCGTTCTCCTCCGGGCTCGCGGCGTGCGCCGCGGTTCTCGCTCAGGTGCGGCTGGGAGGCACCGTCGTTGCGGCGCGCACCATGTACATGGGTGTTCGGCAGATGCTCGAGGAGGCCGAGAGCAATGGACGCCTGGCTGCGCGCTGGGTCGATCTCACCGACACCGCTGCGGTCGCTGACGCGCTCCCCGGCTCCGACCTCTTGTGGATCGAGGCCCCGCAGAACCCGCTGATGGCGCTCGCCGACGTACCGGAACTCGCGGCGCGCGCGAGCAGCGCCCGGGTGCCCGTCGCCGTCGACGCCACGCTCGCGAGCCCGATGCTCCTGCGGCCGCTCGAGCACGGCGCGACATGGTCGATCCATAGCGCGACCAAGTACCTCGGCGGTCATGCCGATCTGCTGCTCGGCGTCGTCGTCGCCGCGGATCCCGCGACCGCCGAGCCGCTCGACCACCACCGCCACCTGCACGGCGCGACTCCCGGCGCGCTCGAGACCTACCTCGCGCTGCGTGGCATCCGCACGCTGCCGCTGCGCATCCAACGCGCCCAGGGAAACGCTCTCGAGCTCGCCACGCGCCTGGCGGCGCACCCGGAGATCGACCGCGTGCGCTACTGCGGGCTCCCCGACGACCCCGGACACGAACGGATGCGCGCGTTCATGGATGGTCCGGGCGGGGTCCTCGCCATCGAACCGACCGGCGGCCCAGAACGCGCCGAAGCGCTCTGCCACGCGACCGAGCTCGTCACCCACGCCACCAGCTTCGGCGGTGTCGAGAGCACGCTCGAGCGCCGCGCGCGCTGGTCGCAAGAGAGCGACGAGGTCCCCGAGGCCCTCATACGTATCAACGTCGGATGCGAGCACGTCGAGGACCTCTGGGACGACCTAGGGAACGCCCTGCAACGGTCCCGCACCGCTCGCGCACAGCCATCAACTCAACTCGCCTGATCTTCACAGCAGAGCCTGACCGGCCTCGTTCACCCCGACTGCCAGCCGCCGCAGCCCGCCTTCCGCCGGGAACACGCGCCGACCGCGCGGCAGCGACGCGACCGCGCGCTCCCACGCCCACTCGAACTCCTCGCCCCGCGCCCGCGCCTCCTCGAGCACCGGGTGCTCGAGGAGGCGCGGGCGTCACGGAGGGCGCCTCCACGGCCTCCTGCGCCGTCACGGGTGCGCCTCCGGGACGCCGTGGGGACGCGCCGGACCCGGGTGCGCGGCCGAAGTGGCGTCTCAGCGGGGGAAACGCGGCGCGGGGCTACGGCGTCCG
>CAWBBQ010000027.1:0-83954 GCA_963787065.1 uncultured Actinomycetes bacterium
ATGGCCTGCGGCGAGGGCTACGGCGCCGACCTGCTGGCCCGCGGCGCGGCCACGGTCGTCGGGGTCGAAGCCAACCCGGACGCCTTCGAGCACGCGCGCCTGCGCTACCGCCGGCCAACCTGCGCTTCGCCCGCGGCATGGTCGAGACGTACGCCGAACCGTGCGATGCGATCGTCTTCCTGCAGACGATCGAGCACGTGCGGGACCCCGGCGCCGTGCTCGAGCACTTCGCCGCGATGCTCGCGCCCGGCGGCGCCGTGTTCGTCACCACGCCCAACGTCCTCACGCTGGCCCCGCCCGGCGCGGCGCGCTCGGACAACCCCTGGCACGTGCGCGAGTACCGCCCCGAGGAGTTCCGCGCCCTGTGCCGCGCGCACTTCGCGCACGTCGACCTGCGCGGCCTGTTCCACGCCGGCAAGCTCGCCGCCCACCAGGTCGCCATCGAGCGGCTCGGCTGGGACGCCGTCCACCGGCGGCTGCGGATCACCGAGCGCTTCTACGACCGCTTCCTGCCCGCGATCTCCGAGCGCGATTTCGCGCTGCGCGCCGACCGCGACCTCGATCGCGCGCTCGACCTCGTCGCCGTCCTGCGCCGCTGAGGCCGGCCCGCCGGCGCGGAGGCCGTTCCGTCCGGCCAGGGGATACACTGCCCCGCTGCATTGCACCCAGCCGAGTCCTCGCCGCACCGGCGGCGGGGAGCGGGGGAACCACTGGGCCGTCGTCGACGGCTCCGGGGCGAATCCCGGCAAAGCCCGGCGTAGCGCACGTCCAGCGCGAGCCCGACAGCTAACCCCGTAGGCGACGAGACGACGGAGGCATCCTCTGTGGGAGACAACGAACCAGATCTCAGTTCCCCCCTGCCGTGGCGGCGCTCGCTGCGCGCCGCGCAGGCCCGCCGCAGCGCCCAGGCTCGCCGCCGGCGCCTGTTGTTGCGCGGGCGCGCCGGCGTCACGCTGGCCGTGGCCGGGCTGACCATCGCCGCCGGCGGCGCGCTGGCCCAGGACCCGACGGGCGGCTCGTCCGCGCCGGGGACGGGCGAGCGCACCGCGCCGGTGAGCACGACCAGCGCCGGCGGCGTGCGGGCCATCCAGCGCGCGCTGGGGCTGCCCACCGACGGCGTCTACGGCAAGCGCACGCGCGCCGCCGTGCGCCGCTTCCAGCGCCGCAACGACCTGACCGTCGACGGCATCGCCGGCCCGGAGACGCTCCGGGCGCTCGGTCTGTCGAGCGCGGACGCCGGCGGTGGCGGGGCAGGTGACGGCGATCCCGCCGCGCCCGACGGCAACGCCGGGAGCGTCGATGCCGAGAAGACCGGCGCGCAGACCGATCCGACGCTCCAGCGCATCGCCGAGTGCGAGTCAGGCGGCGACCCGACCGCCGTCTCGTCGAACGGCCAGTACCGCGGCAAGTACCAGTTCGATCGCGAGACGTGGGCTCGCATGGGCGGCAGCGGTGACCCGGCGGCGGCGCCGGAGTCCGAGCAGGACCGTCTGGCGGCCAAGCTGCTGGCCCAGAGCGGCACCGCGCCCTGGCCGAACTGCGGGCGGTAGGCGCGACCCGGCCCTCACCGACGGGGCCATCCGAGGTCTCCGGTCGCCGCGTGGCGATGACCGGAGGCCTCGGAGGTCCGAGTCCGGGTGCCCGGGCCGGCCCGGCGCTCAGCGCTCCAACGCGACGGTTCGCACGCCGCCGGCCACGGCCAGTCGCCACGGGCCGTCGGCCGGCGGGTCATCGCGGCGGTTGAGCAGGAAGCCGGCCAGCGCGCGGGCCTCGGGCTCGGGCAGCGGGCCGATCCGCAGCACGCGCTCGTCGCCGTCGCGCCGCTCGACCACCGTGATCGTCACGGCCGGGTCGACCTCCATGGCGAGCTGGTCGGTCACGACCAGCGCAGCGTCCGCGGGGTGGCGCGCATGCGCAGCACGCGCGCCGGGACGCCGCCGACCACCGCGTTGGCCGGCACGTCGCGGGTGACGACGGCATAGGTGCCGACCGCGCTGTTGTCGCCGACGGTCACGCCGCGCAGGAAGCACGCGCCGTAGCCGATCCACACGTTGTGGCCGATGCGCACGTCGCGCTTGTAGATGCCCTGGTGGCGCACCGGGCGCTCGACCTCGGCCATGCCGTGGTCGAAGTCGATCATCATCACGCGGTCGGCGACGATGCACTCGCGCCCGATCGACACGTGCTGGTAGGCCGAGATCGTCACCTCCTGCCCGAGCACGGACTTCGCCCCGATCCGCACCTCGCCCTCGTGCGCGCGGATCTTGCAGCCGTGGCCGATCCAGGACCAGCGCCCGAGATGGACGACCGCCCGCGGGCCGATCTCGAAGGTCACGCCCGGGCCGACGAAGGCGAGCCCGTCGGTCCGCAGGCGCCCGCGGAAGCGCAGCTTCAGCCAGGCCAGGCGGACGAACAGTCGCGCGTAGTTCGGCCGCAGCATCCCGCGCGCGCGCAGGAAGCGCAGCAGCGCCAGCGGCCCGCCGCGGCGCGGCGGCGGTTCGCCGCGTCCCGGGGGCATGGCCTGCCGTGGCGTCCGGGGCGTCAGGACGGAGTCCACGAGACCAAATGTAGTCTGCCCCCGCGATGGCCGATCCGACCCTGGCCGAGCGGCTCCTGCGCGGCGACAAGCGCGCGCTGGCACGGGCCATCACGCTCGTCGAGTCCGACGACCCGGCCGGCTGGGAGCTCGTTCGCAGCGTGTTCCCGCACACCGGCAGCGCCGCCGTCGTCGGGCTGACCGGGGCGCCCGGCTCGGGCAAGTCGACGCTCATCGGCGCGCTGACCAAGCTGCGCCGCGAACGCGACCGCCAGGTCGCCGTGCTGTCGATCGACCCCAGCTCGCCCTTCACCCAGGGCGCGCTGCTGGGCGACCGGATCCGCCTGGGCGAGCACTTCCTCGACCCCGGCGTGTTCATCCGCTCGATGGCCAACCGCGGCGCGCTGGGCGGGCTGTCGGAGGCCGCGCTGCAGGCCGCGCTGCTGATGGACGCCTCGGGCAAGGACGACGTCTTCCTGGAGACGGTCGGCGTCGGCCAGGCCGAGGTCGACATCATCGACCACGCCGACACGATCGTGCTCGTGCTCATGCCCGGCGGGGGCGACTCGGTCCAGGCCCTGAAGGCCGGGGTCATGGAGATCCCCGACATCATCGTCGTCAACAAGGCCGACCACCCGCTGACCGACACGATGGTGCGCGAGATCCGCGGCGTGCTCTCGCTCGCCCCGCACGCCGAGGGCCAGTGGCGCGTGCCGATCGTCAAGACCGAGGCCACGACCGGTCGCGGGGTCGGCGAGCTCGTCGAGCGCATGGACGAGCACCGCGCGCACATCGAGGCCGAGGGCACGCTGTCCGAGCGCCGCCGGCGCAACCTGCGCAGCGAGGTGCTGGCGCTGTGCACGTTCCGGCTGCGCGCGCGGCTGGAGGACGCGCTGGCCCAGGACGAGCGCTTCGCCGACGTCCTCGACGAGGTGGTCGCGCGGCGGCTGGACCCGGCCAGCGCCGCCAGCCGGATCCTCGAGCGCTTCGACGCCGGCGAGGCGGCGTGACCGGCCCTCGCGGCTTGGTTGCACCCGCGACCCGGCGCCTGCGGCCCACTAGGTAGGGTGGGCGGCGTGGGACTGGGATCGCCGCGCGTGTTCGGCATCGTGCTGGCCGGTGGGGAGGGCAAGCGGCTCGCGCCGCTGACCGCCGACCGCGCCAAGCCCGCGGTGCCGTTCGGCGGCAACTACCGGCTGATCGACTTCGCCCTGTCCAACCTGGTCAACGCCGGGCTGCGCAAGATCGTGGTCCTCACCCAGTACAAGAGCCACAGCCTCGACCGCCATCTGGCCACGACCTGGCACCTGTCGCCGCTGCTGGGCAACTACGTCACGCCGGTGCCGGCGCAGATGCGCCACGGGCCGCGCTGGTTCGCCGGCTCGGCGGACGCGATCTTCCAGAACCTCAACCTGATCCACGACGAGTCGCCCGAGCAGATCATCGTCTTCGGGGCCGACCACATCTACCGGATGGACCCCGAGCAGATGGTCGACCAGCACGTCGCCTCGGGTGCCGGCGTGACCGTCGCCGGGATCCGCGTGCCGATCGGCCAGGCCGACCAGTTCGGGGTGATCGAGACCGCGCCCGACGGGCGCCGCATCCACGCCTTCCGCGAGAAGCCGTCCGACCCGGTCGGGCTGCCCGACGCGCCGGACGAGGTGTTCGCGTCGATGGGCAACTACGTGTTCGGCGCCGAGGCGCTGATCGAGGCGGTCACCGCCGACGCCCAGGACGAGAGCTCCAAGCACGACCTGGGCGGCGACATCATCCCGGCGATGGTCGCCCGCGGCGAGGCGGCCGTCTACGACTTCGCGAAGAACGAGGTCCCCGGGGCGACCGACCGCGACCGCGGCTACTGGCGCGACGTCGGCACGCTCGACGCGTACTTCGACGCGCACATGGACCTCATCTCGATCCACCCGATCTTCAACCTGTACAACGGCGAGTGGCCGATCCTCACCTGGCCCGAGCCGCTGCCGCCGGCCAAGTTCGTGTTCGACGAGGAGGATCGCCGCGGCCATGCCGTCGACTCGATGGTGTGCGCCGGCGTGGTCATCTCCGGCGGCGTGGCGCGGCGCTCCGTGCTGTCGCCCGGGGTGCTCCTGCACTCGTTCTCGGAGGTCGAGGACTCGATCCTCATGAACGGGGTCGAGGTCGGGCGCGAGGCGGTCGTGCGCCGCGCGATCCTCGACAAGAACGTGCGGATCGAGCCGGGGGCGCAGATCGGCGTCGACCCCGAGGCCGACCGGCGGCGCTTCGCGGTGTCGCCCGGTGGCGTGGTCGTGGTCGGCAAGGGCCAGACCGTGCCGGCCGAGCGCTCCGCCGTCCGCGTGTGACGAGGGGAGCATTGGAGGTCGCGCTGCTCACCCGCGAGTACCCGCCCGAGGTCTACGGCGGCGCCGGCGTCCACCTCGAGTACCTCGCCCGCGAGCTGGCCCGGCTGACCGGCGTGACCGTCCACGCCTGGGGAGGCGAGCGCGAGGGCGCCGCTCCCCCGGTTCGCGCATACCGGGCATGGGACGCGCTGGGCGGCGACGCGCCGCAGCTGGCCGCGCTGCGCGCGCTGTCGATCGACCTGGCCATGGTCGCGGGCGCGGAAGGCGCCGACGTCGTCCACAGCCACACCTGGTACGCCAACCTCGCCGGCCACCTGGCCGGGCTGACGTACGACATCCCGCACGTCGTGACGGTCCACAGCCTCGAGCCGCTGCGCCCCTGGAAGGCCGAGCAGCTCGGCGGCGGCTACGCGCTGTCATCCTTCGCCGAGCGCACGGCGCTCGAGGGGGCCGATGCGATCGTCGCCGTCTCCGAGGGGATGCGCCGCGACGTGCTCGACTGCTATCCCGCGGTCGACCCCGATCGCGTACAGGTCGTCTACAACGGCGTCGACGCCGACGAGTACCAGCCCGATCGCGGCACGGCTGTGCTCGACCGCTACGGCATCGACCCGGCGCGCCCGATCGTCGTCTTCGTCGGGCGCATCACCCGCCAGAAGGGTGTCCCACACCTGCTGCGCGCGGCCCGCGAGGTCGATCCGCAGGCCCAGTTCGTGCTCTGCGCCGGCGCGCCGGACACGCCCGAGATCGCGGCCGAGGTCACCGAGCTCACCGAGCGGCTCCAGGCCGACCGCGGCAACGTGGTCTGGGTGCGCGAGATGCTTCCCAAGCCCGACGTCATCCAGCTCCTCAGCCACGCCACGGTGTTCGTGTGCCCGTCGATCTACGAGCCGCTGGGCATCGTCAACCTCGAGGCGATGGCCTGCGAGGCCGCGGTCGTGGCCAGCGCGGTCGGTGGCATCGTCGAGGTCGTCGACGAGGGCGCCACGGGCCTGCTCGTGCCCTTCGAGGCGGTCGACGACGGCACCCAGGAGCCGCGCGACCCCGACGGGTTCGCCGCCGACTTCGCGGCCGCGGTGAACGCGCTGCTGGCCGACCCGGCCCGTGCCGACGCGATGGGGCGGGCCGGCCGCGAGCGCACGGTCGAGCGCTTCAGCTGGCCCGCGATCGCGCGCGAGACGCTCGGGGTGTACGAGCGGCTGGTGGCGAGCGCCGGGGCTGCCCGCTAACGCAGCCGCGGCAGCACGTCCTCGGCCCCCAGCCAGGGCAGCGGGCCGCGTGGCGGCGCGAGCGCGGCGTCGCCGTCGACGCGCGCGACGACGAGCATCCAGACCGAGGCGAGCAGCGTGACGGCGGCCAGCGCGCGGCCGGTGCGCGGGAAGCGCCGCAGCGCCCAGCCGGCCAGCGCGGCGGCCGCGAACAGCACGCAGGCCAGCTCGTGGCCGGCGAACCACGGGCCGGCGATCGTCGGGGCGAGGAACGCCGCGACGAGCACGGTCGCTGCGCACACCGCGGCGAGGAAGCCGGCCGTGACCTCGACGTCGATCTGGTCGGACAGCGCCACCGCCAGCCGCTGGCGGCGCGAGCGCGCCAGCAGCCACAGGGCGGCGAAGGCGAGCAGCACGAACGGCGCCCAGCGCACGAGGCCGACGTCGCGGTCGATCCACAGGCCGAGCAGGCGCGGGGCGCGGGCGAGGTGCTCGCCGAGGTCCTCGGCGCCCGTCGGTCCCGGTCCCGCGCGAACCCACTCGGGGATCGGCCCGCCGTAGATGCGGTCGTTGACCGTGACGTACAGGACGGCCGAGAAGATCACCACCTCGACGGCCACGAGCCCGGCCAGCCCACGCCGGCGACGCAGCAGCCAGCGCGCCGCGGCGGCGGCCACGACCGCGGTGGGCGCCAGGAACTTCGCTCCCAGCCACGGCACCACGGCGAGCAGCAGCGCGCAGGGCAGCGCCCAGCGCAGCAGCGGGCGCTCGCGCAGGCGCAGCGCGAGCAGCGACGCGCCGGCCAGCGCGGTGCCGGCCAGCGCGTCGGGCGCCACCGTGGTGGCCGCCACCACGGCCGGCGGCGACAGTCCGGCGACGAGCGCCGCGCCCGTGGCCCACGGCTCGGGCACGAGCCGGCGGGCCAGGGCGGCGGCGAGCACGAAGGCGATCGCGGCCACGGCGGCGAGGATGAGCTGCACGGCGATCGACCCGCCCGCGACGTAGGCCGGCGTGATGAGCAGCGGGAACACGATCCCGACGGGATCGAGCAGGCCGGCGGTCGTCGTGGCGCCTCGCGGCGCGAGCTCGCCTTCGTGGAAGCCGCGCCACGCTCGCGCTCCGTACTCGTCGCGCAGGTCGAGGTCGCCGTCCGAGCCGATCGACTCGGCCACGAGCAGCGCCTGGGCCTCGGGCGCGGCGAGGTCGGTCCCCGGCGTCGCGGGCAGGCCGGCGCCCGCCGCGTAGGCGGCGAACAGCACGAGCCAGAGGGCCGCGGCGTGGCGCACGCGCGCGATGGTCACAGGTGTGTCCGGCCGATGGCGGACGGCCGGACGGCGCGGGCTACCCTGCCGTGCGTGGCCAAGCGCAGAGGGACGTCGAGGCCGCGTGCCGACCGCGCGCCGCAGCCGCGAGCGGCGACGTCGGGCGCGACCAAGCGCGCCACCACGCCGAAGCCCGAGTCCAAGCCGCCCGCCCGCCCGCCGGCGGCGCCCGGGGCCGGCGGCGCGCGCGCTGGCCACCGTCCGGCGCTTCGGCTTCCTGTTCGTGCTTCTGGGCGCGATCGGCGGCGGAGTGCTCGTCGGCGTCATGCAGGGCCGCGGCGACGAGGGCGAGGGCTTCGGCGACGCGACGACGACCGCGACCACGCAGGCGCCGTTCCGCTCCAACCAGGACGACGTCCGCGGTCAGCCGGCCAAGCAGGTGTTCGCCCATACGTGCGGCACCTGCCACACGCTGCGCGCGGCCGGCGTCACCGGCATCGCCGGCCCGGACCTCGACAAGCTCGACCTCACCGCCACCCGCGTGCGCCAGATCATCCGGACCGGCTCGCTCGACTCGGCCATGCCCGCGAACCTGCTCGAGGGCGATGACGCCGACCGCGTCGCCCGCTACGTGGCGCGCGTGTCGCGGGCGTCGCGCGGGGAGTGAGGCACCGGCAGGTCAGGCGATGAGGACGACCTCGACGTCGGTGTGGGCGCGGGCCGCTCGGGCAAGGCGGCCGTCGGTGGTCAGCGGTGGAGCCCCCTGCTCGGTGATCGCCTCGGCAAGCGCGAGGTAGGCGGCGTCGTGGGCGGAGAAGTCGTCGCAGACCACATGCAGACGCTCACGCTCCCAGCGCCCGCGCGATCACCATCTGCTGGATCTCGTCGGTCCCCTCGCCGATCGTGAGGATCTTGGCGTCGCGGTAGAAGCGGCACACCGGGTACTCCTCGATATAGCCGTAGCCGCCGTGGATCTGGACCGCCTCGTCGGCCGCGCGGACGGCCAGCCGGCCGGTCTTGAGCTTGGCCTGGGCCGCGGTCAGCGTGAACGAGCGCCCCTGGTCCTTGAGGTAGGCGGCCTTGTAGGTCAGCAGCCGGGCCGCCTCGATCTCGGTGGCCATGTCGGCCAGCTTGGCCTTGATGGCCTGGAAGGAGGCGATCGGGCGGCCGAACGCGTGGCGCTCGCGGGCGTAGGCCAGCGCCTCGTCGAGTGCGCCCTGGGCCAGCCCGACGCCCATCGCGGCCACGCCGATGCGCCCGATGTCGAGGATGTGCAGGAACTGCCTGAGGCCCGCGCCGCGGGCGCCGAGCAGGTTGCCCTCGGGCACGCGGCAGCCGTCGAAGCTCAGGGGCCGCGTGTCCGAGGCGTTCCAGCCCATCTTGCGGTACGGCGCGCCGGCCTCGAAGCCCGGCGTGCCGCACGGGACGATCAGGTTGGAGATCTCCGCGCGATCGCCGTCGCGACCGGTCAGCGCGGTGATCGTCACGTGGCCGGAGATGTCGGTCCCCGCGTTGGTGATGAACTGCTTGGCGCCGTCGATCACCCACTCGCCGTCGCGCAGCTCGGCGCGCGTCTTCGTGTTGCCCGCGTCGCTGCCCGCCTCGGGCTCGGTCAGCCCGAACGCCCCGAGCCGGCGCCCGGCGCACAGGTCGGGCATCAGCTCGCGCCGCTGTTCCTCGGTGCCGTACAGGTGGATCGGCTGCGTGCCCAGCGACGTGTGCGCGCACATGGTGATGGCCACCGACGAGTCGACGCGGGCGAGCTCCTCGACCGCGAGCGTGTAGGCCAGGGTGTCGCCGCCCGCGCCGCCGTACTCCTCGGGGAACGGGATGCCCATGAGCCCGAGTCCGCCGAGCTGGGCGACGATCTCGTAGGGGAAGCGCTTCTCGCGGTCCAGCGCCTCGGCCACCGGGGCGACCTCGCGGCGGGCGAAGTCGCGAACCGTCTCCTGGATCAGGCGGTGGTCGTCGGAGAGGTCGAACTGCACCGGCGCTACCTGCCGTCGGCCACCGCGCGCGCGACCTCGACGAGCAGCCGCACGCCGAAGCCGCTCCCGCCCTTGGCGGCGTAGGCGCGTCCGGTGTCGTTGCCCACGCCGGCCATGTCGACGTGCGCCCACGGGACCTCGCCGGCGAAGCGGGCCAGGAACGCCGCGGCGGTGATCGGGTGCGCCCGCCGGTCCGGGGTCGCGTTGACGATGTCGGCGTACTGGCCGCGGATCGCCTCGTCGTACATCGGGTCCAGCGGCAGGCGCCAGACCCGCTCGCCGGTGCTGGCGCCGGCCGCCGTGACCGTCTCGCACCACGCATCGTCGTTGCTCATGACGCCTGCGAACGCCGCGCCCAGCGCGGTGACGATCCCGCCGGTCAGCGTGGCGATGTCGACGAGCCGCTCGGCGCCGAGCCCGATCGCGTGCGTCATGCAGTCGGCCAGCACGAGGCGGCCCTCGGCGTCGGTGTTGTTGATCTCGATCGTCGTGCCGTCCGAGGCGGTGACGATGTCGCCCGGTCGCATGGCGTGGCCCGAGGGCATGTTCTCCGTGGCGCCGACGACGCCGATGACCCGCACCGGCAGGCCGAGCCGGGCGATCGCGCCGACGGCCTCGATGACCGCCGCGCCGCCCGACATGTCGAACTTCATCTCGGCCATCTTGGCCGCGGGCTTGATCGAGATCCCGCCGGTGTCGAAGGTGACCGCCTTGCCGATCAGCCCGAGCACCGGGCCACGAGCGTCGGTCCCCTCGCTGCGCAGGACGATCAGCGCGGGCTCGTTGTGAGCGCCCTGGGCCACGGCGGCGAACGCGCCCATCCGCTGCTCGGCCAGGAAGTCGCGGCCGTGGACCTCGACCTCGACGCCATCGAGCGTCCGCGCGCGCTCGGCCAGGGCCGCAGGCGTCATGTCGTTGGCGGGCGTGTTCTGCAGATCGCGGGCCGCGTTCTGGGCCTCGGCCAGCACCGCGGCGGCGCCGACCGGCGCCGACACGTCGTGGTGGGCGCTGACGGCCAGCGACTCGAGTCGCCTCGACCCGGCATCGCCGGGGTCGGGATCGGAGTTCGAGCCCTTCTTCTTGTAGCGCTCGAAGCGGTAGGCGGCGAGCACCGTGCCCTCGACGAGCCCGCCCGCGACCGCGTCGTCGACGTGGTGGGGCAGCTCCCAGCACAGCCGCCGCGTGCCGAGCTCGTTCGCCCGCCCGTGGGCCGCGGCCGCGGCCAGCCGCGCACGTTCGGCGTCGAACTCGTCGCGCGCGCCGAGGCCGACGATCAGCCAGCGACGGTCGGCGGCGTGGGCGACGGCGACGTGGCGGAAGCTGCGGCGGGCCTCGCCGGCGTCGAGCAGCCTGGTCAGGGCCTCGCCCTCGACGTCGTGGGCGATCTCCTCGCCCTCGAAGACGCCGACGACGAGGGTGTCGGCGCCGCTGTCGGCCGGCGCTTCGGTGGTGGCGAACACGCGCATGGGGGCGCTCGACAATACGCCACTGATGCAGCGATCCACGCGGTGCCTGAGCGGTGCGGGGCGCGGGACGAGCACAGCTACACGGCTCGGTGGCGACAGTCATACGGGGGCGCCTTGCCATGCGCACGACAGGAGGCCCGGTCGGAGATGCAGGGCGGCCCGACCGCTGTCGGGCCTCGCCGGTCGTCACGCTTGAGTCTCGGGGTGCCCTATCGCGCGGATGTCTCGTCTTCGGGCCGTGGTCGCCGCGCCGCCGTGTACAACCCAACGCGTTCAACCGCGGCCGATCCCATCTGTGCCAGGTGCAGCAGCACGCCTTCGTCCTCCGACGCGAAAGCGCTCGGGCGTTCATCGAAGAGGTGGACGAACCCGATCCGACGTCCATCGAGCGTCCTGAGCGGCGCGGCGAGCCAGGAGCGCATGCACCTGGCGCCGTCCTCGAAGTCCAGCGTCGATCCGGCAAGGACGGGCATCGGGTCCATGCGCGCCACGGGCACCAGTGGCGTCACGATTTCCTCGAGCGGCGATAGATCCCCGAGCGCCAATCGCGCACCCAGGACGGCGTCGGCCTCGGAGAACGATGCGGCGCGCGCTCCGGGCGCATCGCCGTCGGACAACGCAGTTGCCACGCAACACGCGCCACCGATGAGCTCGTGGGTCTGCTCGGCGACCAGATGGAGTATCTCGTGAATCGACTCCCGGGCGCTCAGCGCCAGCGACGCGTCAGCGAGGAAATTCGAGAGCTGGCGGAGGATCGCCGCCTGGCGGCGTTCACGCTCCGCCGCCGCACGCGCCTCCCCGACGCCGCGTTGCACCATCTCGAATGCCGCCAAGGTCTCCATGAAGAAGTCGCCAGCGGCGCGCGTCGCCGCCTCCGGTGCTGCGCCGCCGCCGAGGGCGGCCAGCACGGCGTCATGGTGAGCCTCGGCCACATCCATCATGCCAAGCCCGGCGGTCACCGCGTCGCGCCCCAGCTCGTATGCGCCGCGGCGCGCACGCTCGTCGCTGACAGCGAGGTACCCTAGAAACGCTGATGTGTAGGCGGACCGGAAGTCAGCTGGGGGTGGCATGTCGGTTCCGTCTCTCGCGCATCTGCTCGAGCTCGTCGCGGACGCGCCATTTGACCATCGTCACGGTCGTACCCTTCTCAGGCGACGAGGCGATCTCGAAGTCGTCCATCAGCCGCCTCGCCCCGGGTAGCCCCAGCCCGAGTCCTCCGCTGGTCGCAAATCCCTGCTGAACCGCGGCTTCGAGGTCCCGGATGCCCGGCCCGTTGTCGCGCGCGACGACGAGGAGGCCACAGCGGCGGCCGTCGGCCAGGGGACGCAGCACGATCTCGCCGCTTCCGCCGTGCACGACGATGTTGCGGGCCACCTCCGAGATCGCAGTCGCGATCAGCGTGGCATCGGTTCGCGAGAAGCCCTGCCCCTGAGCGAGCGCCCTACCCTGCGCCCGGGCGGCAATGAGGTCCGCGTCCTCGCTGATCGGAACGCAGACCTCATCCGTCATCCGGGTCCTCACCGTCCGTCAGGCGATCCAGCAGGGCGACGGCCTCATCGAGGTCCAGAACCGCGCGAAGCAGCTCGAGGTTCAGGTCGAACTGCACCATCGCGATCGCAACGTCCGGTCGAATGCCGACGATCACGGTCTTGGCGCCACGGAGCCGTGCTGCCTCCGCGATCGATCGCAGCGAGCGCGCCACGAACGAGTCGATGACGTCGAGCGCACCGACGTCGACGATGATCCCTGTGATGCGGTGCACCCCGACCTGCTCTGCGAGATCGTCCCGGAGCGCGAGCAACTGCCCATCACTCAGGTCAGAGCGGATCGACGCGATCAGATAGTCGCCCTGCCGGAGAACGGCGACCGACATGGGACCCGCTAGATCGTCTGCGCCGACGTGCGACGCGGCGGCGTTCGCTGACCGAGCAGGCGCTCGGCCTCCTCGAGGCCGCCCTGAAGGTCACCAACCGTCCGCATCATCCCGAGGTCGACCCCGAGGTCGACGAGGGTCTGCGCGATCTTCGACGACAGTCCGGTGATGATGGCGCTCGCGCCCATGAGGCGGGCCGCCTCGACCGTTTGCACCAAGTGGTTGGCGACCGTCACATCGATGGTCGCCACGCCGGTGATATCGATCACGACCACTCTTGCGCGGTGTGCCTGGATCGCTCCTAGGAGCTGCTCGGTCAGCTGACGCGCTCGCTGCGAGTCGAGGACGCCGATGATGGGCAGGATGAGCAGTCGTTCGCGAACCTGAAGGACGGGCGTGGACAGCTCCCGAATGGCCTCCTGCTGCTCGCGGATTACGCGTTCGCGCTCCTCGACGAAGCTCACGCCCACGGTGACGGCAATGCGATTCGCCGCCGGCTCATAGGCGTCGAGGATGCGATCGAGCAGCGCAAGATCCGCCTGGTAGTTCTCGAAGAGCGAGCGCGCGAGCACGTCCCGGAGAAGCAGCACGATCCCGAGGACCTCGTGGGTCTCCACTCCGCGGGGGATGATGCGCTCCGAGAGGTCCCGCGCGTAGGCCTGAAGCGTCTCGACGCTCCCGGTCTCCAGGGCCGTGACGTAGTTGTCGTAGACCGCTGTGACTTCCGAGAAGATCTCCTGCGCCGTCATTGCTCGAAGCAGCTGCGCGTCGGTGATTCGCCGCGTCCACTCCTCTCGCAGTTCGGTGCGGCTCTGACCCAGGTAGGCGACGAGCTGATGAAGCAGCGGAGCGTCGAGTTGGGGACCCTCCTGCTGCACCTGCCCTGCGCCATGTGCTTCTGGTTGCATCGGCTCTCCGTTCGGGCTCTGTGTCCAGGATGATCGGAAGGTCACGCGGCGGCCGCGCCCGCGTCACGCGCACCGTCGATGAAAAGGCCTGTGATCGCCGCCACGGTGTCGTCGCGTCCGAGAGACCGCGGCGACGACAGCACGCTCACGACGATGCCCATCAGCGAGTCGGCGAGCCAGAGGCTCGGGATGTCGTCGCGGATGTCCCCCGTCGATTGGCCGCGCTCGATCAGGTGTCGGAGCGGCGCGCCGACGTGGCGCTCGTACGGCTCGGCGTCGGGACGGAGCCGCTCGCGTGCCAGGACGATGAAAAGGTCCCCAACGTCGACCATCGCCCGAACGACTCGCGTGATGCCGTCGGGCACCGGGGGAATCTCGTCGATTCGCGCCGCAGCGAGCCGTTCCGCCGCGCTCTGGACGGCCAGCTCGGCGAGCTCGTCCAAGAGCGCCTGGCGGTTGGGAAAGTAGCGGTACACGGTCGCGCGGGCCACTCCGGCAGCCGCAGCGACGTCGGTCATGTTGGCCTGCTCACCCTTATTCACGAGCACGCTGGCCGCCGCCTCGAGGATTGCCGCCGCAACGCGCTCCTGTAGCGCGAGGCGCGGTGTGGCGTGAGGTGACGTCGGCATCGTTCGATGATCTTACGCATCTCTTGACGGGACATGCATGTCTCATTTACAGTCATGTGAGTCCTCGCTTCGGACAGGTAAATCCGTCGTGTCGTGTTTCCCCTATCCCCTGGAGGTTCCTGTGGTCCGCTTCAAGAGGTTCTTCGCATCGCTGAGCGCATCCGCCTTGCTCATGGTGGGCGTCGCGGCGCCTGCGGCCATGGCCCAGAATCAGGATGGCCTCGTCAACGTGGCAGTTGGCGACGTCACCATCCTCGAAGACGTCAACGTCGGCGTCGCGGCCCAGGTGGCCGCGAACATCTGCGGCGTCAGCGTCGGACCTGTGGCCGTGCTCGGTCAGGCCGTCGATCGCAGCGGCAACACCAGGACCGTCTGCACGACCGACCAGGGGCCGATCCGGCTCGAGCAGAACTGACACACCAACGTGACAGCCGGGGTTGCATTCCCGGCTAGCACAGCTCTCGTGGGCCGGTGTCGCAACGGATCTCTGGTGGCCGCTGCGCTACCGCGACACCCCTCGCGAGTACTCAGGACGCGGTGCGGCGCGGACGGCTCGTCCCTTCCCAGCGTCGCACCGCCGTCCTGCCCTGGCTCCAGGGCCCTGCCGATTCGCTTTCGCGCCGTTGATCGCGTGTCGCGCACATCGCCTCCTCTCTCGCGGGCGTCACGCGTCGCGCGGCTTCGGCTATCCAGCAAGCGGAACCCGCTACCGCCCTTGCTCGCAACTGGTCCCGGGGCAACGCGGCGCACCGGGCGGATCCCCACGCGGTCGAGAAGCGGCGCCGTGCTGCCAAGCGCAGACGCCGCGCGAACGCAAGCAACATCACACTCATACGCCACTAGCATGTGGCGTCCGCCCCCATCAGACCCGGAGGAGAGGACCCCGCCCCATGCCCAGCACCGTCATCCTCGGTACCGCCCGCACCCCCGTCGGAAAGCTCGGCGGCGGACTCTCGTCCCTGGACGCCACCGAGCTCGGCGGCATCGCCATCAAGGCCGCGCTCGAGCGCGCCGACGTCGGTGGCGAGGAGGTCCAGCACGTCATCATGGGCCAGGTCCTCCAGGCCGGCCAGGGCCAGATCCCCTCGCGCCAGGCGCAGATCAAGGGCGGCATCCCGATCGAGGTCTCCTCGGAGACCGTCAACAAGGTGTGCGCATCGGGCATCCGCGCCGCCGGGCTGCTCGACCAGGCGATCCGCGCCGGCGACCTCGAGGTCGGCGTCGGCGGCGGGATGGAGTCGATGAGCAACGCCCCGTACCTGCTCAAGGAGGCCCGCTTCGGCTTCCGCATGGGCGACGCCAAGGCGATCGACGCGATGATCAACGACGGCCTGCGCAACCCGTTCACCGGCAAGCAGATGTACGAGGAGGCCGGCGAGGTCGCCGACGAGCTCGAGCTGACCCGGCCCGACATGGACCGCTGGGCGCTGCGCAGCCACGAGCTGGCCATCAAGGCGATCGACGACGGGCGCCTGCCCGAGGAGATCGTCGCGGTGACGGTCAAGGGCAAGAAGGGCGACACGGTCGTCGAGATCGACGAGGGGCCGCGCCGCGACACCACGCTGGAGCGCCTGAGCAAGCTCAAGGCGCTCACCGGCGACCAGGGCTCGCACACCGCCGGCAACTCGCCCGGCGTCAACGATGGCGGCGGCGCGATCGTGCTGTCCTCGGCCGAGTGGGCGGACCGCAACAACAAGACCGTCCTGGCCGAGATCGTCGCCCAGGCGGCGGTGGCCGACGACTTCCCCTACCTGGCCAGGACACCGGCTGCGGCGGCCAAGAAGGCGCTCGAGAAGGCGGGCATGACCGCCGACGAGGTCGACCTGTGGGAGATCAACGAGGCGTTCGCCTCGGTGACGCTCAACTCGATCCGCGCGCTGGGCATCGACGAGGACCGCGTGAACGTCAACGGCGGGGCGGTGGCCCTCGGCCATCCGATCGGCGCCTCGGGCGCGCGCATCCTCGGCACGCTCGTGCACGAGCTGCGCCGTCGCGGGGGCGGGGTCGGCTGCGCCGCGATCTGCAGCGGCGGCGGCCAGGGCGACGCCGTCATCGTCCGCGTGGCCGGCTCCTGACGGCTCGCGCGGAACCGTCCCCGGGGGTGCCCGGCGCCGGCGTCACGCCGGCGTCGCGCGCCGCGGCGTTCTTCGACCTCGACCGCACGCTGATGGCCGGCGCGTCCGGCTTCCACTGGGCGCGCGCGGCGCGCGCGGCGGGCCTCATCAGCCGCCGCCGACTGCTGGCCGACGCGTGGGTGAGCCTGCGCTTCCGGCTGCACGGCTCGACCGATGCGGCCACCGACCGGGTGCGCGAGCGGATCGGCGCGGTCATCGCCGGGCGCCCGGTGCGCGACCTGGACCGCCTCGCGCCCAGGGTGCTGGCCGGGGTGCTGCCGCGGCTCTACCCGCAGATGCTCGCCCTGGCCTACGAGCACCAGGATGCCGGCCGGCCCGTGTTCATCGTCACCGCCGGGTCGCAGGAGATGGCCGCGCTGCTGGCCCACGTGCTCGGCTTCGACGGCGGGCTGGGCTCGCGCTCGGAGATCGTCGATGGCGTCTACACGGGCCGTCCCGGCGGGCCGTTCGCCTACCGCGAGGGAAAGGCGCAGGCGGTGCGCGACCTGGCCGCCGAGCGCGGCATCGACCTCGGCGCGTCGTGGGGCTATTCGGACTCGGAGTCCGACCTGCCGCTGCTGCGCGCCGTCGGGCATCCCGTCGCCGTCAACCCCGACGCCGAGCTTGCGCGCGTGGCCCGTGCCGAGGGCTGGACGACGATGCGCTTCGACACGCTGGGCCGGCGCCTCAAGGCGGGCGTGGCGATCGCGCTGGCCGCGCTCGTCGGGACGGCCGGGCGGACGGCGGTCCGCCGCGCGGCGGCGCCGCGGAGATGAGCGCCCACGAGCTCAGCGACGAGCAGCGCGAGATCCGCGAGCTGACCCGGCGCTTCGCCGAGAAGGAGGTCGCCCCGCAGGCGGCGGCCTGGGACCGCGAGCACCGCTTCCCGGCCGAGGTGCTGGCCGACCTGGGCGAGCTGGGGCTGCTCGGCGTCTGCGTGCCCGCCCAGCACGGCGGCTCCGGGGCCGACTTCCTGAGCTACTGCCTCGTGCTCGAGGAGCTGTCGCGTGCCGATGCCGGCCTGGGGGTCACGGTCGCCGTGCACACCAGCGCGGGCACGCTGCCGATCCTCGAGCACGGCACGCGTGAGCAGATCGACCGGCTCGTGCCGCCGCTCGCCCAGGGCCATGAGCTCGGGGCCTTCGCGCTGACCGAGCCGGGCTCGGGCTCGGACGCCGGGGCGATGGTCACGCGCGCCGACGACGAGGGCCGCATCACGGGCGCCAAGCAGTGGGTCACCAACGGCTCGCACGCGCACGTGTTCATCGTCTTCGCCCGCGACGGCGAGCGGCCGAGCGCCTACGTCGTGCGCCGCGGCGCCGCCGGATTCCGCCCGGTGCGCGAGGAGGAGAAGCTCGGCCTGAACTCGTCCTCGACCGCCGACCTGCGCTTCGAGGCCACGCCCGGCGAGCGCCTCGGCGAACGGGGGTCGGGGATGGCGATCGCGCTGCGCACGCTCGACGGCGGGCGGATCGGGATCGCCGCCCAGGCGGTGGGGATCGCGCAGGCCGCGCTCGACGTCGCCACGGCCTACGCGCGCGAGCGGACCGCGTTCGGTCAGCCGATCGGCGCCTTCCAGGCCGTCGCCCACAAGCTGGCCGACATGCAGACCGAGATCGAGGCGGCGCGGGCGCTCACCTGGCGGGCCGCGCGCCTGAAGGCGGCCGGGCGCCCGCACTCGGTCGAGGGCGCCCAGGCCAAGCTGTTCTCGAGCCGCGTCGCGCGACACTGGACGGGCGAGGCGATCCAGGTGCTCGGCGGCTACGGCTACACGAAGGACTTCCCGGTCGAGCGCTACTACCGCGACGCCAAGGTGACCGAGATCTACGAGGGCACGAGCGAGATCCAGCGGCTGGTCATCGCGCGGGCGCTGCTGGGGACGCTCTCGCCCGAACGCTGACCGCGGCGCGCTTCCACGTCGGATCTGACCTATAGTGGCGGAGTGATTCCCGACGCCGGGGCGCTCGTGCGCGAAGCCCGTGACCGGCACGGCATCTCACAAGAGACGCTCGCGCGCCGCGCACGCACGACACAGAAGCAAGTCAGCAGGATCGAGCGCGGGGAGGTCTCGCCGTCGATCTCGACGATCTCCCGCCTGTTGGCGGCGATGGGCGAGCGGCTGGAGCTGCGAGCCGTCCCGGGCCCGCGCGACAACCGCACCGACGCGGAGCTGCGTGCCGACCTGGAGGAGCTTACGGCGGCCGAGCGCCTCGCGCAGACCGCAGCCCTCAGCCGCACCATGACCGCCATCGCCGACGGAGCGGACTGATCGTGGCGCCGGCCCCCGGACCGGGCCGTTCGGGTCGGCGACCCCCGGCCCTGCAGCCCGAACCGCTGCTGCGCGTGCTGCTCGACCACGGGGTCGAGTTCGTGATCATCGGTGGCTTCGCCCTGTCGGCTCACGGCGTCATCCGAGCGACCAAGGATCTCGACGTGACGCCCGACCCGCGACCGGAGAACATCCGCCGCCTGGCCGCGGCGCTCCGTGCGCTCAGCGCTGAGGTGATGCTCGCCGAGGACTCCGATCCGTCCGAGCTCGGACTTTCGCCCGACGAGGATGGCCTCGCCCCGGGGGGCAACTGGGTGCTGCGAACCGATCTGGGCCGGCTCGACGTCATGCAGGACGTGGCCGGGATCAAGAGCTACGACGCGCTGCGCGCGGCATCGGTCGAACGGGAGGTTCCCGGTGCAGGCCGCTTCCGCTTCGCCGGGCTCGACGACCTCATCGCCGAGCGATGATTCTCGGCCCGCACGCGGGTCATGACTCCAGACCACGACGACGGAGGATTGCGATGTTCGAGGACACGAAGGCGTTCAGCGGCTTCTCGGTCGGCGACCTGGCCGAGGCCAGGCGCTTCTACGGCGAGACGCTCGGGCTCGAGGTGGTCGAGCAGAACGGCCTGCTGTGGCTGCGCTTCGCGGGCGGCGGCGAGGTGCTCGTGTACCCCAAGGACGACCACGCGCCGGCCACGTTCACGGTCCTCAACTTCCCGGTGGCGGACATCGAGCAGGCCGTCGACGACCTGACCGCCCGCGGCGTTCGCTTCGAGCGCTACGAGGGCGCCGAGCAGGACGACAAGGGCATCCACCGCGGCGAGGGCCCACTGATCGCCTGGTTCAAGGATCCCGCCGGCAACATCCTGTCGGTGCTGCAGGACTGAGCCGCCGGGCCGGGAGCAGCCGCGCGCGAAGCCTAGACTTCGCGCGGTGGTGCCCCTGCGCATCGACCCGATCGCCGAGGCCCGCCGCCACTGGACCGAGCGCTGGGGCGAGGAGCCGGCGCGGCCGATGGCCGCGGTGACGTCGATCATGCGCGCCCAGCAGGTCCTGCTGGCGCGGCTCGACGACCTGCTGCGCCCGCTCGGGGCTGACCTTCCCCCGCTACGAGGCGCTGATGCTGCTGAGCTTCACGCGCACGGGCGCGCTGCCGCTGGGCAAGGTCGGCGAGCGCCTGCAGGTCCATCGCACGAGCGTCACCAACATCGTCGACAAGCTCGAGGCCGGCGGTCGCGCCAAGCTGTCCCCGCGTGGCAGTTCCACCGGTTCGTGCGGCGGGTGCCGCACGAGGGCGACCGGCGCGCGACGCTGGCCGAGATCACGCCCGAGGGTCGCGCCGCCGCCGAGCGGGCGACCGTGACGCTCAACGACGCCGCCTTCGGCCTCGACGCGCTGAGCGATGAGGACCAGGAGGCGCTGACCGCCGTGCTGCGCGCGCTGCGCGTGGACGCCGGTGACTTCGACCCCGACGTGGCCGTCGACGCTGCCGCGTCCCGTCGCGGACGAGCCGATCCGGGTGCTGGACATCACCGGCAACGGCGCGCTGGCCATCGGCGCCGTCGGAACGCTGGGCACGGGCGACGAGCCGCGCCGTCGCACCCAGCGGTGGGGACGACGCATCTACGAGCAGTACCGGCACCTGGACGGCATCCGTTACCGGGCTGCGCACCAGGGCGGCGAGTCGATCGCGCTGTGGGAGCGCGCCCGCGGGCTGGGCTCGGCGCCCGGTGGCGATCGCAGGCTGTGGGCGGTGTGGAACCACGTCGTCGTCGCGCTGGCCGAGCAGCGGCGCTTTCCGCGGCGGATCGCGGCCGCCGATTGCGACGCCTGCCGCAAGGCGGGCTTCACCTGAGGCACTCGCGCTCCTGAGCTTCACGCGAACCGGCGCGCTGCCGCTGGGCAACGCGCCACCGCGCTGCTCGACGACGCAGCCATTTAACATCCGCCGCCCCCGAGATACGAGGACGTCCGACCTTTCGCCATGGCCAGCACCTCCGCCGTCCCCACCACCGAGGCACAGTGGCGCGAGGCCTACGCGCTGACCCCTGAGCGCGAGGCGCCGTTCACGACGCTGTCGGGACACCCGGTCAAGCCGCTGTACACCGAGGCCGACCTGCCCGACGCGACGGCGATCGGCTTGCCGGGCGGCTATCCGTTCACCCGCGGCGTGTACCCGAGCATGTACCGCGGGCGGCTGTGGACGATGCGCCAGTTCGCCGGCTTCGGCACCGCGGAGGAGACGAACGAGCGCTTCCGCTACCTCCTCGACCACGGGCAGACCGGCCTGTCGACGGCGTTCGACATGCCCTCGCTCATGGGCCACGACTCCGACAGCCCGCGGTCGCTGGGCGAGGTCGGGCGCGAGGGCGTGGCCATCGACACGCTCGACGACATGCGCGACCTGTTCGCCGGCATCGACCTCGGCGAGGTCAGCGTGTCGATGACCATCAACGCGCCGGCGGCGATCATGCTCGCCTATCTACGTCGTCGCCGCCGAACAGGACGCCGCCCACCCCGCCGGCCCCGAGCGCCTGTCCGGCACGATCCAGGCGGACATCCTCAAGGAGTACATCGCCCAGAAGGAGTGGTGCTTCCCGATCGACCCGGCCATGCGGCTGCTCGGCGACATGGTGGAGTGGTGCTCGGGCCACATGCCGCGCTGGCACCCGGTCTCGATCAGCGGCTACCACATCCGCGAGGCGGGGTCGACGGCCGACCAGGAGCTGGCCTTCACGCTCAAGGACGGGCTCACCTACGTCGAGCAGGCGATCGATCGCGGTCTCGACGTCGACGACTTCGCCCCGCGCCTGAGCTTCTTCTTCAACGCGCAGATCGACTTCTTCGAGGAGGTGGCCAAGATCCGGGCGGCGCGCCGGATCTGGGCGCGCGAGCTGCGCGAGACGTTCGGCGCGCGCAAGCCGCACTCGTGGCGGATGCGCACGCACGTCCAGACGGCCGGCGTCTCGCTGACCGCCCAGCAGCCGCTGAACAACATCGTCCGCACGGCGATCGAGGCGCTGGCCGGCGTGCTCGGCGGCACGCAGTCGTTGCACACCAACTCCTACGACGAGGCGCTCGCCCTGCCCACCGAGGACGCGGTGCGCATCGCGCTGCGCACCCAGCAGATCATCGCGCACGAGACCGGGGTGGCCAACACGATCGACCCGCTCGGCGGCTCCTACTACGTCGAGGCGCTCACCGACGAGCTCGAACGCCGCGCCTACGCGTACTTCGCGCGCATCGACGAGCTCGGCGGCATGGTCGAGGCGGTCAAGCAGAGCTTCCCCCAGCGCGAGATCGCCGACGCGAGCTTCGATCTGCAGCGGGAGATCGACGCCGGCCGGCGCTGGGTGGTGGGCGTCAACGCCTACGAGCACGAGGGCGAGGAGCCGCTGCCCACGCACCGCACCGACCCTGCCCTCGAGGGCAAGCAGATCGAGCGCGTCAGGGCCGTCCGCGCCCGGCGCGAGGGCGCCGCCGTGGAGCGCGAGCTGGTGCGCCTGCGCGAGGCGGCCGCGCGCGACGGCGAGAACCTGATGCCGTTCCTGATCGACGCCGCCCGCGTCCACGCGACCGAGGGCGAGATCGTCGACGCGCTGCAGGACGTGTTCGGCTCCTACCGCGAGACGCCGGTCTTCTGAGCCACCGCGACACGGCGATGAAGCCGCGGGTCGCCGCCGCCGTAGTCTCCGGCGCACGACGTTTCGTCATCCCCAGCCAGGAGGCTCAGGCTCACCATGAAGAGGCTCATCGTCCTGCTCGCCGCGGCCGCGCTCTGTGCCGTCCTCGCGGTGCCCGCGTTCGCGGCCACGAAGACGGTGAGGGTCGGCCCGCAGGTCTCGTTCGGACCCACCTCGGTGAGGATCGACAAGGGCGACAAGGTCAGGTTCCGCTGGACGGGCGAGCTGCCGCACAACGTGCGCGTCACGAGCGGCCCGTCGCGGTTCAGCATCAGCCGGCGGACGAGTGGGACGGTGACCAAGACGTTTCGCCGGTCGGGCACCTACCGGCTCCTGTGCGACGTCCACGCGCCCGGGATGAAGATGACGGTCCGAGTGCGCCGGTAGGCGTCCGGCGAGCGCCCGGTCCAGGTCGTCGTGGCGGGGCCCTCCGGGGCCCCGCACTCGTCGTGGGCTTAGAATCCCCGCGCCCGAGCCCCATGTCCGCCCCAGGCACCACCACCAAGATCCGCGTCGTCGTGGCCAAGCCCGGCCTCGACGGGCATGACCGGGGCGCGAAGATCATCGCGCGCGCCCTGCGCGACGCCGGGATGGAGGTCATCTACACGGGACTGCACCAGACGCCCGAGCAGATCGTCGAGACCGTGATCCAGGAGGACGCCGACGCCGTCGGGCTCTCGATCCTCTCCGGCGCGCACATGACGCTCGTCCCGCGGATCGCCGACCTGCTGCGCGAGCAGGGCGTCGACGACGTGCTGCTGACCGTCGGTGGCACGATCCCGGCCGACGACATACCCGAGCTCAAGCGGCTGGGCGTGGCCGAGGTGTTCACCCCGGGCGCGCCGACGCAGGCGATCATCGACTTCATCCGGGACGCGGTCGCCGAGCGCGGGGCGCGCTGACGGCGCCTGTGCGCGCGCCGCCGCCGCCCCGCCCGAGCCGCGACGCCCCGGCCCGATTGACTCGTCAGTCGATGTGTAGGATCCCCGACCGTCAGTCGCCACAGGAGGCCAGCACGTGAAGATCTGTGTCCTCGTCAAGGAGGTGCCGGACGCCGCGGTCCAGAAGCGGATCGAGCCCGCGACCGGCCACATCGACCGCAGCGGTGAGAAGAACCTCAACCCGTACGACACGCACGCGATCGAGGCGGCGATGCAGATCCGCGAGTCGGGCGCGGCCGAGGTCGACGAGATCGTCGCCGTGACGATGGGCCCGGCCAGCGCCGTGCGCGCGCTGCACAAGGCGGTGTCGCTCGGCGCCGACCGCTCCGTCCACCTGTCCGACGATGCGCTCGCGGGCTCCGACGTCGCCGCCACCGGCTACGCGCTGGCCCGCACGCTCCAGCGCGAGGAGCCTGACCTCGTGCTGCTCGGCCAGCAGTCCGACGACGGCGAGTGCTACACGATCGGCGCGGTGGTCGCCGATCACCTGAAGATGCCCTCGCTCACCCAGGTCATCGCCATGGACCTGGCCGACGGGACGCTGCGCTGCGAGCGCCAGGCGGAGTACGGATACGACACGGTGGAGATCGCGCTGCCCGCGGTCATCTCGGTCGGCGACGCCATCAACGAGCCGCGCTACCCGTCGCTCAAGGCCATCATGGGGGCCAAGAAGAAGCCGCTGGACAGCGTGGCGATCGGCGACGTCGGCATCGAGGCCGATCGCGTCGGCGAGCAGGGCTCGGGCGTGATCTGCGGCGACTTCGCCGCACCGCCCCAGAAGGCCGCGGGCACGATCATCGAGGACGAGGACACCGCCGCCACGGTCGAGCAGATCGTCGCCTGGCTCGACGAGAGGAAGCTGATATAGCCATGACCGACCTTCTGGTCTACGCGCTGCACTACGAGGGCGCGATCAACAAGAACTCGCTCGGAGCGGTCAGCGAGGGCGCGCGGCTGGCCTCCGAGCTGGGCGGCGAGTGCCACGTCGTCGTGGTCGGCGGCGAGGAGCTGACGGACGAGCTGTGCGGGTCGCTCGGCGCGCACGGCGCGACCAAGGTCGTGCGCGTGCAGGGCCCCGAGGGCCTGGCGCAGCCGGTGGTCGACGCGATGGCGCAGGTCATGGACGCCGGCGGGCACCGCTACGCGCTGTTCGGCGGCGGGCTCCTCGGCTTCGAGATCGGCGCCGGCCTGGCCGCGCGGCTCGGCGCCGGCGTGACCATGGAGGTCACCGGCGTGCGCGTCGAGGGCGGCGAGCTGCTGGCCGAGCGCCCGATCCTCGGCGACAGCTCGATCTCCACCTCGCGCTATCGCGACGCGCGGGATCATCATCGCCCGCCTCAATGCCTTCGAGCCGCGCGAGACGGGCGACGCCGGCGCGCCGGTGGAGGACGTGGCGGTCGAGTTCTCGGAGTTCTCCACGCGCGCGAAGATGATCACGCGCGGCGAGCAGCGCGGCGCCGACGTCAACATCGAGGATGCCGACATCCTCGTGGCCGGCGGCCGCGGCCTCGGGAACGCCGACGGCTTCGAGACGCTCGAGCAGCTCGCCGGGCGCGCTCGGCGGCGCCGTCGCCGCCACACGCGCCGTGGTCGACGCGGGCTGGTATCCGTATGCGGCGCAGATCGGCCAGACGGGCAAGACGGTGGCACCCAAGCTGTACCTGGCCGCGGGCATCTCCGGCGCCATCCAGCACAAGGTCGGCATGCAGTCCTCGGAGAACATCGTCGCCATCAACAAGGACGCCAACGCCCCGATCTTCGAGTTCTCCGACCTCGGCGTGGTCGGCGACCTGAACAAGATCCTGCCGCGCCTGACCGAAGCCGTGAAGGCGCGGAAGGACTCCTAGCGCGATGGCGAGCGGCAAGGGCGCGGGCGTCGCCCCCGCCCAGTTCCCGCCGCCCGTCGACCCGCGTGAGGAGTTCGTCAAGCGCGAGCTCGACGACGAGGACGAGCGCATCGAGGTCGGGGTGGCCATCGTCGGAGGCGGCCCGGCCGGCCTGGCCTGCGCCAACCGGCTCATGCAGCTGCTGGCCGACGCGCCCGAGCTGGCCGAGCGCCTCGGCGAGGTCCCGGTCGCCGTCATCGAGAAGGGCAAGGCGTGCGGCGCACACAACCTGTCGGGGGCGATCCTCCGCCCGGGGCCGCTGGCGCGCCTGTTCGGAGATCTCGGCCCCGCCGACTGGCCGTCCTACGGCGAGGTGCCGGGCGAGGCCGTGCTCTTCATGGCCAATCGCCGGCGCGCGCTGCGGATCCCCACGCCGCCCCCGTTCAAGAACCACGGCAGCCACGTCGTCTCGGTGGCCGAGCTGTCGCGCTGGCTGGCCGAGCGCGCCGAGGAGGCCGGCGCCTACATCCTCACCGAGACCGCGGCCCAGCAGCTGCTGGTGACCGACGGGATCGTGCGCGGCGTGCGCTCCGGCGACAAGGGGCGCGGCCGCGACGGCGAGCCGCTGGCCAACTTCGAGCCCGGCTCGGACGTCACCGCCCGGGCCACGGTGCTGGCCGAGGGCGCCTGGGGGCACCTGACGGGCGCGGCGATCCGCGAGTTCGGCCTGGCCGACGGGCGCGAGCCACAGGTCTGGTCGCTCGGCGTCAAGGAGGTCTGGAAGGTCGCGCGCCCGCTGGACAAGGTCATCCACACGCTCGGCTGGCCGCTGCGCTTCGGCGCCGGCTATCACGAGTTCGGCGGCTCGTGGATCTACCCGATGGGCGACGACCGCGTCTCGATCGGCTTCGTGGCCGGCCTGGACTACGCCGACGCCACCTTCTCGGTCCACGACGTCCTGCAGGAGTTCAAGACCCACCCGGCGATCCGGCGGATCCTCGAGGGCGGCGAGCGGATCGCCTGGGGCGCCAAGGCGATTCCCGAGGGCGGCTACTGGGCCATGCCCAGGCTGAGCGCGCCCGGCGTCGTGCTGTGCGGCGACGGCGGCGGGATGGTCAACGTGCCCGAGCTGAAGGGCATCCACTACGCGATCGAGTCGGGCATCCTCGCCGCCGAGGCGATCTTCGAGGCGCTGGGCGCCGGCGCCACCGACCTGTCGCCCTACGAGGAGGCGGTCGACGAGTCGATCATCGGGCGCGACCTCTATCGCACGCGCAACATGAAGCAGCCGTTCGCCAAGGGCTTCCTGGTCGGCGGCGCGATCGTCAACGCGATGATCGCCACCCGCGGGCGCTTCCCGGGCGGGCGCTGGGAGAACCACCGCGACGCCGCCACGCCGATGGTCCTCGGCGACCGCCACCGGCGCTATCCGCGCCCGGACGGCAAGCTCACCTTCGACAAGCTGTCGAGCGTCTACGTCACCGGCAACGCCACGCGCGACGACGCCCCCGACCACATCCGGATCCAGCGCCGCGTGCCGCGGGTGGTCGCCGAGACGTGGCGCTGGATGTGCCCGGCCGGCGTCTACGAGATCCCCGACGACGCTCCCTCCGACGGCTTCGTCGACGTGACCGTCAACTACACCAACTGCGTGCAGTGCGGGGCGATCACGGCCAAGGGCGGGCGGCTCACCGCGCCCGAGGGGGGCGACGGCCCGCTGTACCAGGTCACATGAGAGGCGTCGTCCGGCAAACCGGCGTGATGTTCGGCCCGGCGTGCTGTCGTTCGGGGAGGATGCGCCGCCTCATCGTGCTCCTCTGCCTGCTCGCTCCGCTCGCGGTCTGCTGGGCGACGGCCGCCGCCCAGCAGCGCCCGACGCTCCGCGCCGAGCTGCTGCGCTGCCGCACCGGCGACACGCCGGTCACTCGCTCGGCGACGTTTCGCGCCAGCATGCCCGCGGCGCGCCGCACGCGCCGGATGGCGATGCGCTTCGAGCTGCGCCAGCGCCTGCGCGCGGGGGCCGAGTTCCGCCGCGTGCGCGTCCCCGACTGGACCCGCTGGGAACGCTCGGAGCCGCGCGCCGCGGGCTTCGTGTTCACCCGGCGGGTGCAGCGGCTGCGTTCCGGCGCGGCCTACCGCGCGGTCGTCGTGTTCCGCTGGTACGACGCCCAGGGCGACGTCCAGCGCGAGGCGCGCCGGCTCACCGAGCAGTGCGTCCAGCCCGCGCGCTGACGCCCTTCGCAGCCGCCGAACGGCGCGGACCGATCGCTACACTGGACAGAGCGATGAAGACTGCCATTCACCCTGAATACGTCGAGTCCCATGTGCGCTGCACGTGCGGCAACGAGTTCACCACGCGCTCGACACAGCCCGAGATCCACGTCGAGATCTGCTCGAACTGCCACCCGTTCTACACGGGCCGGCAGAAGCTCGTCGACACCGGCGGTCGCGTGGAGCGCTTCAAGCGCCGCGCGGCCAAGCGCCAGGGCCGCTCCTAGGTCCAGACCGCCCGATGGCCACCGCGCCGGGCGGGTCCGAGCTGTGGGAGCAGCGCGACGCCCCCGTGGGCGGCCAGGCCGTCCTCGAGGGCGTGATGATGCGCGGCTTCGGCACCTGGGCGGTGGCCGTCCGCAAGGCGCTGCCCGAGCAGGTCGCCGACGGCGGCCTTCCGCGGGGAGAGGCGGCACGCGGCGAGATCGAGGTCCGCTCGTTCCCGCTCAGGTCGGCTCTCGCCCGCCATCGCGCGCTGCGCGTGCCGATCCTCCGCGGCGTCGTCGCGCTGGGCGAGTCGCTGGCCATCGGCTTCAAGGCGCTGGGCATCTCGGCCAACGCCCAGCTCGAGGACGAGCAGGAGGAGATCACCGGCCCGATGTGGGCCGGAACGATCGTCGTCGCGCTGGCCCTCGCCATCGGCCTGTTCTTCGTCGTCCCCGTCGGGCTGACCAGCCTGATCAGGGACGAGCTCGGCTCGCCGGCGCTGTTCTGGCTCGTCGAGGGCGTGCTGCGCATGGCGATCTTCCTGGGCTACGTCGCCCTGCTGTCGCGCATGCGCGACCTGCGCCGCGTCTTGCAGTACCACGGGGCCGAGCACAAGACGATCTCGTGCTTCGAGGCCGGGCTGGCGCTCACCCCGGAGAACGCCAAGCGCTTCTCGCGGCTGCATCCGCGCTGCGGCACGAGCTTCCTGCTCATCGTGATGGTCGTCGCCATCTTCCTGTTCGCGCCGATCGGCCTGCCCGAGTGGCACTGGCTCGTGCTGTCGCGCGTCCTCGGCGTCCCGGTGATCGCTGGCGTCTCGTTCGAGATCGTCAAGTTCGCCGGGCGCAACCGCCGCCGCCCGTGGGTGCGCGCGGTCATGTGGCCGGGCCTGATGCTCCAGAAGCTGACCACGCGCGAGCCGGACCGCAACCAGCTCGCCGTCGCCATCGCCGCCCTGACCGCCGTCCTGGCCGTCGAGACGCCCGGCGAGCGCGGCGCCGACGACATGGTCGGGGTGGAGGTCGTGTCCTAGCGGTCGTCGAGCGCCGCCCGGGTCCCCGCGGCGCTACCGTCCCCAGGGTGATCGAGTCGCTCGTCGAGCAGATCGAGGCCCGCTTCGGCGAGCTGTCGCGGGCCATGACCGACCCCGAGGTGATCGGGGACCGGCGCCGCTATGCCGAGGCCGGCCGCGACTACCGCAGGCTCGAGCCGGCGGCCCAGCTGGCCGAGCAGTGGCGCCGCGCCACGGACGACGCCGCGGGCGCCGAGGAGCTGCTGTCAGAGGACGGCGAGGACCCCGAGGTCCGCGAGATGCTCAGCGCGGCGCGCGCCCGCATCGACGAGCTCGAGGAGCAGATCCGCCTGGCCATGGTCGAGCGTGACCCCAACGACGACAAGGACGTGATCGTCGAGATCCAGGGCGGCGCGGGCGGCGAGGAGGCCGGGCTGTGGGCGGGCGACCTCTACCGGATGCTCAGCCGCTACGCCGAGCGCCGCGGCTTCCGCGTCGAGCCGCTCGAGGTGGGCGACGGCAAGTACACGTTCGAGATCAAGGGCGACGGCGCGTACTCGGTGTTCAAGTACGAGGGCGGCACCCATCGCGTGCAGCGTGTCCCGGCCACCGAGTCGGCGGGCCGGATCCACACGTCCACGGCGACCGTCGCGGTGCTGCCGGCGGCCGAGGACGTCGACGTCCACGTCGACCCCAACGACCTGCAGATCGACGTCTATCGGTCGTCCGGACCGGGCGGGCAGTCGGTCAACACGACCGACTCGGCGGTCCGCATCACGCACAAGCCGAGCGGGGTGGTCGTCGCCATGCAGGACGAGAAGTCCCAGCTGCAGAACCGCGAGAAGGCGATGCGCGTGCTGCGCGCGCGCCTGCTCGAGCGTGCCGTGGCCGAGCAGCAGGCCGCCGCCGCGGCCGACCGCCGCGCCCAGGTCGGCACCGGCGACCGCGCCGAGAAGATCAGGACCTACAACTACGGCGAGCGGCGGGTCACCGACCACCGCATCAAGCTCACCGCCCACAACCTCGACGAGGTCCTCGCCGGGGCCCTCGACGCCTTCACCGCCGCGCTCACCGACGAGGAGAAGCGGCGTCGCCTGGAGGTGCACGAAGTCGCGTGACCCTTGCCGGGGTGCCCGTCCGCGAGGCGCTCGACTCTGCGGTCATCGCGCTGTCGGCCGCGGGGGTGGACACCCCTCGCCTGGACGCCGAGGTCATGCTCGCCCATGCGCTCGGGGTCGACCGCGCCGCGCTCGTCACCGAGCGCGACCGCCCCGTGGAGGGCCCGGCCGTGCGCACCTTCCAGGACGCGGTGCGCCGCCGAGCCGTGGCCCGCGAGCCGGTCGCCTACATCACCGGCACCAAGGGCTTTCGCCGGCTCGACCTCGGCGTCGACGCACGAGTGCTCATCCCGCGCCCGGAGACCGAGTTCCTGGTCGAGGCGGCGCTGCGGCTGCCCCACGGCGCCCGCGTGGCCGACGTCGGCACGGGCAGCGGAGCGGTCGCGCTCGCGCTCAAGGACGAGCGCCCAGACCTGGACGTGGTCGCCACCGACACGAGCGCGGCGGCGCTGGTCGTCGCGCGCGCCAACGCCGCGCGGCTCGGGCTCGACGTCGCCTTCCTCGTCGCCGACCTGCTCGACGGCGTGGGCGCCGTCGACGCCGTCGTCTCCAACCCGCCCTACGTGCAGGAAGGCGCTCCGCTGGCGCCCGAGATCCTGCGCCACGAGCCGCGCGACGCCCTGTTCGCGGGCGCCGACGGGCGCGCGGTGATCGATCGCCTGGTGGCCGCGGCCGCCGCCTCGCCGGCCCGGCTGCTGGCGCTCGAGGTCGGGGCGGGGCAGGCGGCGGAGGTGGCGCAGGCCGTCCGCCGCGCGGGCTTCGGCGAGGTCGAGCTGGTCGCCGACCTGGCCGGCATCGACCGCGTCGTGGTGGGCCGGCGATGATCACGGCGGCCGACGCCGAGACCTTCAGCCGCTGCATCGCGGTGGGCGGGGTGGCCGTGTTCCCGGCCGACACGGTGTACGGGCTGGCCTGCGAGCCCGACAACCGCGAGGCGGTCACGCAGCTGTACTTCCTCAAGCGCCGGCGGCCGGAGAAGCCCGCCGCGGTGATGTTCTTCGATCTCGAGCTCGCGCTCGCCGCGCTGCCCGAGCTCGGGCGCGCGCACGCGGGCCGCGCTGCGAGGCGCTGCTGCCTGCGGCGCGTAACGCTGCTGCTCGACAACCCGCGGCGCCGCTTCCCGCTGGCCTGCGGGCCGGATCCGGCCACGCTCGGCCTGCGCGTGCCCGACTGGCCGGCGCCGCTGGCGTCGCTGGCCGGAGTGCGCTGGCCGGTGCTGCAGTCCAGCGCCAACGACTCGGGCGGCCGCGACGCCCGCGTGCTCGACGCCGTGCCCGCCGGATCCGCGCCGCGGCCGACCTCGTGCTCGACGGCGGCGAGCTGCCCGGCACGCCGTCGACGGTCGTCGACCTGCGCGGTTCGAGGACGGCGGCGGCTTCGCGATCGCGCGTCAGGGAGCGGTGTCCGAGGCGGACATCGCGGCCGCCCTGAGCTGACGTGACCGGGTCGCGCGCGATACAGTCGCGCCGTCGCGCTGCGCGGCGTGCGCGCGCGCCGCACACGGCTCCTCGGCAGCTCCGCATCGCGATTCCGTGACCTCGCCATCGGGCACCCAATGCCACGTCGCCGCTGCCGTTCTGGCTCGTCGAGGGCGGGCTGCGCATGGCGATCTTCCTGGGCTACGTCGCCGCGCTGTCGCGGATGCGCGACCTGCGCCGCGTCCTTCAGTACCACGGGGCCGAGCACAAGACGATCGCCTGCCACGAGGCGGGGCTGGAGCTCACTCCGGAGAACGCCCAGCGCTTCTCGCGCCTGCATCCGCGCTGCGGCACGAGCTTCCTGCTCATCGTGATGGTCGTCGCCGTCGTCCTGCTCGCCCCGATCGGCGTGCCCGACTGGCCCTGGCTCGTGCTGTCGCGGGTGCTCGGCGTCCCGGTGATCGCCGGGGTCTCGTTCGAGGTCATCAAGTTCGCCGGGCGCAACCGCCGCCGGCGCTGGGTGGGCGCGGCCATGTGGCCGGGCCTGATGCTGCAGAAGCTGACCACCCGCGAGCCCGACCGCGACCAGCTCGCCGTCGCCATCGCCGCCCTGACCGCCGTCCTGACCGTGCGGCCGCCCGGCGAGCGCCGCGCCGACGACACGGCCGGCGCGGAGGTCGTGGCGTAGCGCGAAGCCCCGCCCGCGGGGTCGCGGCGCTACCGTCCCCAGGGTGATCGAGTCGCTCGTCGAGCAGATCGAAGCCCGCTTCGCCGAGCTGTCGCGGGCCATGACCGACCCCGAGGTGATCGGGGACCGCCACCGCTACGCCGAGGCCGGCCGCGAGTACCGCCGGCTCGAGCCGGCGGCCCAGCTGGGCGAGCAGTGGCGCCGCGCGACGGACGACGCGGCGGGCGCCGAGGAGCTGCTGGCCGAGGACGGCGAGGACGCCGAGGTGCGCGAGATGCTGAGCACCGCGCGCGCTCGCATCGACGAGCTCGAGGAGCAGATCCGCCTGGCCATGGTCGAGCGCGACCCCAACGACGACAAGGACGTGATCGTCGAGATCCAGGGCGGGGCCGGCGGCGAGGAGGCCGGGCTGTGGGCGGGCGACCTCTACCGGATGCTCAGCCGCTACGCCGAGCGCCGCGGCTTCCGCGTGGACCCGCTCGAGGTCGGCGACGGCAAGTACACGTTCGAGATCAAGGGCGACGGCGCATACTCGGTGTTCAAGTACGAGGGCGGCACCCATCGCGTGCAGCGCGTCCCGGCCACCGAGTCGGCGGGCCGTATCCACACGTCCACGGCGACCGTGGCGGTGCTGCCCGGGGCCGAGGACGTCGACGTCCACGTCGACCCCAACGACCTGCAGATCGACGTCTACCGCTCGTCCGGGCCGGGCGGGCAGTCGGTCAACACGACCGACTCGGCCGTGCGCATCACGCACAAGCCGACCGGGGTCGTCGTGGCCATGCAGGACGAGAAGTCCCAGCTGCAGAACCGCGAGAAGGCGATGCGCGTGCTGCGCGCGCGGCTGCTCGAGCGCGCCGTGGCCGAGCAGCAGGCCGCCGCGGCCGCCGACCGCCGCGCCCAGGTCGGCACCGGCGACCGCGCCGAGAAGATCCGGACCTACAACTACGGCGAGCGGCGGGTCACCGACCACCGCATCAAGCTCACCGCCCACAACCTCGACGAGGTCCTGGCCGGCACCCTGGACGCCTTCACCGCCGCGCTCACCGATGAGGAGAAGCGGCGCCGCCTGGAGGTCCACGAAGTCGCGTGACGCTTGCCGGGGTGCCCGTCCGTGAGGCGCTCGACTCGGCCGTCATCGCGCTGTCGGCCGCGGGGGTGGACACGCCCCGCCTGGACGCCGAGGTCATGCTCGCCCACGCGCTCGGGGTCGACCGCGCCGCGCTCGTCATCGACCGCGACCGCCCCGTGGAGGGCCCGGCCGTGCGGACGTTCCAGGACGCGGTGCGCCGCCGCGCCGTGGCCCGCGAGCCCGTCGCCTACATCACCGGCACCAAGGGCTTTCGCCGGCTCGACCTGGACGTCGACGCGCGCGTGCTGATCCCGCGCCCGGAGACCGAGCTCCTGGTCGAGGCGGCGCTGGGCCTGCCGCGCGGCGCCCGCGTGGTCGACGTCGGCACGGGCAGCGGAGCGGTCGCGCTCGCGCTCAAGGACGAGCGGGGCAGACCTCGACGTGGTGGCCACCGACACGAGCGCGGCGGCGCTGGCCGTGGCGCGCGCCAACGCCGCGCGGCTCGGGCTCGACGTCGCCTTCCACGACGGCGACCTGCTCGGCGGCGTGGGCGCCGTCGACGCCGTCGTCTCCAACCCGCCCTACGTGGAGGAGGGCGCTCGCGCTGGCGCCCGAGATCCTGCGCCACGAGCCGCGCGACGCGCTGTTCGCGGGCGCCGACGGGCGCGCGGTGATCGATCGCCTCGTGGCCGCGGCGGCCGCCTCGCCGGCCCGGCTGCTGGCGCTCGAGGTCGGGGCGGGGCAGGCGGCGGAGGTGGCGCAGGCCGTCCGCCGCGCGGGCTTCGGCGAGGTCGAGCTGGTCGCCGACCTGGCCGGCATCGACCGCGTCGTGGTGGGCCGGCGATGATCACGGCGGCCGACGCCGAGACCTTCAGCCGCTGCATCGCGGTGGGCGGGGTGGCCGTGTTCCCGGCCGACACGGTGTACGGGCTGGCCTGCGAGCCCGACAACCGCGAGGCGGTCACGCAGCTGTACTTCCTCAAGCGCCGGCGGCCGGAGAAGCCCGCCGCGGTGATGTTCTTCGATCTCGAGCTCGCGCTCGCCGCGCTGCCCGAGCTCGGCGCGCGCACGCGGGCCGCGCTCAGGCGCTGCTGCCCGCGGCGCGTAACGCTGCTGCTCGACAACCCGCGGCGCCGCTTCCCGCTGGCCTGCGGGCCGGACCCCGCCACGCTCGGCCTGCGCGTGCCCGACTGGCCGGCGCCGCTGGCGCGCTGGCCGGGGTGCGCTGGCCGGTGCTGCAGTCCAGCGCCAACGACGCGGGCGGTCGCGACGCGCGCGTGCTCGACGCCGTGCCCGCTCGGATCCGCGCCGCGGCCGACCTCGTGCTCGACGGCGGCGAGCTGCCCGGCACGCCGTCGACGGTCGTCGACCTGCGCGGCTTCGAGGACGGCGGCGGCTTCGCGATCGCCCGTCAGGGAGCGGTGTCCGAGGCGGACATCGCGGCCGCCCTGAGCTGACGCGACCGGGTCGCGCGCGATAAAGTCGCGCCGTCGCGCTGCGCGGCCGTGCCGCGCGCGCCGCACACGGCTCCTCGGCAGCTCCGCATCGCGATTCCCGTGACCTCGCCATCGGGCACCCAATGCCACGTGCCTCCCGAGAACGCCGGGCCATGGTCATGAGGGTCGCCGTCGGCTCCGACCACGCCGGGTTCCACCTCAAGGAGCACGTCAAGGCCGTGCTCGCGGGGCTCGGCCACGAGGTCGTCGACGTCGGCCCGGCGAGCGCCGGCTCGGTCGACTACCCGCAGTTCGCCGCCGACGCCGCGCGGCTCGTGGGCGACGGCGAGGCCCAGCGGGCGGTGCTGGCCTGCGGTTCGGGCGTCGGCGTGGCGATCGTCGCCAACAAGGTCGCCGGCGTGCGCGCGGTCAACGCGCACGACACCGCGGAAGCGGAGATGGCACGGCGCCACAACGACGCCAACGTGGTCACGCTGAGCGGCGCCCGCCTCGGCCCTCACGACGCCGACGCGATCGTCGCCGCCTTCCTGCGCACAGACTTCGAAGGCGGCCGTCACGCCAGGCGTGTCGGCCAGATCACCGCGCTCGAGACAGAACGCGAGCAAGGTGCTACGGTCGGGCAACCATAGAGAAACTGCAAGCGATCAAGGCAAATCATGACCGATCTTTTCAATAGTCCGCTCGCCGAAGTCGACCCCGAGGTGGCCGAGGCCATCGGCCGTGAGCTCGAGCGCCAGCAGGCGCACGCTGGAGATGATCGCGAGCGAGAACTTCGTTCCGCTGTCGGTCCTCGAGTGCCAGGGAAGCGTGCTCACCAACAAGTACGCCGAGGGCTATCCGGGGCGCCGTTACTACGGCGGCTGCGAGCACGTCGACGTCGTCGAGCAGCTCGCCATCGATCGCGCCAAGGAGCTCTTCGGCGCCGAGCACGCCAACGTCCAGCCGCACTCCGGCGCGTCCGCCAACGCGGCCGTCTACCACGCGCTGCTCGACCCGGGCGACACGATCATGGGCCTCTCGCTGGCCCACGGCGGGCACCTGACCCACGGCATGAAGATCAACGTCTCGGGCAAGCTCTACGACATCGCGCCGTACGAGGTCTCGGCGGAGACCCACCTGATCGACATGGACCAGGTCGCGGCGATCGCCCGCGAGCGCAAGCCGAAGATGATCGTGGCGGGCTGGTCGGCATACCCGCGCCAGCTCGACTTCCCGCGCTTCCGCGAGATCGCCGACGAGGTCGGCGCGCTGCTGTTCGTCGACATGGCCCACTTCGCGGGGCTCGTGGCCGCCGACCTGCACCCGAGTCCGGTGCCGCACGCCGATGTCGTCAGCACGACGATCCACAAGACGATCGGCGGCGGTCGCGGCGGGATGATCCTGTGCCGCGAGGAGTACGCCAAGAAGATCAACTCGGCCGTGTTCCCCGGCCAGCAGGGCGGCCCGCTCGAGCACGTCATCGCGGGCAAGGCGGTGGCCATGAAGATCGCCGCCAGCGACGGCTTCCGCGAGCGCCAGCAGCGCACGCTCGACGGCGCCCGCGCCGTGGCCGAGGAGCTGCTCGACGCCGGCCACGGCATCCAGGTCCTCACCGGGGGCACCGACGTCCATCTCGTGCTCGTCGACCTGCGCGAGTCCGACCTCGACGGCCAGCAGGCCGAGGACCGCCTGCACGCCATCAACGTCACGGTCAACCGCAACGCCGTCCCGTTCGACCCGCGCCCGCCGATGGTCACCAGCGGCCTGCGCGTCGGCACCCCGGCGCTCGCCACGCGCGGCCTGCAGGTCGACGACTTCCACGAGGTCGGGCGGATCCTGGCCACCGCGCTGACGCCGGCCTACGACGGCGCCAAGGACGACCTGACCGATCGCGTCAACGCGATCGCCGAGCGCTACCCGCTGTACGCGCAGCTCAGCAAGGCCGCCGCCGTCGCCTGAGCCGGTCCCGCGGGCCGCGTCACCGATGCGGTCCGCGCCTCCGGGCCGGGCGCTCGCCGCGCGCCCATGACGGCGGGGGCGCCTGCGATGCTGTGGGCGCATGGCCTCCCAGGAGCTCGACGCGCTTGCCGCCGCGGCCGTCGCGGCCGCGGTGACCGCCGTGCTGACGCCCGTGGTCGCACGCGGGGCGCGGCAGATCGGCGCCGTCGACGAGCCGCGCGACCGGGGGCTGTCCGAGCGCATGACGCCGGTGCTCGGCGGGCTGGCCATCTTCGCCGGGATCATCGTCGCGGCGCTGCTGTGGGTGCCGGGCGACGGGCCCTACCCGGCGATCCTGGGCGGCGCCGCGCTCATCACGCTCGTCGGGGCGCTGGACGACGTGTTCGACCTGCACCCGGCGATCAAGCTCGCCGGACAGGTGGCCGCCGTCGCGGTGCCGGTGCTCGACGGCGTCGTCGTGAACGACTTCACGCTGCCGTTCGTCGGGTCCGTCGAGCTGGGGCCCGCGGCCGTGCCGCTGACCATGCTCGGCATGGTGCTGATCATCAACGTCGTCAACTTCTCCGACGGCGTCGACGGCCTCGCCGCCGGGGTGTGCGCGATCGCGGCCGGCTCGTTCGCGATCATCGCCTTCGACCTGGACAAGGGTGCGGCGGCCATCCTGGCCGCGATCATCGCCGGCGCGGCGCTCGGCTTCCTCGTGCACAACTTCCACCCCGCCTCGGTCTTCATGGGCGACTGCGGGGCGCTGCTGCTGGGCTACCTGCTCGGTGCCGTGATCGTCGAGGGCTCGCTCAAGACGAACGCCTTGATCGCGCTGATCGGGCCGCTGGTGATCCTCGCCGTCCCCTTCCTGGACACCGGCTTCGTGATCGCCAAGCGGCTCAAGTACCGCCGCCCGGTGTACCGCGCCGACCGCTGGCACTTCCACCACCGCATGGCCAACATCGGCTTCTCCCAGCGGCGCACGGTGCTCTACCTCTACGCGTGGATGCTGTCGATGGCCGGCCTGGCCGTCGCGCTGCGGTTCGTGCCCTACTCCGACAGCGCCGGCAACCTCCACCCGGGCTGGACGCTGCTCATGGTCGGGCTCTTCGTGCTCGTGATGGCGGCCAGCGTCTACCTCGTCTACGTGCTCGAGATCCTCAAGTTCCGCCACCTCGACGCGATCCGCCTGCGCCGCGTGCGCCCCGACGCGACCGAGCAGGAGATCGACGAGGACGTCGAGCAGCGCCTCGAGACGGGCGAGTTCGAGGCCGTCCACCGCGAGACCGAGGACTTCCCGGCGGTCTGAAGCGCGCGCAGCCATCGATTGACGAATAAGCACGGATGGCGTGCATTTCCGTCAACCGACGGAGATCGGGTCGCGGTAGATCGACCGCGCCCAGGCCTGCGTCATCGCGCGCTCGAGCGCATCCGGGGCACGGGGTCGCCGCGGACGACCTGCTGGTGCAGCGCGCGCTCGGTCATCCAGCACAGCGCGAAGGCGGTGGCGCCGGGGTCGGCGACCGTCGTGCGGCCGAGCTCCGCCTCGGCCTCGATGCGGTGTCGGGTGGCCTCGACGAAGCGGTCGACCACCGCGTGCCAGAAGGCGGCCACCTGCTCGTCGTAGGCGGACACCTCGACGACCGCGCGCAGCACGTCGCCGTGCTCTCGATAGGTGGCCGCCACGTTGGCGATCGCCTCGGCGAGCTCGGCCGCCGGGTCGCCGCTGCCCGCGGACCAGACGTCGGCGTTGGCGAAGATCTGCTCAGCCACCTCGCCGGTCAGGCGCATCAGCAGCTCGCGCTTGTCGCGGAAGTAGAAGTAGAACGCCGTGCGTGAGATGCCGGCGCGGGTGGCGATGCGCTCGACGTGCAGGTCGGCGTACGAGCCGCCCTCGCCGAGCAGCTCCTCCGTCGCTCGCAGGACGGCGGCCTGCACGGCGGCATGCCTCGCGGTCGGTGCGCCCTGGGGTGGGCCGCTGGTCGCCACGCGCGCCAGGCTAGGACGACGCGACCCGGCGACCACGCCACGCGTCCGCCGGCCGGCGCCGGAGCCATCGCGACGAGCCGGCGCCGACCGCGGGTGGGGAGGAGGAACGCGCCACCCCCGCCGTTGCGGACCAGACGCGACGGAGCGGCGCGCGGCCGCCTTACCCCGGCGCGCACGCCGCCCGAACGCACGCACGCGTCGGGCGGTCGCCCCGGGCGGGCGAACGGTGTGGACAACCCCCCTTGCACGCGCGATCGGCGCCCGTTACCTTCGCCGGCATGACCTCGCTGCAGAACAAGGGCGATTGGACGCCCGCGGCCGCCGGCCGAACGGGCGTTCTCCAGCCCTTCCGCAGCGAGCTCGCCTCCTAGCGCCACCTCAGGCAACGGGTCGCGGGCTTCACCGCCCGAGACCCGGCAGCACCGTGCTCGTCACGGCTTCGGGCGGTGGACCGTCATCCATCCACCACCACCATCGAGGAGTCGTCGTGTACAGCACCCTCCATCCGCACCTCGCGCAGGCCACATCGCCGGGCACGCCGCCGCACCGGCGGCACCGGCCGCCGCGCGGCGGGCCGCCGCCGCCCGGCAGGCTCCGCGGCGGCGCGGCCCGTACGCTCGCGCTCGCCGCGTCCCGTCTGGATCGCGAGAGCGCGCGCCGCGCGATCGCCTGAGCGCCCATGCGGCGCATCGGTCCGCTAGCGTCGTCCTGCCGTCCGCGCCACCCGGCCCGGGCGGCAGGACCGCGCCATGCACGTCTCCAAGCTCGACGACCTGGACTCCTTCACCACGCTCGACGGCTCGGCGATCCGCGAGATCGTCGGCCCCGCGTGGACGCCGGCCCGCAACCAGAGCCTGGCCGAGGCCACCGTGCCGGCCGGCGGGGCGACCGACCGCCCACTTCCATCGCGCGGCCGAGGAGCTGTACCTGTTCACGGCCGGGCGCGGCCGCCTGCGCGTGGGCGACGACGAGCGCGAGGTGGGCCCGGGCGACTGCGCCGTGATCCCGCCGGGCGCCGTTCACAAGCTGTGGTGCACCGGGTCGGAGCCGCTCGTCCTGCTGTGCTGCTGCGCGCCCGCCTACGCCCACGAGGACACCGTGCTCGTGGAAGGCGCTTGAGCGCCGCGACGTCGCGGCCGATGCTGTGTTGCACATGACCGTGCGGTCCCGCCTCTGCGTCCTGCTCGCCGCCTTCGCCGCGCCGTTCGTCCTCGCCGCGCCGGCCGGCGCCGTCGGGATCGGCATCGCCGACCAGAAGGCCGACATGTTCTCGGATCCGCGCTTCGAGGCCTCGGGCATGCGCTACGCGCGCATCGCCGTCGGCTGGGACGCGCTGTCCAGCCCGTGGCAGACGGCGCAGCTCGACGCCTGGTTCCATGGCGCTCGCGCGACGGGCGTCTCGCCGCTCGTCTCCTTCACCCACTCGCGCACCGAGCGCCGCCTGCTCCCCTCGCCCAGCCGCCTGAAGTTCGAGTTCCGCCGCTTCCGGGCCCGCTACCCGTGGGTGCGCGAGTTCGCGACGTGGAACGAGGCCAACCACTGCGGCGAGCCCACCTGCCATCGCCCGCGGCTCGTCGCCTCCTACTTCCGGCAGATGCGCCTGGAGTGCCCGAGCTGCCGGCTCCTCGCCGCCGAGGTGCTCGACATGCCGAACATGGTCGAAATGGGTGCGCGAGTTCCGCCGCGCGTCGCGGGTCGAGCCGCGCTACTGGGGCCTGCACAACTACATCGACGCCAACCGCCGGCGCACGAGCGGCACGCGCCGCCTGCTGCGCGCGACGAAGGGCGAGGTGTGGTTCACCGAGACGGGCGGCATCGTGTGGCGCAAGAACCGGCGCAAGGTGACCTTCGAGGAGTCGCCGCGCCACGCCGCCACGGCCACGCGCTTCGTCTTCGAGCGGCTCGTGCCGCTGAGCTCGCGGATCAAGCGCGTCTACATCTACCACTGGAACAAGGACGACGCGGGCGGCACGTGGGACTCGGCTCTGATCGGGCCGGGCGGTCGCGAGCGCCCCGCCTACCACGTCGTCCAGCGCGAGCTCACGCTGCGCGCGGCGCGCGCGAGCCGCGCGCGGCGCTAGCAGGAGCCCCGGCGCCGCCGCTGGCGACGCGGCTAGGCTCCGAGCGGCCGATGATCGCCTACGCGTCGCCCCGCCGTTCGTGCTCTCCTGGGTCTCCGTGCCGGCCGTTCGTCACGGGCGCCGTCTGACCGGGGCCGGCGGTGCGCGTCGCGGTCATCTCCGACACCCACCTGCCGCGCGGCCGGCGCCGGCTGCCCGAGGCGTGCATGGCCCACCTGCTCGCGGCCGACCTGATCCTCCACGCCGGCGACTTCAGCGACGCGTCGGTGCTCGACGAGCTCGAGGCCCTCGGCCCGCCGGTGGCGGGCGTCCAGGGCAACACGGACGATCTCGCGGTCTGCCGCCGGGTGCCGTCCGCGCGGATGGTGGACGCCGATGGGGTGCGGATCGCGATGGTCCACGACGCCGGGCCCGCGGCCGGCCGGCTGCGGCGCCTGCGCACGCGCTTCCCCGACGCCGACGCTGTCGTCTTCGGCCACTCGCACATCCCGCTGCACGAGCGCGACGGCGACGGCTTTCAGATCTTCAACCCGGGCAGCCCTACGGATCGCCGCGGCCAGCCGAGCCACACGATGGGCCTGGTCCACGTGCGGGACGGCGCCGTGCGCTTCGAGCTCGTCGACCTCGGGCCGTAGGCGCGCGGCGCGGCGGGCGGAGGCCCGTCAGGCCGGGCCGCGCTCGATCTCCAGCAGTCGCTCGGCGCTCGGCGCGTGGTCGACCTGGAGCGTGACGTGCTCGATGGCGAAGCGCTCGACGAGGAGCGCCTGCAGGCTGCGGCGGACCGCGTGACAGTCCTCGCCGGGGCGCACGAGCACGTGCGCGGCGAGCGTCGGGAAGCCGGACGTCACCTCCCACACGTGCAGGTCGTGGACCTCGACGACGCCGGGCTGGGCGGCGAGCGCGGTGCCGATCGCCTCCGGGTCCATGCCCTTCGGCGCGGCCTCCAGCAGCACGCGGGTGGCATCGCGCAGCAGCGCCCAGCCCGAGCGGACCATCAGCCCGGCGACGAACAGGGCCGCGATCCCGTCGGCGCGATCCCATCCCGAGAGCAGGATGACGACGCCGGCCGCGGCGGCGCCGAGCGACGCGTAGAGGTCGGTCAGCACGTGCTGGCGCGCGCCCTCTACGTTCAGGCTGCGCCGCTCGGCGCGCCCGAGCGCGAGCGCCGCCGCGACGTTGACTCCGGCGCCGAGCAGGCCGACGGCGATCACGAACGGGGCGTCGACGTCGGGCGGGTCGACGAGTCGGCGGGCCGCCTCCAGCGCGATGACGCCGGCGAGCACGAGCAGCGCGGCGCCGTTGACCTGGGCCGAGACGATCTCCGCGCGGCCGAGGCCGAACGTGAAGCGCCCGCCGGCCGGCCGCGACGCCAGCCCCAGCGCGACCAGGGCCAACGCGATGGCGCCGGCGTCGGTGAGCATGTGGGCGGCGTCCGAGAGCAGCGCCAGCGAGGAGGCGAGCAGGCCGGCCACGAGCTCGACGACCATGAAGCCGGCGATGAGGCCGAGCGCCACGACGAGCCACCGCCGGTCGGCGTCCGCCGAGGGCATGTGGTGGTGACGGTGGTCGTGCTCGTGATCGTGGTGAGCGCTCACTGATGCACCCGCGCTGACGGTAGCGCGGCCGAGCGCGCCCGTCGCGGCACACCCCAGCGGCCATGGTCGGGCCGCCCGCGACCCGGCGCGCGGCGCGGGCGCGGGCCTGATAAGACCCCGCACCCGATGCCGGCCAGGACCGGCACGCGCGCCCAGCGGCGGAGGAGGGTCGCAAGTGTCACAAAGGTGTTACAAAGTGCCCCGATCCGCTACGCTGACCGCGCGCGGCACGAACGTCGGTTCCCCGCTCGGGACCTCGCCCCGAGACCGTCTGACCGTGCGCCGCGCGCCCATGCCCGAGATCCGTACGCCGGCGATGACCGACGCCTGACATGACGACCGCGCTGCGCTACCTCGACCTCGTCCTGCTCGCGCTCGCGCTGCCGCTGTTCCTGGCCGCGGGGCTGCCGATGCTGGGCTACGCGGCGGGCGCCGCGGCGTGGCTCGTCCAGCGCGGCGTGCAGGCGCTGCTCAACCGCCGTGTGGCCGGGTCGACCGACCCGCGGACGGTGGTCGGGGTCACGGCCGGGTCGATGATCGGACGCGGATGGCTCGTAGCCCTTACGATCTTCGCCGCCGGCCTGCAGGACGAGGACGCGGGACTCGCCGCGGCGGTCCTCGTCATCGTGCTGTTCACCGCGTACTTCACCGTGTCCATGATCATGCGCCCATTCCAGCCGAACTCCGAGCAGCCGTCGTCGTGAACGCGCGCCTCCTGGCCCTCGTCACCCCGTTCGTCGTGGCGCTCGCCGCTCCGGCCGCGGCGCCCGGCGCGATCAACGAGAGCTATCGCCCGCAGGACGAGTTCAAGCTCGACCCGTGGTTCTCGATCGGCCCGATCGAGTTCAACAAGGCCGTGATGTACGTGATCATCGCCACCGTGCTGACGTGCGCGACGATGATCTACGTCGCGCGGCGGATGCAGGCGCGCCCGAACCGGCTGCAGACCGCCGTCGAGGCGGCCTTCCTGCTCATGCGCGACAACATCACGCGCGGCAACATGGACGACCGGATGGCCGCGCGCTGGTTCCCGTTCATCGGGACGCTGTTCCTGTTCATCTGGTTCTCGAACATGATCGGCTACCTGCCGCTGCCGACGAACACCGAGCACACGGTGCACATCCTCGGCCTCGAGGTGCCGTCGCTGGCGCTCTACGCGGCGACCGCGAACCTGTCGGTGCCGCTCGTGCTGACGCTGATCGTGTGGCTCAGCTACCACTTCGAGGGCATCCGCGCCAAGGGCCCCGCCAAGTACCTGGCGAGCTGGATCCCGGCCGGCGTGGAGGGCCCCGCCCGCGGCCCGATCTTCCTGATCGAGGTCATCTCGCACTTCGTCCGGCTCGTCAGCCTCAGCGTCCGTCTGTTCGCCAACATCCTCGCCGGCCACCTGCTCATCCTGTTCATGGGCGGCGGGCTCGTCGTCCTGCTCAACGTGGCCGTCGGCCTGGCCCTGATCCTCGGGCTGGTCACGGGGGCGCTGGCCGTCGCCTTCTTCCTGTTCGAGGTCGGCCTGGTCGCCACGCTGCAGGCCTTCATCTTCGCCACCCTCACCGCGATCTACCTCGGCGGCGCCGTCGCCGAGGAGCACTAAAGGAGCATTCAGTGGATCTCACGATTCTCACCGAGATCGCCCAGGCCGCCGACCCCCAGGAGTACGGGCGCAAGGCCGGCAAGGCCATCGCCCTGGGCATCGGCGCCGGTCTCGGCACGATCGGCCCGGGCATCGGCGTCGGCTTCATCTTCGGCAAGGTGATCGAGTCGGTCACCCGCCAGCCCGAGATGCGCGACGAGATCACCTCGATCCAGTGGCTGGGCTTCGCGCTGACCGAGGCGATCGTCTTCTACGCCTTCATCTTCGGCCTGATCGCCTTCTTCCTGGGCTGATGTCCGTCTCCGCCCCGTTCATCCTGGCCGCCGAGGCGGCCGAGGAGGAGAGCTCCAACTTCCTCGTCAGCCCCAACGTCGGGCTGATGATCTGGACGCTGCTCGCCTTCCTGATCGCCATGGCGCGTCCTGCGCAAGTACGCCTGGCCGGCGATCACCGACGCGCTGGACAAGCGCCAGCATGCCATCGTCGAGTCGATCGAGACGGCGGAGACGACGCGAAAGGAGGCCCAGGAGCTCCTGCAGGAGTACCGCGAGCGCCTGCGCGAGGCGCGCCGCCAGGCCGACGAGATCATCGCCCGCGCCCGCAAGGCGGGCGACGTGCAGGAGCGCGAGTCGCTCGAGAAGGCCAAGGTCCAGCGCGAGGAGCTGCTCGAGCAGACCCGTCGCGACATCGAGGCCGAGACGCGGCGCGCGATCCAGGAGATCCGCGGCGAGGTCGCCGACCTCACGGTCATCGCCACCGAGAAGGTCACCCGCAAGACGCTCGACGAGGCCGACCAGAAGCGCCTGGTCGAGGAGGCGCTGGGCGAGCTGGACTTCACGACGCTCGGAGAGCGCCGGTAGGCCATGGAGGAGATCGCCCAGGTCTACGCGCGCTCGCTGTTCGAGGTCGCCAAGGAGCAGGACGACCTCGACGTCGTGCGCGAGCAGCTCGGCCAGTTCGCCGACGCGCTCGACGACAGCCGCGAGCTGAGCGTGTTCTTCTTCTCGCCCTACTTCTCGACGCCGGAGAAGAAGGACGGCCTGGACAAGCTGCTCGAGGACGCCGATCCGATCGTGCTCAACTTCCTCGAGCTGCTCGTGGAGAACCACCGGATGCCGGTGGTGTTCCGCGTGCGGCGCGAGTTCGACGCCCTGTGGCGCGAGGAGAACCAGCTCCTGCCCGTGCAGATCACGAGCGCGATCGAGCTCGACGAGAGCGTGGCGATCGCGCATCGGCGAGGAGATCGGCCGCCAGACCGGGCGCGAGGTGCAGCTCACCAGCACCGTCGACCCCGACGTGCTCGGGGGCATCGTGCTGCGGGTGGGCAACTCGATCCTCGACGCATCCATCCGCACCCGACTCGAACGACTTCGCAAGCAGGTCGCCGGCGCATAGCCCGCGACCCTCAAGGAGACACCTTCAGCATGCAGATCAAGCCCGACGAGATCACCAGCATCCTCAAGAGCCGGATCGAGGGCCTGGACGCCGGCAGCGCCGAGCTCACCGAGGTCGGCACCGTCCTGTCCGTGGCCGACGGCATCGCCCGCATCCACGGCCTGGAGAACTGCATGGCCTTCGAGATGCTCGAGCTGCCCCACGACGTGACGGGGCTGGCCCTCAACCTCGAGTCCGACAACGTCGGCGCCGTGCTGTTCGGCGACTGGGAGAAGGTCGTCGAGGGCGACACGGTCAAGCGCACGAACGCGCTGCTCGAGATCCCGGTCGGCGACGAGCTGCTGGGGCGCATCGTCGACCCGCTCGGCCGCCCGCTCGACGGCAAGGGCGAGGTCAACACGACCCGGACGCGCCCGGCCGAGTTCAAGGCGCCCGGCGTCGTCCAGCGCCAGCCGGTGAAGGAGCCGATGCAGACCGGCCTCAAGGCGATCGACTCGATGATCCCGATCGGCCGCGGCCAGCGCGAGCTGATCATCGGCGACCGCCAGACCGGCAAGACGGCGATCGCCATCGACACGATCATCAACAACAAGGACTCCGACGTCATCTCGATCTACGTCGCCGTCGGCCAGCGCATGGCCACGGTGGTGCAGCTCGCCGAGACGCTGGCCGAGGCCGGCGCGCTGGAGAAGTCGATCATCGTCGCCGCGCCCGCCGACGAGGCGGCGCCGATCAAGTTCATGGCCCCCTACGCGGGCTGCGCGATGGGCGAGTACTTCCTCTACGACGGCCGTCACGCCCTGTGCATCTACGACGACCTGACCAAGCACGCCTACGCCTACCGGCAGATGTCGCTGCTGCTGCGCCGCCCGCCGGGCCGCGAGGCCTACCCGGGCGACGTCTTCTACCTGCACTCGCGGCTGCTCGAGCGCGCGGTCAAGCTCAACGACGAGCTCGGCGGCGGGTCGCTGACCGCGCTGCCGGTCATCGAGACGCAGGCCGGCGACGTGTCGGCCTACATCCCGACGAACGTCATCTCGATCACCGACGGCCAGATCTTCCTCGAGGCCAAGCTCTTCTACTCGGGCGTGCGACCGGCCATCAACGTCGGCATCTCGGTGTCGCGCGTGGGCGGCAACGCGCAGATCTCGCCGATGAGGAAGGTCGCCGGCCGCCTGAAGCTCGAGCTGTCGCAGTACCGCGACCTCGAGGCGTTCGCGCAGTTCGGCTCCGACCTCGACCCCGACACGCAGCGCACGCTGGCCCGCGGCGAGCGGCTGGTGGCCACGCTGAACCAGAACGAGCGCTCGCCGCTGGCCATCGAGGACCAGGTCGTCCAGGTGTTCGCGGCCACCAACGGGTTCCTCGACCGCATCCGCACCGAGCGCGTGCCCGAGTTCCTCGACGGGCTGATCGCCCGCTCGCACTCCGAGAGCGAGGACCTGCGGGCCAAGATCCGCGAGGGCGACTGGGCCGACGAGACGCAGGAGGCCGTGCGCACGGCGGTCGCGGAGTTCGCCGACGACTTCGGCTACGACCTCGACGAGGAGGGCCAGCCGCTCGAGGAGCGCGATGAGACGACGCGCGAGCAGGAGGGCATCCGCTCCTCCTCCGACGAGGACGACGCAGGACGGCGACGGCGGCGAGGAGTCGCGCGACGGCGAGGGCGACGACACGCAGGAGAGCGAAGAGGAGGCCGGCGCCGTCCGCGCCTGACCCCGATGGCCGCCTCCCAGCGCGACGTCAAGACGCGGATCGACTCGGTCAAGAACATCCGCAAGATCACGCGGGCCATGGAGATGGTCGCCGCCGCGCGACTGCGTCGCGCCGAGCAGCGCATCGCCGCCCTGCGTCCCTACGCGGGCGCGCTGCGCCGGATGACGCGCCAGGCGGCCGAGGCCGCGGGCGGCGAGATCGCCAAGCTGCCTGTCCTGCAGCAGCACGAGGACGAGCAGCGCGTGGCCATCCTGCTCGTCACCGGCGACCGCGGGCTGGCCGGCGCCTTCAACTCGCAGATCCTGCGCGCCGGCCTGCGCGCGGCGGGCGAGCACGAGTCCGAGGGCCGCGAGGGCGTGTTCTACGCCTCGGGCCGCCGCGGCGTGTCGTCGCTGACCTTCCGCGGCCGCGAGATCGCGGGGTCCTACGTCGGCTTCACCGACCGCCCGGCCTACGCCGACGCGCGCGAGATCGCCGAGGACCTCGTCTCCGCCTACGTCGACGGCAAGATCGACCGCGTGGAGATCTTCTACAACGGCTACGTCTCGCCGCTCGTGCAGGAGGTGCGCCGCGAGACCCTGCTGCCGCTGCAGGAGGCCACGATCCTCGAGGCGCGCGAGGACGAGGAGGACGAGGACGAGCGCGAGGGCTCGGGCCATCACGCGCTCGTCGAGTACGAGCCCGACCCCGAGGTGATCCTCCAGCGGCTCGTGCCGGACTACGTGGAGATCTCGATCTACCGGGCGCTGCTGGAGTCCACGGCGTCCGAGCACGGCGCGCGCATGACCGCCATGCGCAACGCCTCCGAGAACGCCGGCGAGGTCATCGACGACCTCACGCTCGAGATGAACCGGGCGCGCCAGGCCGAGATCACCCAGGAGATCATGGAAGTCGTCGCCGGCGCCGAGGCGCTGGTCTGAGAGAGGAACCCGCACCGAACATGGAAGCCGCCACCACTCCACAGCAGGACGACCGCCGCGACGGCGATCAGAACGTCGGGCACATCGAGGAGATCCAGGGCGTCGTCATCGAGGCCGTCTTCCCCGACGAGCTGCCCGAGATCAACCACGCCATCGTCGTACGGCGCAAGGCCGGCGAGGGCGACGACGAGAACATCAGCTCGGACCTGATCTGCGAGGTCCAGCAGCACCTCGGCGACGACCGCGTGCGCGCCGTGGCCATGGACACCACCGACGGCCTGGCCCGCGGGACCGAGGTCATCGACACCGGCGGCCCGATCACCGTGCCCGTCGGCGAGGTGACGCTCGGGCCGCATCTTCAACCTGCTCGGCGAGACGATCGACCAGGGCGACGCGATCGCCGGCGACGTCGAGCGCTGGCCGATCCACCGCGAGGCGCCCAACGTCGAGAGCCTCACGCCGACGACCGAGATGTTCGAGACGGGCATCAAGGTCGTCGACCTGCTCGCCCCGTACGCCAAGGGCGGCAAGATCGGCCTGTTCGGCGGCGCGGGCGTGGGCAAGACCGTGCTCATCCAGGAGCTGATCAACAACCTGGCCCAGGAGCACGGCGGCCTCTCGGCCTTCTGCGGCGTGGGCGAGCGCTCGCGCGAGGGCAACGACCTGTGGCTGGAGATGAAGGAGTCGGGCGTCATCGACAAGACGATGCTCGTCTTCGGCCAGATGAACGAGCCGCCCGGCGCGCGCATGCGCGTCGCGCTGTCCGGCCTGACGATGGCCGAGTACTACCGCGAGCAGGGCCAGGACGTGCTGCTGTTCATCGACAACATCTTCCGCTTCGTGCAGGCCGGCTCGGAGGTCTCCGCGCTGCTCGGGCCGGATGCCGTCGCAGGTCGGCTACCAGCCGACGCTGGAGACCGAGATGGGCCAGCTCCAGGAGCGCATCACCTCGACGCGCCAGGGCTCGGTCACCTCGATCCAGGCGATCTACGTGCCCGCAGACGACCTCACCGACCCGGCCCCGGCCTCGGTGTTCGCCCACCTCAACGCGACGACCACGCTGTCGCGGTCGATCTCCGAGAAGGGCATCTACCCGGCCGTCGACCCGCTGGACTCGACCTCGACGATCCTCAAGCCCGACATCGTCGGCGAGGAGCACTACAACGTCGCCACCGAGGTCAAGGAGATCCTCCAGCGCTACCGCGAGCTCCAGGACATCATCGCCATCCTCGGCATCGACGAGCTCTCCGACGAGGACAAGGTGACGGTGCAGCGCGCGCGCAAGGTCGAGCGCTTCCTGTCCCAGCCGTTCCACGTCGCGGAGGCGTTCACGGGCACGCCGGGCCAGTACGTCTCGATCGACGAGACCGTGCGCTCGTTCAAGGAGGTCCTCGAGGGCGAGCACGACGAGCTGCCCGAGTCGGCGTTCTTCATGAAGGCCGGCATCGACCAGGTCGTCGAGGCGGCCAAGAAGGGCTGACGCCCGGGCTGCGAGCGGCGGAGCGATGGCCAGGACGAAGTTCAGGGTCGAGGTCCTCACCCCGGAGGGCGAGGTCTTCAACGACGAGGTCGAGATGGTCTCGACGCGGACGGCGGTCGGCTCGATCGGCGTGCTGGCCAACCACCAGCCGCTGCTCGGGATGCTCGAGCCGACCGAGCTGCGGCTCTACAAGTCCGACTCGGACGTCGAGCGCTTCGCGCAGGGCGAGGGCTACATCCAGGTCTCCGGGGACGAGGTGCTCGTGCTCGTCGAGGAGGCGATCGCGCCGAGCGACCTCGACGCCGGCGACCTGCGCGAGCGGGCCCGGCGCGCCGAGGAGTCCGCGCGCGAGGCCGAGGACGGCTCGGAGGAGCAGCGCCGCTGCCAGCGCGACCAGCGCCGCGCGGAGGCGTTCCTGCAGATCGCCGAGGGCGGCGGACGCTAGGGGCCATCAGGGCGGGACCGTGCCGATCGTCTCCACCGGCCCCGTCTGCACCCGCCGCGACTGCGGTCGCCCGGACTGGAAGGACGGGCTGTGCAGTCGCTGCTGGCGGCTGGCGCACATGTTCGGCAAGGACCCGGCCCTGTTCGCCTATGAGCCGCTGAACGGCTATCGCGACCCGCGCGACGCGCCCGAGCTGCCGTGGGACGCCCTGGAGCGCCAGGCCCGGACCAGCGGGCTGACGGTCGCCGACGTGCTCGCCCGCGGGCCGGGAGCGGACGGCCCGGCCGCCCGCCCGCGCCCCGGTTGAGCGCGCGGGTGGCCCCGGTGCTCGGCCCGATCGTCGGGCCCGGCCTGCTGGTGCTGTTCGTCGGCATCAACCCGTCGCTGCGCTCGGCCGAGGTCGGTCACCACTTCGCGCGTCCGGGCAACCGCTTCTGGCCGACGCTGCACGCGGCCGGGCTCACGCCCCGCCGGCTGCGTCCGGATGACGACCACGAGCTGCCCGCCCACGGCATCGGCGTCACGAACATCGCGGCGCGGCCCACGCGCGAGGCCGCCGAGCTCACACCCACCGAGCTGGTGGCCGGCGCCTCCGAGCTGGAGGACACCGTACGCCGGCACGCCCCGCGGCTCGTGGCCATCGTCGGCCTGACCGCCTACCGGACCGCCTTTGCCCGGCCGAGAGCGACGATGGGCCTGCAGGCCGACGCCATCGGCGGCCGCCCGGTGTGGGTGCTGCCCAACCCCAGCGGGCTCAACGCCCACTACAAGCCCGCCGACTTCGCGCGCCTGTACGCCGAGGCGCGCGCCTACGCCGAGACGCTGCCTTGATCTGTGGCGCGCGCCTACGCCGAGACGCTGCCTTGATCTGTGGCGCGCGGGGATGTATGTTCAACCATTGTGTTGATAAACCGAGCAGATGATTAGCACGTGGCGGTCGACCAGCTCAGCACCACGTTCGCCGCACTCGCCGACCCGACGCGCCGGGCGATCCTGGCGCGGCTGGCCGACGGCGAGGCGACGGTGAACGAGCTCGCCGAGCCGTTCCCGATCACCCTGCAGGCCGTCTCCAAGCACCTCAAGGTGCTCGAGCGGGCCGGGCTCATCGCCCGCGGTCGGAGCGCCCAGCTGCGCCCGTCGCGACTGCAGGGCGACGCGCTCAAGGACGTCGCCGACTGGCTGGCGGACTACCGGCGCTTCTGGGAGGAGAGCTTCGACCGCCTCGACGAGCACCTGCGCGACCTGCAGAAGGGAACGAGCGATGACTGAGACGGTCGCCGCGCGGGAGATCACGATCACCCGCGTGTTCGACGCCCCCCGCGCGCTGGTGTGGAAGGCATGGACCGAGCCCGACCGGCTCGCCCGCTGGTGGGGAAGGCGGGGGTGGAACGCCGTGCCGGCGTCGATCACGATGGATGTCAGGCCCGGCGGCCTCTTCCGCCTGACGAGCGTCAACGTGCAGGACGGCCGCCAGATGGCGCAGGAGGGCGTCTACCGGGAGGTCGTCGAGCCCGAGCGCCTCGTGCTCGAAGAGGCCGCGGAGGACGCGTGGCACGACGGCGCGGTCACCGTCGTCACGCTCGTCGACCTCGGCGACGGCCGGACGGAGATGACCTTCCAGGCGACGATCAGGACGAGCGAGGAGATGCGCGGCGTGGCGCAGCACGGGATCGCGGACTCGTTCGACCGGCTGGCCGAGCACCTGGCCTGACATGGAGCCCAACGAAACGCAGGAGCGATCATGACCACGCAGACACCCGTCATCACCGGCGTCGACTTCATCACCGTGCCGACCCGCGACTTCGACCGGGCCAGCGAGTTCTACGGCACCGTGCTCGGACTGCGGCGCTCGGTCCAATGGGGAAGCATGCCCGCCGCCGAGTTCGAGACCGGCACCCTGACCATCGCCGTCATGCAGTCCGACGCGTTCGGCCTGGCGTTCTCGCCGCACACCCACCCGATCGCGCTGCGGGTGGACGACGTCGCCGCCGCGCGCGCCGGGCTCGAGGCCCGGGGCATCACGTTCGCCGCCGAGACGATCGACAGCGGCGTCTGCCACATGGCCCACTTCTCAGACCCGGACGGCAACGCGCTCATGTTCCACCACCGCTACGCCCCGAGCCACGCCACGCCCGGCGCCTGACCGCCACGCCACGCGATACCGGCTACCGGCAGGGGATGCGGGCGCGCAGCGTCGTGCCGGCGCCCGCGGGGCTTTCGAGCTCCAGCGTGCCGCCGAGCGCCTCGACGCGGTCGCCGAGTCCGCGCAGGCCCGACCCGTCGCGCAGGTCGGCGCCGCCGAGGCCGTCGTCGGCCACCTCGACCAGCGCGCGGCCGTCCACCCGGCTGACGCGCACCTCCACGCGCGACGCGCGCGGCGTGCTTGAAGGCGTTGGTCAGCGCCTCGGCGACGATGTAGTAGGCGGCGGCCTCGACGGCGCCCGGCAGCCGGCCGTCGAGCGACGGCCGACATCTCGACCGGGACGCCGGCGCGCCCGCACAGCGTCTCGAGCGCGGGCACCAGCCCGCGGTCGGTGAGGACGGCCGGGTGGATGCCGCGCGCCAGCTCGCGCAGCTCCTCCAGCGCGTCGTTCAGCTCGCCGCTGGCGCGGCGCAGCAGCACGGGCGCCTCGGGGTCGCCGCGGCTGAGCTTGGCCTCGGCCAGGCGCAGGGTCAACGCGAGCGTCACGAGCTGCTGCTGGGCGCCGTCGTGCAGGTTGCGCTCCAGGCGCCGGCGCTCCGCGTCGCCGACCTCGACGATGCGGGCGCGCGACGCGGCCAGCGCCTCGCGCGCCTCGGCGTTGCCCAGCGCCAGGGCCACGAGCTCGGCGAAGTCGGCGATCCGCTGCTCGGCCCCGTCCGCGAACCGGCGCTCCTCCACCGTCGAGACGATCATCGCGCCCCACAACCGGCCCGTGAGCTGGACCGGCGCGCCGACCGCGGAGCGGAAGCCGAGCGATCGCAGCAGCTCGGCGGTCGTGCCCCCGATGCCCTCGTAGGTGTCCACGCGCTCCGGCCGGCCGCTGTGCCGGATCAGGGCGGCGACCGTGGTCCCGTCCAGCGCCACGTGCGTGCCCACCGGCACGGCCTGCACGCCGCCCGTGCTCCAGGCGCCGACGACCATGCCCGTGCCGTCGGGCTCGAAGCGGCACATGTTCGACGTGTGCGCGTGCAGGAGGTGGCCGACCTCCTCGGTGACGACGGCGAACACGCGCTCGGGGTCGGCCTCGCTGGCCACCACGGTGGCGACGCGCCGCAGCGCGGCCTGCTCCTCGGCCAGGACGCGCAGCGCCTGCTCGTCGTGCTTGCGCTCGGTGATGTCGCGCAGGTAGCCGGTGAACTGCGGTGGCCCGGCAACCAGCGGCCGCGTGATGGCGATCTCGACCGGGAACTCGGTCCCGTCGGCGCGCATCGCCGGCAGCTCCACCGGGTGGCCGAGCATGCTCGCCTCGCCCGTGGCCACATAGCGCCGCAGGCCGCGCCGGTGCGGCTCGCGCAGGGACGGCGGGATGATCAGGTCGGCCAGATCGCGCCCGACCATCTGCTCCGCCGTGTAGCCGAACGTGTGCTCTGCGGCCTGGTTGACCTCCACGATGCGGCCCCCGGCGTCCATCGTGATGATGCTGTCGAAGGCCGAGTCGAGGATCGCCGACTTGCGTGCGTCGCTCTCGCGCAGTCGCTCCTGCACGCGCCACTGCTCGACGCACTGGCCGATGCGCGCGCCGAGGCTGGCCATCGTCTCGAGCAGCTCGGCGTCGGGCTCGCGCCGGTCGCGGGCGAGGAACTCCATGGCGCCGAGCACCTCGCCCGCGCCGCGGATCGGGAAGCAGAAGGCCGTGTGCAGGCCCGCGCGCGCCGTCGCGCGCCGGCGCGGGAAGTTGACGTCGGCGGCGATGTCGGCGATCCAGGCCGGCTCGCGACTGGACCACACGCGCCCGGGCAGGCCCTCTCCGGGCGCCAGCGACGTGCTCCGGCTGGCCCGCTCGAACGGCATCGGGCCCCTGCCACGTCTCCACGCAGCTCAGCGTGCCCTCGCCGCCCGCCGGGCTCCACAGCGCGCCGACCTCCCAGCCCAGCGCCGTGCCGATCGCCGCCAGCAGCCGCGGGTAGGCGGTCGCCTCGTCGCGCGCCTCGCCGAGGACGCGGGCTACGGCGTGCTCCGTCCTGCAGGAGCACCGTCGCGTCGTGGTGCTGCGCGTCCACGCTCATCGCTCGAGGGGTGAAGCACCCAACTCTCCCACATCGCCGTGGGGCGAGAGCGCGGCGCGACCCACGACGAGAAGCGGCGGCGCGACCCGAGGGCCGCGCCGCCGCTGGTCTTTGCGACCGATCCGTCGTGCGCGCTAGCGGCCGCGCACCACGAAGGTCTTGACCTTGGCCTTGCCGAGGCGGGTGCGGCTGCTGCCGGCGCGGACCTCGACCACGTAGCGGCCGGGCTTCAGGCGGCTCAGCTTGCCGTCCTTCAGCTTGAACCGGTACGTCTTGGCCTTCGGCGTCCGCTTGAACACCGTGGCCACCAGCGTGCGCTTGGCCTTCGCCGCGCGCGCCGAGGCGGCCTGGCCGGTCGGCGCAGCCGGTGACGGCGAACACCTGGATGCGCACCGTCGTCTGGCCGGCCGTGGTCTGGACCGCGACCGGGACGCCCTGCTGGCGGACCTGCGCGACGCAGAGCGTCGGAGTCACCCGCAGGGCGGCGACCGTGAGGTTCGCCGCGCTGGCCCCGAGCACGCCCGCGGTGGGCGTGGCGGGGGTCACGGTCACGCGGGCCGTGGCCTGGGCGGCCGGCGGCACGCTCGCGGTCCACGTGCGGCTGGCCGTCGGGCCGACGTTGCCGAGCGTCGTCGGTGGCGGTCACGGTGAGCGTGTGCTCGCCGTCCGTCAGCCCGCCGATGTCCATCGGGTTCGCGCAGCCCTCCAGCGGGCTGCCCGTCGAGCGTGCACGCGTACGTCCACGCGCCCTCGCCCTGACCGACGCTGGCCGGGTCGAGCGTCCACTCGACGCGAGCGGTCTCGCCCGTCGTGCCGCCCGCCGCCGGCGCGGTGAAGCGCACGGTCGGGCCGGTGCGGTCGACGACCACCGTGCCCTCGGCGATCGGGCCGAGGTTGCCGTGGGCGTCGCGGGCCCGGACCTTCAGGGTGTGAGCGCCTTCGCTCAGGTCCTCGAAGGTCGCGCGGCCACTGCCGTCGCCCTGGACCGTGCCGGCCGGGCAGGGCCCGAGGCCGTCGTCATCCAGGCCGCACGCGTAGACCGCGCCCGGCTCGGAGGCGTCGAACGCGAACACCGTCGCGTCCCCGCTCTGGCGGTCGGCGTTGGAGAACGCGACCGTCGGCAGCGACGTGTCGGCCTCGAACTCGAGCGTCGCGGCCTCGCCCGTGTTCCCGGCGAGGTCGATCGCCCGCACCGTCAGGGTGTTGTCCCCGGGCCGCAGCTGCGAGGCCCCGGCCGCACCAGCGGGAACGTGCGACCCGGCGAGCACGCCGTCTCGTCGGCCCCGTTGAGGCTGCAGCAGCCAGGCGAACCCGTCGCCCGTCTCGTCGCCGCCGGCGGTGAACGTGAACCACGGCGCCGCGCTGGTCATGCCCGCGGTGCGGACGACGTCCAGCTTGGGCTGCGTCGGGCTCGTCGCCGTCGACGGTGAAGCCGAGCGTGTCGGGCACCGGCCGGATCGGGACGACCGGGTCGGCCGGCGGGTCGACCGGCTCGGCCGGCGGCGCCGGCTTGGCCTGGACGGTGAGCAGGTACGAGCCGTTGTCGAGCTCGTCCGGCGGGCGTGAACGTCGTCAGCGCAGGCCTCGAACGCCGGGTCGGCCGTGCTGCCGGCCTCTCGCAGCCAGCACTCCAGCTCGCTGTCGCCGACCAGCTCGAACGTCCGGGCTGCGGTTGGCCGTGTAGGCCGCGTTCAGCGCCGTCTGGCCGTCGACGTTCGACGGGCCGGCCGCGATGCGCGCCACCGGGCTGCCGACCTGGTACAGCCGGCCGGTGCCCATCGGCTCGCCGTCGGTGATGAGCGCGACGTCGTCGACCACGAGCAGGTGCCCGTCGGCCCGCAGGCCCAGGCCACCGATCATGGTGAACTCGCCGATCTCGTCCATCAGCTCGTGCGTCGCCGAGGCCGCGGTGATGTCCGTCACCTGAGTAGCGGCGCACGCTGTCGCTGCCGACGTCGGTCGGCGCGGGGCCGACGGCCTCGGCCGTGCCGACGTACAGCTGGTTGCGGGCGCGGTCGTAGGCCAGGCCGGCGTTGGTCACGATGCCCTCGAGGGCGACCGGGCTGGCGATGAACGGCTGCAGCGCCGGGTCCCCGACGACGTCGTCCTCGGTCACGAGCGGGAGCGGAGCCTCGCTCGGGATGACGCGGGTCACGCCGCCGGCCTCGCCGACGTAGATGACATCGCGCTTCTCGCCGTCCGGGCCGGCCATCGAGCCCACCGCGATCGATTCACCGGCGCGGCGTGAGCGGCCGCCGTCGTTGGCGTAGCCGACGACGTCGGTGGTCGGGTTGGCCGACGCCGGGTTGTTGATCCGCACGATCCACGGCGACGTCTTGGTCACGTAGTAGACGGCGGCCTGCTTGGGCTTGGTCGGCCCGTCGGGGTCGACACCCGTCGCTGCGGCCGTCGGACGCGGGCCACGGTCGGGATCGGCCGGATCGGTCGCGCCCAGGAACTCGTCCAGCGGGTCGAACCGCTTGGAGCCCGGGTTCCACTGCGCGCGCCACAGCGCACGCTGCTTCGTCGCGCCGTCGGGCACGATCACGACCTCGTCGCCACTGCCCGGCTTGCGGGGCGTCGGGTCGACGAACGCCGGCTGGCCGGCGGCGTCGGCGCCCGCGCGGGCCTCGGGCAGCAGGCCGCCCAGGCAGGTGCGATTGCCGGCCTGGCCGGCGCGCTCCGGGTGGTCGAGGCGGCCCGACGCCTTCGGAGTCGGGTCGACGATGCGGCAGAAGCCGCCGTTGTGGTCGGACACCCACAGCTTGCCGTCGGGCGCCTCGATGGCGCCGCTGGCGATGTGCAGGCCGCGGGCGTAGCTGGCCCACGAGTTCGGGTGCGACAGGGCGTCGGAGTTCACCACGGGATCGGCGCCCTCGGTCGGGTCCTCGCCCACGGTGAAGTTGACGAGCTCCGACTCGGAGTCGCTCGTGCCGACGTTGCCGGCGCCGTCGATCGGCAGGATCCGCAGCTGATGCGGGCCCTCGTCGAGCGGATGCGTGCGACCCTCCGCGCAGTCGGCGAAGGCGGCGGTGTCCTTGTCGATGTCCTCGTCGAACTTGCACTGGTAGCCGTACTCGGCCTCGCCCGTGGCGGGCTCGAACTCGTAGTACGGGTTCTCGGACACGAAGCCCTTCTCGGCCGGGTTGGCGATGGTCGGCTTCTCCTTCGGCGGCGTCGTGTCGACGGTGAACGCCTTCACGTCCGCGCGGCCGCGGAGGTCGTCGTCCGGGTTGAACGAGCGCACCGCGAAGCGGTACGTGCCGTCATCCAGGCTGGCCGTGGTGTAGGTATCGGGGCCGGGGGCGGATCCACACTCCCGCCAGACGGCGTCCTTCAGGGCCTGGCCCGATTCGAGCACGGCGCACTCCTGGCTGAAGTCACCGGTGAAGGTGAACTCCGGCGTGGCGATCGCGGTGTGCGAAGGATCGAGCCGGCGCTTGGCCGGGTCGGTCGACGGGCCGCTCGAGATCCGCGCGTAGGGCGTGCCGACCTGGAACATGCGGCCCATGCCCATCGGCTCGCCCTCGGTCACCAGGGCGGGGTCGTCGAGCACGAGCACCGCGCCGGTGTCGGGCCGGACGGCCAGGCCGCCGATCATCGTGAAGCCATCGGCCTCGACGTCGAACGCCGTGCCGGGCGCGTCGTAGCGCAGCAGCTCGTCCTGCGGGGCGTCGGGCGTCAGCGAGTCGGCCGTGCCCAGGTACAGCGTGCCGCTGCCCGCCTCGTAGGCCAGCGCGCTGACCGCGCTCGCCGCCGGGGCGACGTAGGAGCTGGGCTCGGTGGCGCGCGGGTTCGCCGGATTCGGCGACGGCGAGCCGGAGGTCTGGAAGAGCCCGCCCGCCTCGGCGACGATGATCGTCGGCGGGCTGAGCGGGCCCAGCGGGCCGGGGACGGCGGCCACCGCGGAGGCGCCGCGGCCGTCCGACGTGGAGGCCACGAGCGAGACGGACGGCGAGTCGCCGGCCGGGTCCTCGATGCGCTGGACCGTGCCCGAGCGCTGGAAGACCACGTACACGTTGCCGTCGGAGCCGAGCGTGGCCGCGACGGGACGCGGGCGATCCTCGGTGAGGTCGGCATCCATGTGGATCTCCTCGGCCCCCTCGAACTTGCGCGAGTCGCTGTTCCAGTGCAGCCTCCAGACCGAGTTGCTCGGCGAGGCGCCGTCCGGGACGAGCGCGACCTCGTCGCCGCTGTCCTTCATCTGCGGCGTCGGGTCGATGAAGACGGGTGCGCCGGCGGCATCGGGGCCGACGGCGGCCTCGGGCATCAGGCCGCCCAGGCAGGTCCGCGGGCCGGGAGCGCCGGCCTCGGTCGGATGGTCGATCGTTCCCGGCGCGTCATCGGTGGCCTCGGTCATGCGGCAGAAGCCGCCGTTGTGGTCCGAGACCCAGGTGCGGCCCACGGGGTCGACGAGCGCCCCGGTGGAGATGTGCAGACCGCCGCCGGTGAGCGACGGTCCTGCGGCGCGCGCGGTCTGCGCGAGTGTCATGGCGAGCATGAACGCGAATCCGGCGATGACCATTCCCATGGCGATCGCCCGCGGCGTCAGCGCGCGGAACTGAAGACGATGCAATGTATTCCCCCTGAGAGAACCCCTGCCGGGGCATGCCGTTCTCAACCTGCGGAATGGTGCGGGTCGGGCGGATGCGGCGACAGCGCCAGAACCGCCAGGTCTCGCGTCGGATCGCGCACCGGCCCGTGCGCGATCACGCACCGGACGCCGGAGCAACGGGCCTCGCGCCTATGCTGCGCGCCATGGACGAGCAGGTCCTGGCCGAGCGCCTGATCACCTACGACACCTCCAAGCCCGAGGCGCTGCGCTCGGCGGCCGCGTTCATCAAGGGTTGGCTCGAGGCGCGCGACATCGTCGTCACCGACCGCGAGTTCGACGGCCTGCCCGTCGTCCTGGCCGACGTCGGCCCCAAGGACGGGCCGACGATCGTCTTCCACGGCCACCTCGACGTCGTGCCCGCCCGGGATGGGCAGTTCACGCCGCGCGTCGAGGGCGATCGCCTCATCGGGCGCGGCGCCTACGACATGAAGGGCGCACTGGCCTCGATGATGTGCGCGGTCCGCGAGGCGGCCGAGCAGGACCAGGTCCGCGTGCGCTTCGTGTGCGTGCCCGACGAGGAGTCCGAGGACGTCGACAACCGCTCGACCGACGCCCTCGTGGCCGAGGGGCTGCGCGGCGACTTCGCCCTGACCGGCGAGCCGACGGACCTCCACATCGGCGTGCAGGCCAAGGGCGTGCTGGCCGCGCGCGTCCGCATATCCGGCACGAGCGCGCACGGCTCGACCCCGTGGCTGGGCGACAACGCGATCCTCAAGGCCCACGACACGTTCCGGCGCATCGAGACGCTGCCCTTCAGCCGCGAGTCCTCCGACATGTTCGACCGCGCGTCGATCAACCTGGCCCGCATCGAGGGCGGCGACGCGTTCAACAAGGTCCCCGACGCCTGCACGATGGACGTCGACATCCGCTTCCTGCCCAACCAGGACCCGGGCCACATCCTCGCTCAGATCCGGGCGATCCCAGACCTCGAGGTGCTCAAGACGTTCACGCGCGCGCCGGCGATCGTCTCGCGCACGAACCCCTACGTGCTGGCGCTGCGCGACGCGGTCGGGCGCTCGATCGAGGGTGAGGCGCTGAGCGTCGGGCGCGACGGCGCCTCCGACGCGATCTCGTTCCTCGAGGCCGGCGTCCCCGCGGTCGAGTTCGGCCCGGTGGGCGGCGGTCACCACGGGCCGCACGAGTGGGTCTCGATATCCTCACTGCGTCGTTATCGCCGCGCGCTGGGTGACTTCGTGCGCCACCTGCCCGCCTGGCTGGAACGCCAGGAGCAGCCGTCCCTGCGGGCGGTCGAGGGCGGTCTGGCGTAGGCCTCCGCGGCTCGCCGCCGAAGAGAGCGGTCGACGGGCCTGTGACCGCGTTTGAAGACAGCACCCCACCACCGCGCTTGGGCGCCGCCATGCTCAAGCGCTTCGCCGTGGGCGCGGTCGTCATCTTCTTCCTGTCGGCCACGACGGTCGCCTCGGCCGTGCTGCTCGAGGTCGAGCAGGTCACGAGCATCATCCGCGAGGAGAGCACGCCGTTGGCGCCGGGCGTCGACGACCTGCTCGAGGACGTCGCGCCCGGCCGTCCCCAGACGATCCTCGTGATCGGCGACGACCGTCGCAAGATCGACGTCAAGCAAGGCAACCCGACGCGCTCGGACACGATGATCCTCGTGCGCCTGGATCCGGCCAAGGGGGCGACGGCGCTGATGTCGCTGCCGCGCGACCTGGTCGTCGACATCCCGCGACGCGGGCGCGACAAGCTCAACGCGGCCTTCGCCTACGGGGAGGACGAGCTGACCCTGCGCACGGTCCGCAACCTGCTCGACATCCCGATCCACCACTACGTGCGCGTGACGTTCTGGGGCTTCCGCGAGGCGGTCGACAGGCTCGGCTGCGTGTACGTCGACGTCGACCGGCGCTACTTCAACGACAACAACCCGCCCGACGGCGGCGGCGAGCCCTACGCGGTCATCGACGTCCCGTCGGGCTACCAGAAGCTGTGCGGCCAGCGCGCGCTGGACTACGTCCGCTACCGCCACCTCGACAACGACCTCGTCCGCGCCGCGCGCCAGCAGTCGTTCCTGGGCGAGGCCAAGGGCCAGGTCGGCGTGAGCGGCGTGTTCGCCGACCGCGAGCAGCTGCTGCGCATCTTCGCGCGCTCGGTGCGCACCGACATCCGCAGCTCGCGGGCGATCCTCAGCCTGCTCAAGCTCGTGGCCGAGTCCTCGAGCAAGCCGGTCCAGGAGGTCCAGTTCCCGGCCCAGGACACGGAAGACGGCACGGGCAACGTGGAGATCTCACGCACCGCGCTGCGGCGCACGGTGCGCCGCTTCGTCGACGTGCGCGGCAGCCGCGGGGCCCGCGGGACGACGAGCCGGACGCCGCGCAAGCGCCGGGCCGAGCGCCGCGGCTCGAGCTCGGGAAGCTCGTCGTCGAGCAGGTCGCGCCGGCGCTCGTCCTCGATCGCCCCGGGCCTGGTGGCCAACCGCCGCGCGGGCGAGGACGAGGCCGCGCGGCTGGCGGTCAAGCTCTCGCGGCTGCCCGTGTACTTCCCGCGCCTGATGGCCACCGGCGGCCGCTATCGCTCCGATGACACGCGCGCCTACGACATCGTCGACCGCGCGGGCCGCAGCCATCGCGCCTACCGGATCGTCGCCTTCGAGGGCTCGATCGGCCAGTACTACGGCGTGCAGGGCACGTCGTGGCGCTCGCCGCCGATCCTCGACGACCCCTCCGAGCGGCGCCGCTCGGGCGGCCGCACCTACGAGCTGTTCTACGACGGCGGCCGGCTACGGATGGTCGCGTGGCGGACGCCGCGGGCCGTCTACTGGGTCTCCAACACGCTTCTGCGCACGCTGACCAACCGCCAGATGATGGCCCTGTCCCGTTCGGCCACCCGGATCGGCGCGTAGGAGAGCCGTGCCCGACGCCCCAGACGGCGGCCCGGCCGGGGGCACGGGGGAGACCATGAGCGTGCCTCGGGCCACCCGCTGGAGCGTCCTGTGGCTCATAGTGGGCGTGGCGCTGGCCGTGCCCGTCGGCCTGATCGCCGGCGGTGACGTGGAGGTCGACTACCTCACCGTCTACCTGGTCGAGCGTTCGCTGTCGCTCGACAACGTGTTCCTCTTCCTGCTCATCCTCGTGGCCTTCGAGGTACCCGAGGGCGCGCAGCGCCGCGTGATCCTGATCGGTGTGGCCATCGCCCTGGGGCTGCGGGCGGTGGCCATCGCCGTGGGCGCCGAGCTGCTCGACCGCTTCGCCTTCGTGTCCTACGCGCTCGGCGCCTTGCTGCTGCTCGTCGCGCTGCGCATGCTCAGGGGCTCGCCCGAGGAGCTGAACGTCGAGGACAGCCGATCGGTGCGTTTCATGCGTCGCAGGCTGCCGATCGCCGGCGAGCCCGACGGCGGGCGCATGCTCGTCCGCGAGGACGGGCGCAGGCTGGCCTCGCCACTCGTCCTGCCGCTCGCAGCCATCACGGTGGCCGACGTGACCTTCGCGGTCGACTCGATCCCCGCGGCGTTCGCGATCACCCGCGACGCCCCGGCCATCTGGGTGGCCAACGCGGCGGCCCTGCTCGGCCTGACGTCGCTGTTCGTGCTCGTGCGCGCGCTCGTCGCGCGCTTTCGCTACATGAGCCAGACGCTCGCCGCCATCCTCGTCTTCATCGCCGTACGGCTGCTGCTCGAGGACGTCGTCCACATCCCGCCGATCGTCTCGCTGGCCGGCGTGCTGCTGATCCTGTGCGCCGGTGTGGCCCTGTCGGTGGCCGTCGACCGCAGGCGGCCGCCGCACCCCACCGAACGGGACGGGCGCCGGCCGCCGCGCTGCCCGCCGGCGCCTGCGGGGCCGCGGCCGACGGTCGTTCCGGCTCGTGGCGACGGCTGACGTACCCTCTGTCGTGCCCGATGGCCGCCGACGAAGACGACACCAAGCCGCCGCGGCCCGGGCGGGGACTGCTCAAGCGCGCGGCCGTGGGCGCGGTGCTGATCACGCTGCTGTCGGCCGCGACCGTCGCCTCGGCCGGCCTGCTCGCGGTCGACGAGCTGATCACGATCGTCAAGAACGAGAGCGCGCCGATCCCGGGCATCGAGGGCGCGCTCGACGACGTCGCCACCGGCAAGCCACAGACGATCCTCGTGCTCGGCTCGGACCGCCGCTACCAGGACAGCAAGGACGGCAACCCGGTGCGCTCGGACACGCTGCTGCTCGTGCGCCTGGACCCGAGCAAGCGCGCGACGGCGGTCATGTCGATCCCGCGCGACCTCAAGGTCGACATCCGCCGGGGCAACGGCCAGGTGGTGACCGACAAGATCAACGCGGCCTACGCGCTCGGTGGGCCGAGGCTCAGCGTGCGCACCGTGCGCGAGCTGCTGCACATCCCGATCCACCACGTCGTCAACGTCAACTTCGGTGGCTTCCGGCGCGCGGTCAACCGCCTGGGCTGCGTGTACGTCGACGTCGACCGCGACTACTTCAACGACAACAGCCCGCCCAACGGCAGCGCGTTCGACTACGCGACGATCGACATCGACCCCGGCTATCAGAAGCTCTGCGGCCAGGACTCGCTGGACTACGTCCGCTACCGCCACTTCGACGACGACTTCGTGCGCGCCGCGCGCCAGCAGTCGTTCCTGGCCCAGGCCAAGGAGCAGTTCGGCCTCGGGCGCATCTTCGGCGACCGCGAGGAGCTGCTGCGGATCTTCGGCCGCTACACGCAGACCGATATCGCGCGCGACAACACGGGGGCGATCCTGCGGCTCCTCAAGCTCGCCTTCGAGTCGTCCAAGAACCCGATCCGCGAGGTGCACTTCCGCGGCGACGCGGGCGAGACGTACGTGACCGTGACCGACAGCAACCTGCGCCGGACGGTGCGCGAGTTCCGCAGCGCGCAAGCATCGAGCGGGCCGCGCGAGACGCGCGCGTCGAGCGGCTCGGGCCGCTCGAGCAGCTCGGGCAGCTCGAGCGGGAGCCGCCGTCGCAGCACGAGCAGTCGCCGCTCGCGGCGCAGCAGCCTGGCCCTGGCGCCCGGGGTGGTCAACGCTCGCACCGAGGCCGAGGACTTCGTGGCTGAGGCCTCGACGCGGCTCGGCTTCCCGGTCTACTACCCGCGCGCGCGGCTGGGCCGTGGTCGCCTGCAGTACGACAAGCCGCGCGTCTACGACGTCTACGACCGCGGTCATGGCCGTCACCGCGCCTACCGGATGGTGGTGGCCACCGGCGAGCAGGGGCAGTTCTACGGGATCCAGGGCACGAACTGGAAGGCGCCGCCGATCATCGACAACCCAACGCGCACGCAGCGCATGCGCGGTCGCACCTACGAGCTGTTCGAGGACGGCAACCGCCTGGCGCTCGTCGCGTGGCGCACCGAGCGCGCCGTGTACTGGGTCTCCAACACGCTGTCGCGGAGCCTGACCAACCGTCAGATGCTCGCGATCGCCCGGTCGCTGACCCGCGTCGGCCAGCGCTGAGCGACCGGTACGGCGGGCCGGCGCCGTCGGGGTCATCGCTATCCTCGGCCGCCGCCTCATGAGCTCTTCGCGCGAACCGATCGGCGTCATCGGCACCGGCTACGTCGGCCTCGTCACCGCGGCCGGCTTCGCCGAGGTCGGCAACGAGGTCTGGTGCATCGACATCGACGCCGACAAGATCGCGCGGCTGCAGCGCGGCGAGATCCCGATCTACGAGCCCGGGCTGGCCGAGCTGGTCAAGCGCCACGAGGGGCGCCTGCACTTCTCGACCGACATCGCCGACGCGCTCGAGCACTCGCGCCTGCTGTTCGTCGCCGTCGGCACCCCGCCGACCTACTCGGGCGACGCCGACCTCAGCGCCGTGCACGCCGTCGTCGCCGCGATGCCCGCCTCGGACCGCCACGCGCTGGTCATGAAGTCGACCGTGCCCGTGGGCACCGGCGAGTCGATCAAGCGCGTCTTCGGCGAGCAGGGCAAGCACGGCTTCCGCTACGTGTCCTGCCCGGAGTTCCTCAAGGAGGGCTCGGCCGTCGACGACTTCCTGCGCCCCGACCGCGTCGTGGTCGGCGACGACGGCGACTGGGCCGGCGACGCCGTGGTCGACCTCTACGCGCCGCTCGACGCCCCGCTCGTGCGCACCGACATAGCCAGCGCCGAGATGATCAAGCTGGCCGCCAACGCCTTCCTGGCCACCAAGATCTCGTTCATCAACGAGATCGCCAACGTGTGCGAGGTCACCGGCGCGAACGTCACCGAGGTGGCCCGCGGGATCGGCCTGGACGATCGCATCGGCCCGAAGTTCCTGCAGGCCGGGGTGGGATTCGGCGGCAGTTGCCTCGCCGGTGACGAGACCGTGCTCGTTCGTCACCACGGTCGCACGACGCTGCTCGGCCTCGAGCAGCTGTGGCGACGCGTGGCGGCCGAGGACGGGCCGCCCGACGACGGTGTCCTCGAGCCCCATGCGCTCGAGGTGCTGACGTGGGCGCCGGACCAGGAGGAGGCGCTGTTCCTGCCGGTCATGTGCCTCACCCGTCGCGACCACGAGGGGGAAATTCTCGAGGTTCGTACGAAGATGGGCCGCCGCGTGCGCTGTACGCCCGACCACCCATGGCTGGTGGCTGACGGCCGAGGCGGGCCGGTCGAGATCAAGCTGGCCGAGGACCTCCACGGCGAGGACTGGGTTCCGATCGCGCTCGACCGCGCACGCGAGTGGGAGCCGAACCGGATGGCGCCGCTGCTCGCCGCCGCCGACGCGGCCGAGCTGTCGCCGGCACAGCTCATAGTGCGGCCCCGGCGTGAGCACATAGACGCGCTGGTGGCGCGGCCGATCGAGGAGCGCCGCGCGATCTTCGCGCGCTCGGCATCGGCGGCGGCGCGCACCGGCGATGTCCGGCGCACGGGGACGCTGAGGCTGGACGAAGCGGCCCTCGGTGAGGTTCCCCTGGTCAGGTCGACGCTCGGGACGAGGAACGGCCGACAGGTCACCGCGGAGGTCACGCTCGACGAGGCGTTCTGGCGCGTGGTCGGCCTGTACCTTGCCGAGGGAAATACGTACACCGCCTCGCGGCGGTACCTGATGCATTGGTCCTTCCATCCGACGAAGGAGGAGCACCTCGTCGACGAGGTCGTCGCGTTCTGGCAGCGACAGGGCGTGGCGTCACGCGTGTACCGGACGCCGACGTCTAGGGTCGTCAAGCTGTCGTCGCGGCTGCTGGCATCATGGTGGATCGGCGTCTTGGGGCTCGGGCGCACGAGCTATGAGCAGCGGCTTCCGGACCTGATCTGGGATCGACCCGCCGAGGACAAGTGGGCCCTGCTGTCCGGGCTGTTCGAGGGTGACGGCTCCTGGTCGCTGATCAACGGGGGTCCGAGCGTGATCATCGAGCTCGGCACCGTGAGCGATGAGCTGGCCGATGGCGTGCTGCGACTTCTCGCCGATCTGGGGATCGTGGCGACCCAGCGCGTCGGGCGAACAGCGAAGTCCACAAAGGACACGCACTGGATCCGCATCAGCGGCGCCGACCAGATCGAGCGGGCCATCCGCCTCGTGCCCGAGCGCGACCGCGTGGGCGTGCTCGCGAGCATCGCCCGGCAGCGCAAGCGGATCGCGCCGACGGGCTTCCGCCGCTTCGACGAGGGCGCCGCGTGGGTGCGTGTGGTGTCGACCGAGCGCCAGGTGTTCCAAGGTAACGTTTATTCACTGGAAGTCCCCGGGACTCACACCTTTGTGACAACAAATGGAATGATTTCACACAATTGTTTTCCCAAGGATGTGAGCGCCCTCAAGCAGCTGGCCGGCAACTCGGGCTACCACTTCCAGCTCCTCAACGCGGTCATCGAGGTCAACGAGCTGCAGAAGCGCCGGGTCATCGGCAAGCTCGAGAAGCACCTCGGCACGCTGGTGGGCAGGCGCGTCGCGCTGCTCGGGCTGTCGTTCAAGCCGAACACCGACGACATGCGGGAGGCGACGTCGCTCGTCCTCAGCGCGCGACTGCAGGCCGCCGGGGCCAGCGTCGTCGCCTACGACCCGATCGCCGAGGAGGAGGCCCGCCGGCTCATGCCGGGCCTGGAGTACGCAGACGGCACGCTGCACTGCGTGCAGGGCGCCGACGCGGTCGTGCTCGTCACAGAGTGGGACGAGTTCCGCGAGCTCGACCTCGGCGCCGTGGCCGCCGCGATGTCCGGCGACCTGCTGATCGACGGGCGCAACGCGATCGACCCCGAGCGCGCCCGCGCCGCCGGGCTGACGTACGAGGGCATCGGGCGGTAGTGGATCAGGCTCACCGATGCAGGCGGTGATCCTCGTCGGCGGGGAGGGCACGCGGCTGCGCCCGCTGACCACCACCGTCCCCAAGCCGGTCGTGCCGCTCGTCGACCGGCCGTTCATCGTCTACATGCTCGAGTGGCTCGCGCGCCACGGCGTCGACGACGTGATCATGTCGTGCGGCTTCCTGGCCACGAGCGTGCGCAACGTGCTCGGCGACGGGTCGCAGCTCGGGCTGCGGCTGCGCTTCGTCGAGGAGCCCGAGCCGCGCGGCACGGCCGGCGCGCTCAAGTACGCCGAGGAGCTGCTCGACGAGCGCTTCCTGATGCTCAACGGCGACGTCCTCACCGACATCGACCTGACCGCCCAGCTCGAGCAGCACGCGCGCACCGGCGCGACCGGGACGCTCGCGCTGGTCGGCGTGGAGGACCCGACCGCCTACGGCCTCGTCCGCCTGCACGACGACGGCTCGGTGCGCGAGTTCGTCGAGAAGCCGACGGCCGACGAGATCGACACCAACCTGATCAGCGCCGGCGCCTACGTGCTCGAGCGCAGCGTGCTCGACCTGATCCCGCCCGACCGCAACGTCTCGATCGAGCGCGAGGTCTGGCCGCGGCTCGTCGGCGAGGGCCTGTTCGGGTTTCGCCGCCGAGGCCTACTGGCTGGACATCGGGACGCCCGAGCGCTACCTGCAGGGCACGTTCGACATCCTCGAGGGCAACGTCGACACCGGCGTGCGGGCGCGCCTCGGCGCGGGCTTCGTCGACGTGGCCGACGGCGTGGAGTCGGCTGGGCGCGTCGTGCCGCCGGCGATCGTCGAGCGCGGCTGCTGCATCGGGCGCGGCGCCCACGTCGGCAGCCTCGTCGTGCTCGGCGAGGGCGTGCGGGTCGGCGAAGGCTCCACGATCGAGCGCTCGGTCGTCCTCAACGGAACCGAGATCGCGGCCGACTGCACACTGCGCGACTGCATCGTCGCGGCCGGCGTGCGCATCGGTCGTGGCACCGTCGTCTCGGGCGGGGCCGTGCTCGGCGAGGGCGTGACGGTCGGGGAGCGCAACGTCCTGACGCGCGGCATGCGAGTCTTCCCGCAGACGCACGTGCCCGACGGCGCGATCACCTTCTGAGAATTGACCGGCGAGGAGACGCACAGGATGTCCACCACCGAAGATCTCGCGCTCGACCGCGAGACGATCGCGCGGGTCGACGTCTCGGACCAGCTCACCGACGTGCTGGCCATTCCCGAGCACCTGCGCGACGCACTGTGGAAGGTCGAGTCGGCCGGCCTGGACCCGTGGGACAGCCCGGGCGGCGTGATCGTCGCCGGCATGGGCGGCTCGGCCATCGGCGGCGAGCTGGCCCGCGCGATCATCGGCGACCACGCCTCGCGGCCGCTGCTCACCGCGCGCGCCTACGGGCTGCCGCCGTGGACGACCCACGAGACGACGGTGGTGTGCGCCAGCTACTCGGGCGACACCGAGGAGACGCTGGCCTGCTACGAGGCGGCGGGGGTCATCGGCGCGCGCCGCCTGGTCATCACCGCGGGCGGCAAGCTGGCCGAACTGGCCCGCGCCGACGGGGTCGACGTGATCCCGGTCGCGGGCGGCTACCAGCCGCGCGCCGCGGTGGCCTACATGACGATCGGCGTGCTCGAGATCGCCGCGCTGGCGGGCATCGGCCCGCGGATGAACTCCGAGATCGACGTGGCCGCCGACCACCTCGAGGAGCTCGTCGTCGAGTGGGGGCCGGAGGGCGACGACGGCGGCGAGGCCAAGAGCCTGGCCCGCGCGCTGCACGGAACCGTGCCGATCGTCGCCGGGGCCGGCCTGACCACGCCGATCGCCTATCGCTGGAAGACGCAGATCAACGAGAACGCCAAGGCGCCGGCTTACGCGATCGAGATGCCCGAGCTCGACCACAACGAGATCGTCGGCTGGGACTCGGCGGCCCAGTTCGGGCGCTTCTCGGCGGTGTTCCTCGACGACGACGACACGCACCCGCGGGTCAAGGAGCGCATGGAGCTCACCGGCCGGCTGATCCAGCCCGGCGCCGCGGGCGTGCACCACGTGCACTCGCGCGGCCGCACGACGGTCGAGCGCGTCTTCTCGCTCGTGCTGCTCGGCGACCTGCTGTCGCTCTACCTGGCGGTCCTTCGCGGGGTCGACCCCGAGCCGATCGACGCGATCGAGTCGCTCAAGGCCGAGCTCGCCGCGGGCGGCCGAGGAGTCGACGCGAGCGCGCCAGGCTGACCGGTCGGCGCCCGGCCGGGCGCCGCGCTCCGCATCGGTCCGACGCCGGGCGGGAAGCCACCATCCCATGAACCGGCTGCTGCTTCTCCCGATCAAGCTCCCGCTGCGGATCGTCGCGCTGCAGCTCCGCGTGGCCCGCGGTGCGGCCGAGCTCGGCCTCGACGTGGCCCGCGAGCTCGCCGACGCGGCGCCGTGGGCGGAGAAGAGCGGCGGCGTCGCACCGCCGCCTCCCGCCGAAGCGGCCAAGCCGACGCCCGACCCGAACGCCCCGTCGCCGGCGGCGAGCGCGACGCGCGCGGGCACGGCGGAGGCCTCGACCGACGGCAAGCCGGCTCGGGCGACGCGCGCGGCCCAGCCCAAGCGCGCCGCTGCGCCGAAGCGCGCGGCCCAGCCCAAGCGCGCCGGCCAGCCCAAGCGCGCGGCCCAGCCCAAGCGGCGCCGGCCAGCCCAAGCGCGCGGCCCAGCCCAGGCGCGCGGCCAGGCCGAAACCGAAGCCCAAGCCCAACCCGCCGGCCGCCGGGCCCAGCTGCCGACGCCGGAGCCCGACGAGACGCCCAAGCCGCGCCCACGCCGCGCGGCGCGCAAGGCGTCGGCCGCCAAGCCGGCCCGCCGGCGCGCCTCCGAGCCGACCCGCGGCCAAGCCGCGGCACGCCGCGAGGCCGCGCGCGAGGCCGAGGCCTCGGCGGGGGGCCCTGGTCCCGGCGCCGAGCTGCACGTCGCCGAGCCGTGGCCGGGCTACGACGCGATGGCGCTCGACGAGGTCCTCGGCCGGCTGCAGGACGCCGACGAGACGCAGCTCGCGGTCGTGGCCCTGTACGAGAGCCAGAACGAGAATCGCCAGGCGATCCTCCTGGCGTGCGAGACGCCTCAACCTTGACACACGTGTGGTAAGGTTCGCGTCCTGTGGACGCACTGACCATCCACGAGGCTGCCGAGACCACGGGCTGGTCGGCCCGCATGCTTCGCTACATCGAACGCATCGGGCTGATCGAGGCGCCGCGCTCGGAGTCGGGCTACCGGCTCTACGGCGCCGCCCAGCTCCAGCGGCTGCGCACCCTGCGCGAGCTGCTGCAGGAGCACGAGCTCGGCCTCGGGGATGTCGGCTTCGCACTCCGCCTGCGCCGCGACACCGAGATGCGCAGCGCGGTGGAGGCGTGGTTCGAGGCCGAGCCGGAGCGTCCCGAGGAGGTCCCGGCCAGCGACTGGCTGCGCTGGGAGCAGGACAAGCACGAGAAGCTGTTGGCCGTGGCAGCCACGCTGCCCTGATCCCTGGGAGACCCATGAGCACCACCGCACCGCTGACCGCAACCGACTTCAAGGTCGCCGACCTCTCGCAGGCCGCCTACGGTCGTCACGAGATCCGCCTGGCCGAGCACGAGATGCCGGGCCTGATGGCGATCCGCCGCGAGTTCTCCGACGCGCAGCCGCTGGCCGGCGCGCGCATCACCGGCTCGCTGCACATGACGATCCAGACCGCCGTCCTGATCGAGACGCTGGCCGAGCTGGGCGCCGAGGTGCGCTGGGCGAGCTGCAACATCTTCTCCACCCAGGACCACGCCGCGGCCGCCGTCGTCGTCGGGCCCGAGGGCACGCCGGAGGACCCCAAGGGCATCCCGGTGTTCGCCTGGAAGGGCGAGACGCTCGAGGAGTACTGGTGGTGCACCGAGCAGGCGCTGACGTGGACGGACGCCGAGCCGAACATGATCCTCGACGACGGCGGCGACGCGACGCTGCTCGTCCACAAGGGCGCCGAGTTCGAGCGCGCCGGCGCGGTGCCCGACCCGGCGACGGCCGACAACGAGGAGTTCCGGCTCATCCTCTCGCTGCTCCAGCGCACGCTGGGCGAGGACGCGCAGAAGTGGTCGCGCATCGGCGAGAGCGTCAAGGGCGTGACCGAGGAGACGACGACGGGCGTGCACCGCCTGTACCAGATGCAGGAGCAGGGGACGCTGCTGTTCCCGGCCATCAACGTCAACGACTCGGTGACCAAGAGCAAGTTCGACAACCTCTACGGCTGCCGGCACTCGCTGATCGACGGCATCAACCGGGCGACCGACGTGATGATCGCCGGCAAGGCCGCCGTGATCTGCGGCTACGGCGACGTGGGCAAGGGCTGCGCCGAGTCGCTGCGCGGCCAGGGCGCCCGGGTGCTCGTCACCGAGATCGACCCGATCTGCGCGCTGCAGGCGGCGATGGAGGGCTACCAGGTCGTCACGCTGGAGGACGTCGTGGAGACGGCGGACATCTTCATCACGGCGACCGGCAACAAGGACGTCATCACGGCCGACGACATGGCGCGCATGAAGCACCAGGCGATCGTCGGCAACATCGGCCACTTCGACAACGAGATCGACATGGCCGGCCTCGAGCGCCGCGACGACGTCCGGCGGATCAACATCAAGCCGCAGGTCGACGAGTGGGCGTTCTCCGACGGGCACTCGGTCCTCGTGCTGTCCGAGGGGCGCCTGCTCAACCTGGGCAACGCGACCGGGCACCCGAGCTTCGTGATGTCCAACTCGTTCTCGAACCAGACGATCGCCCAGATCGAGCTGTTCACCAAGAACGACGAGTACGCCAAGCAGGTCTACGTGCTGCCCAAGCACCTCGACGAGAAGGTCGCCCGCCTGCACCTCGGGGCGCTCGGCGTCAACCTCACCCGAGCTGACGCCCGACCAGGCCGCCTACATCGACGTGCCGGTCGACGGCCCGTACAAGAGCGACCACTACCGCTACTAGCCGGGCGGGCCGCCCACCCTGGAGGCGGGCCTTTCGGGCCCGCCTCTTGTTCCAGACGTCACGTTGTGTGCCCATGACCCGCTTATGTGCACGCTCGACGAGCACGGCTCGCCGGTGACCGGCTCGGAGGGCGGCACGACGATCGTCTGCCTGCACGGCCTGGGGCGCTCGGCCTCCGATTGGGACGGCGTGCGCCCCGGGCTGGAGCGATACGGAAGCGTCCACGTCGCGGACCTCCCGCGCGCCGGGCTCGACGCCCTGGTGGCCGCCACGGCCGAGCTCCCGGCCGCGGCCGTGCTCGTCGGGCACTCGATCGGGGGCATGGTCGCGCTGCGCCGCGCGGCGCTGGACCCACCGGCCGTGGCCGGCCTGATCCTGACCGACAGCTTCTTCCCGCCGGCCCTCAACGGCCGCAGCCGCTCGGCCACGCTCACCGACTACGCCGCGCATCGGGCCGCGCTGGTGCGCGAGCTCGCCGCGCGCGGCGCCCGACCACGGCCGCGCCGCGGGACCGTCCGCGGGATGCGCTCGCTCGCGCGCCTCGCCCTGCGACCGTCGGCCTTCCACGCGATGGCGGCCGCGGTGCGGGCGCCGGTGCTCGTCCTGCACGCCAGGGACGACCATCACGTGCCCGTCGACTTCGCGATCGCCGCCGCCGCGCGCCACCCGTCCTGGACGATCGAGCTCCTCGGCCGTGGCGGCCACAGCGCCCACGTCGACCAACCGGCCGAGTGGCTCGCCGCCGCCCGCCCCTGGCTCGATCACCAGCTCTCGGCGGGCGCGCCAGGTCGAGACCGGACATGAGCACGTCATGGGTGCTCATGTGCGGGGGTCGATGCTCGGGAAGCGCAGCCCGTGGCGCTCGCACAGCGCCGGGATGCTCGCCGGGTCCAGCTCGAGGCCGTAGCGCGCGGCGATCGGCGGGATGTTCTGGGGTGACGGCTCCTCCGTGAGGTCGAGGATCTCCTCGAAGTAGCGCTCGAAGCCGGCGGGGGAGATGATCTCGAGGATCCGCGCGGGCTCGTCGCCCGCGTTCCAGAACGTGTGCCACTCCCCGCGCGGCTTGAACACGAGGTCGCCGACCTCGGCGACCACGATCTCGCCGCCGAGGTCGGCGCCCATCCGGCCCTCCAGCACGTAGGAGTACTCGTCCTCGTGGCTGTGGCGATGGAGCGGCGCGGCCAGCGCGCGGGGCGGCATCGGGTGCTCGACGAGCGCGAAGCCGCCGCCCGTCTGCGCTCCCCATGCCATGAACCGCACGCCGATGCTAGCCAAGTCGCCCGTCCTGCCGTCGCGGGGTCCCACGATCGTCGCGCTCATCGACTGCCTCCTGGTCTGGGTCGGTGCATCGCAGGTTGACGCATCGCGGCGCGGGCGACGTGCGCCGCGTCGCGTGGCAAGCTGCCCTGATGGCCAGCCGCGTCGCCGACCCGAGCCTCGCCGAGGCGGGCGCCGCCCGCATCGCCTGGGCCGACGGGCAGATGCCGGTGCTGCGCTCGCTGCGCGAGCGCTTCGAGCGCGAGCGGCCGCTGGAGGGCATCGGCGTGGCCGCCTGCCTGCACGTCACGGCCGAGACCGCCAATCTCGTGCGGACCCTGATGGCCGGGGGCGCCCGCACCGCGCTGTCGGCGGCCAACCCGCTGAGCACGCAGGACGACACGGCCGCCGCGCTGGTGGAGCGCCACGGGGCCGAGGTGCACGCCGTGCGCGGCGAGGACGCCGATGCCTACGCGGCCAACGTCGCCGCGCTGCTGGCCGGCGACCCGCAGGTCACGATCGACGACGGCGCCGACCTCATCACCGTCCTGCACGCCGCCGGGCCGCAGCGCGCGGGGCGCCTGCTCGGCGCGCTGGAGGAGACGTCGACCGGGCTGGTCCGCGTGCGCCGGCTGGAGGCCGAAGGCCGGCTCGCCTGCCCGGTCCTGGCCGTCAACGAGGCGCGCACCGAGCGCGCGTTCAACGACCGCTACGGGACGGGCCAGTCGACGCTCGACGGCATCCTGCGCGCCACCAACCTGCTGCTCGCCGGCCACACGCTCGTCGTCCTCGGATACGGCTGGACGGGGCGCGGCGTGGCCATCCGGGCCCGTGGGGCGGGCGCGTCGGTGATCGTCTGCGAGGTCGATCCGATGGCCGCGCTCGAGGCGCGCATGGAGGGCTTCGAGGTCATGCCGGCGCTCGACGCCGCGCCGCGCGGCGACGTCTTCGTCACCGTGACCGGCGCGCGCGACGTCCTCACGAGCGAGCACTTCGCGCGCATGAAGGACGGCGCCGTGCTGGCCAACGCGGGGCACTTCGATGTCGAGATCAGCGTCGTCGACCTGCGCGCGCTGGCCCGCGGCGGCGTGCGCGAGGTGCGCCCGCTCGTCGAGCAGTACGACCTCGGAGACCGCCGGCTGAACCTGCTGGCCCGCGGGCGCGTGGTCAACCTGGCCGCGGCCGAGGGCCATCCCGCCGCGGTGATGGACATGTCCTTCGCGCTGCAGGCACTGTGCGTCGAGGAGCTCGTGCGCCGCCGCGGCGAGCTCGCACCCGGGGTCCATGCCGTACCGCCGCACATCGACCGCGAGGTGGCGGCGCTCAAGCTCGCCGCGCTCGGGGTGCGGATCGACGAGCTCACGGACGAGCAGTACCGCTACCTGCGCTCATGGGAGAACAGGCCGTGAGCGACGCGCCGGTCCTGCGGGCCGGCGCGTCGGGGTTCTCGTTCGCCAGCTGGAAGCCGGGCTTCTACCCGGCGGGCACGAAGCAGGCCGACTTCCTGGGCTTCTACGCGCAGCGGCTGGGCACGGTCGAGCTCAACACGACCTACTACCGCCTGCCCGCGGCGGCGCAGCTCGAGCGCTGGGCGGCCGCCGTGCCCGACGGGTTCCGCTTCGCGGTCAAGGCGCCGATGTCGCTGTCGATCTGGGGTCGCCTGGACGAGGGACCCGGGTTCTGCGCGCGGGCACGCGCGCTCGGCGACCGGCTCGGGCCACTGCTCGTGCGCCTGCACGACGCGCGCAAGCGCGACGACGAGTTCATGGCCACGCTGCTCGACGGCATCGACGACGACCTGCCCGTGGCCCTCGACCTCCGCGACCCGTCGTGGGACGGCATCGAGCGCGATCTCGACGGGCGCACGAACGTCGTGCGCGTCAACCAGCTGGAGGCCGCCGCGCCGTTTCGCTACCTGCGCCTGCGCGAGCCGCCCTACGACGACGCCGCGCTGAGCGCGTGGGCGCAGCGCATTCGCGCGCTGCTCGACGACGGCGCGACCGTGTTCGCCTACTTCCGCCACGAGGACGAGCCGAGCGCGCCGGCCTACGCCGCCCGTCTGATGGAGCTGGTCGACGAATAGCATGGGCGTGGTGAGCGACGACGAGGACGGGCTGCGCGCGAGCGTCGAGAAGATGCGCCGCGAGGGCGTGGGGGAGGCCGCGGTGGAGGCGTTCGCCGACGCCTACGAGCGCCTGCGGGGCGGCGAGACCGGGCGTGCTGGCCGAGGCCGAGATCGAGCCGGTCGACGAGCTGCCCGACGCCGACGAGCTCGCCGAGACCGGCGATGGCGCCGCGCGACGCGCTCGACCGCGCCGTCGTCCTCAAGCTCAACGGCGGCCTGGGGACGAGCATGGGCATGACCAAGGCCAAGTCGCTGCTCGAGGTCAAGGACGGGCTGAGCGTTCCTGGACATCATCGCCCGCCAGGTGCTCGGCCTGCGCGAGGCGCACCGGCGCGCGCCTGCCGCTCGTGCTGATGAACAGCTTCGCCACGCGCGACGACTCGCTGGCGGCGCTGGAGCGCCACCCCGAGCTCGCCGTCGCGACGTGCCCGCCGGACTTCGTGCAGAACAAGGTGCCCAAGCTGCACGCCGACGGCCTCGACGCCGGTCGACTGGCCCGACGAACCCGACCTCGAATGGGCGCCGCCCGGCCACGGCGACCTGTACACGGCGCTGCGTCACCTCGGGCATGCTCGACGCGCTGCTCGAGCAGCGGCTACCGCTACGCGTTCGTCTCCAACGCCGACAACCTCGGCGCCGTGCTCGACCCGCGGATCCTGGCGTGGGTGGCGCGCGAGCAGATCCCGTTCCTGATGGAGGTCGCCGACCGCACGCCGGCCGACCGCAAGGGCGGCCACCTCGCGCGCCGGCCGCGACGGCGGGCTCGTCCTGCGCGAGATCGCCCAGACGCCGGACGAGGACGTCGACGCCTTCCAGGACATCGAGCGCCACCGCTTCTTCAACACCAACACGCTGTGGGTCGACCTGCGCGCGCTGCGCGCGACGCTGCGAGCGCGACGGCGTGCTCGGGCTGCCGATGATCGTCAACCGCAAGACCGTCGACCCGGGCGACCCCGGCTCGCCGGCCGTGATCCAGCTCGAGACGGCGATGGGCGCGGCGATCGACGTCTTCGACGGCGCGCGGGCGCTGCGCGTGCCGCGCGCGCGCTTCGCCCCCGTCAAGACGACCGACGACCTGCTCGCGCTGCGCTCCGACGCCTACGTGCTCACCGACGACGGCCGCACCGTCGGCTGGCCGAGGGCCGCGACGCGCCGCCGCTCGTCGACCTCGACCCCGAGCACTTCAAGCTCGTCGCGCGACTTCGAGCGAGCGCTTCGCCGCCGGCCCGCCGTCGCTCGTGGCCTGCGAGCGGCTGACGGTCGTCGGCGACGTGGCCTTCGGGGCCGACGTCGTCGTGCGCGGCGCGGTGACGGTCGAGCGCGGGCGACGAAGGGCAGCGGCGGATCGCCGACGGCGCGGTGCTCGAGGGCTAGGTCGGGGCCGCTGCGGGCGGGCCTCACACCACAGCGGTGCGCCAAGATCGCTTCACGGTGCGTCACCTATAGAAAAGCTGCGCAAAGTGCCCATGTGGAACGGTTCCGATGTGGCCACCATGATGGGATCTCAGGGGGGATCACCAGACGGAGCCTGTTGCGGCGTGGGGCCGGCGGCCTCGCTGCCACGGCAGCCGGCGGCCTGCTGTTGACGCAGAGCCGCGCCGAGGCGCAGGCCATCGACGTGCGCCTGTTCGTCAACGAGGGCTACGTCGCGCTCCCGGGCGGCGAGCAGCTCTACCACCGGGGGTTCGGTGCGGCCGCCGATGATTCCGGCATGCCCGCCAGCGTCGTGCGGGCGATCGAGGGCGACCAGATGACGGTGTCGGTGACCAACACGCTCGACGAGCCGCACGGCTTTGCCATCGAAGGAGTCGTCGACAGCGGCCCGATCGCGCCCGGCGCCACGGCGACGCTGCGCTTCGACGCTCCGCGGGCCGGCACGTACCTGTACGTCGATCCGCTCGCAGCGCCGCTCAACCGGGTCCTGGGCCTGCACGGTGCGATGGTCGTCAGTCCGGCCGGGGCGTCCAACGTGCCGTTTCCCGGCGGGCCGCGCTACGTGCACGAGTTCGTGTGGGTGTTCACCTGCATCGACACCGCCTGGAGCGAGAAGGCCCGGCTGCGGCAGCCCGTCGACACGACCGCCGGCTTCAGGCCGGACGTGTTCCTGATCAACGGGCGCTTCGGCGACTTCTCGACCAAGGCGGTGGACACGACGCCGCATGGGCGGGTAGGCGAGGCGACGCTCGTGCGGATGCTCAACGCGGGCCTGACGGTCAAGTCGATCCACTTCCACGGCAACCACGTGCGGGTGCTGTCGCGCAACGGCGCGCCCCCGCCGGTGGTGATGAACAAGGACACGGTCTTCATGGACCGCGGAGAGGTCGTGGACGTGCTGCTGCCCTTCACGCCGCCGCCGGACGCCTTCCCGCCGACGCGCGTGGGCAACTACCCCGTCCACGACCATCAGGAGATGACCCAGACGTTGCACGGCGGCCTGTATCCCAACGGCCTGCTCACCGACTGGCACCTGGAGGGCTGAGGAACCATGGCCACGACCCACGGACACGACTCGGAGGCGGGCCTGGAGGCCTTCACCGGGCCGTTCATCGATCCGCCGCAGGCCCCGCGGGAGTTCTCCGACATGCCTCACGAGGGCAGCCCGGAGACACCCGGCAGGGTCACTCCCGACATCGCGTTCGAGCGTGACTTCTTCAACGACAAGCTGGTCATGCCCGATGGCAACGAGGTCGACTACTGGGGCTTCGAGGACGAGCGGGGCACCCGCTCGTTCCCGTCGCCGACGATCCGGGTGCGCGAGGGGCAGATCGTCCACAACACGCTGAAGGCCAGCAAACGCACGCACACGCTGCACCACCACGGCATCGAGCCCGACGACTACAACGACGGCGTCGGCCACACGTCCTTCGAGGTCAGCGGGCACTACACCTACCAGTGGCGCGCCGCCCAGGCGGGGACCTACTTCTACCACTGCCACGTCAACACGACGCTGCACTTCGAGATGGGCATGTGGGGCGCACTGATCATCGACCCGCCGGAGGGCCCCGGGCGAGCGTTTCGCGGAGGGCCGCGCTACGACGTCGAGGCGATCTGGGCCGCGGGCGGCATCGACCCGTCCAAGCACGAGCTGAACCACGCCGCCGGCCTGGACGGCGAGGACGCCGGCCTGAACCTGTGGGAACCGCGGTACTTCCACATCAGTGGGGCCTTTCACCCCGATTCGCTCACGTCGCCGCGGGCCGCGGTGACCGCGGCGCCGGGCCAGACGATCCTCGCTCGCATCATCAACGCCGGCTACTTCCCGCAGCGCTGGAGCTTCGGCGGTCTCGAAGCCGAGGTGATCGCCTCCGACGGGCGGCCGTTCGGCAGCATCGAGGAGGCCGGACCGCCGTTCGTGATCCTCGAACCGCAGTCGTTCCGCACGCGCGAGCTCCTCGTCGGCAGCGCCGAGCGCTACGACCTCATGCTGCGCCCGACCCGCGCAGGTCGCTCGGTCGTGCGCGTCGAGCACCTCGACTGGATCACTGGCGAGGTCGTGGGGATCGCCGAGACGACGATCACCGTGACCGGCGCGGCGCAGCCCCCGACGGACCCGGAGGCCGCCACCGGCACCCACTCGCCGAGCGCTCCGCCGGCCCAGCCGGTCGACTCTGCCGTCGGCCCGGAGGCCCACGGCACCGCTGCCGGCCATGCCGCATCGGGGCACGGAGGCGCCCCGGCGGCTCCGGCTCCGAAGGCTCCGGCTCCGAAGGCTCGGCGCAAGCGCCGCTTGCCGCTCAAGCGCAAGTCCCCGCGCCCCAAGGCCGTCAAGCGGAAGCGGCGAGCACGGCGCCGGCCGAAGCGCTGACCGGCGCGGGACCCGACGCCTACGCCGTCGCCCGCATCCAGCGACCGACGAGCTCGACCACCGCGGGGAGCTTCGCGCGCACGTCGTCCAGATCGCGGAGCGTCAGGATGGCGCGATCACCCGACGCCCACACGAGCATCCCGGTGCCGTCCTCGAAGACGAAGTCGTCGCTGTCGGCGCGCACCTTCGCGCCGCGGTGGAACACGAGCTGGAGCCGATCGCCGGGCTGGAGGCGGAACGTCACCCGGTCCTCGCCGTGCCAGCAGAAGTGGGCGCGTTCTACTTGATGTGCTCCGTGATCTGCTCGTCGGAGCCCAGGATCGCCGCGCGCATGTCCACGATCCCCGTCTTGAGCGGGTGCGAAAGCGCTCGGAGGAAGCCGGCGACCTCCGGCGTGTCGTTCGGCCCTGTCATCACGCGTAGCGCTCGGCGCGCTGCTCCTCGGCCTCGCTCTCGGCCAGCGCGTTCATGAACAGCCAGACGAGCGCGACGCCCATGACGATCGACTGCTCGAGCGCCATCAGGCCGCCGGCCAGCGCCTCGTCCTCGGCCGGGTTCAGGCCCCAGATCGGCGGCTGGCGCTCGTAGAACGCGTACAGCGCCTCGGGGGCGAAGGTCAGCCCGATGCCCAGGAGCCCGACGAACAGCTTCGTCGACAGCATGTACACGACCGGCCCCATGCCGGTCAGGCGCAGCCGGCTGCGGATCGGCGACAGCAGGTGCCACCAGTACAGAGCGCCGACGCTGAAGAAGCAGACGTGCTCGAGGACGTGCACGAGCGAGTGCCGCAGCGCGGCGTCGTACAGCGCGGGGACGTGCCAGAGCCACATCAGCCCGACGTAGAGCACGACCGCGAACAGCGGGTGGCCGAACGGCCCGGCGGCCTGCTCGAGGCGCGCCAGCCGGCGCGTGGCCGGCCGCATGATGACCTTGGTCAGCCCGCAGATCAGGGCGATCGGCGCGAGGTCGAGCAGCAGCACGTGCTGGACCATGTGCATCGTGAACGCCTGCTCGGCCAGGCGGTCGACCGGCGACAGCAGTGCGACGATCAGCATGGCCAGGCCGGCCAGGTAGGACAGCAGGCGCACCACCGGCGCCTCGCGAGGCCCGTGCTCGCGGCGCACGCGGCGCCAGCGCGGGAGGTAGAGCCCACCGAGGATCGCGATGAGCAGGATCGCTCCCGGCTCGAACGTCCACGAAGTGTCCGCAGCCATGGCGGCCGATTGTTCCAGTGCGCGGGGTGCGCTGTGACGCGACGTTGGCCAGGATGGGCTCATGCCGCTCGCGCTCCCTCCGCCGCAGGACTGGCTGGCCGTCGCGGGAGCGCTGCTGGCGCCGCCGGCGTGCGTGGCCTGCCGGTCCGCGCTCGCGCGCGTGCACGAGCCGCTGTGCGGCGCGTGCCGGGCCGCGATGCCGTGGCTGCTCGGGCCGCGCTGTCCGCGGTGCGCGCTGCCCGCCCCGTGCGGCCCGCGCTGTCCCACTGGCCCAGCGGCCCGCTCGCGGGCGCGTGGACGCCGATGGCCTACGAGGGTGCCGCGCGCGAGGTCGTGCACGCGCTGAAGCTGCGGGGCGCGCTTGTGCTGATCGAGCTCATGGCCGCGCAGATGGCGGCCACCGCGCCGGCCGGGCTGCTGCGTCCGGACGCGGCGGCGGGGCCGCGCTCGTGCCGGTGCCCGCGGCGGCGGTGCGGCGGCGGGCGCGAGGCTTCGACCACGCGGGGCGGCTGGCGGCGGCGATCGGCGACCGGACGGGCCTGCGCGTGGTGGCCTGCCTGCGGCGCGTGGGCCCCGCGCCGCGCCAGGCCCGTGCCCGCCGCGCAACGCGGCTTGAGCGCGGGAGGATCGGGATCGCGGTGGCCGGCCTCGTGCCGCCGCGCCCGATCCTGGTCGACGACGTGCTCACCACGGGCGCCACCCTGCAGGCCTGCGCCGCCGCCCTGCGGGCCGCGGGGGCCGGGTCAGTTGTCGGCGTCGCCTATGCACGGGCGTTGAGATAGGCCGAGCCTCGGGGTACCTTCCGTGAGCCCGGTCAACTCGGACGAGAGGGATCTCCATGCAGATCGAGGTCAGGGGCCGCAACACTCCCGTGGACGACGAGCTCCGGGAGTACGTGGAGAGGCGCTTCAGGAAGGTGGCCAAGCAGGTGTCGGAGCTGGCCCGCCTGGAGGTCGAGCTCAGGGAGGAGCGCAACCCCGCGATCGCCGACGGCCAGTGTGCCGAGGCGACCTTGTTCCTCAAGGGCGTGACGCTGCGCGCCCAGGATCAGGCGCGCGACCTGCGCCACGCCATCAACCTGTGCGAGGAGGAGCTCTCGCGCCAGGTCAAGCGCCATCGCGAGAAGCGCCGGGGACGTCGCAAGGTCGGTACCGAGACGATCCGCACCGCCGCCCCGGAGGACTTCGGAGTCGACACGCAACCGGCCGTCTGAGGCCCGCCGAGGGGCCCCGCGCGGGCCCCTTCACCCGGCGGAATCGCCCCATGCCCGTTGCTAGGCTGGACCCATGGGCATCCTAGATCGCGCGCTGAACATCGGCGAGTCCAAGCAGTTCCGCGAGTACGAGCGCCGCGTCGCGCTCATCGGTGCGTTCGAGCCCGAGCTCGAGCTGGAGTCCGACGAGGAGCTGCGCGAGCGGATGGACGCGCTGCGCGAGCGCGCCCGCAACGGCGAGTCGCTCGACGAGCTGCTGCCCGAGACCTTCGCCGTCGTCCGCGAGACCGGCAAGCGCACGATGGGCATGCGCCACTTCGACGTCCAGCTCATCGGCGGGATGGTGCTCAACGGCGGCAGCATCGCCGAGATGAAGACCGGCGAGGGCAAGACGCTGACGGCGACGCTCGCCGTCGTCCTCAACTCGCTGGCCGGCAAGGGCGTCCACGTGGTCACCGTCAACGACTACCTGGCCCGCCGTGACGCGGAGTGGATGTCGCCGATCTACGACGCCCTCGGGGTGACGGTCGGCGTGCTGCAGAACATGCAGCCCTACGACGAGAAGGCGGCGGCGTACGCCGCCGACGTGACGTACGGGACGAACTCCGAGTTCGGCTTCGACTACCTGCGCGACAACATGGCCACCTCGATCGAGGAGAAGGTCCAGCGCGGCCACCCGTTCGCGGTCGTCGACGAGGTCGACAACATCCTCATCGACGAGGCGCGCACGCCGCTGATCATCTCCGGCGCCCCCGAGCAGGCCGCCGAGCTGTACGTCTCGTTCGCGCGCCTCGCGCGCACGATGGAGCCGGGCAAGCGCCCCGACGGCCTGGACCCGAAGTCCAAGAAGGACTTCGTCGCCGAGTTCGACTACGAGTTCGACGAGAAGCACAAGACCGTTTCGGTGACCGAGCGCGGCGTGGCCAAGGCCGAGAAGTTCCTCGGCATCGACCACCTGTACCGGGCCGAGAACGGCCACATGGTCAACCACCTCAACCAGTCCCTGAAGGCGGAGTCGCTGTACAAGCGCGACGTCGACTACGCCGTGGTCGACGGCGAGGTGAAGATCATCGACGAGTTCACCGGCCGCATCCTCGAGGGCCGGCGCTGGTCGGAGGGCCTGCACCAGGCGGTGGAGGCCAAGGAGGGCGCGCGCATCCAGGAGGAGAACCAGACGCTCGCCACGATCACGCTGCAGAACTACTTCCGCATGTACGACAAGCTCTCGGGGATGACGGGCACGGCGCTGACCGAGGCGACCGAGTTCATGAAGATCTACAAGCTCGGCGTCACGCAGATCCCGACGAACCGCCCGATGGTCCGCGACGACCGCAACGACCAGGTCTTCAAGACCCGCGACGGCAAGTGGCACGCGGTCGTCTCCGAGATCGAGGAGCGCCACCGCCGCGGCCAGCCCGTGCTCGTCGGCACGATCTCGGTCGAGGTCTCCGAGCTGCTCGGCGAGATGCTGCGCAAGCAGGGCATCGCCCACACCGTGCTCAACGCCAAGCCCGAGCACGCCGAGCGCGAGGGTGAGATCGTCGCCGAGGCGGGGCAGCCCGGCGCGGTCACGATCGCCACCAACATGGCCGGGCGCGGCGTCGACATCAAGCTCGGCGGCAACCCCGACCACCTGGTCCAGCTCGAGCTGGCCAAGCTCGGCCTGAAGCCCGGCGACCCGGACTTCGACGAGCACCTCGAGCAGGTGCTGCCGTCGATCGAGACGCGCGTCGAGGAGGGCCGCGAGCAGGTCGTCGAGGCCGGCGGGCTGTTCATCGTCGGCACCGAGCGCCACGAGTCGCGCCGCATCGACAACCAGCTCCGCGGCCGTTCGGGCCGCCAGGGCGACCCGGGCGAGTCGCGCTTCTTCCTGTCCGCCGAGGACGACCTCGTGCGCCTGTTCGCCGGCGATCGCATCTACAAGATCCTCGACCGCCTGGGCACGACCGACGAGGAGGGCAACGAGGAGCCGATCGAGGCGGGCATGCTCTCGAAGCAGATCGAGAAGGCCCAGCGCAAGGTCGAGGAGCAGAACTTCCTGATCCGCAAGCGCGTGCTCGAGTACGACGACGTGATGAACGAGCAGCGGCGGATCGTCTACGAGTACCGCGACCAGGTGCTCGAGGGCCGCGACATGGGCGGCTCGGCGCGCGACGAGATCAACGGCGTCGTGCGGCGCCTCGTCGAGGAGCACACGCCCGGCGACTACATCGAGGAGTGGGACGTCAACGGGCTGTTCGTGGCCCTCGAGGACATCTATCCCGTGGCGCTCACCGCCAGCCAGGTGCAGGCCGAGAACCTCGACCGCGAGGACCTCATCGACCGCCTGAGCGCCGACGCCGTGGCGCTCTACGACCGCCGCGAGGCCGAGCTCGGCGCAGGAGCTCATGCGCGCGCTCGAGCGCTACCTGCTGCTGCAGATCATCGACAACCGCTGGCGCGAGCACCTCTACGACATGGACTACCTGCGCGAGGGCATCCACCTGCGCGGGTTCGCCCAGATCGAGCCGATCGTCGCCTACAAGAACGAGGCGTTCGAGCTCTTCACCGACCTGATGAACACCATCTGGTCGGACTTCGCGCGGATGATCTACCACGTCGAGGTGGAGATCGAGGGCGAGAACGGCGACGCCGCCCAGCAGTACGAGATCGGCGCCGGCCCCGGCGGCGGCGCCGGCGGGCGGCAGCCAGACGCGCTCGGGCCAGGTCTCCTACACCGGCGGCGCGGGCACCGCGCAGCCGAGCGCGCTGGCCGCGGCCGCGGCGGGCGCCGGCACGGCGATGGCCCCGGAGGGCTATCCGGTGCGAGGAGGAGGCCGAGCTCCCGCCGGTCATCGAGCAGCGCCGCGTGGCCGCCGACGAGCAGATCGGCCGCAACGACCCGTGCTGGTGCGGGTCGGGCAAGAAGTTCAAGAAGTGCCACGGGGCTTGA